>OZ242164.1:0-1199749 GCA_965205335.1 Candidatus Woesearchaeota archaeon
TGGTATTAAAAATAAAAATCCATCAAATATGATTTTTGTAACAGACAATAAGACAAAGATACCACACACCAGAGGTTCAAATATACCTTTTTATTCAGTTTTAATACAAAGTGAATCAGATAAACCAATAGGGAATATAACATATTATAATAAAACAGGAGGACTATTAAGTTCATTTTCATATATTGATTTTGATGAATCTCTTTCATTGGTATCAATGGCAATATTTTCAACGCCCCAAACATTTAATTGCTCCTATAACCTATTAATGAGGCAGATAGAACCAGTTTATAATTTCTACATAAATAAATCCAATTATATGGGTAACAAATCTTATAATAATAGAGGGATGTGTTCATCATCATTTACTTCATATGATAGACAGATGAAATACATGTTAATAAGTAATGATTTGGTTTCTATAAGAGATGCTGTGAGAGGTGAAGTTGCAAACAATAATTTTAAAAACATTCAAAACTCTACATTATATGGGGAAGTGTTACAAGTTGAAGAAAAAGCAGGAAAATTAGATGAAGGCAGTTGTTTACACGTCTATTAGAACATATGGAAGCGCAACAAAAGAATTTAAGAGATGTTAATAATGAATTTGAAGAGTTCTATAGTTCAATCTCAGGTGTTGGTTCAAAAAAGAAAATAAGAGATGCTTATGAATTTGCAAAGAGAGCTCATCTTTACCAGAAAAGAGATTCAGGAGATCCTTACATTTCACATCCATTACATGTTGCAAAAATTGTTTATGAGCAGGGGATGGATGTACAATCTATAGTCTCATCATTTCTACATGATGTAGTAGAAGATACTGATGTAACAGTTGATGACGTTAAGAAAAAATTTGGTAAAGAAATTGCTTTAATCGTTGATGGGCTTACAAAAATTTCTGGCTTCGGTGAAGAAAGAGAAGAAAGGCAAATTGATACTCTAAGAAAAGTTCTTTTAGCCTCTTCTAAAGACATAAGAGTTCTTATTGTAAAACTATGTGACAGGCTTCATAACCTAAGAACTATCAAAGAAGTTTCCCGTGTGTATAAACGTGAAAGAATTGCAGATGAAACCCTTCAGATATATGTTCCCATTGCTCAGAAAATAGGGATGTATTCATTAAAATGGGAACTTGAAGATTTAGCCTTTAAGTACAAAGATCCTGATATGTATCAATTAATCCGTAATAAAGTTGGATTAAAAAGACAAAAAAGAGAAGAGATTGTTCAAAAATCAGAATTAGAAATTAAAAATATGCTAAGTGAGACTGGAATTAAAGATTTTCTTGTTTTGGGAAGACCGAAGAATTTTTTTAGTATATATAAAAAAATCAGAACAAAGGCAAAATCATTTGAGGATATTTATGATTTATATGCAGTTAGGATAATAGTTGATTCAGTTTCGGATTGTTATACAGTCTTGGGTTTTCTACATGATAAGTTTCAGTCTTTCCCAGACAAGTTAAAGGATTATATTGCAAACCCAAAGGTAAATGGGTATCAATCAATTCATACAGTTATTTTTTCAAGAGCTATTAATTCTCCTGTGGAAGTGCAGATCAGAACATCCCAAATGCACAAATTAGCTGAGTTTGGAATTGCTGCTCACTGGCGTTACAAAGATGTTAAAGAAGATAAGAAATTTGAAAGAAAGATAGCATGGCTACGTGAGATTCTTCAGTGGGAAAATGAACACAAAGATAATAGTGAGTTCTTAAAACTTCTAAAATATGATTTTTTTGAAGATGAAATATTTATTTTCACACCTAAAAATGATATCAAAGCTCTGCCTGAAGGTTCATCAGCCCTTGATTTTGCTTATGCTGTTCATACTGATATTGGAGGTAAGGCATATAAGGCAAAGATTAACGGTTATGTTACAAATATAGATAAAAGACTAAACAGCGGTGATATTGTTGAAATTGTAACGCATAAATCTGTCATTCCAAGAGAGAAATGGTTAAGACATGTAAAGACTTCAAAAGCTAGAATTAAAATCAGAGCATCTCTTAATTTAAAACATTCAGGAAAAAGAATAGGAGAGCATAATGAGGTTTCGTTTAAGGACTTAAAATCAAAAATATTAGGAACTGGTGAATTTAAAAAAGTTAGAAATGCTGGTTGTTGTGATATTCTGTATGGCAATCAGATAGTTGGTGTGGTTAGAGCAGGAAAAGAATTAGTTGTGCATGATGCTGGTTGTGAAAATGCCAAATATACAGTAAACAAGAAATTTCCTTTAAGATGGGTTAGCATTATAGATAAAGAAATTGTTCTTAGGATTCTTCTAAAAGCCGGATTTGGAATTCTTGTTGATGTATTAAATATAATGGCTCGTTTTAATGTCGTAATTAAGGAATTAAATACAAAATTCAATAAAGATGGGAGTGTTAAGATGGAAGTAAGAATTTTAGATGGTCCATATAAAGAAACTCTGATTTATGAAATAGATAAACTTGATATAGTAGAATCCGTAAGAGAATTAACAGGAATATTCTTTAAAAATTAAATTATCTCTTTTTCATATAATTTTCTTCTAATCACGCAAAATTCATTCTTTATTTCAAAGGGCACTACTAGTTCTACTTCAAAATCCAATCCACCTGAAACAGATTCTAATTCTTTGTCATCACCATTGTTAACATGCTTTAATATTTTCTCAACTTTATATTTGAAAATATCCTTAGGTGTTACAAATTCTAAATCATCTCCTTTTTTGAATTTAGCTCTTGTTTCAATCATTAATACAGATTCTTTTTTAGAAGATGAAACAACTTTTTTGACAACACCTGCAAATACATGGGTTTGATGTGATGTTTTTTTTTCGTAATCCATTGAATTTTCTTTTGGATTACCCTCTAAAAATCCAGGGATAAATCCTCTGTTTGAAGTTGTATTTAATTCTTCAATTGCCCAGTTGATATCTGGTTCTTTTCCTTCTAAAATATCATCAAATAACTTTCTATATGTTCTTGCAACAATGCTAGCATAATAAACAGATTTGGTTCTTCCCTCAACTTTAAATGAGCAAACTCCAGCATTTATTAACTTCTCTAAGTGTTCTGCCATGCAATTATCTTTTGAATTGAAAATGTATGTTCCTGTCTCATCCTCAGATACTTCATATAATTCCCCTTTTCTAAGTTGTTCTTCAACATAATAAGTTCCCTTTGAAACCTCTTTATATCCTTTTGAATCCTGCAAAGGTTCAGTATGTTCTGGATTATCTGATTTATACACTTTATAATTAAACCTACAGGCGTTATTACACACACCTTGATTTGAATCCCTGTAATTCATATAATTTGATAAAAGACATCTGCCAGAATATGCCATGCAGTTTGAACCATGAATAAAAAACTCAATCTCCATTTCTGGAACTTTCTCATGAAAAATCTCAACCTCTTTAAGTGTTAATTCCCTTGCTAAAATAATTCTTGAAATTCCCTGTTTCAGCCAGAATTTCCCGCTCATCCAATTAACATTATTTTGCTGAACAGACAGATGGATTTGAACATTGGGGAATTTTTCCCTTGTTACATCAATAAGCCCTGGGTCTGCCATAATAAAAGCATCAGGTTTTAACTCATTAACCATAATATCCATATCTTTTAGAAATTGTTCATATTTAAACGAATGCGGAAAAATATTTACGGCAAGATATACTTTAACACCTTTCTTGTGAGCATAAGGAATAATATCTCTTAAATCATCCATACTCATTGTGGATTTCCCACGCAATGTAAACATTGGAATCCCACAGTAAATTGCATTTGCTCCAAACTCTATTGCATATTTTGCCTTCTCAAGTGAACCTGCTGGCATTAAAAGTTCAAAGTCACTACGCGTTTTACCTTTAAGAAATTTTTTATCAAGAACCACTCTAAATCTACAATATAATACGAATGTAAAACAATTTATAAAGCATAACATTTATAATTTCAAGCAAACTAAGAACATTTAATGGATAAAACTCAGGAATTTATTGAATTATTTAATAAGGTTGATAAGAAATATGGTAAATCTACTTTTAGACTTGCTGCTGAGGGATGGGATTATGATTGGCAAGTCTTAATTGCTACAATACTCTCAGCACAATCACGAGATGAATTAACAATAGTTGTAGGTGAAGATTTATTTCACAAGTATCCAAAATTAGAATCAATTGCAAACGCCAAATATGAGGATATCTTAGATGTCTTAAAATCAATGAACTATAACAGAACAAAAGCAAAGCATGTAATTGAGTGCTCGCAGCAATTATTAGAGAATTTTAGAGGTAAAGTGCCTAAAACCATTGAAGAACTTGTAATGCTTAGTGGGGTTGGGAGAAAGACGGCAAATCTTGTTATAACAGAAGTATTTCATAAACCGGGAATATGCGTTGATACACATGTACATAGAATATGCAATGTTTTTGGATTTGTTCATACAGGTAACAATAGAGATAAGACAGAGGCTCAGCTTAAAGTATTTGTCCCTCAAGAATACTGGAATAGAATTAACAGGCTATTTGTTTTATGGGGGAAGGATTGTCCTGGGTATGACAAAGAAAAACTATTAAGTTGCTTAGATAAATGATTATTAACACTCTTAATAATTAAAAAACTTTAAAAAGATAAATATTTTATAAACTTTATATGGGTAACAAAGGAAATGATAGAGGTCTTAACTTTGTTTTAGAGAATAAGCACTATCAGAATATGGATTTAATTCTTTATCTAATATGTGTTTTATTAGTTATAATTGTTTTTCTGATTACCCATCTCTTTATAGAAAATTACATTATAAGAACATGTATTGTTGCTTTATTTTCTCTATACATAGGTATTTCTCTTGTATACAATAGGAATTTATATCGCAAGAAGTTATCTGATTTGACTAGTAATCAGAAAAGAGTAAGAATAAGATCTGGAGATAAAGAAGGACTTAAAATAACTTTAAGAAGAATTACTCCAAAAAGTAATAATTTGAAACTTAAAATAAGAGAAAAGATCTCATTGGGAGAGAAACTTGCTAAATTGAAATATAAATTTACAAAAAACAGAAGGAAGAATTCTAAGAAATATATTGAGATAAAGGATTAATTTGTAATACAACTGTTTGGGTTATTTTTTCTTTGTGTGGATGTAAGATAGTTATACAAGGGATTAATCAAAAGATACAATAAGAAATAAGAATAAAATAGATTTGTTTTTCTATATTCTAATTTTATTGGGGTATCCTTACAAGATTTTCGTTTAAATCAAGTTCTGCAATATCAAACCTGCTTGAATCGAAATCATCACTCATAACTTTTTTGAAGACTGTCATACCTAATTTGACAGCATCTTTATTAGACATATTTTCTTTGTAATCTTTTTCAAGTTCTTCATTTGATTTATCTGAGTTGGTCCCAACGGCTCTTGCCATATACCTAAAATACATACCAGAGGCTGTAGTTAGAAATAACTGGGGTTCTCCCTCTTCGATCCCTCCGATAAGCAAATTAACTCCAAAAGGTCTTAAACCTCCTGCTTGTGAATAATATTGTGAAATATTTGCAATTTCCTTAACTAATGACAGAATGTCAATAGGCCCATGGAACCTAACTCTGTGCTCCTGAGCATTAATTTGCGCCTGTTCAATTAACCTTCTGCCATCACTCATAACTCCTGCCCCTGTAATTGCTATATGACTATCAACCTCTGTAATTTTCTTAAAAGAATCTTTAACAAGCAATCTTGATTTAATTTTTCTATCTGCTATAAATACAATTCCTTCCTTTGTAATTAGTGCCATAGCCGATGAGCCTAATTTAACTGCCTTTTCAGCATATTCCACCTGAAGAAGCAACCCTTCGGGTGAAAACATTCCAACCGACCTATCATAGCCCATTTCCTGAGCTTGTTTAACTGAGTTCATTATATTACAAGTCTAACTAAGAAATCTTTTTAAACATTTCGGTAAACACTTTTTATATATAATTTTTCTATGAATATAATATTTCAACTGTTCATAGTTCGTAATATTTATAAATTGGTTCTACTATATTTTACTATGTCTGGATTTGATAAAAATTATGACCCCAAATTAAAAGAAAAAAAAATACTAAACTTTTGGAAAAAAGAGAAAATCTTCAAATTTGATGAAAACACCAAAAAACCTATTTTTTCAATTGATACTCCTCCTCCAACAGTCTCAGGCAGAATGCATATTGGACATACTTTCTCATATGCACAGACAGACTTTATCGCAAGATACAAAAGAATGAGCGGGTTTGAAGTCTTCTATCCATTTGGGACAGATGATAACGGACTTGCAACAGAGAAATTAGTCCAGAAACAAAAAGCAGTTAATCTAAGAAAAGTTTCAAGAGAAGATGCAATTAAAATAACTATGGATTTCTTGGAAGAACAAAGACCTCTTTTTATACAGGATTTCAAAAACATTGGATTATCATGTGACTTTGATTTAAACTATTCAACAATTAGTTTATACTCCCAGAAAATCTCCCAGAAAACTTTTTTAGACTTATTTAACAAAGGATTAATAGAACAAAGAGAAGGTCCTGTTCCATGGGATAGGGTTTTTCAGACTCCAATCGCGCAGGCAGAACTTGAAGACAAGAAACTCAAATCAACACTAAATTACATAAAAGCCAAAATTGTCAATTCTGAAAACACTTATTTAATATATGCTACAACAAGACCTGAACTTTTATATGGATGCGTTGGAATGAATGTGGAAGAAGATGGAGAATATGTTAAACTAAAAGTTGGAAATGAATACTGGATTAGCGGTGCTGCAACTTATGTAGAGAAATTTAAAGACTTTGAATATGAAATAGTTGAAAAACTCAAAGGCTCAGATTTAATCGGAGAGAAAGCAATCATCCCTCTTAGCAATGCTCAAATTGATATAACTCATGATATTTCCGTTAAAGCCGACTATGGAACTGGAATTGTATATTATTGTACTTACGGAGGAATTGACTGCATTGAATGGATGGCAAGACATCCTCATATAAAGCCTATTAAAGTTCTTGATAAAAAAGGGGCTCTAACAGATATTAATGGAAAGTATTCAGGATTAATTGCATCAGCAGAAGGCAGAGTGAAAATATTAGAAGACTTGGATAAAGAAGGATTTCTAATTAAAAAAGAGAAAGTTGAGCATATTGTAAATATAGGGGAGAGATCTGGCGTTGAAGTTGAATACATAGTTGCAAAGCAGTGGTATGTTAAATATTTAGATAGAAAAGAATATTTCTGGGAGATGGCTCAGAAATTTGATTGGAAACCCAAGTTTATGAAACACAGACTTGAAAACTGGATTGAAGGTTTAAACTGGGACTGGGGATTTTCAAGGCAGAGACATTTTGGAATTCCCATACCTATCTGGTATTGCGTAAAATGTTCTAAAGTTTATTTACCAAAAGAAGAAACTTTACCTGTAAATCCCATCTCAGATAAATGCCCTGTTGAAAAATGTAAATGTGGTAGTATGGAATTTTCAGGAGAGAGTGATGTATTTGATACTTGGTTTACATCAGCATCAACACCATATTTAGCAATTAACCTTCTTGAAAATGAGAGTGTGAAGAAAAGATTATTTCCTATGGATTTAAGACCACAGGCCCATGATATTATTAATTTCTGGTTGTTTTATACAATGGCTAAAACAAATCTTCTAACAGGAAAAAACCCATTTAAAACTGTTGCTGTGAGTGGTTTTGTTTTAGACCCTAAAGGTGAGAAAATGAGTAAATCCAAGGGGAATGCAATTTCACCTCAGGAGCAGGTTGAGAAATATTCAAATGATGCCCTAAGATTTGCGGCAGCAAGCACTAAATTAGGTTCAGATATTCCCTATCAGGAAAAAGAAGTCAGAACGGGAATGAAAGTTGCAAACAAAATTTTTAATGCCTGCAAATTCGGTGAAAACCTGCTTGAGACTTTTAAAAAAAGCAACAAAGAATTTGAAATATTAGAACTTAAATCAATTGACAAATGGATTCTTGCAAAATTATATGATGTAACAGAGAAGGCAAACAAGCAGTTTGAAGAATTTGACAGTTCGGGGGCAAAATCAAGTTGGGAATTATTTTTCATGCGTGATATTGCAGACAACTATCTTGAAATTGTTAAACAGAGATTATGGAATCCAGAAGAATTTGGAGAAAATGAAACAAAAAAAGCCCAGAGGGGATTTTATTTTGCAATTTACGGAGCAGTTCGTGGACTCGCGCCATTTATGCCATATGTTACGGAAGAAGTTTATCAGAAATTCTTTTCAAAATATGAAAATGAGAAATCAATCCATTTAACCCAATATCCAAATGATTGCACAAAAGAAGATGTTAGCGAATTAATAGAATTAGGTGATAAATTTGTTGAGATTGTATCAAGCGTTCGTAAATTTAAAGCAGAGAATCAACTCTCAATGAAAGATGAATTATCAGAGATTGAAATTAAGTGCAGTAATAAATTAAAAGAATTCATACAGGATTCAATTGAAGACTTAAAAAGAGTAACATCAGCAAAAAAAATCAAATTTAAATTAGGAGAGTTTGATGTTAAGATTAAAAAATAAATTTTAATGAGTTTTTGTCACATAACCATTAACAAATTTTATAAATAATCCTATCCGAACTCTATTATGGTTAGTTTAATTGCACTATTAAGTTCTGGAAAAGGAACATGGGGACATGTAAATTCTCTTATATTATGTGCCAAATGGAATAAAATATATTTAGTCTGCAATGGCTTTGCGTTTGAGAACTTTGAATCAAAAGGAGCAGTTAAACTAAAATTTGATGAAAAAAACCCAATAGAATCAATGAACAAATTAGCCAAATTCTTCAAAAAAGAAATTAAAGACTTTGAAGTTGCCATCAACCTATCAAGCGGGAACGGACTTGAACATATGGCAGTCTTATCATCAGTTCTAAAATCTGGCCTTGGAATTAGGTTTGTCTATTGCGAAAACAAAGAACTAAAAGAATTTGAAATACTTGATGAAAAATACATTCCAGAAGAAGATTACAGCATTTAGAAAATATTTATTTATCTATAAGAAATCTCTTCAAATACAAAGCGCAAAGAGTTCCTATAACAAACCACATTAACATTAAAAGAAAATCTGACTTTGAAAAGTTCTCAATCACTTCCTTTCCTAAAACCCCTAAACTTCCAATAACAAAAGCAAAAAAGAAACTAAGAACCCTTCTCTTATGATTATCTAAAAAATGCTTAATAACTCTTATAAGCAAAATAACTCCAATAAATATTCCCATAAGAAACGCAAACAGAACTTTATAATTCAAACTTGAAACCGCATTTATCACAAACTCATACTTTCCAATTATTAAAAGCATAAAAGAGCCGGAGATACCTGGAAGTAATCCAAAAACAATTGTAACAATTCCTGCAATCATTATGGAAATAAAATCCTCACCAAGAAAATTCTGTGGGGAAAGAAATATCAAAGAAATCCCAAGAAACAGTCCTGCCAAATTAAATCCCCAATTCCCTTTTCCCAAATATGATTTTCCACAAAGAAATGTGGACACTCCTACAAATCCCACAAAAAACGTTAAAAAAAATATTCTATAATCTCTAAGCAGAAACTCCAAAATATGTGAAAATACAAAAATTGAAACAAGCATTCCCAAAATCAACACTAAAAGAAACTTAAAATCAAAATAATCCAAAAACTTCCTCCTCTTAGATTTACTCTTTTTGAAATACTTAACAATATTATGTGGGAGAAGTGTATGTAGCGCATTTATTAATCTCTCATATATCCCAAGAAAAAGTGCAACCGTTGAACCAGATATAGATGGGATAATCTCTGCAATCCCCATAAGCATTCCCTTAAAAAATATTAATATTTCATCTCTAAAACTATTTGAAGTCTCATTACTTACTTTTTTTGACTTATAACTCTTCTCTTGTGTCTTTAGAACTTTCTTTTCTTTGCCCATTTTCTAAATATTTACAATCTCTAAATTCTCAAGATTCTGAGCTAACTTAAATAATTTCTTCTGAGCATTCTCAACAAATACAATCTTAGGCTTGTTTGAACTAGTATAAAATTTTAGAATTTGCGTCTCATTTGGTTTTTTTAGATAGTAAATACAATCAAAAGCGATTTTTAATCTGTTCACTGTTAGAGAAGTTGTATATCTTATAAATTTATCATTCTTGTTTTTGTTTTCAATTCTTAGGTAGTTCTTTCTGAAATAATTCTCTATAAACATTTCATATTTAGATTCCTCTTCCATTTTCCCATTACTCGTTTCAAGCAAATCTGAAACTGGTTTCTCTTGCATATATGTTTTTGACATTTGGGATGTTTCACTTGGCTTTTTTTCATTGTCAGTTTGTCTTGCCTGAGTTTTCTTACTTTTAGTATCTCCACTTAACTTTCCGCTTAGAACATCAAGAATCTGCTTTTTTGTTTCATTTATATTACGTAAATACCAGACCCAGAACTTTAAATTTCTTGAAGAATAATTAATCTCGAGTGGAATTGCGAAATCTTTAATTCTCTCTACAGCAAGTCTTTGCTGAATTGACAAACTAGAATCATTTACTACCTGATTTTCTTTAAGTATTAAAAATACTTCTTTATCATAATTTGTTAGATGTTTCTCTCCTAATTCTATTAAACATTCGCGTTGCCTTGGGTCATAGTAATATGGAGTTGAAGATAGTTTTAAGTGGGTTATTTCAATTTGTTTAGATTTGGCAATTTCAGATAATGCTGCTGATGCAATCATTGTTGTTGTCTCAAAAACTTCTGAAATGATTGCAGGAGTTACATACCTCTTTTCGCGAATAAACCTTAAAAGATTATCCTTTGTTAGAATCATACTATTTCTGATTTTTTAGAGTTTTTAAACTTTATGTAATTTCATAGATGCTTATAATGCTTCAATAAGATTCCTTTCAGCAAAAATCAGACAAATTTTGAACAGAAATTCTTATGAAAAAACTTATAAAGAAATAAAAACAGAAAATATTTAACATGATTAAAGTGAATAAATTCGATAAAGTGTTTGGAACAGTGGCACTTCTTATGGCAATTCTCATTATATGGCATTGGGGTCTTGTAGATGAAGAAAACCAAATCCTAACATTATGGATAGTTGTTGACATATTATTTGTTGTACTACCTATTATTTATTTCTTAGGTTATGGATATTCAAAAGGAAAGGGATTTGATAAAAAGAACTTGAGTTATACTGTACTAACTTTTTTGCTCATTATATGTGTGGTTGCTATATATCAAGTATTAATGGGTAAGGTTGGTGTTCTAAGTGTAATATGGGATTATCTTAACGCATTTAGTGTTGTTGCATACTCCTTCATCGCCGGGAAGTACCTTTTAAAATAATATCATTACATCCCAAACATAACCAAAATTTACTTTGCAATAACTCAAATAGAAAATAGATATTAAGTATCCTGAAACTGAAAATAAATCAGGCAATAATATCTCTCTTTTAAGTTCTCGTTTAATTTTCAAAATTCATAAATTAAAGATGTAACAAACTCATAAATTTTTACTCTTGCAGATACAAAAAATTTATAAGCCATGTTTCTTCCAACTTATTATGGCTGGCAAAATTAATTTTTCAACACATTTAGAGCACCTTAAGAAAGAAGATCCAGAGGTTTATGAAAATATCCTTTTGGAAATAGAGAGGCAGAAGAACACACTTGAATTAATCCCTTCTGAGAACGTAGTATCGCCTGCTGTTCTTGAGACCCAGGGAAGCGTTTTAACAAATAAATATTCAGAAGGATATCCTAAAAGAAGATATTATGGGGGCAATTATATCATTGATAAAGTTGAGACTCTTGCAATAGAGAGAGCAAAAAAACTCTTTAGAGCAGAGCATGTAAACGTTCAGCCTTTATCTGGAGCAGTAATGAATATTGCAGCATATTTTGCATTACTTGATATTGGAGATACAATCTTAGGAATGGATTTAGGCCATGGGGGACATCTAACTCATGGGCATCCTGTAACTCATATGTATAAGGTTTTTAATTTTGTCAGATATAAAACCGATTTAGACAATGGTGGAGAAATTGACTATGGTAATCTGCGTCAGATGGCAATAAAACATAAACCCAAATTAATTCTTGCTGGTTTTTCAGCTTATACAAAAACTCTTAACTGGAAAAAATTTAAAGAAATTGCAGATGAAGTTGGAGCACTTACAATGGCAGATGTTTCGCATATTGGTGGGCTCATTGCAGCAGGAGTTTTAGAAAATCCTCTTGATTATGGTTTTGATGTTATGACTACAACCACTCATAAATCTCTAAGAGGTCCAAGAGGAGGAATTATTTTATGCAGAGAAGAATTTGCTAAGGCAATTGATAAATCTGTCTTTCCGGGGCTTCAGGGAGGACCATTAGAACATGTAATTGCCGCAAAAGCAGTTGCATTTAAAGAAGCACTAAGACCCAAGTTTAAATCATATCAGGAGCAGGTTTTAAAGAACTCAAAAGCTATGGCAAAAGGATTATCTGATAATGGAATTGAACTTGTTTTCGGAGGAACTGAAAACCATATGATTCTTTTTGATTTAAGACCTATTGGTGTTTGCGGAAAAGATGCCCAGAATGTTTTAGATGATGTTGGAATCTGTACAAATAAAAATGCTATTCCTGATGATGATGCATCTCCGATGAATCCAAATGGAATTAGAATTGGAACTCCTACAATTACATCGAGAGGATTAAACGAGAATGACTGTTATAGAGTAGGAGAACTCATTGCAAAAGTTTTAATCAATATTTCAGATGAGAAAATTCATGATGAAGTAAGTAAGGAAGTTAAAGTCCTATGTGAGAAGTATCCATTATATGAGTAAATTATTTTTATGAATAGTTCATTCTGGTCTAATCCGGCTCTGTCCATAAATTGTTTTTTCCAAAATCTATGCTAAATATATTCAATCAAAGAAAGAAATTATTTATCAAAAGTTGCTTTATTGATACAATATTTTAAGTTCTCTTGAATTTATGTACAGAGCCTCTAATCCTAAACATTTATAAGTTATTAATCTGAGGATATTCTATGAAAGGAAAATTTTTTGTCTTAGATGGAGTTGATGGTTCGGGAAAAGAAACTCAGGCAAAATTAATTGTTGAAAAATTAAAAGAAGAAGGGTTTGATGTTTTGGAAGTTGATTTCCCAAGATATGGGGAAAAATCAGCAGGACTTGTTGAAGACTATCTAAATGGGGTGTATGGTTCATTTGATGAAGTTACTCCAAAACAAGCTTCTATTTTTTATGCAGTTGATAGATTCGCTGCATCAAAAGGGATAAAAGAACATTTAGATAGAGGAGGAATTGTAATTTCAAATAGATATGTTTCATCAAACCAGATTCATCAGGCAGGAAAGATTAAAGATCCAAATGAACTTGAAGAATTTCTAAAATGGCTTGATGAATTAGAATTTGGGGTTTTTAACATTCCAAGACCTGATAAAGTTTTCTTTCTAAATGTCCCATATAAAATTGGGATGGAACTTGTTCTAAAAAAGAAAGAAAGAACTTACATTAAAGGAGATAAAAAAACAGATATTCATGAGGAGAGTGATTCATATATGGAGATGTCATATAAAAGAGCATTATCCTTGGTTAAAAGATATGACTATTGGGAAGAGATTTTGTGTTATAAAAATGGCAATTTAAGAACAATTGAAGATATTTCCCACGAATTATATAAGAGAATTTTAAACGAGTTGAAATAAGAATAGCCCTGCTCGGATTCGAACCGAGGTCCTAGCATCCAAAGTGCTAGATGATAGTCCACTACACTACAGGGCTAAATCTGAGATAATAAATATAATTTAATATTCTTTAAAAAAGTTTTCTATTTTAAGTTGATTTTAGAATTATATAATTGATAGTTTTTGAATGTTCTGAGTATACATATCATTTAATTTGAACATAGCAGATGTAACGTCAAATTTAAATACTTTATTCTATTTCTAAAATTATGGCATTAAACAGATTAAAAACAACAATTTTGTTAGCATCACTTGCAGGACTGTTTATGGGCATTGGATTTCTGATTGGAAACCAAATAGGACTTATTATAGGTTTTGTCATTGCAATGGCTATTAATCTCTTTTCATATTGGTATTCTGATAAAATAGTTCTTAAAATGTATAAGGCAGAACTTGTATCAAAAGACCATAAATTATACAAAATAGTTGAGGAATTATCAAGAACTGCGAAAATCCCAATGCCTAAAGTATATACAATTCAAGCCCCATCCCCAAATGCATTTGCAACAGGAAGAAATTACAAAAATTCAGCGGTTGCCGCAACAGAAAGTCTTCTTCACATAATGTCTGAAGAAGAAGTTAAAGCAGTTATGGCTCATGAAATCTCACATATAAAACACAGAGACACATTAATTCAGACAATTGCAGTAGGAATTGCAGCAGCCATTGCTATATTTGCGGAGATCACTCAGTGGGCATTAATATTTGGACTTGGGGGGGATGAGGATAGTGGAATAGGTTCTCTCTTTGGAGCAATTGTATTATTAATATTAACTCCTATAATTGCAACAATAATACAACTTGCAATATCAAGACAAAGAGAATATTTAGCTGACGCTGGTGCGGCTAGGATTATGCGAACACCTATGCCTATGATTAATGCTTTAAACAAATTAGAGGCAAATGTAAAAATGTCAAAGCACTCTCATCCATCAGTTGCTCCAACTGAGAGTTTATTTATTGTAAACCCGTTTAAAGGAAGTTCAATATTTAAATTATTTTCAACACACCCAACAACTGAAAGCAGAATTAAAGCACTAAAAAAAGTTAAAATGGTTAGATAAAAGTTATTGTTTAGAATCACTTCTTTTAACACAATTCTTAATTTTTTTCTTGCCTCAATCAATAATTCTGGTTCTTGCCCTGATATTGATAATGATTTAGAATCTGCTTTTTAATATAATGAGATATTCTAGTTGTAGTATTTAGTTAAGCATATGTGGCCTCAATCTGTAATTATCAATAGGCCAGTCTCTTACTTTTACTCTCTTCATATTTTTGTATGGATTTTCGATATCCAAAGATTCTGCCATCCTGTAGTATTCTTTTGAAAGTATAGTGTTATGTAAAATATTTATAATCTTTTCTACTTTATGATTGAGTAGTTGAGGATTTTCGACACCCAAAAATTCTGCAATTTCTTCCATCCTCTTAATGTGCGAATCTTCGATACCCAAAGATTCTATCATCCCATCCATCATCTTGATGTTTTCTTCTGGAAATATACTACCAGTACGTAAAACATATACAATCTTTTCTCTTCTCTCTTTGTGTGGATTTTTGCTACCCGAAGATTCTGCAATACTACCTATCCCTTTGTGCTTCTGATTTGGAGAACTCAGATTAACACCTCCATTTAAATTTTCTTCTAATCCCATTGTTAGTAATTATAAGTATACTTATATTTATAAGTCTTTCTTCTTTATGGGCTTTGTACGAAAAGTCTATATCTTGTATAAAAAAATTTTAAAGTATGTTATATATTGATATTTTAGTTACTTTTCGTACAAAGCTTTCTTTATAGTTTTGGTGTAAATTCGGCTGTTTTTTCTAATTTGGTGTCTATCGGCTGATAGATATTAGATTGTTACATTAGGAAAATTATAAATCTTTCCAACATTCTGAATCATCCTCTAAGATAATTATAAACTAGTTTATTTATATGGGATAATAATCCAATTCCTTCCTTTATCCAAACAATATATAATTTATATACATTTGTATATGAACTGCAACGAATTGTATCATTTTAAGTATTTTTTCAGCCTTTGTTGTTGGAGGGTTCTGTAAAAATTCGGCTGTTAATTGCTTTTTTTAATATTCTTTCCCAGTTGGCAGGAACACTTATCCCACTCGTTTGTGCTGGTGTTTTACCATTCAGGCTTAAATGAGGTTTAATAAAGTTATAATAATTCTTAAACCCTTTATTATAAGTTTGAACCCCTTTTAAACTTTTCATTCCTCTCATACTCTTAGTTCTGTCTTTGTGTGTTCCATGATAACGTTCTATGATATTATTATTACTATCTTTTTGTCTTAAACTTACATATCTATAGTGGAGATTCTTATTCTTTCTTGTTCTAAACTCTTTTTTAATACTCTTACTATATGCAAAACTTCCATCCATGATTATTGTGTATGCTTTTTTATTTGCTATTCTCTTTGCTTGTTTAAATAGTCTCTGTGCATCCTTTGTGCTTCTCTGATTAGTTACATTTGAGGCAAGTAAAAAACGTGTCTTGCTATCCATACAGTTCCAAATATACTTCTGATTTCCTTTAACTTTAATAAATTGTTCATCTGTATGCCAGATATCACTTACATTTGGATTAAATTGTTTTAAATAATCGTCAATTACATCGATGTACTTTTTAACCCATTTCATTATAGTAGTATGATTAACTTCTATGTCGTAAAATTGTTTTAAAGTATTTACAATACTTCTGTAACTTTCACCTTTCATATACAAATTCATACATTTAACAACTATTTCTAATGTAGTTTGGCATGATAATGATTACGATTTTGCATTATGGGTTGTAGAAAATTCTTTATTAAAAAATAAAAAAGTAGTTTTGAAATCAATTCCAAAAACTAATGATGCAAGTTTAATTAAAAAAAGTTTTACCAATGAATTAGATTTTCAAATTTTAAATATGTGGACAATAATTTATCTATGTTCACTCATACCAAATACTTCTTATAATCCCTTATAAATTTCTTTGATATGTAATTCACAAAAACAAACTCCTCATTTCTTTCATTTGACTTCTCTAAAGCATTATAATACTGATTTCTCTTCAAATACTTTATATCTATCAAAGGAAACTGATTTCTATAAAGTATATAATTCATAAGTATCCTGCTAACTCTTCCGTTGCCATCTGTAAACGGATGGATATTTACAAATCTAAACTTTACAAGAACTGCTAAAATAAACGGGTGCATTGCATTTAAACTCTTCTTATACCAATTAATAAACTCTCTTAGTTCCTGTTTCAGTTTAGTATGATGCGTGAACATAGTATTACTTCCCACAACCCTCACATTATGATTTCTTATCTTCCCTGCAATGCTTGGATAAGTCTTTACAAAAAGTTTCCTATGTATATTTAATATGAAATCTAAATCAAATTCCTCCTTTGACTTCAAAAGTTCTAAGAACACTTTATTATGTTCTCTGCTTTCTATAATATCTTTAAGAGGTTTGCGAGGGGCTATCTCATCTCTTATCAAATTAACTGTATCTTTCAAATTTAATGTTGAGCCTTCTATTGCCTCTGAATTATATGTAAATCTTATTGCAAAGTCCTCTAAATATTTTTCCCTTTCAATTTTAGGGAGTGCTAAGAATTCCTTCTTATGATTGCTTTTTATTATACCAACCTTCTCACCAAACTTTACCATAAACACTTTCTGCATGAAATCATTTTTAATTCTAAGAATATTTTTTGGTATTTTTTTCCCTAAATACTCTTCAATTATCTTCTTATCTCCATCTGTACTATATGAATGTTGAATATAATAATAATCTGATTTATTTATTATTCTCATACGTTAACTTTGTCTTGATTTTTTATAAATTTTTGCTTTTTATTGCAGTTTTCCAGACAACTCTCTTCATAATGCTATCTTCACAATGCTCTTTTAGACTCTTCATTGCCCTCACATCGCTTGAATTAACTAACAACAATCAATTCTAATGTTACCTCTTATCTTTTGTGTATGAACTAATTTAAAAAACGCAAAAAAATCTACTAATCTTATTGTTGTCCACAATAAATCTTAAACTATGTGGACTATAATCCTTTTAGTTTTCTCCCTAAATATTCTTCAATTTTTTCTTCTTTTAGGATAAATATATAAAAGATTTATTTTAAATTAAAATAGCTTGACTATTCTATAGTCTAAAAAAACAATAAAATTAATACTCCAAGTTCTCTTTCCCATAAAAACTCAAATAGATCTCATTTAAATATAAAATCAAGCTGCCTCCTTAAATTGGCTTGCAAATTTTCTTCTTGCTACAACTAATAAATTAGGTTCTAACGCATCATCTACATGAGAGATTCTACTCCTTCTTGTATTAGGCACATATGGACTTGTTATATAGTTATTAATAAACCAATCTCTTACTTCTTCTGTGATTTCCAACCCTTCATTTCTTAAAGTTCTTACAACATCAATTCTTGCTAAATCTCTTTTGTAAGAGTTACTAACTAATTTTGGAGTCTGAAGGAGTATGTCAATGGTTTCTTCATTAGACAATCCAATAAGGCGTCCAATTCTTGTTTTCTGTCTGTATATCCTCCTGTGATTACGTCCTGCAAATGAGGGATCTCTTAATATAGTTTCTTTTACTCTTTGTTCATCCCCATATACCTCTGTTGCTTGCCTTACAACCCTTGTATGATTATAGCCTGCAAATGGTGGATGTTTTAATATAGCTTTTTTTACTCTTTGTTCATCCCCATATATTTCTGTTGCTTGCCTTACAACCCTTGTATGATTATAGCCTGCAAATGGTGGATGTTTTAATATAGCTTTTTTTACTCTTTGTTCATTTTCAATTCCATATATTTCTGTTGCTTGCCTTACAACTCTTGTATGATTATAGCCTGCAAATGGTGGATATTCTAACATATCTTTTTTTACTCTTTGTTCATCCCCATATATTTCTGTTGCTTGCCTTACAACTCTTGTATGATCAAGGCTTGCAAATGGTGGATGTTTTAATATAGCTTCTTTTACTCTTTGTTCATTTTCAATTCCATATATTTCTGTTACTTGCCTTACAACTCTTGTATGATTATAGCCTGCAAATTGAGGGTGTTTTAATATAGCTTTTTTTACTCTTTGTTCATTTTCAATTCCATATATTTCTGTTGCTTGCCTTACAACTCTTGTATGATTATAGCCTGCAAATGGTGGATGTTTTAACATAGCTTCTTTTACTCTTTGTTCATCCCCATATATTTCTGTTGCTTGTCTTACAACTCTTGTATGATTATGGCCTGCAAATGGTGGATGTTTTAACATAGCTTCTTTTACTCTTTGTTCATTTTCAATTCCATATATCTTTGTTGCTTGTCTTACAACTCTTGTATGATTATAGCCTGCAAATTGAGGGAGTCTTATTATAGCTTTTTTTACTCTTTGTTCATCCTCATATATTTCTGTTGCTTGCCTTACAACTCTTGTATGATTATAGCCTGCAAATGGTGGATGTTTTAACATAGCTTTTTTTACTCTTTGTTCATCCCCATATATTTCTGTTGCTTGCCTTACAACTCTTGTATGATCAAGGCTTGCAAATGGTGGATGTTTTAACATAGCTTCTTTTACTCTTTGTTCATCCCCATATATTTCTGTTGCTTGTCTTACAACTCTTGTATGATTATAGCCTGCAAATTGAGGGAGTCTTATTATAGCTTTTTTTACTCTTTGTTCATCCTCATATATTTCTGTTGCTTGCCTTACAACTCTTGTATGATCAAGGCTTGCAAATTGAGGGAATTTCTCTATGATTTTCTCTAGTTTTTCTGCTGAAATCCCATAAATTTTACAGATTTCATCAAACCTATTAAATTCTTCTCCTGATGTTTCAAGAACTTCCTCCAATGTCATAAAATTACCGAAATAAGAAAGAATTTATAAAATTACCTTTTTTTTTAATCATGTGCAGTAAAGTAGCATATGCTACCATATAAAATTAGAATTTTTCTAATTTTTATGAAAAAAGAACATTTACGCCGTGAATTCATAAAGTTAAAATGTAAGTATTCGTACTCTAAATGTCAAATACTTTTAGAGAAAAAGTTCAGTAGAACTTTTCATATTTCAACATTAAAGCGTTGGTATAAACGATTTAATGATGGAATTTGGAATTTTCAAGACAAATCTAAAATCCCTAATAAAGTTTATTACAAAGTAACTCAAGAAGCTGAAAAAGAGATAATTGAGTTACGTAATAAAACTGGTTGGGGAGCACTAAAGCTAAAGCAAAAGATTAAATCTGTTCAATTATCTCATACTACAATCAATAAAGTTCTAAAATGTAATGGTTTAACTCGTAAAGAACATAATCGTGGGCAAAGAGCTAAATACGTTCGTTTCGAACGTGAAAATCCAAACTCTCTATGGCATATTGATGATAGTGAGTTTGGTGAATCAGGTAAAGTAATTGCAGTAATTGATGACTGTTCACGTTACTGCTTAGGTATTTTATATGTTCCAACAGTCACCACATTTGTAGTTACGCAGTTCTTAGATACTTTAATTTCCCAGTTTGGAACTCCCAAACAGATAATTAGTGATAATGGAAGTCCCTATGGCGGGAAATCAAAGTATTCAAAATTTGATGTTTGGTGTAGAAGAAGAAATCTTAAACACATTCGTACAAAGGTCAAAAGACCTCAAACGAATGGAAAAGTCGAAAGACTTTTTGGTACTATTAAAAGTGAATGCTCTTTTTATAATAATGATTTAGAGTTATTTCGTTTTAATTACAATCAATTTAGACCTCATTTAAGCCTTCATCAGAAAACTCCTGCTGAAGTCTTCAATAAAATTGATTGGTAGCATATGCTACTTGATTACACACTTTTTTTTTAATCACTAATAAGTCAAGTGATTAAAAATAGGTGAGAAATAGAAGCATATTATCATATTCTCGATTAATGTTTTTATTCTAATTGCTTTAAAATATAAGTTCTCTGGTTTCCTTCTCACTCAAATAAGTCATCCTACTATATCTAATTAAACACATTTTATAGGGATTATTATAAAATATGAAAATCACATCCAAAAAATCTCAAAACCCCAATATCCATTCATTATCTTTTATCTCTTACTATTAAAACTAGAAATAAGATTTTAAAAGGAATTCTAACATGTGTCTGAATAACAAATATTTGAGAATTTTTGTTTTAAAAAACAAAGAAATTACAAGAAAAATAAAACTTACTTTCTCTGAAGCATAAGAAGATCCTCTGTTGTTAGTTTTTCTCCCTTCTTCATAAACTTAGTTTCCACTTCTTTCTGTTTAGCTTTCAATGACTTTTCAAGTTGCTTCTTCTTTTGAATAGGAGATTCTTTAAGCTGTACTAAAAGTTCTTCCTCTTTCTTAAATAAGCTCTTGAGTTGTTTGCTAACATCTGAATAAATTTTTTTATGACTTTTGAACTCATCAAAGGCCTTCCTCTTCTCAAGTCTTAACACATCAATTTTCTTGTATATTTTCTTCTTTTCTTTGCTAATAAGCCTAATCTTTTTATACAAGGACCTGATTTTCCTTTCAACAATCACAAATTTTTTCTTTATATTAGAAAGTTCATTTCTTGATCCCTTTAAATCACTTAAATTGGAAACACTGATTGCGCGTTCATTTATTATATGTCTTAATTCAGCTATCCATTTGTTAATTTTCGATTCCTTGTCTAATGAGAGAACCTGAGTTTGCAATTTGATTTCCAAAGCTTTAACCTCTGCTTGAATCCTGTTTAATGAAACTGTCTTAATTACAGGTCTTCTCTCTTTTGTGGATTTCTTAAGAATCTCAACCCTTTTCTCAAGTTCAGAAATGTTAGTTTTTAACTCCTCATACTCTTTCTTTCTCTCTTCAAGTTCCTCATTAATCTCATCTAAATCATGTGCTTTCTCAATAGATTTAACATCCTTGTATAGTTTTTCTATTTCATCGGAATACTCTTCTCCACGCTTGAAATGATTTTCCTTGTCATCCTTCTTTTTGAAAAAATCTTCTTTAAGTTTCTTAATTTCAACTCTCACCTTATTCAATTCACCATGAATTGCCTCTTTGTCCATTTGTCAGTTGATTTAAAATTCTAAAAAGAACAATTAGAAAAGAGCTCCTAAACCTGCCGATGCATCAACAGCAGGAGGAGCTTCTTTTTCCTTCTTTTCTTTTTTACTGCCAGAATCAGCAGATTTAGAATCACCTGTATCACCACCAGAACTTCCTCCCTGAGGCGAAGTTGTAACAGGCATAACAGCACATGATGAGTCTTCAATGATTTTATTAATATCAACTCCATCTAATGCCGCAATTAATGACTTAACCTTTGCTGAATCCACTTCAACACCCACAGCCTTTAAGACTGCGCCCACATTCTCTTCGCTTACATCCTTTCCTGCTTTGTTTAAAAGCATTACCGCATAAATATATTCCATTTTACTTTACCTCAATTAAAAAAGACCGCCTAACCCTGCTGCTGCATCAACTTTTGGGGTTGCCTCTTTATCCTCTTTTTTAGACTCTTCATTAGCAGAAGAATTTGAATCCTCTGCTACTGGAACTTGTGCTGATACTACAACCCCAGCAGGTCTGACACCCTCAGGTAGAGATAACGCAATAGCATTAACCTGAGAAGTTGCCTTAACCAATAAACTATTAATAGTCTCATCTGATGGCCAAGCAATTCCTATACCGAGACTTAATGAGTCTCTTCTCGCATCACTTAGGAAATAAGCAACATTCTCTTTCGTGTAATAATTTAAGCCAATTGATAACCTGAAACTCTCATTAGCACAGAATTTAAGATCCTTTAGTATAGCATCAGAATCAACATCTAAAACATTACTCTCATAAATAGTTCCTCTTTCATAAATTGCCTTAACATTCAAACCAACTTCCATAGGCTCAATCTCAAGCCTTGACAAAATCCCTGCAAGTTCTGATGAAATTTGTTCTCCTTCCTTTACAACTAAACTATCTTCCTTAATTTCAATTTTTCCGCCAGAACCAACACCTGCTTTTATCTTAACTGCTCCTAATTCCCCTATAATTGGACCTGGCACAAAATTTGTAGGCCCTGCTGGAACTACAATATCATTTGGTGCAATTTGATTTGCTTTTGCAGGAGCCTTAGACTTATTCTTCTGAATAATCTTATACAAAGTAAAAGGATTATCATTTGTAAAGACTAATCCCACAATCCCGCTTGCCTTTGAAACCAGTTCACTAATCCCATTAAACTTTTCCTCAAACTCATTTAACACAAGTTCAATTAAATTCCTCTTAACAATTAAAATTTGTGCATTCTTTTTAAGCAACATTCTGATTTTTTGAAACTGAGGAGCACGAAGACCTGAAACATCAATAACTCCAACAATTGAATACTCATTTAATAACTTCTTTACCCTATCAGAAAACTCCTTATTTCTTGCGCTAATCTTTGGTTTATAGTTTTCCATCAAAGCCATCTTACACCTCCACCAACTTACCCATTGTAAGTTTTAAACCCATATTTTTAATATTATTCTTCTCTGCTGGCAAAGTATGAACTAAAGCCTCATAAACATGAACCAAATTTTCAGCAATAACTTCATCCTTCTCATTCTCTGAACCCAAAGACGCCTGAAGCACTAAATTCTTTTTAGTCTGCAAATGAATTGTTCTTTGTATTTTATCATAAAGTTCTCTTAGAGGAGTCTTAGCACTAATAATCATTCCTAACTTAGGCGATGGCATCTTATTTAAAGGTCCTAAATATTTTCCTAAGATCTGAGCAAACAACGGCATGTGATTTGCCTGAACTACAAACTTATCGTAACCATGAGTAATTTGCTTAATCTTCTTTACCTCGCTTTTCAAATTTGTTAATTCCTCATTATAAATAACATTATCAAAAATCCCCTCAGTACCGCTGATTGAATGATCAATAATAGCACAAACCTTTAGTTTTTTGGGTTTGATTTGATTAGAAATAGTAACTCCCACATCAACCTTATGCTCAGGTTTCTTCAAATCCATATTCTGAAGATTTACAATCAAATCAAAAGTCTGCAAGAAATTCCTCTTCTTTGAAGATTCTCTCACTTCTCTAATTTTTTCGGTAACCTCTTTTGTATTCATTTCTACCTCCTATAACACATAAATGAAATAGTATTTAGTGGTGTAATATATGAAAGAAAGAATAATTTCTTTATAAATATTGTTGTTAATAGGTTCTGTCCGGAAATTGCTTTTTCCAAAATCTATGCTAACTATATTCAATCAAAGAAAAAAATTATTCGTCAAAAGTTGCTTTATTGATACAATATTTTAAGTTCTCTTGAATTTCCGGACAGAGCCTGTTAATAGGTACTGTTAAGAATTTGGGTGTTATTTCTATTTTATTAATCATTGGGTGCTAATCTTTTAATTTTCTATCTTTAAAGAAATTTACCTAATACAATGCTGTTTAAAAAACAAGTCAAAAGACCTTGATAAAGAAAGACTTAAAAAATATTTTACTCTTAAATGTTGAAAGAATTTAAGTATTTTATCAAAGAAGCGGTGAGAGTAAGAATTTAACAAATTGAAAGTATAAAGGAGAGAACTAGGACCTAAAAGACATCTAATAATCACAATAGGATGTAAAAGAAAAATAAATATTTTTTTCAAATTAGAATTTTTAAGAAACAAATTATATACTAATTCGGATGAAGAAACCTTTTTAAGATGGAGGAAGTTAAAAGATAGTTGGTAATTATAAAGATAACAATGATAAAACAATTAAAATAATTAATATTAAATCACAAATCACACCATAACATAACAATCTTTGCGAGAAACTATAATTTGTATCTTTTCTCACATTCTCTTCCTTTTGTTCTGCTTTTAACTCAGAATCATCTTTTTGAATTCTATCAACAAAAACATTCTCTTTACCAAATCTTTTTGTTAAAAGGTAATAAAAAACAGCTTTGAATTCTCTTTTCTTTGAACCCTTAAACTTGTTTTTTACCTCTGTAATTTTTTCATCTAATACTTGTTCTGGTGTAAACGCAATTCCTAATTTACCTTTTACAAAGTTATCTTTACACTTCTCAATTTCCTTGAGACTCCTTAATGAGATTGTTTCAGCATTTTCCCTATAAATATTTGGACCTAGATAGTTAGTAGTTGCTTCAAGCAACTCATCATCCACATTATTCTGGATATTTAATAACACATTTTTATATGTTTCTAGTTTTTTTTGTTTTTTGCTCATAATAATAGTATAGAATATTCCTTTATATATAAACTTTACTGTTGAGTAACAAAATTAATAATATAAAATAATTATAATTAATAATAATATTTAATTAATATTTTCAAATAAAAGATTTTTAGTTTTGGTAATAATTTTTAATTCTCGCAAGAAAATATGAAGCTGATGCAATAATTACAAGGGATGCAGAATTTAGAAAATATGAAGATTTAATTAAGGTTAAACTCCCTGAACAAATCTTCTGAATTTTCATTTAAACTTTCATCTAATAATACTTTATCACTTTTAGTATTCTTTAAATTATCTCCAGAACCCTGAAGTTCTTTTAATTTAGAATCTGGATATTTATTAAATATTTCAGATATCTCCTCTAAAATTGAAAAATTATTTAATAGATTTTCTTTTTGTTTTTTAATTTCAGGTTCAAAACATTTATTTAGGATCTCCTCCTCATACATCCTTCTCAAATCATTCTTATAATAATTCATTGCAACCAATTTCCACACTTCTTTAAACGTTTCGATTATTTCTTCTTTTGCTTCTAAAACTAAATCATTTGAAGTATTCTTTAATTCATACATTAAGCCTAGAAATTCATTTAAATATTGAATTGTGTTTACATCTATCTTATCTCCAAATAAGAAAGAAATTAGTTTCTTAACATTACCTATTAATTCTTTGCTAATAAAAGAGTTGCTATAATAGAAATTATCTAATATCTCTTCTTTCATTAAATAGGATTTTTCATCAAATCTTATTTTTATTTCTTTTGATAGAAAATTATAAACATTAGGATGTACTCTAACCTTCCACATTTTTATTTAAGAGTTAAGAAAGTTATCTCTAATATCATCATATGGCACACATTCAGATTCAAGTTTTTCTGCTTCTTCCCATAAAGCTTTAATTTCTTCTTTTGAATATTCAGAGTTATAATGCTCTTCTTTCACTTTATGTGCTATTTCATTTTGTATTTCACAACCCCCCAAAAATAATAATCTAATTACTCCAAATCTCAAAAATAATTAGTTTTATAATCAATAGTCCACAAAGTTTATATATAATGTGGACTATAATATATTTATGGTATATCTTGAAAAACAGAAAAAAGAAAGAAGAATATACTATTACCTTGTCAAGACAGTCAGATTTTCAGGGAATAAATTTAAGAAAATTAGACAGCCAATAGGTTCTTCTTCAAGAGAATACACTAAAAAAGAAGAAAAAGAACTTATCAAAAAACACAGACCTGCATTTACAGAACTAATACACAAAACCCTTCCCCAAAACCTCACGGACTTTAAACATGAAATCTTCTGGGATAAAACCAGATTGTACTCAAAAGAAGACATAAAAGACTTTCAGGAACTAAAAAGAATCTTCAGAAAATGGAAAAAAAACACAAATTTGGACATCCAGTCTAAAATTGATGAACAATTCCTAATTCAACATATATATGACACCAACAGGGTAGAAGGGAACACATTCACACTAAAAGAGACTGAATTACTCTTAACGAAAGGAGTAATTGATAGCATCCACAAAAAAAGAGAAATATATGAAATTGAAAACACAGCAAAAGCATTCAATTTCATCAAAGAATACAAAGGAGAACTTGATATTAGGTTTATCAGAACCATTCATGATTTCATAACAAAAAACACTCTCTTAGACTCAACAAATGAAGGAAGAATCAGAAGAAAAGGAGAAGAAGTAAAAATGATGGGAAATCCTTTTATTTGCCCTTCAGGAGGAGAACCTACAAGAAGATTACTAAAAGAAACAATTAACAGATTCAAGGAAAATTATGAAAAAACTCCCTTTGATTCAATAATTAGATTTTACTCAGCATTTATTGCAATTCATCCTTTTGTTGATGGAAACGGAAGAACTTCCAGAATGATATTAAACTGGCTTATTATAAAAGAAGGTCTACCACCAATAAATTTTAACTCAGAAGATCATAAAAGACATTGTGAATTATTAAATAACTTCTCATCTAACAGAGATAAAAAAGGACTTAGTGATTATATTTATGATAGGATTATGGAAAGAAGGAATGAATTAGTCCACAATAAATTTTAAATTATGTGGACAACAAAACTCTGTAATTTCTTCAACAATTTTAGCAATATTTTTTGTATCTGATTTTTTTATTTTCACTCTTTAATATCCTTTCTAATTCCTTATCTAATATCCTTTCTTGTTCTTTAGTTAATTTAGTTTTATTCAGAGTTTTTAAACATTGTTCTGCCATACACTCCCCAACTTGTTCTGCATTCACATTAAGTTCTTTTACTATCTCTTCTGTTGATTTGTATTCTTTAATTAATTTAATGATTTATCTCTTTGTTTCTTTTTTCATTTTACTTCCTTTATGTACTAATTTATTTCCATTTTTCTTTTCTTTTTATTTATTTTATTAATCTTTAAGTTTATAAGTTTTATGATAAAAATTCAGTGTTTCTTTTCTCTTATCATCCTTATCTATTAATTTACAATGGGAATGCATATAAATGATATTGAAAATAGATACTCAGGGTTGCATAACACTTTGAAGTGAAATACTCAAACTTAATTAATATGTTCTGGATATAATTCTTTACCCCATTCTTGAATATTTTTGAACTTCAACCTTCTATTATGAAATAGTTTCTTATACTCCTGTATCAGATATTCAACTGAATCCTTATTATTAATTTTTACTATGCTCTCAAAACTATTCACAATACCAGAATAAGTAAAATTAACCGAACCAAGATAAGCCATATTATTATCAATTATATAAACCTTAGAATGAACTAAAAAATCATTCTTTTGTTCTTCACCACAATATTGAGAAAATAAAACTTTCAAATCAAAAATAGGATAGTATGAATACGAATAAATTCTTTTATTCAAGTACAAGTAACCTATTACTGCCGTAATTAATATAATCAAGAAAAAAAGGAAGAAAATCTTAGAATATACAAATAATCCAAAAAAGAGTAATAAAATTGAAAAGCCAATTCCTCCAAATAAATAATGTAAAAGAGTTTTCCTTTCTTGCAAAGCATTTTCATTCATATGAACTTTCTGTTTAATAATATCAGTAAGAGTAAAGTCTGAATAGTTATCCATCTCTACTGTGTCAACTGTGATTAGACTAACATCTATTCCTTTTTCTTTAACTTCAATTAATTGTTCAACATATGTAGCTGATAAATAAGGGGAGATAATATGGACTGACTTCTTAGCATTATGTATATCCTCAATTAATTCCTTCCCAGCATTTCTTCCTATATAAACTTCTTTTTTATTCATATTACATTCAAAATTTCAATATTTATTTAAATCTATCTTCAGTTATTTTATTTGTGTTCTTTATCTATTACTTCAATATTTAAATGTTTTCTCATATGATTTGTGATCCATCCATTCTAAAATTATAGAAACTACTAATATCTCTCCGTTTTCTACACTGTAAAGTAATCTCCAAGCATTAGGTAAGTGGTATTTCCATAGATTATGGATTTCATATTTTCGTTTGTATTCTCTTGGAATTAGTCTTTTTGGGATTTGGATGCCACAAAAAGCATTTTCTTCTATGTCTTTAAATGCTCTAATTAACTATTCATAAATCTTTTTTTCGTCAGTATTAGAATTTTCTAACTCTTCGTTTTTCATTTGCGAATCTAATTTTTGATTATTCCAAAATAGATGTTTATTTTTAATATGCTTGTCTGTGTTTTCTGGGTAATCAATCCATCCTATTTTATTTTCGGAATCAATAGTCTAATATTACACAAAGGGTTTGATACATCATTTTTTAGGTTTCTTTTTTAGTTATTTCTTCTTCTTTTTCTTGTTAATATATTTTTGTTGTTTTCCTCCCTTTCCTGTTTTATGAGATTGAACATCATCAACTATGATTTTTCCTTTATATTTTATATTATCGATAATAATCAAACCACCAATCACTTTAAAATAAATTCTTATTTCGTTATGTTTCAATTCACAAAATAAACCATCACCTGTTTTATTTTTTCCTAAAATTTTAGTGTTGTTATTAAATGGGTGTTTAGATAAATCTATTATTTTTCTTGTAATAATTCTTTGTGTTTTTTTATCCAATCCTTTAAGAAAAATTTTTACTTTATCATTAATATCTAAGTAATAAATTCTTTGTTCTACCACTTTTACATTTTATCTAATTTTTTAATGACTTCATCTACAGTTGGTAGTTTTGTTCCAGATATAAGGTTATGATATTTTTTCCCTCTACCATCAAATATTTTCTTTAATTTTGCATCCATATATTATTTAAAGATTTAATATATTTAAAAGTTTAACTACATTTTGCTAAAAATATTTAATCAAACATTAAAAAATTAATATTTTTCTGTTAATCAGAAATTGCTTGTCTGTGTTTTCTGGGTAATGAATCCATCCTATTTTATTTTCGGAATCAATAGTCTAATATTACACAAAAGGTTTGATACATCATTTTTTTAGGGAGATTTTCCCATAAGGCTCTTTTCTTAAATTCTCCCTCATATTTTTTTATGAATTTTTCAACCATAAGAACAGTGTTTTAATGGATCTCTCAATTAAACCTAATTGATAAAATATTTTAATAATTGTTTGAGTTTCCTTTCTATCTAATTTGAAAACTTGACTTAAATCTTTTCTTGTGATGTATCATTTCAATTTTTCTCTCTGCCATAAATTATTTATTTGTCTCACTTTTCTTATTATATTAGTTTTTGAGACTTAATAATCTTTTCTTTATTTAATATGTGATGTTAGCCCTGTAAGACTATCAGTTATAACTCCTGATTTAAGATTGCATTCTTGATCAAACTCACCTTTTATAATAAATAAATCTCTTCTTGGGAAGTCTTGAATTAATATTACTTTTTTAAGCTCATCGTTCTTATCATATTCTACATTTTTGATGATGTTAGTTTGATTCTTGCATATTATTTTTTTGGTTATTGTTTTTTCTGTTTGTGTCTCTCTCTTACCCTCTTGGTAATCTAAATAAAAACACCCTAACAAAAGGATCACAACCATTAATAATATTATTTGGTATCTGATTTTTGTTTTTTTCCACGTTCTAAACTCTTCTATCTCCCTTTCCATTATACTTTATACCTCTTTGATTTAAATCTTTCCTTTTTCTCTTTTTTTTACATTGGATAATTTTTCATAACCTTCCTTCAATTGTGTTAAGAGTTCTTTGTTTTTATCCATATATACTAAAGCTTTATATATTTAAAACTTTAACTCAAACCTGTGCGACCCGACCAGCACACTTTTTTCAGATTAAATCATTATCAAAATCTTTCTTTATTTTATTAATGAACTTTCGTTGATTTGGATAATTCTTGTTACCTGCTTTATGATTATCTCCACCATAAAAAACATCAACATAACCATCATATGTATAATCTAAAACTTCTACTTTATTACTTTTCACAGTGTAATAGAATCTTAATTTATTAATTTTAATTTCACATAAGCTCTTTCCTTTTCTTCTTCTAATTGTACGTAATTTTTTTGAATGTTCAGGTGGAATGGGATTAATTTTTAAAATTTCTATTATTTTATCAAACTTTTTGGCTTCGGTATTTCTTTTAGATAGCAAATTATAAACATTCTGTCTAACTTCAACTATCCACATTTTTATTTAGAATTATTTAAAATTTTTTCTCTAACGTCATCCCATTTATAAGATTTTTCTGTTGTATTTTCAGATAAATCCCATAATTTATCAATAAACTCTTTAGAATAATCAGGATTATCATAATCCATTTCTTCTTTATGTTTAATTTGATTCTGATTTTTCATAATATATACATACATGTTTATTAATTTATAAAACTATCTTTGAAATGAATTGTCGACTTAAAGGGGTTTATTTTCGGAATCAATAGTCTAATATTACACAAAAGGTTTGATACATCATTTTTTTAGGGAGATTTTTTAATTCTTGAATTTTGTTATTTTTCTTGACCATAAACATTAAAAATAATTCATCACTTGAAAAGATATATGGATAAAATCAATTGTTATTTTGATTTTGAAACTGATAATGCAATTCCAACGATTGCTAAGCCAATAGAAGTTGCTTTTATATTTGATGGTTTTAAAACTATACACTCAAAAATAAAAATAGATTATAGAATTGAAGATTCTAAATATAATCAGATAAGTGCGTTGAATTATAATGAAATTAAATCTAATGATGATATTAGAAAGCATAATTCAGATAATGCAATTTCCATAAATCAACTAAAAGAAATGCTTAAAGAATGTGCCGATTTGGATAAGATTGAATTCATTGGCTGGAATAATACTAGTTTTGATAATATAATATTTGATAGATTGTTTAGCAATATTTTCCATAAACCAATAGTATTTTCTGATTGCAAAAAATTATTTTTAGAATTAAAGAAGAAAAATTGTTTCCTATATGAGAATAAATTAAATCTAGAATCAGTATATATGCATTTCATTGATGGAGATATATCAGAAGAATTTTTCCATAAAGCATTAAATGACGCAAAAGCAATTAAAAAAGTTTGGGAGTTTCTAAATCAATTTGGGAGAGTACATGTTTAAATTATCAGTAAAAGTGAAAAATATATGGAAATAAATAAAGATGATGTTATAAAAATTGAATATAATTAGCATAGATTTTGGAAAAAACAATTTCTGGACAGAGCCCAAAAACCAGCAGTTTTATAAATAAATATTTATATAATATAAGTATGGGAGAAATGATTACTATTACTAAGAATGAATATGAAGAGTACTTAGAACTTAAAAAGGAGAGAGACGAGGCAATTAAACATATTGATGAGAGCCTTCAAGCTTTAAAAGAAGGCAAAGTTTATGATTTGTAAATTTTATATATATATTTTTTAAACTCATCTAACTTTTCAAATATTCTTTTTATTGTTGCTCTTTGTTTCTTTTTATTGCTAAATGCCACAAAAAGAACAATTTTCAAATCATCATAAATTAAGAAATAGAGTCGCTTCCCTGTTTCGGTTTTGAATTCTCTGACAAATTTTACTCTAAGAGGATCGCCAATGTAGGGATTTATTTTGAGTCTTTCTTTAAATTTACTAAACTTATCAATTTCTGAGGAATTAAGAAACAACTCATATTTTTTCAAAAATGGCTCAGTACCTTTAATCTTGTATAACTCTTTATTCATAAATAATTGAGTTATAACTCCTTTATATATTTATTTAATATTAATTTATCAAATTCATTATCTTAAAATAAAAGAGAAGAATTTGAGAAGTGAGTTATAGTTCACACTTTTAAAATAAATTATTAAAGTTCTTTCAGAACTTTTAAACCTAAATCAGTTATTTTATATCTGTGACAGAATTATTGAATAATGGGTAAAGAATAAAGACCTAACTTATTTAACTCATGCTCCCAACTCCTTTTTTTACAAAGTTTAGCAATTTTTGAGTAAGTAGTAACTCCATTAGTTATCAATTCTTCAATTTTTGTTTTACTATTTAATAATATGTCTAACTTAGGTTCCCAATCTGCATTTGTAACAATCTGTGAATAGTGAGAACCGTTAAATCCTAAATCTGTAAGAGTATTTCTGTTGTCTATAGCCCATTTTAACTTAGGTTCCCAATCTGCATTCCTGACAATCTGTGAATAGTGAGAACCGTCAAATCCTAAATCTGTAAGAGTCCCTTTGTTTTTTATAGCCCATTTCAACTTAGGTTCCCAATCTGCACCAACAACAATCTGTGAATAGTGAGAACCGTTAAATCCTAAATTTGTAAGAGTCCCTTTGTTTTTTATAGCCCATTTCAACTTAGGTTCCCAATCTGCACCAACAACAATCTGTGAATAGTGAGAACCGTTAAATCCTAAATCTGTAAGAGTATTTCTGTTGTCCATAGCCCATTCTAACTTAGGTTCCCAATCTGCATTTGTAACAATCTGTGAATAGTGAGAACCGTTAAATCCTAAATTTGTAAGAGTCCCTTTGTTTTTTATAGCCCATTTCAACTTAGGTTCCCAATCTGCACCAACAACAATCTGTGAATAGTGAGAACCGTTAAATCCTAAATCTGTAAGAGTCTCTGTTTTTAATACTGCAAACTCTAAAACATCTCTGTATTGCTTTTTCTTACTTCTCAAAATTCTAATAAAGTGAGAATCTTTAAAAGACATGGGAGATTCTTTAAGAGTAGATTCTAAGTCATTAGTGCTCATTTCCGAAATTTTATTTAAATCTGATGACAGAATACCTTCTAAATTCATGAATTAATTACTAATAAGTAGTTTATAAGTTTGATTCTTTTTATTTTATATCAAAAATGGCTCAGTACCTTTGATTTCGTATGTTTCTTTATTCATAATTAATTTGGTTATAACTCCTTTATATATTTATCTAATATTAGTTCACCAAATTAATTTTCCTCAAATAAATGAGGAAGATTTGAAAAGTGAAACATAACTCACACTTTTAAGAATGGAATTTGAAAATAGGATAAAAACAATTGAAAAATTAAAGTTCTTTCAAAATTTTTAAACCTAAATCTGTTATTTTATATCTGTGATATAATTAAGGGAAGAAATTATGAAAGATACTTTGGATTTGAAATGATTTTATTATCCTACCAAAATTTAACAGAACTTTCTCTCACAAATAGAAAGAATTATTAAAAGAATTTTTCTTTATCATTCTTTTTTATACTTTGATTTTAAAAATTGTAATGTGTGCCTCTTGATACGCATATATTTAAGAATTTGCACTTTTAGAATAGATTTAAAAACAATTAGAAATTAAGTTATATTTATTCCCAGACGAATCAGGGAATAAAACCAGTCCGTCAAATTGGTTTAGTGAGTTCGAGTCTCACCATCTGGAGATTTAATTGAGGATTTTTATCTTCAATTACATATAATATATAGTTCTTTATTTATAAAGGTTTCTAAGAAAGGGGCTTTGTACGAAAAGTAACAATTGCTTTAAAAAAGATTAAAACATTATATTATATATTGATAATTTTAATTATTTCTAATTTATTATTAATTCTTAATGACTTTTCGTACAAAGCCTAAGAAAGGGTTCTGTTAAATTTTGGAGACCCAATAATAATAAATCATTAATATAATGTTTTTAATTTGTTTTTTCTTGGTTCAAATATCTCACCTAGATACTTTAGCCTTCTTAATAATATTTCTTTATTTTCATCTGATATATCTAATTTATCCAACTCTTTCAATACATCCTTAACTTCAACTAAAGGATCCTCTAATTGTTCAATCAATTGTTTTGTATTTGAAAGTAAATTTTTATTCATTTTAATTTTAACCTTTTATTGATGAGTAGTGTCTTATAAGTAACGTTGAATCTTATTAAAGCATTTTTCTGGATTTTTCTTAATTTCATGCTCCCAAAATCTTATGACTGTCCAGTTTTGTTTTTTAAGCTCTAATGTAACTTTCCTATCTTTTTCAACATTGTATTTAATTTTCTCTCTCCAATATTTCTTATTAGACTTTGGTTCTTTATAACATTTAGGACACTTATGCCAAAAGCAACCATCAAGGAATACTACAATCCTTTTCTTCCCAAATACAATATCTGGTCTTCCTAACAATTTTTTTGAATGTAATCTATATCTCAAACCCTTAGACCATATATATTTTCTAAATAAAATTTCAAGTTTAGTGTTTTTAGACTTAATTTTTGACATTACTTCACTTCTCTTCTCCTTAGAAAAAACATCTGTCATAAATAACTTAGTATTTAAATATTAATAAAATTAACTTTTGATAAATCTAAAAATAAAGAAAATGGCAAAAACAACTTGGAAAAACAAGAACAATCCAAATAAGAGGGCTCTGTTTATGGGTATATAGATATTTCGATTTTTTGGAACCTTTTATAAATAAACAAAATATATTTTATATATGGATTCTAAAAAAGAATTATATGATTTCTTAAATTCTATAACTGATATTGATCAAAGAACATATCAAAAAATAGCACAATTGTTCCAAAAAGCTGTAGAAGAAGACATATTAAAGATTTGGGAAAAACATCAGAAAAATATAGATATGAGATTAAATAATGTGCCTGTATGTTTACCAGGTTCTGCTGTAAATTCTTCAACAGCATTTGGTTTTCTAATTGAAGAATTTCTTGTTCAACAATTATCAAAGGAAGATTATTTTGAAACTGTAAATAGTACAGTTAAGTCTGCATTTGATTTTAAATTGAAAAAAGAAGATAAAATACATTTATTAGTTAATCTTAAAGTTGAAAAAGAAGGAGTATCAAATAATGGAGTTTGTGCTGGAAATATTCTTAAAAATTTTTATGATAGTGACAATAAACCTAAATTATATTTAATTTTAAAATCCAAATATAAAATTGATGAAAATAATAGTAAAGTTTTATTTAAAGGTATAGAATCTCATTATCTTGAAATATTTTTGACAAAAGAAGGATATTTGAAATCAGATAGTAGAAATTGGAGTAGTGAGTTTAATGTTTTGTCAGGCAGAATACAGTTACCTAATAAAAATAAATTAAAGGAATTATCTATAGAAGATATTCCTGATCCTAAAAAAATTTTATCTTTTATGAGTATTATAGGGGATAAGTTATTAGAAAGTAAAAATTAAATTAGATTATTTTTTATGTGATTAGCAATAGCTTTTGCTAAACCTATTGGGACAGCGTTTCCTAATTGAACAAGTTGTTTACTCTTACTTCCTTTAAATATAAAATCATCAGGAAAAGTTTGGAGTCTGGCTAATTCTCTCGGTGTCATTACTCTATTATATTCATAATGAACAAAAACTCCGCCGTGATTTTCTTTAACAGTTCTAGAAGGTTGATCTGGATAAGACCTAAAAAATGCATCTGAATAATTCCCAAATACACTTTTTCCTATAGGTGTATTTTTAAGTTTTTCTAAAAATTCATCGTTATGTGAAGTTGTGATATGATTAAATTTGATATCTTCAACATTTTTTAAATCTCCAATAGCTTCCTGAACTGAAACCCATTTTTTTAAGTTTTCATCAGGTTTTTCAGAATGAGTTGAAATTGGGTGTGAAATTTTACCTGAACCTTTCTTTCTACCAATAAATATAACTCTTTCTCTTCTTTGAGGAACTCCAAAATCTGCAGAGTTTAATAATTTAAATTTAACTTCATAACCAATTTGATCAAATCTCCTTAAAATTTTATCAGTTACTTTTTCTTGAAAATTACCTAAATCTGTTTTTAAATTCTTAATTTGTTCTTTAATTTTATTTAATAAATCTTCATCCTTCTCTGAAAATTTATATTTCTCAGGATTATTCTTAAACCTTTTTCTCAATAGTAATAAATCTGCTTTAGTTTTTTCTAAGTTTCTTAATTCATCTAATTCTATTTTCTCAAATTCTGATAAATCATCCCTATTATGCTTCATATTTAAAATTCCTTTAACATTTTCCATAACAAAAATTTCAGGTTTTAGTTCTTTAACTATTTCAACATAATTTTCAAATAATTTTCCTCTAGGATCATTAGGATTCCTTAAACCAGCCATAGAATAAGCTTGACAAGGAGGTCCTCCAATAATTATATCACACCCTTTTTCTTTCATATAATTAATTATTTCACTCTTAAAATCTTCTTGAGTTATATCTCCTAAAAAAAATTTAGAATTATGATGATTTCGTTTATAAGTTTCACCTGCTTCTTTCATAATATCATTTCCTGCTACTACATCAAATCCAGCTAATTCAAATCCTTTACTTAGTCCTCCACATCCTGCAAAAAGATCTAGAGTTTTTAATTTATTTTTATTTTCCATTTTAAATTAATTTTTTTTTTGCTGATGTTGAAATAAGTGATTTTTCTGAAAGCCAAGCTAAGAGAATATTCCTTACAATTTCTGCTTCTGAGTTTCCTAATTCTCCTTTCAATATATTAATAATTTCAAGTTGTTTTTCATTTAAAGTCACCTGAACTCTCCTCATATTAGTTATTTCTTGTGTCATATCATACTCATTTCATACACATTTATAAAGCTTTTGTTTTACTTTAAAAGTTCTATTCAAAAAAAATATTAAGAAAAATTTATCTATTTTATAATTAATATAAAAATGAAACCTAAATATACTTTTTCTATCCACACCACTAAATTGAACTATCGCAATATATTTTAATTTTCTAATGTTCCATTCCTCAGGAATTTTCCCAATTCATTCAATTCCACTGTCTTTTAATTTAACATTTTCATTTAATCCTTTTGTCACGCATTTGTTAATCAAGGACTTTTCATACTCTATTAATTCTTCAATTTGATTTTTTTAATCCCATATCTATTAATTCAACAACTGCTTCATTATTATTCTTTAAACCTTTATCTATCCTGTATTTTAATACTTCATTCCAAAGCTTATCATCACAATCTAAAATTAATTTTTTTGCCATAATCAATACTATATATTCGTTTATTTATAAGACTTTCCATTAATAATCATTAATAAAAACGAAAGATTCATAAATAAACGAGTGTTAATAATTATTAAGAGGTGTTAATAAAATGACAACAACAAAACCAATTCAACCACGTTTACAAAAAAGTAATATTATGATAGATATAGGTATAACTCCTGTTCCTATCTTTGATGAAAACTATTGGGTTAAATCTCAGTTCACAGAACAAAAATACCAGACTTCTTTAAACTCTTGTACTTGCCCTGATAACAAAGCAGGATATGTCTGTAAACACATTTTACTCCTTAAAGAACATTTAAATAATAATGATAAAAAGTGTTCAAATTGTAGTTCTGAGAACATTATTAAGAAAGGATTTAAGAAAGGTAAATTAGGAGTTAAACAAATATATCAATGTAAGGATTGCAATAGTAAGTTTGTAGATAATGATGTTTCAGAATATAAAGCAAATCTAAGTATTGTAGTAAAATCAATGGACTTATATATGAAAGGTGAGTCATATCGTAGTATATCAAACACATTAAAACAATTTAATAATATAAACATTTCACAAGTAGGAGTTATGACGTGGATTAAGAAATATATTATAGTAATGGATAATTACCTGAAACAATTTAATCCTGTTGTATCTGATACTTGGCATACTGATGAACAATTCATCAAAGTTAAAGGAAACCAAAAGTATATATGGAACTGTATGGACAACCAGACTAAGTTTTTACTTGCTTCTGATGTTAGTCATAAACGTACTACAAAAGACGCACAGAACTTATTTAAGAACGCTAAAATAACTGCAAACAAGAAAGCACAGACTATAATTACAGACGGAAGTTTCAGTTATTCTAAGAGTGTTAAGAAAGAGTTTAAAACTTACAAGAACCCTAAACCTCACTATCATTATGTATCTTTCAAACAGAAGGACAGCAACAATAACATAATTGAACGTTATCACGGAACACATAAAGACCGAACTAAATCAATGCGTGGAATGAAAACAATGAAAGGAATTCAGACTTATAATATAGGTTTCAAGAACTATTATAATTTTGTAAAACCTCACTTAGGTTTAAATGGTTTAACTCCTGCACAAGTGAGTGGTTTAAACATTCCAGCAAATTGGGAAAAGATTATGAAAAATGCACTGGGTCTCTAAAACTTAACAGAACCCTAAGAAAGGGTTCTGTTCAATTCTGGACCCCCTCAGTTACTAATTTGAATATCTTCCTTATGGAATTAGTCTTTTTGGGATTTGGATGCCACAAAAAGCATTTTCTTCTATGTCTTTAAATGCTCTAATTAACTATTCATAAATCTTTTTTCGTCAGTATTAGAATTTTCTAACTCTTCGTTTTTCATTTGCGAATCTAATTTTTGATGGTAGTTTCATTGTTTGATATTCTAAAATAGATGTTTATTTTTAATATGCTTGTCTGTGTTTTCTGGGTAATGAATCCATCCTATTTTATTTTCGGAATCAATAGTCTAATATTACACAAAAGGTTTGATACATCATTTTTCCCATAAGGCTCTTTTCTTAAATTCTCCGTCATATTTTTTATGAATTTTTCAACCTTAAGAACAGTGTTTTAATGGATCTCTCAATTAAACCTAATTGATAAAATATTTTAATAATTGTTTAAGTTTCCTCTCTATCCAATTTGAAAACTTGACTTAAATCTTTTCTTGTGATGTATCATTTCAATTTTTCTCTCTGCCATAAATTATTTATTTGTCTCACTTTTCTAATTATATTATATTTTGAGACTTAATAATCTTTTCTTTGTTTAATATGTGATGTTAGCCCTGTAAGACTATCAGTTATAACTCCTGATTTAAGATTGCATTCTTGATCAAACTCACCTTTTATAATAAATAAATCTCTTCTTGGGAAGTCTTGAATTAATATTACTTTTTTAAGCTCATCGTTCTTATCATATTCTACATTTTTGATGATGTTAGTTTGATTCTTGCATATTATTTTTTTGGTTATTGTTTTTTCTGTTTGTGTCTCTCTCTTACCCTCTTGGTAATCCAAATAAAAACACCCTAACAAAAGGATCACAACCATTAATAATATTATTTGGTATCTGATTTTTGTTTTTTTCCACGTTCTAAACTCTTCTATCTCCCTTTCCATTATACTTTATACCTCTTTGATTTAATTCTTTTAATATAAACTCTTTTCTCATCTAAACTCTCAATATATTTTTGATTTTTAGTTTAATGTCTAAAAAATAAAGTCTTGTCTCTTTCATCTCTCACAAACTTTTAAACTTCTTTTCAAGTTCATCAACTGTTGGTAATTTTGAACCAGATATAAGGTTATACCTTTTACCTCTTCCACTGAATATTTTTTCTAATTTTGAGTTCATAAATACATACGTATTTATTTATTTATAATACTTATGATTTGTTGAATTGTCAACTTAAAGGGGTTTATTTTCGGAATCAATAGTCTAATATTACACGAAAGGTTTGATACGTCATTTTTCCCATAAGGCTCTTTTCTTAAATTCTCATGCTAAAATAAATTATTTTTGCTAATCTATAAAACATCAGTTGATAAAATAGATACAATCTAAATATTGTTACAAATTCTTATCTTGGCATTTGTAGAGAACCTTGTATTGTAGGAGGTTTATGAATTAAACGTCTTATTTTCACAGAGCATTGCATAAACTTTGTGTCTGATAATTCACTATATCTTTTTATGAACCTACTTTTTTCTAATATGTTTATTTTGTGACATCTTATTTCAGAAGGTTTTGGTATAAATCCTTTCTTCAAATCTTTAGAATTTAAAGAAATTGAATTATCATCGTTCCTAATATTAGTAGTAATTTGGCAGACCAAAACATCTTTCTCTTTCTTATTAAAATCGTCATTTGATAAGATTAAAACTGGTCTTTTTGATTTAGAGGAAAAATTGGCATGGGGGAATGGTACAAGCCAAATCTCTCCTTGCTTAAACTGTGTCCCAGATAGCATCAGATTCACACTCCCAATCTTTTTCAAATTCACTCAAAGATTGCGATAATTTTGGATAGTTTTGAGTTTCATTCAGTTTGTTTTTTAAATATAAAACTTCATTTATTAAGTATCCTATAATATCTATTTGCTCATAACCTTCAATAGTTGTTGTTTTACCATCAAAAGTAATCTTTCTGGTTTTACTTCCCACTTCCTTTACATTATTTGTAACATAACTGCTTTGATTAAAACTCGTATAATTATATATTTGTGTCATTTTTCATTTTAGTTTATCTAAAAATTTCTTTAATATTTCTGAATCAGATGACTCAATATGTATTATCTTTTGTTTTCTTTCAACTGAATTTTGTATGTTCATTACGATATGAGTCGCATTTTTACCTTTTTTCTCGTCCCCATCCATAAAGAATGCTACAGTAGTAGGGAAAAAATCATCTAATTCTTTTAATTTCTTCAGAAATTCCTCTGAAAAAATTTCTTCTAAGTCAAAACCTGTTATCTGAACCTTTTCAATTTTAGACTTCAATTTACTTAAAAAGATTTAAACAAATTTATAAATATTACTTTTTATGAATAGTAGTAATATGGAAAAAGTACTAAAGAATTTTAAAATTCAAATACTACTTACTTTATTATTTAGTTTATTTCTATTTTCTAGTTGTTCTCCTTCAAATGATAGTTCAAATATTGTTGAGCCTATTAAATATGATGAGGTTATTAGTGAACCTGAACTTGTAGTAGATCAGGAAGAAATAAAAATAGAGACAAAAGAGGAAGAGATTTTTGAAAATAAAAATGAGGATATAGAACAGATACAAGAAGAAGAGGAAAAAGAGGAATTAGAAGCAATAGAAGAAGAGATAATTATTACAGATGATACAAATTCTATCAATGAAGTTAGTGTTGCTAATTGGAACTTACAGGTATTTGGGAAAAAGAAATCGTCCAATGAATCTTTATTAGATTTTTATGTAGATATTATCGATGAATATGATATAATTTTTATTCAAGAGATTAGAGATGCTTCTAGAACTGCATTTCCAAAGTTATGTGATAAACTGCCAGAGTATAATTGTAATATTTCAAGCAGGGCTGGAAGGACTTCAAGTAAAGAACAAATTGGAATTATTTTCAAAAAGGGTATTGAATTAGTTGAGATGAATGATTTTAATCCTGATGATGAGTTAAAAGACAGGTGGGAAAGACCGCCAGTTCAAGTTGAATTTAAAATTGAGAATTATACATTGAATATATATAATATTCATATCAAACCAGATGATGTTAAAAATGAGTTAGCATATTTGGAAGAGATAGTTGAAGATAACGGTAACACACTATTATTAGGAGATTTTAATGCAGATTGTCGTTATTATTCTAATGAGAAAGAAAAAGAGTTTGATTCTTGGAACTGGATTATTACAGATGATGAAGATACAACAGTTTCAGCAACTGATTGTGCCTATGATAGAATAATTATAAATCAAGACTTAACCAATGAGTTTATTAACTATGGTATCTACAAAGAAGGAATTATAAAAGAAATTTCAGATCATTATTTAGTTTGGGTAAGTTTTAGATTAGATGGATAGTGATAATATTTACTTGCCTTTTTCTAGAAAAAATAAAGGGAATACCAAAGAGTACAAAAAAATAAATTAACCAAGACCCAGTTACTACTCCAAGAACTATTGAGAGAAAAAAACTAAGAAACCAACCAAAAAATACATTAACTTTTTGATTTAAATAAGTATTTCTACAATCATAAACATATTTTAACATTTCCTTCTTAGTTCTAAATTCCTTATCTGCAAACCTAAAAACCATAAAATAAGTAATTATAAAATTATTTATAAAACTTCAGTTTAAAAATTATTTTTATAAGTATAAATTGGTATCAATTCTCAATCTTTCCAATAGACTCATCCATTAGTGCTATTTCCTATAATTATACTAGAAACATTAGACAGAGAGGGTTCTGTTAAAAATCAGTAGGATATTTAACAGAAACTTGGAATCTGTATATTTATAAATATGTTATTTATAATAATATTATAAAATGGCAGAATTCAATGGTAAAGGTTACTCAAAAGAGTTCATAAAACAACTATGGAAGGAATCTGAGAAAGGTAAAAGCATTCCTTGGGAAGAAGTTGAGGAAGAAATAATGAATTCTTAAAATGTGGAAAGTAGAAGTTAAAACAGAAGTACAAAAATTTTAAAAAAAAACAGATAAAAATTAAGAGAAAGATTCAAAAAAATAGTATATAACAAACTTCAAAATAAACCTTTACCAAAAGATAAAAAACATATAATTGATTATTACAATGGAAAATTTTTATGCGAATTTGAAATAGATAAAATTAGATTTTATTATAAAATCTATTATGGTGAAGTTGTTGTTTTTGGTGTTAAGTATGATGGAGTTGTTGATATTTTTAAAGTGAATAAAGGTCACAAATCTGGTAATAAAAATAATCCTAACCAACAAAGAGACATAAACAAATATAAAAGAGAATTTAGAAGTGAGAGAAAAAACAAAAAGTAATGAGTAAGAACTTCAGAGAAAACTAAATGACAATAAAATTAAATAAATCAAAATTATTTAAGTGAGGAATGATTCACACTTTTAAGAATAGAATTTGAAGTTTTAAGTAAACTAATCCCTTTTATCATATTCTTTAATCCATTTCTTGATTTTTTCATTTGCGAATCTAATTTTTGATGGTAGTTTCATTGTTTGATATTCCAAAATAGATGTTTATTTTTAATATGCTTGTCTATGTTTTCTGGGTAATGAATCCACCCTATTTTATTTTCGGAATCAATAGAGATTTTTCTTGAGTAAAGCAAATAGTCTAATATTACACAAAAGGTTTGATACATCATTTTTTTTGGGAGATTTTCCCATAAAGCTCTTTTCTTAAATTCTCCGTCATATTTTTTTATGAATTTTTCAACCATAAGAACAGTATCAAGTCTTGGGAATCTCAATATTTGTTTTGTTTGCATGTTATATTAAGTGATATAACATAATATTTAAATCTTTCGTTTTTCTTCTTCTATTTTAATCTTCTCCACTCTTTTTCTCCTTCAAAACTGTTTAAGGAATCTTCTAACTTGCTGTATCTCTTGAGGTAATTGCATCTCTATCTCTGGATTTAATTGTATAATATCCATATATAGAATGGACTTTAATACACCTTAATTTTGGTCAAAATTAAAGTCCAAAGTATTGAGAATATGCTTACTATTGAATAATTACAAGAATTGATGAAGTTTATATATTAATGAATACTTATAATATTAGGTTAAAATGGATAGCGTTACAATTCCAAAAAGCGAATATCTTAAAATGAAAAGCGAAATTAAAACATTAAGAGATTCCGAATTATATAAAAAAATCTTGAAATCTAAAGAAGAATTAAAGAAAAAAGCATATACTAGAAAAGATTTAGGATTTTAATTATTTCTTTTCTTTTTAATGAATTTAGTAATTTTTGATTTTCTTTACTTTTTTTCATTTCAAAATCAATAATTTCTGCTTTATTACCTTCAAATATGACTTCAAAATATAGTCTTAATGGAGGTTTTTTGGATTTCATTTCATATAAATTAATAACTGGGTCAAGTAATTTTCCTGCATCAGGCCCTTTTTCTTCAATTTTATCTAACATTTTAGATACTAAAGTTTTAAGGTCTGATTTTTTCTCTAATTTTTTAAGTTTTTTCAGGATACTCTCTCCAAATATTAATTCATATTTACTCATTTTTGTTTAATTTCTTCTCTATTTTTTTGATATATGCATTAAGGATAAGCAAAGATATAGAAAGTAATATGAGATTATTACCAATAGATTTGCATATCATAGAATTCACAATTGGAGAGTTTTCAAGTATGTTAGATTCAAAGAAAGAAAGTGTTGTAACAGAGATAGTAAAAAGCAATATAATTCTTAATGGCACAGAAGATTATTATAGATTAACAGCGAAGTATCACCAAAATGATTGATAAGAATAGAGAGAAGGAAGCAAGAAGTAATTATGGGGTGTATTTAAATCAAGGCTTGATTAAAAGAGAAGAATTTAAGAGGATTATATTTGAAACTTATATGAGAAACTATAAAGAATCATTAAATGTAACTCAAAAACTGTATATAGATAATACTTCAAGTTTGTGGGTAATAGTTAGCAGTTATTATTCTATGTTTTATCTTGCAAATGCTGTAATATATACTCCTATTTAAAGCCAAAGTTACAATATTAAGTACTAAATAAGAATTCATATGAAATTTTATATTTATACTATCTTCCCACCTTCAAATATTTATGTAAACTTGGATCAATTTCTTTTTCCACAGCATCTTGATTCTCTCTCGACACAACTATTCCTTTCGCAGTGAAAAAAGAAGGGAGATTCAATTCCTCTGCACTCTGTGCATACAAAAAACCACCAACGCTCTGGAGAACAGGAAAATACAAAGAGGTTGCCCACCCTGTATACAAATAACTACTAACTCTCTGGAGAGCAGGAAAAGACAAAGAGGTTGCATTCACTGCACTCAAATGATCCTCCTGAGAGTTACCAACACTCTGGAGAACAGGAAGAGACAGAGAGGTTGTACTATCTGCAATCAAACTGCCTCCAACTCTCCGGAGAACAGGAAAAGACAAAGAGGTTGCATTCCCTGCACGCAAATTCTTACCAACGCTCTGGAGAAAAGGAAGAGACATAGAGGTTGCATTCCATGCCTCCAAATTCCTACCAGCTCTCCGGAGAACAGGAAGAGACAGAGAGGTTGCACTCTCTGCGCGCAAATCACCACCAACACTCTGGAGAACAGGAAGAGACATAGAGGTTGCATTCCATGCCTCCAAATTCCTATCAACACTCCGGAGAACTGGAAGAGACAAAGAGATTGCGCTATGTACAATCAAATCTCCACCAACACTTTTGAGAACAGGAAGAGGCATAGAGGTTGCACTCTGTGCCTTCAAATCACCACCAACACTCTGGAGAACAAGAAGAGACATAGAGGTTGCACTCTCTGCACGCAAACTATCACCAACACTTTTGAGAACAGGAAGAGACAGAGAGGTTGCACTCTGTGCATTCAAATCCACACCAACACTTTTGAGAACAGGAAGAGACAGAGAGGTTGCACTCGGTGCATACAAACCACCTCCAACTCTCCGGAGAACAGGAAGAGACAGAGAGGTTGCCCCTGCACGCAAACTATCACCAACACTTTTGAGAACAGGAAGAGACAGAGAGGTTGCACTCTGTGCATTCAAATCCACACCAACACTCTGGAGAACAGGAAGAGACAGAGAGGTTGCACTCCATGCATTCAAAAAACCACCGACATATTTAAGCCTTTTATATGAAACTTCTTCCTTAGATTCATCAATGACATTTCCTTTAATTTCCTCTATTTTATCTTTCTTTTTATAACTCAAATCCGTAAGATCACAGTCAATCCTCGGATATGAAAGGCACTTTTTCACTTTTCCATAATTACTGTCACTTATCTCAATACTCCCTGTAATTATAGAATCACTTTCATCTACGTCTAATATATTTTCTCTTCCCTTATGTGTTAAGGCTTCCCCTGATTTGAGTTGAATTCCATCTAAATTCCGTATATTCACAATCTCAACCTTATCAATTAAATTCTTAAGAAAATCTAAAAATGATTCAAAATAATATTCATCTCCTCTAGGTATGGCATTATTTCTTCCTCTAATCAGCACTATTGTTTTGCTCTTTATATCATATTCTACTGTTAACAAAAAGGAATTGTCTATTTTTCGAAAGGAATATATTTCAGTTCTTCCACGTATAATGTCCTCAATGTGATGATTGCTTGTTCCAATGCAATGGTCTGAATTCACACTTTCTTCATTTAAATGAGTTCTTGAAACTAATTTAACTAATTTGTATTCCCCATCTTCAAATATTGTCTCCGGCTCAGCTTCTTTAGATTTCATTAAATTTCTTCTTAATTCACTTGTGTGCAAGCTTAATACCTGTTTGATATCTATTGAGATATTGTTTAGAAAACCATTTTCTGTAGATTTTTCATATTCAGATACTGCATCGCATAGATTTGGAATGTCTAATTTGGATTTTGAGGATATGAATCCGGATAAACGGATTTTTAAGTAATGTTTCTGTTTTGCGGTTAGATTAAAACCTCTTTCCTGTAAACCTGTCTCAATTTCTTCCAAGGCTTTATTTATGTTTTCAGTTTGAGAGTTTCCCTTAGGTCCGTACATATGAAGATGAGAGATTAGTTTTCTTAGGGTTATTTTACCCCCCTTACTTTTTAGATTATCCATATCAAAAATGTCATGGAAGTATTTGCTCAAATTTTCAAGTTCAGAACGGTAAATCCTGATTCTCACATTTAAATCTTCTGAGTTAAGTCCTTCTGTCTTCTCCTCATTATTAAATAACGAGAGTAGAAATTCAGTTTGATCTTTTAGAAATTTGATAAGATTTCTTAGAGTTCTCAAATCAATGTTTCTTGAAAATTTGCTTTCCTTGACTTTATTTATTAATTCAGTTAATTTTTCGTATAATTTGTTTTTCTGCTCTATAAGGTTAGATAAGTCAGATAATTCAATTGAATGGGATGACAGGAAATTCTCAAGTTCTTGAGATTTATTTAAGATTCCTTCAAATTCTGAAAGTTTTTCTTTCAGTTCTAATAATATTGTTTCAACTTTGGACATAATATCAAAACAAATAAATATTTTTATAAATGTTTGTTTTTATCGGCTCTGTCCATAAATTGTTTCTTCCGAAATTCATACTAATTATATTTATTCAAAGAAGAAAATTATTTGTCAAAAATTACTTTATTGATACAATATTTTGAGTCTCCTTGAATTTATGGACAGAGCCTACATTGGTAAATATTTATAAATTATAATCAAATTCCTATTTATATAAAAAATGGACATTCATGAGGAAAGCCAATCATATATAGAAATGTCATACAAAAGAGCATTATCTTTAGTTAAAAAATACAATTATTGGGAAGAAATTCAGTTTTACAGAAATAGAAATCTAAGAACAATTGAAGATATTTCTTGGGAACTATGTAGGAAAATCCTAAATGGGATGGAAGAGGAAGAACAAGATGGAAACTAAGCAAGTCTTGAAAAAGAAATCAGAATACTGGAAAAAGAAACTAATTGACTTATCTAAAAGAAATAATCTCGTATCATATAGATTTACTAAATCAAAATCAATTAAAATTACCGAACCTCAAATATCTCAACTCTTAACTGATTTGTATGATGAAAAAAATATCTTCTTTGCCAAGACTAAGAAAAAAGAACTGAAAGATAGACTTTGGAGAGGTTCTGAAGAAGACGAAATAACTGAGCGTAAATTAGTATCATTATATCATAAAATAAGAGAAAACTTTCAAGAATTGGGAATTAACTCTTGCTTTGTAAGTTTATACTCTTTAAAATATAAAGAGAATCAGAGGTCAGAAGACTATTTTTCAGCACCATTATTCTTATTTCCAGTTAATATAGAACGGTTGAGTTATACATCTCAGGAAGTACATAAATTTGAGATAATATCTGGCTCAGATGATTTAAGAGTTAATCCAGCATTAGTTGAAAAACTTAGCAATGATTTTGGAATCAAAGTTCCTGAGTTCAATGGTGAAATTGAAGATTTCATAACCAAATTTGAGAGAGTGATTTCTGGAAGAGATAAATGGAAAATTACTACTGATTGTTACTTAGACGTATTCTCGTATCAAAAATACATAATGTATACCGACTTAGAAGAGCACCAAAAACTTCTTTCAGAAAGTGAACTAATAAAAGGTTATGTTGGAGATAGAAATGCTCTTCAAGATGACATTGCAGAATCTCAAAGGGATGAATTTGCGGATGATACAAACGGAGTGGATGTTTTGTCAGCAGACTCCAGTCAAAAGAAAGCTATTGAATTGGCTAAAGCAGGAGTTACATTTGTTCTTCAAGGACCTCCAGGAACCGGAAAAAGTCAAACAATTGCAAATATGATTGCTGCACTGATGGAGCAAAAAAAGAAGATTCTATTCGTAAGTCAGAAAATGGCAGCTCTTAATGTTGTTCAAAAAAAACTTGATGATATTGGACTTGGAAGATATTGTTTGAATCTTCACAATTACAAAGGAAATAAGAAAGAGATTGTTCAACAACTTATGAGTGAACTTGAAACTTCTCCAGTGATAAAAGAATTTGTTAAAAGATATTCTTTTACAACATATATTGAAAATCAAAAAAAAATAAATACTTATTATGATTTCTTATGTAAAAAACACAAACCACGTAATTTTTCAATATATGATATAAGAGGGGAATTAGCAAAACTTCTCGATGTAGATTTAATAACACAAGAATTAAAAGAAAGTCTTGAATTTACTGAAGAACGATTTAGCCACTCATTAAATATCGTTGATAAGATTGACCATATCAGAAAAGAAATCTCAAATCCATTGAATAGTGTCTATTTCAATTTCAAGAAAGAAAAAAATACAAACATTCAAAGAGAGAAACTGAAAAGTTCTATTAAGGAATTATCTAAAGGCTCTTTTGTTATTGACAAATTAACATTCGATATTAAAAAACAAACAAAAATAGAAGTTTCTAATATAGAGTTATTAAGTGAATTATCTTCTCAACATAGAGATTTCTTAAAAATTAAGGATCTTCCAGAATTTTTGTGCGATAAAGATTTTTATGAATATCAAAAGTTAATTACTAAACTATTAGAGGCTCAACTACAGATTGATGAGTCATTAAAGTTATTGGGCGAATCCGTCAAAGATGAATTTTTAGATATGAATATCAAGAAGTATAAGGTATTATTTGAAAGCACAAATGTTCTTAGCAGATTGTTTAATAAAGAGTATAAATATGCCAAAATTGAGCTTCAAAAATATTCTAAAACCGAGCTCAAGCACAAGGATTGGATAAGTGTATTTAATTACCGAGAAGAATTAGAGTCCAAGCAGAAAATTCATAAAAAACAAGTTGAATCTGAACCAAAGTTAATTATGAATTTAGGAAATGTCTCAAATAGTAATAACTTAAGTAAGTTAAATTCATTTGTTGAATCAATCAAACCATTCCACAAATGGGCAACGTCAATAGATTCAAAGAAGCAATTTAATCTCATTAAATACTTTTTCAATAACAAAGATAGTTTAGTTGAAGTTAATCAATTCATTAAACTAACAGAGAACTTACAGGTGTTCTTTGAGATAGATTTGTTTGATAAGAAAGAAGATTTGAATATAATTCAGAACAACATCATTCAACTTTTAGACCAAAAGAATAAAATAGATTCTATTCTTATTTTCAAACAAGAATTCTATGGCTTGTCTAAAGAGATTCAAGATTTTGTATACAAGTATTTTGAAGTAGATCCAAAATATTCCCTCAAGGATGTTTTCTTAAAATCATATTTTATTCAACTATTAGATAAAATCTTAGCAAATGAATCTATTCAGACTCCAAAATTAGAAATAGAACAGTTTAGAGCATTAGATATGGAAATTAGAGATATTAAACGTTTCAAAATTATGGACTCAGTTGAACAAGACCAGCCATCTTATAATTATCCAAGCAAGGGATTAAATGAAGTTTCTATTCTAAAACGGGAAGCTGAGAAAAAAAGAAGACTAAAGCCAATTCGTGATTTACTTGAACATATTCCAAACTTAGTATTTACACTCAAACCCTGTTTTATGATGAGTCCTCTATCAGTAAGTCAATATATCAATCCTCAAAGTATGAAGTTTGATGTAGTTATCTTTGATGAGGCTTCTCAAATTATGCCTGAAGATGCAGTTCCTTGTTTACTTAGAGCAAAACAAGCAATTGTTGTAGGAGATACTAAACAACTGCCACCTACATCATTCTTTATGAATAGAAATGATGAAGACATAGAAGAAGAAATTGAGGACTTAGAAAGTTTCTTATCTGAATGTAGCACCAAATTTAGAACAAAACGATTACTTTGGCATTATAGAAGCAGAAATGAACATTTGATTGCATTCTCAAATAGATTTTTCTATGAAAATAGACTCATCACATTTCCCAATGCAAGAGAAAGTGATGGAGCAGGTTTGGATTTCAGGTATGTAAAAAAAGCCGTTTATGATAGAGGTAAATCTCGAAAGAATAGACAAGAAGCTAAAGAAGTAGTAAAAGCATACAAGGAAGTTAAGAAAAATTATCCAAATAAATCTATTGGGGTAATTGCATTTAGTATGGCTCAAGAAAATGCTATACTAGAAGAATTTAATGTTGCAAACATAGACACTAATGGGAAAATTGATTCTCACTCCGAGGACTTATTCATTAAAAATCTTGAAACAGTTCAGGGAGATGAACGAGACATTATCATTCTAAGCATAGGATATGGGAAAGATTCTAAAGGCAATCTAAGTTATAACTTTGGGCCAATAAACAAAGAAGGAGGGTACAAGCGTTTAAACGTAGCTGTAACAAGGTCAAGATACAAAACAATAGTTATCTCATCACTTGACCCAATAGAACTTGACGATACTAAACTAAATAGCGATGGTCCAAAATACCTTAAAGCATATTTAAGATATGCAAAAGATAAAAATTTTGAGTTATTTACAGAAGTAACAGAACACTTGGAATTTGATTCATCATTTGAAGAATCGGTATATGATGCACTAAAAAAAGAAGGATTTGAGGTGGTAAGCCAAGTTGGTTGTTCAGGATATAGAATAGATTTAGCAATCAAACATCCAGAAAACAAAGGAGACTATGTCTTAGGAGTTGAATGTGATGGAGCACAATACCATTCATCAAGATTTGCCAGAGATAGAGATAAAGTAAGACAACAAGTTCTTGAAGGTCTTGGGTGGAACATTTACAGAATTTGGTCGGATGACTGGCTCAAAAATAGAGAATATGAAATTGAATTAATCAAAGACAAAGTAAAATCACTTTCCCAAGAAAAGACAGTATTAAAAACAACTCAACCTGAGAAATTTGAAGAAGTCGAGAGTGTAAAAGACTTTGAAGAAAAAACACTCAAAGACACATACAATGAGTATGAAATCGCACAATTATCAATAGAAAGAGTTGATGATTTCTTTGACGTTTATAACTATATTATAAAGGAAAGAATGGTTCGAATTTTAGAAACAGAGTCACCTGTTGAAAGAACCTATTTGTATAAAAGAGTCATAGCATCGTTTGGAATTCAAAAACTTGGAAAAAGAATTGAAGAAAGATGTGATTATTTAGTAAGAGAATTGTGTCGTGAAACGATTATATTCATGAATAAAGAAACAATAGCAATAGACCAAATACAAGATATTTATGATGTAAGAGTTTCAACAGAATCCCAAAGACCATTTGTTCTAATACCAAAAGAGGAACTTGCAGGAGCAATATACGATATTCTCAAAAACACATTCAGCATGACAAGAGACACACTTGTAGCAGACGTAGCCAAAGAGATTTTTCATAATCACAGAATGGGCGATAAAATCAAAGCAAAAGTAGATGAGGCTCTAAAGCACTTACTCGAAAAGAATCTCATTGTTGAAGAAAAAGGAAAATTCAAGATGAAGAAATAAATAAGGAAGATTTGAAAAGTGAGACACAATTCACACTTTTTAAGAATGGGATTTGAAAATAGGATGCAAAGAATTAATAATTTTTCTTCAAGCTCAATTTAATTGTTTCTTCTTTGCAAAGCGAACACATATAAATGATATTGAAAATTGATATTAGTATGAGTTTTAAGAAACCAAAATATTACTTTGATACAAATATTTTTTTGAATTTTTTGCTAAATGAAAAAAACTTTTTTGGAAAAAATATAGGAACAAGAGCATATAACTCCTTTTTAAATAGTATCTCATGTAAATTTCATATAATTATTTCTTCATGGACATTATTTGAGTTAAAGAAAAAAGTTTCACATAATGAAATCAAAAATCTAATGTCATTATTAGAACCTAAAGTAATTACTATAAGACATACTAAAGATGATGTGAAAGAAGCCAAAGGAGAATGCCCTGATCATTATGAAGATTACTTACATTTAATTCTCGCAAGAAAATCTGAAGCTGATGCAATAATCACAAGAGATGTAGGATTTAGAGAATATGAAGATTTAATTAAGATTAAACTCCCTGAACAAATCTCCTGAATTTTCATTCAAACTTTCATTCAGTAACTCTTTATTGCTTTTTGTATTCTCTAACTTTTTTCCAGAACCCTGAAGTTTTTTCAATTCAGAATCTGGATATTTATTAAATATTTCAGTTATCTCCTCTAAAATTGAAAAATTATTTAATAGGTTTTCTTTTTGTTTTTTTATTTCAGGTTCAAAACATTTATTTAGGATCTCCTTCTCGTACATCCTTTTCAAATCATTCTTATAATAATTCATTGCAACTAATTTCCACATCTCTTTAAACGTTTCAATTATTTCTTCTTTTGCTTCTAAAACTAAATCATTTGAAGTATTCTTTAATTCATACATTAAGCCTAGAAATTCATTTAAATATTGAATTGTATTTACGTCTATATTATCTTTAAACAAGAAAGAAATTAGTTTCTTAACATTACCTATTAATTCTTTACTAATAAAAGGGCTATTATAATAGAAATTATCTAGTATTTCTTCTTTCATTAAATAGGATTTTTTGTCAAATTCTTTATATTGAAATTTTTTCAAATCTCTAATTTTATTAAATTCCTTATATTTTGTAATAATTTCAATTATTTTATCTTTAGTTTCCTTTTCAATAACAAATTGTTTTTTATACTCAATCTCTGTTTCATAAATTACAACAGAATTTAAACCATATAGATACCAACCTATTGGAAGTCCAAGATTTAAATCATAATTTAATTTTGCCAATACTTTATATAACTGAGTAATTGTTGGATTCTTTCCAGTTTCTTTATTCCACAATTCTTTAATATAAGAAAAGTAAGTATGAATTTTTTCTTTATCTTCATTATTTATTGGTAAATTAAAATACGTGTCATAAGTTATATAATTGGTGTTTTTTGCAATAGGGTTTGGGTTAATTAGATAGTAATCTCTTTCTCCCCTCTTATCTTTAATTACAATTCCCAATTCTGAAAGCCTCTCAAGAGCATTCTTCGTACTTTCCCAACTTGTCTTTGCATCTTTTGAAATCTCTAAAATATTTTTAGGTTCTGCAGATAAAGAATCTAATATGCTTTTCAAAAACTCAAGTGAGTCTTTTTTCACCATAACTATTAATTAATTTCAATTTATTTAAATACTTTGTTATAATTTTAAAGTAGTTTAGATTTTTAAATATGATTTCTTTATTATTTTGAGTTTTACTTATGATTTTTACAAATGTTTATAAATTAGTGTGGGTTTACTTTATATATATTAAGATGAAAAGAAATATAAAAATACAAACTTGGGCAAGTTACACACTTCATAATCTTAAAATTAAATTGGGTTTTAATGATTATAATGGAACTATGGGATATTTGATGTTTTGCAAAGATAAGTTGGGAGAGTTATTAAATTCGGAGGATGGAGCTGACCCTGATCTTATTACAAAACTTTGGTATAAAAATCTATACAAACCTGAATTAAATCATGATTTTTTTGGGAAGAAAATTAGGAGGAAGATTAAAAATAAGTGACCAAATTAATGTTACAGAAGATATAAGATAAATAGTTTAAGTATGAAAGTTTTAAAAGAACTTTAATCTTTTAATTCCTTTGAAAGAAATTATATCTGATTTAATACAATACAAGAAAGAAATTATTCCTCAAAAATTACTTTATTTATATAATATTTTAAGTTCTTTTGAATTTATGGACAGAGCCATCACACCAGCAGTTTTATAAATAAATATTTATATAATATAATAATGGGAGAAATGATTTCTATTACTAAAAATGAATATAAAGAGTACTTAGAACTTAAAAAAGAGAGAGATGAGGCAATTAAACAGGGAATTAAGACAAGAACTCAAAGAAGAGAAGGAAGAGAATAGGAAACTTAATAAGATCCTACAAGAAAGGGAAACGTTAGCAAGTGTTAGCACTAACAAAACCACTAACAGAGCTAACAAAAAACTAACACAAAAACAGGCTAAAATCTTAAAACTTTTTCAAAGGGGGAAGACCACAAGACAGATAGCAAAAGAACTTAAAATAAGTGAGGTTGTAGTGAGACAACACAAACACAAAATTAAAACTAAAGGATACAAATAATTACATAATCATTACATAACTATTACATAATGACAGAAAATGCTATAAATATAAGGAAGAGATATAAATTATGTAATCATTGCCTAATATTGAAAAAATGCAATATATATATATAAGGAAAATTCATAAATTAGGTAATGAGTAAATCTGCAACAGTAGAAATTTTTAAAGATAGATTTATATAGTTTAAGTTGTTACTACTATATTATGGATAAAAAATTAAAATGTCTTGCAATTATGTTAATAATAACTATTGTAATTCTTGGGATTCTTATATTATTTATTTACTCTGATCCAGATCCTTATGATAAACCAAAAACAAACTTCATAGATAAAAAAGAAGTTGAGATTGTAAGCATTTATGTTTTAGAGGAGAATCCTAAATTTAATTCTAATAAACAAATTTGGAGTATTTACCCAATTGAGAGAAGAGACAGGAGAAGGCAAAACCACCACCCAATAAATCAGGAAGAGGAAGAAGAGCTTGTTGAAGAGCAAGAGCAACAAGAAGAATTAGAAGAAGAACAGGAAGAGGAAACAGTTATTGAAGAAGTAATTGAGGAAATAGTTGTTGAAGAGACAGTTGAGGAAGAAGAGCTTATTGAAGAGCAACAGGAAGAGGAGCTTGTTGAAGAGACAGTTGAGGAAGAAGAACTTATTGAAGAGCAACAGGAAGAGGAGCTTGTTGAAGAAGAGGAAGTTGTTGAGGAAACTGAGGAAGTAATTGAAGAAACAGTTGTTGAAGAGGAAGAGGAAACAGTTATTGAAGAAGAGGTTGAGGAAGAAGTAATTGAAGAAACACAGGAAGAAGAAGTTGTTGAAGAGCAACAAGAAGAATTAGAAGAAGAACAGGAAGAGGTTGAGGAAATAGATATACATAAATTATGGAGTTTACAAGTAGCCTCTGAGATTTATCTTGAAAATCTGGCAGAGATTAACTTCCACAAACAAGAAATAGAAAAAATTGAGAATGATACAACCTTAACTTTCAGAGAAAAGAGATTACTCTGGGGTCCCCATTATGGTTTAATTTCAGGTTATCAAAGGAGTATTAGAATAAATTTGAAGTCGTATAATGTGACAGTTAAAGAAGTTAGACAGTATTTGAATTTAACTACTTCCTAAAAGACTTAAAAAAGTGTAAAAACACAAAAGTTTATAAATATCCAAAGAGATAAAATAACAGGTTCAAAAAAAATAAAATTAGATTTATTTATACAATTAAGTTTGAATATGTTTTAATTTTTGGTGTTGAATATGATGGAGTTGTTAATATCCTAAAAGTTAAACAAAATTACAAATCTGGTAACAGAAATTATCTTAATCAACAAAGAAATTTGAAGAATTTAAAAAAAGATTTTAAAGATGATTTATTCTAAAAAATGACTTTATTCTATTAAATTATTAAATTTCTTTCAGAACTTTTAAACCTAAATCAGTTATTTTATCTCTCAAAAGAAACATAATTAGAATGTTCTTTCATATATTCTCTTGAATTTATAGACAGAGCCTATTAGTAATTATCTAATATCTTATCTTGCTAATTGTTGTAGTTAATTGGTAGATCTTTAACTTCCGAATATTTCTCTATTTCTTTTAAAAATTTACTCTCTTTTGATTTCATAGTATAAATAGTTAGTTCTTCTTTTGCTCTTGTTAAAGCCACATAAAACAATCTTCTCTCCTCTTTTTCTCCTTCAAAACTATTTAAGGTTGGGTAATTTACAACACACATAAAATAGATTTATAATTAGAAGATGCCACATATTATAGTAAGTGAAAAGTAATAATAAGACGAAAATTAATAAAAATGGATATCTCGTGTTTACAGACAGTGGTAGACTTGTTCATCGTTGGGCAATGGAGAAGAAATTAGAAAGAAAATTAAAGAAAAAAGCATATACTAGAAAAGATTTAGGATTTTAATTATTTCTTTTTAAGTTCTTTTTCATCCTATTAATGTCTTTCTGTTGTTGACCACTCTTCCCAGATTTATGGGATATGTGAATTTCTATAATTGTTATTGATAGAATTATTAATCTATCTCTTTTCAATAAATAATATATTCTTATTTTCCCAACAGGTAACTCACAAAACATATCCTCTCCATCTACATTGATGATATGTGATTTCTTCCTTGGGATAGGATTATTATATAATCCATCCAATTTTTTAGTGCATATGTCTTGTGTTTTTTTATCTAACTTTAGAAAAACTTTCTTTGCTTTCTTCTCAAATGTGTAAGGTTTTTTTATAGTATAAGAAGGCATTTTTAATGATTCTTCAGATAATTAGCCAACTTCTCTCCCGATTTGAAAGCAGAACGTGGAACATCAACGCCTTCAATTTTCTTAAACTTTCCTTTTAAAAATTGTTTGTTTAATCTTGCTCTTACTTCTTTTAATGTCTCCGCCATAAATACATACGTATTTATTTATTTATAATACTTATGATTTGTTGAATTGTCAACTTAAAGGGGTTTATTTTCGGAATCAATAGTCTAATATTACACAAAAGGTTTGATACATCATTTTTCCCATAAGGCTCTTTTCTTAAATTCTCCGTCATATTTTTTTATGAATTTTTCAACCTTAAGAATAGTGTTTTAATGGATCTCTCAATTAAACCTAATTGATAAAATATTTTAATAATTGTTTAAGTTTCCTCTCTATCCAATTTGAAAACTTGACTTAAATCTTTTCTTGTGATGTATCCTTTCAATTTTTCTCTCTGCCATAAATTATTTATTTGTCTCACTTTTCTAATTATATTATATTTTGAGACTTAATAATCTTTTCTTTGTTTAATATGTGATGTTAGCCCTGTAAGACTATCAGTTATAACTCCTGATTTAAGATTGCATTCTTGATCAAACTCACCTTTTATAATAAATAAATCTCTTCTTGGGAAGTCTTGAATTAATATTACTTTTTTAAGCTCATCGTTCTTATCATATTCTACATTTTTGATGATGTTAGTTTGATTCTTGCATATTATTTTTTTGGTTATTGTTTTTTCTGTTTGTGTCTCTCTCTTACCCTCTTGGTAATCCAAATAAAAACACCCTAACAAAAGGATCACAACCATTAATAATATTATTTGGTATCTGATTTTTGTTTTTTTCCACGTTCTAAACTCTGTAAAATCCTTTTCCATTATACATTATACCCCTTTGTTTTAATTCTTTTAGCATAAACTCTTATCTCTCTCATATTCTTATTTAATTTTTGGGAGATCTCCCAAACTTCTTTATTATATCTATCACGTATATCTTTTAATTTTTTTCTATCATTTGGAATCATTTTTTTTCCTTATTAAATATCTTTTCTAAGTATGAATATATATTTCCTAAGTGTTCTCTTAGTTCCATAATGATTATTTAAAATCCTATCTTTATTTAAATCTATCTTATGTCCTCATATATTTTATTTCTATCTTTATCGCAAACTGTTATTTTTCCATCTTCATGATAAATAATTGTTAATTCTCCCTCTATTAATTCTCCCTCCTTAAATATTCCTTGTTTTATCATTTTATTTCTATCTTTATCATAATATATTATTTTTCCATCTGTTAATTTTTCCTGTTCATTAAATTCACCTTGTTGTATTATTTTATCTCCATTTTCAAGAGAGAAATTTCTTTTACCTGATTCAATTAAACCCAAATCAAAAAACCCTTCATCAACAATCTTAATTTTTTAATTTTCATAAAGTGTTCTTTTTCCTTCATTAAGACACCCATCAAAAAATCCTTCTTCTATCACCATATTCCCTTTCTCATTTATATTATATAATGTTCTTTTTCCTTCCCTTATAGTTCCATCTTCAATTCTTCCTTCTTGTATTTCTGTTATTTCCTCATTCTCATCATAAAATATCATTTTTCCTTTTGTTAAGTTTCCATATTTATTAAATGTTCCTTTATGTTTTTGTTTTATGTTTCCATTTCTGTAGTAAAATGTTTTTGTTTCTACCATATTTTATCTATTATTTATCTCTTTAAATATTTTTTTCAATCGATTTTCTAATTCTTTTTTTAAGTTTAACATAAAAATAATATTTCAATAGAGTTTATATAATTTTTTAGAAAAGAAATATTAACTTCTGGACAGAGCCTATAGGAAGTAAGTTTTATAAGATAATTTGAGTTGTTTTATATTGATGACATTCAATATAGACAAAATGGATGGTTATGATTTTGAAGATTTAGTTTCAAGAATTATGAAGAAAAAAGGATATAAGGATGTTAAAGTTACTAAAAAGAGTGGTGATGAAGGTAAGGATATTATTATGAAACAACCAGAAGGAGGCATTGTTGTAGTAGAATGTAAAAAATATAAAGGTAGTGTGGGAAGACCAGTTATCCAAAAATTACAGGGAGCAATGGAACATGAAAGAAAGAGACATTCTGGAGATGATTTGTTTGGAATTGTTGTTACATCTGGTTCTTTTTCTAATCAAGCAATTGAATATAGTAAGGAATTTAAAGATAGTATTGAATTGATAGATGGAAAGAAATTAAGAGATTTATGTAAGAATCTGAATATTAATGTCTTAAATAGTGGAGTTCAGATTTTAACTAATGATGGTTTTGAATACATAAATAATAATGAAGCAGTTAGTTTTACTATAGAGAATTATTCAAAAATTTATGGTAATGAAAATCATAAACCAAAAGTAGGGACAGATTTGAGTTTTAAGCCGGTATATTTTGCTAAAGTTAAAGTAGAATTTGATACTTATACAAGTGTAGGTTGTATAGATGAGTATTGTGAAAGTAGTGAATATATTATTGATGGAGTTACTAAAAATTTTTTAAGTCCTAATCTAAAAGATTTTTTTTCTCAAAGAGTGAAACAATTAGTGAAATTGAAAGTAAATATGATAGAAAAAAAGTGCCATATGAGTTTTCTGAGAATGAAGCAGAAAAATTAATAATTGATGTCTCAATAGAGACTCATACCCACATAGCAGGTTATACAGGTAGAAACAATCAGAATTATTCAAAAGAATGTGTCCCCAAAAAAGATAATATTGATATTATTACCTCTTTACCAATCTATATGCCTTATCGTTCAAATCATATGAAGATTCTAAATATGAAATATGATCAAGAATTTTATAATAAAGGTTTAGACACATTATATGTGAGTGATGAATTACTTGAATGTAAGATATGTGAAAACGGATACAGTGAATACATGAAATTGAGTTTGTGTATAAAATGTGCTAGAATAGTATGTAGAAGGCACATAAAGATTGATTATTTGGATAAGACTACTCCAATATGCACTATTCATGCAATAAAATTCAAATTGTGGTTAGAAACTAAATATTTCTCATTTAATAAGAATAAAAAGAAATATGAAGTGTGGTATAATGAACGTAATTTTTTTGAGAAATTATATGAGGATAAAATTGTATTTTATATTTCAATTGGAGGAGGAATCTTTATGTTCATTATAATTTTAATATGGTTAGGTAATATGTTCTAATCCCAATATATTCAATTAATTTCCATTCTTCAAATTTACATCAATAACAACTCTGTAATTAATGGGAATAATTCTTGCTTTGTTTTTAAGTTGATTAAAAGTTTTAAGTATAATTCTCAAATCTTCATTTGATAAATCCTCTTCAACTAATTCTAAGAATCTTGATTCCTTTCTTTTTGTGAATATCGAAAGAAGCTTTTCAACATTGCTTAATCTCCTATTAAATTATTAAAGTTCTTTCAACATTTTTAAACCTAAATCAGTCATTTTATATCTACGACAATTTCCAGATTTAAGATTTATATATTCAACTAAATTTATTTTTGTCAAGAATTGCTTTATTTATATAGTATTTTAAGTTCTCTTGAATTTCCGGACAGAGTCTATCAGTAATTATCTAATCTCTCTAAAAGAACCTTTTTATTATATTTAAAATCCTCATATTCTGCTTTTGTAACCTTTCCTCTTTCAGGATGCGAAATTTTCTTTCTTATATTGTTAAATCTAACAAACCATTCTAGTTGTTTTTTCTTCCCATCAGTTTTCTTTCCAATTCCATATTTATCTTTAAATAATTCCCAATTAGTATAAATTATCTCAGAATAATGTATTAAATCAAAACACTCTTCATAATTTTCTAATTTCTCCTCTTCTTTTCTTGCAGAAACATTTTTTCTTACATTTATGGGGACTCCCTCATACCACCAACCATTAATTTCATTACCAAATTCTTCTTTTAACGTTTTTAATACATCTTTATTAATTTGTAATTGTAGTTTTGGTAAGCATTTTCTAATTTCTTCAGTATATTTTGAATCATTATCTTGTAAGTATCGTTTCAACCCCTGAGGCTCAAATTTTGGAAATTTCTCATGAATCTTTGTCATCATACTATATGCACAATTCCTTTGACCTGCCACCCCAAATTGAGTTTTATAATTCTTTAATTCTTCTGAAGTTATATTATTAAAGTAATTGCTAACTGGTTCTAAATAAGGATAGATATATTCCATCAATTCTTCTTCATTCACATTAATAAGATCATAAGAGGTTTCACTTTGAACATGTTTTAGAATTTCTTTAAAAAGAAGTAAGAGTGCAACAAGTCCATTGTTTGTACATAAATAGCCCCCTTCATAAGATCCCAAATCCCAGTTTCCTGAATTTTTCTCTGCAAAAAAACTGAAATATAATTTTAATATCTCTTTGGATCTCTCTAAAGAACTTTCCATAACAGGATCTTTTAAAGAATATAAAATGTATGGATTTAATTTTTTTGAAGATTTATCAACATACCCTAATAATTTTAATTGCTTGAGAATTGTTGTTAAGGTAGTAGGAGTAATTGGGACATCTCTTCCTTCATTCTTGTTAGAAGATTTTATTTTTCTAAATAAAGGAGAATTATTTTCTGTTCCTAAATCATTTACTAATTTGGATATTAGGGCTAACATCCTTTCGCTCTCACTATCGGAATTCCAAAATAAATTTGAATATAATTCTTCCAACAAATTCTTAGGAACATTCTTTTGTTTAGAGTTTATATCTACAAAGTATTTGGCTTGATCTGAAGGATCTAGATTTTCAAATGCTATGACAGGAATGGAATGCTTATCAGCCTCTTTAGTTCCTATAAAACCATATAATCTATGTTGCCCATCGATAATCCAAGCAGATTTATATTTTGCTGGAAGATATAAATATCCAAACTTAGAATTTACAATATTTTCTTGATTACTTAGCTGATCAAATCTCAAATTATTTTTAGAAGTCCTGAAATTGATAATAATACTATTTGGGAATAAGCCATTATCTTGAATATATTTTTTAATAGATTTTAATTTGGCTCTTGAAATTATTCTCTGATATGAGTCTAATTCATCCTTAGTCTGTAATTTATGTGCTACAAAAGATATTGGTAATAGTTTAGAAGGTTCTATCAGAAAAGAATAGAAGATTTGATTATTTATTTTGCCTCTAATAGCTGGCACTTTAATATTTAATCCCTTAATTCCTTGTCCTTCAAAAAACTCAGAGAGTAATTGATATTTAGCTGAAGGCCCTATCTGTTGTATAATTGCTTCATAGTACTCAATTTTATCATAATCTATAATCTTAATATTGTTGGCCTCTGCTAATTCTATGTCTGGTTTATTTAGAATTATATTTTTGAGTGCTAGTACAAAACATACTCTAATCTCTTTATTATAGTGTTCTTTGATAGATCTAATAATTTCTCCTCTAATCCCATTAATCTCACTAATTTCTTTTCTTAGACTCCTTTTAGAAGACTCTTGAGATGATTTGCATTCGACTATTAAGGCAACATTTTCCTCTTTAGCAAAAACATCTACTTGTTTGGGATTAGTTTCCTTATTTTTTGAAATTGGAATCTTGAAATTTCTGTCTTCATTCATTTCGTTAAAACCAATCTTAGAAAACATACACCAAACTTTTTCCTCAAATTGAAGATCATAGGACTTTTCTTTCCTTAATTTAGTTTGAGTTTTTAACTCTTTATAGATTTCCCAACCTTCTTCAAGGTAAGGGTGTTCGGTTCCTTTTTTAACATTCGAATAAAAAAACTTATCCTTTTTTTTATTTCCTAGTTTTCTTATTTTTTCATCACCAATGATTAATTTATTTAAGATTATTGTTTCTTCTTCCATTTTAACACATAATAAGTAGCTCTTCAATTTCTCCTCTTCCATTTGGATTAGAATTAATAAATCTAGGAGCTTTGATTTCAACAATATTAAAACCCTCAGGTTCATATAACTTTATGATTTCTGGAAGTTTATTATTACTTAGAACTACTGTTACTGACTTTTTTTTTAATTCCTTCATAAAAGCTAATAAATTCAATCTTTCATCAAAAGTAAAACTTTCTTTAGTATATTGAGTAAAACTTGTTTTTTTTAAAGGATCATAGCAAGGATCTAAATATACAAAATCACCTCTTTTTAATGATTTTAATATCTCTTTATAATCTTGGTGTATGATTCTTACACCTTTTAATAATTCACTTGCAAATAGAAGTTTATTCTCATTAACAATCTCTGGACTTTTATACTTTCCATAAGGCACATTAAATTCTCCTTTTTTATTAACTCTATATAAGCCATTAAAGCATGTTTTATTAAGATATATAAAAGCTGCAGCTCGCTTGACACCTCTAAATTTATTTGTATTAAATTTTTTTCTAACTTGATAAAAAAAATCTTCTGAATTGTTTTTTTTAAAATAATATTTAAGATATCTAATAACCAATTTAGGTTTTATCTGAACTGCTTTGTATGTCTCAATTAAATCCTTGTTTATGTCTGAAATTTCACAATTTTTAGGAGAATATTTCTGATAAATATAAAAGAAAACAGAACCTGCTCCAAGAAAAGGTTCATAATAGTTTATTATATTATTTGGGAAATAATTGTCTAATTTATTAATTATAGATCTTTTTCCTCCTGCCCATTTCAGAAATGTGGGTATTTTTATTTTAGAACTATCCTTCCTCATTAAAGGTTAATTATTTTACTTATTTAAATAATTTTCTCTTATTCTTGTAGTGTGTAGTGCCATGATATATGTCGCCAGTCTAAAAATTAACAAGACTTGTTAATTCTATGAAAAAAGACAAAACTAGGAAAGTTTTCATAAACTAAGAGTTAAACAAAACTCTTATTCTAAATGCAAGAAAATACTTGCTGAAAAGTACAAATGCTTTGTAAGTAAATTTAGTCTCTACAATATTTTATCTCTTAATTCTTTCGTCTCTCTATTTTTAATTTAGTTCATAATGCCAACCTTCAACTTTATCATAAGGTGTCATATCTGTATCACTTGTAGTTTCTATATACAATTGCATTTCTCCAGTATCTACGTACACTATAACATGATTAACGTCTTGAGGATCTGTTGGATTATCTGCATCCATATCAACTAAATTAACTTCCCAATCTTGAGGGACTGCTTTTAACATACTTGCCAATAATATGGCTGTATCTTCACAATCTCCTCCACCCGAAAGTAATGTCTCATATGGAAACTTTGGTGTTTCTTCGTTTTCGTATGAATAAGTTGTCAATTGTGCGACCATATACCATAAATCATAAATAAATTCTTCATCATTTGAATAATCATTATACATTTCTCCAATAACATCTTCAAAAGAACTTCCATCAACATAAGATGTAAAATCCATTATTTCAAAAATTTCACCATCATCATTTCTTAATTTTATATACTTAACGTTAAAATTTCTTTCATAGAACCCACGAAATAAGTCATGTTCCATAGTACTAAATGGTGTAGTCCATTCAATAGTCTCATTATTAGGGAGTATAAAAGATGTGTAAACTGTTTGATTATATATAGTTATATATGGTGGAAATACGCCAATTTTTGCTAAATTATTATAACCATCTACAAGCTCATTGTAATCATTTATAATATTATCATATTTAATATCAAGAGATTTATAATTACTTTGAAGTCGGTTATGATAAATATTAAGTTCTTTATGTTCTTCTTCAAGATTATTATAATCAGTCTTCAATTGATTTAATTCACTTTTAGTATTGTTTGCATATTCAATCCATCTCAATGTTTTTTGATATTCTTTTTCTGTGTGTACAGATAACTGATAGTGAAAGAATCCCAAAGCAACTAATGCTATAAATAAAATTACTATTATTCCATAAAGGATCCTCTTTAGTTTTTTGTTTTTGTTCTTCATATAATAGTTAAGGGTTTAAATTATTTATATAAATTTATGTTAGTTTTTCGTGCAAAATAAGTTGATTTATTCAATTTCCTCTATCAACGCAGTTTTTGAAAAATTATTGTTTTTGCTAATAATATTTAATTACTAATTTAGAATAAAAATTATTTGGTTTTGCTAATAATATTTTATCAATAGGATAAATAGGAAAATTTGAAAAGTGAAACATAATTCACACTTTTTCTTACTTATTCTTGATATTAAAAGAAAAAGTATTTAAATAAGTGAAAACAAAATTTATAAATATGGTACAAATTCCGATAAAGGTTAAAGAGAGACTTTATAAGGAAATTCCAAAGTTTAAGAAGATTCTTGAAAGGATTAAAGATAGGGATGTAAACGAAGCAGATACTGTCACTGTTGTAGTGGATATGCTTGAAAGAGTTTTTGGTTTTGATAGATATTCGGAAATTACAAGAGAATTTCAAATTAGGGGGACATATTGCGATTTAGCAATTAAAATGGGTGGAAAGGTAGAATACTTAGTGGAGGTCAAAGCAGTTGGGATTAAACTTAATCTCTCACATGTAAAACAAGCGAGAGATTACGGAGCGAACAAGGGAATCTTGTGGGTTGTTTTAACGAATGGAGTTCGTTGGATTCTCTATAAAATTTCTCTAAAAGGGAAAGTTGAGGAAGAAGTAGTAATAGATTTTAATTTTCTTAAGTTAGACCACAGAAAAAATAGCAATGATTTTGAAAAAGTTTTTATATTATGCAAGAAAGGTTTATCAAAAAATCTTATGGATGAGATTTATGGGTATAAAAAAATTGTAAATAGTAACGTTCTTGTTGATATTCTATTAGATTCTGAAGAAGTTAAATCTACAATTAGGAAGCAATTAAAAGTAATTGGTAATGGAACAAAAGCCAGTGATGAAGAAATTGGAAATTTACTTAAAAACGAGGTAATAAAAAGGGAGTTTATTGAGAGAAGAAATGCTGATGGTTATAAGTCAGTTGTAAGGAAAAAGAAAAAAGTTACTAAGAATAAAGAGAAAGATGAAAAATGACACAAAAACAGGCTAAAATCTTAAAACTTTTTCAAGCGGGGAAGACTACAAGACAGATAGCAAAAGAACTTAAAATAAGTGAGGTTGCAGTGAGACAACACAAACATAAAATTAAACTAAAAGAACTCAAATAATTACATAATCATTACATAATATTGAGAAAATGCTATATATACAAGGAAAATCTATAAATTATGTAATCATTGCCTAATATTGAAAAAATGCTATATACATAAGGAAAATTCATAAATTAGGTAATGGGTAAATCTGCAACAGTAGAAATTTTTTAAGATAGATTTATATAGTTTGGATTGTTACTACTATATTATGAATAAAAAATTAAAATGTCTTGTAATTATGTCAATTATAACCATTGTAATTATCGGAGTTCTCACATTATTTATTTACTCTGATTTAGATACAGATGATAAACCAAAAACAAACATCATGAGTGATAAAAAAGAAGTTGAGATTGTAAGTATTCGTATTTTAGAAGAGAATCCTAAATTTAATTCTAATAATCAAATTTGGAGTATTTACCAAATTGAGAGGAGAGACACAAGAAGGGAAAACCCAAGTTTTTCAATTGCTCAAGAACAGGAAGAGCAACAGGAAGAAGAGATTGAGGAAGAAGTTGAGGAAACACAGGAAGAGGAGCTTGTTGAGGAGACAGTTGAGGAAGAAGAGCTTATTGAAGAAGAGGAAGTTGTTGAGGAAACTGAGGAAGTAATTGAAGAAACAGTTGTTGAAGAGGAAGAGGAAACAGTTATTGAAGAAGAGGTTGAGGAAGAAGTAATTGAGGAAACAGTTATTGAAGAAGAAGTTGAAGAACAGGAAGAGGAAACAGTTATTGAAGAAGAGGTTGAGGAAGAAGTAATTGAGGAAACACAGGAAGAAGAAGTTGTTGAAGAGCAACAAGAAGAATTAGAAGAAGAACAGGAAGAGGAAGAAGTTGAGGAAATAGATATACATAAATTATGGAGTTTACAAGTAGCCTCTGAGATTTATCTTGAAAATCTGGCAGAGATTAACTTCCACAAACAAGAAATAGAAAAAATTGAGAATGATACAACCTTAACTTTCAGAGAAAAAAGATTACTCTGGGGTCGCCATTATGGTTTAATTTCAGGTTATCAAAGGAGTATTAGAATAAATTTGAAGTCGTATAATGTGACAGTTAAGGAAGTTAGGCAATATTTGAATTTAACAACCTCCTAAAACACTTAAAAAAGTGTAAAAACATGGTCATCCATTCTAAAATTATAGAAACTACTAATATCTCTCCTTTTTCTACACTGTAAAGTAATCTCCAAGCATTAGGTAAGTTGTATTTCCATAGATTGTGGATTTCATATTTTCGTTTGTATGCTCTTGGAATTAGTCTTTTTGGTATTTGGATGCCACAAAAAGCATTTTCTTCTATGTCTTTAAATGCTCTAATTAACCATTCATAAATCTTTTTTCCGTTAGAATTAGAATTTTCTAACTCTTCGAATGCTTCTTTTATTTTTTTATTTGCGAATCTAATTTTTGATGGTAGTTTCATTGTTTGATATTCCAAAATAGATGTTTATTTTTAATATGCTTGTCTATGTCTTCTGGGTAATGAATCCATCCTATTTTATTTTCGGAATCAATAGAGATTTTTCGTGAGTAAAGCAAATAGTCTAATATTACACAAAAGGTTTGATACATCATTTTTCCCATAAGGCTCTTTTCTTAAATTCTCCGTCATATTTTTTTATGAATTTTTCAACCATAAGAACAGTATTATTAGTAATTATCTAATATCTTATCTTGCTGATTGTTGTAGTTAATTGGTAGATCTTTAACTTCCGAATATTTCTCTATTTCTTTTAAAAATTTACTCTCTTTTGATTTCATAGTATAAATAGTTAGTTCTTCTTTTGCTCTTGTTAAAGCCACATAAAACAATCTTCTCTCCTCTTTTTCTCCTTCAAAACTATTTAAGGTTGCTATATTGAATATTGAAGAATTTTCCAATTCACAAGGAAATCCATATAATCCTTTAGTAACATCTAAAATATATACATATTTAGCTTGTAATCCTTTACTTTTATGAACTGACATTTTTCTAACTCTATTAATCCCTTCTCTGTTTGATTCAGAAAACTTTATCCCTTTTTTTCTTGCAAATTCATTTAAAGAATTATACAATTTTTTATTCTTCATTATCCTTCCAAGAATCAAAATATCATTGGGTTTAACTCCAGAACTAACTTTTTCATTAATGTCATTAATACAATCCCTTGCAATTTGAATGTAATATTGACTTTCATAACCTTTCTGATGTAGCGAAGAAATAACTTTAATTTTTCTTTCTTCTTTATTAGAAGCAACTGTTTTCTTCTTTGTTTGAGAATTACCATTTACCTTAATTAAATCAGCTCCACAATCAACTATTGACTTTATACTTCTATAATTATTAATTAAATCAGTTCTATGGGGTTTTTGAAAGTACTTTGAAAAATTTACAAAATAATCTAAATTAGAACCAGTAAAACTCATAATACTTTGCCAATCATCGCCTACTACAAATAATTTACAATTATCATTCTTCCTTAATAATTCATTAATTAATAAGTATCTTTGATAACTAATATCCTGATATTCATCAATTAAAATTTGGTCAAATTTATCGGTGTAGAGATTTTTATTTTTTTTTAATTCTTCAACTGCCAAATTAATCATGTCAGCAAAATCAATTTTACCTTCTTTTGATAGAATTTCTTGGTAATCCTTAAATAAACCTAAAGCCACTTTCGTAAATGCTATCTCCTTTCTTGACCAAGATTCATTATTTAATCTTTTCTGAATTCCCTCTGGTAATAATCCATAACTTTTTGCAATGGAAATAAACTTTGCAATATTTGATGGAAGTCCACGAACAGATTCTTTACATTCTTTCCAAACTTTTTCAATTAATTCATCATAAGGAATTTCTGTTAATTCATACTTTTTTTTAGGGTTTTTTTGTCTTAAAACTTCTAAAAATTTCTCTTTTAATAATTTATTATAATTATTAGAGGTTTTATATTCTCCATAGGATATTTCAATTAATTCATATTTATCTTGTTCATTAAATTTAGATTTTTTAATATTCATTCCTTCAATATATTCCTTAGTAGGATTATCTCCAGAAAACCAATCAGGAACTTTATTATCTTTATTTAAAGCCCAACACTCTAAATATATATCAAAATCAGGAAAAAAGAAATCAGGTGCTGGTTCTCTTTCTTGTCCTTGTTCATTTTTATACTTCATCCAAGATGCCTTTGTTTCATACTTTATTTTGATATTTTTTCCATTTAATTTATGTGTAAAAAAGAAATTCATTACATCCCTTTCAAACTCACTTTTAACCTTAGTTTCATTTAGTGAAGTAAATGAGAGATTTCTATTATACTCAATATAATCTTCTTTTTCTTCAAAATGTTCCTCTTCCTTTTCTATTTCATCATCTTTAAAATATCTAGCATAATCCAAGATTAAATTCTGAAATTTCTTGTCTGATAATTTATATTCATATTGTTTTTTAATAAATTCCTTCAATTCCTTCTCAAAGTTATCTCCTGAAAATATTAAGGATATTTTTTTACCAGCATCTTCAAGAATCTTCCTTCCTAATGAATGAAATGTTCTAACATCAACATCTACTTTGAAATTTGACTTTAATCTTTCTTTTATCTCATTAGCGGCTTTATTCTGAAATGCAATAGCCAAAATCTTATCTTCTTTAATTCCATCTGGATTTCTTTTTATTAAATATGCGATTCTTCTAATTAAAACCTCTGTTTTCCCTGAACCTGCTCCTGCTACAACTAAATTATGTTTATCATCCCTAACTATAGCTTCTTTTTGATAATTGTCTAATTCTCCGTAATCGGTTTTGAACAATGAAGCATATTTCTCTTTTCTAATCTTTACAAAATTATCGTTGTACTTTATTATTTTGTCCTTAATTTCGTTCAAACTTTCATTAAATGAGGTTAATTTCTCTCTAACTTCTTCTAAACTACGAGTTTTAGGATATAAAATGTTAATAGTCTCTAATACATCTGAAACTTCTTTCAACATTTTTTTTAAATCCGAATAGATTAAATAAGTATCTCTCTTTTCAATATTTTCATATTTCCTTTTAAGAGAATTAAGAGAGTCTTCTAACTTAGAGATTTCCTTAGTAAATAGATTAATTTTTTCTTTCTTTTCTTTATATGGTTGGGTTGTTAGATGAAATAATTTGAGAAAAGAATAAAGAATAAGAAGAGTGAATGCTAAGATAACAATAGTTTCTATTGTTTGTACAGCAATATTTTTGTTATTTTCAGTTATTTTATAACTAACTTTTTTATTAGTCTCTTCAAATTTTAGATTGTACTTTCCAAAGAAATAATAATTGTTGTATGTTATAGTGTTGCAGGAATGTACTCTGTCGTTGAAAATACATAAACTTGACTTTATATCCCTGTCTAATTCTTCTGAAATTTTATCCATATTGGAAAGAGTTGGCAGATTATTAAGTTTTTCAAATAATTCTTCTTGATTATCAATAATGTTTGTATTATAATAGAAAAAAGATAGTAAGAATATTGAGATAAGTGAAGTTAATAATAAATATAATTTGTATTTATTATCTTTTTTAGTTATTCCCTCTAATAGTTCCATTTTTAATTACTTTTTGTGCAGGTATACTTCTCATCTAATCTTTCTACAATTACAGAATATGATTTGTAATAATCAGAGCCTAAATTTCTGTCAGCATAAACTGTAATTGAATAATTTTTGTTTACTGCAGAAATTTTATAAAACATATCCCTAAATTCTTTTCTTCCAATAACCTCGGTCTTGTATGGTTCTTTGTCTCGTACAATCCATTTCTGGAAATCTTCAATTTTGGGAGTGTCTGGAAAGTATTTTGCCACATCTAAAATTTCATTTTGTACGTCTGATATCTCTTTTTGTTTAGTTGCATCGCTAATTTTAAAAGTTAATTCATTTAATTCTGATTTTTTAGTTGAAATCTGACTATTTAACGAATCTACTTGATTTTGTTTTGAGATTTTAATTCTTTCTAATTCTTGTCCTATTTTGATCTTCTCCTGTTTTTTTTGAGAAATTTGTTGGTTTAACACATCTACTTCTGAAGTTAAGTTTTGAATTGAATTTGTATATGATTTGCAGGCAAAACTAATTTTATTTCCTTCTTTTAGTAGGTATCCGTTTATTTCTATATATTCACCCAGGATTAAGTTGTATTTGTCAGAACATTCAATTAACTTAATTTTAATATTGTTTTTATCAACAATGTAATAAAATCCATCTTGATATATCATAACTTTTCCTTTAATATCAATATTTTTATTATAGTAGTTTTCATTATATATGAACTCGTTGTAATCGTTACTTCCTACACTACAACCAGATAGAATAATTAATAGTAAAAGTAGCATTATTGTTTTCATTCTTTATAAAATTATAATATAAGGTGAGAATATGCAATTTATAAAACTTTTGAGACCCTGTCCTGAAATTGTTTTCTTCAAAATTTGTACTAACTATATTCAATCAAAGAAAAAAATTATTTGTCAAAAATTACTTTATTTATATAATATTTTTCACCTGTATATTACTTCCAACATTCTCTACCACATTTACTATTTTAATTATTTATATCTATTCTTCAATTCTCTTATTTGTTTAACATCTTCAGTTTTCTTTATCTGCTGAATTTCTCCATTAATTAAATGAATTGATTCTAAAACTATTTCCTTAGAATTACAACTTGGACACTTTGCAGGGATTCCCATAGATTTCCTAATTTGCCATAAATAATTACAATCCGAGCAAATCATATATTGACCCTGATGAAGAATCCATTGTAAAATTTCCTTTTGTTTTTCTTTTAAGCTTAAAATAAGAGGTTCTTTTTCCTTATTCAACTTCTTTAGATATTCCTCCTTTATTTTCAGATATTCTTTCTTTGAATACCACTCACCTTGAAATTTAAGTAAACCTTTCTCAATTTGTTTTTTTTCATATTCTTCCTTTTCTCTTTGCTTTTCTCTCTTTTTTCTTTGTCTTTCCTCAGAAATCCTTATTTTTTCTCTTTGCTTTTCTCTCCTTTTTTCTCTTTGCTTCTGCAATTGGTACTCATGCACTAATTTTTCAACAATATAAACATTTTTGTACTCATTAATACTAAAAAAAATAAATGGAATACCAAAGAGTACAAAAAAATAAATTAACCAAGACCCAGTTACTACTCCAAGAACTATTGAGAGAAAAAAACTAAGAAACCAACCAAAAGATACATTAACTTTTTGATTTAAATAAGTATTTCTACAATCATAAACATATTTTAACATTTCCTTCTTAGTTCTAAATTCCTTATCTGCAAACCTAAAAACCATAAAATAAGTAATTATAAAATTATTTATAAAACTTCAGTTTAAAATTACCCTCGTCGCAAATTAAGAGGAGAATACAACGCGAGTTTTTTTTAAATAGGATTCTCTGAAACCTAATTATCCTAATAATTATTTATTTATATAAATTTCGGTCTTTTATTAATATTTTAAGTTCTCTTGAATTTCCGGACAGAGTCTATTAGAAATTATCTAATATCTTATCTTGTTGAATGTTGTAGTTAATTGATAGATCTTCAACATCAGAATATTTCTCAATTTCTTTTTTAATTTCTTTTTCTCTTACTAATGCCTCAAATCTATTTGATACCTCTTCAGAATATAATAATCTTTCAATACCGTATTTTTTGGTATACTGTGCTCCTCTTCCTCTACAATGTTGTTTATACCTAAACCGTAAATCATAAGTCATTCCTACATAAATTCTCTTATTTTTACACAATAATATATATACATAATGTGGTTTAAGTAATTTACTTTTATTATGTTTTAATTCATTATATATGCATTTTTGACTTAATTTTGTCTCATATTGAAGTATTAAATTTAATATTTCCTCTGAATCAATTTCCTCTAAATTAATTTGACTATAATTTCTTCTTCTCTTATTATGTCTTCTTCTTTTATAAATTGATTTTCTAATCAAGATACCAATCATCTTTTCTGTATTCATTATTTACCAGTAATAACTTTATATATATATATAAACTTTATGCAATTCTCAAGATTATTAATACATTGTTAGAGTTATTTATATCAAATTACAGATGAAAGTGAATATGTATATTTTGAAGAAAAGGAGATAGAGATGGTTCTGTCCATAAATTGTTTATCTTAAAATAAATTAGTAAGATTTTGTACAAAACACTTATAAAATAAATACCATTTTATTTTGTTAAAATAGAAAAAAAAGAAGAAATAATGGGAGTTGAAAAGTGTACTGATGAGATGTTATTATATTTTTATGAAGAGATAGTGATAAAAGATAATAAGTTTGTTGATAGATTTAACTATCTGAAGCATATGCAAGATATAGGAATTAATATAAGAAAGAACGCAGATGCAATTAACCATTCATTTGACAGTCTTAGTAACTGGGGTATAAAAATAGATAATAGTGTTGAAAATATTCTTGATATTGGAGTAAAGAATTTTTGTGTTAAAGGATTAACACCTGAGGGTATTAGAAAAGCTAAGGAGTTGAAGAATAAAAGAAATTAGACTCTGATTAATTAAAGAAAAACTTAAAAATATTATACTCTTTGTTATATTTATTATGAGAAAAAATATTAGATGTCCTGATTGCGAATGTACTGCTTTTCATATTAATAGAATCTCTGAAAATAAATATGAGTTAAAATGTTGGTCTCAAAGAAAATGTACAAAGTACATAAGAGTATTTACCACAAAAGATGACACATTACAAGACTTAAAATGATAAAAACTAATAGAATGGATGATTATATATTTAAAAAACTACAAGAGATAAATTATAAAATGCAAATACACAGAGGGTGTGCAAGTGACAGATTTTATTCTTGTGCAAAAGAAATACAACATCATATCTTACCAAATATCTCAGTGGAAAATATACTTAGTACAAATTATTGTATTTTATCTAAAAAAGAATTTCAAAATATGAAAAATGATATAGCAATTGTAGTTAAAGGAGGATTTAGAGTTATCAGAAGAAATAGTACTATTGCTAAATATATACAATTTCTGAAAGATTTAGAATTAAATGAAGAATCTAGAAGGAGAATTTTATTAGGTGATTAATAATGAGTAAAAAAGAATTAAGGGATGATTTTAGGGAATACTTAAATCAGCAAAAGAAATTTTTAAAATTGCAAGAGAAGGATATTAATGAAAATAAAAAATATAGAAAAGAATTAACTAATTTTACATTTGTTTTGGCGCTTGGGGTGGTGGCCACATTAATATTAAATGTACTTTGGATTATTATTGAATTGAACAAATCCAAAACATTCTATAATTCTACAGTTTTAGTAATTTTTATGTTCATATTAATAATTGTTTTATCTATAGTATCTAATAAAATTAATACTACAAAAGAAATATTAAATATCATTAAAGAAAGACCAATTTTTATGCGTATTTGTATTTATATTATTATCTCTTTCTTTATTATTCTTGTTGTTTATTCTATAATAGAAGGGTATTACTTATTTTTTAAAAATTAATCTCTGGACAGAACTTATTAGTAATTATTTAATATCTTATTCCTCAATTTGTATATTAGTTTCAACTTCACAAAATGGAGGTAATTTTTTTTCTTTTAGATATTTATTTTTCAGATTATATAAAAATGCTACATCATTTCTATCCAAACTAACATCTTCAAATTCTTTAGGTTCTTCTATAGTGTCTCCCATTCTTTCTTTTATGTCTTCTAATTCATTAATAAATTTTGTATGATCATTACCAATATTTTCCCCATCCTTAGTTTCCATTATTAACTCATCAACACAATTTATTAATTCTTCTAGTTTACACTTAATTTTATCTAATCCTTTTTTGAATTCTCTAATTTTTCCACATTTATTACAAGATTTAAAACACAGACAACGAATCTCCTTTCCTTTCACATAAACTCTTAGTTCTCTTCTAACCAAATGTTCTTCACAAGATTTACAAATCACTCTTTTTTTTATTCCTCCCATTTTACAAATGAAATCAATAACCATTTATTTAAATAATTTATGGGAAACCCGCAGAAAAACTACATTTTAATTGACTCATAACACCTCAAACATTTTTCAAAACCTTTAATTTTACTTTCATCATAACAAATTTTTATTAATTTAGAAAGAGGAAGAAATATTTTTTGAAAAAGTTAAAGAAAAGTTTATAAATTGTTTTCTCTAAAATCTATGCTAACTATATTCAATCAAAGAAAGAGATTATTTGTCAAAAATTACTTTATTTATATAATATTTTAAGTTCTTTTGAATTTATGGACAAAGTACATTACTAGGTTCTATCTGGAAATTCAAGAGAACTCTCTCCAGTCCAGACAAAAGACAAAAATAATTAAAGATGTGTGTAAACTTTAGAAACTTAACGATTTATCAATCTTATTAATAGAACAAATAAACAAGATTTGAAAAGTGCAGCACAATTCACACTTTTTAACAAAACAATTTTAACTCAGATATTAATTTATTTTTTTCAACAGTAAAAATATATCTCCAACTACTATCCAAACGAAAATATCTATTATCATTATTTATGTCATTAAATTCTTTAATTAAATCTTTTAATCTTTCATAGTATGGTTCACAATATAATTTATAAAAATCTTTATTTTCATTTACATCTATATCTCCATTAAGTATTTTTTTCTTTAAATCTTTTATTTTAATCATTACCATAATATATTTAATTATAAACTCATTATTTATAAAGTTAATTATCTTTCTCTAAAAACTCTTTCTCTAACTCTTTTTGATTTCTTTTATGTTCTTTGATTAATTCAATATTTCTATATCTATCATTAGGGTCAGGTTTAATTGATTCTTTAATTTTCAAAAAAGATAAATTTAAGTTATAATCAATGTTTGAAGTATGAAAGTGCAATAACTCCGAAGTTTTGTCTATATTCTCTGCTTTATGAAAATCCATATACGAGCTTACTCTTTTATTTTTATTGCCTGAACAAATCTTTTTAATATAATTTTTTTGCTTTTCTTCTACAAAATAAATAACTTTGTAAGAATACAAATACTGTAAAGTATTTATCTCTAAAACATCTTTGCTTACTAAATTATAAATCTCATTCTTTGAATTAAAGTCATAAACATCAGTATCAAACAAACAAATCATTAGATTCTTGTTTATTGGACAAAATATTTGTAGTCCTTTAGATTGTAATCCTTTGGAACCTAAAGATTTGAAGTTTAAAAATGAATTATGAAATATAATTGGATGGTCACTAAATATAAAATCAATTTTTGTTTCATTGTTTAATAAAACTATTCTCAAATCACTAATTAATGGAAAACTATTTAGGGCTTGTTGTATTTTTATTAAATGCATACTTGGATGTGTTATTTTAACCTTATCTAATTCTTCTTTTGTTGCAACACCTTGCGAAATCATCATTTCTTTTATGACATTTTCAGAAAAAAATTCCACAATCTCTTCAATTTCTTTTTTCTTTTTCTTAGTCCTAGTAAATTGAAGTGTAATAAATATATAAAAATTAATTAAATCTTCCTCAGATTCTATTAGAATTTTCTTATTCTCTATAATTTTTTTAAGAAATTTAGATAATTTAGTTTCTATTAAACCAAATGCTTTTTCAATCTCTTTATTTTCGGAGTAGAAATTTTTTTCTTGACATTGAGTTTGAAATGGAACATTAAAAAGAAATGAGTTACTATCATTTTTATAAATATTAATTTTTTCTTTACCATCAAGAAAATTTCTAAAATAGAATTTTGGAACATAATGTTGTTTTTTATTTTCTGTCATTCTTATTTTTCAATTTTTGTTTTAATTTAAATAATAATAGTTTTTTAATTTCTTGTTCAAGCTCTTGATATTCTTCTTTTGAAATGCCAAATTTTATACACAATTTGTCGATAATTTTAATTTTAAGACCTAGCTTTTTTGTTCTATTACTTAATGTAGTTTCAAGTTGAGAATTTTTTTCTTTTAATAATCTTACTTGCCTACTTAAAATATTTATTTTTGATTTGTAATGTATAATCTCATTAGAAAGTTCTCTTCTTGCAGCCTTTCTCCTACCTTCTCTTAAATTGGGTGTGTCTCCTTTTTTTGCCATTTATACTTTAAACATATTCAATTATTTTTAAATTTAACTTCCACTCTGAAGGTGAATTAATAGAAGGGAAAACAACATTTTATTATGAAGATGGAACTATATATTAAATACAAGAAAGAACATTTTTAGATTTAGAATTAATAGAAGGAAAGATAACACATTATAATGAAAATTGTAATATATTGTCCATATTAATAAGCACAAAACACAATATGTAGACTGGTGACATATGTCACTGCACTACACAACCTATTTTGAAAAGAAAACTATATAAATAAAAAAGTAACCATAAGACTATGGCTAACTCAAAAAGTTGGAAAAAAATCTTTGATGATTATAAGATATTAGAAAATAATTTTAACAAAAATGGGTTTGTCTTAACTGCAGGAATGATTAAAGAATCTTGTCAAGACTTCAAAAAAACAGCAGAAAAAGAAGTAAGGATTTTATGCAAGCAAGATTCAAGAGAAAACCAACCTGACATTATGAGAGAAAATAATTTGTTCTTACTTCCAACAAAAAATGGTGAATATATAATATTGAATGGTAAAGGATATTTAGATATTCCTGAAATTGAAGATAAACCAATAGTCTATGATTCTAAATTAAATTTCAATTTGGAGACTTCAAAAATTGGAGATTCTGAAATGCAACATTTAGATTTTGCTTATGCTTCAAGCATAATTAGAACTTTTATGAAAGATGAGAGCTTGGTTTTAACAATCAGAGGAAGAAAATACACGCCAGAATTTTCCTTTTTTGTAGGAAAACAGAAAATTGATGTTAAAAGTGTTCAAACAGAAGTTGATGCAGGATATGAAGGTAAGGATAAAATTGTTTTGGTTGAGGCAAAAAACTCAAAAACAACAAACACAATAATAAGACAATTATTTTATCCTTATAGGCAATGGAGTAGTCACACTAAGAAAAAAATTTATTTGCTCTTTTTTGAAAAAAGAGGGAATGAATATCTAATTTGGCAATACAAGTTTAAAGACTCAAATAATTATAACTCCATAAGTTTGATTAGAAGTACGAGGTACGTAATAAAATAAAGAATTTAAACTTTTAGGTTCAAAGGGGTGGAAGAGATTATCTGAGAAAATTTATGTAGAATGCATTAAGGAAGACAAGAATAGTGTTAATGAAAAATCTTAAAAGTAATGAAAGATTACAAAATATATGAATAAAGAAGATTATACTTTAATTTTAGGTGATTGTTTAAAAGAACTTCAAAAAATTGAAGAAAGTTCTGTTGATATGATTTTCGCTGACCCTCCTTACTTTTTATCTAACAACGGATTCTCAGTCCATAGCGGAAAAAGAGTTTCAGTAAATAAAGGTAAATGGGATAAATCAAAAGGATTTAAAGAAAATTTAGAATTTACAAGAAAGTGGATTTCACTATGTAGAAAGGCTTTGAAGGACGATGGGACAATTTGGATTTGTGGAACTTTACACAATATATATTTAGTTGGTTTTGTTTTAGAAGAATTAGGATTTAAAATTGTAAATGATATATCTTGGTTTAAACCAAATGGTCCTCCTCACTTAGCATGTCGTTATTTCACACATTCACACGAAACAATACTATGGGCTAAAAGAAATAAAAATTCTAAACACACATTTAATTATAAACTTATGAAAAATTGGGATAAATCAAATGATTTTATAAAAAACGAAGGAAAACAAATGAGAAGTGTTTGGAGCATTCCACTTACACCACAAAAAGAAAAATCTTATGGAAAACATCCAACACAAAAGCCAGAAGAACTTTTAAGAAGAATAATCTTATCTTCAACAAAAAAAGGAGATTTAGTTTTAGACCCATTTATCGGAAGTGGAACAACAGGAGTAGTCTCACTAAATTCAGGTAGAAAATTTATTGGCATAGAAATTGACAAGAACTATTTTAATCTCAGCAAGGAAAGAGTTGAAAACGAATTAAATAAAACCTTAAACAACCATCTATAAGTTTACGTTCTTTATTTTTTACCAAGTAAATCTTTATTGTTCTTCTGCTTTTTCTCTTGTGTTTCTTTTATATTTCCATCTTTATTATATTTCTTCCAAAAACCTATCCAAGAAATATTAATTACATTTCTTAGTATATTATTTTTTTACTTATTTTTCCCGCATCTTTATTCTTAACAGAACCAAGATGTGATTAAATTTATAAACAATAGTTCACTATAATTTAATAAAATGAGAAATAAAACAACAGCAGTAATTTTAGCAGTAATATTTGGGTGGTTTGCATGGTTATACACTTATAAAGAAGATAGTTGGAAATTTTGGTTAGGTACAATTGGAGGAGTTCTTGCGTTTTTTGGTCTCATATTTAGTATGATAATTATAGAAATAGGAGAACCAATAATAACTGATTACATGCTTCTTATTTTTGATTTTTTGGGTTTAGTGGGTTTATATTTGTGGGCAATTATTGACTATGCAAGACAACCTAAAGAATACTTTGAGAATTATAAAGGTTGAAACAAAAATAAAAAGAATTAAAAATATGTACCATATAATAGATATTATTACAGAAATAGATTATTAAAAATGGAAGAAATGTCAAAAGAGGATAGAGAGAAATTTCAGGAATTACTAGCTAATAGAGAAAATTGGGTAAATTCTACAAAAAAAAATAAGTTTGAGGGAATTAATAAATTTCTTACAAAACAGTATAGCAAAGATTTACACTTTATTTATGAAATATTGCAGAATTCTGAGGATACAAAAGCCAAAGAAATAAAGTTTGAACTTTTCAGAGATAAATTAGATATTTACCATAATGGAAGAGATTTTGAATTTAAAGATATTGAAGCAATAACTGGAATTGGTAATTCTACAAAGGAAGAAGATTTAACAAAAATAGGAAAATTTGGTGTTGGTTTTAAATCAGTTTTTACAATTACACAAACTCCAAATATTTTTTCAGGAAAATATAGTTTCAGGATTGAAGAACTTGTAATTCCGAAAGAAGTTAAGCGTAATGAAGAAATATCAGGGACACTTATTAGAATACCCTTTAATTCTGATAAACCACCCAAAGAAAAAACATTTGAAACTTTAAGTAATGGATTAGAAAATTTTGAACTGAAAACTTTGCTATTTCTAAAAAACATTGAAAAGATTAAATGGAAAACTCCAAATTCTGGAGAAGATTATTTAAAGAAATCATCAAAAATTCTTCAAGATAAGAATTCTCTTGTTACAAGAAGAGTAAAACTGGAATCATCTCTTGGAATAAAAGAAGATTATATTGTTATAGAGAAATCTGTCAAAATAGAAAATAAGAATTTACCTATTGAAATTGCATTTAAATTAGACAATGATGAAAAAGGTAGGGAGACAATTGTTCCTCAGAAAAATTCAAAATTATTTGTGTTTTTTTCAACCGAAAAAGATACTTATCTTAAATTTATTATACAAGGTCCATATAAAACAACACCAAACCGTGAAAACATACCATTAGAAGATGAACAAAATAAAGAAATCATTGAAAAAACAGGAGAACTAATTGCAGATAGTTTATCTGTTATAAAAGACTTAGGTTATCTTAATTCTGATTTCTTAGATATTTTGCCAATAGATAGTTCATATTCAAAAGAGGATATTTATTCTGTTTTGTATGGAAAAGTTAAAGAAAAATTACTTCTGGAAGAATTTTTACCTACTTTTGATGGCAATCATGCTAGGCCTGATGAATGCATATTGGCAAGAGGTAGAAGTTTAACTGAATTTTTGAAAAAAAATGATATTCAAGAACTATATTCAAAGAACTATTGGCTTGATACAAATATAACCATTGATACAAAAAAAGAATTGAGAGACTACCTGATGAATGAACTTCAAGTAAAGGAAGTTGATTTTGGAAATTTTGTTAAAGATATAACAAAAGAATTTTTACAAAGTAAATCAGATGAATGGGTGATTGATTTTTATAGCAAATTGTTAGAACAAAAAAGTCAGTGGAAAGCTCTAAAACAAAAAGATATTATAAGATTACATGATAATAGTCATATCTCTCTTCATGATAGTGAAGGTAAAATTCAAGCATATTTACCAACAAAAACAAAGTCTAATTATAAAACAGTGAAAAGTTCTCTTCTAAATCATAAATACTCTTCAAAGTTCCTTAAAGAGTTTGGAATGAAAGAACCAGACGAATTTGCAGAAGTTGAAGAATTTATCATTCCAAAATACAAAAAGGAAAATGTCACAAGAGATGGGGATTATTATGATGACTTCAGGAAAATATTGAATGCTTATGATAAAATGTCACGAAATGAAGTGAATTCTTTCAAGAATGATTTATTGAAATGCTCTTTTATTCTCTCCGTTAGAAATGATGATACCAAAGAAGAAAGTTTAAGGTCTCCCAATAAATTATACTTTAGTAGTGATGATTTAAAAGAGTTTTTCAATGGATATGAAGAAGCATATTTTGTCTCAGAGAAACTTTCTAAAAAATTTGAAAAGGAAAAGATGAAAAAGTTTCTTAATTCTTTAGGTGTTAAGGATACTCCGAGAAGAATTAAAATTGGGAGAAGTTTGACTCTGGAAGAAAAAAAAATATTAAAAGGTAGAATATCTTCTTACGAAAATAATAGCTGTACAGATTATGAATATGAGGGTTTGGAGAATTTTATAAAAAAAGGAATAACACTCAGAAAGTCACGCTTGCTTTGGAGGTTATTGTTAAGAAGTATCGAAAAACTTGGTACTTGGGGTAAATTCTTCGAATTTGAATATGAGTGGTATTATTATACTTCTCATTCAGAATATTTTGAAGCAAAATTTTTAAAAACTCTCCAACAAACAGGGTGGTTACTTGATAAAGATGATAAGTTGAGAAAACCTTCTGATATTACTTTTTCACAATTGCATGATGATTACGTAAAAGACAATTCACAAATTCTAGAAAAAGTTCTAAGATTTAAACCTGATATTTTAGAACAACTTCCTGATGAATATAAAGAGACTCTTGAAAAAGGTAAGATGGTAGAAGAATTAGGTTTAACCGAAGATGATTTGAAAGAAGTTGCAAAGAAGAAAAGTCAAGAGCAAAATAAAGTACAAGAAACTTGGACACCTGAATGTGAACCTGAGAATATGTTAAATTCAGAAATAGAAGAGGTAGATCCTTCTAAAATAATTACTCCAGATAGGGATTTGTCAAATCAGAGGAGAAGTAATAGAACAAAAGAAATAGAAGAATTATCAGAGGAAACTAAAATAACAGGAAGAGAAACTTTTGAGAAGACACCTGCAGATAAAAAAGCAATTGGAGATTGGGGAGAAAAATATGTTTACGAATATCTAAAGGAAAAATACAAAGAACAAGAAGGATGCGAAATAATATGGATGAATGATAATATGACTGGAGAAGGTTACGATTTTTGTATCAAAAAAAACGGAGAGGAAATTAAATATATAGAAGTAAAAAGCAAAACCGAAGAAAATCCTATGTTGGTGGAAATACAAGGAGCACAATGGGAATTTGCCAGAAAACTCTTTGAATGTAATGAAGGAATGAAGTATTCTCTTTATGTTGTGTCAAATACAGGAAAAGAAAATGCAAAAATAAAACGTTATCAAAATCCAGTTAAACTTTGGAAAGAAGGCAGACTTTATGCACATCCTGTCAATCTTAAATTATAGTTAAAATTTTATCAATTAATCTTACTCGAACATCCTCTAATCTATCAATATCAAAAGTTGTTTGTAGAGGAAGTTTTAAATTTTTTCCATTAGCATATTTATACTTAGTAACATAGTACTTATTATTGCTAATTTTCATAATTTAGATTATAATCCAAAGTCTTTAATTTTTGTTAAAGGTCAATCTCATTATAAGGTAGAAATTGAATTTTTTGATAAGAATTGAATTAAAATTATAATAATAAGCAAATTTCCTGAATTACCAACTAAAGAGATAATTATATAAATTGTAAATTTTAGAGCATTATTATGGAACATAAAAAAGATGACCCTGTAGATACACCTAATTTTGAGTTAAAAAGTGATTTAGATGATCCAGTGGATGACCCTTCATTTGAAGAGGATAGTTATAATGAAGATTAGTGAGTTAAAAAAAAGTTTAACTGAAGTTAGATGTAATTATTATAGAGAATTACAAGGATTTAGAGATATTGAAATTAAATCTTCTTTTTTTCTTGTATTAAATTTTCTATTAATTATAGAATTTTTAGATATTAAAAATGGTCATTTGAGTGGTTTACTTATTTTTATTATAATGTTAATTGTATTTTATCCTTTTTATAAAGTATATAAACTAAGACTTGTGATGATACCACATAAAGAACTTAATCTTAAAAAGGATGATAAACAGCAATATGAACATTATAATGATCTTAATGATGTTTTTGATAAATTGGGTAAAATGAAGGGTATAAAATATTATGAAGAATTATATAATCGTTATAAACAATGTTATTATTCTAATAAAATATGTATTCGTCATAAAACAAAATGGTTTAAATCAATTTTTAACAACACAATTGTTTTAGTTGTTTTTATATTCTTTGTAAAAATACTTTTCTTTTTCTAATAAAAATAAAAGGAAAAAATTTAAATAGATGGAGGATAAATTTATTAATATGGAAGAAATATTAAAGAATTTTAAAATTCAAATACTACTTACTTTATTATTTAGTTTATTTCTATTTGGATGTATGTCTTGTACTAATTCATCACAGTTTCTATATCTTTCTCCTTTTTCACCAAACTTTTGAAAATATCTTTCATATTGTGGTTGATTATTATCATTTGGACTGGTGTAGCGAATGAGAGTAATAGGAAGTTCTTTTTTATCTTCATCACTAAAAATTTTATCCACGTTAAACTTTAGGCTTTGATGTCCAACTCCTAAAAATGTAAGCCTTATCTCCACGTTTGAATATTCTCCCATTAAATCTTTGATTCTTTTCTTTATGTGAGAAAAAGTGAACTGTATCTTTGCATCGTGGCAAGATACAGTGTTGGTTAAAGTTGAGTTTATAGTATTTGCCAGAAGACCTTCATCGGACATAGAGTTTTTAAATGTAAAACTACTTGGAAAACAATTTCCTTTTTTAATTTTTAAATATTCAAACTCAGGTAAAAATATTCCGTGTGGATAGAATATATCTTTTGCACAATTTATATAATGATCCTCAATCTCAAAACCTTTGTTTATTTCGTGTTCTCTTTTTTTCCCAATGGATATGCTTTTATATTCCTCTCTAAAGAAATCAATAATCTTTAAAAGAAGAATATTGTCATAATTAAAATTCACAAACATAATCTTGTTTTCGGTGTTGCTATTGGGCAATAATCTGTTCAGATCGTGATTCTTAATAAACTTGTCAATCCAATCGTTTTTTGGCCTAATGTTGGTTTTTGATTTAAATATTTCATTTACACCTGCAAAAAGCACATCTTCGATTTCTGAGCCATTTTCCTTAGTTTTGGCAACCTCACTAATCATTTCATCAACTGTTTCATATCCATTAGGTTTGCCTATCTTTTCTAATCCTTCTAAGAGGGTTTGACGAATGGTAGAACTGATGTTTTTGTTATTGCTTATATGTTCTCTTAGTAAGTTCTGTAATTCTCTCCATAGAGGTAACCCATAATCCTTTGATGCACCTGCTCCTAAGATGAATATGTCAATATATTTTGTTTTTTTCATAATTATTCTACATAAGTTTGTATTATAAATTTATTGTGTAGTGGGTTCTGTCCAGAAATTGTTTTTTCCGAATTTAATACTAATTATATTTAATTAAAGAAAAAAATTATTTGTTAAAAATTGTTTTATTTATATAACATCTTGAGTTCTCTTGACTTTCCGGACAGAGCCGATTAATTATTTTATCAAATAGCTGATAAAAGAACTTAGGTAGAAAATAAAGAGAGAAAACATTAAAAAATAAAGTAAAATTTATATGAAAGAAAAAATTCTTTATATTAATGGGCTTAAAATTAATAGAATTTTCTGTAGAAAACTATAGAAATTTGAATATTGATAAAGTAAAGGTGAATAATAAATTATCTATTGTTGGAATTAATAATATAGGAAAAACTAATTTAATTAAACTTATTTCTTATGTTTTACATCCTGACAGATATCCTTCAAATAATGAATTTTTTTCCAAAAAAGAGAATTATTCTAATCCTGATAAACCAATAATTGTTGATTTGGCTTTTAGTGTGGATGAAGATATTAAACAGGATGGATATTTTATGAAATACTTTGAAGATTTTATTCATCAAGATAAAATATTTCTAAAATTTGAAAGAAAATGGCATGGTGAAGCAAACTTCTATATTGCTGGTTCAGGTGATTTTTATAGAGAATATCCTGAATGGGTTAAACAACATAGATTTAGACAATTTAATGCTTATTTCATTACAACAGAAAAAAGTTACTTAGACGACTTCAATTTAGATAACAATAATTCATTAATTTCCGATTACTTGGAATTTCTTAAGACATATGATTATCCCAAATTTGAAGAATTTTCTGATAGAAATAAATTAGTTGATACTCTCTCAAATTTGAATTTAAAAATTAATTTACAAAGGTTTTTCCCACAGATTAAAGAATACTATTTTGAATTTAATAGTGAGGAAAATAAACTTGAAATATATATTAATGAAAATGGGACAAATAGGTCTTTAAATCAGATGGGATCGGGTTTAAAAAAATTATTTTTGTTAAATATTTATTTTTATTTCTTTGAGATTCTAAAGAGTAGTAAAGGACAGATGTTATTGTTAATTGATGAACCTGAAGTTAATCTTCATCCTTCTGCTCAAAGATCTATTTCAGAACTATTAAATGAGATTTCTAAAAATCAGCAAATTATAATAACTACACATTCTCCTTATATTATAGAAGATTTATTTAATATTGAGGATATTTTACTTCTCAAAAAAGATAATAACTCAAATCAGACATCTGGAAATCAAATAAATATAACAACCTTAAATGAAATAAGTGAAGAGAAAATAATTTCCGAATTAAATTCAATAAAAAAAGAAATATTTTTTGCAGATAAAGTTATAATTGTAGAAGGATATTCTGATTATTTATAGTTCAAACGGTGATGGTTTTGCTGAATATGATAGAACTAAAAAATCAGGTAAAATTGAAAGGGAGTTAAAATTAGAACAATTTCCATCACCTGAAGAACTCTGGGAAAGATATAAAGAAGCAAGAGACATAAAAGATCCAGAAGTTGAAAAATTAATTACTCAAGATTATTATGTAGATGTTAATTCTGATAGAGAGCCGAGATATTATCAGAGGGTTGCCATTAATAGAACAATTGAAGCGGTTGCAAAAGGACAAAACAGGATTTTACTCGTTATGGCAACAGGAACAGGAAAAACTTATACTGCATTTCAAACTATTTGGAGACTTTGGAAATCTGGAGTTAAAAAAAGAATTTTATTCTTAGCAGACAGGAATATCTTAGTAGATCAAACTATGGCGAATGATTTTAGACATTTTGGAGATAAAATGACTAAAGTTACTAAAAGAAAGGTTGATACATCATATGAAATCTATTTAGCATTATATCAAGGTTTAACTGGTGAAGATGAAGTAAAAAATATTTACAAACAATTTTCTAAAGATTTTTTTGATTTGGTTATTGTGGATGAGTGTCATAGAGGAAGTGCGGCAGAGGATTCTGCCTGGAGAGAAGTATTGGAATACTTTTCAAGTGCAACCCAAATAGGAATGACTGCAACACCAAAAGAAACTAAAGAGGTTTCAAATATTCATTATTTTGGAGAACCAATATACACATATTCCTTAAAGCAAGGTATTGAAGATGGGTTTTTAGCACCTTATAGAGTAATTAGAATTACATTTGATAAGGACATTGAATGGAGGCCTTATTTACAACAAACAGATAGATATGGAGAATTAATACCAGATAGAGAATATAATATTAAAGATTATGATAGGAAAATTGTTTTAGAAAAAAGAACTGAACTTGTAGCAAAAAAAGTTAGTGAATATTTAAAGGAAACAGATAGATTTGATAAGACAATAATTTTCTGTACTGATATTGAACACGCAGAACGCATGACACTTGCTTTAATGAATGAAAATAGCGATTTGGTAGCTAAGAATAGAAAATACGTGATGCAGATTACAGGTGATAATGATGAAGGTAAAAAAGAATTAGATAATTTCATTGACCCTGAAATTTCATATCCTGTTATTGCTACAACATCCAAGTTAATGACTACTGGTGTTGATGCTCAAACTTGTAAATTAATTGTTTTAGATTCTAATATACAGTCAATGACTGAATTTAAACAAATTATTGGTAGGGGAACAAGAATTAATGAAGAATTTGGAAAATTTTATTTTACTATTCTTGATTTTAGAGGCGTTACTCGTTTATTTGCTGACCCTGATTTTGATGGTGAGCCTGTTGAAATATATGAATCATCAGGAGATGAACCACCAGTAATTAAAGAAGATGAGGCAGTTGAGGAAGAAGTAGAAGTAAAAGAAGGAGTTTACTTTAACAAAAGAAAAGAAAAAATTAGAAAATATTATGTTAATAATGTGCATGTAAGTGTAGCATCTCAAAGAGTACAATATTATGATAGTGATGGTAAATTAATTACTGAAAGTCTAAAAGATTATTCTAAGAAGAATATTCTTCAGGAATACAGAGAAATGAGTGATTTCTTAACAAAATGGGGAAGTTTTAAGAAATCTGCTGTGATTAAGGAACTTGAAGAACAAGGTGTTTTATTTAGTGAGTTAGAAAAAGAGATAGGTAAAGATTTAGATCCCTTTGATTTGGTTTGTCATATTGCTTACGACCAAAAACCCCTAACAAGAAAGGAAAGAGCCAATAATGTTAAAAAAAGAAACTATTTTGGGAAATATGGAGATAAAGCAAGAAAAGTTATTGATGTACTTTTAGATAAATATGCAAGTAGTGGAATTGAAAATATTGAAGATTTAAATGTGTTAAAAGTTAAACCATTATCCGATATGGGTTCACAGTTAGAAATTGTAAATATTTTTGGGGGAAAATCTGGTTACTTAAAAGTTATAGCAGAACTTGAAAAACAATTGTATGGAGAGTTATAATAAGATGACAGTTAATACAACAAATATTAAATCAATACAAGACATTATGCGTAAAGATGCTGGTGTAGATGGTGATGCTCAAAGAATTTCACAATTGGTTTGGATGATTTTTTTAAAAGTATTTGATGATAAGGAAAAGGAATGGGAATTAAAGGATAATTATGAATCTCCAATCCCGGAAGAGTTAAGATGGCGTAGTTGGGCTTCGGATAAAGAAGGTATTACTGGTGATGGATTATTGGATTTTGTTAATAATAATTTATTTAAATCTCTAAAAAATTTATCTATTAGCAAGGATAATGAAAAGGGAATTTTAGTTAGAGACGTGTTTGAGGATGCTTATAATTATATGAAGTCTGGAACTTTAATTAGACAAGTCGTAAATGAGATTAATAAGATTGATTTTACAAGTTCTGAAGATAGACACACATTTAATGATATTTATGAAAACATTTTGAAGGATTTGCAGAGTGCAGGAAATGCTGGAGAGTTCTATACGCCAAGGGCAGTCACTCAGTTTATTGTAGACATGATTAATCCCCAATTAGGTGAAAATGTGGTTGATCCTGCTTGTGGTACTGGTGGTTTTTTAATTTGTTCATTAGAACACTTAAGGGAACAAGTAAAAGATGTTGAAGGTAGAAAAATATTACAAGAATCTATATTAGGTACTGAAAAAAAACCTCTACCTCATTTGCTTTGTACTACTAATATGATTTTACACGATATTGAAATACCAAATATTAGACATGATAATTCTTTAGCAAGACCACTTAGAAGCATCGGACAATCTGAAAGGGTAGAAGTTGTTGTAACCAATCCACCTTTTGGAGGTGTTGAGGAAGATGGTATTTTAGCAAATTTTCCTTCTGCTTACAAGACGAAAGAAACAGCAGATTTATTCTTAGTTCTTGTAATGCAAATGCTTAAAGATAGAGGCAGATGTGGTTTAGTTTTGCCAGATGGTTTTTTATTTGGTGAGGGTGTTAAGACAAGGATTAAAGAAAAACTGTTAGCAGAATTTAATTTGCACACAATTGTAAGATTGCCTAATGGAGTATTCAGTCCTTATACTGGAATCAATACTAATTTATTATTTTTTGAAAAAGGAACGCCTACTAAAGAAATTTGGTATTTTGAACACCCATATCCTGAAGGTGTTAAAAATTACAACAAGACGAAGCCTATTCACATCAAAGAATTTGATTTGGAGAAATCTTGGTGGGATAACAGGGTTAAAAATCAGTATGCTTGGAAGGTTAGTATTGATGAGATTAAAGGGAGAAATTATAATTTAGATATTAAAAACCCAAATAAAACAGTTGAAGAAAAACAATACAGTTCCAAAGAATTAATTGAAATGCTTGATAAAAGTATTGCTAAAAGCAAATCAACATTAGATTTGATTAAAAATGAATTATTATAAAAATGAAAGCACCTGAAAAATTTAGAATTATAGCTGGCAGTCCATTTTCAAAAATAGCTTCTTACTATATTGATGTAATCCTAAAAAATTTACCTGAAAAAACTATTAAAGACTATAAATTAGAAATTAATACTGGTAAAACTCCTTCAATGTCTAAACAAAAATATTATGACTATGAAGAATTTAATTGGTTTAAACCAAATGAAATAGGGAATGGAATTTATTTGAATGAGTCAGAAAATAAAATCTCAAATCTTGCTATTAAAGAAAAACAAGCGACAGTTTTTAAAAAACACACATTACTGATAAATTGTATTGGTGATGTTGGAAGGTTAGGAATTTTAACCAAAGAAGCATCAAGTAATCAACAAATAACAGGAATATTATTTAATGACAAAGTATTACCTGAATTTGCTTACTTTTATTTACTTGGAAAAAAAGATTACTTTATATTAAATTCGTCTTCTACCACTTTACCTATAATTAATCAAAAGAAATTATTATCATTTCCATTTAAATGTCCATCCATTCCAGAACAAAGAAATATTGTTGATTTTATATTATATTGTTGGGATTGTTTTGATAAGAACTTAATACCTGAAAAATTCAATTTTGATTTAACAAATGAAGTTTATGAGTTTTCTAAAAAAATATTTCAAATTTATTACACTCAGAATTCTATTATTTTAGAACAAGAAAATCAGCAAAAAAATCTAAATAAACTTAAAGAAGCAATATTACAAGAAGCAGTTCAAGGAAAGTTAGTTAAACAAAACTCTAATGATGAACCAGCATCGGTTTTACTTGAAAAAATTAAAAAAGAAAAAGAGCAATTAATTAAAGAAAAGAAAATTAAAAAAGAAAAACTATTACCTGAAATAACACAAGATGAAATTCCTTATGACTTACCTAATAATTGGGAGTGGAGTAGATTGGGAAATATTAGTGAAATAATAATGGGACAATCCCCTCCTTCAGCAACATACAATGATAAAATGGTTGGATTACCATTTTATCAAGGAAAAACTAATTTTGGAAAAATTCATCCAACACCTACAAGTTGGTGTTCTAAGCCGGTGAAAATTATACAAAAAGATGATATTTTGATTTCTGTAAGAGCACCTGTAGGTCCAACAAATTTAAGTATAGAAGAATCTTGTATTGGGAGAGGTTTGGCTGGAATTCGTCCAATTTTAGTAAATTACAAATATATATTAATATTTTTTAAAGCAATTGAACCTATATTTTCAAAAAAAGGATATGGTTCCACATTTTCTGCAATTACAAAAAAAGACTTATATTTTGAGTTGCTACCGCTTCCACCATTAGAAGAACAAAAAAGAATTGTTGAGAAAGTTGATACACTTATGATTTATTGTGATGAATTGGAACAGGAGATTAATAAATCTAAACAACAAGCAGAACAATTGACACAATCTGTATTAAAAGAAGCATTTACAGAAAAATTAGAATTAAAATTATAAAATATGCAAATTCCCTAAATTATTAACTAAATCAAAATAGAAATCTAATGTGAAATATTAGCTAAATGCAAAGTTAAGAAAACTTCTTTTTTTGAACCATGTGAAGATAAGAATTTATATTTAAAACTACTTTCAGAAACATCTTTCTCAAAGGAAATATAATTAGAATGATTTTCTATATATTCTTTTGATTTTTCAAGAACATCTTGAAAATCGCTATTTCTAGAAAATATTATGTAACTACATTTGGAATCCCTCCAAGTTAAATTATCTAAAAGTTGAGTTATTCCTTCAATAAAATATATTTCTCCTTTCCAGATTTTACACTCAGAAATATATAAATTCTTATCTTTATATCTTATTAATATATCTGTTTTACCACTCCTATTAAATGCTTCAGATGAGACAAGTCCATTAAATGAAGCAGAAGCATTGAGAGCAGTAACTATCATATCTCTTAATGATTCTTCTTTTAAATCTTTAATAGGTTTGGAACATCTTTCAATATTAATTAAGATAGAGTTTATAGTTCTAGTAATTTTATCATAGGTTGATTCATATAAAATTGGATCTTTAGAGGGAGAATCTTCATTTAATATCTCTATGTTGAACTTCTCTATTGGGTTAACAAAACCAATGGGATTAGCATCTTCTTTTTTCTTTGAAGGTATTCCTAAAGAGTTTATTATTTCATCATCTTTTTCTAGTTTACTTTTTCTAGTTTGAATTTCAGAAGATATTAAATTTTGTATTTGTTCGTTATATTGTGAAATATCTTTATTTAACCAATTTAAATACTTTAAGACCAATTCCTCATCATATTTTATTCTTTTAAGAAGTTCTTCAGATGATTCAGATTCTGATAAAAAGTCAAAATTCAAGATTACTTCATTTTCTAAAACTTTACCCTTTGGATAAACAGTTGTATAAGAAGAAGGCATTACTGAAAATAAATCTAATGTTCCTCCTGAAAATGGAATATGTATCTTTATCCTTTTTCCTTTTTTAATTATTCTTTTTCCCGTATGGGATGCAAAATATTTTGGGTTTTGACTTAAATCAATATCAACTTCTCCACCATCACTTTGATAATAATCTTCAGTTTTAAATGGTTCTATTTTCCATTTGTGAAATAAGATTAAGGATAATGAATCTTCTGAATTCTCTAAAGCCTTTTTATCTAAATTATTAATGTCATTTTTTACTAAATTTTTTCTCACTTCAAAATATCCATAAGAATCATATTTAGTAAATAGATAATCCATAAAATAAACTTCCATTTTATAGTTTATATTATTTTTGTTTATTCATTTTTCTTTTTATGAGTATATTATATTCATGAAAACAGTAATATTATTTAGTAATTTTATAGAATATTGGTAAATAGTATTTTATTTCTTTAGTTTTGCCTATATCCTTATAGTGATATTCTTCAGAATATATTTTTGTCTCTACAATATTCTAATTATTGCTTATTAAACCCATTATTGCTCCAATTATGCCTCCTAATATCAATCCTATAAGTAATCCTAATATTGTTACTATTCCCATCACTATTATTCTTTTTGTTATTGTATATTCTTCTCCTATAATTGTTCCTATGAATAATCCTATAAACCCTAAAACCACGCCACCATATCTTGCTCCTTTCTCTGTATTTCTATGTATTGCTTTAATTCTTTTTTTATATGAAATTTTTTTTCTAGCCATAAAAATTAGAGAGTTAAATTATTTATAAATTTATGTCAATTTTGTCTCTGTCCAGAAATTAATTCACTTAAAACAAAAAAGGAAGATTTGAAAAGTACAGCACAATTCCCACTTTCCTAATTTTAATGATATTATTAAAAGGAAAAGATATTTAAGTAGTTGGAGACTAAATAACTTTATCAAAGAATTTGGTTGCAAAAATCTTTTATAAGATCTTTATCCAATTCAAATTCTTTTCTATATCCAAGATAATTTCTTGATTTTGGCGTTATTTTTTTACCTTCTTTTAGTTCTTTGAAAGTTATACATTTAATATGTTTTCTTGAAACAACAATAAAATAACAATTCTTATATGGATATCCTTTAGGTAAATTTTTTATTGAAAATTCTTCATTAACTCTAAACTTCACTTCTATAAAATAAATTTTTTTACCCTTTTGAACAACAAAATCAGGCATACTCCTTATATATGTAGCCACATCACTTTTAACTCCTTTTAGACGAGGCATTATGCCTGGGACAGTTTTTTCCATTCCATATCCATACACATTATAATCTGAATTAAGAAAAAGTTCTTCAATTAAATTTTCAGTAGTTCTTCCTTTAATCACATTTTCTTTTTTCATTCTTTGATTTTTTATTAATTAATAATTTGCTTTCACTTTATTTTATTTTTATAGTATTTATTCTTGAAATCATGTAAATTCATAGTTCCCATAGACCTATTACAACTCATACAAATAGGCTTTAAATTTGATATATTATCACTTCCACCTTTAGCAACTGCTTTAATATGTCCTGCTTCAAATCTATGAGTGTCAATTGATTTGCTGCATACAAAACAATTTCCTTTATACTTTTTTCCAAAATTTCTTATCCACAAATCTTTTTTTACAGATTTAGGAATGCTCTTTCTTTTCCCTTGATGTTCGTAACTATCATCATTAAATAAATCTAATCCAAAATCCATAGCACTTCCTTTTTTCTTTATTGTTTTAATAGGTGGTTCTTCGCCTAACCATATCCAATAATCTTCTTTCCATTCTTTATTTGAACCATGATTACATTTTTTACAAATAAAATAATGTCTATCATATTTCTTTTCTCTCATTATAGTTTTTTGGCTACTTTCATCATCTTCAGTAGTTCCATCCTCATATTGAAATTCTCTTTCATAATAAGTATAGGGTTCTTTTTTAATTCCTAAATCTTCTTCCCATTCTGTATTTTCATTTTTTGTGAATATTCTTTTACATCTTGGACATTGTGTATTGTAAATATGATAAGTTCCCATTCCTGAGAGGATTGGAACAATAATAAAATATATCTTTAAACTTGTATTGGTTGAATACATAAATAAAAGAACTTCTATTATTACAGTGATTAATGTAATTCCACCTAAAATATATAGTGGATTTTTGTAGTATTCCAGAGGTTCTATATCATAACTTTCCATATTAAATATAAGTTTCAGTTTAATCTTTTATAAACTTAATTATTTGATGGCACTGTCCATAAATTCAAATCGAAGAATTAATAAAGTGTAAAGTTGATAGTTTTTTATGTTAGAACACACCAACTTTACTAATAGTTTACATAAGGAAGTACTTAAACTTTGTCATAGTTTAAGGTTAAGGCCTCACAATTTTGTGAGGGGTTGCAAACTCTTTAACAATTATCAAAGAGTTTCTATAATAGTCTTATACATCCAATCAGGAAAATCCTTTAGAAGGTTTGTAAGCAACATAGACGGCAGTTTAACTATTTGGAAACATTGGTTGCAGTTAAAACGCCTTCCAAAGAAATCAACGCTTCATAAGTGGTTAAAGTTCTTCTCAGTTAGTTTTATCCGCAACCTAATTAGACTTTCTTTAGAAAATCCTAATCCGGACATTGTAGCAATTGATGGTTCGGGAATTGATGCAGACCATAAAACTACTTATTACAAACATCGGATTGGATTTGAACCCAAATCACCTTGGCACAAATTAGATATGATTTGTGACGTACAAGGCTCTAAACAAATAATAGACTTTTCTTTCTTGGTTAAGAATCAGCATGATTCAAAAGTTGCAAACAAACTTTTCAAAAGACTCAAAATAAAGAAGAGTGTTATTGTGGCAGACAAAGGATACTTTTCCTTTGATCATTTAGAAAATTTAAATGAAAAAGACATAGATTTGATTTTCCCCCCCAAAAGACTATGCGAAAACCAAGCATAATGCTTTTAAGCATTGGAAAATCAAACAAAAATACCTGAAAAATAAAGAAATATACAATAAAAGGAACAATGTGGAGAGTGTGTTTTCATCCCTCAAGAGAGTTCAAGGCCTAAATATCAGAAGTAGGATACATTTTATGAAAAAAAGGGAGATGGCATGGAATATTCTTTGGTATAACATAAGAAAAAAACTTTCTTATGTAATTTTCTTCTATGAAAATTGGATAATTTTCAAAAGAAAAATAATAATGTTTTAGTATCAAATTGTATTTTCATCTCTTTTATTTTAAAAAAATTAATTTATGGACAGAGCCTATTTGATGAGTTGTTGTGTAAACGGGTGACATATGTCACCAGTCTAAAAATTAACAAGACTTGTTAATTTTATGAAAAAATACGAAATTAGGAAAGTTTTCATAAAACTAAGAATTAAAGAAAACTCTTGTTCTAAATGCAAGAAAATACTTGCTGAGAAGTGCAAATACTTTGTAAGTATTCGTACTTTAAAACGTTGACAACAACGTTTTGATAAAGAAATATGGAATTATCAAGATAAGTCTACAAGACCAAACAAGATCTATTACAAAGTTACTTTAGAAGCTGAGAAAGCAATTTTAAATCTTTGATATAGAACTGATTGGAGGAGCTAAAAAGCTTCATAAATTCCTACTAATCAGGATATTTCAGAGATAACCATTAACAGGTAGATAGGGCAGGAAGAGTATTATATAAATATTTAAGAGGTAAAATAAGAGGAAATCAGAAACATATTTTGAGAAGAATTATAAAAGTCCTTTTATCTCTAAACAATAATTATGAATATAATCGTAACTATAAGTATGTGATGATAACCTCTCTTAGTAATTTATGTAAATTTATAGAAAGAGAAAAAAGATTACTTTCAGATTATGAAGTTAAGAAAATTCTTACTTTACTGGGTTACTAATTTTCTAATAAATTTTCTCATATTTATAATGTAAGTGACTTTAAATGAGAATAAAGAATTGTATATTTATAATGTAAGTGATTTTAAATGAGAATAAAGAGTTGTATATTTATAATGTAAGTGATTTTAAATGAGAATAAAGAGTTGTATATTTATAATGTAAGTGATTTTAAATGAGAATAAAGAGTTGTATATTTATAATGTAAGTGATTTTAAATGAGAATAAAGAGTTGTATATTTATAATGTGAGTGACTTTAAATGAAAATAAATATTGAAACAAAAAAGTAAAGAATTGTATATTTATAATGTAAGTGATTTTAAATGAAAGTAAAGAGTCGTATAAAAATAAAAAACAAACCTTATATAAAAAAGTGCGTATAATATACATTATACGAACTTTTTGAGTGTGGACATGTTCTGAAATCGGGTTTCTAATGGGTTTAGGATCATCTCTTAAAAAAAGTGCTCTTTAAATGGCTCTAAATTTGATGAGGTTCTCAAAGTGCAAAATTTGAGCAGTATGTGGTTTCTACAACATTCAAGAGAGTATCAGTTAAGGAGATCGGTTGAAGATATGAAGATTCTTCAGGATTTTGATGAATAGAAATTAAGAAATCAAATTTTGAAATTTAAATCTAAACTTGAACTCAAATTTAAACCTGAAAATATCATCAAAAAATATTTCTTTTGTAAATTTCCTGAAGAATTAAAAATTACTAAAAGGTTCAAAAAATTGAAATGTGTTAAAAGTGTGCATTAATTATCACATAGAAATTATACAAAAATTACAAATTATTAAAAATATTTAGCAATACTAACATTATTCTATGATTTAATTATTATCAAAAGTAATTAGCAATAACAATAATATTCTATGAAGTAATATTAACTAAAAATGGTTAGAAATGCTAACAATTTATTGTGATAACTATTTGCTTAAATATTGTTAGTAAAAATAATATTATTTCACAATAATTTCATACTTAAATATTATTGGCAATACTCATAATTATTAGTAATTTGTGTTTGATTAAAACTTATTATCAATACTAATAATATTATGTAAAACAAGAAAATCATCATATTTCATTATCTTACATCTTTCCAATTTTCTGACCCATTTCAAATTGTATACAATCATATACACTTGTAAATAAACTACAACGAATCCTATCATTTTAGGTGTTTTTTTGTTATTTATGCATATATAATTGTATATGTTTGTAAATAAACTACAACGAATCCTATCGTTTTAGGTGTTTTTTAATTCTCCATTTGTATATCATCATCACCTTGACTTGTTTGAATGTTGTCATCCTGGTCTCCTACTTTGGAGCTATCATCTAGTTCTTCTTCTTCAAAGTCCTCATCTATTTCATATTTGATGTCTTCATCTTGTTCTCCTACTTCGGTGCTATCATCTAGTTCTTCTTCTTCAAAGTCCTCATCCATTTCATATTTGATGTCTTCATCTTGTTCTCCTACATTGGTGTTATCATCCAATTCTTCTACTTCGGTGCTATCATTATGTTCCGGCTGGTTACTAACATCTTGTTGTTCTAAATTCTTCCGAATTCGTTCCCTTTCATCTTTATCCACATGCGAATAACTTAGGTCCCAACTATCACAGAAATTCTTAACATCTTTTATATATTTAAATTTCAATTGAACAACTTTTTCTTTTTCTGCTACTGTTTTAGATTCTAATGATATTTTTTGTATATCATCTCTCAAATTCAAAAGATCACCTAATACTAAAGTAGGTAAATCATATTGATTTATCTCTTCCTTTACTTTTAGGTTAAACATCCTGATGTAACCCCTTGCAGTCTGAATGTTAACATCATAAGCCTCAGCAATATACTCAGATGATGTAACATTTTCCCCTGATTTCCATTTCAGAATCATATCATCAATAATGAAATCAGTCCTTGTGAGCTTTTTCTTATTATTTTTTCTATTAATTTTATCTGTCATTTTCAATTATAAAAAGTCACTATGACAGTAATCTGTCAGTGCTCACCCAGGACCCAAATTTTATCCTTTATAAAGATATTTATTGGTATTTATTTACAATATTCTAAAAATAAATATATAAAACATATATAATTATATATGAGTGTTTATAAAAAACCATATTTAATTCTTATTTATTTCAAGTGAATGTTAGTCTAAATAATCAACTCTACAACACTTTTTCTTATATTATTCCTCCTCCCTTTATCCGATTCTCATTAAAGTTCTCAATTTTTTACCAGATTCACTTAAAACCTCTTTCTTCTTTGTCTACTATAATTCAATAGAAATTGAAATATTTATCAAAAATTACTCTTTCGACATTTCAACGATTAAAGATAAGGTAGATTCATAGTTTCTAAAGTGTGCTTGTTGTAATTCAAAGTGAGTTTCTTTTACACTCTTTTTAATTCTAATTATCTGAATATCTAATTCACTTTCTAAATCAAGAAGTTTCATTTTATCCTTAATGAATCTTGTTGTTTTTAACATCTTTTTGATCTCTTTCTCCCAATGAAGACAACTTCTCAAGATAATATTATTTAATTCAGAACTAGAATATGAAAGATTTTTATGATTTCTTACATCTTTTTTCCTTTTAGAAGTCTCTTTTTTTTCATCCTCAGAAGGATGCTTCTTCTTTTCTATATCATCATTTGTTTTTACCATTGAAAGTTCACCTTTAGTATTTTATTTTAAATTAAGAGATTTCATATAACTCTCTTCCTGCATACATCTAATATTAAGAATTTGTTTGTCTCGATTCAAATCAAACTTAATTAATTCTATTTTTCTTTTAATGTTTTTCGAGTTTCTAAACATTTCTCTAATTTCTTTCTTCTTTTCAATACAACACTTCTCATAATGTGCAACTGATTTATCGAATTGTTCGCTGGAATTTAGAAACTTTTCTGTAGCAGTTATCATATCTTCAAAATCTTTTTTTCTATCTATAGTAGATATAACATATTTTTTAAAATCCTCAAAAGATCTAGGATCTTGTTTTTTATTAATATTTTCTTCCATAATAATTTAGTAAATTTTATCCTTTATAAAGATATTTATTCTAAATGAAACTGAGAATCTATAAACGATTATAAACGATTATAAATAAATGTTTTTTAAAAAAAGGAAAATTAAAGGTTTATCTTGGATTTTAAACTCTAAATTTGTTTTTTAGTTTTGTGCTTCAAGAGATTTTGTCAATTAGCTGATGATTTTTCCTTCCAATCAACCTTTCCATTATTTCCTCTAAATTAATCTCCTTTTGGTTCAATAATGATTTGATAAGTTAAATCATTTCATTAATTAAATTCTATATTCCTCCAATACTCTAAGTTATCACAATCATACTCTTCTTTGTTGTTTATCTTCCAATGAGGGTATGAAAAGTTAGCAATACTTCCAATTATTTATAATTCTTCTATACTTTTAATCGCTTTAAAATCTCCAAAATTCCCATTTAATCCTATTTCCTTAAAATGTTTTTCTCCACATTTTATTTTAAACTTCTCACTTTCTCTTAAATCTGTTTTTAAATTATTTACAAATTTAGTTTCTCTAACTAAATATAATTTTTCATTTTTGTTTTCATCATAACGAACAACAGCCCAATCAGGGTTATATGAACCAATAGGAGTTTTGATTTTAAACCAATTAGGAAGTTTTACAAATAATTTTACATATTTCCTCTTATCTAATTCCTGAGCAAATTTCTTTTCTCCATCACTATCAAAAATGATTTCTTCATATATTGAATCTTCTACTTTCAGAACATTATCCTCATAAGTTTCTATTTCTTTAAACAGTTCTTGTTGCCACATTTCATCTATTTTAACATACTTTAAACCTTCTTTTAAGAATTCTCTTAATGTAATTTCCAAAGTATCCATCAATTCTTTTAGATACATCTTAGGATTTTCAAAAATTAAATTTAAATTCTCTATTTGTGATAAAATTTTTATTAAGATTTTTTTATTTATTTTAACTTCTTCAGTAATTTCTTTCAAGATGTTTTTAATTCGAAAACCACTATTGTAATCTACATGGCTTTTCATACTTATATTTTCACCATCTAATTTCCCTTTCTTAAATTCTAATTCTACTCTACTGAGGCTTAACTTAGTTTTTTCAACCTTTGATATTTTATTTATCAGTTCAACAGATTTATTAATAAATTTTTGTTCATCAATTTCAATTCTATATTTAGTTTTCTTATTTATTTTCTCCCATATCTCTTTAAAATTCTCATCTAACTGAAAACCTTTTTTTAATTTTATTACTTTTCTTTTTCTTGCGTTTTTTACTGGAACAGACAAGACATTTCCTAATTCATCAATGTACTCTGTCTGTAATCTTTCAACATAAGATTTGTAACTTTCATTTGCTATTACTGTTAAAGGTTTTAAACTCTCTAACCTCTCTCCATCCTGATTTAAGGGCAATCTTAGTCCTCTACCAATTTCCTGTCTCTTTTTTAGATTTGATTGAGTTTCATTTAGTGTGCAAATGTTAAAAACATTAGGATTATCCCATCCTTCCCTTAAAGCACTATGAGAGAAAATAAACTGTGTTTTCTCGTCAAACGATAATAACCTTTCCTTATCTTTCATAATTAAGTCAAATACTTCTTTATCGTTCTCCATATTTCTTTTTTTTTGGGAAAAATAACCATTATGAACATCTTTAGCATCCAAATCCTTATACTCCTCTTTATCTTGTTTTATAATATTAAACTCTTCTTCAAAAATTTTCCTAATAACTCCTTCTTCATCTTGATAGTTATCAACCTTATCAATAAAGAATAATGATATAACTTTTACATTAGTTTCTTTCAACTCTTTCTGCTTTTTAATATGTTCTCTAATTGTTTGTTTTATTTGTTCCCTAAATATTATTTTTTTATTTTTTCCAGTGTCTTCGCCTGATTTTATCTTCTTTTGATTTGATAATCTGATAAAACCATCTCTAAAATCAATTTCAATTATTTTTAAATCTTTATAATCTTGATTATTCGTTTTTTTAAATAAGTCATCACCATCTTTACAAGTAATTTTTTTCATTTTATACTCTCTATTTGATAATTTAACATTAACTTCTAATTTTACTTTAATTCCTTTCTTATCTGATTTTATTTCATCAACTTTAATATGATAATCATTAACATTTTCATCTACAACTGATAAAACTTCAATTTTCTTAACCAATCCCATATCATAAGCTTCAATTGGTGTTAATCTGTAAATTAAATTATAATATTCTTTATGTGTTGCTGAATATCTTAGACTAAAAAGAGGATTTAATTCTTTTATTGCCTGTTTTGATTTTTCACTCTCCATATTTTGAGGTTCATCTAAGATTAAAATTGGGTTTGTTTTCTTAATTAAATCAATTGGTTTTTTCCCTTGAAGTTTGTCTAATTCATCATAAACTTTATTTATATCCTTCTTGTTAAAACTATCTAATGTCATTATCATAATTTCAATATTTCTATTTTGTGAAAATTGTCGTACCTGATTAAGATTTTTTGAGTTATATTCATAATAATTATAACTTACATTATCATAGATCTCTTTAAAGTGTTCTTTTGTTTGTATTATTGTTTTTATAACTCCTTCTTTTATTGCTATGCTTGGAACAATTATTATAAACTTTGTAAATCCCAATTTTTTATTTAATTCAAATATTGTTCTCATATACACATAGGTTTTACCTGTCCCTGTTTCCATTTCAACGGAAAAGTCTTTTAATTCCAAATTCTCAATTTGTTCTATGTTGTTTTCTTTTTTTATTTGTTTTAGATTCTCTAAAATTTGAACATTATTTAAACTTAAATTATTGCCAATTATTCCAAATTCTGTTACAAAATCTTCCTTTTTAATATACTCCTGACCTTTAAAGATTTGAATTGCACTATTAACTGCCTTTAATTGATGATCTAAACTTGGATTGAATTTGAACTTCATTTTTCAAATCACTTTTAAAGTTAAAGTCTCGTCTAGATTTAATTTATTTGAAGTTGTTAAACTCTCATCTAAGCAAATAAATAAGTTATCTTTTCCCAAATTTAAATTTTCAATGTTTTCTTCTTTAATTTCTTTATCTAAACATAATATAAAAAATCTTTCTTCATCACTAACTTTTAAAAAAGTATTTTCTTTGATTTTTATTTCTTCTATTCTGCAGTTTAAATCGTAACCTTCCTTAAGAATTGCTTCATTTAAAACGTCATCTAATTCCCAATTGTCAATTAAGGAATTCTCAAATAGTTTTATCAGGGATTTTAATTTTTGTTCTCTTTGCTCATCTTCACTGTCAATATCCTCCCATATTTTATAATTAGATTTATTTAATTCAAAGACCTTAAATCCTAAATCTATTTTATCATAATTTTCTTTCTTTTCTTCTTTTATCTTTTTAATTACTCTTCTTATTCTTTCCTTTGTTATTTGTGATATTGTTTTATAACCTTTTTTATATGCTTGTGAGTTTTCATCTGTTTTCTCATCTAATTGGACTAATATATACTTTCTATTTCTATTATCTTTTAGATTTTGTTCCATTACTGCTTGACATGTAGTTCCACTTCCTGCAAAAAAATCTAAAATTATATCGTTTTTATCTGTTGATATTTGCATTAAGTGTTGAATCAGTTGATATGGTTTTGAGTATCCAAAAATATTTTCTCCAAAAATATTTTTTAATTCATTTGTGGAAGATGCGGTTTTTACATTATCAATTATCCCTCTTGGTCTGAATGTTCTTTCTATAATCTCATCATTATTATCAACGTTTCTGTATTGTTTATATTTTACTGACCATTTATTATCTTTATTTTTCTTTTTTATTATAAATCCATTTTTGATTCCCCATTCAACTTTCTTTTTTGACCATAACCATGTCTTTATTTTTTTTTCATCTTCATTTGCTTTTACGGAGACACCATCTGGAAAATTAATTGCGTAATTTAATGAATCTCCATATCTTCTACTTCCTGTTAATAATTCTCTTAGATAATATTTCCCGCGTCTACTTTTATATTCATCTGATAAGGTATAAGTCTTTTCATTAGTAATTTCTAATCCTTTAATTTTACACAACTTGTTATTCTTAGCATATGATAAAATATATTCATGTTCAATTGAAAAATGTCTGCTATCATTACCTCCACCCCCAATAGATTTCCATACTAATTTTGCTATGAAATTCTCTTCTCCAAAGATTTCATTACAAATCATTCTTAGATTATGCACTTCATTATCATCAATACTAATAAAAATAATTCCATCATCTTTCAACAAATTTCTTGCAAGTTCTAATCTTGGACACATCATAGTAAGCCAATCACTATGATACCTTCCGTTTGTTTCAGTGTTAGTTGTCATTTTCACACCATCCTTGTTCTGTCCTGTCTGCTCTAAATAATTTCTTGAATTATCTCTAAAGTTATCCTTGTATATAAAATCACTCCCAGTATTATAAGGAGGGTCAATATATATCATTTTAATTTTATTAAAATATGATTTTTGCAGTAACTTTAAAACCTCCAAATTATCACCTTCAATAAAAATACTTTCCGTTGTGTCAAAATTAATGCTTTCTTTTTTATTTGGATTTAAGGTTAAATTCGTTGGAGTCTGTAAGATTTTATATACATTATCTTTCCCATTCCAATTAAACTCATATTTTCCATTTGATTCTTCTTCAATTACACTAAAAACCTTTTTTGCCCTTTCTATATCAAAATTTCCTTTTTCATCAAAGATATTAGGAAATAACTCTTTTAATTTTTTCTTATTTTCCTCAAATAAGTTTAAACTTTGTTTCTCAACTTTATTAATAATACCCTGTTGCCTAAGTGGAGGATGTGATATATTGGTTGTTAATTCTTTCTTCGCCATCTTTAATTTCAGAAATACCGCCCTATATATAGGGCTCCATATTTATTTATAAATATAACCCCAAAATTTGTGCGATGTTGGATGAAGAAGTTTATAAGAGAATCAAAGTTCTATCTAATGAAAAAAGATTTAAGATTCTTCAATTGGTTTCAGAAAGAGAATATACAATTACTGAATTAAGTTCCAAGTTAGAATTGACTTATAATAAAAGTAGGGATTATGTAACTATAATGCACTCTCTAGGTCTTGTGACTAAAGTAAAGAAAGGCAGAAATGTTTTAGTTTCTACAAAAGTAAAGATTGTTATTTCTTAGTATTCAAAAATATTTTTTATAATAAAAATTTATGATTTATTCGTATATTTTTCTGAGTTTCTCCTTAATATTATTACAAATTTCAAAATTATCTTTTGTTATTTCTTGATATATTTTAAAAGGCTTATTATTTGAGCCTTCATCTATCTCTAATTCATCAGCTAGATTATTCTCTAATATAATGCTATAACCTAAGTTTTCATCTATTTTATTTTCTATTTCTGGAAAATCTTTCTCTCCGTCAGAATCATATACTGAAACATATTTGATTTTGAAGGCATTTAGGAATCCTATATAAGCAACTTGATTTTGCTTATTTTCACAATTTATTATTGAATAAGAGAACTTAAAGTAACTTGGCAGAAATTCATTAATTAATATTGGGATAGCAATTTTTTCAGATGGACCTTCAACTAAGATAACTTTATCAGCGAAGAAAACTTCATTTCTTTCAGGGTTTAACCAAAAAGTTAGATTTAGATTTCTGACTTTTTCTTGTCTTAATCTATCATCTCCTTCAAATTCAAATAAATCGTCTTTAATCTGCAGTATATTAGTATTATTACTTTTTTTCTCTAACTTTATTATTGATTTGTAATCTCTTAGTTCCAGAAAGTAACCAGAGTGTGTTGTTAGAAAAATTGTATTTCCTCCTTCTGCCAGAGTTTTTAATATAGAGTAAAGTTCCCTTTGCATTTGTGGGTGTAGATAGATTTCAGGTTCTTCAAATAATAATATAAATTTCTTGTTATTATTTTTTAATTTATTGAAAACTTTTAATAAAACAAATAAGAAATTCCTTTGAAAACCCATTCCTTTATTTTCTAAATCTGTCTCAGTTCCATCATCAAATATATAATTAGTATTTAATTTTATTATTTCTCTAAAATCTGGAAAATTAAACTCAAAATCAAATCTACAATCCCAATTAGATAACTCCTCTTCAATATTTTCTTTTAATTCCTTGATTTTATCAAAATAATATTCTCCATTTCCATCTTTGTTCATTTTATCTTTAATTAAAGTAAAATTGTCATTAATATTTCTGAATTCTTCTTCATCTTGCAAATTTGAAAATAGGTTATCAATTACTTTATTTAAAAAGTTACTCTTATTTTTTGGTGAAATTTCTTCATTAGAGTCTTTTAATAGGGCAGGTATGTAGTAAATCTCATCAGTTATTGGTTCTTTAAAGACTTTACTTCTTCCATCATAATTAGGATATTTGTTATATATTTCTCCTTCCTTTCTCTCAACTTTAACTTCTTCTTTTGAGAAACTTTTTTTAATTATTTCCTTCCCTTCTCCATCCTCAAATTCAATCTCAATAAATCCTTCTTCTCCTCCTTTTCTTATATAACTTTCATCAAATTTTATTTTGTTGAAGAAAAATAGAAGAGCAGTCAAAATATTTGTTTTCCCAAAACTATTTTTACCAACCAAAATATTTAAATTATTTATTTTTAATTCTATATCCTTTATAGATTTCCAGTTATATATTTTTATTTTCACGGGTTTCATTGTTCAATTTATTTTTTCATAGTGAAAGTTCTTAGTCAAATATTTTTGAACAAAACTTCCTAATGAATCTGAACTTCTAAATCTTTCATAAGTTATTTTATCAACTCCAAAATATTGATAAATACTCCCCCCTTTAAACTCAATCTCTAAAATCTCATCTTCTTTATTATAGCCGACTGAAACTAAATTACTTGACTCAACTTCTTCTCTTTCCATAATAAGAGAATTTATTACTTTCTTTTAAATATTCCTATATTTCACAAAACTCGCCTAATTCAATTTTTTCAATATAATCCTTATCAGTTAATTTTATTTTAAATTTATAGAAATTCCTCCTATAAATGTAATTATAATTACAATAATTCCCAATATCGTCCAAAAAGGAGGTAAGCCCATGTAATCTTTAATTCAAGGCATTATATAAATTTTTGGACAAATGTTAGTTATTTTACCTAATTCCTATAGATACTATTGAGAAAATATTTGGGAATTATGATTTTATTAATAAAGGTTGGGAGGCTTTGAATTATTCTCTTATAGTAAAACTTAAGTTTATTAATAATAAAAAATTTCTAACAATAATATTTATAAAAAAATTATAATCTTATTTATAGATGAAAAAATTTGATTTAAATATTGAGAAGGTACTTGAAGATTGGGAGATACATCATGCCATTAGAGAAGTAATTGCAAATGCACTTGATGAACAAGCATTAACAAATACAGAGGAAATCAGAATTTATAGGGATAAAGATGATGAGTGGCATATACAAGATTATGGTAGAGGTCTTAAATATGAACATCTTACACAAAACGAATGTGATGAAAAATTAAAGAATCCTGAAAAAGTGATTGGGAAATTTGGAGTTGGTTTGAAGGATGCTTTTGCAACGTTTGACCGAAATAATATTGAAATAACAATTAAATCTAAATTTAATGATATAACTCTTGGAAAATCGGAGAAAACTGATTTTGAAGATATAATCACACTGCATGCGTTAGTTTCAGAACCATCAGATCAAAATTTTGTTGGAACTGACATAATCCTAAGAGACATTAGTGAACAAGATATTAAAATAGCAAAGAGTTTTTTTCTAAAATTTTCAGATAAGAGATTATTGGAAAAAACCAAATACGGATCTGTTTTAGATAAGAAGAAAAATATGTCTTATATGATGAGAAAGTATTTTTTAGGTTTTTTAATTTTCAAAATAAGGAAGAGTTTCTAAAAATTAAAAACATTGATTCAAATAAAATTTATTTAGTTAAAAGCATCAATACTTGGTCTATATTAGATTTAAAACCTGAAAAAATTAAGAATCTGAAAACAGGGGAACATATTAAATGTTTTTGTAAAAAAGAAGAAATATCAATTGACTCTTTTTCACAAGAGAAACCAAAAGACTTTGTTTTTTATTTTCCATATTATCTTGAAAAAACTAAAGAAAACAATTTTTGAACCTTAATTTTTCTATTTAGAATTATTTCATATTGGAAAATTACTCTGAATATGATAAAAGGGATTTTCAGATTTATTCTCCAATCATTTTGCACATTATATTAATCCCCTTTCTTAATTCATCTTCTGTATAATAATTTTTTCTATTAATGATATTTTCATCATTAGTCCCAGCAATTAATCCTAATGTATTTGGATTATCTCCTAAATGATGTATTTGGTGTCTTATATATACTAAATCTGGATGTTCTTGCTCTGTGCCATTATTTCTATAATATATTCTTTCACTACTAAGTACATTAATATCATTAATTCTATCTTCAAGCTCATCTCCTAATTTTCCTTCTAATTTATTGTATAACCAAATATATAATAATTCATCTTCAATTCCATAAACAATATTTCTTTCAGATAGTTTTGTCACATTATTTTCCTTAATAAAAGAATAAATAACTTTATCATCATCCATGTTTTTAAAGGCAAAGTAAGGGTCATGTGTTGTTATAATTATTTGAATATTATCTTCTTTTGAAATCTCTTCTAAGGTATTATTTAAAGTTCTTTTTAATTTAGGGTGTAAATAAATTTCTGGTTCTTCAAATAATATCAATATTTTTTTACCTTGTAATAAACCTCTTTCTTTTAATAAGTCTTTGTATGACTTTAAAATTGAGGATACTATTATTCTCTGTGTTCCTTGTCCTAATTTATCTAAATTCACATCTCTTCCACTTTCATTGCAAGTTATATTATCTATAATCGCCTGAATTACAACTTCTCTTTTCAAATTATCGTTAAAATTAATTTCTAATTCATGGTTTTGACTTCCAGTAAATTTTTTTAAGTTATTATTTGTTTTACTTATAACATCTGAAATTATATTTTTAACATCTTCTCTGTTATCTAATTGAAAATCTATATCTAGTTCAGAAAAGAGTTTTGTCAGTTTTTTTATTAAATTAGTATTTGAGGCAGAAGCCTTACACTCACTATTAGCAGGACTAACGTTATCACATGGAAAATGAATTAATTCTATACTATTAATATCTATTATTGTGTCATTCTCATCATACATTTTGATATATCTTTTATTATTTATTGCATTAATAAATGTTGTCTTACCTGCATTATTTTCACCAGTAATAATTAATAAATTTTCTAATTCTATTTCGAAACCAGAAGGAATACATCTATCTTCCTGAGTAAATTTTATTTTCTTAATCATTTTCATTTAACCTCTGAATTATTTATATATTTATTCATCTTTATCTGTCTCTATTTTTTACTTCTAAAAGTTTTTCAATTATTTTGTGTATCATTGTGGATGGATTGCTTTTCTCAGAAAGCATTTCTATCTCTTTACTTTTCATTTCTTCTTCTATTTTCTTGGAGTTCTTTATTGCTTTCTTTATTTTTGGATATAGATGTCCTTTTATTATCTCTTTAATCTTAGATTTTGAATACTTTCCACTAGGAAGACATTCTCCTAATTCTTTTTTTACTTCCTTGTTTGTCATACTTCTATTTAACCTATCCTTAAAATGTAATAAAAACCACAACTCTAAAGAGGGATTTGAAAGAATCAGTTTGATTTCTTTATACCCTGCAATTTCTTTCTTTGCTTCATCAATCTTTTTCTGCTTGTGATTATCTAAATCAAACACACAAAAATATTTATCCCCTAGTATGAAGTTGTTCTCTCGCTCGTTCTTTTTCAAAAGTTCAACTGCTATTTTAGAAATGTTTTTAGGGTCTTTTTGCTTTGAAACGACACATTCAATATTTAAATTATAAATTCTCAATATTTCTTTTAGAGTTTCAAAATACTTTTGTTCTGTTTTACCCTCACATATGATGTGAAATGTATTAATAGTAATATTTTTTGAAACTCTTGCCATTTTCTAATTAGATTCTTTGATGATTATTGGGATTGCTCCAAATCTTCCGCTATAGTAAGCCTTTTTTATATCTAAGTCTTTTCTTATACCTTTAAAGTCATATACAGAAACTAAACTTGTATTTTTATTTGGAGCTTTTTCCATAAACCAGATTTGGTCTCTCCTTAATAGATTGAGATCCAAAAGATCTGTATTATGTGTAGTAAATATCAATTGTGAACTCTTATTTTTTTTACTATTGAAGATATTAACAATATGTTCCATTATTAATGGATGCAAACTTTTTTCTAATTCATCAATCAATAATACTTTATTATTTTCAAGAGCATCAATTATACTTCCAGCAATTGAAAATATTTTCTGAGTTCCAGATGATTCTTCATTAAAGTCAAAAGATATTGACTCATTTTTACCCTCATTTTCCTGCTCATGTATAAATTCTATTTTGTATTTACGATCTAATAAGATTTGTTTACGTAATTTTCTAGGAATATCTGGAGGCATATCATCTTCTGATATCTTTTTAATTTTAATATCAACAATTCCTAGATCACATGATTTTAATAAGTTCATAATTTTGTTTTTAAGTTTTTTATTCTTATACATTAACTCAGTTGTCTCATCTTTATCAAACAAATTATCAAATAAATTAAATCCATTATTATCTGAAATTGAGATTATAATATTCTCCTTGAACCATAAATATATATCTCTTAATATTCCTTCTTCTTTTAAATTTACTGCTCTTGATATAAATAACATATTGTCTAATGTTTGTTGTGAATATGATTTGTATGATTTATATTTTCTGCCATACGAAAATTTCTCAGTTTCTTCCCTAAGATATATTTTTTTTCTGCCTTCATATAAAGATTCAGAATAAATTCTTTCATTATCTAATGAAACCATATATATATACCTATTATTATTAAGCAAGAACTCAATTTCAAAACTACTTTTCTTTTTTAGGTATTTCCTATTCAATCTATATGGAATTCTATTTGTTCTATATCTTGCTGAATTACTATGTGAAAATAAAATTAACTCTAAAAAAAACTTAAATGCTTTTAACAAATTTGTTTTTCCTGATGCATTATGTCCATAAATTACACAGGATTTTAATAATCCGTTACCAAAAACATTATCTTTTAATGAATTATCATTACTTCCTGCCACTAAGTCAAGAGTTACCTTATCTCTTATAGATAAAAAGTTTTCTACACTGAATTTTGTTATCATGTTACATTACAGAATATCCACTTATTTATAAATATTTGTGAAAATATCACAAAAATAATAGAATTTTAGTTAAATATTGTGCAAAATTTCTTGATTTTTGAAATAGGAAATGATTTGAGGGTGATAGGGTTTGATGTTATATCGTTTTGCTGACGTCAGCAAAATGGTTAAAAACATCACTTCTGGTTGTCTTACAAGATTCTTTTTAAGTTCTTTACCGTTTGCGAGTACAAAAATAAAGTAGTTTCTATTGTTTTTCTTTGAATTTTGCGGAAAATCTTCAAAAATTAGCGAAAATTATTTAAATACAGACGAATTATTCTATAATTATGCTAATTAGTTTCAAAGTTAAGAATTTTTTATCAATAAAAGATGAAATTGAGTTGAGTTTAGACTCTACATCTAGCAAATCTAATCCTAAGAATTTGTTTAAGGCGGGAGGTTATACTCTATTAAAATCTTGTGTAATTTATGGTCCTAATGCTTCAGGCAAGTCAAATATTATCAAAGCAATTTTTTTTGTATGGAATTTAGTTAAAAATTCACTTAATTTTAATGAGGATGTTAGATTATCAGATCCTCCATTTAATTTGAGGCAATTTAAATTAGATAAAAAGATGTCCCAAATGCCAAGTGAGTTTGAAATTCATTTTATTAAAAATGATATTGAGTACATATATGGTTTTTCCTGTAATGAAACTAAGATAATTAAGGAGTTTCTGAAGTATAAACCAAAGAGGGAAAATTTTAAAGAAATTTTTGCGAGAAATGAACAATCCAAAGAGGAATTCAAATTTACTCATGATAAGAATAAACAAAAGAAAATTGAGGAATTTACAAATAAAAACACATTGTATTTGTCAAAATCAACTCAGTTTAATTATGAAAAGATAAAACCTGCTTATGATTTTCTTGCTAATGAATTAGTTATTAACCATAATCCTGCTTCAAGTATTGATACAATGAAAAAAATCTATGGGGATGTCAAATTTAAAGATAAAGTGGTTGATATATTAGAGAGAACAGATTTTGGAGGAATTGTTGACTTAAATGTGAGGAAAAAGAAAATGAAAGTTAGGGAGATTAAATTTGAAGGTGAGAGCACAAAACTTAATGAGTTTGCTGATGAAAAAGATTTTTATAATCTAAAAATATCTCACCTAACTAAGGATGGTAAGGTAGAATATTTTGAGATAAATGAAGAATCAATAGGGACCCAGAAAGTATTTAACATGTTAGGACCAATCTTTAATACTTTTGAAACTGGAAAAGTTTTAATTATTGATGAATTAGACTCAAGTTTACATCCGAATATTACTCGTTTTTTAGTTAAGTTATTTAGTAGCAAGTATAATAAGAAGAATGGGCAAATTATTTTTACGACACATGACACAACTTTATTGAAAGATGAGGAATTACTTAGGAGAGATCAGGTTTACCTTTGTTCTAAAAGACCTAATGAACAAACAGAGTTATATAGTTTAGTTGATTTTAAGTTAAGAGAAGATATGAACTTTGAGAAAGCCTATTTTGGAGGAAGAGTTGGAGGACTTCCATTCATTGATGAAACTTTTTTTGATGAAAATGACGAGGAGAAATAGGAATATTAAAAAATCTACTAGAACTTTATGGATATTTTGTGAAGGTCATACTGAAGATAGATATTTTAAGAATTTGAAGTTTAATGAGCGTTTGAGAATCAAATCTAGAAATATGGAAGTTGCATATTTGCAAATTATAGAATCACCAGGTTTTAAATTTTTTGTAGTTGAAAATAGACTTTAAATTAACAACTCATAATTGGGGCACTGTCCGGAAATTCAAGAGAACTTAAAATGTTATATAAATAAAGCAATTTTTGATAAATAATTTTTTTCTTTGATTGAATATGGCTAGCATAAATTTTAGAAAAAACAATTTCAGGACAGAGCCATACCACCCAAGTATTTTTAAAATGGAGTATGTTTTTAATTATTTATGGAGAAGCCAAAGGAAGAGATAGAAGATGACAAAGTTCAGGAGGCTTGTGGGAAACTAACTGGTGAAGAAAGAGAAATTAAGGAATTTGTGATGAAGATAAAAAATGAAGATCCTGAATTTAATTCAATAGTAGATTGTGTGATTGAGAGTGTTTCCAAGAATGGATTTTCAGAGAATACTTTTGAACAGAAATTTAGAAATAAAAATGAATAAGATAAAAAAGATTGTCATAACTGGTTTTAGAGGAATAAAGAATACTTTTGAAGTTGATTTCTCTTCAAAAGGAAATTCAATTATTATATATGGAAGAAATGGAACTGGGAAAAGTTCAATAACTGACGCTTGGGAATGGGCACTTAGTAAAGAAATAGAGCACTTGAAAAGAGAAAATGCTGGTCCTTCTTCATATCCTCATAAAGAAGCTAATGAAACTTCTGTTACTATTGAAGCAAATATTGACAAACAAGAATTAGCTTTTAATGTTCTATGGGATGAGAGGAATGTCATAATTTCAGATGAATCTCACTATAATAATTTCAAAGAATTAAATAAATATCCTTGTTATCTTAGACAATCAGATTTACAAAGATTTGTCCTTATGACAAAAACAAATAAATATGAATACCTTATGAAATATTTAGGTTTAAATGTACATCTTAAAACTCAAAATGATTTAAGAACATATTATGGAAAATTAACTCAAAAAGAGGAAGAAAGTAAAGACATATTGAATAGATTAATTAACGATATTTGTAATACTCTAAATATCACTCAATTTAAAGAAGAAATAATATTGCAAGAATTAAATAGTAATTTATCAAGATACAAAATTCCAATAGATAAATTATCTGAATCAGAATTGAATACTGTCTTAGAGAGGTTTAAAGATTTAGTTGATAAAAACCCTATATCAAAAGAATTAGATGAGTTAAAGAGGATTCAAAAAGAATATTCTAATTTTTTAGATATTCCGGAATTTGTCAAAGAAATAGAAGATCTAAAAAAATTATTTGATGAACTAAACAAAAACCAAGAAAACTTTAAGAAACTAATACTTGGAGATATTTACTCTAACTCACTTGAATACTTAAACCGAGATGATATTAAGGATAAAAACATCTGCCCTGTATGTGAACAAGAGCGAAGTAATTTAATTAATTTTTTAGAGAAAAAGAGTAATCTGTTGCAAGAACTAAAAGAACAAAAATCATGTTTTGATGATTTACAAGAAAGATTAAAATCAAAATTTGATAAATATATTATTACTATTTCCAATATTAAGGAGATAAATAATGACTTTGTTACAGAAAAAAATTCTTCTTTTAATATCTCATTAAAATTATTAAATTCCTTAAAGAATAATTGTGAAATAGATATACTGGATATTAGAAATTTTAAGGAGTTAACTAATTCTGATAGAAAATTAATCTTTTCAGTATTAAATGATGAAGTATTTACAGACAAATTGAACAATAAAGTAGATAAGCTTGAGAAACCTACTAGCGAAGATAAACTGAGTGAAGTATTTCAAAAGATATCTACCTTTAACGATTTAATTTCAGAATATTGGAATAAAGATGAGGAATATGAATTACTAAAGTTTGAGAAGGAAAGTTTTAGAATAATCTTTTCAGAATTTACCTCATATGTTAAATCGAGACTAAATAAAAAGTTTGATATTATTAAGGAAGATATTTCTAATTTTTTTAATGTTTTAGAGAATAATACTAGTAGACATCTTTCAAGTCCTAAAATTGAATTATTAGACACTAACAAAGCAATTGAAATTGAAATTGGAATTGAAGATTCCAGAGTCTCACCTGCCTTTAAAATCATGAGTGAATCACAAGTAAATAGTTTAGGATTATCTGTATTTCTCGCATGTATCAAAACTTTCAACAACAATTTAAAATTTATAATTCTTGATGATATTGTAAGTAGTTTAGATGGACATAAGAAGGATAATTTACTAAAATTATTAAATGATTATTTTAGAGATTATCAAATATTAATGCTTACTCATGATAACCTTTGGTTTAATAAAGTAAGAAATAAGTTTAGGAACTGGAAAATACAAAAATTTACTGGTTGGAAATATAATCATGGACCTATTACTATTAATAGTGGTGGAACAATCGAGGATATTAGGGAAGACATAAGTGAAGATGACTCTCACAGTGCTGGTCATAAACTTGGAGTTTATTTGGAGTGTGAATTGCAAGATATTAATGAAAAAATTAAATCAAATGTCAAATACAAATCCTACAATGAATATACTCTCTCTGAACTTCTTAATAGTTTTCGGGCAAGAATTAAAGATGTTTTGGGAAGTTCACACGATGTATGTATGATAGATTTAGATACCTCATTTAGAAATTTTGTAGACCATCATAAAAACCTTGAAGGAAATGTCACTACAGAAGATATTAGAAATGCACTTGAAGAATGGCAAAAAGTTGAAAGTATTTTGAAATGTAATGAATGTAATGAATATGTTCTTTATGATGATGTCTCAAAGAAGTTAAGATGTGAATGTCTGATAAAAATACTTGAAAAACAAAAAAATTAGAAGAAAAGAAAAAAATTATTCATCAAAAATTGCTCTATTTCTTGAATTTCTGAACGGAGTTTATAGTTGAAGATTATACTATTAGTGAGGATTATTAATCTTTATATTTTCCAAATACTTTACTAAACTTCTCGGATGTGACCATTAACCATTCCAAATGATAATCCCTATTATTATCAGTTATTATAAAATTTTCTTTAGTTGCTTTAATTCTTGATGCTTTTTTACCTTCTAATTGCATCCATTCTAATTTCATATCTAATTCTTTTTCTATCTTATCTTTATTACTTTCAAATTTGTAATATAAATCCTTTGAGTCAGGAATATAAATCTCAGTTCCTATTTGGTTTGTTTGTGAATTAATAGTTAATGCAATATGACTTTCCGAGCTTCTATAACTTAGATCTAACCAATGTTGAGGATGTGCTTTTCGGAATCTTAGCTTGGAACCTTTTTCCTTACAATATTCTTTTAGTTTATTCCAAAACTCTAATTGCATTAATTTAGTGTCAGAGTGCCCTCCTTTTCTCTGAGAAGTTTTAATTGCTTTAGTCCACGAGTTAGGTTTTGAAACTATTTCAAATTTGGGTGCAAAATCAGAATTTCCAATTTGCCATAGTTCCATTTTAATTGCAAAGAAATTTAATTTTTCATCAGAGTGTTCATTTAACCAATCAATGGCCTGTTTGTGTTCATCTCTTACATTTTTAACTAGCCAAATAACAATTTCAGCATCATATCCTGAAGCATAAGTAATAATTTTACCTAAATGATTATGGTCTGTATTTTCTAATTGATTTTCAATAATTATTTTCCTACCTGTGATTTCTTCTTCTGCTAGGATATCCACATTATATCTTCCAACACTTGCTTCTGTTTCTATTACTTTAATTCCTACATCTATTTCTTCACTTAGAATTGCCAGATTCTCTTCTTTAACTAACCAGTTTGTGAAATCTAATGCTTCATTTTTCCATGCTTTTCTTAAATCTATTTTTTTCAACTCGCCCAAATTTACCATAAGGTATTATTAATTTGATTCTTTATAAAGATTTTTGTTAAAAGATACTGTTAAATTTGAGGGTGTTTTTATTTACTGATATAAAGTAGTACAATTCTCTTATAAAATATATTTTATTAACTAATTATACATGGCAGAAGCAACTGAAGAATTAGTAAAAGTATATCTTGAACAAAAAGGATATTTAGTTACAACATCTAAAAAAATAGATGTGAGAACAACAAAAAACAGCCCAAGAACAGAACTTGATTTAATTGCAGTCAAAACAGAAGGTAAAGATAAAGATGGTTTACCGTCAAGAATCTTAGGGGAAGTAAAAGGATATGGAATACATCATCGTCTTTTTAAAGAACTAGATGAAAAATTACGTAAAAGAGATGAATATGAATCACGGGAAGAATATGGGAAATTCAAATATTACAATAATAATGAATATAAAAGAGAAATATTAAATAAACTAAAAGAAGAATATGGTTACAAAGATTTTACATGTGTTTTGTTTTGTTATAGTATTAATGGAAATTATGAACAAGAAATTAGAGAATTTCTTGAAAAAGAGAATATAATGATTGTTCTACTTGCTGATGTTCTGAAATATTTATTTGAAGAAAGTAATACAGAGTATAATAATCATCCAATACTTAATACAATTAGTTTAATTAAAAAAAGTAAATTATCTTTTTGATTTTAAATAATTTGAATTTATCAATTTATCATAGTTTTCTTCTTCTTTTTTATAAATTTTTATTTTTTTATTTTACCCCAAATAGCAATTTTATTTTTTCTTGGGTCTTGATTTCTTGGATTTGTTTTTAGATAATTCTCTTTTTTTCTAATCTCTGGCTTTAATATTTTATTAAATTTCTCTAATTTTATAATTGCTTTCTCACCTTTTTTTATAGTTAGTATGATGAAATTAAATTTATGATTGGGAATGACTATAATTAGGATTTTATCAATAAGGAATGCAACTATTAATTTTAGGATTGTAAGAAAATTCCTAATCAGTTTATCTATTTTTTTTCTATCTTCTTTAGAGATGTCATTTAACTCATCAATGTATTCTTTTATTATTTCAATTTCTTTATTATTTATACTAAGTTGTGATTTCATGTATTCAACTTCTTTTGAAATAAACTCTCTAAATAAGATATTATTTCTCTCTGTTTTTCTTTTACAGAAGATTAGAATTTTTGTTTTATAGTAGAAGTGTTTCAGTATTTGTTTTATTCTATAGACTTGAAGTTTGTTTAATTCAGATTTTATCTCTCTTCTTTCTCCTCCTAATTTTTCATTTTTATTCTTAATTAGATTCATTTTTTAGTACATTTCTTCTCTCTTCTTTTAGTAATTTTTTAATGTGATTGTTTAATTTAAATACATTCCAAGTTCCCCAAGTAATATCGCAATTATCTCTATTTTTTTCATCTACTATAAAGTCTGCTAATGATAAACCATAGTGATGATTGCAGTGATATTGTGCTATGAATTCTTTTTTAATTTCTTTTTGGTTGAATTTTTTTAATAATTCTTTGTTTAGATTTTCTTTAGTATATTTTGCATAGAGAATAGGTTTATCTCTATATAATGAAAAAGCATCTCTTGAACCATGTCCTATTAGGTATAATCTTTTGTATTCGTTGTTATAAATAATTTCATCAAGTTTATCTTCTGTTAGGTTGGTAAATATTTTAAATTTCCATCTTCTTAGTTTTACTAATTCACAAATATATTTAAGATTAATATCAAAAGTAGGTACTAGCCAATCCCTTAAATTAAATTTATCAAAATTTGCGATAACTATTGCAGTATCAGATTTTTTGGACTCTAATTTTTTGTATTTGTGTAAGTGGTATCTGTAAAGAATAAATTTATATATAAGATTACAAATGAGAAGAATTGTAAGTAGGCTTATGTATGGGGCAATCTCTACTAGTCCCAAAATAATGCCGTATCCTGTAAGATAAACAAATAGTAAAGTATTAGATTTCAAAAGATTAACTAATATGATTGTACTAATTATAATATAAATTAATATTATAATATGTCCTAAACTAAAGAATTTTCTTTTCCAATTTTTTCTGTTTTTTATTTCCTTTGTTTTCTTTAGTATTTTCTTCTTATGTTCTTCTGAGTATTTCACTTTACAATTAAGTTCATCATTTAGTTTTTTAACCAATCTATTCATTTTATTTTAGTATAACCAAAAACCTCATTAATAAATTTATGAAAATATTTTCCTTTCGAAGATGCTTCCATTAAATCATCAAAAATATTTTCTGGAACATTATAATAAACGTATATACCTCCTGAGTTAAACTCTATTTCTAATTGTGATTTAGCTTTATCATATCCAACTGATTTTAGATTTGATGAACTTACATTTATTCTTTCCATTTCTTATCTTCCCTTATTTGAGAAACCTTTCTTTCTCATTCTTTCATTTATTGAACCATTATCGTTAGACATTCTGACTAATGTTCTTCCATATTTATCTTTTCCAACTCTTGTAACATTAGCAGAGTTGTTTGATTTTCCAAGCATTCCAGCTAAAGTTCTTTTAGCAGAACTTGCACCTCTTCTCCCTGTTTCAGGAGCTCTAACATTAGTAAGTCTGAAATTTTCACCATTGGCAAACTTTCCAGAATCACCATCAAATAGTTTTTTTATTTTTCTTTTTACCATTATAAGTATGTAATGGTTTTTAAAATATATATTATTAATCTTTCATCTCTTGAGAACATTGTTCTCTTTAGGAGAACAATAAGATTAATAAGTAAATCTGACGATTAAATTATATGCCAACCGAAATTAATCCTTCTGATTGTCCTAAATTCGTAGATTATCTTAAATTCTTAAAAGGCTTAACAGATAAAGAAGTTGGCAATTATCTAAAATTAATTGGCAGAGGACATATTACAAAAGATACAGTTTTAGAAAAAACAAAGATTACTAATCAATCGCAACCCTATAAACTTTTAGGAAAATTAGAAAATGCTAAACTAGTAAGCCTAGTTTCTAATAATAGGAAGAAAACATATCAAATGATAAATCCTAGAACTATATTTGAGGAAATGAAAATTGAGGTAGAATCAATAGATGATGAAATTGGTTTACTTCAAGAACAATATGAGAATACTAATTTTGAACTTCAGGAGTGTGATAAAGTTCAAGATTTAAAAACAGAAGTTGAGATTGAGCATGAATTGTTCAATCTAAAATCAAATAGTTTTGAAATTGAATTTTGTGTGAAAGAAAAATCAAAAATAATGAAACTAAAAAGATTTGATAAATACAATAAAACATCTGCAAACTTGGATTTTATTCTTTTTAAAAGTGGAAAAAATGCAGGAGTAATATTACTAGAATTAATTGAAGATGATAAATGCACTAGAGTTAGTGGAGTTAAAATTAATTCAAAAAATCTGTTCACAGAGTATAAGGGCTTAAAAAATGGAAACTAAAAAACAAATCATTCTAAGTATATTTCACCAACTTCAAGAAATATATGGAAGAACATATATTCAAAAATTGGTGTTTTTATTGAATAAGGAAGTATTCAAGCAAGAATTATTTTCTTATTTAAATTATAAATTCGGACCATATAGTATAGAAGTAAATTCTGAATTAACTAATTTAGTTAAAGAGGGTTTAGTTGATGAATTAGAAGAAATGTCAAAACATTCAAATAATTTAGTATATAAATATAAATTAACTGAAATGGGTCTAAATGAAGCTAAAAAATCTTATAATAATTTAGATAGGAAAACTAAAGACTTGATAAACGATTATATTAAAAAATTTGCAGATTTCACACCAACTGAGATATTGAGATATGTATATAAAAAATATCCAGAGGTTACTGTTAATAGTCAATTTGAAATGTAAAGATGCTTAAAAGTACTAATTCATATGTCAAAGAGAGTTTAAACACTAAGCCAATTTCAAATAAGACTTATGATATTGAAAAAGCAATATTGAAATATACTAATGAGGGAAGAAGAAAAAAGAGTTAGAGAATCAATTAAGAAAATTATTTGGTTAAAAGGATATGTAAGGAGCAAGTTCTGTAACAACTTCAGATTTTAATTATTTTTTATCTTCCAGTTTATCGGAAACTGTTAAAATTCCTTTTTTTACAGCTTGAGATTTTAACTTCAAATTATATTCTTTTAACTCTTTTTGATTAATTAATTTCTTTTGAGAATCATTAGGTAATGAAATGTATGCTTTTTTCTCTTCAAGTTCTAACTCTTTCAAGTCATCATCATTAAATATGTCTTGAACGTTATTATTTAGATATTCATCATTTTCACCAAATAATACATCTACTTTTGTTCTCAAATTATTATGGTGTCTATATTGACCAATTAACCACATAATTTTACTCTTCTTCTCAGGATCAAAATCTTTTAATTCTTCAATTCCATCTAAGATTTTAAAAGTTTGAATAATTGAACTAAATTGTTGGATAGGTATTACTTGAACTTCTCCTTTAGCTTTTCTAAAAGGAAAATTATATACATCTAAATAATTTAAAACTTCAAATGGTGCAACCAGATATAAAGTAGAAAAAACATCTTTTTGAGCGTATTTCTCCATATCTATAGCTGATTTTTTCACTGATGTTTTAATTTTTTCTTTAATAATTGATTCTCTTTTGGAAATATCTTCCATATTAAAAATTTCTGCAGTTAATTTAGGTGACTTTGCATCAAAAATATAATACATTCCCCCAATTTCAACAGTAAATTCTGGCTCTCCTTTAACAGGAGAATCAGTTTTCACATAATAAGTTAAGTTATTAGTTTTACAATATTCCCCTAGATTATTAATGACATCAGATTCGTGGGTTCTAAACTGTTTCTCTATTTTCTCAAATTTTAGTTTAGTTTCAGCTTCCTTACCTTCTTGTAATTCTTTTTTTAACTTCTCCAAAGCTTCCTTTGCATCAGAAAAAGATTTGCTCTCTGCAGAAAATTTATTCAATCCTTTTTTCTCATCAGATTTTTTCTCTGATAATTGAGTATTTAAATCTTTTATTTCTTGACTTTGTTCAATTTCTTTATTTTTTAAATCATGATAATCATTAAACTTTTCAAATTCATTTACTAAATTATCGTAATCCTTATTTAAACTTGAGAACTCAGAATTTGCATCAATTCTTAACTTACTCGAAAATCCAATGAAATTTAAAATGAAATTCTTAAAGGATCCAACTTCTGAAATTTTAACCATAAAATTTCTTAAATTATCATAAGTTATTTTCTCTCTCATTAAAAATTAAACTTTGTACTATTATATAAAACTATCTCTCATTAATTCCTTAATTTGAATTTCCTGATAGAGTTTTTTTGCAGAGTTTATTTGATGATTACAATAGAAAGATAATATTTCAGACTTTATTTCAATTTTACACCAGAACTCCTAAATATTTTTAAAATTAAGTACATTCTTAGTTATTTATGAAAGATGTGAATCTAAAAAAGAAGACTACTAAAAGTTATGGGGATGGTTTAGATGGGATTTTTTGATAAATTGTTGGGAAGAAAAAAACCATCTGAAGAAGTCAAAGTATCAGGCTTAGATGATTCTATTGGAGAAATTGACCGTTGCCCGTATTGTAAAGAGAAATTAGATCTTATTCCCTTAAGAAAGAAGAAATGTCCTCATTGTGGAGAAACTATGTATAGTAGAACTAGACCTGCAGATAGGAAGAAAATCCTAATAACTGAGCAACAAAAAGATGAAGTTGAAGTACAATGGTCTAAGTACCATGAAATTCAAGAAGAAACTAAACTTATAGGGAATCCTGAATTTGCTGATGCAAAGAAAGAACTTACTAAACAATTCGGGAAAGAACCAAGTCTAAATGACGTTAAATGGAGGGTTTATAATCAGAATATTATTAAATATGCATCAGAAAGGCAATGGGGCTTATATCGTAATAATAAGCTTGATATGGCAAATCTTTTACAAAAAGAAGGGAGATATAAAACAGCATTAAGTATGCTATTTGAGGTCATCTATTTAGATGTAAATGGGTGCAATAATGTAGGAATGATCTATTCTTCTAAGTCTGAAATGGATGAATTAGGCATTAAGGAATTTGATCTAAAATTAGCTTTTATGGCTCCGGGAGTAATAAGACCTATTCAGGATTTAATCGAGCAATTAAATCTATCAGAGAAGGAAGCAAGGAACCTATTTATTTCTGTAAATAAGGAAATTAAGCCATCAAAGAATATGCCTATTTCAGAAGATAAAGCATGGGAGAAAATTATCAAAGAGATTAATATTAATAAGGCGAATGCAAAAAAAGTGGAAGAACTTGACGCAAGCAACATAGAATCTGTGGTTAAGGAAATTAAGGATCTTATTAAAACAAAGAATAAGGATACTCTTAACTCTATTGTCTATAAATTCAGAAATGAACATAAAACTAAAGAAATGATCAATTCTAATGCCTCAGGAATAAGAAAAGTCATTAAAACTTTACTTGATCATAAAGAAGAGGCTAATGAACTTGGAGTTTCAATTCTCTTATTTTACATAAAGAAAGATTCAGAATTATTTAGTGATATTGTAGAAGAGTATATAAAAGACAATATGAAGAAATTTGAGAGATGTCCTGAAGAACACACTATTGGAGAACTCGGAAAAATAAACCCCACTTGGGTAAAAAACTTAATACCAGAAATGATCAAACAACTTCAAAAAAATGCTGAGTGGAATACTAGAAGATTTATTGCATTTAATTTAGGAAATATTGGATCCAAACACCCAGAATTGGTAAAAAAAGCGATTCCTATTATGATTGATTACATTAAAAATCCTACTGAAATTACGAGACCAAAACCATTAAAGATTGAAGAAAATGGAGTTAAGTTATCAATTGAAATATCTGTAAATATATTTAAGAAATATCAAACTCAATGGTTAAAAGATTCATATATTGATTCATTAGGAATGATCGCAAAAGGAGATCATGAACTTATTAGCAAATACAAATCATTATTTTCTAAAATAGCTAAAAATGACAAAAGTGAGTATTCTAGAAAGAAAGCTCAAACTGTTTTAGATCTTCTCTAATTCTTCTAACTAAAAAACTTTATAGATTAAATTTTGTACTATTATATATGATTTTCCTTTTTTAATTCTTTAATTTGAATTTATGGACAGATCCTAATAATTGAAATGTTTATAAATATCAAGTTTTGTGTTTTTAATATGGTGAAGAAATTATTTTTTGTGCCTGAATTTATTTTGGATTCAAATCCACAAATACGAAAGTTTGAGAAATTTGATAAATTAATTGATTTTGAAGAATTTCAGAGATACTCAAAAGATTATAAACCTAAAAACATTCTAAAAGAGTTAGACAAGGAATCATTAGACAAAGAAGTATTTAAGGAGTTAGGATTAGATAAATACGAGAAGCATATTTCATATGAAGAATTAAAATCAAGTTCAAATAAGGTTTTATCTGATATTAGTCCACATTATAACCCTAAGAAGTTTAAAAATGAGGGTATAAGAAAGAGTGTTGTTTTGAAATCCTTGCATACATTTGTAATACAATTTGTAGAGAATACCTATTTCAAGGATAATTTTGATTCATATTTAATTGATGTGGATAAAGTTAATGATAATAACTACTTAGGCTATAAATTCCTATTTGAAACACGTTTCAAGTATGATTTCTTATCAAATTTACTCTCATATATTGGAAACATTTTAGAATATAATAAGTACCAGTACAATTTGGTAATTAAGGAAACTTCAAAATATAGACCCAGAGGAATTAATAAACTATTAGGGATGATTCTTTCAGACTTACAGAATTATATGTCCAAGATTGTTTTCTTTTACAATAGAGAAAGAAGACAAATTGAATTAAATTTGAGATGGGTAAAAAACTATAGTCCAGAATCTTATGAACTATCATTGGAGTTAATTAAAAAGATAGATATTGAAATAAACAATTTAGAAGTAAAATCTAAAGAAATTGATAAAATTAGAAGTTTAATTAATAGAAACTTTCTTAAAAGACTTTGGGACAGCCTACCTCCAATAAAAAGAATAAGAGGAAAAGTATCTGATATTGAAGGGGAAATAGAGTTCAAATAGAAATTAAATCTTCAAATTAAATAGAATATTCATATTTTCTGTTACTTCTTCGTTTAACTCGTGTAAACCTTCTAACTTCTCTGTAATTTTTTCTTCTGAATTCATGGTCTTGGTTTTCTTCATATTTATCTAAGGGAGTAAACATTTATAAATCTTTTGAGAATTTTGAGAATTTTTGGGCAAATGTTAGTTATTTTACCTAATTCCTATAGATACTATTGAGAAAATATTTTTTTTTTATTTTTTTTAGTTAAACTAATTGTGTTAAGTATTGGATGATTGTTATACTCATTGTTACTTTCTTCAAATAAACATTTCAGAATTTCGTCATGTGTGATAATCATTATATTCTCTTTTTTAAGAAATTCTCTAATTTCTTGTTCATAGTTTCTATTAACACTATAGCAAAACAAAACACAAGAAAAATCTTTGTAACCATATTCCTTTTCTAATTCATTTAAGATTTTTCTTTTATATTCTTTATTATTATATGCTTTAAATCTTCCATATTCTTCTCTTGATTTATATTTATCTCTTTTGCGTAATTTTTTATCTAGTTTTTTAAAACAACGATGATGTATTCCAAATCCTTTAACTTCTCCTAAAATTCTTAGTGGTAAACCATCTTTATCTTTTCCTTTTGTTTTAACTGCAATTAAATCTAGTTCAGTTCTTGGACTACTTTTTGTAGTCCTCACATTAACTTTTTTAGATGTTGTAACTAAATATCCTTTTTGTTCAAGATATATTTTTACTAATTCTTCAGTCGCTTCTGCCATATATAGTTAGTTAATAAATTAGAATTTATATAAGGATTGTACTACTTTATATTGATAAATAAAAACACCCTGAAATTTAACAGAACCTACACTTAAAAAAATTAAATTAATGATTCATTAAATTTGTAATAATTAATTCCAAAATTCAAATCTCTTCTTCCTAAATACATTAAAAACATACAACAAAAAATTACGCTAACATTAAATAATCCCTTTTCAACAAGTGATCTACAAGAAGATATAATATATATTGTTGAAGGATTTCTATTTATATAATCAATTTTATTTTGTATATTTACCTTTAATTTTTTCAAATTAAAACATTCTATTGTTTTTTCACCTTCTAAACTTTTAATTAAAATCTCTAATTTTCCTAAAATTGGCTGAAATATATTTTCTATTGTTAACTGATTATAATGATTTACTCCATTATTTATAATATTAATATAAGTTGGGTAATTTTTTAATTTTTTAAAATTATATTTTTTTAATATTCTTGAGTTTCTAAAATGTTCAAATAAATTTTTTTTATATCCTTGTTTAAATAATAAACTCATTGAATTTTCATATAAATTTGGGTGGAAGAAGAATTTATTCCTTATAACTCCAAATACTTTTAAAAAATTAATAAATATCTCTAAATCATTATTAGTTATTTCATCATTAACCTTTTCCAAATATCCTAATTTTTTGCCGAAAGTATAATTTCCTTTTTTAATTTTTTTAAAAATGTCTGCTTTATATTCCTCCTTTAATCGTGGATAAGATAAAATAAATTTATCCATAAGATTTTCACTAAATAAAATTGTATTTAAAATAACTGAATAATCATTCTTAATATAGAGATTATTTTTTACTTCCTCTAATAAATTCAACATTTGAGTATATGTTACTTCACTTTTGGGATAAGATTGTCTAGTATTATTCCCCATATTATTAAATATATTTTCTATTCTAAGATTTAATTCATCAATGATTTTGTAAATATGTGGGTTTTCGATTTCAAGTTTTCTCTCTATTTTCTCTTTATTTATTTCATATAATGTTTTAGTTTTCATTTTAACTATACAAATCCTTACTCCTAGTTACTTATAAACATATTTGATTTACTCATATAACTCCACTATTCTCTCTCTCATTAAAAATAAAATTTTAGTTTTATAAAGTAGAAATACTTATTATTTTATTCATCTTTCTTCTCTATATTTTCTATCTCTTCTTTAAATAACTCATAAACTTTTTGTCCTAATTTAGATATTTTTATATGTAATGGTTTATTATAATCATTAGTGGGCATTGACGCAATTGCTCCTTTATATTCACTTATAAAACCACACTCAATTAAATCATAATCTACCATAGTAAAATTTTGAGTAATCTTTTGTAATTCTTTTTCTCTTTTTATTCTTGTTTCTTCATTTACTTCAAAATCTTTAATTTTTGTTCTATTGAGAGGTGCTGATTATAAAGTAGAAATTGAATTTTTTGATAAAAAATCAAATAATTAACTTATCTTAAATTAATAATTAAAGTAATAACTAAAACTATTATATTTGTGATTGTTAAATAGATAAACCAATTAGTGTGTCTTTGCATTTCTTTAATTTGTTTATTTGCTAGTTTAACTTGTCTATCTAATACCATAATTTGTTGTTGAGCAAGTATTTTAACCCATTTGTCTTTTGTATCTTTGCTTAATGGTTTCCAATTTCCTAGTTTTTTATCTAATTTCTGAAACATAGTAAAGATTTTATTGAATTTCCTTCCGATTTGTTCTATTTCTTCATCTGTGTAATGTTGTGCCATAGAATTAGTTGGAATTTAGCAAATAAATACTTTTCGGACAAAGCCGACTTTTGGAATATATTTATAAACTCTGAAGTTTTTAATTATATTATGGCAGAAAAACAAGAAATTAAGAAAAATTTAAGTGGGCAAGATAGTTTAAATACAGAATTTAAAAGTCTTGGTAAAGAAAATTTAACAAATAAAACTGCTCAACCGTCCTTTGGAGGAGTAAGCAGTTTCTTCGCTGGTAAGAAAATTACGAAGAAACCACTAAATATAAAAATTAAATAAATTAACAATAAAATAACTCTATTTCATTTATTCTAAAAAACATCAAATTAATATCTAATTTGATTTCTTCATCATCTTTTCTAATTAATATAATTTTAGTTTTTTTGCCTTCACAAATTCCTATTAAATCCCTATCCAAATAATATAAGTAACCCACATACCTAATTCCACTCTTTAATTCTACTGCGATATACAATGGTTTCTCATATAACAAAATTTCATCTAATGTTTTATTAGGTTTAGAAGAAAGATTTTCCCTATAATACAATACTAAACAAATTGTAAGTACAAATAAGAGCAATAAATATAATAGAACCCAATTAATCCCTTTAGTTCCGAAACTAGAAACTGAGATAATGTAAAATAAACTTCCAATTCCAAAGATAAATAATCCACCTTCCCAATGAGTAAATTTATCAAATCCTTTTGGAAGATTTCTATCTAAAAGATAAAATATTATATATGGAGGGACTAATAAGATAAGTATATATAATAAAGATATTTCGCTTAATAATGTATTTAATATTCCAACTTCTGACATATAAATTAAAATATTTGATTATATATAAACTTTCTTAATTTGGAAGTGATTAACCATAAAAGTTTGGGAAATAATAATTTTTGGAGAATGTAAACATCATACAACTCTGAACTCTGAATAATCTACTTATTAATAGTAAAATATAAAAAAGAAGTTTGATATTTCCTTATTATGAAACTTACCAATATTAAAATTAAGAATTTTAAGTCTTTAAAAGAGATGGACGTTGATTTAAATTCTAATAAAAATTTAGTTATTGGTAAAAATAATTCAGGAAAGTCAAATTTTTTGGAGTGTATAGGGATGATGTTAAAACCAGGTCGGAGTGGAATGAATTTGCCAGCATTTAATTCCGAATTAAATCATGAATCAAAGTATTTGAATCCAAAGGAACCAATAGAGATAGAGGTTAGGTTTGATATAACAGATAGTCTAGCAAACTTACCTGAAGAAGTAAAAGTTTATTCATTTCAGGAGGTAGGAAGAACTTTCTTAGTACTTTCATTAGAAAAAAAAATAAATGAAGATGGTTTCTTTTATATTGGTAATACTAATGTTACTTTTCCAGAATATGTAAAAACTTCAAGGTATATTTATTTTAATTGTATTATTGTTGATACAGATAGAAAGTTTGATAAAAATATAAATTCTGATACTTGTTCTTCTATATTTGGAACAATTCTTTCGAATATGATTGGAGCCTTTATTGAAGCAAATAAAGGAAAACTACTTGATATTTCTAAGGAGAGTGATGAAAATTTCTCAAATAATTTTTGTAAAATGCTAACTTTATGGTTTGAAAAACAAATTATTGTTGATTCTACTTTTGATGAGGTAAGAAGAGTTTTATTTAAGCATAAACATTGTATTAAGTGCGAGACATTAGATTTTATTAACAATGGATTTATAACTTTTGATTATTTGGAAAAGATCCTTAAGAAATTATCAATCTTAATGGATGATGGTAATTTGCAAGAAATAAATCTAAAGGGAATGGGAATTCAAAGTACATTTTTGATTAGTCTAATATTAAAGTGTAATATGTTTTTTAGAGTTCCTCCAATCATCTGTATTGATGAAGTTGAACTTCATTTACATCCTCAAGCTCAGAGAAGATTCAATTCAATATTAAATGATCTTTCTTCAAAAAATCAGTTAATACTCACAACTCACTCTCCAATTTTTATAACTGAGACAGATATCTTTAAGTTAATACTATTTAAGAAAGAAGAGTATACTTCTTTATCTCAGGTCGGAAATAGAGAGAATTTAAATGAGGACATAGTAAAAAGGGAATTAAATGAGTTTAATTCTGAAATGTTTTTTGCAAGCGCAGTTATGTTGGTCGAAGGTTTAACAGATAAATTATTTTTTAGATATATTGCTAATAATTGTCTAAGTCAAGAATATAATTTTGATAAAAATAATATTTCAGTTATTCCTATTGGGAGTAAAGATAATGGTAGAATATATTTACAGATTCTAAATGAATTTAATATTCCATACTTTGTTCTTTTAGATAAAGGTGGAGAGAATCAAATTAAGAAGTTAGAAAGAATTAATAGATACAGTAATAATTTGGTTTCTCTAAAAAAAGGAGAGATTGAAGATTATTATTCAGAGGAATTGATTATAAAGATAAAGTTGAAAGAAGTTCCAAATGTTAAAGATCTTCTAGCAGACAAATTAAATAATAAACCGAATAAAAAGACAATTGAGAAAGCTTGGAAAAAGATGATCTTAGATCATTTGGAAGATTTTCCTAAAAACAGATTTAAGGAATTGAGTAAAGAAGATCAAAACAGATTGAATAAAGATATATCAAAATGGTTCTCCAAGGCTTTGAATGAACTAGTGGCAGATAAAGATTTTGAAGTAGAACCTAGAAGAAAGTATCAAATATTAGCCTCAATATTTGGCTCAATAGGAAAACCGAGGTTAGCACTTACTTTATTAAATTATATGGAAGATGAGAAGTATCTCGATAGTGAGATCATAGATATTATAGTTAGAGTGGTTGATTTAAGTAAACATCAAAGATCAAAGGGTTAGTGTTGCTGGAACTTAGGTACTCCTATGTATAAAATTTCTTTTATGAATATAGGATTATACCTATAAAAGAGAAGGTGCTTATTACAGCAGATGTGGAAGAGGCTCTGTAATAAATTCGGATGTTTAATTAAATTTTGTATTATTTAATTGATAAGAAGGGAAACAAATACTCTATTCATTTTGTAACTATTTTTCTTAATTCTGTCACAATATCGACCATTGCCATTGTATCTAATTCACAATACTCTTTGAGTGCTTTTCTTATTTTCTTAATTTCTACTAGTGTGAATGAGATAGTTTTTTGAGGAGATAACATCTTTGATTTCTCTGTACTTTTACTTTTGGTTTTAATCATAAAATCTGTAGTCAGGTAAACAAAAAGTTAAGTTTTTTTATCCCTCCTTTATCTTTATGAAGCACATTCTATTCTTTTATGTTCCAATATCCACCCTTATCAGGTCCTATCCTTTCAATAATACCTTTCCTTTTCAGTTTATCTAATTGAAATTTAACCCCATCTTCACTAATTCCTACTAATTGAGATAATTCTCTCCTACTAACTTTAGGATTTTTCATAATCAAAGTAACTATTTTTCTAGTAGTTTTGTGAGTGATTTTCTGGGTAGTTTTCTGGGTAGTTTTCTGGGCAGTTTTCTGGGTAGTTTTCATTTGTCAAAAATTACTTTATTTATATAACACTTTAAGTTCTCTTGACTTTCCGGACAGAGCCGAATACTCCAAAAATTTATAAATCTTTAAATAAATATATTAAAATAGTTGAGTCTATTTTAGAAGTCTATGGATAAGAGAGGGAAGATTTAAATGAAAAATACAATTAAGATAAACCCAAAAAAACTTAATTATCTAATTAGGTTGTTCCAATTTACTCCAGAAAGCTTTTTAGAAGAGTTTAACAGAGGAAGAAAAAGAATAAAACTAACTAAAGACTTGTTAGATAAAATTTTACAATCTACTGAATTTAATTTAAAAGAAGATATTTTAAAACAAATAGATAAATTTTTTGAAAGAGGAATTTCATATTATACCGATTTTTTAACAGAGAAAGTTGTAAGCAAGGAAAAATTAGAAGAGGAATTAAAAGATAATGTTTTCTTTAGAAAAGATAAATTTAATTCAAATTTGAATTTAGCAAGTAAGAAGAAAGTAATTTATTATAATGAATTAAAAAGAAGGATAATAACTCTAACGAAAAACATTAATTTCGATTTAGAAAGGAAATTGAAAAATAGTTATTCAGTAAATGATAATCCAAGAGATGTTGCCTTAGACTTTAGAAAAAAATTTGTTGAAATAGAAAAAAAATTAAAAGAGTGGGGAGAGTTAAGGAATCCTGTCTTAATAGGAGAGAATAAAAGAATTAAGAAAGAGAGTAAATATCAGAAACAAAAAGAATTCTTAGAAAATCTTATCAGGGTTATTGAAGATTTTAATATTTTTGTATTTGAATTTGTTGAAAGAACAAATTTAAAAGATGAAAATAAAATCAATTTTAATGGTCTTTATTTAGAACCTAACATTATTGTAATTAAAAGAAATCAAAAATATTTCAAAAGAGAAATATTTACACTTCTTCATGAGTTTGCTCATTATATTTTAAAGAAAGAAGAAATTGACGATGAAACAGATTCAAATTTGATTGAAGATACAGAAAAGTATAAAATTGAAAAATGGTGTAATGATTTCACTTTCTATTTTTTAGATGAAAATGATTTTAAAAACAAAATAAAAAACTGCAAGATAGATTCTTATAAAAGTAAATTGGAAGAATTTTCAAGAGATTCATTTTTAAGTATTTATTCCTATTATATCAAATTAGAGGAAAGTGGAAAGATATCAAAAGAAGAGTGTAAACGAAAGATAAAGGAATTTGAGGAAAATAGGATTAAAAAAGAAGAAGAAGATAGGAGAAAAAATAAAGAAGAGGAAAGAGAGAAGATTATTAAAAAACTTGAGGATTCAAGAGTAGAACCAACAGAAGAGAATATTAAAAAGCATGCAAAAGGAGGATTCGGTATTCCAAAACCTATTGAAAGTAATTTATATACAAAGATAGCTGAGATTAATTTTTCTGCTGGAAATATTGATGAGACAGATTTGTGTGGATTGTTATCCTTAAAAGAAAAAGACCTAAAAGAAAGAGGGGTTTTATTGGAATGAGAATAATAATTGATACAAGTAGTTTAATTTTCTTAAACAAGCATTTTTATTTTGATAAGTATAATATCAATAATAATTTTAATATTTTGTTAAATTTTATTAAATCTAAAATTGAAAACCATGAAATAGTTATAATTGATAAGGTTTTAAAAGAATTAGAAAGATTTCAAGGGAAAAATAATATAATTAATTATTTGAAGATTAATAATGTTTGTGAAGTAAATGGTAAAGATATTGATTCCTTAATACATCAAAATTATTTAATAAAAAATGAGCAGAATTGTGGAGATATAGAAGAGGAGTTAAGAAGTTATAAATGGGAGAATGTAAATCAAAAAGGAGAAGAAATTAAAGGAAAATCAAACTATGCAGATTTGTTTTTAGTAAAGAAAGGGTTGGAATTTAAAAATAAAAGTAAAGAAGTTTTCATCATAACAGAGGAAAGTAAAAAGGATGATACAAAAATAATTGATAAAATACCAAATATTTGCCAAAAATATAAAATTAAATGTAAAAATCTGTCTTATTTGTTATTTGAAATTTATAAAGAAGAATTAGGATTTAAAGTAAGTATTAAGGCAGGAGAAAAAGGCAAGTAAAAAAGAACTAAAAAACAAAGAACTAATTTAAATCACTCTGTTAGAGATTAGAATCATTACAACAAGAACACATTCCACAATTGTCTTTCTCATAATCTTCTTCAAAGTATTTTAAAATCTTTTTCCTTATACAACCTTCACTTGTAACACATTCTACAAGCAAATCCAATCTTTCCAAATTATTTTTTAAGATAGTATCAAATTTATCAAGTAAAGGAGAGTAATCAAAATCCAAAATGTTTTTTTCTCTTAAAACAAGAGTCTTATATTTGGGTTTAGAAAATTTCAGACTTCCTTTTTTTCTCAAGTAGTTGAAAATTTCTTTGATTCTAAAATAATTTAAATTTGTCTCATTCATAATAAGTTGTAGATTTATATATTTTCTTCTACTATTTTTAAAAAATTCACAATTTCCTATTTTTTCTAATTCCTCTCTATATTGTGGATTTTCCTTAATTATTTCAGAAAAATTTTTTCTAAACCCAGAATTAGGTTCAAATTGATAAAGAATATTATGATATGCTTTTATAATACCAACTTCTTCTAATCTATGTAAAATCAAGTTACTTGCAATCTCATTAACTTCAGATTTATGAGAAATATCCTTTGCAGATGTGAAAAAATATTTATCACCTTTACTTTCCAAATATGAAAGTATATCTTTTAGTTGATCTTCATTAGGCCACCCTCTTTTTAATAATTTCCTAATCTTAGACTTATCGCTATCATCAAACAAAAAAATACACTTGGAATCTTTACCATCCCTTCCTGCTCTCCCAATTTCTTGATAATAATTTTCTACTGAATGAGGGATATTGTAGTGAATAACTTTTCTAATATCTGATTTGTCTATACCCATTCCAAAGGCTATAGTTGCAACAATTATATTTCTATTCCCATTCATAAAGTCATTTTGTGTTTTTTCTCTTTGTTCTAATGGTAATCCAGCATGATAGTAAGAACATTTTATACCCTCCTGACTTAAAGCTAATGCAATATCTTTTGCTGTTTCTCTATAACTTACATAAATTATAACTGATTCTTCTAAATTCTTTTTCAATATTTTAATTAGAAAATCTTTTTTCAAATCATCTTCCATTGGATAAAATTTTATGTCTAAATTAGGTCTATCAAAAGATGTTTTGAAAACTTTGAATTTACTTTTAAACGTTTTTTCAATATCTTTTTCCACTTTTTCTGTAGCAGTTGCTGTAAGTCCTAAAACTTTTGGATTATTTAACTCTTCAATAATTTCAGGAATTCTCAAGTAATCAGGTCTAAAATCTTGTCCCCAAGTTGAAATACAATGTGCTTCATCAACTACAAATAGATTAATATTTACTTCTTTTAATACCTCCAACAATCTTTCTGTTTTTAGAAACTCTGGTGAAATATATAATAAATCTACTTTTCCTTTTTTAACTAAATCTAAAATTTCCTCTTTTATGTTCTCTGGAAGTGTTGAATTTATAAAAAATGCACTATAAATGTCTTTTTTGTTTAAGTTATCAATTTGATCCTTCATCAAAGCAATTAGAGGACTTACAACAATAGTTAAACCTTCTTTAACTAACATTGGAATTTGAAAACATAAAGATTTTCCCCCTCCTGTTGGCATAATCCCCAATATTCTCTTATCTTCCTCATTGAGGATATTATTAATGATTTCCTTTTGTTGTGGCTTGAAATCATTATATCCAAATACTCTTTCAAGAATATAATCTGGAGAGTAATTCTGATATGAAGCAGAAGAATTCCTTCTACACTTCTCAATTAAATCTAATATTCCATCTTCATATTTTTTATTGTCAGTTGTAAATCCTTTTCTCTTCCTTTCTTCTTTAATTTCCTCAATAAATCTTTCTGCTTCATCCATATCATTAATTAATAATCAGAAAATTTTTAAAACTTTGTGTTAAAAAGGTTTTTGAGTCTTCTCTTTAAACCATCTTATGAAATTTTTTGTTTTTAAAGAATTTGCTGGAGGAGCAGGTAATTGCAAAAGTTTCCCATGGCGACAAAAATAGATAGAAATTGTCTTTATTTCTAAATATTTATCTGCTTCATCAATTCCTCCTATGAGGGAAAGAATATAGTAACCTATTAGTTGGTGAAAGTCTTCTTTTTTGAGTTTGAGGTTTTTAGTTGTTTTGAAATCTATAATTTGGTTATCTAGAATAATATCTGCATCTGCTCCTCCAACCAACCTAGATGCTTTACCAAAAGTTGGGTTAAGCAAACATATTTTGTTGGCGGTAAATAAATTCTTGTCAACTAAGTTAATTAAATTTCTTAAGTCTTGAATATCTCCTTCATCAACCTTGTCAATGTTTGGATCAATATAACCAGCTCTATAAATTAGATCTATTTTTGCTAATAAAATAGTTGTTTTTAAAACATCATCAGATAAGACTCCATTTTCAAGATACTTCAGATAGACTTTCTTAGCGTTATCTACTGTCTTTTTCAGTTTGTTTTTTAAAACATCACCAGGGATTCTACTTAGGGCATTTTCTGCTACCCATTCTTTGGTTATTGCGTTTGGATTACTCCGTTTGATGTAAAAACGGAGTAAATAATCAAAAGCTGTTCCAACCAAACCATAATGTTTAGTGATAGGGGGTGCTTTTAATTCTGCTTTAAGTTCAATTTTAGGCAGTGGAAATGTTTCTACAAATTTCTTTCTCACATCAGGATTTTTTATGAATGAAGTTAAACTCATAACATTTTGTTAATGAGGAATTTTATATAAAGGTTTGTGAAGTTGATTGATTTGTCTAACTTATTGTTCTTATTTTGATATTTGTAAGAATAGATAAATCAAATTTATAGAGAACGCTAAATATTTATTATCCCACCATCTAAGTACTAAATAAATTAGATAAAAATTAAATAATAATCCAATTGAAACAAACTTAAAAAATAAAATGTCTGATAAAAATACTTGAAAAACAAAAAAATTAGAAGAAAAGAAAAAAATTATTCATCAAAAATTGCTCTATTTCTTGAATTTCTGAACGGAGTTTATAGTTGAAGATTATACTATAGTGAGGATTATTAATCTTTATATTTTCCAAATACTTTACTAAACTTCTCGGATGTGACCATTAACCATTCCAAATGATAATCCCTATTATAATCAGTTATTATAAAATTTTCTTTAGTTGCTTTAATTCTTGATGCTTTTTTACCTTCTAATTGCATCCATTCTAATTTCATATCTAATTCTTTTTCTATCTTATCTTTATTACATTCAAATTTGTAATATAAATCCTTTGAGTCAGGAATATAAATCTCAGTTCCTATTTGGTTTGTTTGTGAATTAATAGTTAATGCAATATGACTTTCCGAGCTTCCATAACTTAGATCTAACCAATGTTGAGGATGTGCTTTTCTAAATCTTAGCTTAGAACCTTTTTCCTTACAATATTCTTTTAGTTTATTCCAAAACTCTAATTGCATTAATTGGGTATCAGAGTACCCTCCTTTTCTCTGAGAGGTTTTAATTGCTTTAGCCCATGAGTTAGGTTTTGAGATTACTTCAAATTTAGGTGCAAAATCAGAATTTCCAATTTGCCATAGTTCCATTTTAATTGCAAAGAAATTTAATTTTTCATCGGTGTGTTCATTTAACCAATCAATGGCCTGTTTGTGTTCATCTCTTACATTTTTAACTAGCCAAATAACAATTTCAGCATCATGTCCTGAAGCATAAGTAATAATTTTACCTAAATGATCATGGTTTGTATTTTCTAATTGATTTTCAATGATTATTTTTCTACCTGTGATTTCTTCTTCTGCTAGAATATCCACATTATATCTTCCAACACTTGCTTCTGTTTCTATTACTTTAATTCCTACATCTATTTCTTCACTTAGAATTGCCAGATTCTCTTCTTCAACTAGCCAGTTTGTGAAATCTAATGCTTCATTTTCCCATGCTTTTCTCAAATCTATTTTTTTCAACTTGCTCAATTTTACCATAAGGTATTATTAATTTAATTCTTTATAAAGGTTTCTTTGCTTCTTCAAATTTTGAATAGTACTTTTTCATTTTTTTCATAATAAACTCGTTTTTAATCTATGAGATAGTTAAATCATTTAGAAAGAATTCAAGAAAAATTTAGAGTTCCTGTTTCTGTTATTTCTACTTTAACTCATTTATCTTCCTCCAATTGTTCCTACTTTTGACATTACAAAATCATATTTATTGAGTTCAAATTTCTTTTTATACTCTAAAATTAATTCTCTAATTTCTTCAGCTGACTTTTCATTAAAAACAAACTCTGAATTCTCACTTTTTAAAACACCTTCTTCATCTTCTATAAGATGACCTAACATATTCCTTTTTTCTAAAACTTCTTCGTAAAACTCACTTTCTTCAAATTCAATACTTAATCCTAATTTCTGTATTTTTCTTAAATTTTAGAAGAAACTTTATATGAAACTGAAGTAACTAATAAAAGAAGAAGGGTTGATAATTATAGAACACTATAAGTCTATACAACTTCAACCATATAATCAACCACACCAATTATTGGCAAAATCATACCAATTATTGGCATATATTTATAAATAAAAAAAACCATTTACTTTTATGAGTGAAACAGAAAACAGGATTTTTGAAGTATTCTTTGAAACAAAGCAGGAAAAAATTTATTTTAATGAACTTCGTAAACTGACAAAATCATCTAACTCCTCCCTTCAGAATGCTTTAAATAAACTTGAGAAAGAAAAAACAAATTAAAAACATTATATTAATGATTAAAAGAAATAAGAATAAATTCTTAACAGAACCTTATTTTTGGGTTCTGTTTGTTTTTGGAGACCTGAGATATTCTTGAATTTCTGGATAAAGCCTCTCTTAATCATTGTTTAAGATTTTTAACTTAGTTTTGAATTTTCAAAGTCTTCTTTTTTAATTAAAACTTGTTTTAAAACACACTGTGACAATTCGTTTGAACGGGAAAAATCAGAATTTCTTTTTTTATCATAATATGTATATAGTATAGTTTTTACGTTTTCACTGTCAATGTCTTTGATTACTGGTACAAAATCACTATCACAAGCAATTAATATTATTTTTTTTATATCAGAGAATTTGTAGGGTGTTTTTGATAAATCCATAGTTAAATGAGTATCTACACCTTTTTGAGTATATACAAATTTTCTATTCTTTTTCACTCTTTGGACTCTTCCCTCTCTAATTGTAATGTTATTTCCAAGAGATAATTTGTGTACAAATTTATCATAGTTCTCTTTCTTTATGCTTTGTTCTCTAGTTGGTTTGCTTGAGATAAATGGAGGGGCTGTATAGTAAAATATATGTTCAACTTTTAATCTTTCTTTTTTTGCAAAGATTTCTGCTAATCTGAATATGTCATATTTTAAATATTTACCATTTCCATAGTGTAAAGCTAATTTTGATAGAAATCCTGCATCAATAAAAATTAGAGTTTTTTCTGACATAGAAATTCAACGTTAGAATTATTTATAAAGTTTTTCAGAAGAGGTGTAGAACTCATCTAGAAACCCCACCTCAAGATCTCTAGGGTGCATGTTAATTATTGTAATAATTCTATATTTATATAGTTTTCTATGTTTTCTTACTTTTCTAAACTTTCTATACTGACTTAGGGTGTTAGGTGGATATTTTGCTCAGTTTCTTGTTCCCTCAAATTCCATTGAAAAGATTCTAGTGTAGATTGTAACTTTTACTCCTTTTTTTCCTTTAGTGAATAAATTTAAGGTTCTATCGTCTATGTAGTTGTCTATTAGTTTTATTGATTTTTTGGCATTTCTTATTAGGTCTGAGATAAATTTGTGTGCATCAAATAGTTGTCCTTCAAAGAATATTCCTTTTTGGGGTTTTATGTCAGGGTTTTTAAGTAGTGAGAATATTTTGTTGAAGTTGGTGTCATAGTCCAATAATTTGTTCTCAATAACATTTAATCTATATAGCATATCTTGATTTTCAGAAATAAATTTTTTCATTTCTATGAATGCATTTATTATCTGAATGCTTATTTTGATTGCGGTTTTGCTGTGGAGTACTGCTGAGAGCATTGAAACTCCTTGTTCTGTAAAGACGTAAGGTAATTTTCTTCTCCCTCCATGTTCATAACTTGAAGTCACAATTTGTGACGTCAAGATTTCATATTCATGTTTAGTCATTTGGAACATAAATTCCTTTGGAAATCTCTCAATATTTCTTTTTACTGCCTGATTTAGCACTTTTGTTTCATATAATGCAGTGTCCCTTTAGAGAATTCTTTCTTCTTCTGAAGGCACTTCAATTTCTTTTTTGCCATTTTCTTCATTTTTAGATTTATTAGAAACAAATTTTATTGAATATAAATATTTTTTTAAGGAAGTAATATTTCTAGGAATGAATAATTCCATAATGTATTTTATTTTGGACAGTAGCAAAGAAATTTTTTGTCTGTACGGAGTTTTTGTCATAATCAATTGAAGTTGAGTAAATATCAGTTATTTTCTGGTAGAAATTCCTTTCACTTGTTCTTATGTCTCTTATTCGCTCAATTAGTTCGTCAAAATAGTTTTTGTCTAAGTCTCTGCCCTGTTTTAATTGTTTGTCATCTAAGACAAAGCCTTTTATGATGAATTCTTTTAAGTGTTTTGTTGCCCAGATTCTAAATGCAGTTGCTTTTTTTGAATTTACTCTGTAACCTACTGAAATTATAGCGTCAAGATTGTAGAATCTGACCTGATAAGTTTTGCCATCACTGGCAGTTATCCGATAATATTGGATAACTGAATTTTCTTTTAGTTCTCCACTTTCAAAGATGTTTTTTAGGTGATGATTGATAGTTCTAATGTCCACTTCAAAGAGTTGTGCCATTAATCTTTGGGAAAGCCAGATGTTTTCATCTTTAAAGAAAACTTCAATTCTGATTTCTTCATTTTTTCTATTGAATAAGACAAAATCTCTTGCTCATTTTTAATTAAATCATTTCTAAAACTTCTTTTATTTTGTTTTCTATAATTTCAATTAATAATTCATTTTGTTTTTTAATCTCTTCTTCTTTTTCAACTTCTGCAACAAATTCAGTTGCTTTTTACCTTAAATATGAATATTGTTTATAATTTGTAGAGTTTCTGGAGTTTATAAGAATAGATGAATTAAATTTATAGAAAATATTAAATAATTGTTGTAGATGAATTACAATATGGGCACTTTGCGATGGTGTAAGGTTTACCATAGATTATCTTATTACATTCAACACATCTCACTTCCTTTTCAGAATTATTTCCTTCAAATAATGATTTTGCTCTAGTTTTGGTTAAATCTAATCCAAATAAGGATGCTGAATCAGATTTAAATTCAGGAATTGAATCTATAAATTTTGGTGTTAAAAAAAGAGTTTTTAGAGGTCTAGATATAGAATTTTGATAATTTTCTTCTTCAAGTATTTGATCATCAGTAATTTTCTTGGTTTTAAATTCTTCTCTGAAAAATCTTGAGAGAGATTTGTAAAGTTTAATGTTAGATTTTTTTTTCTTTTTCCATTCTTTTTTCAGAAAAGAATTAATATTATCATCATTTAAGTTAGATATAAAATCTTTATCTACAGTAATAAGAATTAACTCCTTACCATTATCTACATTTTCTAGGAGAATAAGCCAATTAATACAATCTCCATAAGAGTTATTTTTTCCAGGGGGATTTCCTTTCTTATATCTTTCTTCAGCTAAAGTTATAATTTTTCCATCAATTTTTATTATTGAATTTTTCTTAAATAACTTGCTAAAAGACTTATCTATAGTTAATTTTTCATTTGATGAATCCTTTAATAATTTAGGATGTACCTTTTTAGCAAATTTATTAATTTCTTTAATTCTTTTTTCAATAGCTTTAATACTTTTATTATTTTTACAAAAAGATGGTGTACTAAATGATTTTTTTTCAAGATCTTTAATGCTTTTTAATGAGGCTTCTAATTTAGCTTCTCTATTTCTATAAAATTCATCAATTACTTGCTCTGTCAAATATAATTTTATTTTCTTAGTCTCAATTTTTTTAATTAATTCTTCCAACAAATTTGGATGGTCGTCAGTTAAACTATAAATTCTTAAAAATATATTTGCATCAATAAAAATATGCTTCATATTTTTTTATATCTTCTTAAATTTAAATATTTTTTTTTCTTTAATGGTGTGTAGTGCCATAACATATGTCACCACCTTAACTTTCTCTGAAAGTTGTCAAACTCATAAGAAGAAGTTTGATTAAATAAACTCTCATAGTCTCTAAAAATATTGTGCCTCATACCTAAATAACTATAGATATGCTTTTCACAGAGTATTTTCTTGCATTTAGAATAAGAGTTTCGCCTAACTCTTAATTTTATGAAAACTATTCTAATTTCGCCTTTTTACATAAATTTAACAAAAATTGTTAATTTTTAGACTGGTGACATATGTCATGATACTAACACTTCTTTCATATTATAAATTATCATATGCTTTTTAATCCTCATAAACTATCCAATAATTAAAATTTTTCTTCCGCCCATCCTTAAGTTCAATTTCCTCTGGAAATTCAAATGTGCCCATCTTTTCATTTAAACTAAATCTTTTTCTAACATACAACCCAACTAAAGATGGATCTTTTGAAATTGAAGGAAGGAGATGGAATTTTTCAGATTTTTTCATTTCTAAAATCCTCTCAGGAGGAATTAGCTCATTTGAATTAATATTTATTAATTTAGAGAACAATCTTGAAATTATAAACTGTTCAAATGGCTTATACTTATCTAAATCGTGTCCTCTAAACATAATCGGCACGAGGAAAACATAACAGGTATCTTCTGTTACAGGATGTTTGTATGGATAATAGTAGCTAATCACTGGAAATTCATCTAAGATTTTAGGTCGACTGTGCATAAGAGAATAATTATAAATTTCATGAAACAAATCTTCAACTTTTTTTGGGTAAGAAGATATTCCTCTTGAATCAATTACATAACCTCTTGGCAAAGAATCTGGTTTTTCATATATTAAACTATATAATTTCGTTAAAACTGCATCAGGGCTTCTTCCAAAGAATTCTTGTGATATTTCCGGCTTACTTCTTATCATTAATTTCAATTCATCCAAATATTTATCATATAAAGAAATTAATCTATTTACATCCTCATCACTCCACGGAGAGTTAAGAATTGAAAACTTTGTTTCTTGTTCCAAGAAAGGCTCGAAAAGACCATATTTCTTAAAAAGTCTTTTTACTTCAGTAGGACTTGCTTCTCTTAAAAATTTTTTAAATGTCTCGGAGAGTGAAAAAATATCTTTATTCTCTTCTTTATATTTTGAAATACTTAAATAGTAAGATTTGTATGGACCTTCAGAACTCCTTTTAATAATTGTTTGACAAATATTCTCTATTTTCTCTGTTTCATATTCACGTAATCTGTCTTTGTATAAACCAAGTTCAACTAATTGAGGCAATATCTCTTCCATATTAGGATTCTTTCCCTCCCACTTGAATCCAAGCAAACTAAATAAACCTATATTTGATACAATGAATTTTTTATTAATTTCCTCAATATTACCAATTTTGGAGAAAACTTTCTTAAACGTCTTAGATCCTAAAAAAATACTTTTATTGTCTTCTTTATATTTTGAAATACTTAAATAGTAAGATTTGTATCCACCACCTTCAGAATTCCTCTTAATAATTGTTTGACAAATATTCTCTCTTTTCTCTGTTTCATATTCATTTAATCTGTCTTTGTATAAACCAAGTTCAACTAATTGAGGCAATATCTCTTCCATATTAGGATGCCTTCCCTCCCAAGTAAATTCAAGCAAATTAAATAAACTTTTATTTGGTTCAATGAATTCATTCTTAATTTCCTCAATATTACCAGTTTTGGAGGAAGCTTCATTCTTATATTCGTTAAATGTCTTAGATCCTAAAAAAATACTTTTATTGTCTTCTTTATATTTTGAAATACTTAAATAGTAAGATTTGTATGAACCCTCAGAAGTCCTGTTGATAATTGTTTGACAAATATTCTCTCTTTTCTCTGTTTCATATTCATTTAATCTGTCTTTGTATAAACCAAGTTCAACTAATTGAGGCAATATCTCTTCCATATTAGGATCCTCTCTCTTCCAAGTAAATTCAAGCAAATTAAATAAACTTTTATTTTTTCGAATGAATTCAGCCTTAATTTCTTCAATATTACCAATTTTGGAGAAAGCTTCATTCTTAAATTCGTTAAATGTCTTAGATCCTAAAAAAATACTTTTATTGTCTTCTTTATATTTTGAAATACTTAAATAGTAAGATTTGTAATTACTTTCAGAAGTCCTGTTGATAATTGTTTGACAAATATTCTCTCTTTTCTCTGTTTCATATTCACGTAATCTGTCTTTGTATAAACCAAGTTCAACTAATTGAGGCAATATCTCTTCTATTGTAGGATTCTGTCGCTCCCACTTGAATCCAAGCAAATTAAATAAACTTTTATTTGATACAATGAATTCATTCTTAATTTCCTCAATATTACCAGTTTTGGAGAAAGCTTCATTCTTATATTCGTTAAATGTCTTAGATTCTAAAAAAATACTTTTATTGTCTTCTTTATATTTTGAAATACTTAAATAGTAAGATTTGTATGGACCTTCAGAACTCCTTTTAATAATTGTTTGACAAATATTCTCTATTTCCTCTGTTTCATATTCACGTAATCTGTCTTTGTATAAACCAAGTTCAACTAATTGAGGCAATATCTCTTCCCTAATAGGATGCTTTTCCTCCCACTTGAATCCAAGCAAACTAAATAAACCATTATTTGATACAATGAATTTAGCCTTAATTTCCTCAATATTTTCTGGTAAAAATAATTGTTTGGAATGTAAAAATCCTCTCGTTTTCCAAGGTCCTACAAATCTAAATAAAGTATTAAGCAATTCCATTGAATGTTTGAGTTTTTCAAAGTTTGATTCTCCTGTCTCAGCTTTAAAATAATTTTCCTTTAAATAGTTTACATATGCAATAAAATTATCCTTGTTGATGTTATCTTTTTTAGATACTAGTACTCCTTTAATGTCTTCAAAACGACTCATTTTATATTAATGAACAACTAATAGTTTTTATAAATATAACTTTTTTAAGGTACTAATTAATCTGGAATACTGACTGTCAATATCAATCTTAATCTGAAATACATGTTTATAACCACTAAGATTTTTATATCTTATTGGATTTTTCCTGACTAAATTAAGTTTATCTGAAATCCTCCAAAATACTCTAACAAACCAATTCTAACTGGACTTCTACCCAAATACTTCCTCATAAAATAATTCAACCTATTCCCAATAATAGTATTTGCTACCTCAACAAATCTTCTAGGATATACAAATATATCACCATCAAAAGTTTCTCCTAAGGGACCGAATCTACCTGATAGATAGGATTTGGCATTCCTCAAATCTAAGGAATAACTTCCTGTTGCAATTATTCCAACTCCCTCACCTATCTTTCCTCTATCTACCAAATTTTTAAGTGCCATTGGCCAACCATTGTAAAATGTGACTTCATCTAGGATAATAATTAAGGGTTTGTGTTCATTAAACTTCTCAAGGAGTGCTTCAATCAACTCTTGCAAATTCTTCTTTGAATTTAAAACACCAAGTAGCTTTTCATTATCTAAAGAAAAATAAAGTAAAGACTTAGGTGAAACTCCTTCTTCAATTAGTTTCTTAGTAATGAATTTCAACATTGAAGTTTTTCCAATTCTCCTAGGACCTCTAATTACAACCATCCCAAATTTATTCCTCTCATTAAAATGTCTATCAAAAAAATTTTCTTTCAAATAAAAATATACTTTTGGGGGTTCATCACTAAGTCCCAAATTTTCAGCATCAACAATATACCTCAATGCTTCATCTTCCTTGTACCAGTCTTCATTAGTAATCCAAGGACTTTCCTGCAAAACTAGATCTACTAAATCATCAATCTCCTTTCTTTCCATAATTAATTACCTTCTTTTCTAATAAATTCTTGGAATAAGATCCAAAACTATTCTTGCTATTCAAACTCGTTCCCATATAATTTCTTTTCTTCAAATTCTTAGATTCCTCTTTTGCAAAACTTTGGAATATATGTTCTCAATCCTCTTATTCATTAGGTTCATTCTATTTGTGTTGTTGTGAATTTGCCTCTGCAAGTCTGAAATTTTTCTTGATATTTCTTTACTCTCTGTGCTTGAGGCTTCTTCATCTCTCTCAGCATTCTCTCCTCTTGATTTCTCAATATAATTCTTTATAGATTGAACTATAAATTTTGATTTTGAAATATCTTCTTCTGAGACAACTGATTCCATTTCCCTTAACAATTCATTGTCTATTCTGAAACTAAGTTTATGTCCTTTGTTGAGTTTATTTTTTATAGGTTTGTTTAAGTTGTCTGACATAATAATACAATGTGAGACATTATTTATAAACTTTGTTATTGTATGCCCTGAAACAGAATCTATGTTTCTTATTGGGTTTGTCTTTTATAGGTTTGTTTAAGTTGTCTGACATAATAATACAATGTGAGACATTATGTATAAACTTTGATATTGTATGGCTCTGTCCGGAAACTGTTTTCTCCAAAATCTATGCTAACTATATTCAATCAAAGAAAAAAATTATTTGTTAAAAATTACTTTATTGATACAATATTTTAAGTTCTCTTGAATTTCCAGACAGAGCCTAAAAGATAGTTCTAATCAAAATTTATCTGTAATTCATTCTTGTGACTCACATTCTTAGCACTATTTTCAAATCTCTTTAAAATCTCTTCCTTGGGTTCATTTCTTTCAATTTTCAAAGTCTTCTTTTTTAATTAAAACATATTTTTCCACATTCTGTAATAATTCATTTGACCTTGAAAAATTAGTATTTCTGTCTCTATTAAAATAAGTGTAAAGAATTGTTTTAACTCCCTTTTTGTAAGCATTGTTTATCGCAGGAATAAAATCAGTATCACATGCAATTAGAATTACATTTTTTATATTTGGATATTTAGCAGAAGTCTCAATTAAATCAATAGTTAGCAAAGTATCAACTCCTTTTTGAGAAAACTTGTACCTATTACCCTCTTTTACTCTTTGACACCTTCCTTCTCTTATAGTAATTATTGAATTTTTCTTAAGTTTTAGAAGAAATTTATCATAATTTTCTTTTCTTCTGTTTTCATCTTCTGTTGGTCTATTTGAAACAAATGGTGGGGCAGTATAATAAAAAATCCTTTCAATCTTAAAATTTTCTTTTTTAGCAAAAATATTTAGTAAACTAGTTATATCAAATTTCAGATATTTTCCATTTCCCAAGTATTGAGAGAGTTTTGAAAGAAATCCAGCATCAACTAGTATAAGTGTTCTCCTATTCATTAAGAATTCTTAGAAGAAATACTTTATAAATTTTATCTAAGGGGGTGTAGAACATCATCTAGAAACCCCACCCCGAGATCTCTAGGGTGCATGTTAGTTTATTCTAAGACTTCTTTATTTATATAGTTTTCTATGTTTTCTAAACTTTCTATACTGACTTAGGGTGTTAGGTGGATATTTTGCTCAGTTTCTTGTTCCCTCAAATTCCATTGAAAAGATTCTAGTGTAGATTGTAACTTTTACTCCTTTTTTTCCTTTAGTGAATAAATTTAAGGTTCTATCGTCTATGTAGTTGTCTATTAGTTTTATTGATTTTTTGGCATTTCTTATTAGGTCTGAGATAAATTTGTGTGCATCAAATAGTTGTCCTTCAAAGAATATTCCTTTTTGGGGTTTTATGTCTGGGTTTTTAAGTAGTGAGAATATTTTGTTGAAGTTGGTGTCATAGTCCAATAATTTGTTCTCAATAACATTTAATCTATATAGCATATCTTGATTTTCAGAAATAAATTTTTTCATTTCTATGAATGCATTTATTATCTGAATGCTTATTTTGATTGCGGTTTTGCTGTGGAGTACTGCTGAGAGCATTGAAACTCCTTGTTCTGTAAAGACGTAAGGTAATTTTCTCCTTCCTCCATGTTTATGACTTGAAGTCACAATTTGTGACATCAAGTTTTCATATTCTTGTTTGATCATTTGAAACATAAATTCTTTTGGGAATCTTTCAATATTTCTTTTTACTGCTTGATTTAGCACTTTTGTTTCAACTTGGTAGAATTTAGCCAAATCAGAATCAAGCATGACTTGAACTCCTCTAATGATATGAATTTTGTTTTTTATGTTTTTGATTAATTCAGCTCTTTCCATTTAAATCACCTTCAATTTTCACTAATATCTCTTTAATAGTGAATTTAAAATAAAATTATAGTTTTAATAAATTATCTCCCCTTAATTCCTCTATTTGAATTTATAGACAAATCTGTTTCTTAAAAATCATTGGGTCTCAAAAAACAACCAGAACCTTTTTTAACAATATTTATAAATTATAAGAAATCTATTATATTTGTCCGGGCATCAGGTTCGGGACGGTGGCCTGTCAAGTTGCTGTCGTTGGGTTCAATTCCCACTGTCCGGACATCTTTTTTTTATCTTTTTTTAATTGAGAAGAAACTCAATTAATTACCTTATGTATATCACTATTTATAAACCTAACGCTTTCATGGCTCTGTCCATAAATTCAAGAGAACTTAAAATATTGTATCAATAAAGCAACTTTTGATAAATAATTTCTTTCTTTGATTGAATATATTTAGCATAGATTTTGGAAAAAACAATTTATGGACAGAGCCACCAATACAATAAATTTATAAATTAGTAGTTAGTTCTTAGTTTAGATATAGTTGATAAATTTTTATAAATTATTTCTTAGTTAAATTGATTTATAGTTTTTACAGATATATCCTAGTTAAAAATGGAAGATAATAGAGAGAAATATAAAGTAAAGTGTTCTGAGTGTGATGCTGAAACGGAAGTTCCTTTTAAACCAACGGAAGGGAGACCTGTTTATTGTAAAGAATGTTACAAGAGTAGAAAGAGGTTTTAACCTTAGTAATCAATACTTTCAGGTATTGTAAGTGAATGATATATGTAATAGGCTCTGTCCATAAATTAATTTTTTTAAAATAAAAGAGATGAAAATACTATTTGATACTAAAACATTATCATTTTTCTTTTGAAAATTATCCAATTTTCATAGAAGAAAATTACATAAGAAAGTTTTTTTCTAATGTTATACCACAGAATATTCTATGCCATCTCCCTTTTTTTCATAAAATGTATCCTACTTCTGATATTTAGGCCTTGAACTCTCTTGAGGGATGAAAACACACTCTCGACATTGTTCCTTTTATTGTATATTTCTTTGTTTTTGAAGTATTTTTGTTTGATTTTCCAATGCTTAAAAGCATTATGCTTGGTTTTTGCATAGTCTTTTGGCGGGAAAATCAAATCTATATCTTTATCATTTAGAAAATCTAAATGATCAAAGGAAAAATATCCTTTGTCTGCCACAATAACACTCTTCTTTATTTTGAGTCTTTTGAAAAGTTTGTTTGCAACTTTTGAATCATGCTGATTCTTAACCAAGAAAGAATAAGTCAATTATTTGTTTAGAGCCTTGTACGTCACAAATTATATCTAATTTGTGCCAAGGTGATTTGGGTTCAAATCCAATCCGATGTTTGTAATAAGTAGTTTTATGGTCTGCATCAATTCCCGAACCATCAATTGCTACAATGTCTGGATTAGGATTTTCTAAAGAAAGTCTAATTAGGTTGCGGATAAAACTAACTGAGAAGAACTTTAACCACTTATGAAGTGTTGATTTCTTTGGAAGGCGTTTTAACTGCAACCAATGTTTCCAAATAGTTAAACTGCCGTCTATGTTGCTTACAAACCTTCTAAAGGATTTTCCTGATTGGATGTATAAGACTATTATAGAAACTCTTTGATAATTGTTAAAGAGTTTGCAACCTCTCACAAAATTGTGAGGCCTTAACCTTAAACTATGACAAAGTTTAAGTACTTCCATATGTAAACTATTAGTAAAGTTGGTGTGTTCTAACATAAAAAACTATCAACTTTACACTTTATTAATTCTTCGATTTGAATCAGTGCCGCTTTCATGGCATTACACATCTTCTTATGAGTTTGACAACTTTCAGAGAAAGTTGAGGTGGTGACATATGCAACACATCTTATTCTCTGTAAAAAAACTTATTTAGAATTTATTTATTTATTAAGTGTGTTACTTCAAATTCTTTTAAAAGTTTCTGGGATATGTTTTTTTCAAAATAGCATAATTCTATTTTTTTATTGTTTTCTTTTAGATTCTTAATTACTGGGATAAAATCTCCATCACCACTAATTAGAATGAATTTTTCACAAATGTTTTCATAGTTACATTTAAGCATATCAACTGCTAAATTTACATCATCTCCTTTGATTATATATTGTTCTTTTTCCTCAATTAATCTTTTATGTCTCTTGCATAGGATAATATTGAAATTTTTAATTTTTCTTAATCTTTTAAAAAATTCCTGTTGTTTTACAAATAAATTTTCAAGACCCTTTAATTTTTTTAGAGAACCATTATAATAAAAGATTTCTACTATAATTTCTTTGTCTCCTATTAAATAATTTATATATTTTTCAAAATCAAAACTAATATCAGAATATCTCTTATTTATTGTCCTAACACCATAGAAGAAATTAGCCCCATCTATAAAAAACAAACTTTCATTTTAAAAACCCATTTGTAAACCAAATGGGATACCTAGCAAGTTTTTTTTAGGAACTCTGAAACCTACTATAATACTATAATAAGATATTTATAAACATATCTGAAAATTGACTTGACAACAAATGAAGGGAAAAAAAGTTAGAATCTCAATTGAAAAAATTATTTGTCAAAAATTGCTATATTTCTTGAATTTCTGGACAAATGTTAGTTATTTTGCCTAATTCAAATAGATACTATTGAGAAAAACTCTTGTAAATGATGCTGTGACTGGAAAGGTCTGTGTAATCTAACACCATAATAGTAAAATTTGTAAAAATTCCGAACTTTACGCAAAGTAGTACTATTTTTGTAGTAATTACTACAAAAAAAGAAGTAGTTTTATAAATAAACAAAACCTAGCTCTTTTATGATTAAACCTGAAGAAAAAATATTTTTGGCATTCTTTGAAAGCAGAGAAGATAAACTTTACTTCAATCAACTTCAAAAATTGACTGGATTAAGCCCTTCTTCATTAAACAATACAATAAAAAGATTAAAACAAAAAAATATACTTAAAGAAACCAAAACGCAATCAAACACCTTCTATTCAATAAAAGACAAAGAAACAAAACATATTGAGTTCTCTAAAATTGCATTAAATAAATTCAATTCCCTAAACTACAAGATTACGTCTCCCCTAAAAGAACTTACAAAACACATAAACAACATAAACTCTATAATTCTTTTTGGCTCATCTTCAAGAGGAGAGGAAAGAGAAGAGAGTGACATAGATTTGTTATTTATAATAAACTTATACAAAAATAAAAAACTACAAGAATCATATGAACAGGAAACTAAGAAAATAATAGAATATGCAAAACAGAAAGCAAGTTTACTGAGCATATATCCAATAAGCATATTCATTACAGACGAGAATAATTTTATAAAAGCAAAGAAAGATTATTTAATACAAAGTGCTAAAAATACAGGATATCCGATATTTAACAGGGAACAGTACTACAAATTAATTGAGAATGAAAATTGAAGAACTAATTGAGGATAAAAAGAAGATTGAAGAACTTTATAAGAACTATTTAAACAAAAAACTAATTATAAAATCAAAAGATCATAATTTGCTCAAAAAAACTCATATTGAAAAAGCAAAACATAATCTGGGTTTTGCAGAAAAAATACTAAACTTTGAAGACTATAATGACTGGATAATAATCTCTCTTTACTACACCCTATATCATAGTTTTCTGGCATTAGTTCAAAAAAAAGGTTACTCTTCCAAAAATCACAATGCAACTCTGACATTTATCTTAAAACATTACATTGAATTTGAAAAAGCAGAACTTGAACTATTTGTTAACTTAAAAATATCAGAAGAAGACGCAATATTCTATTCAAGATTAAAAGAATACAGGACAAAAGCAAGTTACTCAACCAATATTAATTTCAAGAATGAAGACGTAAATGAACTAAACAAAAAAGTAAAAAAACTGCTAATTAAAATAAATCATATTATTGAAAATGAATAAACACATAAATCTGATTCTTCTCTCCCAAAATTCTTTTTAAGTTCTTTACCGTTTGCGAGTACAAAAATAAAGTAGTTTCTATTGTTTTTCTTTGAATATTGCAGAAAATCTTCAAAAATTAGCGAAAATTATTTAAATACAGATGAATTATTTTATAATTATGCTAATTAGTTTCAAGGTTAAAAATTTTTTATCAATAAAAGATGAAGTTGAGTTGAGTTTAGACTCTACATCTAGCAAATCTAATCCTAAGAATTTGTTTAAGGCGGGAGGTTATACTTTATTAAATTCCTGTGTAATTTATGGTCCTAATGCTTCAGGTAAGTCAAATATTATCAAAGCAATTTTTTTTGTATGGAATTTAGTTAAAAATTCACTTAATTTTAACGAGGATGTTAGATTATCAGATCCTCCATTTAATTTGAGGCAATTTAAATTAGATAAAAAGATGTCCCAAATGCCAAGTGAGTTTGAAATTTATTTTATTAAAAATGATATTGAGTACATATATGGTTTTTCCTGTAATGAAACTAAGATAATTAAGGAGTTTCTGAAGTATAAACCAAAAGGAGAAAATTTTAAAGAAATTTTTGCAAGAGATGAACAATTCAACGAAGAATTCAAATTTACTCATGATAAAAATAAACAAAGGAAAATTGAGGAATTTACAAATAAAAACACATTGTATTTGTCAAAATCAACTCAATTTAATTATGAAAAGATAAAACCTGCTTATGATTTTATTGCTAATGATTTAGTTATTAACTATAGCCCTTCTTGGAGTGATTATACAATGAAAAAAATCCATGAGGATGTCAAATTTAAAGATAAAGTGGTTGATATACTAGAGAGAGCAGATTTTGGAGGAATTGTTGACTTGAATGTGAAGAAAAAGAAAGGGAAAGTTAGTGGTTTTGAAGTTAAATTTGAAGGCAAGAGCCCGAGCCTTAAGGAGATTGATGAAGAAGGAGATTTTTATGATTTAAAAATATCTCACCCAACTAAGGATGGTAAGGTAGAATATTTTGAGATAAATGAAGAATCAATAGGGACCCAGAAAGTATTTAACATGTTAGGACCAATCTTTAATATTTTTGAAACTGGAAAAGTTTTAATTATTGATGAATTAGAATCAAGTTTACATCCCAATATTACTCGTTTTTTAGTAAAGTTATTTAGTAGCAAGTATAACAAGAAGAATGGGCAAATTATATTTACGACACACGACACAACTTTATTGAAAGAAGAGGAATTATTTAGAAGAGACCAGGTTTACATTTGTTCTAAAAGACCTAATGAACAAACAGAGTTATATAGTTTAGTTGATTTTAAGTTAAGAGAAGATATGAACTTTGAGAAAGCCTATTTTGGGGGGAGAGTTGGAGGACTTCCATTTATTGATGAAACTTTTTTTGATGAAAATGACGAGGAGAAATAGGAATATTAAAAAATCTACTAGAACTTTATGGATATTTTGTGAAGGTCATACTGAAGAGAGATATTTTAAGAATTTGAAGTTTAATGAGCGTTTGAGAATCAAATCTAGATTGGCTAGGAGGTCTTCTCCTGATTCAATTGTTGAAAAAGCAATAAGGTTTTTAGAAAATGGAGGTGAATTTGAGAGCGGAGATTTAATTTGTTGTGTTTAACACTTTAAGTTTTCTTGAATTTCCGGACAGAATCCTAAATCTGAATTCTTTTTAACTCATCAGATCTTTTAAACTTCTGTCCGCAATACCAAATCTAAAAACAAGGCTTAACCCTTATATCTAAATTTTTTATTATATTCCTTGTGATCAATAATTGCAAGAATAAATGCAATAATCTCCACTTCATTTCCCTTTATGGTATAAAGCAGTCTCCAAAAATTTGAAATTTCAACCCTATATAGATTTTCATATTGTAAATACTCCCTTGGAATCAGATTTTTTCTAATAGGATCTCCAAACTGAGGATTTGTTCTGAGTCTTTCCTTTACTTTGTCAATTGATTTTAGAAGTATCCTTGCCTGCTTGTCAGATCTTTTCTTTAATTGAGAATAGTTTTCAATTGCCTCACCAAGCAACCTTACTCTAACTTCTTTATCAACCATCTTTACAATTCAATGCTGTTTTTAATTAACTTATCCATCTCCTTTGGATTTGTATAAATCCATTGAACTCCTTTTGGTCCGTAAATTATCTTTCCGCTCTCCCACAAATACTCTAAAATAACCTTCAAAGTCTGATGCATAACTTGTCTTGGGAGAGATTTTCTTATTTCTGACACTTTCATCGGAACAGAATTATTCTTTTGCAGAAATTCCTCAACCATAAGCACAGTTCCAAGATTAGGGTATCTGCCTTTCTTGAGCATATTTTCCATTTTTATATATGTTAATATTAAAAAAGTATTAATAGATATATATAGTTTACATTTACTTATATATAAAACTTTTCATAGTTGGCAACATTCTTAATCACATCTAAGGACTTTTTAGTGATATTTTAATTCTTTATCTTCCAATATCCTCCCCTATCAGGCCCTACCCTTTCAATAATACCTTTCCTTTTCAGTTTATCTAATTGAAATTTAACCCCATCTTCACTAATTCCTACTAATTGAGATAATTCTCTCCTACTAACTTTAGGATTTTTCATAATCAAAGTAACTATTTTTCTAGTAGTTTTGTGAGTGATTTTCTGGGCAGTTTTCTGGGTAGTTTTCATTTGTCAAAAATTACTTTATTTATATAACACTTTAAGTTCTCTTGAATTTCCGGACAGAGCCGAACTAAAGAAAAGTTTATAAATATCTATATGTTATATATATTAAGTTTCATGGTCACTTGTAAAAAAACCTGCTTCGTATTCCCTCCCTCATTCGTGATGGAGGTTTTAAAATGAAAGTTCTTGTTTTTATAGATGGTGCTAATTTCTTTTATGGCATAAGAAGTATTAGATCTAAATATAGTGATTTAAATTTTAATTTTGAAAAATATATAAAAAATGAGATTTTAAAAGAAGCAGATGAATTATTGAACGTTTTCTATTACAATGCTCCATTAAAAAACTTAGGTGGAAATAATAATCTGTATGCTAAACAACAAAGATTTTTTATAAAATTAGAGAAAACAGAAAAGTTCAAAGTAATTTTGTGTAAAAGGCAGAAGAGATTAAATGAAAGAGGAGAAGAGTTTCACGTAATTAAAGGTGATGACATTCATTTAGCAGTTGATTTAGTTAGATGTTTATATGAAACAGAAGTTGATAAGATAATTTTAATGAGTGGAGATGGGGATTTCAAACCTGCAATCAGATTGGCAAAAGAGAAAGATAAAATTGTAAATCTGTGTTATTTTAAAGATAACATTTCTAAGAATATTTATAATATAACAAATCAGAAGTATTTAATAGATAAAAGAATTTTAAATAAATATTTTTATAGATGGAAAAAATGAAAATAGGAACTGTAATTCCTATGCACAAATCATTAAAAGTTGGAAGGGATTTATTACTCTGAAAAAATAGATAATTCTGAAAATTGGTTGTTTATTTATGAGTATTCTATTTTGATGGGGAAAAAAGAAGGATTTGATAAATCACCATTATTTAAAAAGCTAAGAGAAAGAAATATTTCTTTTATAGAATATGAGAAATTATAATGAATCACTAAATGTTGCTCAAAAGTTGTACACAGATAATACTTCAAGTTTGTGGGTAATAGTTAGTAGTTATTATTCTATGTTTTATCTTGCAAATGCAGTGTTATACAAGTTAGGATATAAGGTAGGAGATAAAATTGCACATAAAATAACATCTGATGCGTTAATAGTTTTAGTTAAAGATAAACTAAGTACTTATATTTTAAATGAGTATGAGATTGCAAGCGAAGAGGCATTGTTGATTTCTAATAATTTAATTGAGAATTATGATTTTGAGAGAATAAAAAGGTCTAAATTACAGTATGAATCTACTGAAGAAATTAAAATATCAAAAGCAAGAACTTCCTTAGATAGAGCAAAAAGGTTTGCTTTGGAGTTAGAAAATTATCTTGAGAAATTATGAATTGAAATTGTTTGCCATCTTCTTGCCATTAAAAGATAATTTGACAATTCAAATAGAAGAAAAAAGATTAGATTCAGGTAGTCAATAAAAGAATTCAATTCATATACATTGACATTCTCAAGCCATATAATGGGATAATATTCTCGGCTCTGTCCAGAAATTGCTTTTTCCAAAATCTATGCTAACTATATTCAATCAAAGAAAAAAATTATTTGAGCAACATAGGAAAGTAAGAAGTGTATAATATGTTATTTGAAAAAGGATTTGATGTTAAGGATAAATAAGGTTGAGAAAATTAGTTCTGAGATAGGAAGGATAAAGTATTCAATGAAGTTGTTTGGTCTTGATGTTAAATTTGAGAGTACTAGGTTTTTCACAGTTATTTTAAGAAGAGTTTCTACCACCCAAGTTACCCCCCAAGTTGAACTTACTGAGTTGGAGAAAAAAATATTGTTGGATATACAAGCAAATCCTAATATTTCAAGAAATGACTTGGCAATTAATCTAGATATTAGTTCAACAATCAAAGAATTAACAAATAAAAGCTTCTATTTCATACAACTCCCATTTTGGGAGTAAGTTTATAAATAAATGAATCACAATAAATATAAATACTAATAAGAAATAATTTAGAGTGGAAACAGACAATCAAGACATCTTAATTGAATCATTAAGAGCATTAGAAGTAATTAGAGAATCTAAATCTTCATCAAAAATTAATTTAGAGACATTAGAAAAAATCACTCCCTTTTTTATAACTGCTCTTACTGGTTTTTTGAAAAAGAACCCCAATATTAAAATAATCATGCCCAAAAATAATTCCCTCTGTTCTTATCTGAAAACAATAAAATTTCCACAGACTACTAACTCATTAAATACGAATAAAAAAACATACACACCTTTATATGAATTAAAAACAAGATTAGGTTCTGATAGTGAGAATGGTGAAATCATAGATATGATTGAAAAAATCATTGTTGAAAATTTTAATCTGAAAACAAATATTAATATTTTAATGTCTATCTTTGATGAATTAATCTGTAATATTCAACAACACTCAAACTCAAACTTTAACTGCATCCAAGCCCAAATGTATGATAACAAATTAGCAATATCACTACTTGATACAGGAATTTCAATCCCTCAAAGTTATATAAGAGTAGGATATAAAGACGAAGAAGATATGCAATTATTTAAGTTAGCATTTAATGGGATCTCTACAAAAGATAATAAAGAAAGAGGAACAGGAATTCCAAATATATATAACTGGGTTTGTAAAGGCTTAAAAGGAAGCATGGTTATAATTTCAAAGAGTTGTGTTTTTAAAAAATTACCAAATGAAGAACTGGAATTTATTAACTTAAAATCAAAAGAATTAAATCTTAAATTTGAAGGAACAATAATTAACTTGCTTTTTGAGAAGCCTAAAACAAAAATAAACATTTACAAGCATATAAAGAACAAAATCCTTACTGAATAAACAATAGCAAAGTTTATAATATTTGTTATATATTAGGTAATTATTAATTAAGGGGTTATGGTAAATGATTATATTAAATAAAAACTTAGCAACAAGAATGTCAGCTCAAAATTTATTTGAAAAAATTAAAAAAGAGAGTGATTACTCATTAGATTTTAAAAATGTAATTATTGCTTCAAGGTCTTTTACAAATGAATTTGTTAATTTAGAAAAGAAACACAAAATAGAAGTTAAAAAGAAGAATATAAAAAAAGATGTCAAAATGATGTTTGATATAGCAGACAAACCCTTGAATTCAAGCATATTACAACAAGAAAAATACTCAACAGTTTCTATTGACAAATATGCACACTTAATATAATTATTATAGACTGAAATTTCATTTGTAAATCTGCCTTCCTTAAAATTATCTTATTTTTATCTCTTTAAATATTGGACCATTTTTTAAACTTGATAAAATAAATTTGTTGTCTCCCCAAATAAGTTTATTAGTCCATCCTTCTAATTGTCTTCCTTTTTCATTAACCCCAAAATCATCTAATGTTGAAGAATTTTCTTTTCGTGGTTCATCAATATGTTCTATTCTTTGAAAAGGCATAACTACATTTGAAAACTTCTATTTCATTATCTTTTTTCATACCTTGAATTTCGTCTATAATACTTTCATAGATATTTTTTATAGTTTCTCTTCCTTTGAATTTTTGTTGAATTTCATATTCGATTTCAGTATATTGTTCTCTATCTCTTACCCACAAATACATTTCAGGAGAAGTTTGTTGAATTTCTTGCAATAATTCTTTATAATGCCATAATTGAAGTCCATAAGTTTTTTGATGTTTCTTTTTCTTCCCTTCAAATTTAGCATGATCTTCTTGTTCTAAATCCTTGAAAAGTTTAGCAGATTTAATGTCAATTATATCATAAGAGTAATTTCCAAATTTAGAATTTTTGTTAGAATTTTTTCTTAATAAATCTGGTTTTCCTCTTCTTTATATGCTTCTCTTAATGTCTCCTTACTATAAAGGTTTTCAAGTTCTTCCTGTTCTTGAGAGGAAATTAATGGGTATCTTGCTTCTCGCAGTTCCTCTCTTACAATCTTTCTGATCATTCTCCCAAGCCTTTCATAATCTATCTTTGCTCTAACACCTCTGTTACTATCTCCCTTACTCTTAACTTTATTTTCTAATTTTGCACTTTGCACCATAAAAGAATCTCTTCTTTCCCATTTATAAGCCTTGTGGCTATGTTATAGTACGTTTTAACTTGTTATCCATAAACTTCTTTCACCTATTTGATATTAAATATCTTCCAACACCATCTCCCTTATCTTACTCACTCGTTCTCTAACTTGTTCGTATTCCATTATTTTGTTTATTCTTTAATTTTAGGATGTTCTTTTAAATATTCTTCTCTTAAAACTATTGCTCCTAATTTAAAAATTAACCATATACTTATTTTAGGATTTCTATAGAGATAAGTTTGAACTTTTTCAAATTTTGAATTATACATTAAATTATGCATTAATACTATAGATTTCATTTCTACCTGATATTTATTTTGTGGTTTTTGTTTATTCAATTCTTTTAGTAAATTATTTTTTTCATCTTTAAGTACTTCATAAAAACTACATTCTTCTAATATCTTTTAACCTATTAATAATCTAAGTATAAAGTTAGAAGTTGATAAAGGAATTTTTGTAGAAGAACATTCTAAAGAAAATATTAGATATTGTGCAAAATTTCTTGATTTTTGAGGTGAGAAACAATTTGATGATAATAAAGTTTGGTATATATATCGTTTTGCTGATGTCAGCAAAATGATTGGAATAGTTAATATTTGTTCTAATTTCTCTTTTAGAATCAGAGCCTAAACCAACCATTTTCCTGACGTCAGGAAAAAGGTTTAAAACATCATTTCTAATAGTCATGCAAGATTCTTTTGCTTTTTCATTTATATTTAGAAAATTACGCAACTACTCATAGTCAGAAGGCACTTTGCTATCATCTCTTCATTTTTAATTTTCTCTAATATCTCTTTTTAATTCCTTATATTTCATTTTTTTTGTATTCAATTAAAAATTTTTCAGGAGTATATTTATCTATTTTATGATTTGCTTTTAACATTGCATAACTTGTATATTTTGCTTGATCAGGTGTGATTCCATATCTCTTTATACATGGAATTTCTACAAACCTATTATAAGTAGGAACTTCAAGCAATGGACTTAACATTGGATTTTCAAGTATTAATTTCATCATAAAAAATATTTTTTTGTTTTGATTCAGTCCAGAAAAATTATCAGATTTCTTGATTTTTACAGAGATTTTATCTTCAATATATGATTTTTCAATAAAACTAAATAATGTGTTCTTATGCATCTCAAACTCTTTAATTTTATCATTGAAAAAATGTTCAAGTAATGAATTTTCATCTAATTTTAATTGATTTTCAAAAAAATTTAGAATTTTACCTATTATTGAAGTAAAGCCTAAACAGCATTCTAAAAGTTCTTGGGAAGAATTTACAAGTAAAGTAATATGTAAAACTCCATTATGGAAGAACTCATTATCTATTTTAGAGATTTCACATTGCAAATGTGGATAGTGATGTTTTTGAGATTTATCGTGTCTTTCAATTGCAATTCTAACATCAACTGTAAAATCAATATCTTTACTAACCTCTCCCTTCAAACTAAATTTAAACTCATGATTTTCATCATTACTTGCTTGAAACTCAAATGAAACTCTGTTTTTTTTGTAAACTGGATTCCTAATTGCCTCTTCAATATCTGTAAAACTTGGGTTTTCTGGATTATTCATTTTTGATACTATTTTTTTTGTTTATTTATTAATTGTTACCTTCTTTAAGGTCATCTAAACCTTGTTTGATGCCTTTAAAATAGAGTATTCAATTTCTGCATAAAAAGGATCATTTCGGTTTGCTTTCTTAAGTCTGAGTAATGCATACTTCTCATTTTTGTTTAAAAGAACCCCTATATTCTGCAAGTCTATAATTCGTGTTCTTGAACTCATATCTACACTAGCCAATCTGTTCTTACTAATACTACTAAGAGATACATCATTGGTTCTATTTTTTATCAAACCAACTCCTTTCATATTACTAGGGTCTCGATATAAATAAAGAGAATTATCACCGCAACTACTAACTTTAATTGTAAAAGAATATAAGCCCTTGCCGATTTGATACATACCATCATTATTGGAGTAGTCAAACTTAATAGTCCCTTTCATTAATTGAAGTTTAAAAGATTCAATTTTCTCACTAATATCTTTTTCTTTAATATTGTGAGTTAAGTTTAATTTATTTAATTTATATTCCCAATATCCTAACTTTGAAACTAAGCTATTTGTAATATTACCTTTAATTTTAAAATTCTCCTTTAACAAATTATAAAGAACTGTAAAATAAATAATACATTCTCCAATAATTTCTCCTTTTTTTAAATCAATTTTATCAGATTCGTTAAATAACATATAAATAATTTTGAAGAATTCATCTAATGAAATTTCTTTCCCATCTCTTGTAATTTTTTCTAATTTAATATTAAATTGGTACGAGTCGTCAACTGGACTAAATTTATTACAAGAATATTTTATTTTCATATCTAAAAATTCAAATATTTTTGAAGTTCTTTGATATTTATTAATATCTATGTTAATTAAGTTTTTAGATTTTTCTAAAGAAGTTAAAAAAATATCATTTTCTGCTTTCAATCTATTATTTTCTTGAATTAAGCCTAAAATTAATTCTTCATAACTAGAGTTAAATTTATTTAACTTATCTAGAAGTTTCTTAGTCCCATAGGAAAGTTTAATTGAAGATTTTAGGTCAAATGTAGAAATATTGTTTGAATTTATATATTTATTTATATCTGGAATACTATGAGCTATTCTATTTCTTAATTTAAGATAATCCTTATTTAAATCTGATTTAGGGTTCTTTGGTTTGATTAAATTAAACATATCATTTAGTAGGAAGGGTATAAATAAATACATATCATCATTATTGAAGTGAATTTTCTCTTCTTTAATTCTATCAAGTTCTTTATCCATCTTCATTTCTTTTTTAGTTCTTCTCATTTTACATTCAGTATACCATGTATATAAGTCATACTTATTTATAAAATTAACTATTTAAGGGCTTTGTACGAAAAGTAACAATTGCTTTAAAAAAGATTAAAACATTATATTATATATTGATAATTTTAATTATTTCTAATTTATTATTAATTCTTAATGACTTTTCGTACAAAGCCCATTTTAAGGAAAATTGATACAGTATTTAATAAAGGAATTTCCTTTTACACATTTAAGGAAAATATAGAGAAAATACTGGGTTGAGAAATTTAAACAAAATAAATGAAATAGATTATAGAAATAAATTAGATGAAATAGACGAAAATTATAGAGCAGGAATAAAAAGAGAAAAGGGAGAATTAGAGAGAAAGAAAAAAGAATATGAAATGAGAAATCCAGACAAAACTTTTTTTGTGCCACAAAGAAAAGAATACAAATCTCATTTCCATCAGAAATTACTTGAAATAAATTATTTTGAAGATAGAATTGATAGTTAAAAATGAATAAATACATAAACCAGATGCTAAGCGAGGAAAAATTTGAAGCTCATTTCTGTGAAAAATTAGAAAAAAATATAAACTACAATGCAGATAGTTCATTTAGTGATTACGATTGAGAGGTAATATGAAAGTGAAGAGAAACATTAAAAAAATCTTTTTTGACTTTGAAACTACTTATGCCAACCCACTTAAAGCAAATTTGTTTCAAGCGACATTTGTATTTACAGATGGGAACAATGAAATAATTGACGAATTAAATGAATATATCAAAATAAACGAAAGATACGAAGATTTTAATGAGGAAGAAAAACAAACCTTATTAGATATTCACAAAGTAAGAAATCAAACTGATTTAGATGAACATAATAAGAAGGGAATAAGTAATGAAGAACTTTTAGATCTTTTTGAAGAAAAAATAACAAATTTTTTTGGAGTGGATAATTTTAAGTATTGTGAGTTATATGGTTGGAATTGCAATACTTTTGATAACATAATTTTTCAAATTAAATTTAATGAAATTGTAAAGAGAGTTAATTTTAAGTATAGAATTGTTGATTTAAAGGACAGATATTTTCTGTTAAAGAATACTATAGGATATATAAATAATGAAAGGTTAGACAAGTTTATTCTTAAAAATGGAGATTCAGTGCGGGCAAAAAATAGTTTGGAAGTTGTTTATAGATTTCTTATAGAAGATAAAGATTTAGATTTTCATAATTCTGAAACTGATGTGTTAGTTTTATTAGAATTAGATAGAAAGTTTAATGAAATATTTGAGAGTTTTAGAGAATAAGAAATGAAAGAGGTTTAAGATTACCTTTAAATCAAAATGGAGAAAGATTAGAAAATTTAAAACCTTTAACAGTTATTGCAAATGAAAATTATAAATCTTATGTTGAAAAGTTACAAACTGAGTATGTTGATGATTTTGGCATTGGATCATCAATTCCTGTGAAAAATGCTAAGAATAGAACAATAATAAAGTTAAAAAAAGTTTTAAGTTAAATGAGAATTTCAAAGAAATTTGGAATAAAATAAACAAATTAGGTTTAAAAGTTTTGAAATTTATAAAAAAGAATTAGAATTTAAAGTAAGTATTAACGCAGGAGAAGAAGGTAAGTAAAAATGACAGATGAAAATTTAATCAATGAATTAATGAATAGAATTAAACATGTTAAGAAAGGGGAAGTTATGAGTAATCCAAAAGTTTAAATATAATAACCTCTCAGAAATATATGTGGGAGTTATTACAATGAATGAATTAAGTACAGAAGTATCTATTTTGAAAAATGAAATACTAGATATGAAGAAGAAAATTATAGACAGAGATTTATATCTTACACCTAAGGAGAAAAAAGATTTTCTTCAGTCACTAAAAGAATACAATAAAGGAATTAATTTCTCTTTGAATGATATATAAAAAGAAAGACTTTCAGAAAATGTATGAACTTTCATTTTCAAATCAAGCAAGGAAGTTTTTATTGAAATTAGATTATTCTGTTTAAAAGTTCTAATGGTTTTTGTATTGTGTAAAATATCTTGATTTTTGAAGAGAGAAAGGAACAACTTGAATTGCCAGAAGAGGCGTTGAGAGAAGCAATTATAAATGCAATAGTTCATAGGGATTATTTTTCCACAGGACATATACAAATAGATATTTTTCTTGATAGAATTGAGATAAGCAATCCAGGAGGTCTTGTTAAAGGTTTGGCAGAAAAAGACTTTGGAAAAGTAAGTTTGCCACGTAATCCTTTGATAATGGATCTGATGTTAAGGATAAATAAGGTTGAGAAAATTGGTTCAGGGATAGGAAGAATAAAAGATTCAATGAAGTTGTTTGGTCTTGGTGTTAAATTTGAGAGCACTGGGTTTTTCACAGTTGTTTTAAGAAGAGTTTCTACCCCCCTAGATACCCCCCAAGTTGAATTTACTGAATTGGAGAAAAAGATGTTGTTAGAAATACAAACAAATCCCCGGATTTCAAGAAATGAGTTGGCAATTAATTTGGGCATTAGTTCTGATACAGTTAAAGAGCACATTGAGAAGTTGAAGTCTAAAAATGCGATAAGAAGAATCGAGAAAACAAGTACAGGACATTGGGAGATTTTAAAATAAAACTTCAATTATAGAAGTAACTATACCAATAATTGGCAAAATCACACCAACAATTGGCATATATTTGTAAACTTTACAGAAGGTCATAAACTATCAATATATGAAGAAAGTTCCTCAAAACTCTTCCTAAAATCTTTTATATCAAATAATTTCAAATCCCCATACTTTTCAATATCCTCCCAAACATTAAACCGAGTTCCAGTTGAGAAAAAAAGTTTCCTTACTTCAATTCCATAATTATTCTCAATTATCCTAATCTTTCCTAGAAAATTAGTTATATCCTCTTGAGTAATATGGGCTGAGTTTTTGCACTCTATAAACAACAAATTGTTTCTATGTATAATAAAAGAACCATCTAACTCAAAATACCCTGTAAGTCCTCGTCTAGGAGAATGTTTAGGATTAACAAATATGAATGGATTTGAATGAATTTTCTCAACTCCCATCCTGTCTAACAAAGAATGAACGTAACACTCAAAAGGTTTGTGAAGTTGGTAAGTATAAAAGAAATTATTCAGATGAGAAATTCCTTCTTGTTTTACAATTATATAATTTTCATTGTCCGTTTCATAATAACTTCTATCAATTTTATTCAATACCTCTTTAAAAGGTTCTAAAATATCTTCTTTAAAATTAGGATTCCTCTTATAATAAGATAATTGATTCAGGAAATAATTTGTCAAATTTGAATAATAAGACTCATTATCGTCCTGAGGCTCTCCTTTAATAAATCCAAATCTATGAATTTGGAAAATATCATTCAACTCTTCTTCAATTCCATCAATCTCTGGTTTAGTAATAAATTTATCTCTTTCATCTCTAAGTTTGTCGAAATTAATTTCTGTATCGAGTCGAGAAAGTCTTATTATAGAGTTTTTATTGAATTGTACAAAGAAATGTTGAATATTAACACATAAAAAATTTCTTACATTAGGATTGCTAACTATTAAATTGCTAATTTCGTCTTGGTTCTCTAAATCTGTGATAATATGAATTTTATGTCTTGCTGGTAAATTTGGATATTTTTCATCTAAAAAAAATAACTTTCTCTCTCCTACTTCTATAGAACTAATAAACTTTTTCAGAGATTTTGGTACTCTTTCAATGTTACTATCAATTTCTCCATTAGGCATTTTAAAAAATCAGGACATATACTTTGAGTATACATATTTTTTAATTTCTTTAAGTGGCCTATGATTCCACTTTTCAACGATCTTTTTAGTTTTAGAAGTATAGTCTCTATACTTTTCTTTTGTTGTAAGTCGTTTGTACATCTCATTTCCTGCACTACTTAATAAATATCTTATTTTCTTCCCTAAATTTCTCTCATCATCTGATACAAAGGTCTCTTCTGATACTAAGATTAGATTTTTGTTTTTTAAATCAACAAGTTTGTCGTTCAAATCAAAAGAAAAGGGACCATAATGATATTTTACAAATCTAAAACTTAAGTCTAATCCAAATTCCTCTTTTCCCAAGAATATCTCTTTATGTAATTTTGTTCTACCATCAATTTCTTCTGCAACCCCAAGAAATAGGACTAATTTTTCTTCTGTTTCATCCAAGTTACTTTCTCCTTCCTGATGTTCTTTCACTTCCATATGTTTCATTTCCCCTTAATTCCTTATATTTATGTACAATGATTATATAGTAACAACAAATAAACCTCTATTTAAATTATTTATGTTCTATTGGTTCTGTAATAAATTCGGCTGTTTTTATTTATTTGATTTTAATCAATAAGAAGGAAACTAAATAATCTATTTGTTTTTAACAATTTTTCTTAGTTCTGTAACAATATCTACCATTGCCATTGTATCTAATTCACAATACTCTTTAAGTGCCGTTCTTATTTTATTAATTTTTACCTGATCTACACATTTATGAATTGAATAATAATACATAACGCTGGCATGCATACCATCTTCAATATCCATACCTTCATATGATTTATTTGGAACTAATGCTGGTAAAACATTCTTAATTGAGCAACTGCCCAACTGTTTGGGATTATAATAATAGAAATTTCTAAAGATAATTAACAGGTCTACAAATCTTGTCATTAATGAATTAATCCAATCCTTATACTCGGGTAAAAATTCTGCTACTTTTTTCATAACTCCTTTTTCAAAAACTTCGCTATAAACAATAATTGAACCAGTATTACCAATACTGTCTTTAACATGTTGTATAAAATCATGTCTTGGGTCTTCTTTACCTTCTGCTAAAAATTCAATATGTTTTAATTCACTTGTAGGTGTTTCTTGAATGTGCAATGAAAATTGAAAAGGTATTCCTTGATAAGGTCTTACTCCATCATATAAAGGAACAGCAGAACTATAAGTTTCAAAGTCAATATAATAAAGTGGATACTCTAATCTATCTAATTCTTTTTGAATGTTTTTTGGTTCAACATGAATGCAACTATCTTGCTCGCATTTAACTTGAATCTGTTGTTTTTCATCTAAATTATAGTCTTCTGGTATGTCTTTAATTTTAACAATATTTGAATTATACAAATCACTTGATTTCTTTCCGCCACGATACAGGTTAAATACTGAATTTTTTGGTAAGAATCCCCAATCAAGTTCAGGCATACGACAAGTTTTAGGACTTTCACAATGTTCACCAAATCTTAAACTATCATATTTATCATTATTAATTATTTTTTGAAAAATAGCAATCTTTTTGTTAATTCCGTCCATTGTATCATAGACTTTTTGTGTGATATCTTTTTTAATAAAAAATTCTTGTGGATCAATCTCTCCTTGTTTTACATACTGATTATTAACATGTAATAAAAATATTTTTCTAATTCTCAATCCATAGCCTTTGTAACAATGAACTTGAAATGATAAATCATGTAAATGTTCATGTTTAACTGATGTTGAACTTTTAACTTCAATTATATCCCATTCATCTTTTCCAACTGGAACTAAAATATCTGCTCTACTATAACAATTATCAAATCTAAATCCTGCTTCAAATAATGGTTTTCTTTTTTGTGATAATTCTTGTGATAATTCTAAAGATTTATTAAAATCACTTTCAGGAATATCAATACCTTCAGGATAAAGTTGTTTTGCTAATTGTCCCACAATATGTCCTTCATCAAACCTATGCTGTGTACTCATATCAACGTCAGGTATATTCTCTTTATCATTGCATGAGATCCATAATGAACGGGGACACTGTAATCCAGTCATATATCTTGATTTAGTTAGTAATTTAGGAAATTTGGTCATTTTAGTCATTTATTCTAATCTAATTTAAGAAAATATCAATCAGTTAAAAGAATTTCCTTTTTCATTTGAATAATTTTCCTAAAAATTTACCAAGCTTACAATTTATTAATCCTTCAACTTGAATTTCTAGAAAAAGCCTCTCTTAATCATTGTTTAAGATTTTTAACTTAGTTTTGAATTTTCAAAGTCTTCTTTTTTAATTAAAACATATTTTTCCACATTCTGTAATAATTCATTTGACCTTGAAAAATTAGTATTTCTGTCTCTATTAAAATAAGTGTAAAGAATTGTTTTAACTCCCTTTTTGTAAGCATTGTTTATCGCAGGAATAAAATCAGTATCACATGCAATTAGAATTACATTTTTTATATTTGGATATTTAGCAGAAGTCTCAATTAAATCAATAGTTAGCAAAGTATCAACTCCTTTTTGAGAAAACTTGTACCTATTACCCTCTTTTACTCTTTGACACCTTCCTTCTCTTATGTTATCATCAAGTCTTTATTTTTCATAAATTTAACTAAAAATTTTGATTTCTTTATTTATAAAAGTTTAATCCATTCTATAAGTTATTAGAAAATTAAGTATTTAAGAATAATTCCTTTGCATCTAAATATTAAAAGTAGAAATTCAAATTCCTATTGTCTTACTATCATTGAGTAGAGAAAACTATATAAATAATAATCTCTTATTATTTTAAGTATTAAAGAGAGTTTTCACAATAAAACTCTTAAATGTTAAAAGGCATGCATTTAGTTATTTAAGAATCATATAAACTTTATATGATGGTGCAAGTTTCTTTTTAATTAACAATGGAAACAACAATTAATTTAGAAGAGAGAATAGGAAACCATATATATAATGGAGATTTTATGGGAGGAATAGAAAGTCCTTCAAAGAGGAATTTTTTAAAGAAACTTGGGGTTGGTTTAGTTAGTTTAGTAGGTTATGCAACATTATGTAGTTCAGAGGCAAATGCGCAGGGCTTACCACCGGGGATAGCAAACTGCCGTGATAGAGCAATAAGAATATTATATAGAGATCAAGTTGGAGAAGACAGAGGAAGGAGCAGCTATGGAAGCATTAATAATAGGCTGAATGGTGTAATTGGTGGATTCTTTGACAGTGTATTAGTAGAGGATAAGTCAAAAAGGATTGAGCCGGCATTGTACTTGTTAAGAGAACAAATTAATCACAAATACCGTAGTGGGCTTGGTATTACTGTTAGATTGCCGGAGGTTAGGGATGTGCCTCAGATGTTAAATTTTGATAGAGGAATTAAAAATTTTTATATTTCTTATATTTATCAGTGGGCAGGTCGTTATATCCCGCATGAAAAAAGCATAGGGAGTGAACAGACAAAAAGAGCGACTGAGAGTAATTTTGTCCATTCAATAGCATACGCTGCATATTCTGATACTGAAACAGCAGAACAAAAAGCAAAAGAATATTTAGAGTCAGATATGGAAGGAAAAACAAGAGTAGTTATGGACATAAAAAAACAATTTGAGGAAATGAGTAATGGAGACAAAGAATCAAGAGACCCAAGAGACCCGTACAACAGAAAACTCGCAGCATCCTGGAGTAGTTTTCGGCTTGAAAGAAGTATTTTTTTTGAACAGAATGGAACAGATAGTGATAGAAATTTATCAATAAATAGACACATAGAAATCCCTCTGAGAGAAGCAGTAGGGTTCAGAATCAGAGGACCTCCTCACTATAAACTCTAATCTGCTTCTCCTTTCTCTTCTGTTCTCTGATGACCCTCATCATTTTGTTGTCTTCTGCAATTGTCTGATGATGTTAAGTAAAATTCTACTAAACCACTCTTACTAAAATTTAATATTTTTTCTGGCTGCTTTTGTCCTTCTACTTCTACTATTCTTTTAGATTCTAATGTGTATCTTAATGTTAATTTTGGTGGTTCTCTTGTTCCTGTAAAATGTTGTCCTACTTTTTCTGAGAAACTTCCACTTGTATTTAACTCCCTGAATCTTCCAATTAAGCCATCTGACAAATTTATTTCTTTTGAGTCAAAATTTTTTAATCCAAGAGATAAATCTTCTATACCACCATTACTATCATTGAGTAGAGAAAACTATATAAATAATAATCTCTTATTATTTTAAGTATTAAAGAGAGTTTTCACAATAAAACTCTTAAATGTTAAAAGGCATGCATTTAGTTATTTAAGAATTATATAAACTTTATATGATGGTGCAAGTTTCTTTTTAATTAACAATGGAAACAGCAATTAATTTAGAAGAGCGAATAGGAAACCATATAGATAATAGGAATATAATGGGAGAGATAGAAAATCCTTCAAGAAGGAATTTTTTAAAAGGACTTGGGATTGGTTTAGCGGGTTATGCAATATTTGGTGGTTTAGAGGCAAATGCACAAGGCAGATATGATAACATGGAATTATTAAGACAACATTTACCTCCCGGGATATTAAACTGCCGTGACAGAGCAATTAGAATACTATACGCTCAGGAAGTCTCTGGCCTCTGGGATGACTTTGGTAGGCTTTATTATAGAATGAAAAGTGAATTTAATGGGTACTACGACAGTGTAATAGTAGAACCTTGGTCAAGAAAGATTGAACCTGCAATGTATTTACTAAGAGAGCAAATTAATTACAAACGTGGAGGAATTTTTGCAGATTGGCGAAAGGTTACAGATGTGCCACAGATGTTAGCTTTTGATGAGGGGATAAGATATTTTTATATTGCTTATGTTTATGGTAATGGTAATGAACAGACAAAAAGAACTACTGAAGATAAATTTGTCCATTCAATAGCATACGCTGCATATTCTGATACTGAAACAGCAGAACAAAAAGCAAAAGAATATTTAGAGTCAGATATGGAAGGAAAAACAAGAGTAGTTATGGACATAAAAAAACAATTTGAGGAAATGAGTAATGGAGACAAAGAATCAAGAGACCCAAGAGACCCGTACAACAGAAAATTAATGGCATCTTGGAGTAGTCTTATGCTTGAACAGAGTTATTTTTTTGAACAGAATAGAACAGATAGTGAGAGGAATCTTTCAATAAACAGACATATAGAGATTCCCCTTAGAGAAGCAGTAGGGTTCAGAATCAGAGGACCTCCTCATTATAGATATTAATTTAATTTTATCCTGCACCAACTCCTTCACTTGTCAGATTATTCCCACTGCTTTGTTGTCTTCTGCAATTGTCTGATGATGTTAAGTAAAATTCTACTGAACCACTCTTACTAAAATTTAATATTTTTTCTGGCTGCTTTTGTCCTTCTACTTCTACTATTCTTTTAGATTCTAATGTGTATCTTAATGTTAATTTTGGTGGTTCTCTTGTTCCTGTAAAATGTTGTCCTACTTTTTCTGAGAAACTTCCACTTGTATTTAACTCCCTGAATCTTCCAATTAAGCCATCTGACAAATTTATTTCTTTTGAGTCAAAATTTTTTAATCCAAGAGATAAATCTTCTATACTACCATTACTATCATTGAGTAGAGAAAATTATATAAATAACAATCTCTTATTATTTTAAGTATTAAAGAGAGTTTTCACAATAAAACTCTTAAATGTTAAAAGGCATGCATTTAGTTATTTAAGAATTATATAAACTTTATATGATGGTGCAAGTTTCTTTTTAATTAACAATGGAAACAACAATTAAATTAGAAAAGCGAATAGGAAACCATATATATAATGGAAATTTTATGGAAGAGATAGAAAGTCCTTCAAAGAGGAGATTTTTAAAAGGATTATTAGGTGCGGGGGTTGTTGCAGTTACTCCAAAATTAGCATTTGCACAAAGAAAGAAAAGAATCTCAGATGAAGCAAGAAATAGAATATGGGCAAACTACCCAGAAATGCAGGGTGCAATTGATTTGATAAACGATGATGTTTTTGAGGGATTAATTGATTATGCAATGTATCCAAGTCAGGGATATTCTGACCCAAGAGGTATTCCCACATCAATAAGAAAAATACCAAGAGAAGACATTGGCACACCACACTATTGGCTTCTTTTAAAAATTTACGAAGATAATTACAATTATTATGCTGATGAAGGTGGAAATCCAGGAATGGGCGTTCCGCCTCCCCCCTCCCCACCATCAGGTGTGTGGTATTTTGCAAGAGGTTTGAGAGACAATAGTCCTGACAATGAAAGTGATTTACTTAAAGCATTGTACATAGGAGCAACAGGCAGTCCACAAGGAGCAGAACCAATAATCAATGGCACATTCATGAATGTACCCAGAGTTAGAGAAAAAGTAAGAGAATGGCGAGAGAGAAATCAACTATCTTCAGATTTGGATGAAGAAGAACACTTATTGTTAGCTTATAACTTAAATGTATTAAGGGCAGTTAGATTTAGGGACGAGGAACTTGTTGAGTTAAGTCTTTTGGCATTAGAGGATTTTTATGATGGAGTTCGTGCTCCTTCAAAGAGTGACATTTATGGAGCGGAGATTATTGCAGATTTAACGAGAAGAGACAAATTGCCAAGATATTCCATAATTGAGAGGACTGGTTCAAGTTTTGTTGTAACATCTCCCTTGCCAGTGCTGAGATTTTAACCTTTTTCTTTCACGCTTCTTGTATCTTGTACTTCACCACCACTTGTGATTCTGTTATTTGTTCTGGGATCACATTGTCTTATTCTGAATGTTCTTGATATTGTTACCGGTTCTTTATTTTTTTTAGAATTTTTATTCTTTTGATGATATGTTAAGTACAGTGTAACTTCTTCTTCAGGTGTTCCCGTAGGAAGTTTATATCCTGACAAGTTTAATTCTCCTCTATAAAGATTATCTTTATATTCTAGTTCTCTTTCGGAATCTACTTCTACTTCCTTATCATCTCTTTTTACAGTTTTTTTATATTTGAATTTTTTAAACTTGTTCTTATCACTGTCTCTTCTCTGCTGTGCAAATGAAACTCTATAATCAAAATGTTTTCCATCATTATTTGTAATAGCAACAATTTCTTGTGTATTATAATCAAAACCCTTCAAATTACTTACCGCTGAGATTATTACTGGTATGATTAAATCCTGTTCCTCCTCTTTATTTCTTTTGAGTCAAAATTTTTTAATCCAAGAGATAAATCTTCTATACTACTATTACTATCATTGAGTAGAGATAACTATATAAATAACAATCTCTTATTATTTTAAGTATTAAAGAGAGTTTTCACAATAAAACTCTTAAATGTTAAAAGGCACGCATTTAGTTATTTAAGAATTATATAAACTTTATATGATGGTGCAAGTTTCTTTTTAATTAACAATGGAAACAGCAATTAATTTAGAAGAGCGAATAGGAAACCATATAGATAATGGAAATATTATGGAAGAGATAGAAAGTCCTTCAAAGAGGAGATTTTTAAAAGGATTATTAGGTGCAGGAGTTATTGCAGTTACTCCAAAATTAGCATTTGCACAAAGAAGGAAGAAAATCTCAGATGAGGCAAGAGATAGGATTTGGAAAAACTATCCAGAAATGCGAGATGTAATTAATATGATAAATGCAGGTAAAGGCAGAAATCACCTTGATTATGCACTGTTCCCCAATCAAGAAATATCTAATCTAAGAAATCTTCCTATAATGACCGACAAGATTCCAAAAGACGACATGGGGACACCGCAATACTGGCTTCTTGTAAGAATTGACAATCCAGGAACACGAAGTTATAATCTGCTATTTGATGGCAGGCATGATCACCTTGGTGTTCCTCCACTTTCACCTCATACGGGAGTGTGGTATTTTGCAAGAAGTTTGAAAAGCAGAAGTTCTACTAACGAAAGTGATTTGCTTAAAGCCTTGTACATAGGAGCAACAGGCAGTCCACAAGGAGCAGAACCAATAATAAATGGTACATTTATGAATGTATCTGGAGTTAGAGAAAAAGTTAGGGAATGGAGAGAAGAATATGACTTTGCCCCACATTCAGATGAAGGAAATCATCTGTTAGCATATAATCTAAACATTCTCAGGGAAGCCATTTTCCCCAACACAGAACATTTTAAAGGCAGAGAACTTGTAGAATTAAGTCTTTTGGCACTGGAGGATTTTTATGATGAGGTTTATTCACCTGAAAAGAGTAATATCTATGGAGGAAGAATAGTTGGGGATTTAACGAAGAAGGATAAGTTGCCTGGATATTTTATGATTGATGAAGCAGGAGCAGAATCTCCTTTACCTGTGTTAAGATTTCATAGTAGGTAGCGAGAAAGAGAAATTAAAATTCCATTTATCGGTCTCTGATTGATTATTTCATCTTATTAACTAACCCCTCCATCTTCTGGAGTTTTTGTTTTTTCTTTCCGTTGAACTCCACCACTTGTGATTCTGTCAATTGTTCTGGGATCACATTGTCTTATTCTGAATGTTCTTGATATAGTTACTGGTTCTTTATTTTTTTTAGGGTCTTTACTCTTTTGATGATATGTTATATACAGAGTAACTTCTTCTTCAGGAGTTCCTGTTGGAAGTTTATATCCTGACAAGTTTAATTCTCCTCTATAAAGATTATCTTTATATTCTAGTTCTACTTTTACTTTCTTTTCTCTGCCATTACTATCCTTAATTACATTGCCATTATCATCCTTAAGTACAAGATCGAATTTTTTTTCTAACTTGTTCTTCTCATTATCTCTTCTCTGCTGTGCAAATGAAACTCTGTAATCAAAATTTTTGTTATCATCTCTTTCAATATTCATGATACTCTCATCATCATACTTGAACTTCTCCCAATTACTTACCGCAGAGATTATTACTGGTACAATTAAATCCTGTTCCTCCTCTTTGTTTCTGACACACAAGCTTTGCTTTTCAAATGGTCTTACTATATCAAATATGAAATTCATATCATCATCTTCTTCATTTTTAACGTTTGAAGCAACAGTAAATCTGAGTTCAAGTAAATCATTGACATCCACATTTCTTGACACATCTATGTCTTCACCCATTATACTATATTTTCTGAAATTATCTCTTGTTATACTTCCTGCATTGCTTGGTAAAAGTCTTAATAATAATCTACATTTTAATTCAGTAGTTTTATTTGTATTAAGACTTTTTCATAACATATATAATTTAATAATAAACCCCCCTTTAAGTTGACAACTCATATAAACGGCTCTGTCCATAAATTAATTTTTTTAAAATAAAAGAGATGAAAATACAATTTGATACTAAAACATTATCATTTTTCTTTTGAAAATTATCCAATTTTCATAGAAGAAAATTACATAAGAAAGTTTTTTTCTAATGTTATACCAAAGAATATTCCATGCCATCTCCCTTTTTTTCATAAAATGTATCCTACTTCTGATATTTAGGCCTTGAACTCTCTTGAGTGATGAAAACACACTCTCGACATTGTTCCTTTTATTGTATATTTCTTTGTTTTTGAAGTATTTTTGTTTGATTTTCCAATGCTTAAAAGCATTATGCTTGGTTTTTGCATAGTCTTTTGGCGGGAAAATCAAATCTATATCTTTATCATTTAGAAAATCTAAATGATCAAAGGAAAAATATCCTTTGTCTGCCACAATAACACTCTTCTTTATTTTGAGTCTTTTGAAAAGTTTGTTTGCAACTTTTGAATCATGCTGATTCTTAACCAAGAAAGAATAATCAATTATTTGTTTAGAGCCTTGTACGTCACAAATTATATCTAATTTGTGCCAAGGTGATTTGGGTTCAAATCCAATCCGATGTTTGTAATAAGTAGTTTTATGGTCTGCATCAATTCCCGAACCATCAATTGCTACAAGGTCTGGATTAGGATTTTCTAAAGAAAGTCTAATTAGGTTGCGGATAAAACTAACTGAGAAGAACTTTAACCACTTATGAAGTGTTGATTTCTTTGGAAGGCGTTTTAACTGCAACCAATGCTTCCATGCGGTTAATGTGCCGTCTAGATTGCTTACAAACCTTCTAAAGGATTTTCCTGATTGGATGTATAAGACTATTATAGAAACTCTTTGATAATTGTTAAAGAGTTTGCAACCCCTCACAAAATTGTGAGGCCTTAACCTTAAACTATGACAAAGTTTAAGTACTTCCTTATGTAAACTATTAGTAAAGTTGGTGTGTTCTAACATAAAAAACTATCAACTTTACACTTTATTAATTCTTCGATTTGAATTTATGGACAGTGCCTACACTTGAATAAATTTATAAATAAAGAGAAATAAAAATACTTTAACTATGAAGATAAATAAGAGGATACGATTATGTATTATTTTAGTGTCGTTGTTTTTCTTATTAGGAATTACTGGATGTGTGCAAGAACCAGTAATAGTAGAAGAGAATGGCAATACAACATCCAATATAATCGATACAGATTTTGAATATGAATTGTTTAATCAATCTCTGGAAATAAAAAATTTCACATCAGAAACCCAACTTAGCGAATATTTAAAGAAGAATTCACAATCAGGTAGTTTCTATTATTCAGATGATTTTGCAACTTTTGGTACTTTTGAAGGAGATGTAGTCTTTGAAGCTTCTGCTCAAGCAGATTCTTCTGTCAGTGCAAAATCAATAGAGAGTGTTAGAGCAGATGATTACTCCCAGACAAATATACAGGTTGAAGGTGTAGATGAGGCTGATTTTGTTAAAAATGATGGAAAATATATTTATATGATATTGCAGGGAAAATTAGTAATTGTAGATGCTTATCCTCCAAAAGAAGCGAAAATCATATCAAAAACAGAAATTAAAGGAAATCCTCAAAATTTATATATTAATAAAGATAGAGTTATAGTATTTGCATCAGATTATAAAAAAGTGCAAAAAATCTCAAGATATGATTTCATTCCAAAAGAAACCTCAGAAAGGCATACAATTGCATACATCTATAATGTTTCAGACAGGAAAAATCCAAAACTCTTAAAGGAATATTCTGCAACAGGAAATTATTTAGAGTCTCGGATGATTGAAGATTATATTTATTTTATATCAAAAGAATCTATCTATTACTATGATGATGTAATCACTTTCCCTGAGGTGAGATTAGATGGGAACTTAATTAGCACCCCAGAAGTTTTTTATTTTGATATTCCAGAAAGCAGATATATATTTCACACTTTTACAACTTTTAATATATATGAAGATAAAAAATCTAATGCAAAGACATTTATGCTTGGAGCATCAAACAATGTATATGTATCCCAAGATAATATTTATATAACTCATAAGAAAACATATCCAAGTTTGTTCTATAAGCAATTAGAAATTGATAAATTCTTCAAGGCAGTTGTCCCATTACTCCCTACCCAAGTTGCAGATAATATCTCAGAAATTAGAAGGGGGTTAGAGGATAACTCAATAGAATCTTATAATGCAATATGGAATGAAATATCTGTTGTTCTTGAAGATATGTATAATTCTATGGAGAAGGATGAAAAATATGAATTAATTGATAAAATTGAAGAATCTTTAATTGAGTATGAAACCGAGATTGAAGATAAGATTTCATCATCTGTTGTTCATAAAATCTCAATTAATGAAGACGAGATTGAATATTTAACAAACGGAGAGGTCAAGGGAACACTTTTAAATCAGTTTTCAATGGATGAAAAAGATGGAAATTTAAGGGTTGCAACAACAACTAACTCTTTTTCACGTCAAAGAGGCAGAGTTATGTATAATAATGTATATGTGTTAGATGAAGATTTAGAAATTATCGGAAAAATTGAAAAGATTGCACCTGATGAGAGAATTTATTCAACAAGATTTATGGGAGATAAACTTTATATGGTAACATTTAAACAAATAGACCCGTTATTTACAATTGATTTGTCTAACCCAGAAGAACCTAAAATAATAGGACAGTTAAAAATTCCCGGATTTTCAAATTATCTTCACCCGTATGATGAGAATCATTTAATAGGGATTGGACAGGATACATACGTGAATGATCGTGGGGGGGTTAGAACAAAAGGAGTTAAGATTTCATTATTTGATGTTTCAGATTTTGAGAATCCAAGAGAGGTTGATAATGTTATTATCGGAGATGAGGGTTCTTATTCGGAGGTTTTAAATGATCATAAAGCACTTTTGTTTAGCCGTGAAAAGAATTTACTTGTACTGCCAATTAGAGAAGTATCTGATAACTATAAAACAGATAGAGGCGGGTATTTTAGAAACAGAGTTTGGAATGGGGCTTATGTGTTTACAGTTACGCCTGACGGGTTTAGCGAGCGGGGAAAGATAAAACATTCAGATAAAGAATATGATACATATTATTGGAGTTCACCAAGTTCAGTAAGAAGAGCATTATACTTAGATGATAATTTATACACGATTTCAGATGAGTATATTAAAATTAATGATTTAAACACTATTGATGAGATAGGAGATATAAAACTGCCTTATAATGATAGATGGTATTATGATTATTGGTATAAATAAATGTAGATTATAAACTCAGATATGCTTAAAAAATTATACTTTATTTGTATATGTTTATAACTTGAATTTATAATTTGCAGTTACGGCTCTGTCCATAAATTCAAAAGAACTTAAAATATTATATAAATAAAGTAATTTTTGACAAATAATCTTTTTCTTTGATTGAATATAGTTAGCATAGATTTTGGAGAAAACAATTTATGGACAGAGCCATATAAACGATAATTTTATAAATATATTATATAATTAATTGTTTAAACAATTTGCTTAATAGCCATATATGGAGAATATGACTATTAGTTTGCTTGGGTTAGGTAACGAATATTAAAATATTCGTATTTGGCTTATTACGCTTATTCTAATATTTGAAATAAAACACACGTTGCCTATCCTACTTACTTTAAACGTTTAGATTTTAAATAGTTATCGCTTAATTTTCCAAAGATCTTTAGTGTTCTTTTACTCCTTTTCAGAAAAGAGAAAAATTTATGAATGAACACCCTTTTTAATTTTTATGGAAGGAATTAATAAATATTTAAAAAACGCTTCTAAGAGTGGAAGGGGGGAGGGAGGACAATATGGAAGAAAATATAAAATTTTATTCTGAAATTTACGTTCAAATAATTTATTGCATTAATAAAAAAGGTCTTATAATTAAAGAGAATAAATTTAATTTTAATAAATTTAAAAAATTAGTCTTAGAATTAAAATCAAAAAATGTGTTTGATTCTATTTTAAATAAGTATAATAAATTTGATGAAAATGAATTAAAACTAATTCTTATTGGAATTATGAAGATTATTATAAATAGATTTAAAGGAATTGTAGAAGATACTCAAGAAACTTCGCAAAATTATAGTGAAGAATATAAAGCTGCACTTGCTGATATAAAACATAATTCTTTAAGAGAAATTCAAAAGTTTGAAGAATTAATTTCTAAAAATCAATTTGAAAATATAATATCAGAGATAAAGAAAAGCAATATAAGATATGATCCCAAATTTTTTCATTTATTCAGTGAAAGAAATAATAAGAGAACTTAAGAAACTATTGAATCAAACTAAACAAATTTTAGAAGAAAACATAATCTACTATTGTAGATATAATACGATATAAATAATAATTATAATTATGCCAATAATAATAAACATACTAATTTGGGATTTCTTTGCCTTACTCATATATTCATTACCTAATATTAAATAACACATTTATAATATATGAGGTATGAAAATATTTATAAGTTTATTGAATATGAAAAAAAATTATTTTTAAATATCAGAATGTGCATATAATATTATGGAAAAAGAACGCAAATGGATGAGTGTTAGTTGGAGGTTTGATAAAAACGGAAATACAATTGGTAAAAAACCAGTGTGTAGTGCCATGACATATGTCACCAGTCTAAAGATTAACAATTCTTGTTAACTTTCTTAAAAAACTTTGAGACAGCCTATCTCCAATAAAAAGAATAAGAGGGAAAGTATCTGATATTGAAGGGGAAATAGAGTTCAAATAGAGATTAAATCTTCAAGTTAAATATGATATTCATATTTTCTGTTACTTCTTCGTTTAACTCGTGTAAACCTTCTAACTTCTCTGTTATTTCTTCTTCCGACTTCTTGACCTTAGTTTTCTTCATATTTGTTGATTGACAAAGTTATTTATATATATTTTTTCTTAAGCCCAAATATTTGACATAAAGTTCCTTTTCCTCAAAATTAATACTAATTAATGTCCTATGATTTCCAATTTTAAGTTTATAATATTTATCTCCTTCGTAATGTTCTAAATAATGAAAAGGGTTACTTTCAAGTTTTTTTAACTTAACTTTTGTATCTATTATTAAATAGATTTTAAAAAAGATTTTCTTGATGAATTTCAAAAGTAAAAACCAAATGGTAAAATTTACAGAGATTTACCGTTATTAACAATTGAATTAAATTTATCGCTCCTAATGAAAATACTTCTATTTCCTGCTGATTTCTCAATCAAAAACCCTAAATTTACCAGTTTTTGCAAATCACTTCTAGCAGTTTGTTTTGTAATTACAAATCTCTGTGAGATTTCTAAAACTGAAAAAATTCTATTCTTATCACTTTCATAAAAACCTAAGATTTGAGCTTGTCTCTCTGTCAAATCCCCATATTTTAAGAACTTCATTGAACTTCTCTTCTCTTTTAACTTTCTTTCAATATATGCTCTTAAATCATTAAAAGCTAATTCAATTTTATCAACTTTATAATTAATAAAATATGTTAAGTCATTATCATCAATTTCTGAATATACGTAAGCTTTAGAATATTGAGAATGACTCTTTATAATAATTCTTGATATACTAATATATTCAAATAGCCAGTAATTATTTGAGATAAGGTAAAGAAAAAAAATACATCTTGCACATCTTCCGTTTCCATCATAAAATGGATGTATATATCCAAGTAAGAAATGTAATATATTTGCTTTTATAATTGGATGTATAAAGAATTTCTGTTCATTATTATAAAAATCACAAAAATCATCTATTAATCTTCCTAATTCTTTCTTACTTGGAGGAATATGATAAACTTCTCCTGTAATTCTGTCTGCAACTTTGATTTCATCTGTGTTTCTGAATTTTCCTTCGTAATCTACCTTCTCTAACGTTTTGGATGTAATTATCTGATGGAGTTCCAATAAAATCTCTTTTGTTAGTTTTTCCCCTTTTAAGTCTAAAATTCTTTTCATTGCAAGAAAATTGTTTAAAATCATCTTTTGACTTTTATCTTTAGGTTTTTTTCTGTTTAGAATCATATCCTTTGCAACTTTTATTGTTGTGCTTGCACCCTCTAACCTTGATGAATTAATTGATTCCTCAATAATTGAATTTATTAAAAATCTATCTATTTCATCACTGGGGATTATTCCATTAACTGTTAAACTACCCCCTAAATTTAAGTCAAAATTGTGCAACTTCTCTAAAGTACTACTTGTTAAGTTAAAACAAAATCTGTACTTTCCAATCTTAATTGATTTTAAATTCTTCATTCTTTCAAGTTTCATCATATGCCAAATATCCTCTCTTGATATACCTCTAGGAATATTCTTGTAGTATAATTTCTCCCAATAAATATATTTCTCATTGTATTCTTTGACTAATTCTCTAAATTTTGAATTTGATATGTATGCTTTAAAAATTCTAGATAAATACTCAGAATCAGCCTTCTTAGGAGGTATTTTTGGAAATCTCATTCTAATATTAGAATTACTTACTTATTTATAAAATTTGTGTAAATGGTAAAATTTACAGAAATTTACCATTATTGACAACAGCATTTACATAAAGTGAAGAAGAGGTTAAATGAAAGAGGAGATGATGTTTACTGGACATGGAATAGTGATGACATTCATTTAGCATTTGATTTAGTTAGACCGTTTGAAAAGCAAAGTGTTTGTGTCAGAAATAAAGAAGAGGAACAAGATCTAAATGTATCAGTAATAATCTCTGCGGTAAGTAATTTGAAGGATTTTAAGTATATAATGTAAATATTAAAAACAATGATGTAGATGATGATATAGAAAAAGTTCCTAATTATTTTGATTATAGAGTTTCATTTGCACAGCAGAGAAGAGATAGTGATAAGAACAAGTTTAAAAAATTCAAATATAAAAAAACTGTAAAAAGAGGTGATAAGGAAGTAGAAGTAGATTCCGAAAGAGAACTAAATTATACAGATAATCTTTATAGTGGAATTTTAAACTTGTCAGGATATAAACTTCCAACAGGAACTCCTGAAGAGGAAGTTACACTGCATATAACTTATCATAAAAAAGATAAAGAACCAGTAACAATATCAAGAACATTCAGAATAAGACAATGTAATCCTGGAATAATTGACAGAACCTCTACAGATGACGGTGATGATCCTAGTATTAAGGGAAGCTCTGGGGGAGATATTCCTAGTCAAGAATAATTATGAGTTAAAATCTTAATCTTGGTAAAGGATCTCTTACAACATAAATTGAACCATCTCTTTCAATTATAGAATATTCTGGCAACTTTCCTTTTTCTGTTAGGTCTTCAATTACCCATGCCCGATAAAGACTTCTCCTTTCAGGAGAATTAGTTCTATCATAAAAATCCGCCAATGTTAAAAGACTTAGTTCTACAAGTTCTTTATCTCTAAAATCCACGTTCCTGAGAATATTCACATTATATGCTAATAGGTGATTTCCTTCGTCTGAAAATGGAGCAAAGTCATATTTTTCTTTCCATTCTCTTACTTTTTCTCTAACTCCAGATGCATTCATAAATGTACCATTTATTATTGGTTCTGCTCCTTGTGGACTGCCTGTTGCTCCTACATATAATGATTTAAGTAAATCACTTTCATTGTCAGGACTATTGTCTCTCAAACCTCTTGCAAAATACCACACACCTGAAGGGGGAGAGGGGGGAGGCGGAACGTCTAACCCTGGATCTCCGTCCTCATCGGCAAAGAAATTATAATCATCATCTGCATGAATTTTTAAAAGAAGCCAATAGTGTGGTGTGTCCATATCTTCGCTTGATATTTTATCTATTGATGTAGGAATACCTCTTGGACTATAATATCCCTGATCTGGATACATTGCATAATCAATTAATACATCATCAACGGATTCATCATTCACATAATTATCATTTATCAAGTCAATTGCTCCTTGCATTTCTGGGTAGTTTGCCCAAATCCTATTTCTTGCTTCATCTGAGATTTTCTTCCTTCTTTGTGCAAATGCTAATTTTGGAGTAACTGCAATAACTCCTGCACCTAATAATCCTTTTAAAAATCTCCTCTTTGAAGGACTTTCTATCTCTTCCATAAAATTTCCATTATATATATGGTTTCCTATTCGCTTTTCTAATTTAATTGCTGTTTCCATTGTTAATTAAAAAGAAACTTGCACCATCATATAAAGTTTATATAATTCTTAAATAACTAAATGCATGCCTTTTAACATTTAAGAGTTTTATTGTGAAAACTCTCTTTAATACTTAAAATAATAAGAGATTGTTATTTATATAATTTTCTCTACTCAATGATAGTAATGGTGGTATAGAAGATTTATCTCTTGGATTAAAAAATTTTGACTCAAAAGAAATAAATTTGTCAGATGGCTTAATTGGAAGATTCAGGGAGTTAAATACAAGTGGAAGTTTCTCAGAAAAAGTAGGACAACATTTTACAGGAACAAGAGAACCACCAAAATTAACATTAAGATACACATTAGAATCTAAAAGAATAGTAGAAGTAGAAGGACAAAAGCAGCCAGAAAAAATATTAAATTTTAGTAAGAGTGGTTTAGTAGAATTTTACTTAACATCATCAGACAATTGCAGAAGACAACAACAAGGAGATGTAGGGGGAGTAGGTGATGCCGATGAAGGGGAAATTTAATGTTAATATTTATAATTATAGTGGGGGGGTCCTCTAATCTTAAATCCTACATCTTCTCTTAATGGTGCTTCTATATTTCTATTTATAAGTAAGCCTATTTCCATTTGATTACCCCTACTAGGGCGATAATTTACTACAAGCCAATAACTACTCCAGGATGCTGCGAGTTTTCTGTTGTACGGGTCTCTTGGGTCTCTTGATTCTTTGTCTCCATTACTCATTTCCTCAAATTGTTTTTTTATGTCCATAACTACTCTTGTTTTTCCTTCCATATCTGACTCTAAATATTCTTTTGCTTTTTGTTCTGCTGTTTCAGTATCAGAATATGCAGCGTATGCTATTGAATGGACAAAATTACTCTCAGTCGCTCTTTTTGTCTGTTCACTCCCTATGCTTTTTTCATGCGGGATATAACGACCTGCCCACTGATAAATATAAGAAATATAAAAATTTTTAATTCCTCTATCAAAATTTAACATCTGAGGCACATCCCTAACCTCCGGCAATCTAACAGTAATACCAAGCCCACTACGGTATTTGTGATTAATTTGTTCTCTTAACAAGTACAATGCCGGCTCAATCCTTTTTGACTTATCCTCTACTAATACACTGTCAAAGAATCCACCAATTACACCATTCAGCCTATTATTAATGCTTCCATAGCTGCTCCTTCCTCTGTCTTCTCCAACTTGATCTCTATATAATATTCTTATTGCTCTATCACGGCAGTTTGCTATCCCCGGTGGTAAGCCCTGCGCATTTGCCTCTGAACTACATAATGTTGCATAACCTACTAAACTAACTAAACCAACCCCAAGTTTCTTTAAAAAATTCCTCTTTGAAGGACTTTCTATTCCTCCCATAAAATCTCCATTATATATATGGTTTCCTATTCTCTCTTCTAAATTAATTGTTGTTTCCATTGTTAATTAAAAAGAAACTTGCACCATCATATAAAGTTTATATGATTCTTAAATAACTAAATGCATGCCTTTTAACATTTAAGAGTTTTATTGTGAAAACTCTCTTTAATACTTAAAATAATAAGAGATTATTATTTATATAGTTTTCTCTACTCAATGATAGTAAGACAATAGGAATTTGAATTTCTACTTTTAATATTTAGATGCAAAGGAATTATTCTTAAATACTTAATTTCTAATAACTTATAGAATGGATTAAACTTTTATAAATAAAGAAATCAAAATTTTTAGTTAAATTTATGAAAAATAAAGACTTGATGATAACATAAGAGAAGTTGTTACCATATCAAAAGAAGAGTATGAGAGTCTTAAGGCAAAAGAGAAATTTGCACAATATGGTTTAGCCCAACTCAAACTTACTTATAGCAGAATACGAAAAAAACGGACTTCAAAAAGTCCTATAGTCATCTACTAAAAAATGTTTAAATATCTCTTTGTTTTCTTTAACAAATTTAATTATTTCTTGCCATCATAAGCCACTAAAAGTACTTTTTGCGGTTCTATTTTCCAAATATAATCAGTAATAAAGTCTCTTGCTGTCAATAACAACTTTATAATCAACTGAAATAATTTTCCGTATATAATTACAATATATTGTACCTTTTTACGTAAATTGCCAAAATAGGGTTCTGTTAAATTTCAGAGACCTGTCAATTTATTTCTTTTAGGTGATTGAGTAGAGTAAGTGAAAAAACTTTCTGAAAATTTAATAATAAATTTATTCTAATAATTTATTCTTTTTAATGTGTTCTCTAACTGCTTCTTTACAAAAATCTGCTCTACTTTGATATAGAGGACTTGCATTAATTATCTTATCTACTTCATTCACCATATCCTGAGGAAATGAAACATTTGTATATTTTGAGTTCATACCTTTGGAAATGGTATTATAAATAAAATATTTATCTGAGACTTCTATAAGAATTATGTGAGATTTCCTATGAAATATGATCTATAAAGTAAGAGATATTATGTATAATAAAATGCCTAAAATAAAGTTTGAAGTAGATGGGTGGTTATTGTTGCAGATGTAATCATAAATGGAAAGCAAGGAAGGTAAACAAGCCTATAATATGTCCTAAATGTAAAAGTCCATATGGGGATATTTTGAAAAAATAAAAAAATTTGCTTATTTATTTGTATTACAACCAAGTGCTTAATCAAATTATTAGAACTTAATTTCTAAATAAGTAATTCTCAAATTCCATGATTATACATCATAATACACTAAATAAAATTAGAAAAAGTAAATTAAAAAATATAAGATAATTTATCCTACATTAACTTGTGAACCTTCTAAGTTGCCAGAACTTAATCTACTAGCAGCAGCTGACGTATCAGCAGCTGACCAACCATATACTAAAACGGAGTTCACACTCTCAAACAATCTAATCTGACCCTGTCCAGGAGATAAACCTGACGCAACACCCACTGACGGGTATGGAAGGCTAAGTAGTTGAGCCGCAACCCTGTTAACAGCAGGACCTCCAACAACAATCATATTACTTGTTCCAATAACCTGACTATCTAACAAAGGACCTGAGATTGCAAAAGTAACTGCTCCCTCTCTCATATCATTAACCTCTACATTTTTGTACATGCTTTCTCCTTTAAGTTCATCAGCTCTCTCTTCAGCCTCTTCCATTGTCATAAATGATTCAGACATAAACTCAGTTTTAGCACTATCACCGAATACAACGGAAACTTCTGCTCTTACCTGTTCATCAGGAGTCATAATAGTTATTTTATCATTATCATCATTTACTTCTACCATTACACCATACTTAGTAACGAAAGTTTTAAAGTCTGAATCTTCATCATTATCAGCATTATCAGCATTTACCCACTTATCCTCATCTCCCTCAAGTTGAGGTGTATTAAATTCCAATTCATCATCTGAGTTCCAAATAATAGGTATAGTAATATTCATATCCACATCATTAGGTTTATCATAATTTACATCACCCTTATCTAATTTGAAAGTTAATTTTGATGAAGCAGGAGCTACTGCTAAAAAATTAACATTCTCAGCTTCTTCTGTCAATTCTAAAACCATCTCGTTCTCAAATGGGATTTCATTACCTAATTTTCTTGTGTCAAGTGTAATTTCACCTCTATCATCAATCACAGTTGAAAATGGAGCACCTCTTCCTAAATCTTCAGCCCAGTCAGCAAGAGGAAGATTATCCACATCATTTCCCCTTAAAAGTTCATTAAAATGAGTCTCATATTCCTCTGCATCTCCTACTTTCCCAATCTCATACAGGAAAGCATCATTCTTATCTCCAAGTAAGAAACCAAAACCTTCACTATCACTTAATTTAAATGCTACATTATCATTCATTAAATCCACTATATCACCATCTGCAGTATTCACAAATCCTGGAATATCTGGTAATGATCCTCTGAAAAATATTCTATTATCATCATTATTTCCTACAACATATAAATGAACCCCAGTAATCACCTTTTCTGAATCCTTCAATACATTTGCATGTAAAAGTGACTTACTAAGACTTTCACCTTCATCTGTTTCTCCAAAGATTTCAATGTCATCATCATTAGCTTCAAGTTTTAATTCACTATAATCAGGTTCATTAGTTCCTTCATATACCACTTCAAAAGCGTCAAACAGAACATCTGTAAGAGAGTCTCCTTCCTGTAATAGAAAATGATCATCTACTATGTAATCAATAGTAATTGTTTCTAAACCTTCACCAGAGAATTCTACATTAATATCATATTCTCCCTCGTACATATCACTAAAATCCTCATTGTTGATTTTAACTCTACCTTTTTCAAGTGTAACCTTATTTCCACCAACAACTAATACTGCATTACCTTTAGTATGTTGTGACCCTGAAACTAAATCAGTAACTGCTATCACAAGTCCGCTTACATCTTCAGAATCATATTCATCAATTGACTGTGCGTCACCGTCAACTTCAAGCAGAACTTCGTCATCATCAATGTTCAGAACTGTAATTTCATATGTTCTACCTCCAAAAGGAACAGATATAGATCCACCTTCAGGTAAAGCATACCTCTGAGAACCACCAGTTAAAACTAACTTAGTTACATTACGATTTTCATCATCCTTCTTTCCATTTCTTGTAATATCAGCAATAGTAAACTCATTTCCCATAATTTCTAACTCGTGACCGATTAAATCATCATCAAACTTATCTTCATCAAGAGAAATAGGACTATTCATTTCTAATGTGTAACTTGCAAATATATCACCATCTTTATAGAAAATTCCACTAGTGATTTCTTCCACACCATCAACTTCATCACGCAGAGCATAGTTAAATTCTCCACCAAGTAACTCTAATTTTTGTTCATAATCTTCATCAGAAATGTCATTATCAAATCTTTTATCTTTTAAAACATCAGTATCTGACTCATCAAATCCACTTGTTTCAGTAACTCCATCAGTTATAATTGGGATTTTATTGCCACTAGGAGCATGTAATACGAAACCTTTACTATCAACATCAACTGATAATTCTGGGTCATCATTATTATAATCTGTTGGGAAAAGTTTTGCAAGTTCTCCATCTGGACTATAATCATCCCTATGTAAATATTTCTTGTCAAAAAAATCTCCAAGATATTCACCATAGTTCAATTCAGTATTAGACCTTACTGCATCTACTGTATCACCGCCTCCACCTCCTGTGGATTTGATATAAGTAACCTCATATTTCATACTCTCTGTCTTAAGAGAATCAATAATCATGTTAGCTGCAGTTGAATCAGAAGCCTGAGCCGCTGCACCTACTACAACATTAACTCCTGTATTATTAAAATTATCAGGATAATTGCTTAATCCAGCACCGAAAACCGCTGAACTTGCCATCACAACAGATGTTGCCACTGCTGTAATTCTTCTTGTTGCTTTTTTAAAAGCTCTATTTATTACCATTTTTGTTCATCTCATATAATTCTCATATAAGTCTGACATATATACAACATAATTAGCAGACATATATTATATTAAGTAATTTAGTATTATCTCAGTAATAACAAATTTTTTATTGTAACTAATGATATGAAAAGTATGTTTATAAACTTTGAATTTTTAATTATTCATCCTAAGTTAGAAGTCAAATAAATTTTGTAGATAGATTTTAAACCTCTCATTTACGGAATAGCCAAGACGTTAAACCTAACTGGGGACAATAGATTGGTTCTTTCTTTTACCAACCTATTGTGGTTATTTTAGCAGTATAGGCAGTTTTATCTAATATAGTTTTACCTTTGTGGTTATAAAAAATTTTAACGTTTCAGATAATTATTATACTAGTCTCAGAGAAATAGTTTATTTATGTTAGAAATATTTATTTCTATATAGTAATAATACGAGGTCTCTGAAATTTAACAGAACCCCAAAATAGTGAATTTTATAAATGTACCTTTCCTGATAGTAATAAAAATGGTTAAAATATATGGCTCAAGTGGTAGTGAAAAAAGATTCCTTGACGCAGTTAATTCAAGACTGAAAGGGTGTGAACTGAACTCTCTTGATGAATTTGAAGAATACAAATCAGACCCCTTAAAATGGGAAAAAGAACTAATAGACGAAAAAGAATTCAGAGTAAAGTCCTGTGAAGATGAGAATGTGTTCCTAAAAAAAGAGAATGTGAGAAATAAGATTAGAATAGAAAGAATAGTTTCCAAAATAAATCTCAGAAACAAAACAGTATTAAAGAATTTTGGAGAAATCAAAGAAAAAGCTCAAAATAAAGTTGATGAATTAGAATATAAAAAATCTAAAATAGAAAAAAATCTAAAAAGAAATAGGGATAAGCTTGTACAAAACACAAAAGACACTCAAAACACCAAAAAAGTTGAAATCAAAACAATAATGGAGAATTACAAACACAATGCAAAAGAAATCAAACTTATTCAAAAAGACAAAGAACTTTTAAACTTAATAACTAAATCTCACAGTGAAAACCTTGTTATAAAGCGTTTTCAGGAGAGTTTCAGATCAGACAATCTCACTTATTTAATTAACGGACTTAATCTGAACATGCTAAATAAAAATTCAAGAAAACCAAACATAATAGATCATCTATTTATATCAAAGAAGGGCGTATTCTTATTTGAAATAACGCAACAGATGAAAATTACTCCAAAAGTTAAAGCAGAGATAAGAAAGAGATTAGAAAATCTGGGAAAAGCATTTAAAACTAAATTTAAAGACATAGTGAAGATCAATCCAAAAGTTACCTTAATAAGCGCACGAGAAGAAATCAAATTAGACGGGTTCAAAACTTTAAATATTGACAATTTAAAAAAATACATATCAGACAGAGAGGAAATACTAAGCAATGATGATTTAACGATAATTCTAAATGAAGTCCTGAAATATACTCACAGCATCTCTACAATAGACACTTTATCAATCAAAACAAAGAAAGTATTAGTTGATGTTAAAGAATACATTAACAAAAAATTCAATGAAATAAGCAATAAACCTTGATTTAAATTTTCGATTTTTTAATAAAAAACCTATCCTTTCCAATTAATAATTGGTTTAATATGAGAGAGAACTCTAACACTCTTTTTCTGAGCATCCATTACATCATAAATATTCTTATATGCCTGTGGAGCTTCATCTAATGTATTCTTATCAATCTTTCCAACAATACCTTTCATCTTATCCTCAAACTCTTTCATCTTAATCTTTAACTTTGCCTCTGTCCTGCTTAAAACTCTTCCTGCCCCATGTGATGAACTTTCCAAAAAATCCTTATTTCCCAAACCTTCAACCAAAAAACATCCCTCCTGCATATTTGCTGGAATAACTCCTTTCTCATTCTTTCTTGCAGGAGTAGCTCCTTTTCTGTGGATATAAAATCCCCTCTCGAAAATTGCATGATTATGATTCTTATTAGTCCATAACTCAAAATTTAAAGAAGAATCACGTAAAATGTTTCTTAAAACATCCCTGGCCTTATACGCCATCTCTAATCTATTTAATAATGCAAACTCCAAACCAAAATTTAAAACATTTAGGTACTCTCTACCTTCCTGAGAGTCAATATCTAAAGAATATGTTTTCTCATACCCTTTATCACTTCCTGACGCCTTCTTCATATAATGAGTTGCAACTTTGTGACCAATGCCTCTTGAACCACTATGAATTACGAGCCATACCTCATCACATTTCCCTTTAATAAAACCAAGCTCAATAAAATGATTCCCAGAACCTAGAGAACCTAAATGAGAAACTGCCTGAGTTCTTAAAAACTTGTAAACATCTTTATCATAATCTCTTTTACAAAAGTCTTCTAAAATCACTTTAAAATCTTCCCTTGACTTATCTGAAACATCCTTTAAATGCCCAATCCTCCCCTTCCCCATTGGAATAACCAAACTAACATCATCAAAAATCCTCTTAGCTTTTTCTCTAACTAAACTTACAATATTCTCTTTCCTGAAAACACATGCAATCACCCCGCAGCCAATATCATAACCAACCCATGAAGGAATAATTTTATTCCTAGTTTTAAAAACCGAACCTATTGGTGCTACATATCCCTTATGAGCATCAGGCATAAGCGAAGCATGAACTACAAAATCCTCACTGCAACAAGAATCAAACTGAGACATAGTGCTCTCATCAAGTCCAATTGCGAAATTAGTTACTTTCTTCATATGAATTATAAAAGAATAAGTAAGATATTATAAACTTCTTCTTTTTTAGGCTCTGTCCGGAAATTCAAGAGAACTTAAAATATTGTATCAATAAAGCAACTTTTGACGAATAATTTTTTCTTTGATTGAGTATAGTTAGCATAGATTTTGGAAAAAGCAATTTCCGGACAGAGCCCTTTTTTAAGGTAATTAATTAATGTAATATAATTCTCTTTAACTCTTGGAGTAGTAACTAAATAATAAATATAATTAGAAGGTGATACAAGTAAAATGGAAGAAAAAAAAACATTTAAATTAAGCGATGGAAAAACATTCACAACTCTTAGGGGATTTGCCAAAGCTCTTACAAGAATGCCCTTAGAAGTTTACGAGGCGCATGTCAATCCACAAAAAAATGACTTTTCCAAATGGATGCATCATTCATTAGGAAAAGAAGAACTTGCAAAAAGAATAGATGGGCAAATCTCAAAAGTAGAACTTGAACTTGAAGTATTAAGGCATTTTATACACGAGGTGTCAATTAATAAAAATTCAACTAAAACAAAACATAGATCCTAAATTCTATGCTTTCTCTTCAACTTCTTGGGCTTCATCATCCTCATTAGAATGAGATGTTCCAAAATCAACATCCTGAACTATTATAATATCACCAAAAGCCCTAAAAAACTTCTGGGGAATAATTACGCCTTTTGCATCTCGTACCTTACTTGCTAGAAGAGAACCAGGGACTGCCTTAATCTTCCATGATTTAATTCTATTTTCCTCAATTAAAGCCTCTTCAATCTCTCCGAAGAAGTATCCTGAATCTGAAAACACCTTCATCTCATAAACATCTGTTAATCTTTTAAACCTTGCCATATTTTATAGTTTCCTTTAATATTTATAAATATTACTCTTCTTTTTTTGTATCGGAACTTGATTCTTTTTCACTGCTTCCTCTTGAAATCCACACTAAAACCCCTATTATTGCTATAATAAGAAGAACTGTTGCAATATCTTCTCCTGTGATTGCAATTTTGTCTGTTGATTCAAACAACCAATCCCATACTCCTAAAACAGCAAACAAAATACCTACTGCAACAGCCACTACAATTCCTCCTACTGTCCATATAATTCCTTTATTTGGTTTTCCATCCTTATCATGAAACATATGGGTAAAAAAATCTTTCCCGAAAATAAATCCTAAAGCTATTAAAGTTGCTAAAATGAATACAAGAAATACAACAATATTTACAATCAAACTCTGAATGTATTTAACCGACTGAATTGATGCTATAACAAATAAACCAAAAACAAAAGCAACTACTGCATTGACTGTCCTTGAATTTTTCTCACTTCCTTCTTTCTCAAAGATTCCTGATTTTTCAAGAATTGCAAATACTATGGCATAAACTAAAATAAAAGGCAGAAATATGTCATAGAAACCGATATTTCTCAAATTCTCTATGACATTGTTAAAATCCACCATTTTTAAAGTAAAAAACTATTAAAGAATATCTTCTTCAGAGATAACAACAAAGTCTCCTATAGCAATAACTGAGTGAAAAGGTACAAGAAAATCTCCATTCGTATCCTTTTCCAAACTCACATCCTTTACATATTTAGTTGGATTGACTATTGTAAAATCAATAATCTCTCCTGTTTTGGTGTCAAAAACAAGATCTCCAACTTCACCAAATTTCTTTCCTCCCTTGCTCACAACTACCCTATCTATGAGCCTCTTAGATAGAATTTTCTCATTTGTTTGCTTTGCCATATTACTAAATTAAACTAAATACTCATTTATATGCTTTTGCTTTTCGTTCAGTTGATTGTATCTCTTTGAGTTTTTTTCATTAATCGAGGAGAAAAAGATTGTACATTAGGTGCATTGAACTCACCAACCTTCTCAAGAGCAGGAAGATCTAAAGATTTTGCATAAGGTACATACAAATCACCACCAACCATCTCAAGAGCAGGAAGATCTAAAGATTGTGCACAAGGTGCACTCAAATGGTTACCAACTGTCTTAAGAGCAGAAAAATATAAAGATTGTGCATCAAATGCAAACAAATCTCCACCAATTGTCTTAAGAGCAGGAAGATCTAAAGATTTTACTATAGGTGTAAACAAATCACCACCAACCTCCTCAAGAGCAGGAAGATATAAAGATTGTGCACAAGGTGCACTCAAATGGTTACCAACTGTCTTAAGAGCAGGAAGATCTAAAGATTTAGATGTAAACAACTTACTAACAACCTTCTCAAGAACAGAAAGGTGTAAAGATTTTACTATAGATATATACAAACTGCCACCAACCTCCTCAAGAGCAGGAAGATGTGAAGATTTTGCATAAGATGCATTCAAATTACCACCAACTATCTTAAGAGCAGGGAGATATAAAGATTTTGCACTATATACATCCAACTTACCACCAACATATTCAAGGCTTTTATATAAAATTCTACCTGAATCAGAAGTATCAGAAAAATTACCCTCAATTCTCTTAATTCTATTCTTTTTATCCTCATTCAAATCTGTAAAATCCCATACAATCCTTGGATATAAAAAGAATTTCTCTAACCCCCCATAATTGCTATCATCTAACTTAACAGTCTTAGAAATTATAGAGTCACTTTCGTCTAAATCAGTCATATTACTTAATTCAATTAAATATTAATTTATGTAATTTTGCTTTTGTAAAGAGCATCCAAAACTTATAAGATATCTTTATAAACAAAAATAATTTGGTGATTTATATGAGCAAAATTAGCATTGAGGAACTCGCTACATTCTGCAAAAAAAAAGGATTTGTATTTGCGGCGGGAGAAATCTACGGTGGACTTAGCGGATTCTTTGACTTCGGACCCCTAGGGGTTGAACTAAAAAATAACCTAAAACAAATATACTGGAAAGAATTCGTCCTAAAAAGAGAAGATATAGTAGGTCAGGATGGTTCAACTATTACAAATCCAAAAGTCTGGAAAGCTTCAGGACACATTGATAACTTTGCAGATTTAATTCTCACAACAAAAAAAACGAACACAAAAATAAGAGCGGACACATTCATCGAGGACAAACTAAAAATTCCTGCAGATGGAATGACTACCAAACAAATCAATGACTTAATCAAAAAACACAAACTAACATATGAAGGTGAGGAATTTAACGAAGTTAAAGACTTTAATTTAATGTTTCAAACTCAGGTTGGAGCGGATTCCTCAAAAAATTCAACTGCATACCTAAGACCTGAAACCGCACAGAGCATCTTTCCGAACTTTAAAATAATCACAGAAACATCAAGAATGACTCTTCCCTTTGGAATAACTCAAATCGGAAAAGCATACCGAAATGAAATATCCCCAAGAGATTTTGTTTTCAGAGACAGAGAATTTGAACAAATAGAGATGGAATACTTCTTCAACCCCCTAAACAAATGCGAGGAACTAAATAATAAGATTCTTAATGTAAAATTCCAATTCCTTGATGCCAAAACTCAAAAAAAAGGAAAATCAGATATAAGAGAAACAACATTTAAAGAATTAATTCAAAACAAAGAATACAAATTCAACACATTTCATGCTTACTGGCTTTCAAAATTCTTTATCTGGTTCAAAGATGAAATTGGTTTATCATACGAGAACATGAGAATCAGAGAACACACAAAATCTGAACTATCACATTACTCCTGTGCAACATTTGATATTGAATACAATTTTCCAATGGGTTTTAAAGAAATGTTTGGCATGGCAAACCGTGGAAATTATGATTTAACAAAACATGCACAGCACTCAAAAACCAAAATGGAAATATTTGATGAAGCAACCAAATCAAGAATCATTCCACATGTAATTGAACCAACAATTGGAGTTGAAAGACTAATGATGGCTGTCCTATGCGAATCATATAACGATGACAAACAAAGAGGAAACATTGTCTTAAACATACCTCCAAAAATCTCCCCATACAAAGCTACAGTTCTTCCCCTTGTTAATAAAGAAAAAATATTAGAAAAAGCAAGAAAAATCTTTGAAGAATTAATATTTAATGAAATCAGCACATTTTATGACAAATCTGGAAGCATAGGGAGAAGATATGCAAGGCAGGACGAAATTGGAACTCCATTTTGTTTAACCATTGACTTTGAGACAATTGAAGAAGGAGAACTCAAAAACACGATAACGCTTCGTCAAAGAGAAACAACAGAGCAGAAAAGAATTAACGCAGAAAATATCTCAGAAACAATTAATGGTTTAGTCAAAGGAAACATACAATTCAAAAATTTATAAAATGAGAGAAGAAATAATAAAGTTCTTAGAAGGAAACCTTGAACCTAAAATTGATTACCATAAGTTACTTAACAAGTCCAGTTCAGACGACTATGGAGATTTCTCGCTTCTTGTCTTTGAACTATCAAAAAAACTTAGAAAATCCCCTGATGACATAGCAAAATCCTTTGAAAAAAAACTATCTAAATCTCTTCCAAAACAAATCAAAAAAATCATTGCAAAAGGAGGATACTTAAATTTCTATTTAGACAATCTCGCATTAACTGAAGGCATTATAAAAAAAATCCACTCAGAAGAAATGTTTAATCCCAAAATTTCAAAAAAAGAAAAAATTATGATAGAATATCCATCCCCTAACACAAACAAATCTCTGCACATAGGACATATCAGAAATATCTTACTTGGAAACTCTTTAAGTCATATACTGAAAAAAGTTGGGCACACAATTATTAAAACAACATTAAATAACGACAGAGGAATTGCAATATGCAAAGCAATGCTTGGTTACGAATTATTTTTTAGCAATGACACCCCTGAATCCCTGAATATGAAATCAGATGAATTTGTCGGCATGTGCTACTTTGAATTTGAAAAAAGATTGGAGGAAAATAAAAAACAATCTAACAAAAACAAAAAAGAAAACTTGGAAAAACAGGTTCAGAAAATGCTTGTCAAATGGGAAGCAGGAGATAAAAAAACACGAGAACTATGGACTAAAATTCTTGACTGGGTATATAAAGGATATGCTATAACATTTTATGACTTAAAACTTGAAAGATTTGACAAATCATATTTTGAATCTCAAATTTATGATAAAGGAAGAGAAATAATATTAGATGCCCTAAAAAGAAAAATTAAGGGATTTGAGAAAGACAAAGATGGTAGTGTCCTATGCGATTTTGAGGACAAAACATATGGTAAAAAATACCTTCTAAGAAAAGATGGGACAGCTCTTTACATGACTACGGACTTATACCTCGCAAAAATCAAAGTAGATGAATTTAATTGTGACAAATACATCTTCGTAGTCGGAAGAGAACAAGAGCATCACTTTGAGATTCTCTTTGAACTGCTTGATAGAATTGGAATTGCCAAATCCCAAGAAAATTACCACTATGCTTATGGCTATGTCTTTGATAAAAACGGAGAAAAATTCTCATCACGAAAAGGAAGAACCATAAGTGCTGATGATTTATTAGAGATGATGCGAGAGAGTGCAAAAGAGAACCTGCTCTTAAAAGAAATGACCAAGAACCTATCTCAAACCGAATTAAAGAGAAGAGTAAATATTATAGGCTACGGAGCAATGGCTTTTACAATCCTGAACACAAATCCTATGTTAGACATAAGATTTGATATAGACAAGACATTAGACTTCATAGGTGAGACAGGTCCCTACTTACAGTACACATACGCAAGAATTAATTCAGTTCTAAAAAAAGCAGAATTCAAAAGCACAGATATTGATGTTTCTATTTATACTGATAAAGAAATCTCACTAATCAAAAAACTTGGTGACTACAGTGATATTTTAATTGATTCAGCAGACAAATTAAAACCATCATTAATAGCTAACTATCTAATCAAATTAGCTCAGAGTTACAATGAATTCTATCAAAGCACTCCAATATTAAAATCAACTGAAAAGAAAAAATCAGTTAGATTAGAATTAAGTTATTTAGTAGCAAAAACCCTAAAAGAAGGCTTGGAACTGTTAGATATTGACACACTAGATGAAATGTGAAAATTTTTAAGTGGTTAAACTCTATATTATAGGATAATCATAATATATTACATTTGTCTTAAAAAAATAAGAAAAAATTTTTTAAACTCTAAGTTTGCACATAAAATATGTTAGATAATTTAAGAAAACTTGTTTTTGGTTTGGGTGAGTTTGAAAAAATAAGAATAGATGACAGATTTAAAAAAATTGCATCCCTTCTTAACTCGATTCAAATATCTAATTTAGAAGATTTTGAAATAATTGAAGAATGCTTATACAAACTAAAAGAACAGCTAAGAATAAAATCATCCAATCTAAACAGAGTAGTAAAAGACTTAGGATGTGATATATCAAAAAAACAAGTTCTTAATGTAATTGAAAAATTAGATTCAATCAGACAAAATTTCCTAAAAAAAGCTCTGATAAACACAAATAATATCACTAAAGAATTAGAAGAAAGAGAAGAAGATAGGAAGGAATTACCACAAACAAACCAGAAAAAACCAGAACAGAAACAATCAGAAAAAAAAGAACAAAATAAATCAACTGAAAAACCAAAACCAAACGAAATTGAATTAATTGAAAAAGATGATTACAAAGTAATACTTCACAACGGAAAAACACCATATTTAGTTGTTTTATTCAAAAATGAAATCAATTATACTACTATTAGAGATTTATCAATGATATTCTTTGAAACGTATAAAATTGGGGGAACAAACATAATAATTGAAAAAAACACCGCCCTAATAATATCAAGGTTAGAAAATGATAATCTCTTAAATCTTCCAAGAATTAATTCAGATTTAGATAAAATATTTGAAAACTTGGCATCAAAAGAAATAGATGAGAGGCAAGAAGAATACAAAGATATAAAAGAATACAAAACAGAAGGAAAAATTCAAACGAGAAAAAACAAAGAAGATTCCCTTGATAAATTACTCTCTTCTGCATTAGAAAACTCCCAAACTCCTCCACCAAAGCCAAAGCAAGACAAATCAACTCCAGAAATAATAGAAGGAAGATCAATTGAAATAGAAAAAAAGCCTAAAAATAAATATAATGACATTGAAATAATAAAAGATAATATTAAAGATAAATTAGAGGATATAGGTAAAGAGACTCAAACTCCTCTAAAAGATGAAACTAAAGATAAATTAGAAGATGAGGTTGAAGAAATCCAGACATATCCAAGAGAAAAGCAGAAAATTGAGGAAGTTAAAACAAACAAAGAAGAAAATCAATTAGAAGATGAAGAAAGGGAAGAGGAGTTGAAAGCAATACAACTTCCTTTTGAATTATACAGAGATGAGAACATTATTGCATATCTTAAAGAAGATTCTCAAGTAAAAGGTGAGATAGTTTTACGCCCATTCTCAAACAAATCATTAAGAGAATTAAACGAATCTGAGATGCCATATATAACTATTTTCTCAAAAGTATTTGTCCAAGTACTATTTGAAGTAACTCAGGCCCAGGGAACAAACATTATTTGGAACTACAATGATAATATAATTCAGATTATTCCAAGATTTGACAATGACAAAATAAATCTCAGTTGGGAATTAAAATCTGAAAAAGAAGAATTTTTAGAACAGATAAGAAACAGACTAATAAAAACAATGCAAAAAGAAATTAGTACAGATGGAAAAGAGAATAGACAAGAGGAGCAACCTCCTTCAAAAGAAATAATAAATGAGGATGAAATAAAAGAAAGAGCAGAACATGTAATGGAGTCAGTTAGAAGATTACCATAATCTCTTTATTTTAAAGTTATAGGACTATCATCTTCTACAAGAGCAATGGCATACTTTAATTTAGTTTTGGAATTAGAATAAATAGTAAATATTACATCACCTTTAGATACCTTATCACAAACACTCTTATGAATATAAATCCCTGCGGCTTTATCATTTGGATTCCCAAGCATAAAAGATAATTTAGCGATTTTCCTATTATGAATAGAAACAATCTTTCCATTTTCTTGACTCCTATATTCATATTTAAACTTTGCATGTTTTGGCAGTTTTCTTCTCCCTTGTGCATCAACTATCTCATCAAACTTCTTCTTTGCAAGATCTGAATCAAGAATTAATGTTGCGACAGATTCTCCCATGCCTGCTTTTGCAGCTCCTCCCATCTCAAGAAGAAGTCCTGCCATCCAGATTGCCTTATTACGCAATTTCATCGGTTGATCTTCTGAATTGTTCAAAACTTTCAAAATATCTTCAATCTCAAGCAATGGACCTACTCCTTTTCCAATTGGAGAACTACCATCTGAAATAATAACTTTCATATTCAAACCAACAGCTTTTCCTATCTTCTCAAATCTTTTCTTAAGTCTCATTCCATTTATCCTATCATACTTAGCAGTGCGTCCTATGGGGATATCTAAAAGAACATGAGTTGCCCCAGCAGACACTTTTTTTGATAAAATTGATGCAATCATCTGCCCTTCTGAATCAATTTCTAATGGATGCTCCACATTAATTATCAAGTCATCAGCAGGGCTTAAATCCAAACCACCCCCCCAAACTATGCAAGCACCAACTCTGCGAACAACTTCATCCATTTGAGACAAAGACAAATCTACGTTTGCTATAACTTCCATTGTATCTGCTGTTCCTGAGGGAGAAGTTATTGCCCTTGATGAAGTTTTAGGAATAATAAGCCCTGCCGCTGCAACAATAGGAGTTACAAGCATAGTAGTCCTATTTCCAGGAATTCCTCCAACGCAATGCTTATCAACAATTACTCCATTTTCCGAAAGTTCTTTAAAACTCATAAACCTTCCCACATTAATCATGGCTCTCGTTAAAGCAATCGTTTCCTTATCATCAATAGGATGAGAAGCGCAGCTTAAAACAAAAAAAGTAGTCTCAATATTTGAATATCTATTCAAGACAATATCAGTTATAATCTCATCAAAATGTTTCTGGGAAAGTCTGATTTTTCCCTTAAACTTATCTCTGACATACTCCAAAGATTTCGTCTTGCTTGCAGGAACAATCGTTATTCTATCTCTTCTATCCAATTCTAATTTCTCAAAAACACACTTAAAAATCCCTGCCTCTCCTTTTCTTAACTTAATATCATTAGAACTTGACTCTGCAATAAGCAACTCACAGACAAGAAAAGACCTTCTCTTCAATGAACAAACCTTAGATGAGCACACCCTAACCCTATCTCCACTATGAAGTCCTAACTCCGATGCATCCTCTCCTAAAAGCACAACATTAAACTCATCACCAGAATCTATATTAATTCTCTTAATCCTGAACATAAAATTACTTCAAAAAATCTCTTTTAATAAATTAGTACCTATTGCTGGGTTAGTAATTGCAAAAAAATCCAAAAACTAAATAAATTTATATATTCATAAAAATACAAATAAAAATATGGAAGAAGAAAATCCAAGACAATTCATTGAAATTGATTCCAAAATCGGAGAAATAGGAGAAAAACTTAATTATCTCTTGTACATTAATCCAACCAATTCACAATCCGAAAAAGAAAAATTTTTTGATAGCAATTTTGTAAATGAACCAGAGTTTAAATACAAAAATTTAGATATAGACACATGGGAAATAAAATCCCAATTAGAAAACATTGAAATCCCAAAAGGAAGTTTTGAAAACCTAATCAAGAAAAAAATCAAATTCGTAAAAATCCAGTGCGATTTAATTGGAAATATTAACAATCCTTCCTTTTTGAATCTCTCAAAAAAATTATTTGGTTGTCCCAAGCCAGAATTAGTTGCAAAAGCCTATAAAATATTAAAACTCAAAACCAAAATTAAAAAAGATGAAAAAAGAAAAAAAATTTCCTCCTTGGAATTAAAAGAATTAATGGAAAAATGTTTAAAAGATTACTCTCTGAAAGATTGGAAAATCATTCTAAGCAAAAATTACTCAACTTCTGTTCTTAGTAATATTAAATCAATCTCTATTTGTCAGGATAGAGAGTTTGATGAAATAGATATAAGAAGACTTCTAATGCATGAAATTGAGGTTCACGTATTAAGATCTGAAAATGGAAGTAATCAAGTTCTTCCCTTCTGTTTTCAAAGAAATGACTCAGAATCATTAGGAACTGAAGAAGGACTTGCAATATACACTCAAGTAAAAAACGATTTAATGCCTAATGGAAGTTGGAGAAGCATTGCATCAAGTGTTATAATAATAGATTCTTTAGTTAACGGAAAATCATTTGTGCAAACTTTCAATTTGCTTAAATCACTTGGACTCTCGGACGAATTCTCATGGAGAAAATGTCTTAGAACATATCGTGGGGGAGGTCTGACTAAAGATTACATTTACTTAGAGGGTTACCTAAAAATTGAAGAATTTGTAAGAAAAGGTGGAAGTATTAGAGATTTGTACATTGGAAAAATAAGCATTTCTGATTTAGAATGGACTAAGCCCTTAGTTGAAAAAGGAATACTTAAAGAAGCCAGACATCTTCCTAATTTTTTAGAAAAATGAAATTAGTTATTCAAAGAGTAGACAAAGCTCAGGTTAAGGTTTGTGGAAAAACTATCAGTAGCATAAACAAAGGCTTGTTAATTTTAGTTGGATTCTCTAAGACCTTTGAGGAGAAAAAGATAAATTGGGCTGTAAGAAAAATATTAAACCTAAGACTCTGGGAATCAGATGAGAAAGGTTTTGATTTATCAGTTAAAGACATAAAAGGAGAAATATTAATTGTCCCACAGTTCACATTATTTGGAAACTGCAAGGAAGGAAACAAACCAAATTTTGCAGATGCAATGGATTATGAGAATGCTAAGAAAAACTATGACAAACTTATAAGTGCTCTTAAAGAAAACACAGAGTTAAATGTACAGAGTGGAAAATTCGGAGTTATGATGGAACTAGAATTAATTAACAATGGTCCTGTTACTATTATTCTTGAGAATTAATCTCATCAAGAAAAACCTCAATTTCATCTTTATGGTGATTAATAAAACTTCTAAGAGATTTAATATCCTTGATGTGGATTTTCCCGATAAACAAATCCCTTATGTCGTGATTTTTGACATAATCTACAACTTTGTAAAACCCCTTAAAATAAACATAATCCTTCGTAAATCCTCCATGCTCAGAAGTATCTCTTAAATTTCTTTTTGAACGGTAAGCAACAGAAAACGCCACTTTATCCGTAAAGCCGTAGTATTTCAGTATTTCAAAAACCTCATAAAACGATTTCTTTGTTGCATAATAAGTTGCAATTACCCTGCCTGCATAAACAAACATCTGGGCTTTGGAAAGCAGACCCTTAATATATTCAGCGTATGCTGCAAGCCCCTCCTCAGTTTCAAGATAATTGGAAGTTCCCCCCTCAAGCAGTTTAGTTTTCCACTTTGAAGCATTATAATATCTCACATAATGTACTGCTATTTCATGAGTCTTAAGCCTTTCAAGATCAAGTGTCGTAAATGTTTCATTTGGATTTATTTCAATTAAATTTTGGCTTGGTTCAATATTAATCTTTGCTGCCATATCATGATAAATAACATTAATATCATTTCCTGTTAATCTCTTAACTTCTTTCTTTAACTCTGTTCCAACTTTCTTTGGAGTTATTCTAATAAACCTTACTTTTTCTCTCTTATATTCTCTGCAATATCTTATAGCTTTTCTAAGTGTTGCGCGATCTGGCTTTCCCCAGTACTTAACAATATACTTAGTAGAATTAGGACTTCCCCATAAGAGATGGTATTTTATCTGAATTAATTTTGTTTCAAGTCTTTTCCGATATAATTTTCTTATACCTGTATAACTATTCTTAAGCATTAGTCTTCTTATCTTTTTCTTATGTTTCTCAAGAAGTTGTAAATTACATTCATACTTTTCGTATTTTATCTGAGGATTGTAAACTCTATCATCTGCAAGAGCCATAAAGAACTTCTTTTTCTCTTCTTGAAGATTAATAGGTTTTGGAATTTTAAAAGAATATTTACTGACCATTTCATTATAAAGTTTTTCAAACTCAGAAATTTTCTTCAAATATTTCTCTTTATTAAATTTCATTTTCAATAGCCATAAACCTTTACCTAAAAACAAGTTTTTAAATTTATCTCTTAGAATTTGCCTATTACAAATCAAATTACAAAAAAATTAATATTCCCAATTCTTTCTCATCCCTTATTACTGCCTTTTCTCTTTTCACTTAACCTTGTGAACAATAACATTCCCGACTTTTAAAACTTCAACTACTTTTTTATCCCCTATAAATCCAACATCATGATTCTGACCACCCATAGTAGGATAAAATAAAGTCTTATCTAAAACAATATACTTACTCTTTTCAAACTCAAATTCCTTAATTACATTAAACTCATCTGTATCTCTGTATGTATCTTTATAGAATAAAAGTTCCGTGGAGGGAAGGTCTGAAACAAATTCATATAACTTGCTCTTTTTTTCCTTTAAATCTGACTGCTTTCTATTCTCAAAGAACTCATTAACTTTTGCATAAAAATTTGGAAGAACTTTAATCTTTTTTTCTTTCTTTAAGAATGCCTGAGAAATCTCATCAGGAGTAATCCCCTCTGAAATATAATATTTTATGAAATCATCACTTGTTGGCTCTTTACCCCCTTTGACTAAAACATTAATTTTATTTTCAACTTTTTGCTTATGCTCCTTATACCTTCTGACTTCATTGTCAATAATCTTTTTAATTCCTTCAAGCTCTAATTCAAGTTCTGGGTATAAATCTTTAACTTCCTGAGCCTGCATTGAAATGACATCAAATAAATCAATATCCCAATCATACTTATAAATGAATCCAAGGGCTCTTCTTAGAAGAAGTCTTAAATTGTATCCTCCTTTAACATTTGAAGGAAGAGCCCCATCAGTTAAAGCATAAAGAAGAGTTCTTGAATGATCTGCAACAGAATAAATTCCTGCAATTGGTTCAATCTGGGACTTCAAATCAGAAACATTAACATTGCCAATTCTCTTTGCTATATTCTCCCAGACTTTATCAATGTCATCAACTTCATCTAAATTCAGATTTCCTGAATATGGAAGAAACTTATTATACAAATCCCAATCAGGTTTTAAACCTGACTTCTCAAACAGATATTTGCAAACTATCGGCATTGAGGCTTCGTACTGGTTTAAACTTCCTTTTGAAAACCAACAGCATCTCTCAAGTCCCATCCCCATATCCAAGACTTTAATGTTTAAGGGTTTAATCTCGGAAATATCTTCTGCATCACTCATATCAAACCACATATAAACCTGATTTCCAAGTTCCAACCCCCTTGAAAAAAATTCCATAGAAGAACCGCAGTCTCCACCTCCAACCCAAGCGTCCTCATGAATCTGCAATTCATCCTTTGGAATTTTCATAACTTCTGTAAACCACTCAAACAAATCCTTAAAATATTTTGTTTGGTTGTATTCTTTGGGGTTAGTGAATGCTAATTGTCCAATCATGACAAAATTAGTTCCGTGCCTTCCGCTGTAACCTACATTGTCTATATCAGAAAATCTTATGCAGTTTTGGGGAATTGTAACTAATTTTGCAGGTGGCTGGGATAATCCCTTTGTAACATACGGCTGGAATCCAATTATTGATGCAATATTAAAATCCAAATCATCTCTCCACCTCGCAACAATCGGGAATCTGTCAACATGCGTATATCCTCTTTTTGATAAAAATTTTCTGAATAGTTCATATGTTTGAGCAAACTCCATTTTCTTCTTTGCAGGAGTATTTCCGATAAATGAATAAGTTCCAACACAAGAAGTATCCCCACACACATCACGTTTAACACTTGCCCAGAACACTGTAGAACACTTTGAGCATTTCTGTCTTGTAAGCCCCAACTCCTCTAAAACCTTGACAGGAAAATATTTCTCAGGACTAGAACTTGCTTTCTTAATTATCTGCTTCTTTATCTTCTTTTCAATCTTCATAACTAAATACTACACAAACATATCTTTTTATAAATATTGTTAATTTAAAGGTTATGTTTTGAATTCCCCCTCGTCTCAATTGGAAGAGGAGTAGTAATTCATCCCCACCCTTTAGCAAAACATACACCTCTTCTTCTCATATTATTCAATTCAGATTATATGGGCTCTGTCCGAAAATTGTTTTTTCCAAAATTTATGCTAACTATATTCAATCAAAGAAAAAAAATATTTGTCAAAAATTGCTTTATTTATATAACATTTTAAGTTCTCTTGAATTTTCGGACAGAGCCATTATATGAAAAAATTTATAAGTTATAAGAATAAATCTATTTTATGGTAATTCAAATTGGTTCTAAAAAACAAGAAGTCGTTGTAATTCCCACATTCAGTGAGAAGGATAAAGTAAAGTTCTTTGATAAAAAGAAAAGAAAAGAACTTGAAAAAGAAATAAAAGAATTTAGATTTAAATCAGAAGACGCTGAGATACTCTACACCAAAGTAAACAGGAAGAAAATAATCCTTTTGGGATTTAAGAAAAATTACACATTAGAAAACCTTAGAAATAATTACTCAGTATTGTTTTCATTTCTAAAATCCAAAAAAATAAATGAAGTTTCAATAAACGTTCCAAAAGAAGATACAAATGAAATCAGGGCAGTCATTGATGGAATTGACTTAACTGACTACAAATTTGACAAGTACTTAAAAAAAGAAAAAGAAGAAAAAATAAATATATTTCTGGATGTTTCAGACAAGTTCGATTCTCTTCTGAAAAAGAGTGTGAAAACAAATTCTAACGTCAAACTTGTTCGTGATTTAGTAAACGAAAACTCATCTATTATAACCCCTCAGAAATTAGAATCAATTGTAAAAAAATTTGTAGCAAAACATAAACTAAAAAGCAGAATACTTGATGAGAAAAAAATACTCAAAGAAAAACTCAATCTTATTTACAATGTCGGAAAAGGCTCTTCCCACCCACCAAGATTGATAATAGTTGAGTATAAAGGAAACCCGAAATCAAAAGAAAAAACTGCACTTGTCGGAAAGGGCATAACATTTGACAGTGGGGGTTTGAACTTAAAACCGACAAACTACATTGAGACTATGAAACTTGATATGGGAGGAGCGGTAACTGTATTTGGAGCATTTAAAACTGCTGTTGAATTAAAGATGAAAAAGAACTTAGTCTTGGTTATGGGATGTGCTGAAAACGTAGTTGATGCAAACTCATACAGACCAGGAGATGTTATTGAATCCTATTCTAAGAAAACAGTAGAAATTGCAAACACTGATGCCGAAGGAAGATTAGTTTTAGCTGACTGCTTATCGTACATTCAAAAGCACTACAAACCAACACACATAATTGATTTGGCAACTCTTACTGGAGCATGTCTTGTTGCTCTTGGTCCGAGTTTAATTGCCATTATAGGAAATGATTCTCAAATGAACAGAGAGATATTTGAAGCAGGAGAATTAACAGGAGATATGGGATGGGAACTTCCTATACATGATGAGCACAGGGAAATGAATAAATCAAAAATTGCAGATATTAGAAATCTCGGAGGAAAATATGCAGGAACTATCACAGCAGGAGCATTCTTGGAAGCATTTGTTAATGAAAAAGTAAAATGGGTTCACCTTGATATTGCTGGAGCAGCATTTGCTGAAAACCCACATTTCCATAAATATAATGGAATTCATGCAACAGGAGTGGGAGTAAGATTATTAGTTGATTACTTGCAGGAGGATATTTTATAACATATTTTATAATTTATAAATTTACCTCTCTATCATCCGATAAGTTACATATTAAAAATAGCACTTGAATTTGAATCAGAACCGTATGGCTTGGAATAGATGTCTAAAAGTGCAATCAATATTCTACAAAACCTCTCATAAAAAATAAAAACTTATAAATAACTCCTCCTATATTTTTGTTATGAATAAAATTCAAGTTGTGGTTCTTGTCGCAGGGGAAGGAAAACGGCTTCTACCACTTACTAACACCATCCCAAAAGTTTTAGTTGATATTAATGGAAAATCAATACTTGAAAGATGTCTTGATAGTGTATCAGTTATAGCCTCAGAAATTATTATTATTATTAGTTATCTTGGGCATAAAATAAAAGAAAAAATCGGAAATTCATACAAAGGAGTTTCTATTAAATACGCAAATGTTAAGACTAAGGGAACAGGTTATGCTATCTCAGAGATTAAAGACATTTTGAATGAGAGATTTATGGTAATATATGGTGATGATATTTTACGCAAAAGTGATTTGGAGAAATCAAAACAGAATGAATTTGGGATAATTGGTGCTCATGTAATTAATCCTTCAAAGTTTGGAATTCTTGATTACGATGAAAATGATTACCTAACAGATATTGTTGAAAAACCAAAAAATCCTATAGGTAATCTTGCAAATGCAGGAGGATATACTTTAAACAAAAAGATTTTTGAACACAAATTAAAGCCTTCAATAAGAGGAGAATATGAAATAACCGATTACATTAAATATCTTATAGAAACAGGCGAAAAAATAAAAATAATAAAAACAGATTACTGGTATCCTATTGGAAACTTTGAAGAACTTAATAGAGCAAGAAGTGAGATTAAATAGAAAATCATATAATTAATCTAAAACTTCTAATTTATTTGGTAGGCAAATTAAAGGCATTCTCAAACAATTTATCACTATTTTAGAGTTAATAAAACAAAAAATTTTTAAACTATTATCAATTACATATAAACACTATGAATATAATTAAAAAGATTTTAGGTACAGCAGTCATTGGAGGAGTTCTTTTAAGTTACAATGGTCAGGTAGAACGAAATCATATTCCAGATCCTATCTGTTCTGAACCATTGCCAGAAATAACCGATCAAAATTTTGGAACAGAACTTTATAGAAGAGCCATAAATTGTGATAGAGGACTTATTAAAAGACTAGGTACTTCAAATTTACATTATAATGCAGAAGAGGTTACCTTTAGAAATAATGGAGTAGTATATTTTGCAAGTATCAGCCAAACAAGTATAATTGTTCACTTTATGCAGAATCCTTTTACATTAGAAGGATTAAAAGGATATGTGATTGATACAGCACCAAAGGATGCTTATATGAATTCTGGCTATATACCTAATTCTTCAAATGAACTTGATTCAATTTGCGAAGTAGTTACTTTATATAATAAGCATAATGAGAAACTTTCTTCTTGGGTTTTAGCGATGGAATATACTAAAGAAGAAAAGGAATCTGCTCAAGAAATCTGTCATACTGTTCTAAATGGAATGAGAGATTTTTATAATTCTCACTTGGAATAATTTTTATAATCCTTCAATATATTATCCTCAAAGAATGAACATTACCTCCCAACTTATCTAACATCTCGAATATTAGCAAAATTTATATACAAGAACAAATTTGAAAGGATATGTGCGGAATAATTGCAAGAATGTCAAGGGATTTGTGTCCGATAAAAACACTTGAAGGATTGAAATTTCTTGAATACAGGGGTTATGATTCATACGGAATTCTCCTGTCAAATGAAAAAGAAGAAAAACTCCAAAAAGACATTGGAGAACTACCAAAAGAACAAATTGAAAAACTGAAAAACTTCAAGTCAAACATTGAAATAGGACACACAAGATGGGCAACCCATGGAAGAGTCACAAAAACGAATGCCCACCCCCACTTTGACAAAGACAAAAAATTCTACGTAGTAATGAATGGAATAATTGAAAATTACCTTGACATTAAAACAAAATTCAAAAACAAAATAAACTTCATATCAGAATCAGACACAGAAGTAATCCCCCAATTATACTCATACTTTATCAAAGAGACAAAAGACTCCAAATCAGACTTACTACTTGTAACAAAAAAAATACTGAAAAAACTAAAAGGAGAATTCTCATTTATTATAAAATACAAAAATATTCTTCTTGCATACAAAAACATCAACCCTATAATAGTTGGAACAAAGAAAAACGAAATAATAATCTCATCAGACATCGGACTTGTTCAAAACAACTCTCAAAAACACAATATACTAAACGACAACGAAATACTAATAGCCGCCTTTGAAGAAGGTAAAACTAATTCTTCCCTTCTACATAACTTCAAAAAAATAACACCCAAATGGAGAAAATCAGTAAAATCCATAATGACTGTAAACAAAGAACACAAGACATTTATGGAAAAAGAAATATACGAACAAAAATACATTAGAAACCTAATAACAAGTGAAAATCTATCATCTGTAAACTACTTAAAAAACACAATAAAAAACAAAAAAAACTTAGTCCTTACTGCTGCTGGAACATCATACTACGCTGCATACTATATGCACTATATGCTCCTTGAAGAAGGAATAAACTCAAATGTAATCCTTGCATCAGAACTAAACAACTATACAAAAGTAATCCAAAATTCAACAATTGTAGTACTCTCTCAGTCAGGCGAAACAGCAGATTTAATCCATCCACTAAAAGCACTTCGGGATGAAAATGACATCTTCACGATAACAAACACCCCAAGCTCAACACTTGACAGATTCGCATCAAGAAGCATTTATCTAAACTGCGGAAGAGAAATTGCAGTTGCGGCAACAAAATCATTCTCATCCCAGATATTTGTAACATACCTTCTAAAACAAAAACTATCAGGAGAAAAAATTATAGAAAAACTAAACAAATACGAAAAAGAATTTGACAAAGTCCTTGCAAAAAACAAACCGATAATTAAAGAAATCTGCAAAAGATTCAAAAAATCAAAAGACTTCTTTTTCATTGGAAGAGGCAAAAACCACCCCCTTGCATTAGAAGGAGCCCTGAAACTAAAAGAAATATCTTACATCCACGCAGAAGGCTTCGCAGGAGGCGAACTAAAACACGGAACATTAGCCCTAATTGAAAAAGGAGTTCCAGTAGTTGCTCTTGGGGATTCAGAAGACATAATATCTAACGCAATTGAGATTAAAACACGTGGAGGGGTCATTATTGGAATATCAAGCAAAAAATCAGCTATTTTTGACTACCATCTGTCCATTCCAAAATACTACGAAGAGATATTTATGACCGTTCTAATGCAACAACTCTCATTTGAGATGACCCTTAAACTTGGATACAATCCTGATAAACCAAGAAACCTTGCAAAAAGTGTAACTGTAAAATAAATATGGAAATCAAAACAAAAAACATAAAATCAACTGGAATAAAAGTAATATGCGAAATAGACAAAAAAGAAGTTGGAAGAGCATACTTATACATTATGAAAAACGACTTGCACAAAAGACCCTTTGGATATTTAGAAGATTTATTTGTTGAAAAAGAATTCAGAGGACAAGGAATCTCCAAAAAAATCCTAAACAAAACATTTGAACTATCAAAAGAGAATAACTGCTACAAATTAGTATGCGCATCAAGATATAGAAAAGAAGAACTTCACAAATATTATGAAAGTTTAGGATTTAAAATAACAGGTAAATCATTTAGAATGAACTTTGACTAAACATATTCTTCAAACTTTTTTGTTTCTAATTATTAAGTAGCAAGTAAATAATATAAAACCATTTTAACCCTCCATTTTTAATGAAAATATTAATGCTTGGTTGGGAATTTCCACCATTTTTTGCAGGAGGAGTAGGAATAGTTTGCTATGAACTAACAAAAGCATTATGTGAATTTGATGATTTGGAAATTGAATACGTTATGGCTTATGGAATTGAAAACCAAAGTATCTCTGATAAAATCAAATTAACATCTGCTAATGAGTTAGGAGCAGGACAAGAGAACTTAAAAATCAATAAAATCAAGACTCTTCTCTATTCATACGATAACAATGAATATTACAAGCAAAGATACAAAAGAATCCTTGAAGATAAAAAAAATACAAACAGCAATAAATCCCTAAAAGAAATCTATGGGAAAAACTTACTCTATGAAGTTTACTTATACTCTCAACGAATTGCAGACAATTACAAAGATGGAGAGTTTGACATAATCCATGCTCATGACTGGACAACAGTCCCTGCGGCTCTTCTTCTTAAAAAACTAACAAAAAAACCTGTTGTATTTCATGTTCACATAACAGAATTAGATAAAACAGGAGGAATGGGAGGATGGGAAGAAGTTTTCAAAATTGAAAGATTAGGATTTGAGCAAGTTGACATTTTAATTGCAGTTTCAAACTTTGTTAAAAACAGGCTAATAAATGATTACAAAGTAGACCCTAACAAAATCAGAGTCATTCACAACGGAGGGATTTCAGACTTAAAGCCAAGCCTTACCTCAAATAATAATTTACTCCCGAACTCAAAAGTAGTTTTATTTGCAGGAAGAATGACTCTTCAAAAAGGCCCAAGACACTTTCTAATTACAGCAAAAAAAGTCCTTGAATACAACCCAGATGTTTCATTTGTTATGATTGGGAGTGGGGACATGCTCTCAGAAGTAATTGAATTTGCAGTTGAATTGGGAATTTCCAAAAATGTATTCTTCCACGGACAATACAACCGTGATGAAGCAAACCAGTTCTTTGAAAGAGCAGATGTGTTTGTTATGCCATCAATATCTGAACCATTTGGCATAGTTTCAATTGAAGCTATATCCAAAGGAACTCCCTCAATCATCTCAAAACAATCGGGAATATCAGAAGTATTGCAAAATGTATTCAAAGTTGATTTCTGGGACTGCGATGAAATGGCTCACAAAATCCTCGCTTTACTGCAATATCCAACACTCCACTCACACATGAGAAATGCGGCATTTTCTGAAATTGACAAATTCAGTTGGAACAAACCAGCAAAAAAATGCTATAACTTGTATAAAGAACTAAACAAAAATTAAAAGTCTAGTATTTACTCTCAGTGAAAATTCAACTATAAATAACAAAGAGCATTCCCTTTTATATGGTCGCAGTATGCTTCTACTTTCAGGTTCATCAACCCTTTAGAATAAAGCCATATAAAATATTTGACATAGGACATGATAGCAAGTATTTTGACAAACAAAAAAACATAGAAATAATGGATAAAGTAGCAAACAAGTGTTATCTCCCTATGAATTACCTGCTTCTTGAACTAATAAACAAACACAAAGGAAAATTTAAAGTTGCATTCTCAATCTCAGGAGTTGCAATAGAACAAATGGAAAAATATGCTCCCCATGTTCTTGAGTCATTCAAAAAATTATCCCGAAGCGGATGCGTTGAATTTCTCTCTGAAACATATCATCACTCCCTTAGTTTCTTGTACTCAAAAGAAGAATTTAAAGAACAAATTAAAATACATAACAAAAAAATAAAAGAACATTTTAACGTCAAGCCTAAAATTTTCAGAAACACTGAATTAGCTTATTCAAACGAACTAGGCAATTTCATTGAGAACATGGGATACAAAGGAGTTTTAGCCGAGGGCTGGGATCCCATTCTTGGATACAGGTCAGCAAACTATCTATACAAGCCAAAAAACTCAAAAAAAAAAATTTCTTTATTTCTAAAAAACTACAAACTATCAGATGACATAGCATTTAGATTCTCAAACAAAGCATGGGAACAATGGCCTCTTACAACCGAGAAATTTTCCCATTGGATTAACCGAGCAAATGGAAATGGAGAGATAATAAATCTATTTATGGACTACGAAACATTTGGAGAACACCAATGGGAAGATACAGGAATTTTTGAATTTATGAAACAACTCCCTCAAGAAATTCTTAAAAACCCCCACAACTCATTTGTAACACCATCAGAAGCAATCAAAAGATTTGAAAAAAGAGATGAAATAGACATTCCTCATATACTAACATGGGCGGATACTGAAAGAGACTTATCAGCATGGCTTGGAAACAATTTGCAAAACGAAGCCAGTTATGAAATATTCAAAATGGAAAAAGATGTAAAAGAACTCAAAGACAAAGAAATACTTGAAAAATGGAGAAAACTTACAACATCAGATCATTTCTATTATATGAGCACTAAATACTCAGAAGATGGAGACGTTCACAAATATTTCTCAGCATACGACTCACCATATGATGCATACGTGTATTTCATGAACATAATGCGTGACTTGAAAATGAGAGTTGCTCAATTAAAAGAAAAAAAAAGGGAACTAAAAACCAATAAAGTAAGCAATATTTCTTAACAATTAGGATTACATCTCTTAAACAGTTTATCTACCATTTCAATATATGACGTGCTGCTCCATAACTGAGCATAACATCCTTGAGGCTTCTGCTCCTTTGCTGAACTAATCTCTGAACCAAAGCCAATGCAACCAAGTTCTAAAATATCCTTAGTTGAACTAAGTAGAAGATTATTAATTTCCTTTCTATATTTCTTTCCATTAAAATCATCTAAAACAATTGCTGCAATATTATTAATCCAGTACCATGAATCTCCATTATGATAACTCAAATTATTTTCACCTGTATAAGAATCCTTGAAATTAGGATCTTTCTTTGAAAGAGAAGAAACACCCCCCCAATCGGTTTTCATAACTTTCAGTGCATTATCAAATACCATCTCCCAATCCTCACTTGTCAAAAAATATTTATAAAAATAATAAGCCAAAAATACATTGCACGACAACCTATCAATCATTGGTTCATCATATAAATTTCCACTTCTAAAATAGATACTTGCTATATGTGAACTGAACTCTTTCTCAAACTCTGAGAAATTGCTCTCATCCTCCCACTTCCCTAAAATTCTTGCAAACGAAGTAATATTACTTACAAAACCAAGCAATTGAACCAAAATATCCAAAGGATAATCCAACGGAATAGTATCCATCCATGAATCTCCTCTATCAACTCTTAGAAGACTAACTTCCCTATCCCAGTTCCTTCTTAGAATCGCTCTAAAAGAACTTACGAATTTATTATAAATTTCCTCAAGTTCATAATTACTAAAATACTTATAAAGTTCCTCTCTCTTCTTTAGAGTCTTTATAAAATCAGTAAACCTTTTTGATAACCAAAAAACTGAATCAGGAGAACAATTTGAACCATCCTTATCAATAATCTTCAAACTACCATCCTCATCAATATTTTTAATATAATGCATTAACCTGCCCCTGACATAATCAAATTCTCCATTTGAAATAAAAGCCCAAATACTTACAAGTTCATCCCTTGACCAGACATCAGAAAACCAAGGAATTCCTGCAAAAGCTCCACTTCCATTTAAAAACTTATAAACAGCATTATTTGACAATTTATATGCTAAATTAACATTTGCAGTCATTAACCTTTTAAATTTTTTATCCTCTAATAATTTCTGTGTGTTTTGAGCATCGGAAAAATAAGTTTTCTCAAAATTTAACCTTGCCCTACAAACCTTTGATATTGCCTCATCTCTTAAAAGACTTACTGCAAATATTATCTCTTCCTCTGATTTAACCTTAAACATTAAAGCCTTAAAAACATACAAATCAAACAAAGAATCTCTTTCCTGCGAATAAGAATACTTCTTATTAACCCATTTTTTAATTTCCTCAATTTCCAAGTTCTCTGTTTCAAATGCCAAATACACTTTATAATCAACACTCTCTCCATTTTTCTTAATGTATTCTATTACGCAGATACCATTCTCATAACTAATATTATAGAATCTTCCCATATCAGAAAAATCATCAGATTTTCTTGCATCTAAATCCAATTCAATCCAAACAGGGTTATTTGTTGAATAAAACAAAACTTCATCAGAACTCACATAGAATTTATCATAAAATCCATCAAAGAATCTTCTTACCTCAAGCCCTGAATACTTTACCTCAACAGGCTCTTTTTGAGAAGATACTATAAACTCATCAATTACTTTGTAAGTTTGCTTTGAGTTAGAATCATAAAATGAATAACCCTGAAACTTGCATGAATTTCTCACAACTCCCAAATTCAAAAAACCACCTTTGCAGTCAGTCAGGAAAAAATTAGAATTAATCAAATCTTTTGTTTCAAATGATACAGTATCAAGAATGAAATCATATGAAATCTTCATAAAAACAAGAGTTGCAAAAATTTTATATAAAATCCTCTTAATTATTAAGTAAATAATAAATTATTTCAAAATTTAGGAATGTGGATTAAATATAAAAACCCACTACTTCTCTCCTTTAGAACCTTTTCTGAATTTAAAAATATAAATAAAGAAACAAGAAATCATACTTCCAATTCCTTCCAAGAGCATATCCTTTTGTGCATCCCACACATCCCCTTGCGAACCTAAAACTCCACCATATATTTTCTCCTCAAAATGAATAGAATAACCCCACTCCAAAATCTCATAAATCGCCCCGGTTGCAAAAGCAAAAAGAACTATGCATAGCAAAGTGAACAATGAATTCTTCTTCAAAAGTTTTTTCTCTGTTAAAAGTTCATAAGCAGGTAAGGTAAGCAAAAGCCCAAACGAAAAATGAATTATTCTATCATAATGATTTCTACCAAGATTAAATAACTCGCTTAGAAAAAACCCTAAAGGAACTTCCGCATAAGAATAATGAGCTCCAATTGTCTGAAAAATTCCTATTAAAAAAATCATAAAATAAGATATCCTTGAAAATCGAAACTTCTTATAAGTAAAAATTAAAACAAACAAAAAAATAACAAACAGGACATTTTCAGAAACCCAAACACTCCTATAATTAGGATTAATTGCTAAGGCAGTCCAAAAAATTAAAAAAATAATTAACAGAATCTTTTCAAAATTTAATTTCATATCCTGAGCACCCTTTAAAGAATTTGATTTCTTATCTGACATCTGAAAAATAAATATTCTCCTGCCTTTAAAAATATTATCATAATCTATTAAAAACACACCCTACAATTTCTTTATCGCAAAATCATATGCTCTCAAGTAGTTCTCAATAAACACAGACCAATCATATTTTAAAGCAAGTTTCTTTGCAACACCTCTGCGAAAAGACTTTGCTTCATCACTCTCTTGCAAAAAACTATCAAGCATAAAACATAAATCATCAATAGCACATTCCTCACTGCAATTAATCCTATCAAGCACTAAAGCACCTGAACACAAACTCCCATGAACTGACTCAATAGTTTGCCCAAAACCTGCAAGATTAGAAGTTATCGCAGGAACGCTAAACGAAATGCTCTCAAGAGGTGTATATCCCCAAGGTTCATAATATGACGGAAAAACTCCTAAATCACAGCCTGAAATAAACTCATAATATTCTCTATTAAAAGCCCTATCAGAACCATCAAGAAGAACAGGAATTAAAATATTTCTAACCTTATCATCACTACAATTCTCTAGTCCATTCTCTCTTAAACACCTTATAATATCATGCTCTTCTATGCAATGTGTTGAAAGAGGAGTTTTAAAACCTCCATCAATTTTCTCTTCATTATAATTTGCAGTTGAATCAAATATCTGAGAATTTAACTCAAAATCCCCTATGATTACAATAAAAAAATTCAACACCTCCATCTCTGACTTTTCATTCTTTAACTTTTCATTTAACCTTGAAAGAGCCTTTATGTAAATATCATATCCCTTGTTCCTAAACTCATTTCTCCCACTTGTATAAAAAATCTTAGTTTTGCTTGTATCAATCTCATAAAAATTACTAAAATACAATTCAATAAAATGATTTGTTATTTCCCTTGAATTCCTGAACTTCCCATCACCCCATGCTAATCCATCAACATTCTGATTATTAAACCCATTGTACAATAAAACATCAGCTTCCTTTCCATATAATGCTCTTGCCTCATTATTTGTAACATCTGATACTGTTGTAAAACAATCCGAAATATGAGCCAAAACTCTCTCTGTCTGATGCTTAGTATGAACACCCATATCATAAGCATATCTCTGAGGATTTATTACATTCTGTATACTTCTAAGATCTTCCCCATGAGATGAAATTGTTCTTCCAAGCATCGTTGCATGGGTTGTAAAAATGCATTTGAACTTACGAATTTCCTTCATTTTAAAATATAATATAGTCCCTCCACTCATCCATTCATGAGCATGAACTAATACATTTTCATCATTATCCTCATTTAATTTCTCAATAACTATTCCACAGCACCACGACCAGAGAATTGCTTCATCATAATCATGCCAGTCTGAATTCAAAGAATCAATCTCATATCTCTTCCATAACTTCTTTTTAATATCATCTATATTCTCACTATAACTCATATAATCAACTAATATAACATTTTTATCTCCTGAAATATCTGTTGTTCCAAAATGAACCTTTATTCCCATAGACTCTAATTCCTTTACTTTTTCAGTTAGATTTTGAGGAACTTCTGTTTCATAAAAAGTCTTTTTTGAAGACTCAAAGTAAGGACCTACCATATAATAATCTCTAACTTTATCCACAATATATGGAACTTTAGAACTTATGACTGTAAAAATTCCCCCTTGCTTATTGCAAACTTCCCAAGAAACCTCATACAATACAGAATCTATTCTCATACAATCCAATCAAAAAAACGCTAATTAAAAATTCTTATTAATCAAACAGTTGTAAACAAAAAATTGACTATTTTTTGATAAAAAGACCCGAATCCCCAACTTTCTGAATCAACGAAAAATTGTCAGATTCATAATCATTATATATTTTTCTTAAAGTTTGAATCAATAATTTACTTTCAAATTCTCTTTTCGAAGCTAAATATTTTTTTCTTCTAGCTTCTTCTCCTTGTAGGACTTGTAGGGTCTTCTGGTACATTACACTTACTCCCGTCACATTCTCATATCCTCTAATCATATTCTCATCTTCTCTCCTTATGTCTTCATATTCTTTCCGTGCCTCTAATAATCCTAAAAAATTTAACAAACCTGCAAACAAATTTCTAATTTTTTTATTATTCCGCTTAAGAAGTATTTTTCTTTCACTATCCAGCTTAATACCTCCCAGCGAATAATAACTCTCCTTAAGAATTTCAATGTTCTTCTCTGCCATTTTAGTAAGACTTTTCTTAAATAGCCCTTTGCTAAATCTTTTGTCATATCCCTTGCACAAATTTAAAATCTGCTTCTCATAAGCTAAAAAACCTAGCATCTCATTAACTGTAAATTCATGACCAGTTGTCAATTTCTCCTGAAGATCTCTTATTTTATCACTTAAATTTCTCATTTTTCACATTATAACCAAAGTTACATCTAGTTTTTATCTTTTTTATATATATATATGTTAACTAAGAAGTAGTATCTCCTTGTAAAATCGGCACTTAAGAAATTTTTTGATATGAAAAATTACAAACCGAACTTATACAAGTAAAATTTATAAAGAGTACACATCTAAAATAATTTATACTACTATGTTAGCGAAATTAATAGGGAAATCAGATATTTACAAATTCAGAATTGAAATCTTAGGAGATGTTAAAACATTTGATTTCCTAAAAGTAAATCATGAAGAATTCCCAAACATTCTAACCCAAGTCACTAACATAACTCGTGATGGCGATACTCTTTTAGGAGACTGCAAAATTATAGGGTACAGAGAAAGCGGAGTACTAAAAAACATAAGAACACCATTCTTATTAGATGCACAAATTGAAAAAGCTGATGACAAATTTATTGAAGAAACAATAGGACTAAACATTGACAAAGAAAACTTCATAGGAGTCTTAGAACACCACTCAGGTTTAAAAATTTCAATTGATCTTAAAAAAGCAATCACAAAACACATGGCAATTCTTGCAAAATCAGGAGCGGGAAAATCATACACTGTTGGAGTAATACTTGAAGAAGTCCTGAAAAAGAACATACCAATTGTAATACTTGACCCTCATAACGAATATGCATCCCTGAAATATCCCAACGCTGAAAAAAAAGACTTGGGCAGACTTGAAAAATTCAATTTAAAACCTCAGGGATTTTTAGAAAGAGTAAAAGAATTCTCCCCTGACACTGAAATAAATCCTCAATGTGAACCAATAACACTTGACATAAACAAACTAAAACCTCAGGAATTAGTTGATTCCCTTCCCCAAAAACTAAGCCCTGCCCAATCAAACATACTATTTAACATTCTCAGCAACACAACAAACAAACTAAGCATTGATGAATTAATATTTAACATTTCAAACGAAGAATCAAACTCAAAATGGTCTCTTATAACAATGCTTGAACAACTTAAAAAATTAAAACTATACTCAAACACCCCAACGCCCCCCGAAGAGATAGTAAAATACAAAAGATGCTCTATCATTTCATTAAAAGGAGTTGAGCCCTATGTCCAAGAAACATTCATTAGCGGACTAATAAGAGACTTATTTGACAAAAGAAAAAAAGAAGAAATCCCACCCTTCTTATTAGTCTTAGAAGAAGCCCATAATTTCTGCCCTGAAAGAGCACTTGGAGAAACAAAAGCCTCAAAAGTAATTCGGACAATTGCTGCTGAAGGTCGTAAATTCGGACTTGGACTATGCGTCATTTCACAAAGACCAGCAAAAGTTGATAAAAATGTAATCTCCCAATGCACAACCCAGATACTTCTTAAAATCACAAATCCCAACGACTTAAAATCTGTTATATCATCATCAGAGGGTGTATCTTCTGACTCTGAAGGGGAAATCCAAAAACTAAACATCGGAACATGCCTCCTAACTGGAGTCATCGACATACCTCTAAAAATAAACATAAGACCAAGAATTTCAAAACACGGAGGAGAAACCGTTGACATAACACTTCCATATGAATTAGATGAAAACGGAAACAAATCAGAAGACGCTAATACACCAAATGAAAATGAACAAAAAAACACAAATAACGAGAAAACAGAAGATGATAAAAAAGAAATAAAAGAAGTAGAAAATAAAACAGATGAAAAAGAAATGAACAAAGAGAGAAATGATGACAAAATATTTACTTCTGGCAAGAACAATGAATTCATCCAACACATCAGTGCAGAAATAACACCTGACGATGCCAAAGTAATGCTTGACTGCGATAAAATTGAAATCCAATTAGTCCCAGCATCAATAATCAAGCTAAAAACAAGTTCAGGAAAACAGGCAAACATACTGTACGATAGAGCAAACAAAAAAATAATAAAAAAAATATTTCCTTATGAAGGATATGATGCAAATCTAAATCCTGATAACCTAACAGATACTGAAATGAAATTTCTAAAAGTCATTCTAAAACTTGAAGACAGCTTTAATCCAGCTGAACTAATGATTAAAACCGACAGCACATTCAACGAAATCCTAAGAGTCTGCGACACATTAGCAGCAAAAGGAGTTATTAACAAATCAAACAAACAATTTGAAATAGGAAGCCTAAAATTTGCCAAAAAATTAGATGAATTAAACTTTTATGGAAACCAGAAATTTGAAGAAATATCTTATGATACAATCCTTGACTCAAAAATTAATGAAAACGAGACTAGAAAACTCTTTGAAATATTTGGAACTGTTCATAACATCAAGGAAATATTCATACTAAAATACATTGGAAAGAAAATATAAATTCTAATAATTGAGATAACAAAAATATTTTTATCTCTCTTATTTTTGCTATTTGACACCCAAGAGTGATTAAAAAACACAAACTTATAAATATATTTCTATTTTTTATCATATTGTGACATTAGAAAAAGTTCTTGAAACATCAGGAGAAGAATTTAATAGGTTCGATGAAATCTGTAAAATCTATGAAATTTCAAAGGAAAGATTAGAAGAGATTATAGAAAAATTCCCTGCATTTGCAGGATATGACCATAAAAGAGTTGTAAAGCAGGCAACACAAGTATATGAAAACGAAAAAAGAGTTAAAGAAGCTATATTAAAATTCCCTCCATTTGCAGGACTTGACCATAAAAGAGTTGTAAAGCAAGCAACACAAGTATATGAAAACGAAAAAAGAGTTAAAGAAGCTATATTAAAACACCCTCAATTTGCAGGACTTGACCACAAAAGAGTTGTAAAGCAAGCAACACAAGTATATGAAAACGAAAAAAGAGTTAAAGAAGCTATATTAAAACACCCTCCATTTGCAGGATATGACCACAAAAGAGTTGTACAAGAAGCAACACAAGTATATGAAAACGAAAAAAGAGTTAAAGAAGCTATATTAAAATTCCCTCGATTTGCAGGACTTGACCATAAAAGAGTATATAGACAGAAAACAAGAATCGGACGCCTTATAGGTTTATCCAATGAAGAATCCATTGATATTATTCTTAATACTTCTAATTCGGCTGGTTATTCCTACAGAAGGGATTTAGCCAGAATTGATGTTGTAAGAACTCTAAGAGATGAAGGAGTGGAAATCACAGAAGATGTAAAAAACTGGTTTATTAATAACTATATAAAAAGTCCATATGTACCTAATACAAGAAGAAGAATCTCTCATGTAGATGATGGGTTAGAGCCACCATTATTAGTTGGGGCAAGGAGAAAATTTGCAGACCAACTTAATGCAATCTAATAGTAATTCTAAATAAAATTTTTATCTAACCATCTTGACTTTTTTAATGCCTTAATTCTGCTCTCTGTTGTTGGATGTGTTGAAAATAATTTAAATATTGAACTTCCTTTAAACGGGTTTACAATAAATAAACCCTCAACTTAAGCAGTTCCCAAATGGACATTTTATTCCCTTCAAAATAATTATAAATATATTTCAATAAAAACTTTATAAAAGTTCTAATGAGTTCACAAAACAGCCTGACAACCCTTTACAATATTAGCAGTTCCATCCCTCTTCTACTATTTATAATTTCATTATTTATTTTACACCAATTCATTATAGAAGAATTCTCATATGGATTTATTGCAATGTTTCTTGCATTAATCATACAGACTATGTATTTAATGATCAAAGACTTGCAACATACTAATCAAAGTAACTTTAACAAATATCTAACGAACATTTCAGAACTTATCACATTTGGTATCTGTCCAATTATTTTTGGATTAATCTTCTTCAAAGGTGCTGAATCCATATTTATTATATCATCATTAATACTTTTTGCGATATTTACAATACTTTGGGCGGTAAGAAATTGGGCGCTTGATATGAAAAATTCAGTGGGCTGGTCAATCTCGTTTAATGGTTTATTCATGCCAATAATCTATTACATATACTTATACCACCTTTACGGCTCAGACAGTTCTGTATTCCTTTTATACTTTCTAACAGTTGGTGTTCTAGGCATTTGGAATTACAATTTTTTAAGCAATATAAAAGATAAAGAAAAATACTATTTAGAAGAATTTGAAATCCAGAAATCAAGGATAATGGATATGGTTGAGAATTATTATGACAAAAAGGAAAACCTGCAAAATAGCAAAGACAATGAGAACCTAGAAGATGAAGAATTTGAAATAGATGGAGAATTTGAGGCTGATAGAGAATTCATTGAAAAAACCTTCCAAAATGAAACAAAAAATAATAATGATTTTAGAATAGAAAATATGCCAACTGAAAGTGAATTAAGAGATACATTTGACCCTTCAAGCATGAAAATAGAAAATTCAACTAAAAAATCATTACAAGAAGAAAGAAAGAAAAACGAAAATAATTCTGCAGATAATAACAAAGAAGATGAATTAGATAGAAAATGGGATTAAATCCTTAGGAATTTCCTGTTTCCTAAGTAAGGTCTTAGAACTCTTGGAATTCTTACATTTGCATCCATTGTCTGATACTGTTCAATTATTGCAATAATAACCCTTGTTAGAGCAATTGCTGTTGAGTTCAAAGTGTGCATAAATTCTAATGTTCCATCTTCTGTCTGATACCTTGCATTTAACCTTCTTGCTCCATAATCTCTATAATTTGAGGCGCTAACCATTTCACGATACTTTTTCTGAGAAGGCAGCCACGCTTCAATATCAAATTTTCTTGATGCCATCGAACCAATATCTCCACTACAAATATCAACAACTCCATAATGCAGTCCCAACTCATCAAAAATCTCCTTTGCATTACCTAATATCTCCTCATACAACTCATCTGAATCTTCTGGCTTTGAAAATATGAACTGTTCAATCTTATTAAAATTATGAACTCTAAATATCCCCTTTGAGTCCTTTGTAACTCCAAGTTCCTTTCTAAAACACGCAGAAAAACCAACATACTTCAAAGGTAAATCCTTATGATTAATTTCACAATCAGCATGCAACACAGCAAGAGCATGCTCTGATGTTCCAATCAAACATAAATCCTCTCCCTCAATATCATAAATTAATTCCTTAAAATCACTAAGCGAAACAGACTTTCCAAGCGCTTCTTTTCTAAGCATGGGAGGAACTTCTATAGGACAATAACCTTTTGAAATCATTTTATTTAAAACATAATTGTAGAGGGCAAATTGAAGCATTACAAGTTCATTTTTCAAGTAATAAAAACGTTTCCCTGAATGCTTTGCGGCAGTCTTTAAATCATACCAATCATTTGCCTCGCAGATTTCCTGATGTGTTTTTACATCAAATTCAAATTCAGGTTTCTTTCCTCTTCTTTCCACCTCAACATTATCCTCTTCATCTTCGCCATAAGGAACTTCTTTATCTAAGAGATTTGGAATTTTTATCAATATCTCATCTCTCTCACTTTCCAAATTTTTAACTTGCTCATCCTTATTAACTATATCATCCGCTACCTTCTTAACCTTATCCAACTGGGACTTAATATCTCCTCCTTCCTTTTTCACTTGCGCTATAAGTTTTGACTCCTTATTTTTTTCTGATTTTAGTTTGTCTAAGTCAAATTTAGCCTTTCTCCACTTCTCATCTGCTCTTAGGACTTCATCAACAATTGATACATCAAAATCAACTCTTCTTTTCAATTCCTCTTTCACAAAATCAGGTCTTTCACGAATTAATTTAATATCAAGCATAGTTATGTCACACACTTTTCATATTTAAACATTTCTATTGTTACATAAAATATTTGTTATCATTTAAAGTAAATAGTAAAATTTTATGAACTCTCTAAGTCTTTCTTTTAGAATTCAAAAAGGTACTAAAAAAAATGTTAAATGAAAAGCAAGCAAGAGAACTTATGGAAGAGTATGGCCCAACAGTAAATGAAGGTAGAACAATTGAAGAGTTAATTAGAGATAATGAGATTCCAAGACTAAATGAGGAAGACATAGAAACCAGAAAAGGGAAAGTAACTGATAGTGTTTTTGGCGAAAACTTAAAAATTGAATATCTTCCCCTTCGCCTTATGTATAGAACAAACAAGGTATCAACTCATGATATAAACAGAGGAACTATTCCTTTTAAGGATCAGGTTCTTGCAGTGAATCACGAATTTATGAGAGGACTTGTAGGAAAAACTTTAGGAGATCCTCAATTCAATATTCTAAATCTTGAGCCAACATCAACAGTAATCCCTACTGTTAATCTTCATATGATAATGATAGAGAGTGTTCTTAGAAAATATATGGCAGAAAGCTCCACTCAAACCTCACTCTATCAGGCATGGTTGAGGGCTAAACAAGATGACTTAGAAAGTTTTAATTATGCAGGAAGAGATTTTAAGGTAAGTAATTTATCTCCTAACGGACTTCTCCCATTCCTACTTGATTCTCCATCTACAAAATCAGAGGTTGATGAAACCATATCACCCGAGGAAGTCATTAGCAGAGGAATATGTACAGAAGGTGATTATACAAAGATAGTAAACGTTGGAAGTCAAGCATTTAACCTTGTAGCAGACTATCTTTCCGAAAGTGGTTTGGTGTTAGTTGATACCAAATTAGAGCACGGAAGAATACCTAGTAAAATAATTAAGAGTCAAATTTTTGGAGCAGACGAATTATTTACATTGGATTCTTCACGATTCTGGAGACTTGATGATTCTGGTAATATTGAAATAGGAGAAAATGGAAAACCTGTTTCATATTCAAAGGAATTTGTTAGAGGAATGGAGTTTGATAAAAGAGGTCTCTTAAAGCCTGAAGATGAAATAAGAGCAGGAGTTAGATATATAATAGGAATTCAGCATATAATAGGAAAGGAGTTTAAGCCAGATTTAAGACCAAGAGATGAGAGAATTGTAGAATCAACAAATATGATACTTAAGTATCTAACATAATAATTTTTATCTATCTACAATTTAGGTTTACGATATTTCTTAATTAGTTTTTTCCAAGATAAACTACAATAAACTTTATATTAATAGTTCAATTTCTCTTCTTTATTATTCATGGCCCTATAGCTTAATCTGGATTAGAGTAAGAGGTTTCGGCCCTCTTGGTGCGGGTTCAAATCCCGCTGGGGTCTTTTCTTAATTGCATTTACGCTTATTCCCAGTAAAAACACACTAAAAAAATAGAATATTCTGAATAAAAATTAAGATTATGGGATAAAATTTCGTAATATTTTTAATATTAAATCTCAAAATTTCCTAAAAACAACAAACTTATAAATATGTGTCTCTTAACAGTAGTAATGTGGCATTATATGACAGAATACTTTTTAGGAATAAAACATTCCATCTTCTATCACCTATCACTAAGAAAGAATTCATTGGAAATATGTCTTTAAGGTCGGCAAGTAAAAGAGATTTAACTTATTACATAAGTAGGTCCATCATGGGCTATAAAGACTATTCTGATATAAGAAACAAGCGAGGAGAATTATATGTAATTAGGAAAACTACTGAGAAAGACAGGTGGTATGGAGTTCTAAAATTTGTAGCCTCTTCTAATCAACTTAAAGGACTTAATGAGAATTCCATAATTCAAATTATAGGACCAACATCATATAATCTTAATTGGGGAGTTTTTGAAGACGACCTAAATAAATTATATGAATCTATAAGCAATAAATTAGAAGAAAACTTATATAGAGAACCTGAAAGAACTAAAATGATTAAAGGTAGAACATTGAATGTCTATAGAGATACAAAACAAGATAACAAGATAACTTACAGAGATCAAAATGACGCAGAATATAGATCTTCAGATGGGCAGGTAGACAGACAATTAAAACTAAATTTCTCAACCTGATCTCTACAAAAACAGAATATTTAAACTCTACTTTTAAAAATTGAAGAAAAAGGAATCGATAATAAAAACAAACCAATCAAATTCATTACAATAGTTGCTCCTACTGGCAAATCAAAAAGATATGAACTAAAAATTCCAAGATAAATCCCTAATACACATGCAACACACGAAATCACAATTGACGCCTTAAACGACTTACCAATTCTTAACCCGATTAACGCTGGAATAACCAACAAAGCCGAAACCAATAAAATACCTACCACCCTAACAGAAATAACAACAGTAATGGCGCAAAGAACAATAAACACCTTATCTATTAACTCAACTTTCTTATTTCTAACCTTTGCAACATCAGAATTAAAAGCCAAATAAAGCAAACTCTTATAATTAAAAAAATAAAAAATACAAATCAGAATTAAAACAATTATTGCAATAACAATATCAAAATAACTAATTGTAAGGATTGAACCAAACAAATATGAAAAAATATCAGTATTCATCTTATCTGCAATACTAATTAATATCAATGCAAAAGCCAACCCAAAAGACAAAATAAGAGCAATAGCACTCTCCCCATACAACTTTAACTTATTCACTAATCTATCAATTCCCAAAGATGCAATAGTTACAAATCCCAAAGCCATAAGCATTGGATTAAAACCTGTTACAAACCCAAGAGCAATCCCCCCAAACGAAGCATGTGCAAACGAATCCCCTAAAAGAGATAACCTTTTCAAAATCAGAAAAACTCCAATCAACGCTGTAGCAATCCCTATAACTAACCCTCCAAGCAATGCCCTTTGCATAAAACCATAAGATAAAACCTCAAAAACCATTTTAACTATGTCCTCTATGCTTATGACTTAACTCATGAAAACTATCCCCATAAGTAGAATATAACAATGAGTGAATATTCTTAGCATCATCAACACATACCTTCTTATCATGAATACATACTATCTTCGTAAAATAACTTGAAATCATCCCTGTATCGTGTGTAACAAAAAGAATAGTCAAATTCCTTTCCTTATTTAACTTCTTTAACAATTTATAAAAATCCTCCTGAGTCTTTGTATCAACCCCAACCGTTGGCTCATCTAAAATTAGAATATCAGGATTAGACAATAATGACAAAGCAATCATTACTCTTTGAGCCTGTCCTCCCGACAAATTCTTAAACTGCTTATCCTCAAAATTTGAAACTCCCAGACTCTTCAAAACATCATCTCTTAAAGAACAATCACAACACTCCAAATCTAAAATCTCCTTAACCCTTGCAGGAAAATTAGAATCATAATTAAATTTCTGAGGAATATAAGATAACCTACCATTAACCTTAATACTTGATTTCTTTGCCCTAAGCAAACCTAAGATTATCTTAACAAGAGTAGATTTCCCTGTCCCATTTGAACCAATAACTGCAACCAAATCTCCTTTATTAATTGAAAAGGAAACATTCTCTAAAACATTCTCCAAATCATTAAAAGAATACGTCAAATTCCTTACACTAATTATTGTTTTCACTGTTTTTCTTTTCATTTTCTAACTCTAACAAATCCAAAGCAAATTAAAAAGATATTGATTAACCATTTTAATATAAAACCTTCAAAAATCAATTCATATGACAATCAAGACCTATCTTCAAATTATTTAAATTACCTCTCATAATTGAAAAATAATCCTCATTCTCATTCATCTTTAAAGGATTTAATTCCAGAACTTCTGCTCCAATATCATTTGCAATAGTCTGTGCAGTTTTAGGATCTAACTGTCCTTCTGAGAAAATATACTTTAAATTATTCTCTCTTGCAACATTTATAACTCTTTGAATTGTTTTAGGTGAAGGTTCACTCTGGGGAGAAAACCCAGAAATACTAACCTGTTCAAATCCATACTCATTAGCCAAATATCCAAAAGCTTTATGATTTACAATTATTTTATCATTACTACAATTTGAAAGCCCCAAATCAAATTCCTCTTCCAACTCTCTAAGTTTCTCTAAATAAACTTCTGAATTCTCAGAATAAATCTGTGCATTTTGGGGATACATCTCACTTAAATGCTCTTCAATTTCCCTTGTCATCTTTTCCATATTATGAATTGATAACCAAACATGTGGATCATATTCCTCACTATCATATTCATTAGATTCTTTGTCATCATGTCCTTGTTCATCCTCTTCACTTTCATCATATCTATGTTCATCTTCATCCAACTCCTTATTATAATCTTCATTCTCTCCAACTAATTCTAACGTATGAGTTGCATCAATCATTTTAATGTCTGAATTTGCATCAAGTATCTTTTCTTCTATATTTTCAAAACCCCCACCCATTACAATAAAAACATCTGCTTTTGACAAAGAAACAACCTGAGTTGGCGTTGGTTCATAACTATGAGGATCAACTCCCACTGGAACTAAAACCAATACTTCCGCACTATCAAGAGCAATTGCTTCTGTAATCTCCTGAACTGGATAAAACGTCACAACAAAAATCTGATTATCCAATGCAACCTCTGAACTATCCAAACTTGAAGAATTTACCTGAGCACACCCTGCAAAAAATAAAACAACAAACGCAAATAACAAACCCAACAAAACAAATTCTCTTTTCATATATACTAATGATTTCGTTAAGTTTATAAGTATTATTAATTCTCATTATCAGTAAGATGAACCAAAGCAGAAATACAATCCAGAAAAAAATAATAGAACAGGAAATAGACAACATAAAAACTTTCTTTTCAGCAGAAGACCTTTTAGAAAAAGTGTCTCAGAAAAATAGAAAAATAGGAATTGCAACCATCTATCGGCACTTAAAAACTTTAAGAAAAAACGAAGAAATATATTCCTACTCCTGTTTGGGGAAAACCGTTTACTCAAATACTAAAAGAAGTCACTGTCATTTCTTATGCACAAAAACAGGAAAAGTGATTCACTTTGACATAAAAAACTTAGATTTTCTAAAAGATAACATCCCAGGAGAAATTGAAAGTTTTCAGATTGAAGTTAAAGGAATTCACAAAGATTCAGAATAAACCAAACCTAAAAAAACAATCATTATAAATAAACATTTACTATTACTAATATGTCTATATTTGGAAAATCATGTTTTGAATGCGGGAAAAAAACAAAATCTCTTATCTGTGGAAAATGTCACAAATGCTACAAGAAATCCTATCCTCCTGTTAAAGAAATCAAACCAATTAATCTTAAAATATGCAACCAATGTAAAAAAATCCATATCAACAATTCCCTTCACACTCTTGATGAAATCAAAAAAATTCTGCCAAACATAATGAAAAAAAAAATTACATTAAACGAAGGATACACACTAAAAAACATCTCCATAACAGACATAGGACTTGAAGGAAACAAATTAGTATTTAGTATGAAAATTAAAACTGATATAAAATAAACCTAATATTTCTTATCCCACAGTTAAAATAAATTCATATTAAACACCCATCACTTGTAACTTTATGAATTTTCCTAATCCATTTAAGAAAAAAGAAGATAGAGAATATAAACTAAATACAACACATCTTCCATCACTAAGTGATATGGGAACAGACAAGCCACAAGAGAATCCTCTAAACTCTCCTGTTTCTGCAATGCCAACTTTTGGTTCTTCAAGTTCATTTGGGAGTACATCCCCTATCACTGATAAGCACGAGTACGATACACATGATTTTTCATCTTCAACACCAATTAAATCATTAAGTTCAGGGTTCAATCCTGAGCCAACAAACAACAGTTCAAATGAGAGCAACTCAGACAACAGCATCCACGTAGAAATAACTAAAACAAAAATTGACACACTTGAAGCAAAAATCACATTAATTGGAGCCAAACTAAATAATATAGAACAAAAATTAGAATTAATCTTTCAGATGATGGAAAACGAAGTATCAGAAGAAACCAGAAGAAAGATAAGGGTTGACTCAATGATGAACAAAATCAGGGGTTGAATCTAAAGGATTTACAGTTAGTTAAAAACAAAAAAATTATCTCATCTCATTCCATTTCTTAGTTGAATACTTCTCTTCTGAAAGTTCCTTTGCTCTTATAATCTCTTCCTCACTATAATCCCTAATTTCCAGATTATACCTCTTTCTAAAAGAATTCTCCAAAGCATTACAAACAGAATCAAAACCAACATCAACTTCATCACTAATCGAAGTTACCCTCTTCTTAACAGAACTTATTAATTTATCTGCAATCTTCTCCTTCCCAACACTCAAAAGAGAAAACATCTTGTCAACATCAACCTTAAACAAAAGAGTTCCGTGCTGAAGAAGTATCCCTTCCCTTCTTGTCTGAGCACTTCCTGAAATCTTTCTTCCATTAACTATAATATCATTTATCGGAGAAAAAACTGCCTTTATCCCAATTTCAGACAAAGCATTAATTAACACATTGCAAATCTCCTCATACGAGTCGCGAATATTTTTGCTAAAATAACTATCAGGAGCAATAACTGAATACGTAATCTCACCTAGTACATCATGATAAACTGCTCCTCCTCCAGTTCTTCGGCGAACAATATCAACCCCTTCTCTAATACATTCCTCCTCATTTACCTCAATATGATAACCTTGAAAATAACCAATAGAAATTGCAGAAGGTTTCCATGTATATATCCTGATTGTAGGATTTGACTTTTTAGAACGAACACTCTCGCAAATTGCCTCATCCAAAGCCATATTCATATAAGCATCAAATTCCTTTTGCCTTATGAACCTAAACTTATTCATTTGAAATCACCTCTAAAATTGCATTTGCAATATCATCTGAACTAACCCCAATTAAACTAGCATTTCTGCTTGAAAGAGCCCCATCAATCTTATCCTTTAACTCACCGCAAGAAATATCAGAACGAACGCCATTTAATACACTCTCAATATCAGTTATTGTTTCCTCTGGATGCAAAAAAAAATCCCCAGTAATCTTAATTTTCTCAATCTTAGAATCAAAATCCAAATCAATTCTAAACAACTTTCCTCCCTCAACCTTTTTCGTTATAGTTTTTAAAACCATAACTTTGCATATTCCATATATTTTATAAAATTTTCCAACTAACCCAAAGTAAAAGAACTTTATAATATCTAAAAAAATAAAAAGCATATGAAACAAAAGCCAGACTGGATAAGATACAAACTTTCTCTAAACAACGACTATTCCAAAATTAAAAATGCTTTAAGAAAAAGAGGATTAGTTACTGTATGCGAAGAGGCAAGATGCCCAAACATTTCACAGTGCTGGGACAAAGAAGGAACTGCGACATTCATGCTCTTAGGGGATACATGCACAAGAGGATGTAAATTCTGCGCCATTAAAACAGCAGTAAAAGGAAAGGAAATTGATAAAGATGAACCCTCAAAATTAGCCGATGCCATAGAAGAAATGGGGCTTGACTATGCAGTTTTAACAGTTGTTGACAGAGATGACTTAGAAGATGGAGGAGCAAACCACATAGCAAATTCAATCAGAAAAATAAAAGAAAAATCAGAAGCATTTGTTGAAATCTTATCAGGAGACTTTGCAGGAGATTTAGACAACCTAAAAATAGTTATTGACTCAAACCCAGACGTATTCGCTCATAATATTGAAACTATAAAAAGACTTCAAAAAAAAGTAAGAGATCCAAGAGCTAATTATGAACAATCACTAATGATACTAAAACAAGCCAAGAAAATAAATCCTAACATAATAACAAAATCATCAATAATCCTTGGATTTGGGGAAAATGAATTAGAAATATTCAAAACAATGATTGATTTAAGAAAAGTTGGCTGTGACATTTTAACACTTGGACAATATCTAAAACCAAAAAACTCAATACTTGATGTGTATGAATACATAACTCCTCAGAAATTCAATGACTACAAAATAATAGGAGAGAAATTAGGATTCAAATATGTTGCAAGTGCCCCATTTGTCAGGTCATCATATATGGCAGGGGAATTATTTGTTAAAAATATTTTACTAAACAAATAAGAAAAATTCACCCTACTTAACAATAGAAATAAAAAATATGAAGCCCACAAACACTAACCCAAATGCTCATAGCAGGACTTAGACGTCATATACTTGCAAAAGGATCCTCTGTGGAGGGCTTTACATCCCGTTGAAGAGTAACGAATTCTTCCATTGGGACAAACATAACAAACAATATCTATTATATAAAGATATTCCTTCAAATTACTTAAAGATAAGTGCCATTAATTATACACAAGAAAATTTAACCACATCTCCATCATATTTCTGAAACACCAATAAAAATTTAGCCAGAAACTAATCATAATGCTTTGTAGGAATCACAAAATAACCACAACCTAAATTTATATTATTATTTCCTGAATAATCCTCTGGCAAAGCAGGAAAACTCTCATTTATTATCTCAAACTCTTCATTCTCAGTCCTCCATTCCTGAATAATAACACCACTCACAGAATCTGTTGCAGAATCCGAAACTAAATAATTTATATTTCTCACAAAAAAATTTCCATACTTTGATGCAAGTCTTGAAAAAAAAGTCTGAACTCTATTTACTCTAACTCCAATTACTTCTCCTGCATCTCCAAAAAATCCTCCACTCAAATCAGGTGAATTAGGGAGTCTGTATATAAAATAATATACCATCAAATTCTCCCCTTCCAAAACTGATAAATCTGAAAGAACACCCTGAGACAAAGTTACATCATTCAAATTAGATGTCTCTTGTTCCTTAAACAAATCCTCATAATCTTCATCACCATAAATCTTCTCAAGTTTAGAACCCAAATCAGATATATCATTCTCTGCTTTTGCAAAACCACAAAATACACATATACTTTTTCCATAAGAATTTGCCGCCATAATATCTCTTCCATTTGCCATCTTATAATAACAATCCTTAGACAACTCTGCCAAAGGTTCTACATTTTTATTTCTTATCTCAATAGTCTTTGAAGGACAAGTACCTGCTAATGTCTTAATAAGAATTCCCTTAGGTTCTGTCAATCTATTAAAAAAAGTTTCATCAGGTTTCATATTATCCACAAAAAAATTACACTCAATTAAAGATGACTCATATTTTGAATCTCCTATCTGAAAACTAATGAATATTACCAAAACAATAAATGAAAATATAGCAATTATTATAAGTAGAATCTTTGAATAAACTACATTTCCTTTTCTATCTAACTTATTCATCTTCAATATCAAATAACTGCCTTGCAATTAATTTTGCATCAAATTCTAATAAATCATCATAACTCTGTCCATTGCCGAGAAAATATATAGGCCTATCTATTGAATACGCTGTTGTCACAATAGAGCCCGGCTTTTCATCCGTATCAACCTTTGTTAGAATTATACCATCAATCCCAACTCCCTTATCAAATAAATAAATCTGCTCTGTTAAATCATTTCCTGAAATTAAGTCCCCAATAAAAACTGCCATCTGAGAATTAGCTACCCTTCTAATTTTTTGCAGTTCCATCATTAAATTTGAATTATTGGGCATTCTTCCAGCAGTATCAATTAAAACAACATCTATTTTCTTTGCTTTTGCATGCTCAATTGCATCATACGCTACTGCTGCTGGGTCTGAACCTTCTTTGTGCAATATTAACCTAAAATCCAAATTCTTTGAATGTTCCTCAAGTTGTTCAACAGCAGCAGCCCTAAAAGTATCAGATGCAGCAACCACAACAGACAAACCATTCTCCTTTAAGAAATTAACAATCTTTGCAATTGTTGTTGTCTTTCCCGTGCCATTCACACCAAGAATTAAAATTTTAACAGGAGACTCTTCCTCTCTCACTTCATTCAACCTTTCTAAAAAATCCCCTTCCCTATCTTTAAGAATTGTTTCAACTTCCTCCTCTAACACACTCCTGATTTTTTGAGACAACTTAAACCTGTTAAAAGAATTATCCACAAGTTCTTCTTTTAATCTCTGCCCTATTTTTTCAACCACTTCATAAGCTATATTAATCTCAAGCAAAAACAACTCAAGTTCTAACCAGATTCTATCAAAATCCTCCTCCTTTATCTTCTTTAACTTCAACTTTGTAAATACTTTTTTTAGAAACCCTTTTTTCTCTTCCTCTAAAACCTCTTGTTCTTCTTGCGTATTCTCCATGTCCTCTTCTATTTCTGCCAACTCCTCATCATCATAAGGCTCACCTACTTCATCTTTGGTTCTTGACCTTTTTCTATTCTGTCTCTTTGGTTCTTTTTTCTCATCAGAAACATCCTCTGAATCTTTTACATAATCATCCTCAAAATCTTCACTTTTCCTTTTTCCAAATATCCTCGACAAAATCCCCCTTTTCTCTTCTGGATTATCAGAAATTTCATCAACTGATACCTCCACTTCTTCATCAGGATTTTCCTCAATTATCTCCTCTGATTTCTCAAAAACATTCTTTAATTTGTCTTTTATCTTTCCAAACATCTAATACTTCCAAACCTATTACATTTATAAGTCTTAAGATTAACTTACACGAATTAATTTAGAAATCTATTTTGAACAATTTCAAAGCATATATAAAAAATTTATACTTATTTGTAACAAAACACTGTATATTTAAGTTACAATACCTCCTTCACTTCAACTTGTGAAATAATTACAAAAGTTTTCTCCCTATACTTCTATCAGCATATCATTATGCTATGTTATTGGAATTTCTTCTCCTATCCCAATATCTCTTCTGGTATCACTTACTCTTCTTGAACTTTATCTCCCAGAATTTGTTCTTCGTGTCAATTATGCATGTTTCCCCATATGGAATTGATATGTTAGGATTTATATGTCCAATCTTCTGGTTCATTATAACAGGAATGCGAAAGTCCTTGAAAAACTCCCTTAAATAATCATTTATGTCTTCACTTGCCTCTCTGAAATCTCCTAAAATAACTCCCTTGACTGAATCAAATTTTCCTGCAAGTTTCAACTGCCATAAAATGTCATACACCCATGGTGATTCGCCCGTTAATTGTTCAAAGAATAAAATTTTCCCTTTTGTGTCAATCTCATAGGGAGTGCCAAGAGTTCTTCCAACGAGGATCGTGTTACCTCCAGTTATCTCTGCCTTTGCATATCCTTCAACAATCACACTATCATTTCCTTTTATACCAATCCTGTAATCTTCTCTATTAAGAGCCTTTTGAAGATAGTGAACAGTTTCCATACCTGGTCCTCTGGTAAAAAGACCTTTTGATGCTATGTTGGGTCCATGTATACACCTAACGTCTGTCCTTGAGTAAAGAGCCAAAAGCAGTATAGTTATATCACTGAACCCAATAAGTGTCTTAGGACTACTGATTTTATGATAATTAATACTCTCAAGTATACTTACAGCTCCCATCCCTCCTCTTACTGGGAAAACAATATCTGACTTAGGGTCTGCAAGGGCTTTGTTGATTTCCTCTATTCTTCTCTTAGGAGTTCCCGCATAATACAAGTATTTTTGGGTGATACCTTTCAAGTTCTTACATTCAAAACCAAGTCTGCGAACATTCTCCATTGCATTTTTCAACTTCTTATCCGTTATACTCCCTGAAGGGGCAATTAAATGCACTTTCAAATTCGAGTCACCTCTTCAAAATTATGATCTCGTCTGGGAATTCTCTCACTCAACACACTCCCAAGAGGAATTGGATGTAGTGCACCTCCCAAACCATTACCATGTTGGGGACTTCTCTTCCAGTCATCCCATCCAATGATGTGGTAACTTCTACGTTCTTTTTGTCCAATTTGAGCCCTCCTTTCCACTGCATCAACAATATCTGGGTTAATATTAAGAATAACTTCAGTGTAACTCCCCTCTTTTCCTCTTATCCCATAAAGACTGCCTGCCCCTGAACCATTAAACTCAAGTACATTAGGTCCTCTGAAATCCACTGAACCGTAAATAATTTTTCTACCTGGAGGAGAATCCAGAAAACGTTCAACAACATCTACTTGATTCCTATCACGTGGTTCATCTATATAAACCTCTGAAACTCTCTCACTACCATAACCACCTTCCATGCAATTCACTCTTACCCTATTATGTATCCTTCCGTCTAATATAAAGTACCTAATTTCCTTGCTAGCAGGTACAAATCCCTCAAAACAATAATCTCCTAATCTTTCGCAACTATCAAAATATCCAGACACCTGCTCTGGAGAATCCAGAAATACAATTCCTTCTCCTCTTTCTCCTATTTGTGGCTTTGCTACAACTCTCTGTCCCGACCTGAGTATTCTCTCAAGGTCTTTGCGATTCTCAGGTTCCACAGAAGGCATGTATGGAAGATAAGGCCTAAGTACCTTCTTCTGTACATTCTTTAAACTGTACCAATTAACTTCAGGTGGATTAACCATCAGCCTATGATTCTTCGATAACATTTGAATTGCTCTTAAAAAATCCTTTGGCTTGCTTAAATCACGCGTACCCCGCACAGTATCCTGCCCATATCCTTGCATAAAAAAAATGTCTCCTTCCGGTACACAATTTCTTCCCACTTGCTTAAACTTCCCATCATCTAACCTGTGTATTCCACCAAAAATACCTCTCTTGGGATCCACAACATCATCTGAAAAAACAACTCTCATATCATGCCCTCTATTCTCAAACTCTTTGTATTTCCCAAGAATATACTCATAATCTCCGTTCACTTTCCCCTTAAAATAAGGTTCCAATCTTCTGTCTATAGACATAGTAACTCTGTTCATTCTTCTTCTCTAAAAATCTCCGAAATCAATCATTTTTGTTAAACTACACATTCTCTATACTCAGTCAATAAGCATCATATACTAGAATGTGCAATTTATACATTATAAGTATTCTTCATATAATATAATTTTTATGTATTAAATACTTGGAAATTTTGAATAAACTTATAAATAAAGTAAAAATATACAAAATATATGATGAATTTAAAAATTAAGAAAATTTTATATATGTTATCGGACAATTCAAGAATCAGTTCAAAGAGCATATCAAAAGAAGTAAAGATTACGCAACAAGGCGTAAGTTATCAAATATCCAAACTTAAAAATACGGGTATAATCAAAAATTTCAGTCTTGTGGCAGATTCCGCAAAATTCGGATACAGCAATTTCTGCGTACTTATAAGGCTGAAAAAATACTCAAGAAATTACATCAGAGAGATTATCCGAGAACTCCAAAAGTACAAAGAAATTATTGCAATTAATATTTTGTTTGGAAACTACGACATTTTCCTGAAATTCTCAACTCACAACTCATCTCAGTTCAACAAAATTCTAAGAGAAATTATTAATAATAATTCCAATAAATTAATAGATTATACAATCCTGACACAAGTAGTTGTGTATCATTTTTCAAGAGGCTATCTCTCAAGAAGAAAAACAATAAAGCAAGCAATAATTTCAGGAGACAGGGAAATTGTCAATCTGGACAGAATGAATGTTGAGATAATAAACAAACTAAATGAGAATTCAAGAAAGAATTTCTCCCACATAGCAAATGAACTAAACACAACGTCAAAAACCATAATATTAAGAGTGAAAAACTTAGAAAGAAAAAAAGTAATAAGAGAATATGGAATAAACATAAACCATACAAAAATAGGCATCAAGAAATACCTTCTATTCATAAGTTTCAATTTCATGCATTCAAAAGGGGAAAATATACTTGCGGACTTTTCACACAAATGCCCTAACATAATAGAATTAATAAAAACATTTGGAAGATGGGATGCAATTCTAGTGATAGAAGTACTAAAAGACGAGGATTTCAGAGAAGTTCTCAATATAATTAAAGAGAAATTCGCAGATTCCATCAAGTATTATGATTTCCTTGAGTCAGAGGAAACAATAGCATGGAAATATCTTCCAAAATTAAATTCCAACTGATAAACTCAGGAGTTCTCAATGAGTTAAGTTCCTCTCTTATTCCCTATAATTACATTTATAAATTTTGAGATTAACTTATACGGATTAATTTCGTTTTAGGTACAGATTATTTATTTAATTATCTGAAATTAAAATTAACATTATTAATTAAATCCACTTGATTTATACAAAATGGATGAGAAAGATAAAAAAGTTAATCTAAAAGTAAAAAATAGGATTGAAAGGTTAAGTAACCCTAAGTTAAAAGAGGATTTACTAACCCTCATAAAGATATTGAGGATTGGTTATGGGATAAAACCTGTAAGACCAAGAACCATAGAAGGATATGTTAACGCTCTAATTCAGCTTAGTAAATTCAAACCAAACCAGAAATTTCTCGATTATGATAAAAAAGACTTGTTAGAATATTTTAGTTCAATAGATGAAAAAGGAATTTCAAAAAATAGTTTAAATTTATACAAAATTAAAATAAAAAAATATTTTACGTGGTTATATAGAGAAAATAATTTATGTGGGAGAGAAGAAATACCAGAAATAGTTTCATGGATAAAAATATCAAAGCAAATAAGAAAAACTAAATATATTGAAACTTCTTTTTTAACAGGACGGTTCAAAAAGGGAATAAATGAAAAGTTGGAAAATCATTCAGAACAAATAAAAAAAACACTATCCCTCTAAAACTTAACAGAACCCAGAAATAATCAAAATCCTACCCAAAATTGAACAGAACCGGAAGTCCGGAAATTGAAGCAGACATTACTGAAAAAAGCTACTGCTGGGAATTGAACCCAGGACCTGCACCTTACCAAGGTGCCGTTCTACCACTGAACCACAATAGCGTTATTAACCTACAGATTTATAAATCTCTCTCACCTTAAATATTTAGTGGATTTAAAAATAATTTATACCTAAACCAACATTATAGGGATTAATTCAAAAATTTACTTTTAATAATATCAAAACACATATAAAAAAATTCATCCTTACTTGGAACAAAGTCCCGTCTATTCGAGTTGTAATACTCTATTATTTCACTTATTGGAATTAATTTTATCCCCTCAACTTCCTCATTAGTATTAATTATTCTCTCATCACTTATTCGCACAAAATAAATATACCTAAACTCACTCTCATACCAGTTTGGAATTACTTCCTCATCAAAATAGGCTATATGTTCTTCCCCTAAACCTTCCTCTGAGATTTTAATTCCTAATTCTTCTAAGCATTCCCTTACAGCAGCCTGCTTAGGTTCTTCTCCTGAGTCCACATGCCCAGATACTGATTCTGTATATTTAAGGGGATACTTAACCTCATCTGAACGTTTCTGCAAAATAATCTTATTCTCATCAGTTACAAACCAAACCACAACTGCTCTGTGGAGTAGCCCCTTTTCATGTATCGTACTATAATCCTTAGACTCTCCTATTAGTTCATTATTCTCATTAACTATATCAATTCTTGGCCACTGCATTTTTTAGACTCATTTCTATATAACTTCCCAAACACTATCTCTTCATTTATACCTTATAAGTTCATTATCTACAAGCACATAATGCTGTAATTCAACTGGTCTCCAATCATCCTCTATTAAATCCGCATTAAGCCATTTTGAAAGTTCCTCTGCATTGCCTATTGTTGCAGAAAGTCCAATTATTCTAATCTTAGGATACTTGGCTTTAAAGATTGACAAAAGAATTTCAAGAGTTGGCCCTCTCTTCTCATCATTTATCAAATGAATCTCATCAGCAATAACAAGCCCCAAATCTTCAAGAATTTCTCTATTACGCCTAATTAATGAATCCAATTTTTCCGCTGTTAAAATCAGCAAATCATAATCATAATTATATTTCTCATTCTGAATCTCTCCAACCGAAACTCTTATCTTTACTTTTTCCCCATAAACTTCCTTAAACTCCTTATATTTCTCCCAAGCCAAAGCTTTTAGAGGAACTATATAAATTACTCTCTTTTGTTTGTTTAATATTTCATCAAGCATTGCAAGTTCTGCAATAAGAGTTTTCCCTGATGCTGTCGGAGAGCATACTACCTGATTTTTATTATTATCAAAAAGTCCCCTTTTAATTGATTTCTCCTGAGAAGGTCTTAGTTTCTCTATTTTAAGTTCTTTCAGAAATCCACGAATATTCTCAGGGATTTTCAGAATAGTTTCATCAGTCATACTATCTCACAAGAATTAGAATTTATAAAACTTGGGTTATACTGGCTCTGTCCGGAAATTGCTTTTTCCAAAATCTATGCTAACTATATTCAATCAAAGAAAAAAATTATTCGTCAAAAGTTGCTTTATTGATACAATATTTTAAGTTTTCTTGAATTTCCGGACAGAGCCGTTATACTATTAATATTCAAAGTAAGAACAATTTTTTACAAACACAAAAATAAAATTAGATTACACAGTTGTAATTCAGTACAAAAATAGTTAAAGATAAGTTAGATAAGTTAATTGAATTTGATAAAAATGAGTTTTCAAGTTTTTGTGATTTGTTTAAGATTTCTTCAAATTCTTTAAGTTTTTCTTTTAGTTCATATAGTATGCTTTCAACTTCTGTCATTAATATCATAAGTAAACTATGCATTCAAATAAATTCTCTTTCATTATGTGTAGAAACATTCTTCAAGAAATTTTTACTATTAATAATAAAAATGATATAGTTTTTAACTTCAATACAAATTCTTGAAACTTATATCACAATCAATTTTCCCAAAAATTTAAAAGTAATAGAACTTAACCCTTATTTATAATGGCAATAATATTTGATTTTGATGGAGTACTCCACGATACATTTGAGTTTCACAGATGTCATATAGAGAAGTTTGCAGGAATTGAGTTATCTGAGCAAGAATTCAAAGATGTTCACAACGAAAACTTTAATAGTTATAAACACCATGGATTTAGAAGTGTAAACTGGAAAGAATATGAAGAATTTATTTATCCAAGTATCTCCCACCTAAGAATAGAAGATAAGATTAAAGATGCAATCTCGAAACTTAGCGAGAATCACGAACTATATATAAACAGTTCAGGAGGAACTAGGTGTATTCTAAGTTATTTAGAAAATAATGGTATAGATTCCTTTTTCAGAGAAGTTTTAGGCTCGGACTTTCACAAATCAAAAGTATATAAGTTCAGGCATATTTTTGGCGAATATGGTTTAACTTCTAATGATTGCATTTTTATAGCTGACACATTAGGAGATATTTTAGAAGCAAAAAAAGTTGAAGTAAGAACCATTGCGGTTGTTTCTAAATACCACAATAGAGAAACTTTAGAGCAAGGAAGTCCATATAGGATAATTTCACATTTAGGAGAATTATATGGGATAATAAATTCTGATTCTCCCCACTAATTAAAAAAATTACTCTTCTCTTCCAAAATAGCAAAATAATTTAAGAAAGGAACACAAACTCTTCAACAAAATAATTAAAGTGTTCTAATTTTTGTAAAAATTAAATAAACAAAATCTTTTAAATAAGTTTTATTTTGAAATTAATATGAGGAAAAAAAATTTATTGATAGTATTAATCTTATTATTTCTTGCTTTTTTAACTGGTTGTCAGTTTGAAGAGTCTAAACAAAAAGAGGATTTAATTCCTGATAATCCGCCAATTAACGAAGAAACAAGTGGCATTGATGTAAAAAAGAATATCTTTAACGAAGAGGAAATAAGAAATTCAGTTATCGATGAAATTAATAATTTAAGACTAGAAAATAATCTTACCTCTATGATTTATAATGAAAATCTTGAAAACCGAGCAGAGAAATGGGCTTTATATCTTAAAAACACAAATAGTTTTGAAACGAATGAATTTGAAAAAAATTTCGCCCAGACTATTCATACAATACCTTATAGTAATAATGTGAAGAATTGTAGAAGAACTAAAACAAACAAAGAAAATGTGGAATGTCTGATGAGAAGTTTTGAAAACTCTAAGAATATAAAAAATATTTTGAGTTACAACCAATTCGGAGTTGGAGTTGAGTCAGTCTTAGATGATAATGGAATTTACAATGTTTTATATGTTTTCTATTTTAACAATAATCTATCTACTATCTCAGACACATACAACCTGAATTTCTCAGAGATTAGAGATAGTGTTTCTCATAAGATAAAAAAAGAAAGAGAGAATAGAAATCTGCACTTTGTAAGAAGAAATTATAAATTAGATAAAATTGCAGATATAAAAGCAGAAAAACTAATTAATGAAGGGTTTCATCATACCGATGAAGAAGGGAAAAACATTGATGATATTTTAAAGGAGAACAACTTTTTCTACATAACAGCAGGAGAGAACTTATTTTATACATCCTTGATAGGAAATGAGTCTAACGAATATCTTGGAAACCTGTCCGTTTCGAAATGGTTAGAAAGTCCAGGTCACAGGAGTTTGGTTTTAAACAGAGATGACTGGCTATATAGTGATATGGGAATTGGCTTGAGTTTAGATAACAAAAATAATCTTTTAAATTTTGTTCTAATCTTTGTCACGCTATCAAAAAAAGGTACAATAGAAGCAGAAAAAGATTACTGTTACACAATTGAATTATACGATAAAGATCTTTTTGAAGAAGGAGTCTTTGAAGAAGTAGATGTGAATGTTATAATAAATTCTAAGAGAAAAATCTCAAAGATGTTTTTAGTTGATGACTCATCTGAAGCAGAAAATTGCTGGGACGGTAACGTGGACGATATTAAAGAATGGAGAAATATCAAAAATTTAAATGAAACCTTGAAAATCAAAAAAGGATATTCACTTCTGTTAAGAATGAAAAGGGATTCAGAAATAAATTATGTTATTAATTATATTAATTGATTTAGCTAATTGCAGACAACTTATGATAGGTTCCTATAAATTTAAAGAAACGATTTTGAATATGTGATTAAATTTTCATAATAAATTTTATAAAGAGGTTCTTGTTAATATTTAATGTGCCGTCAGTTATGGCGGAGCTTAATGGATGGGCTCGTAGCTCAGTCCGGTAGAGCACCGCCCTTGCAAGGCGGGGGCCTCGGGTTCAAATCCCGACGAGTCCATTAGGCCTCGCGAGATTTTTACTGTTGCATATTTGATTTATCTTATATGTTAGTAAGTCCCGATGAGTCCATTTGAGTATGCAGCTTTTAAGATCTATCTTAAGAGTGAAGAACAAAGGTAATTGCTTGCAATTACTTATGATGTTAAGTATGAAAATAGCCTTATAGTTTTTATTAATTAAATCTATTATGTGAATGACTTGGCTTGGGTAGCGATGAAGGACGTGGTTAGCTGCGATATGCGTAAGGTAGGAGCATACTTCCTTTGAACTTGCGATTTCCGAATAGGACTTCCTTTATATTCGCTCGACGAAAGCACACTTGGGGAACTGAAACATCTTAGTACCCAAAGGAAAAGAAATCAATGTGAGATTCTGTAAGTAATGGCGAATGAAAGCAGAACAGATCAAACTGAATCACTTGTAGCAATACATTTGAGATGTGGTGTTTGGAATTCATTTTCCGCCTAATTAAAATATTCAAATAATTCTGAAATGTTTAACCTTAGAGGGTGATAGTCCCGTAGAATATTTTTGTTAGGGGTTTTGAAATCTCCAGAGTAGCATCTATTGGAAATTAGGTGTGAATGTGGGGGTCACTTGCCTCCAAATCTAAATATAACCCAAGACCGATAGTGAATTAGTACCGTGAGGGAATGTTGAAAAGAGGCCTTAACAGGTCCTGAAAAGATCTGAAACATAGTAGATATAGGATGATGCGGCATCAAGGTGTTGCATCGTACGTTCTGAATAACGGGCCGGGGAGCTGATTTTTATGGCATGGCGAAAGCCGCAGGGAAACCAAGTTGCTGCAAATTTGAGAGCAAGGGTAGTAATACTGCCTTTAGTCATAAATATCAAACCCGAAACCAGATGATCTATACCTGAGCAGGCTGAAGTTCAAGTAAAATTGAATGGAGGGCCGAAGCAGTATCGCGTCTATTGATTTGTGTGATTTGGGTATAGGGGTGAAAAGCCAATCGAATCTGGTGATAGCTGGTTCTAGTCAAAATTGGCCTTAGTCAAGTCTTAGTTTAGAATGTTACAGAGGTAGAGCTACGGATAAGGAGGTTGGGGGGAGAAATCTCTTCATTTCCTTGTCCAACTCCAAATGCTGTAACTTCGTAGATACTAGGAAACGGGATTGCACGGGGTAAACTTGCAATCCGTGAGGGGAACAACCCAGACTATAGTTAAGGTCCCTAAATAGTGATCAAGTGATAAAGGGTAAAGGGTGTAAGTATTCGAAGACAAAGAGGAGGTTTGCTTAGAAGCAGCAATCCCTTAAAGAGTGCGTAACAGCTCACTCTTCAAGAGTATTTGCCCCGAAAATAATCGGGTCTAAATCACTTACCGATACTATAGTTCACGTATACGATACGTGTAAGGTAGACTAGTAATGCATGTGGGCAGAAGTTTCGCTTGAAGGCGAAGTGGACCACATGGATATAAGAATCCCGGCGGTAGTAGGAGAATAACTGCGTGAGAATCGCAGTGGGCGAAAGGGCAAGGGTTCCTTCTCAATGTAGATCAGAGAAGGGTTAGTCATTCCTAATTGGAGTCCTAATTGGATTTACAAGAAAGGGAAGCAGGTTAATATTCCTGCACTATTTGGATAGATGTGGTAACACAAGTATAATTTTGGACAATTTCGGTTAATTGCTACCAAGCTTGCTTGGTTCAAGAAGAATAAATCAATGGAGTGTTGTAATGACGAGAAGTTGATTAAGTTTTTATGTGTAATTTGCAATAATACCTAGATTCCTTGAAAACAAAATTATATCAATTCCAGATAAATGTACCCACAACCGGCACAGGTGCCCCTAGGTGAGAAACCTAAGTCCTGTAAGGCTAATCTTTGTAAGGGAATTCGGCAAATTAGCCACATGCCTTCGGCATATGTGGTCCCTGAACTACGTGTTTAATCAAGTAGCTTGAGGGTGCAATTTCAAAGGTGGTTCGACTGTTTAACTAAAACATAGGGAACTGCTAGTCAGTAATGATGTGTATAGTTCCTGAAGTCTGCCCACTGCCAGTAACTAAAACCTCTTTCCAAGGAGGCCAAGGTCTGGTAAAGGGCGGGGATAACTATGATCCTCTTAAGGTAGCGAAATGCCTTGTCGTTTAATTGACGACTTGCATGAATGGCGTAACGAAATCACCACTGTCCCTACAAAGAACCTTCCGAACACACTTTCCCGGTGCAAAAGCCGGGGACTTCATGTGGGAAGTAAAGACCCCGTTGAACTTTACTGCAGCCTGCTATTGTGATCAATTCTGTAGTGCAACAAGGAGCTTTGGCGTCAGTGAAATACTTGTCGCTACAGAATTGGTTGCTTATCACTATATGTGAAACAGTAGTTGGTGGGCAGTTTGGCTGGGGTGGCACCCTGCTGAAAAGGTATCAGCAGGGCCCAATGGTCAGCTCAGTTGGTTTAGAAATCCAACGTAGAGTGTAAGAGCAAAAGCTGGCTTTATTGTGATTACCATAATACTAATCGCAATTACGAAAGTATGGTCTAACGATCTCCAATGTGCTCCTAAGTGGGGCCTTGGATTGACAGAAAAGTTACCACGGGGATAACAGAGTTGTCGCTCCTGAGAGTTCATATCGACGGAGCGGTTTGCTACATCGATGTCGGCTCATCCTAACCTGGTAGTGCAGCAGCTACCAAAGGTGGGGGTGTTCACCCATTAAAAGGGTTCGTGAGCTGGGTTCACAACGCTGTGAGGCAGTTGGTATAATATCTGCATGGAGTGTAATAGTATCTGCGAGAAAGATTCATTTAGTACGAAAGGAACGATGTGTCGTCGCCACTGGTGTATCTGTTGTCCATATGGGCACGCAGAGTAGCTACGCGATAGAGGATAAAGGCTGAAAGCATCTAAGCCTGAAACCTCCCTCTAAAAAAGATACATTTGTCACAAATAAAAGATTTGTTTGATAGGATCTTGGTGTAATTATGAAGTTTTTACGACATATTCAGCCAGAGATTACTAACGACTTTACAATAAAAACTAACTTAACAGGAAATTTTCATACTTAACATAATAATTTGTTCACATATACAATACTCAAACATTTTATTTATCTAAAAAACAAAACTAAAAAATTCTATGCTTAATACGTAATATTTTCTTAACTCTAAGAGAAATTCTTATAAAAAATTAAACTAAATAAGATTTAGATAGAAAACCAAAAATAAAATAAAAACTATTCCTTAATTCATTCAACACACGAACACTTACCACAGTGACATCTGTCTGGGTTTTTGTGAATTCCCATATAAACTCCTCTCCCACATTTAGGACAGCTCTTGCGTGACTCCTTAACCATATCATACTTCCTAGAAGGTTCACTTGACTTTTTTTTCTCTTTTGCCTTTGCCATTTTAAATTTCCTCATTTAACTGCTTATCATAAGTTCCAGCCTTAACATCTGAAATAAAATCTCTTGGTTTCTTTCCATCAATAGTTACCCCAAGTGAATAACAAGTACCTGCAATCTCGCGAACCGCTGCAGACAAATCATTTGACAGCAATGCATCAAATTTCATCCTTGCAACTTTCTTAATCTGTTCCAAATTCATATCTGCAACATACTCTGTATTAGGAGTCCCTGATCCTTTTTGTATTCCAAGTTCTGATTTTATTAGTTGTGATGCCGGGGGAGTTCCCACCTCAATCTCATACTCTTTTGTATCAGTATCAACAATAACTTTTACTGGAACTTTCATTCCCTTAAAATCTGATGTTTTCTTATTAATATCTGCTACAACCTGCCCAATATTGACTTTCAAAGGTCCTAACGCAGGTCCTATTGGAGGTGCAGCTGATGCTTTCCCTCCCTCAATTAAGGCTTCAACAGTTTCTTTTCCCATTTTCTATCACATTATGTAAAAACGTAAGATGCAAAAAAATTGTATTGCAGAACTTACAAACCTACTATCAAACAAACATAGAAACAATGAAACTACCAACTTCCTACATCTGTAAGCTACCTTATGCATCGCAATAAAGGTTAGTGGCATTAATTAAAATAACGCCTGAAAAAATTAATACAAAACCTTTTATAAATCTAATGTCAGAAAAAGGCAACAGGAAATTTTTAAAAAGAAACAAAAAATAACATTTCTATGACAAAAAACTACTCTGACTTTAAATTCTGGAAAAAACAGGCACTTTCCAAATTAGACAAATCAAACATAGGAGAAATTGATGAAAAGATAAAACCACTTTGCGACTCCATAAACAAAAAAGATAATATGTTTACTCTCTCATCCTGTAGCGGAAGAATAACTCTAATGAAAGATTTAAGCAAAACCCAAAATATTTGGCACTTTGTCTCCCATAAAAAAATAAAACTCCAAGACATAACAAATTCATTAAATAACTACAAAGAAAACACTCCTCTCCTTTTCATTCAAGAATCAGTTATAATACACATCTGCGTTAAAACAAATGAACTTGTCAGAAAACTAATGCACATTAGCAAAAAATCTGGACTAAACCAAGTAGGGATAATCGCAAACAGAAATAAAATAGTAGTTGAACTAATTTGCGATTCTAAACTCAAACTCCCAATATACGAAAACAGAAAAATTTTAATCAATGAAGAATATCTCAAAATCTTAATTAATAGAGCAAATAAAAATTTAAAAAAATCTTGGAATGCAATAAAAAAACTTACGAAGGAAATTACAAATTTGAAATAAAACATGCAAACGTTAGCTTTATATATATTTACACATTCAAAAATCTATGGCAAAATTTGAATTAAAAGATTTACCCTATGACTATACGGCGCTAAGTCCATACATTAGCGAAGAGACATTAAGATTTCACCATGGCAAACACCATCAGGCTTACTGTGATAAATTAAATGCCGCTCTTTTAGAACCTGAAATTGAAACAGATAACATTGAAGAGATACTTGCAAACTTCTCAGACAAACCAGCTATAAGAAACAATGGAGGAGGATTCTGGAATCACACATTTTACTGGGAGAGTATGGGAAATAACAATAACGAACCAAGCAAGAGAATGTTAAATTTAATTGAAGAATCATTTGGTTCATTTGAAGAATTTAAAAATCAGTTTAGCAATTTCGCGACTACTCTTTTCGGTTCTGGATGGACTTGGCTTGCAGTAAACAATGAAGAAAAATTAGTAATATACAATACACCAAACCAAGACAACTTTATGATGGGTGTCTGCCCAAACAAAGAAAAACCAATACTTGGAATTGATGTATGGGAACATGCATATTACTTGGATTACCAAAACAAAAGACCTGAATATATTGAGAATTTTTTTAAAATAATCAATTGGGCAAAAGTTGAAGAACGATATAACGAATTAGAATAAACAAATTCTTAAATTCTACTTCTCAACCAAACCCAAATTTAAATCATTTTGATTAATTCATGTGTTGGAAGAATTTCAACTGTATCTTGCTCTTGCAAAAGTTTATCATTAGACCAAATTGGACAACCTAATTTAAGAGCCAAAGCAAAATAAAGAATATCTTCATTATCTAGAGAAATCTCTTCTGCTCGTTTTTCAAATCCTTTTAAATCTTCAAAAGGAACTAAAACAATCCTATTCTCATAAATATTAAACAATCTTTCAAAATCTTCTGGACTTCTTTTAGTCTTCCTTAAAATTGTTTGTTTATGCTTCCTAAATTCCTCAAATACAAATTCAGGAGAATATAACTTTAAACCTGATTTTATAAGTAAATTTGAAGTAACACTCTCTTTTATAAGAGCAGCAAAGAGGATATTTGCATCCAAAACCAAATCCATTATTTATTATTCCCCTTATATCTCTTCATTAAATCCTTTTTTAATTTTCTTCCCAATCTCAGAGCATCTTTCTCAGTCATTTCACTTTCTGCTTTAAATTTCTTCAAAAAATCCAAATCTGAAACTTTTGAAAGAAAAGCTTGTCTTGCAACTTCAGACCAATTAATCTCTGGATGAGACTCCATTTTATGCCTTAATTCAGACGGAACAGATAAAGTCATCGTAACCATATGTATATTATGTGCACACACACATATAAACTTTTGCTTTTAAGAATTCTCTTATTCCTTTATTTCAACCAAACCCAAAATCTCTTCTTTATATCTCTTTGCAAGATTCTTATTTCTAATAATCAACAAATTCTCATCATTATAAGAAACCCCAGATTTACTTGGATTCATTGAACCTGTAATAACATACTCCAAATCAACCACAAAAACTTTATGATGCATTGTCTTTGGATTAGAATCCTTGACAATATCTAAATCCTTTGACAAATTATCTATAATTGAACCTCTTGTATTCCACATCCGACTCTCAATAATGACTTTTCTGATTTCATTTCTAATTTTATTTTACATAGACCAAACTACATATCCTATAAACATAAAAATAAAAAACCTAACGAACAACCACATAAACAAAAACATAATAGTAGAAGGAAAAATAATAAAACAATCTAACTTTAACTCAACTAAATTCTTTAATATAAAAGACGAAACAGGAATTCTAAAAGCAGTATCATTTAAATCAGAATATGAATTACACAAATCCCGAAAATATTACTTTATGGGAAAAATAACAAAATACAACAATGAATTAGAACTAATAACTTCAAAAATATGGAAATAAAATCAGACATTAAAATCCCTTTGAGTTGAAACCTCCTTTCCATCAACGCAAACCTTTCTCTTTATAGTACCAACTCGTTTTGCAAGTCGTCTTGCAGTATCAAAATCAGGAACTTCCTTTGGAAGTTCAATTCCAGTAACCTCAATCTCATGAAAAATCTCAACCAGTTTTGGTTCACCTGACACATCAAACGCAAACTCTCTAATAACTTTCCCTGCAATACTAGATGGAAGAGTAACTTTGCAGAAATCTGCTGCAAACTCTTTATTTGGCTTTGGAAAACTTGACTTAGTAACATACGAAACTCCTTCCTCTCTAATATTTATTAGAACATGATAACTATTCATTGTCTCAACAAAATCCTTAATATCAACATCATTCTCAAGCTTATACTTAAAAATTCCTCTTGCCTTAGAAACTTTTGAATACATAATACCTAACTTTGCAAGTTCTGATGCCAAATCTCTATTCCATATAAGAAGTCCGCTAATATGAACTACTTTTTTCCCAATAACACCCGCTACTATCTCTAAAAGCTCATCTACATAATGAAAAGATGCACCAATCTTAACACCTGTATTTGAAACCCTGATTTTCATAATAGGTCCTACAAACCCCCCCTTACTATACCTAATAAACTTATTATGAAGATGGTCAGTATCATTATCTTCATACAAATCCTTAACAAAATGCATACTATACAACCTTAAACAATCTTTATATATATTTGCTTTTACTTAAAAGGTTATATTATACACAAATTTAAACATATCACTATCTATTATTTAAAAAAATCTAAAAGTTTTTATATAACTAGGAAGTGCGTTTAATATGGGAGGTGTTTTAACACACACATTAATTGGGATTTTAAGTGGAGGTGTAGTTTTTTATTTCTGGAGAAAATCCGAATTTTTCTTAGCAACACTTCTTGGAAATACAATTGTTGATTTCTTTAAATTCTTCTTTACCGCCCTCAAACAAGGAACAATATATCTATTTAACATAGAACACGATGAAACATTTTGGTTTTGGGCAGATTTAACTAATAATTGGACTAACTGGTTCACATTGGGTTTCTTCCTTTTAACATTAGCCACATTCTTGTACCATCATCATATAATCAGAAAAAAAACATTTGTTGAATACGAAGAATTAGTTTGGGCATTTTTAATTGGAGTATGCTTACATTTGTTATTAGATATATTTTACATTGAAAAAAGTATTTGGATATAAAATGATAAAAAAAATCTATTTAATACTATGTGGAGAAGATGAACACAAAAGACCCCGTTCAAGAAAACTATTAGAATTAATTAGAAATGATATATTAAACAACAATGAGTATAAAATTGTTGTCAGCGGCTTATCTGTTTTTAATTTAAACCCAGAGAGTTCTGAAAGTTCAAGACTCTCTAAATACTTAATAAAAAATAATGTTCCAAAAGAAAACATAATCTTAGAAAAAGAATCATTAGACACTCTTGGTAATATGGTATTCTCCCACACTATAATTGAGCAAATAATTAGACAAAATCCACAAGAACCAATTGAGATAACTTTAATCACAGAAGGTTTTCATATGAAAAGAAGTGAAGAACTATTCCTGAAAATATTTAATGATTTAAAAAATATCAATAATAAACTAACATTTAATTTTGAAAGAGCGAACACAGGCGGAATATCTTCTTTTTTCTGGAAAAGAAAATCAAAAGTTATTATTGAGAAAATCAAAATACAATTAAAAATTAGAAAAGATATCAAGAAAAGACACTTAGAACCTGAAAAAGACATTGTGGATTTCTTTAAAAAATCATCTTTAGTTAGTATAAAATACTTAAAGGATTTTGCGGCTTTAGAAATTATTCTATTAGATATTAAAAAATTTAGATTGAAAACTTATGAAGAATTCGAAAATTTTCTGTTCTCCTTACCTATTTATAATGAAAAATACAAACCAAAGCACAGATACCTAATAAAATTCAGTCTTTATGCCCTCGCAATCAACATCTCCTTAATGAAAGAAAATCAAAACAAGAGATACTAGAAGAAAACAAAACCAACAACTAATTCTTACTTTTCCACTTATTCAAACTATCCTTAATACTTTGAAAATACTTATCAACATTATCCTCAACCTCTGCAATCATCTCTTCCTTATTCTTTGAAAAATAAACAAACATAAATCCCCTATCTAAATTAACCTGCCTTTTCATCAAAAGCCCCTGCTTTAACAATTTAGAAAGAATTTTCTGAACCGTTGTTCTGTCCTTTCCAACCTTATCAACTATATCCTTTACACCGAGTCCCCTCTTACTCATAATCAAAGCAGAAAAAATATCATATTCAGAATCATTCAAACTATAATTACACCTAATCAAATCCCTCAAAGTAATCTTCCTACTTGTAAAATCCAACTTACCCATAGTGAAAAAGAAATCACATATATTTATAAAACTATTCAAACTTTCAAAACTCACTCCATAAACCTTTATTTTCTAATTGCATCAATAATATTTATCTTTGATGCTCTATACGCAGGAAGAAACCCTGAAATAACCCCTATTACAAACCCAAAAACAAGCAAACTACCTGCAATCTGAGGTTCTATTGCAATCTCTAAAAAAGTATACCCACCAGCTTTAGCTGCAGCCTCAAAACCAATTGCTGCAAAAGAACCTAAAAAAATACCCAGCATTGCTCCTAAAAGCCCAAAAATGCCTGCCTGCAAAACAAACAAAAACAAAATATCACTATTCTTAGCTCCAACTGCCTTCATTATTCCAATATCCTTCCTCTTCTCAGTAACTATAACATACATCATATTAATAATACCCAAAGCCCCCACAATCAAAGCAACAAACGCAATCCCGCCAAGACTCAACTGAACAACCCTTAAAATTGAATTTGCCTGCTCTAAAAGCTGAGTTGGAGAATTAATATCAAAACTATCCTTACCTAACCTATTTTCCAAAAAAATACGCAAATTCTCTTCTGCAAGCTCCACATCATAACCCTCAACAATTATAACATCTGCAAACCCAACAGAATCCCCTGCATCAAAAACATCACGAATAGTATCAATATTAAAATAAATAACAGAATCATCAGGAGGGCTTCCAACAGGCTCTAACACACCAACCACCTTAAACTTAACGCCCTTAATATACAAATTACTCCCAACAAGAACCTCTTTCTCATACAAATCCTCTGCAACAAGAGAACCTATAACTGCGCTATATCTCTCATTCTCCTTAGGAAACCTTCCCTTATCTAATCCCAAATTAAACTCATTAAACAAATCCTTAGATAAAGCAGTTGAAAAAATCTGAACATCCAAAAACTCATTACTATACTCAACCTGAGTTACTCGGGCATAATAAGGATAAACCTTATCTACATAACTCCTCTTCTCAACCAAACTAACTATATTATCATCAAGTCCTTTGACAAAAGTATTTGACGCAATACTCTGAGCCGATGAAGTTAAATACAATCTATTAGAACCTATCTGATCAAACTGTTTCTCAATTGAACTCTCAAAACCTGCTCCTAAAAGAAATATAACAAAAATAGTAAGAATACCAAGACTAATTGCAAAAAGAGTTAGAAAAGACGAAACCCTCCTTCTCCAAAGATCCCTAAATACCAACCTTAAAAAATCTAATAGCATTTTAACTAAGACTTAATCATCTTTCTTTTGGCTTTATTATAACCAAACCTTCTCCCAAGCAAAAACGCCAAAATCACAAGCACAACAGTCAAAACCAAAAATCCAACTCCACCAAAATTAGAACTCCCTGAACTAATACCAAACTCTTCAAGTTCACCCTCGCTATAAATTTTCAAAGGAAGTTCAACCAATTCTTCAACCTCTCTATTATAACTATCCAAATAATTAACTCGCGCCTTAATACTTACATCTTCACTATTCTTCAAATAAATCTGAACCTGAGCAGTCTGAAAATCATCAGGATTCAAATCCCCAATATAAGAGAAAGCCCCCGAAATTATCTCATAATCATCTGAACCCAAAATCTCAACCTGAGTTCCCTTAATAGAACTTGTTCCAAAATTTGCTATTGCAAACGAAACCTTCCCCTTTCCAACTGAGTAAATATCCTGAGAATCCAAACTAAAAGATAATCTTGGAGTTGAATATATCCTAAAACTGCCTAAAAAATTCTTCACATATGAATTTCCTAAACTATCTTCATACAGAATTTCCACAGGCAACAAATACGGTTTTGAATCTGCATCAGGACTTGCCATAACCTCAAGCATCACATCTTCCTTCTCGCCTGATTTAATAAGAGGAATATTAAAATTATTACTTCCACTCTTAACTGATAAAACTTTTCCCTCAACATCACTAAGTTTTAAATCCATAACAATATTCTCCAAATCAACATCACTTGGATTCTCTATGCTAATCTCAAGCATTGATGACTCCCCTGGCTTAATCTCACTAACAGAAAAATTATTCACCTGAATCACAGGATTTGCATCCTCAACCAAAACATCAAAACTATACTCAACATTTCTATATCCTTCCAACTTAAACTTTAAAATATTCAATCCCAAAGGAGTTGTAGGCTCAACAAACACCTTATACTTTGCAATAGCATATGAACTTATACTATCTCCAGTACTAAACCTCGGAATCAAACCTAAATCCTGTGAAATCTCACTTCCCTGTGCTATCTTAAAATTCTCATTTTCAACCATTGTCAAAATCACATCAGAAATCTCATCAGGACCTGAATTTGAAACCTTAACATTAACAAAAACAAAATTCCCTGGAGATACAGGGTCAGGATTCTGATTTAACAAAATAATATTAAGTCCACTCACACCCTGATCAGAATAAACATACGATACGCTAAACAATAATAAAAATACCACCATAAGCAATCTTAAACTTAATTTTCCCCAAGTCATCTTCGCATTATAATACCTTACTATTTCTTTCATCTTTTATAACTTTTCCGTCTATTAGAGTGATAATTCTACTTGCATACCTTGACAAATTACTATCATGTGTAACCAATATAATTGTCTTACCCAGAAAATGTAACTTTTTTAGTTCATCCATTACAATAGTTCCTGTTTTTGAGTCAAGATTTCCAGTCGGTTCATCAGCAAGAATAATCTGAGGATCATTTGCGAGAGCTCTTGCAATAGCAACTCTTTGTTGCTGTCCTCCCGAAAGTTCTGAGGGTTTATTAATTAACTTATCTCCCATATCCAATTTTTCAAGCAACTGCTTTGCCCTCTCAAGTCTTTGTTCTCTTGGAACTCCCTGAAAAATCATTGGAACTTCAACATTCTCAAGAGCTGATAGTGTCTTTATCAAATTAAACTTCTGAAAGATATAACCTATCTTCTTCCCCCTAATCCTTGCAAGTTCAGAATCACTTAAAGCAGAAACATCATATCCATCCAAAATTATATTCCCTTCACTAGGGGTATCTAAGCATCCAATATGATTAACAACAGTTGTCTTTCCACAACCAGACTTTCCAACAATTGAAACAAACTCTCCATCACAAATCTTAAAACTCAAACTCTTAAGAGCATGAACTAAATTATCTCCTAAATAATAGGTTTTCCACACATTATCAAGTTCAATAACTACATCTCTCTCTTTGACAGACATTACAGGAATTAGGACTCATATACTTATAAATATGCATATTACTATTTAGTAATAACCATTTAATATTCCAATTCTTTTCTAAATATTTTTGTAAATTTTTTATCTCAAATTAAATTCTTTTTTGGACTGATTGTAAATATTTTTGATTTTTAGTTCTTAAATATTTAAACATAAAATCAGTTAATAATTGGCATTCTCTTTTTATTTTTTCTTCTTGTGAATATGTGTCTTTGCTAAAATCAGGTTGAATGTTAACATTATAATCTCCCTTCAAAACCCTAATATTATCTTCCTGAGGCTTGCATAAATCTCCTTCTTTATACCGATAAAAATGTATTGTCACAAGAACAATTTTGTCTTAAATAAAACTAAATCATAAATAGGTTTTTGAATTTTTTTTGAGTAAATTTCAACATCAAAATCTGAAAAATTTTTTATGTCTCCAAAAGCAGTTGAACCTCTTATCAATATTAAATTTGTCAGAATATTTTTTTTCTGATATAATTAAAAACTTCAGTCTTAGAATTAAATTTTTTCATAATTTTTTTTATATTTATTAATTTATAAGTTTAATCTTAAAATGGTTCTGGTGTAAATTCGGTTGTTTTTTGAGAAATGGTGTCTATCGGTTGGTGTTGAAACTATTATTATAACTTTTTTCAATTTCAGTTCTATTAAATATCATTTGCTGGAATTGTTTTTTCATTCCAAAACTACCTCTTTCTTTTCTCTCCAGGATTTTTCAAGTGAAAGTATGACTTCTAAAGTTTTTAACCCTTCTTCAATAGAAACTAAAGGACTTCTATTCTCAGATACTGCAGAAACAAAATCTTGAATTTGGAAAATGTGTCCATAACCATAATATTTCTTACCCAAAGTTTGAGAAGCAATTAAATCAGTCTCCTGATTAATTTTACTTATTTCATCTTCAGATTTTCCTCCCCATTTTAAAATTCTTCCATCATACAACTTAACTGCACTCTTTTTTCCAATAATTTCAATAGTAGAACCAAATCCAGGATTTGTAGATGTTGAACAATCAATTACTCCACCTGCTCCAGAATTGTATTTTAAAATACCAAAAGCACTATCTTCAACAGGTAATCCTTTATCAAACCTTAATTCTCCATATACAGTTTTGACTCCTCCATTAAACCAACAAGCAAGATCAATCATGTGGATTGCCTGAGTCATAAGAACACCTCCCCCACTTAGTTCTTTACTTCCATGCCAATCAAGAAAATACTCATCAGTTTTTTTCCACTTAACATTCACACTAGTAGAATATAATTTTCCTAATTCTCCTTTATCTATTGCTTTTTTTACCAATTTATTAGCATACTCAAATCTGTGTTGAAGAACTGTCCCAGAAATATTACTTTTTTCCTTAACTAATTCTGATAATTCTGCACCTTCCTGAGAAGAAATAACTACAGGTTTTTCAACAAGAAAAGGAATTTGAGTACAAAGAGCCTCTTTGATCATTGGAAAATGGAGATAATGTGGAGTACAGATACTAATTGCATCTAAATCCATTGACAAGAATTCCTCATAGTCTTTCATCACTGAAACATCATATAACTCTTTTGCTCGAGATAAATTTTCCTCATTTATATCACATATTGCTGAAAGATTAACACAATCCTTAAGTTTTTCGTCAAGTACTCTAGCATGAGTTTTTCCTGCACAACTAAAACCAACTATTCCATATCTTAATTTTTTCATAATTTTTTTCACATTTATTAATTTATAAGTCTAATCTTAGAATAAGAACTAAAAATTTCCAAAAATCAGATTTATAAATATTCTTTATACAAAAATTATATGCCAACAAAGTTACTTTCACTTGAAGACAAACACTTAAACAACTCAAAGAAACAGCATCAATTCTTGGTTTAAATAAAGTATGACTATTAAAATTACAGTTACTTTATTAATTAAGAAAGTAAAGAATAATTTCAATGGTTTTGAGGACATATTAACAAATAACTAAAGAAGCAATTAACCAAATTATTTCAAGAGATTTAGATGTATTAGCCAAAACAAATGATCTCTTTTACTAAATTTATTGAAAAGTTACAACAATAATTAATCACTAAAACCAATTCTTCAAAAAATCCAAATCTAAATTATATTCAATATTCCAATGAGGAGGAAGAAATTTTTAACTAGAAATCAAAAACGAGCCCAACGGGATTCGAACCCGCGACCTACGGATTAAGAGTCCGTCGCTCTAACCAGACTGAGCTATAGGCTCACATAAAATTAGAAAAGAACTAATTCTAAACTTAACAATTAATAGAGATTAACAAAACTTTAAAAAGATTATCCATTAATCAATTATAATGTCACTAGAATTACTATTACAAATAGTCCTTCTAATAATAGGATTCTATGCAATATTAAAATCCGCAGATGTTTTTGTTGACAAAGCCGTCTCTATAGGAAACCAACTAAAACTCTCAAAACTAACAATTGGGCTAACAATTGTTGCAATAGGAACATCCCTTCCCGAATTATTTACTACAATAGGAGCTGTCTTATTTATTCAGAACTACTCTGATTTCATCATTGGAACAGTAATGGGCTCAAATATTACAAACATACTATTAGTATTAGGAATATTTCTAATATACACCAAAACATTTACAATACAAAAATCCGAAAAATCCAATACTATAAGCCTAATCATACTAACACTTGCATTCTCACTATTCATATATCTTGGATTTTCAAACCAATTAACAATCCTTCTTCTCATATTCTATGGTATATACCTAATATATATGGCAAAATACCATAAAGAAGAAATTTACAAGGAAGAAAAAGTAGAGACAAGTAACGACAAAAAAGAAGATATGAAAGAATCAATACCAATTCTAATTCTATGCATAATTGGGCTTTTCGTTGGTGCTAAAATAGTCACTTCATCAATTGAAGAAATAGGAACCCTACTAAGCATTCCTTCTGCATACTTAACACTAACAACTGTTGCTCTTGCTACATCGCTTCCTGAAATAGCAGTAACAATACTAACAGCAAAAAAGAAACAATTCCTAATAGGAATAGGGAATATAATGGGCTCAAACATCGCAAACATTGCACTTGTATTTGGACTATTTGGATTCTTAGGATACTACACAATAGAAACCAGCTTATACATTGAATCTCTAAAATTCCTACTAATCTCAACACTAATCTTCTCTATTCTGCTCTTTAGAAAAAAATTCTACGGCTGGGCAGGATACATTTTTTTAGCACTATACACAATATACATAATTATGTTTTTCATATAAAACTTTATATAATACAACCTCTTCCTAAAATATATGGTAAAAGTCAATGAAGCATTTGAAGTTAAATACAAACATTCAGAAGGACAATTTCAGATTCTTGTAGATTTTAACAAACTAAAAGAATTCAAAGAAAAACCAAATCAGATATCTGTATATGACGTATTAGCGGATACAAAAATATTTCGCGACCAGAAAAAAGGAGAATTAGCCTCTGATAACTTACTAAAACAAGTTTTTCCAGACAAATCAAACGAAGAAACCTTAAAAGAAATACTCCTAAAAGGAGAATGCCAAATTCCAACTGCATACATAAATGAACTGCGTGAAGAAAAGAAAAAACAAGCAATCAATTACATAAGTGAAAACGCTATAAACCCATCAACAAAAACAAAATACACGCAAACAATGATTGAATCTCAGGTAAACAAAATAAAATACAATTTTAGCCCTGAGAGAGATTACATAACCCAAGCAAACGAAATATTAGCACACCTGAAAAAAACCATGCCAATTGCAATAACTAAAATAATCATTAAAATAAAAGTTTCAGGAATGCACTATGGAAATTTCTACGGACCATTTAGAAAATACGGAAACATAACAAAAGAATTCTTTGACGACAAAGGCAATATGCACATTCACATTGAAATCAACGAGAGCATAGCAGACGAAGTAATTAATTACATAAAAAACAAATCAAACAATGAAGCAGAATACTTTGTTGAACAACTCTAAAATTATAATACTGTTTTTAGTTTAGAATCATAAGAAGTAAATTCATATATTATTAAGGAAACATCTCCGATATAAGAAATCACTTCTTAAGTTTCTTTAATTCTCTCTTAAAGATCCTCTCAAACTCCTTAAATTCCTTATCTCTATCAAACATTCCAAAAATAAAAATTTCATTTCTATGAGGATAAAAAACTGCATAAATCAATCTGGAATACTGATTATCAATATCCATCTTAACCTCAAACATATGTTTATAACCACCAAGATTTTTATACCTTGTTGGATTTACTCTAACTAAATTAAGTTTATTTGAAATTCTCCTCTTTACATCTTTAGAGTAATCTCTTACCTATTCTATAAAATACTTAGAAAGAATTAACTTAAATTGTGATACCAACTTTCTTCAAATCTTCTTCTGTTCCCCACATCCTTGCTTCTTGCATTTCATTAATTAATCTCAAAACTTCTAAATCCTTCTTAGTAAGTTTTAAAGTTCCAAATTTAGTAATTTTCTCAAGATTCTCAACTCTTTTATTTAATTCTTTAAGTTGCTTGAAAACCTCACTTAGAGTAACTTGATTCTGTTCCATATCTAATATAGGAAGTTCCAATTTAAAAAATTATCTCTTCTTATTTCCACTTAATAGAACATCCAATTGAAGGTTTAAAAGAATCATCAATCTTCTCATCACTTAATAGTCTGTTAATAATATCTTCTGTTGAATCATCTAACATTCCATGAAAAACTAATTTGTGCTTAGCATCAAAAAGGAATGGATCTGGAGTACATACAGCACCATACTCTTTTGCAATTTCTTGCGTCTCATCAATCAAGTAAGGAAAATCTATTTTATTCTTCTTGGCAAATCTCTTCATATTTTCAAAACCTTCGCCTTCATAATTTGGATCATTGCTATTTATTCCGACAACATTGATTTTCCCTTTAAATTTCTCATGCAAATTAACCATTATGTCTATCTTTTCTATCACATAAGGACAATGGTTGCACATAAATATTACAAGTAATGGTTTATCTTTAAAGACAAGTAAAGAATAATTCTTATTACTTACATCCCGAAGTGAAAAATTGGGAGCACTACCGCCTATTTCAAGTTTCTGATTTGATTTTGTTAATACCATAAAAATAAGAAGTTATACTTATTTAAAAACCCTTAGTTTGATTATTAAGTTAAAAAGTAATACATATAAATATTTAGAATAATTACATTACATAGAAAAATGAAAGAAATAACAGAAGAAAAGAAAGAAAAATCTAATCACCTAACATAAATTTCAATAATATCTTTATCTTCTACTATATGAGAAAGACCAACTCTCTGCCAGTCAAACTTAACACTCTTTCCCTTAACCTTAGCATACTTAAACCTGCCTAACATTTCCTTATGAATTTTCAGACATACCTTCTCAACAGTATCCCCATAACGTGCAACAAGAGGCTTTTGCATATCAGGTTCACTCTTTCGCTCCTTCAAATAAACCCATATGAAACCTAATTTCTCCCAAATAAAATTCTTGAACTCATCTAAATTAATTCCTTTTTCAGCAGAAATCCCAAACACATCAAACTGAGGAAATCTCTTCCTAACCAGACTAACCTTCTTCCCTATCTCATCATCAGAAAACAAATCAATCTTATTCAGACACACAACTGCTTTTCTATATTCCAAATTATCATAACAAGCATCAACAAAATCAGAAGGACTTAAATTCTTCTCATAAATAACAACCTCTACATTTACTTGCTTCATATCACTTAAAACCTGCTTAATAAAATCATAAGGAATTAACTCACTTGAATTATTTAATGCAACACTAATTCCACCATAAGACATCCTCTTAATCTCAACATTTGGTCTCTGAGAATTAAAGCGAATCTTTGCCTTTTCACTCTCACAAAGAAGCATTTCAAGTTCCTCAATCGGACTTTTCGCATCAACAACTAAAACCACCAAATCACATGCTCTGACAACTGATAGAACCTTTTTCCCAAATCCCCTATTATCAGCCGCCTGATTAATAATTCCAGGAAGATCCAAAATCTGCAGATTTGTATGTTTAAAATGCAAAAGCCCCGGAACCACATCAAGTGTTGTAAACTCGTATGCCCCTATCTTTGATTCCTTATTTGTAATCTTTCCTAAAAGAGTTGATTTTCCAACAGAAGGTTTTCCCAAAAGTCCAACAGTTGCATCTCCTTCCTTTCTAACTGCAAAACCCTCACCCTTCCCACTTCCTTTTGAAAGTTTTGCTTCAAGTTCTTCCTTTAACTTAGAAATCTTAGACTTTAACAAACCAACTGCCATCTCGGTTCTCTTATTAACCTTAGTATTTCTCAACTCAGTCTCAAGTTCCTCAATCCTATCTTTAATATCCTCATGAACCATTCTATAAAATATCCCTCTAACCTAATTAGAAAAAGTATATTTTATTTTTAAATTATTCCCTAATAAATCCCTTGAAGTAAAAAAAATCACTCTTCCACTCGTATAATCAAAGGAGTTTTATCAACAAACATATATGAGTCATTCAAATTAACCACTGTTGTAAAACTGCACTCCTTCAAAACCTGTTTTGTATTTACAAGAATTGGCATACTTGCACTAAATCCACTCTGAACATTAACTTCAACATCTGGATAACCCACCCAAACCTTCCCACAACCTGCCTTCACCAAATATGGCTTCCCACGGGGGGCTAGGAAACTCAACTTCTATTTTAAATTTTTTATTTTCCTCTCCTCTATTTGCTATAAATACCTCAAAAGTATCACTTCTTCCAAGTTTTGTTTTAATGCTCGGAGCACAGACCCAATCCTCCCCATCACACTCAAGAGAACTGATGTGTGATTTAATTTTGTCCTGCAAACCTTCACTTGTATTTTCGGCCTCTTCCGAAATTTGAGCAAATAATGCAAGACCCATTGCAAAAATAACAAGTCCTATAATTGTCATAACAACCACATTTATAGGCAACTCCATTCCCTTCTTTGATTTCATAATTAACTTTCAAAAAATCATATTTATAAAACTATTGCTTTACTTATGCGAAAACCCAATTCTAACCTTCAAACAATCATAAAACCAAAACCTTTAAAACAAAACAAAAAACAACTAAAATAAAGAAAATGAAACAAGAAATACTCTTCAACAAAAAAACAAACAACTACACCCTAAAAAAAGAAATAGATGGAGAAAAATCCCAAAAAAGAATTCCTATGAAATACAAAGAAAAAGACAAAACATCCAAATACCGAAAAGAAGAACTAAAAAAAGAACTCCTAATATCTTAAACACCAAAAGAACAACTAATTCAAATACTTTCTTTTCTTCATTAAATGAATCAAATCCTTTGACTTAGCATCAGTTTTAATACCTAATCTATTATTTGAAACCCTGCTAACCTCAAACCCCTTACCTTTCAACTCATCTATCAACTCATCAAACTTAATCCTCGTTGAAAAACCAAACTCCTTCTCAAGCTTATGCGTATTATAATAACCAAAAACATCAACCTCACTAACCAATTTCTCAAGCAAAACCAAAACTTCCTTACTCTCCTTAATAAGATGAGAACTATCAATCATTTTCCCAAGCAACCTCTTATCATTTAACTTCCCAGCATAAATCTTTCCAAAATACCCATCTAACTCAAACTTGCTAAAATCAAACTCTTGAGTCTTCCTGTCCCAAAAATAATACATATGATTCCTAACAATAACATACGACAAAGAACGAGACTCGCGAACTAAAAAAAATACTTTATAAAAATGCTTGGAAGAAAAACTAACAACAGGAATCAAAGCCTTATCAAACTTAGCACCCTCTCTCTGACAGAACGCAATTAAATTGCGAAGTCCTATCTCCTCATGACACAAAGTCTTAACAACACTAATTCCATACCGCCTCAAAGTTTTCTTTGGATAAGTCCCGCACAAAGCCGCAGTATCAGTTGCAGTAACCGAAAAGATTCCCTTGTGCTTTACCCTTTGAATTGCAACATCCAAAAAAGGAACTGGAGTTCCAAAAGGATCAATCTCAACAAAATCAAAATACTCAGAAGCAATCGTATTAACAGCACTATCACATCTAATATCCACCTTATCAAAAGAAACATCATTTCGCTTAAAATTCATCTTAATATTTTTAACTGCAACCTTAGAAATATCCCCCACAACAATCTTTGAAAAACATTCCCCAATACTTTTCAAAAAACGAATCTCGCGAATACCTGACGCCGCCATAGGATCACAGAACTTAATACACTTATCAAAATAAGACTTAATCAAAAGAAGTGAAACATCACGATTAACCTTCATATTAGAATTATAAAAAACATCAAGCTTCTTTGAAATATCCTCTCCATAAGACTTAATTACTACTCCCTCCTCTATAACTGACTTAGACATAAAAAAAATACTTTCATACTATTTATAAAACTTAATCCTAAACTATTCAAAAATCCAATTCTAACATTTTGAAACATTTAGCAAACAGATTACAAAAATTACAAAAAATCTTATGACAAACCATCAACACTACTTAAATTAATACTCAAAGGATTAGGATTATCTACATACCTAACTTCATATTTCTTCACTGCATCCTTATTATCATAACTACACCTAATACTTAAATCATGTTCACTCTCAAAAACAATATTATTTTGCGATGTAATCAAATATCTCTGCGTGGAACTTAAATCCTCCCATCCCAAAAAGAAGATTCTTCTGAAAAATGAAATAATAATATCAATAAAACTTTTACTATCATCAAGCTTATATTCACAACTAACATTCTTCCTATTTAGGCTAAGTTCTAAAAGTGCACTACTATCTGCAACATAATTTATACCATCTTCCTGTAGAATTTGTTCTCCACTACCTCCAATTAACTTTGCCCAATTAATAACCAAAGGTTCATCCTTTGCAACCACAAAAGAATACTCTTTCAAAGGTCCATCAATGCCAAAAGCATTATTACACAAGAGTTTCATCGTATAATCCCCATCACTAAAAGAACTGAAATTAAAACTCTGCATAAACTTAAAATTAATAGCAAAATCCTGTAGGTTCAAAGACTCATTAAATTTAGTACTTGGAGCAGAACCATCAAATGAATACATACATCTAATTGGTCTAAAAGGACCAACACTTGTTATTGTTATATCACTTAAATAAGGATACTCATTAATCCTGAATCCATTTGAGGACTCTAAAACATAATCAGGAATAGAGAACTTATCAACCCACCTCAAATCTATCGTCTGATTAACCCATATCCCCTCATTTTGACAACTTAGTTTAACTTTAACAGACCTACCATTTTCATCTTCTAATACATTATCAAAACTAAAACTTGGAACTGATGATAAATCAATGGAATACCTATCTGCCTCATTTGAATCTTTAACTGCATCAAAATATTTAGTATCATTTCTTACCAATCTTCCCCATTTTTGATCAATTAAAGGATAAACTCTACATTTTAAATCCTCCGTTGAAATCCTAAAAGATATAATTGGGGCACTCAGATTTGTAATCAAATGAAGAGGACTTAAAACATATGACTGACCTGGTGTACTCACCATATCATAATTTATCATAGGATTTGTAGTAACAGTTATACTATCAGAACCGACATTCCCTACATAATCATATAAATCAACTCTAAAAGTATATGTCTGATTAAACTCTCCTGCTTTAAACACTAAATCACGATTGGAATAATTCATATCTCCCAAATAAAAACCCCCTGAATATCTACTACTTACGATAAGAAGTGAATCATTAATAAACACAAAACCTTCTTTATTTTCTTCATAAATCAAAGCATTATCCAAATACAACTTAATAACCTTTAACTTACCTGAAGGAGGAGAATCACTACCATTTAAGTTTATTCTAAATTTAGACGTAAACACTTCTCCTCCTTCTCCATCTGGAATACTTATGCTAACATTAGGATTAATAGTATCAATTCTTAACTCATTACGTATTCCATCAGAAGGACTTACTGCATTATAACGATAACCATCAAAACGGATATCATAAATTCCATCAGAATAACCACTAACATCCAAATCTTTTCCATATGTATAAACTCCACCCTCAAGACCTTGTTGAGGTAAATTATCAACCAAAATCTCATCATCTGAATTAGCAACATCTACTATATCTTCCTCAGTAACCACTTTCACATTAGAAAAAGGAAACACAGAATAAGCTGACAAATGAGCAATACCACTTGAATAGTTAACATTAGAATCTATAAATCCACCTGAATAATAACCAACAGAAAAAGCATAACTTTGTTGTGAACTTTCTAAACCAGCAGAATCTTCACAATGAGCAGTAATTATGAAATTAGTCATAACATCCTCATCTAGACTTGCACTCAACAAACTGTCAAAGTTCTCCTTTCTTGCACATATGCCATCCTCTGCTGAATTTTCTGCCCTTCCTATCAATAAAACCAAAGGACTAGAATTCAAATTAGGTGAATATAATATAACATTAGTTGATTCACCACAAGTATAATAATTACTGCCATCACTATCTGGGGCTATTTTCAAAGTACAGTTATAGGCTTCCTCATTTTCAGAATTACTTAAATTAAACCTGACACTATCATTAAGATCACCAAAAGGAAAATTATCTATTTCATGTTCAAATGCCTTAATAGGACCACCAACCAACTCTATTCCATTTAGATCCGGTGGAACATTATCATAAACAATTACATAAGATTTAGAAAAACTAACATTATAAATATCAACACACTCCAAACTTAAATTAAAATGTCCATCTGTAGATAAATTTATACCTGAATGAAAATCCTTCACTCCAAACTTCATAGATGAATCAACTGAACTAAAATTCTTTGTATCATAAATAATCGGATCAGTCTCCCTTATTTGTCTAAGACTTACATCACAACTAAAATTCCTATATGATAGATAATTCAACGTAACACTTATATTAGGCTGTTCTTTTACAGTATAAACCTTATTAGAGTCGCTAATTAAACTTTTTCCTACTTCCCCTCCTATCTCTAAATTAGGTGTTGAATTATCCTGATAAATCTTAAACCCTCCAGAACCAACATTTCCTGCCTTATCTCTGAACTCAACAGTATAATTAAAAAGATTCAAACCATTATCTTCTCCAGATAATGGCAATGGAGTATACTCACTTGGAACATACGAAAAATAAATCCACCCTATAGTAGAATTATCTGAAAAATTAATAGATTCATTATATCCAATAATGGAGTGAGCAAGTTGCAAACTTTCATTTCCGAATGTAACATTTAGAGATTTATCTATCCACGTCACAGTTCCATTCAAACTTAAATTAATATTAAACCCATGATTCTTCCTTAATCTTGTATAAAACCTTCCATCCTCTTGGGAATAATAAACAAATTTCTCAGAACCAGTACTCACATCAACTAATTCAAAATCAACTAACTCAGGAGGAACGGTATCATAATAATAAGTTAAATTCTGTATTATCTCATTATCATTTTGATCAATACATTTAACATAACCTTCATGTCTGCCATCATTATTAAAACCCATCTTTCCTGTTATATTCTTATGAAAATCACCTCTCAGTCCGGAAGGAGTGAAACTATTCTCAATGTGACTAACATTAAGTCTTTGTGTCGCATTAGTACTTAAATTATCAAATTCAAGAGAACAATTGAATCCCTCAGGAGAGATGTCACTCGATACACCATGAAAGAATTTTGTCTCATTTAGATATCCAAATTTCTCACTAATAGTCTTAAAATCTAAAGGCTCAATTAAAACAAAATTTGTATGAAAATCAGCTATAATTGTATAAGATACTTCACCTTTCTGACCAAAGATATCAATGCACGAAATAGTTATATCATATACCTCACTCCCCTCAGGAGTTGAATTTATAATAGTGTCATTAAAATAAAATTGATTATCAGAATCTGGAATAGTATATCCACTTGAATTTGGAACATAATTATTATTTAACTCACTCTTATCAGATTTACTTATAGAATAAGAACAATTCTCAACACCATTATCACCAGTCACATTAAACTTAAAATCATTTGAAGAACTTGTCATTAAAATTGTATCATGCTTCGTTAGACTTGGCTCCACTAACGTTATATTAGGTCCATACAAATCCATATTCAGTCCAGAAAAATCCCAAGACTTGCCTATGTTCCCACTCTGATCTAAAATTCTTATAGAAATGTTATACATTGCATTAGGTACTTGCCCAAAAATTTCACTAACTGGCAGTAAAGCACTATTGCTCCCTCTTTGATTTAATTTTAGATTATGAGTAAACTGATCGCTATAAGTAATGCTACTAATATTAACATCCAAATAAATTTGATTATGAGAAGAAACATTCAGGTAAGGTTCACACGAAGGAGGAATAAAATCACTATATTCCAAATAAATCTTTACATCTCCAACCATATTACCATAATCTCCTTTTGTTATTGTTACATCCTCTCCTGATAAATTCTTTGCAGTGAAATAAACATATGAATTAGGAGGAATAGTATCACATGAAAATGCAAAATCTGATAGATTATCATCATTGCTCTGCCAATTATAATCTGCTTCCCAATCACTTAATGATGCTCCTCTATAACTTGAAGGTTTAGCTTTTATAACATCAGGGATATCATCATTATTTGAATCCTTGAAACAACCATAATCATTATGCCATTTACACAACTTTGAAGTCATATTATGATAAACACTATAATGAGAATTAACATAATTATTAGGATCCTCGCAAGAAGTCTCATTTAAATACATTTCACAAAAAAGCTCTGAATTAGAGACAGACTGTGACTGCCAAGGACGATCTCCTCTCATATGAACATTATCATACTTTCCAAAATATTCAGAAAGAGAAGAATTATAAGGCTCACTTGGATTTGAAACCATATAAGTACAATCACCAAGAAGATCAGACTTACTTTTTGTGCACAGATTTAAATTGTTAGCCGAATAACAAAGATGACAAAAAGAAGCCTCTTTGGGATATATTTGAACTGGCTTAAAAACTTCAGAATAAGAATTAGGATTACCTGAACTACTATGTAAAACCTCAAAAGACACAGAATCAATTTCAATATCTCCTCCACTTTCTAACTTAAACTCAATCCTTGATATATTCCTACCAACAGGAACATCACCAAAATCTATTTTTTGAAAAAAAGCATAAGAAGCTAACTCCTTCTTATCACGTTTAGATTCAACCTCCTTTCCAGTATTATCAAATTGAGTCACATTAAGGGTCAAATTAAAAGGACCGCTCTCTGTGCGAGCATATAAATAAGGATCATAAGTTTTACCATTTCCAGGGAAATAAAACGTATGAGAAAGAGAATTTTCTTCTGATAAATAATACACATAAGAACCATGATAAGCATCTGAAATCTCTTTAAGACTATTTCCATTATTATATTCCCAACCAAAAGGATCACCACTATTCATATCATACTCAAAACTTGGATTTTTTATTAAATTCAACCTATCTGGATAATACTTTTTATTCATACGAATTATTAATTCTGGATTCAATTTTTCCTTCACAACACAAATTCCAGAAATATCACTAAAATAACCTTCAGAAAAATTACTTGACTCAACCCATTCACAATTAAGTTTTATATCCCTCCTATGTTCCCCGTATCCTCTATCATTATTACAATTCTCTTTTGTTTTATAATCATCACATGAATCTATCAATAATTTTGGAATGCAGGAATTCTCAGCAGGAGCAAGACCTAAATCTCTCATATTATCTGGAGAACCATAATTATCTTTAAAAAACCCCCCTAAATAAGGATTATAAATACAAAACTGCTTTCCAGTCTCACAACTTGAATTTGTCGCAAAAATACTAATAATAAAATTTTCCGAAGGAGTACATAACTCCTTAAGTATATCAATTTGTGCCGAACTTGGTTCATTTCCTGACTGATTTAGATCAGGATCATCATTACTATCAAAAGTATTTCTTGTATTAATACCTCCTTGATCCACTCCACCACCAATACTACTACCTTCTGTCGATTGGGAATCATCACAACTCGAATTATAATTTGGTAATGTTACACAATACTCACTTAAATTTACATCTTCAGGAAAAAATCTATTACCAATTACAAATATATACTTTCCACCATCAACCGTTTTGGAGCATTTTTCAGTTCCACCACTATCAACATACTCGCAAACACGTCTATTATCATCCCTATTATACTCATAACAAAGATCACTAGTGGTTTGATCATCATATGGACCAACTTCTTCACCTCCTTCACTACAGGGAACTATCATACTTTTCTCATTATAACAGCACTGATCATGATTTGAAGAATAAACAAAACTTAATGAGAATAACATAACTAAAAACATCAAAAATATGAAACGTCTAAAAAAACCCAATATCATAAATTAAAAGTTCATAAAATTAATATTTAAATATTACATAAAACTAAAAAGTAAGAACACAAAAACTATACAACTTCTTCAGAACCGGATTCACCTAAACTCTTAGAATCAGCAGAACCCATTATTTTATGATATATCTCCTGAATATGCCTAGCCTTAGGGCTACTTAATTTTGAGTGCAATTGCTTTAACCTCTTCTTTCTCTCAAGATAATCTCTTTCGTAATCAGCATCTCCCATTTTTAAATTAAATCTCGTTTTTTAATATAAATTAGTAATTATTCAAACCAAAGTAACACTCTGTACTTACTTAGAGTAATAATTCATTATTTATAAAGGTTACGTTACTTCTCTTAGAAACAAAACAAATGAAAAAACGACTGAAAACCCAATTAAACATTACTCTTCCACAAAAAATCCATAAAAAGAACACACATAAAACTACAAATCAGAATATTAAAAATCTTAGAACTTGTTAAATGGGATCTCTGGGACTTGAACCCAGGACACCTAGATCTTCAGTCTAGTGCTCTACCAGCTGAGCTAAGACCCCAAGTAATACCAAAAGTAAAACTGCTCATTTTATAAATGTTTTTCTTTACAGTCTCTAATTTAAAGTTATTCAATACAAAAGTTGAATAATCAAAACTCACAAATTAAAAACTTAGAAATCCCAATCACTAAAACATATACACATCTCAAACCACCCTCTTGAACTTTCTCTCTAAATCCTTGTAACTATACCTTAAAAAAGTTGGTCTTCCATGAGGACAATTAAACGGTTGCTTTAAAGTCCTTAAATTCTCAATCATTCTTCTCATCTGAGGCATTGTCAATTCATCCCCTGCCATAATAGACATCCTACATGACATTGAAGCAATCTTTGAGTATTTCTCTTCCTCAACACACTTAATCTTCTTATTAACCAAAACATTATACAAAACATCTCTTAGATTCTGAGCATGAACTATTTCCTGCCTTACATTTATTGGAACTTCCCTAACCAAAATCTCATTCTCTCCAAACCTCTCGGTTCTAAACCCAATTTTCTCCATAACATCCCTATTCTCCTCATACAAAAGCATATCCGAATTTGTCAAATGAACTATCTCTGATTTTAAAAGAACCTGAGTCTTTGCACTTCCCTTCTCAATCTGCTTCTTAAACCTCTCAAAATAATACTTCTCCTCACACACATGCTGATCCACTAAAAGAAGTTCCTTTGGCGTCTCAATTACAATATAAGTCTTATTTAACTGCCCTAAAATCTTATACTCCTTTAACTCATCATACAAAACACCCTTTTCCTCAACTTGAACATCCACATCCGTATAAGACACCTTATCAGATTTCTCAACCATCACCTCATCCTCACTAAGAACAAAACTTGTTTGTTTCTCACCAGAATAATACTTAGAACGTTCTTTCCCTTCCTCTCTTTCTAATCCCTTTGATGTTACAACCTCAACATCATAAGCCTCCAAATCCCTATCAGACTCAAACTCCTTAAACATTTCTTTCGTCTCAAACTGCTTCTCAACTGCCCTTCTAACCATTTCATAAATCTCTTCCTCATTCTCAAACTTAACCTCAATCTTAGTAGGATGAATATTCACATCAATTATCTCTGGGTCAATATCAATAAAAAGCACAAAAAAAGGATGCCTTTTAACCATAAGATTTGAGCCAAACCCATCATAAACAGCATCCCTTATCAACTTAGACTTAACAAATCTCCCATTCACATAAACATACTGATTCTTCCTAAAAGAATAAGTCAGACTTGATGGTTTCCCTATAAACCCACAAACTCTAATTCCTTCTATCCTCTCATCCAACTCCAACAAATTCCCATTAAGCTCACGCCCTAAAACATAAAACAAATTCTCTTCTTTTCCCTTAAAACTTGGTTTATTCACAAGAATCTTTCCATTATGCTTCAATGTAATCTTAACATCATTATAAAACACCTCAAATCTGTTCACAACATCAACTATTGCTTTTAACTCCAATGCCTTTGACTTAAGATACTTCCTTCTTGCAGGAGTATTATAAAACAAATCATCTACAATCACTGTTGTTGACTTGCTGCAAGAAGCCTCTTTCACCTCATCTACATTCTCACATGATATCTCATAAGCAACATCCTGCTTTTGGGGTTTTGAAATTATCCTTGCTTTCGCAACCGAAAAAATTGAAGCCAAAGCCTCTCCGCGAAAACCCATCGTACTAATACTATACAAATCATCAAAAGACTGAATCTTAGAAGTTGCATGCCTTAAAGGAGCTTTTAACAAATCATCCTTTGAAATTCCTCTCCCATTATCAATTACCTGAATTCTCTTCAAACCAGACTCTTCAATCAAAATCTCTATCTCATCAGCACCTGAATCTATTGAATTCTCAACTAACTCCTTAACAACAGCCCCAGGATTCTCTATAACCTCTCCTGCTGCAATCTGAGATACAATATCATCACGAAGAAGTTTAATAACCATAAAAAGAAAAAAACAAAAAACTATATAAAATTAATTATTTATAAAAAAACCTTCTTACAAGTCTATATACTCCATAAACAACACCAAAAGGAATAACAAACCCTACAATTACAACCACAACCAATATACTATACTTAAGCGATGACAAGAAAAGCCCTGCTAAATCCTTAAAACTGAAAAAATCAACCTCATCTACAATAGATGGTTCTTTCGTCTTTTCTCTCATATACAAACTCACAGAAGAATAATCAACATCCTCCTGCAATGAACCAATTCTGCCCCTCAGACGAAAAACCTTATCCTCTAATTCATCGATTCTTGACTGGAGTTTAATCTCTTCCTCAATTGAAACATCCTCTCTTAACAACATCGCATTATACCTATCCATTTGTGAAGTATACCTCTTCAGCCTATTTGTATAATCAACATACACTCCCGTCACATCATCCGAACTTATATCCAAACTTATAACCTCACCATAACCTTCAATCTCATTAACAAAAATATCTAATTTATCAGAATCTACCTTAATACTATATCTAACATACCTCTTATCATCATAATCCCTTGACTCCCTCTCATACAAAACAATAGCCCCATGAGCTCTAACAGAATTACCCACACCAAGCTTTGAAGCATTATAGTCATTAGTTTCAATCTCTAAATTGGCATTCTTTCTTACCTTTCTTTCATCAACCTCTAAGGCGTCACTTCTTACACTCTCACGATAATAAGGCGAACCATCATAATAAGCCTCTGCATATCCATAATCTGCTGATGACAAACTCTTACTACTCAAATAATCCAAAGAACCACTATCAATCATTACACCCACAAAACCTACAAGACTTAATAGTACCAATACAATTAAAAATATAATAATATAATTCTTCTTTATATTTTTCACCAAACCCATAAAATCCAAAGAGATTACCTACTTATAAAAATTTGCATTCCCATCAAACAACAAACTCACGTTATTATAAAATTATTTATTACTTCCTACTTCCATACACTCATAGGTTGGATTTCTCTCCTACATTTCTCAGCCCTAAGAGAAGGTTTAGCCCCACAGCCAGAAATTATGAATTCAAGTGTCTCCTTCAATCTTCCCAAAACTTTCTTTATTGGTTCTTCTCCATCTGAAATGTGAAACTGATTAGGCCAGAGGAAAATATAGCCTCTCTCTTCCCTAAAACTATCTAACTTTTCCTCTGTATCATCAACTAAAATACTATTCTCACCTGCAAGCATATATTTCCCTGAAGTAAATATAGGAGGAAGTGAAAGTCCACCAAAATACTTATATACTAACCTTACTCTCTCAGCATACGCATTTGAAATCTCATTGGGATCTTCGCTATGAATACCAACAGAAGTAAGAATTCCAACTCTCCCATACTCACTGCAAGTACTTACTAAACGATCTGCCCAAGGAAAAACTTTCAAATTATCCCAAAACTCCCTAGGATTTAAAGATACTCTGTTCCAACAACCCGAAAGAACATCTCTATATTTCTCTCCATCTTTTAGTCTTCGGATATAACCATCATGTTCTCCCCCAGGATACAATCTAAGCAAACCTCCAGCCAAATCAACCAGAACCCCATTCAAGTCAAGAAATATCTTTAGCCCATCCTCCACTATAAAGTAATATTTTCATAATATATAAAATTAACGAAACTCCTTGCTTATATACTCAAACGCTGAATACGCCGCAACACTACCTTCCGCTGCACCTATTATTCCCTGCTTCCATTCTGAATCTGTTACATCGCCTGCAGCATAAACCCCCTTAACATTTGTTCTTGAAAGCCTGTCAATCACAACCTCTCCCTTTTCATTTAATTCAACTCCCAAACTCTTTGCAAACTCATTTTGCGGAAGCATTCCAACTGCAATAAACAACCCTTCAAGTTCAAACTTATCTCCATTATCCAACTCAACTCCCTTTAACTTTTCACTCTCTCCGAAAATTTCTTTCACCACAACTCCCTGTATTATCTCAACATTCTCAATCTTTCTTATCCTGTCTGCATTAATTGGCTCTGCTTTCAAATACGTTCTAATAAACATATAAACCTTAGACGAATTCTGTGACAAAACCATCGCCTCCTTTGCAGCAGAATCTGAGCCACCAACTATCCCAACTACCTTATTCTTATAAAACGGACCATCACAAGTAGCGCAATACGAAACCCCATTATTCATATACTCCTTTTCACCTGGAGCATTCAGATGCTTGTGCTTTGTTCCTGTTGCAAGTATTACTGTCTTTGACTTCAACTCCAACTCTTGAATATCTGTTTTTATCTCAAAATAATCTCTCTTCCTCTCAACCGAAACCACAATATCATTTAAAATCGGAACATTATTTGCCTCAACATGTCTCTCCAACTTATCCGCAAGTTCCTGTCCTGTCAGAGAAACAAACCCAGGATAATTCTCAACAAGATGCGTTGTTGTAATAAGTCCTCCCTTCTCCTTTGCAATAACTAAAGTCTTCAAATTAAACCTTGAGGCATAAACTGCTGCAGGATACCCCGCACATCCTCCACCAATAATAATTAAATCATATTCAGTATCCATACAATTCTAAAAACAACAACTCTTTATTAAAATTTCGTTACACAACACATTAATAAAAAAATAAAAAATACATTAACTCTTATAACTATGATGCCTCTTAGAATCAACTCTTTTCTTTGCGGCAAGAATCTCTCTAATATAAACTCTGCCAACATCCTCTTCTCTAATATCAAGTTTCTTTATATACATTTGCACCTTTTCATACGAATAAGACTCAATCTCAAGAATTGGATCAAGACCCACATACTCATCCAAATCAAAAGTTACATCATCCAACCTATACTCAGTTCTATACTTAGTCAGCTCAAAAATTTTAATATAGCCTAGCTCATTTAAAATCCTACGCATAACCTTAAAATTTGAAATCTTTACACCAATCTCATCACGCCCCGTTATATTCTGAACTGAGTTTTTCTTCCCTTTCAAACTCAAATAAATATACCTTCCTTTCTGTCTTATCCTAAGCGCCTTTCCACCTCTTGACAAATCCCTATCAGGAGTATCAAACCTATAATCCACAACTTTTCCTGTAAATACTTTTAAAGCACCCAAATTCTCAATCTTTTTCACGATAACATTCTTATCAATATTTCTAATCTTAACTTCAACCTCTTTCATTTCTCATTTCCCCAAAACTACTATACAAAACGCGAGTAACTTTCTTTAACACTAACAACACAAATTCATGCAAGATCTCAAATCTTAAATATCTCACATACTATAACATTGTAATAATCGATTTCTTATTATTAACAAAAACAACGCAATCCTCATACTGTGATACCACCGAACCATCAACAGTAGACAATGTGTCATACTCGTAAATTATTCCATTACCCTTTAGTACTTTCAGTGCATACTTAACCTTTCTTATATCAAACCCCTTCGGAGCACTTGAATTCAAAGTTCTAATTATATCCTCTACTAACCACCTCTTTGAAAAAGGCAGATAAGGATAGTTTTCCTTAATATAACCAAGAACCTTTTTTGCAATAGGATCTCGAATAGGCTTATTACCTTTTAGATGAATTACATTTGAGGGTCCACACGACTTCACTTCTGGATTTCCAGTTGTAAAAAATGGTTCTATCGCAAGTTGCATATCATCCTCAATCTTCTGAAGGTTCTTATTTACAAAATTTGGAACAGACAACCCAGAATGCAAATTATTTTGACCAATCTGATGCCCACACAAATTATGTATAGTCTCATATCCATACTTTCTTGCAACACTATGAACAGTTTCTCCTAAATCATTCATCGTAACTCCTATCTGTGCTTTATCCATTACAGCATTAAGTCCCTCTAAATTTGCTTTCATCAAACTCTCATACTCATTAGTTTCAATCTCAACTGTAAAAGCATTATCTGTTATAAAACCATCTTGGGATATTCCGAAATCAATCTTAACTAAATCTCCCCTCTTAAGCAAATATCCCTCATCAAATACAGTATAATGAGCGGCAACATCATTAACACTAACTGTCGCTGGGAATGCAGGCATATAACCCTCTCCAAAATCCTCTTCTCAATATAATCTATGATTTGGGTTATATCCATTCCTACTTTGGGTAAAACTGACACTTCCTTTCTAATAACTCTTGTCAGCCTACCCAATTTTTCCAAAACATTAATATCTAGTTCACTCATTAATAATTCAAACACTCATTATTATATAAAACTTAGGTTTATCAAATCCTTATTCAACACATGCAATAAAATAAAAACAATTAAAAATATCTATCCAGATACTCATTAACCTTCTTCTTAGTTATTCCATAATTAACCAAACCTTTACTTATGGAATCTCTTGAATGCTCAGACTTATACTTTAAAATATACTCCTTGCACATCAACTCTTCCTCACTCATCTTACTACTTTCAGAAGGATTGGAAATTTCTCTAATTCTACTCTTACGTCTGGAAACAACAATAATTAAAATAATCACAATTAAAAGAACTACTCCTGCTGATGCTCCAATATAATAAGTTAGAGGATTAACCTTTGATGCAACAATAACTGCACTATCTCTTTCTCTCAAATCAAAAATATCCATCGTCACCCTATTCTCATTCACAACTCCAACCTCAGAAGATTCTACTTTTGCAGGCAGTGTAACTGCATATGTGGTTTTTGCACCTAAGGCCCTAAGTTGTGGCAGGGTATCAACAAAATCCTCACTATTATCATCAGATGAAGAAAAATCTCCAGAATCAAAATTGGAATTCAGTTTATTTATCAACTCAAAAACTCCCAAAGCATTATACGTGTATGTAATTTTTGGCAATCCTTTTTTAACTTCAAAAAACTCAGAAGTCACCTGCCATTTTCCCTTAAGAACTACTAAACCATCCTCTGTTACACTGCAATCAAAACCAAATTCCTTAACACTCCCCAAACCTCCCTCATCATCACATGCTCCATCCATTATTTCATCAACTCCACTTGTTTCCTCAGACTGCAGACCCTCTTCGAGTTTGCCAAAAGAACTAATAATATTTGAAAAATCATATTTAATCACAACATCAGAACTGCCATCCTCTCTCAATTCCTGTTCAATCCCCATATTCACACATCCACTAAAAAATAAAACAGCAAAAGCCAAAAACAAATAACTAATAAATTCCTTCACATCCATTATGTCCTATAAGAATTAAAATCTATAAGAATATTACTAACTATCAATAAAAGACAACAACTAATCATAATAAAACACTACATAACTTCTTATTCAAAGACGATAAATATCCCTTACATATCAATCCCTATCTCAAACCCTTTCTCTTCATAACCTTCTTTACCGCCTTTATTATCTTCTCTGTTGAAATCCCATACTTATCCATTAATTCATATCCTCGTCCACTCTCTCCAAAAGAATCCTTCATACCAACAAACTCAACAGGCACAGGATAAACTCCTGAAAGATACTCACAAACCGCTCCTCCAAGTCCTCCTATTATCTGATGCTCTTCACACGTTACAACTGCATTAGTCTTCTTCGCATACTTCAAAACAGTCTTCTCATCAAGCGGTTTAATTGTATGCATATTAACCAAAGTTGCCTTAATCCCTTCCTCTCTAAGTTCTGATACAGCCCTAAGAGCAAACTGAACAGTTAAACCGCACGCAATTATCATAACATCATCTCCCTCATCTAAAACATTGGCAACGCCTATCTTAAACTTATCTGATTTCTTAGTGATATTCAAAGACTTCTCTCTAGAAATCCTAAGATAACAAGGACCCTTATACTTTGCAATTTCAATAGTTGCCTTTCTCGTCTCCTCTTCATCACAGGGAACTACAACAACCAAATTAGGTAGAACACGAGTAATTGCAATATCCTCTAAAACCTGATGAGTTGCTCCATCTTCTCCTGTCGTAAGCCCTGCATGGCCCCCCAAAACTTTAACGTTGCGGTTAGAATAACAAACTGAAACCCTGAGCTGATCCCAATTTCTCCCGGGATTAAATGCCGCAAAAGAAGTAACAAAAGGAATCTTCCCATTCAGACACATACCCGATGCAGCGCCCATCATATTCTGCTCGCAAACTCCCATCTGAAAATATCTCAGGGGAAACTTCTTTGCAAAAGCACTCACCCTAACAGAATCTGTTAAATCAGCACACAACGCAACAACATTCTTATTCTCCTTTCCTACATCCAAAAGTCCCTGCCCAAAACCATCCCTTGTAGAGCCCTTTGAATTACAATCAATATTATCATAATACACCATCATAAATCACCTCTTTTAATTTTCTCTCTAATCCTAAGCAACTCATTAAGAGCAACCTTAGTTTCATCATCATTTGGAGCTTTCCCATGCCATCTATAATCACTCTCCATAAACGAAACTCCTTTTCCAGAAACCGTATTTGCAATCAAACAAACAAGACTTCCCTTAATTTTCATACCTTCTCTTAAAGCATGCCTAATAGCCATTATATTATTCCCATCAAATTCAATCGTCTTAAACCCAAAAGCAGAAATCTTTCTGGAAACATCACCAATAGAACTAATATCTCCTGTTCTCCCCTCAATCTGAACATGATTCCTATCAACTATCACAATTAAATTATCAAGCCCCTCATAACTCGCAAACAAAAAAGCCTCCCAGCACTGACCCTCCTCAAGTTCACCATCTCCCATAAAACAAAACACTTTATTTTTCTTCTTATCCCTTTTCAAAGATGCCCCAAGCCCTACCGCCTGAGAAATCCCCTGCCCCAAAGGACCTCCTGAATTCTCAACTCCTACAACTGCCCCATTATGAGGATGTCCCTGCAATCTTGAATTAATCTTTCTAAATGTCATTAACTCATCAACACTAAAATATCCAAGCCTTGCAAGAACTGAATACAAAACAGGACAAATATGCCCATTAGACAAAAAAACAAAATCTCTTTTACTCCATTCAGGTTTCTTAGGATTATGATTTAAAACCTCATTATACAAAACAGAAAAAACATCCGCCATTCCCAAAGAACCCCCGCAATGCCCCGACTTAGAATTATTAACCATCCTTACAATATCACACCTGACATCATTTGCAAATAACTTCAACTCACAATCATCCATAAAAAAACTAAAAACCTAACAATTTAAATAAACGTGTTTTAATCTCAAAGTTTAACCACCCCAAACACTAAAAAAATTATCATGAAATAACCATACAAATTTATAAACAAATCACTATCAATTTATATAATATACAATGGAAAAATCAAACATGCAAAAACAAGATGACGAATTCATAGTATGCGAGAATTGTAAAAAACAATTAGGAAAAGTAAAACACATAGCACACCTTAGTTCAAAGGATTTATCTATTTTGGAAAATCCAAGAAGAGTAATGAATGTAAACTTCCCACTTAGAATGGACAATGGAACAATAAGAATAGTTAATGCATTTAGAGTTCAGTACAATGATGCTCTCGGTCCAACTAAAGGAGGTATAAGATTTCATCAAAGCGTTAATGAAGAAGAAGTTGCAGGGCTGGCGTTTTTAATGTCTCTTAAAACTGCATTAGTGGGACTGCCCTACGGAGGAGCAAAAGGGGGCATAAGAATTAATCCAAAAGAATTATCCGAGGGGGAATTAGAGCGAGTATCAAGAGGATACATTAAAGAAATGGCTAAAATCATTGGACCTAAATTAGACATTCCCGCGCCCGATGTTAACACAAATCCAAAAATAATGGGATGGATGATGGATGAATATGAACACATAGCAGGTGTTAAAACAAGAGGAGTTATTACTGGAAAACCAATTCTTCTTGGTGGAAGTTTAGGCAGAAATGAATCAACCGCAAGAGGAGCATTTTTTATAATATCCAGAAAATTTGAAAAAGAAAAAAACAAATCCAAAATTAAAATTGCAATCTCAGGATTTGGAAATGCAGGCTCTAACCTTGCCAAAATGCTTGATAAAGAAGGATTTAAAGTTGTCGCAGTATCTGACTCATCAAGTGGCTTATATGAACCAAAAGGACTTGACATAGAAAAAATAATTGAACACAAAAAAGATAAGAAGCATCTTGCAACATATGAAAACTATAAGAAAATATCAAACGAAGAATTACTTGAATTAAACGTAGACATACTAATACCTGCCGCTCTTGGAGAGGTTATAAATTCAAATAATGTCCAAAATATTAAAGCGAAAACAATTGTTGAAGTTGCAAACGCTCCTACTTCAGTATCATCTGATGATGTACTAGAAAAGAAAGGAATAGAAATTATCCCTGACATTTTAGCAAATTCAGGAGGTGTTATTGTCTCATACTTTGAATGGGTTCAGAATCTATCAAATTATTATTGGAGTGAAGACGAAGTAAACGAGAAACTAAAAACTAAAATTATTAATGCTTACGAAGATGTCTTGGAAGAAGCAAAAGTTCATAATATAAATTTAAGAACTGCATCATACACATTATCAATTGCAAGAATTCTTGAAGCAGAAACATTAAGAGGACATATTTAATTTTAATTTTCTCTTAAATAATCTCCTATGTTCATCTGATTTAATAATTTTTTATTTACAAATTTAATATATCCAATGGGATCTTCATTATGCACAACAAGATAAAATTTCTTTTCATCAAGTCTTAAAGAACATCTAATATGGCTCAAAGACAAATCTTTTCCATACGTAAAATCAAGTGCTTTCTTTGATGATTTAACACTAACTATATTTTTAGAATTTTTACTAATAAAATCAAACAAATACTTAGAAGGCAGTAACCTCTTTAATTTAATAAATATAAGACTATCATTAAAAACCTCATCTTCCTCAAACTCTCTTTCACAAAGAAACACATTCTCATTTTTCACATATAACTTTTTGCCAAGAAAAAACTTAGAAATCTTTGAATTGGAAACATCAAATCCTTTTAGAAAACTACGTAGTTCATCTGCTTTCATAAAATAAGCAATTAAAACAAATTTAAAAGTATATTGTTGTTTAAGTTAGTTAAATATACACAAAAATAACAAAATAGTGGGGGAAAAACATTTTGATGAAATAATCACTAACCAATAGAGGACATCACTTAAATTCTGTATCATTAATGATATAATAATAAAAGAAATATGATACAGAAAACTTCTATACAACAGAAAGTCTTAAAGACAACTTTAACATCATTACTAATCATTGCATTAATTGGACTAACAAGTAGTTTAGCATGGGGAACTCAACCCCAATTCAATCAAAGTTTTTACAATTTTAGTTTTTATGAGGAAAATGATGGAACGGCAAACTATGCATATGTTGGAACAGTAAGTGCAAATGGTTCTGTTGGTGATACTCTAACATACTCTCTTGAAGGTCATAACCAATCTATGTTTAGAATTAATTCAGAAACAGGAGTTATTACATACATTGGACCCGGGGAAGATTATGAAAGTGCAAATAAACTTGATCATACATTCAAAGCCAAAGTAACCAATGACAACAATGAGAATGAAGTATATGTTTATGTATATGTTAAAGACCTAAACGACAACTATCCTATTTTCAGCCAGGATATTTTCTATCTTTATCTTGATGAAAACGCCAACGGAAGTTCAAACCCTGTACCTATTGGAAATATAATCGCAACTGATCTTGATGAAGGGAGTTTAAAATACTCTATAACACAAGGAGACATTAATAAATTTGCTATTAACTCAACAACAGGAGAAGTTACATACATTGGAAATGGAGAAGATTACGAAAGTGGAATATACCAATACAATTTAAAAGTTCAGGCAAGTGATGGAACATATCATCCCAAAAAAGATCTAATAGTTATCATTAATGACTTAGAAAACGAAAGCAGAAATTATCCCAACTGTAGTGGAACTGCAGCACTTAGAGGCTCTACAAGTAAAACTGATTTAATTGCAGATTGTAATACTTTATTATCGTTTAAAAAACATATCAGAGCAGTGAATTTAAACTGGGATATCTACACCAGAATAGGAAAATGGGAAGGTGTTACAATAAAAAATAACAGAGTAACAAAATTATACTTGAGAAATAAAAATTTAACAGGGAGTATCCCCAAAGAATTAGGAAATCTCTCAGGATTGGTGTACTTAAATATGATATTTAACAATTTAACTGGGGAAATTCCTAAAGAACTGGGAAAGTTATCAAATTCATTTGAATTGGATTTGAGTTATAATAATTTAAATGGAGAAATCCCCAAAGAATTAGGGAATATGGCAAGTTTGATTCAATTGTATCTAAACCACAATAATTTAACAGGAAGCATCCCTAAGGAGTTAGGGAATCTACATATATATGACTTGTATCTAGACCACAATAATTTAACTGGAGAAATCCCTAGAGAATTTGAGAATCTATCTCTAAGAAGTTTAAGATTGAGTAATAATAATTTAACAGGAAGCATCCCCTCGCAAATAGGAGACCAAAATTTGAAAGAATTATTTTTGAATAATAATAAATTAACCGGAAATATCCCCACACAAATTGGAAGTTTAACAAATTTAGAGGACTTGTATTTAAATGATAATGAACTAACTGGGAGTATTCCATCACAGTTTGGAAGTTTAACAAAATTAGAGAACTTATACTTAAACAATAACAAACTAACAAGAAATATCCCTACACAAATTGGAAGTTTAACTAAATTAGAGAATTTATATATGAACAATAACGAACTAACTGGGAGCATACCTTCACAAATTGGAAGTTTAACAAATTTAGAAAATCTGTATATGAACAATAATAACTTAACTGGAAATATCCCTGAGGAATTAGGAAGTCTAATAAAATTAATTAATTTGGATTTGAGTTATAATAATTTAACAGGAAGCATACCCACGCAAATAGGAGACTTAACAAATTTAATTAATTTGTTTCTGAATAATAATAACTTAACTGGAAATATCCCTGAGGAATTAGGAAGTCTAACAAAATTAATTAATTTGGATTTTAGTAATAATGATTTAACAGGAAGCATACCCACGCAAATAGGAGACTTAACAAATTTAATTAACTTGTTTCTGAATAATAATAACTTAAACGGAAGCATACCCACACAAATAGGGAATCTGATAGATTTAGTTAACTTAACTATAAACAACAATAATCTAACTGGGAGAATTCCTAGACAAATGGTAAGTTTATGGGATTTGGAAAAACTATTCTTGAACAATAACAATTTAAATGGAAGAATTCCATCGCAATTAGGAAATTTAAGGCGTTTAAAATACCTTCATTTGAACAATAACAATCTAAATGAAGGAATTCCTATAGGATTTGGATACTTGGAAGATTTAGAGGAGTTCTTTTTGAATAACAATAACTTAACGGGAGATATTCCATATGAATTAGCAAGATTAGGTGAGTTATCACTCTTTTTTTTAAACAATAACAATCTAACAGGAGAAATTCCTGAAGAATTTGGAGATTTAGCAAACCTGAGAATCTTGCTTATGAATAATAATAATTTAAACGGAAGCATTCCAAGAGAATTAGGAAATCTATCAAAATTAGAAGTACTGGATTTGAGTTACAATAATTTAAACGGAAGTATTCCTGAAGAATTAGAAAATTTACCTAATTTGAGGAGTTTGAATCTAAGCAATAATAACTTAAGGAGTAACCCAGATAATATAGAAATTTTACCACCTCAACCTAATAATAATCCTGTTTTCAATCAAAATCATTACAATTTTAATCTTGATGAAAATGCAAATGGCAATCCAAACCCAATATCAATTGGAACTGTAAATGCAACAGATGAAGATGATGATAATTTAACATACACTATTACACAAGGAAATACTAACAAATTTAACATTCATTCAGGAACAGGAAAAATTACATACACAGGAAATGGGGAAGATTACGATAGTGGAACAACACAATACACCCTGACAATTCAGGCAGATGATGGACAAAATAACATAAATGCACAAGTTACAATTAGCATCAACAACTTAAACGACAACTCCCCACAATTCTCCCGAAACTCATACACTTTCAGTCTTGATGAGAATGCAGACGGGAATCCAAACCCAGTAACAATTGGAACTGTGACCGCAACAGATGAAGACAGCAATACTTTAACTTACACAATCACACAAGGAAATACTAACAAATTTGACATTAATTCTCAGACTGGGAAAATCACATACACTGGAAACGGGGAAAACTATGAAAGTGGGATAACACAACACACTCTGACAATCAGGGCAAATGATGGACAAAACAATGCAAATGCACAAGTTACAATTAACATCAACAACTTAAACGATAACTCCCCTCAATTCGGACAAAGTTCTTACACATTTAACCTCAACGAGAACACAGACAGGAATCCAAACCCAGTAACAATTGGAACTGTGACCGCAACAGATGAGGACAGCAATACTTTAACATACACAATCATACAAGGAAATACCAATAAATTTGACATTAACTCTCAAACAGGAAAAATTACATACATCGGAACAGGAGAAGATTATGAAAGCGGGATAACACAACACACTCTGACAATCAGGGCAAATGATGGACAAAACAATGCAAATGCACAAGTTACAATTAACATCAACAACTTAAACGACAACTCTCCACAATTCGGACAAAGTTCTTACACATTTAACCTCAACGAGAACGCAGACGGGAATCCAAACCCAGTAACAATTGGAACAGTAACTGCAACAGATGAGGACAGCAATACTTTAACATACACAATAACATCAGGGAATATTAACAAATTTGACATTAACTCTCAAACAGGAAAAATTACATACATCGGAACAGGAGAAGATTATGAAAGCGGGACAACACAACACACTCTGACAATCAGGGCAAATGATGGACAAAACAATGCAAATGCACAAGTTACAATTAACATCAACAACTTAAACGATAACTTCCCCGCCTTCACTCAAAATTCATACAATTTTGATATTGATGAAAATGAAGATGGTAATCCAAATTCTGTTTCTCTTGGAACAGTAAATGCAACAGATGAAGACAGCAATACTTTAACATACACAATAACATCAGGGAATATTAACAAATTTAGAATTAACTCAGAAACAAGTGAAATGTCATACATCGGAACAGGAGAAGATTATGAGAGCGGGACAACACAATACACCCTGACAGTTCAGGCAAATGATGGACAAAACAACGCAAACGCCCAAGTTACAATTAACATCAACAACCTAAACGACAACTCTCCTCAATTCAGTCAAAGCTTTTACACATTTAGTCTCAATGAAAATGCTGACGGAAACTCAAACCCAGTAACCATTGGAACAGTAACTGCCACTGATGAAGATGTTGGCGACACTTTAAGATATTCCATCACATCTGGTAATGCAGATAACAAGTATGACATTAATTCAACAACAGGTGAAATCACATATATTGGAAGTGGAGAAGATGGAAGCACACCAATGTATTCCTTAAATGTTAGCGTAACTGATACTGAATTTTCTGACCAGACCACTGTTCAGATTATCATTAATGCAACAAGCAATAATAACAATCATCCTCAATTCCCTACCGACGTAGCCTATTTTGACCTTGATGAGAATTTGAATGGTCCTATATATGTTCATGAGCTCACTGCAACTGATGATGATGTTAATGATACTATAACCTACTCAATTGCTTCTTGTGATAGAAGTAAGTTTAGTATTAATTCCTCAACCGGTAGAGCACATTACATTGGTAGCGGGGAAGATTTTGAGAGCTTAGTGGAGTCTGGTTCAACCCAGTTTAATTGTATAATTGAAGCCAGTGATGGGTCACTTAATGATACTATTAGGTTAGAGATTAACGTTGTTGATGTGAATGAGGCTCCTGAATTTCCGGGTAGTGGTTATGCTTCTAATGATCTTGATGAGAATATAGATGGGAGTTCAAGTAATAAGTTCCTTCACTTTACCTTTGCAACTGATCCTGATGACGATAATTTAACATACTCTATTACAGAAGGTGATACAAGTAAATTTAGAGTTGATGAATCAAATGGTAACTTATATTACATTGGCAGTGGAGAGGATTATGAGGATTTAATAGATCTTGGAGATAACTCTTATAGTGTTACAATTACAGTTAGTGATGGAGAACATAATGATTCTTATATTTTTACTTTAGAGATTCTTGATGTGAACGATGCTCCTATGTTCACCGGGTTTGAGACACGCGGACCTATGAAGGCTTATTTTTTCAATTTTGATGAGAATCTGAATGGCAGTTCTACTCCAGTTTTTGTAGGGAATGTAACCGCGACTGATGACGATGAGGATAATTTAACATATAGTTTTACTACTGCTCAAACCAAGTTTGAGATTAATTCATCAACTGGTGAGATAACGTATATTGGTAGCGGGGAAAATCAAGAAGATGAAGATAGTTTTAGGAAAGCGGTGCAGGTAAGTGATGGTAATCTTAATGTTTCTGTCAATGTTTTAATTAGTGTTAATGATGTAAACGAGGCTCCTGAATTTAATCAGGATTCATACAATTTCATTCTTAACGAAAATACAAATGGCAGTTCAACGCCTTTTCCTATTGGAACGGTAACTGCGACTGATCCTGAGGAGGATACTTTAACATACTCAATCTTACCAGGAGAAATAGACAAATTTCAAATTAATTCAACAACTGGTGAAATCACATATATTGGAAGTGGAGAAGATGGAAGCACTTCAGTATATTCCTTAAACGTTAGCGTAACTGATACTGAATTTTCTGCCCAGACCACTGTTCAGATTACCATTAATGCAACAGTCAATACTAACAATCCACCTGTATTCACTGAGCTCTCTCATCTCTCTCTTGCAGAAAACCGAGACGGGAGAACAACTGCTGTTTATGTTGGAAATGCAACTGCAACCGACCAGGATAATGACACTTTAACATATTCCATTACTGAAGGCGACACAAATAAATTTAATATTGATTCATCAGTCGGGGAAATTACATACATTGGAAGCGGGGAAAATTACGAAAGCGGAAATACTCAACATAATTTAACAGTTCAGGCAAGTGATAGAACAAATGATATAACTGCTAAGGTTATAATTAATATAAAAAATATAAATGAATCTATTGCTTTCAATCAGAGTTTCTATACTTTTTATCTTAATGAGAATGCAGATGGAAGTACAAATCCTATAACTATTGGCAAAGTGAACGCTATTAGTGGAAGTGGAATACCTGCATACTCTTTTCTTGATAATACATACAGCAGGAAATTTAATAACATAACTAACGATGGTGATATTAATTATATAGGAAATGGTGAAGATTATAATAATGAAGAAAATCAATTTAATTTAACAGTTGGGGCAAGGATTGATGGAAACTCTACTTCTGTTAATATTACCGTTAATATTGTTAATTCTAATGATACAGAGATTATACCTCTCCAATATAATGTAAAGACAGATGAAAAAGAGACTAACTCTAATGAAACAGGGAATTTACTTCCATCCCCTAATGTAAACACAGATGAAAACGAAAGTATCTCACCACCATCATCTACATCCGACAAACCAAAAAGTGGAAGTGGGAGCGGAGACAGTGGAAGAAGTAAAAAGAGTAAGCCTACACCAGAAGAAGAAGAAGAAGAAGAATATGAATATGAATTTAAAACAACAAGTTCAAGTGCAGATACAATTAAAATAACTTCAAATAAAATTGCAAAAAATATAAAAGTAAGTGCTAACAGAATCAGAAACACATCATCTACAATACAAAATATTCCAACTCCACAGGGAAAAGTATATGAATATATTGAAATAACCACAAGCGGATTAGAAGATGATGAAATTGTTGGTGCAACAATTGAATTCTCTGTAAGTATAGAATGGTTGTCAGAAAATGGATTTGAAAAAGAAGATGTAGTGCTATTAAGATATAATGAAGACAAAAATGAATGGGAAGAATTTAACACTATTATAATCAGTGAAAATTCAACAGAAGTTAGGTACTCAGCAGATACATCTATGTTTTCAATTTTTTCTATAACAGCAAAAAATGAAGAAACTCCAACCACAACATCAATCCCTCAGACAGATTCTTCTATTGAGAAAGAGAATAAACTAAAACCACTAGCACACGAAGAAGAAACACATCAACAAGAAACAAACACAGTTCCTAACGACATAGAAACAAACATTCCACAAACACCAGCACAAACGCAACCAATACAAGAAGAAAGTTCATCAACTACATTAATCTTCATCATACTTGGAATCATAATAATAATCACAGGAATAATAATATACATATCAACCAGAAAAACTGAAGAATAGAAAAAATAAATTTAAAAGTATATGGTTACCAAAACTAGTTGAATATGTATAAATAATAACAAAATTTCTTTTTTTATGATAAAATTTCTAAACAATAAATTTGTTATTAAAAAGAAGAAAATCTTATCATAATTACTAACTAGTGAGTAAAATATATTATAATATGATTTTATCTCCTCATAAATGTGAGAGAAGAAAAAGTATTAAAACAGAAAATTCTGAAAACGGTTTGGATACTTTTAATGTTCATTGTATTAATCTGCTTATCTGCAAACTCTGTATTAGGGGAATGTGACGGCACTATAGCAGTTGGAAGTTCTACAAATGATACAGATTTAATCGCAGACTGTAAAACTCTGTTATCAATTAAAAAGCATTTTAATGCAAGTTTAGATTGGAGTGTTGACAAAAATATTAGTAATTGGGAAGGTGTTACGGTAAAAGATAACAGAGTAACTAAATTGGTATTGTTCCAAGCTAGTTTAGTTGGAGAAATTCCAAAAGAATTAGGCAATCTATCAAATCTGACTGAACTTGACTTGAGTAATGATAAATTCTTTGGAACAAAATCTAACAAGCATAATAGCGAAAATAAAAATAGATTAAGTGGAAAGATACCAGCAGAATTAGGAAATTTAAAAAATCTGCAAAGACTCTTTCTTGGTAGTAATAATTTAACAGGGGGGATTCCAAAAGAGATTGGTAATATGACAAACCTAAAAGAATTAGATTTATTTAGAAATAATATAGGAGGAAATATTCCTAAAGAGTTAGGAAGCCTACCACAATTAAAAATGATTCTTCTTGACAGTTGTAATTTAACAGGAGAAATTCCAAAAGAATTAGCAAATTTAGGAAACTTAGAAGGACTTTATCTGGGTGAAAACTATTTAAACGGAACTATTCCAAAATGGTTAGAAAACCTCACTAAACTGAGGAATCTTGATTTAGGTGGTAATAGATTAACAGGTAATATTCCAAAGGAATTGGGAAATTTACAAAACTTGCGACTACTAGAATTATGGGGAAATATGTTAACAGGAGAAATTCCTAAAGAATTAGCAAATTTAGAACATTTAGAAGAACTTATATTATCTCTTAATTATTTAACTGGGGAAATTCCTAAAGAATTGGGGAATTTAACAAATTTGAGAACACTTCGTTTGAATACTAATAATCTAATAGGGGAAATCCCAAAAGAGTTAGGAAATCTATCCAAGATAACATGGCTCTTTTTACATAATAACAATTTAAACGGAAGCATTCCAGAAGAACTGGGAAATTTACAAAACTTGCGAATACTAGAATTATGGGGAAATATGTTAACAGGAGAAATTCCTACAGAATTAGGAAATCTATCAAAATTAAAAGATCTTCATTTGTATAACAATAATTTAAATGGAAGTATTCCTAAAGAGTTAGGAAATCTGACAAATTTGGTAGAACTTCGTCTGAACAATAATAATTTAACTGGGAGTATCCCAAAAGAGTTAGGAAATTCATCAGAAATGCTATACTTCCATTTGTATAATAATAATTTAAATGGAAGTATTCCAAAAGAATTAGGTAATTTCCCGAATTTGTTAGAACTTCGTCTGAACAATAATAGTTTAACTGGGGAAATTCCTAAAGAATTGGGAAAATTACCAAAGAATCTGTTAGTTAATATTATACACAACAACCTAACAGGTTGCGCCCCATTTGTTAGACGTGTTAGACTAATAGCAGATTATTGGAATCCCAGATGCCCTCCACCAGCACCAGATCCTCCCAGAAGTGGAGGAGGTTCAGGAAGTGGAAGAAGCGGAGTTACATTGTACCCATGGGAACCACATGAATTTAAAATAAAAAATACTAAAACCAGTTCAACATGTGTAAATGCAATAAACATAACATCAAATGAAAAAGTAAAGTTTGTAAAAGTAAGCGCTAAAAAGTCTAGAAAGAAACCATCCTCTATTGAAAATTCACCTGATGGAGATATATTTGAATACTTTGAAATTGATGCAAAAAACATTCATAACCATCAAATATATGCCGCATTTATAATGTGTGTTTTAAGCAAAGAAGAAATTCCTCAAGAAAAAGATATAATAATATCAGGATATAATGAAGACAGTGGTGAATGGACAGACTTAGAAACAAAAGCAGTCAGTGAAACTGAAATTGATGTAACATACTCTGCAAAGACATCAAATCTTTCATACTTACCATTTGTTGTAGCGGCAAGAGAGAAAGAAATCCCTCCTCCACTTCCTCTACTAATAATTGCTCCTGTTGAGGAGGAAGAGGAAGAAGAACCAATAGTTCACCAAGAAGAAATCAAAATAGAAACTAAAGAGGAAACAGACGAACAGGAAAACAAAGCAGAAGAAGATGAACAAGAAGAAACAAATACAATTCCTCCACCTCCACTAGTATTTCCAGAGGAGAATGAATCAAGTTCATTCTTTCCTATATTAATCATCATCATAATACTTATCTTAGTTTCAATATACATATTCATAAGAAGAAACAGAGAAATGTATTAAAATTCTATTTTTACCATTATTTTAATGAATAAAAAATTTTGAAAAAAGTAAACAAAACACAAAATGTCAGAACTACTTCTTAGAAATCTCTGTTATAGCATCTTCAAACATCTTAGAACTAACGCTAATCTTAGAATTAGAACCCTTCTTTCTTCCCCTTATTGCACTAAGACCTGCCTTTTGACAAATTCCCTCTATCTGTGCTCCTGAAATCTTATCCGTACTTTTAGCCAACTTCTTCAAATCAACATTTTTATCAAGAGGCATATTCTTTGTATGAATCTTAAAAATCTCAAACCTTGTATTCTCATCCGGAAGTCCAATCTCAACAATTGAATCCAGACGCCCAGATCTCTTTAAAGCATCATCCACCAAATCAGCCCTGTTAGTTGCGGCAATAATGCTAACTCCAGTTAACTCCTCAACACCATCAAGCTCTGTCAATAACTGATTAACTATTTTATCATTAACATTATTTGAATGTCCTCCTCGAACTGTTGCAATTGAATCAAACTCATCAAAAAAAATAACAGTTGGAGCAACCTGTTTTGCCTTCTTAAAAATCTCACGAACTGCCTTTTCTGACTCCCCAACCCATTTACTGACCAACTCAGGACCCTTAACAGAAATAAAATTTGCCTCACATTCAGTAGCAACTGCCTTTGCAAGAAGAGTCTTACCAGTTCCCGAAGGACCCGTCAATAAAACTCCCTTTGGAGCACTAATCCCAACCTCCTTAAAAACCAGGGGTTCTTTCAAAGGCATCTCAACCATCTCTTTTAACGAACGCTTAGCATCACTCAAACCCCCAATATCATCCCACCTGACATTAGGCCTTCTAATTAAAACCTCACGCATAGCCGATGGCTCAACCTTATTTAATGCTTCCATAAAATGAGTATTATTAATCCTAATATGCTCAAGAGATTCTGTTGGAATCCTATCATCAAACTTAACCAAATCAGGAATCCACTTCTTTAACGCCTTCATAGCAGCTTCCTTAGATAAAACCTCTAAATCTGCTCCTGTAAAACCATGTGAAATATCAGCAATTCTCTTCAAACTCACATCCTTATCAAGCGGCATACCACGGGTATGAACATCAAGAATCTCAAGCCTTCCATCCCTTGAAGGAGGATTAATTGCAATCTCTCTATCAAACCTTCCCGGACGTCTCAATGCAGAGTCAATTGAATTAGGTCTGTTAGTTGCAGCAATAACAACAACATTCCCACGCCCCTTAAGTCCATCCATAAGAGTTAGAAGTTGAGCAACAATTCTTCTCTCAGCCTCACCTGAAACCTCATCACGACTTGGAGCAATAGAATCAATCTCATCAATAAAAACAATTGCCGGACTGTTCTTCTCAGCCTCCTCAAAAATCTCACGAAGTTGCTTCTCTGATTCCCCATAATACTTACTCATAATCTCTGGACCATTAATAACCTTAAAATGAGCATCAAGTTCATTCGCCAAAGCCTTTGCAAGAAGAGTCTTACCTGTCCCAGGAGGTCCATACAGCAAAACACCCTTAGGCGGACTAATGCCTATTCTCTCAAACACCTCAGGATGCTTCATAGGAATCTCAATCATCTCACGAATATCCTCAACTTCCTCCTTCAAACCCCCAATATCATCATATGTAATACTTGGAACTTTCAAATCCTTAGGCTCTGTAACCTTAGATGAAACTCTAAGATTAGTATTTGATGTAACCCGAACAAAACCCTTTGGACTTGTTTTTGACACAATATAATGCAAAGTTGTTCCCATAATATTAAAACTCACAACATTACCCTTAGTCAAAGCCTTTCCAACTAATTTATTCAGAAAAATAGGAGTTGGATCCCCTGTAAACTTCCAGTCATTTGTTGGAGCAATCTCAATAGACTTTGCAACACTAACTAAAGCCTTAGAAACACTAACCTTATCACCAAGAGAAACACCACAATTTGAACGAATAGAAGAATCCATCCTAACAATATCCAATCCTTCATCCTCAGGCTTTGATTTTAAAACCTTAGCTAAAGTCTCAGACTTAGCACTCAAAACAACATAATCCCCCTCACTAATACTAAGATTATCCAAAGCTTTCAAATCAAGCCTGACAACCCCCTGTCCAATATCCTCATGATACGTTTCAGCTACACTCAAAGACATCTCCTTTTTATCTTCACCCATTTGCCATAAACCTCTTCTAAATATAAAAATAGATAATACTCTTTTATTTATAAATTTTTTCTCAAAACCGAAAGAAACCTAAAAGAATTAGGATTTGTGAAAAAACAATTACGAAAAACAAAAATAACAACCTTATACTTCTATGTTTTTTAGAAGAACATTGTTTATATAGTCTAAAATTTCTTTTGTTGATTCAGATTGTTTTTCAATTAATTGCCATTTTTCATCACGACTTAGTTTTATGATTTCTTTTTCTCTTCTTTTTCCTTCAGATTGGTCCTGTACCTCTTCTTGATATATCATTTCTTTAAATCCTTGTATTTTGATGTATCTTGCTGCGCTTCTTCCTCTATTGTAATGTTGCATCATTCTTCTGAATGAGTTATTTGTTTCTCCAACATATATAGTATTATTTTTGCATAGTACCATATATACGTAGTGTTTGCGGCGTCCTCTTTTTCTTCTTATATTTTGATTCATAACTTATCAGTAATAACTCCATATTTATAAATTTATTTTTTCACAGGGTCTCTAAAAGTTAACAGAACCAAATAACAATAAAATTTAAAAAGACAACTTAGATTATTATTTTAGAGGCAGATTCTATATATTCAAATGCTGAGGTCGCATAGTCTGGTATTGCGCGGGCCTGCTAAGTCCGTTCCTTTGGAATCGCGGGTTCAAATCCCGTCCTCAGCGTATTAGAACTATTAAAATTAATAATTTTTTCACTTCATTAAACCTACATCCTAAAAAATTCTTTCCTGTGACAACCTGACAAGAACTATCTAAATCTAAACCTCATAATCAAAAACGAACCTAAAGTACATAAAAAGAGAGAAAAAAAGATTAGAAACATTCCTATATGAAAAACAAAGTAATTACAATTAAAACGAGTATAAGCAAAATTCCACAAACTAAGTAGAATGTGACTATATCAAAAGTAACACCAAAAATCGTAATCAAATCTCCTGTATCTTGGGTTATCTTAATATCTTCAACTGAAATGGAAACCTCATCTACAACAAAAGCCTCGCCTTCCGACAACGTTATATTTTCTCCATTTACTTCAAGTGACACATTATTCTCCTCAACTAAAACTGCCTTAATACTCTGAGATTTTCCATTAACTTCAATAACTAAAGACTCTCCCTGAGCCAACTCAAGCAATTCATCCTCAATCATAATCTCTACAACTCTATTAGAATCTATTTCATCACCCTCTCCGAAAATAGTTGGGGGCTGCGTATCTACTACAGCTTTATTACATCCAGTAACCCTTAAATTACTTGTTCTTGTTTCAACCAGTCCATTAAACCTAACTCTTTGCTCAACAACATATGAACCATCATCAAGACCTTCCAGACGAAGTGCAGAATTATCCTGAGTTGAATCATCTACATACAAATCTACAAGCCCACTTTTAACTTGTATCTTTTCTCCAACAACTTCTGTCTCAAACTGCACCTTCTCATCAAATCTTCCAAGATTTTTAACCTTCATAAAAGAAAACACAGTACCCCCACACTTAACAACACCAGGAGTAACACCATAACTCTCTATCTTAATATTATGATTAGCCCTTCTAATCTCCACATCTTCAAGCTCAACTAAATCTCCATCATCATACCTTACCCTAACCTCTAAAGTATGAGTACCATCTCTTGCCCCCTCTGGAATATGAAACCTCAAAAACTCACTATGTTCTGAATTTGAATCCAAATCAAAAGGTGAATTTGACTCAATAATATCTGAATTATCAATATCTACATTTCTCAACTTACCTGTAACTCTAATATTATCCTCAAACCTTGAACCACTATTTACAATTACAACCTCAACATTTAGATTCTGTCCAGGAACAACTGTCTCAGGAACCACAACAGGTGTTTTTATATATAAATCACTTGTAACTCTTAACTCTAAAGTCAAATCATCATATCTTTTGTTTCCTATCTCTGAAACTGCTCTAATCTTAGCACTATAAGTTCCACTAGGAGTATCAGTTGGAATATCAATAATAACTTCAACATCATCCTCTTCATCAACATCTAAATCAACACTTGAAGGATGAAATGACACAATAGACTTAGGCAGAGTTCTATCTGAAAACCTCTCCTCAAAATCTCCATCTAATTCAAATTCAATATTATCAACTCTTATATTCCCATTATTAATAACTTCAAACTCAACATTAGAAACAGAATCTCCAGTTTCCCCTCTAACTTTAATAATTGTCTCATCTATATCAATCTCCTCATTTCCTCCTCCCACATCAAGTTCTATATCAAACTCAACATCTGCTAACTGATCTGATGAAACTGTCATAGTTCCCTCATAAATATCCCCTCTAATATCACGTGGAACATCAATATCAATTCTAATACTTCTTGACCTCCCTGCACGTAAATCAAATTTCTTATCATTACTATCATCAATAGAAATTTCATCCCTATCAATATTATCTCCACTATCAAGCCCTTCAAGATCGCTAAACTCTACTCTAACATTTTCTAAATCAATCTGACCTTTATTCTTGATTCTAAAAGTATGAGAATCTTCCTCATCAATTTCCCCTTCCATCTCTAAAATATCATTCTCATTATCATCCTCTAAAGTCAAAACAGAAGAACCTGATTCCCTAACAGAAAGATTCACTAAAGTTGTAGCATTAAGAGAAGAATTCGTTCTTGATCTGAATGTAATACTTCCTATATAAACTCCCTCTGTTGAAGGAGCAGTGTATACAAAGACAACATTACTTGTATCTCCTGCTTCTAGATCATTTACTGAAGAAGGAGTAGGTGTTAGTTTAATAGTCTTTGAACCATTTTTCGGATTTGCTATCTTAAATCTTATATCCAATTCCTCATCCCCTATATTTGATACAGTCACACTAAATGCCTCTGAATTACTAAAATCTACACTCTTGCTAATAGATAGAGTCACAGTGAAATTCGCAGCAGCACTCACTAATGCCAAAGATAATAAAATACCAAGCAAAGCGCCCATAAATGTTGAAATTGCAATTTTTTTCATTTTCCCATAACTATAATATATTATAATTTGTTAATTGTTATTACTACTTAATAATTACTAATTTATAAAGCTTTTGATTTAGTTCATCCCTTCTAAAAACTCCAAAAACCTAAGATTCTCCTAAAAAATCATGCAAACCCCTACTATAAAGACTTCAAAACAAACATAAAAACTGCACAATCCACACCCTAAACAGAAAGCCTACTCTTATACAAAAATTCAAAATATCCACAAATAATCAGTACTAAAATTTATAAACTACAAAATTAAAGAAAATAATATGAGAAAAAAAGATGATAAATTAATCAACTACTTTCTCTACATAGGATACATCTTAATTCTTGTGATAGTTATCTCAATGTTCGTTTTAACAAGCAAAATTGTCTTCTCGAACTCTACCACACTAGGTCATGTTATAGAAACCAAAAACTTGCTTGAGGATATTGAAGAAACTCAGAAAGTCGCTGAAAAAAACATTGAAAAAAACAATAACCTAACTGTGGATTTATATGAGAGAAAATATAATTTTAATGACTTCCCATCTCAGATTGTTGACTTCTCATATTTAAACATCAATGAAAACAAAACATTTATAACGCTCCACATTACAGATAACATCAAAGAAAGAGAAGGAGTTTATTACTTCAGTAACAAAAGCCTGATTGAAAGAAGAGATAAGATAGCATACCTCAAAGAATTTCAGATATACATAGGAGAATTTATCTCCCAGAAAGATAACACATATAATATAAAAAGCAAAGATGCAATAGAGAAAGTTCCACAAATAAATGTCCTGGGAAAGATACTCTATATCAAAAATGATTGAAACTAAACTGATTAGAGGACAAATCATATTAAAAGAAAGAGACTTTCAGAGATTGTACTCTAAAGGATTTGGCGAAAAAACCGGAAAACTGTTTATTCTTAATTCAAACGAAACATTATACCTCTTAGAAAAAGGAAAAATCAATGTATTAGACTTTAGGCAAAAATCTATTGGATTTGAAGAATTACTAAAAAAACTAAAAGTTGACTATAACAAATACTTAGTATTCTCTGATTTAGTTCGTAAAGGAAATAAAGTAAAATCAGCTCTCAAATACGGCTTTGATTTTAGAGTTTATGAAAAAGGAACTAACATAAAAAACGGACACTCTAAGTGGTTAGTTATAATTAAGAAGAGTACTGATAACATTAACCTAACAGACTTTGCTGCAAAAATCAGAGTTGCCCATTCAAGCAAAAAAAATGTTCTTATTGCATGTGTTGATTCTCAAAAAGATATCACATATTTTGAATCCAACTGGAAAAAGATTTAATTCAATCACTTCCTAATTAAAACAATATATTTTAAATTGTATAAATTCTTTTATAAATAAAAAAACTCATTAAAGAAAATATAATTTTGAAAGAGAATTAAAATTAACCTCAAACAACAATAACCTAACGAGATTAAATTCGCAATGCTTAGTATTTATAAATTAATACAAATATTTAAAACACTACTTTACATCCTTAATTATTATGTTTACAAGGAATATTTCTATTTCCTTGGAGGAGGGATATATGAAGTTATATGTACTCTTCTCACTCTTATTTGTAATCAGTTTTATGAGTAGTAGTTTTGTATATGCTACTAACGTAGAAATTATTCCACTAGGGAATATTGAAGATAATTTAGAATTGGATGCTGCTGCTGATATTTTTATTAAAGATGGATTGGCGTATGTTACAGGAAATATTGATGACGGGGTTCAGATTTTGAATGTCTCAAACCCAAATAAAATTATTCCTCTGGGGCACATCAAAGATAGTAACATTCTGGAATTGAATGGGGCTGCGGGTATTTTTGTTGAAGATGGATTGGCGTATGTTGCAGGAAATGATGATAACGGGGTTCAGATTTTGAATGTCTCAAACCCAAATAATATTATACCATTGGGGTATATTAGAGCTAATAGCAATCTGGCATTGTATGGGGCTGCTGATATCTATGTTGAAGACGGATTAGCATATGTTACAGGTAATGATGATAACGGAGTTCAGATTTTGAATGTGTCAAACCCAAATAATATTGTACCATTAGGAAATATCAAAGATAGTAACATTCTGGAATTGCATGGGGCTGCTGATATATATGTTGAAGACGGATTAGCGTATGTTACAGGGAATACTGATAACGGGGTTCAGATTTTGAATGTGTCAAACCCAAATAATATTGTCCCATTAGAGTATATCAGAGATAATAGCAGTCTGGAATTGAATGGTAGTGCTGGTATCTATGTTGAAAATGGATTGGCATACATTACTGGTGCTAATGACAATGGAGTTCAGATTTTGAATGTATCAAACCCAAATAATATTGTACCATTAGGAAATATCAAAGATAGTAACAGTTTGGAACTGAATGGTAGTGCTGGTATCTATATTGAAAGTGGATTGGCGTATGTTACTGGTTACAATGATGATGGGGTTCAAATTTTGAATATATCAAACCCAAATAACATTGTCCCATTAGGAAATATCAAAGATAATAACAGTTTGGAACTGAATGGGGCTGCTGATATATATGTTGAAAATGGGTTGGCGTATGTCACAGGGAATATTGATGATGGTGTTCAGATTTTAGATGTTAGCGATCCCAATAACATTGTCCCATTAGATAATTTTGATGACTACAGTTTATCACTGGATACTCCCAGAAATATTCTTGTTGAAGATGAATTAGCTTATGTTACCAGTTATTACGGATTTGGAATCCAGATTTTAAACGTCAGTAACCCAAATAATATTATCCCATTAGATAATATTAATGATAATATACACAATGATGTATTGTTAAGGGGTGCTGTTAGTATTCATGTTGAAGATGGATTAGCTTATGTCTCAAGTAATCTTGATAAGGCAGTTCAGATTTTAAATGTCAGTAATCCAAATAATATTATCCCATTAGATAATATTAAAGATGATGATAATTTGAGATTGGATTTTTCTCATGGTATGGATGTTAAAGATGGATTGGCGTATGTTACCAATTATATTGGTGCTGGTGGAATTCAGATTTTAAATGTCAGTAATCCAAATAATATTACTCCTTTAGGTAGTATCGGAGATAATGGTAGTTTAGAATTGAGCGGTGCTTATGATATTTGGGTTGAAGATGAATTGGCATATGTTGCTAGTATTTATGATAATGGAGTTCAGATTTTAAATGTCAGTAATCCAAATAATATTACTCCCTTAGACAATATCAAAGACAGTAATGATCTGGAATTGAATGGTGTCAGAAGTATTTATGTTAAAGACAAATTGGCTTATGTTGCTAGTACTTTTTATAATGGAATTCATATATTTAATGTCAGCAATCCCAACAATATTACTCATTTAGATAGTATTAAAGATGATGTGAAATTAAGTAGTCCTTGGGATATTTATGTTGAAGACAACTTGGCTTATGTCACTGTTTATGATGATGGTGATTTTATGGATAATGGAGTTGTGATTTTAGATGTCAGTGATCCCAATAACATTACTTACTTAACAAGAATTACTGATAATGAGAATTTAAAATTGAAAGGAGCTTATGGTATTTATGTCAAAGATGGATTGGCGTATGTTACTGGTAACCTTGATGATGGTGTTCAGATTCTTAAGATATCTATAAGTGGGGTTTGCGGGGCAAACAATAATGTCTGTACTATGGGAAATATGCAAGATACAGTAGATAATTCCACTCACTATCTATGGAATTGTAATGGGATAAATGGAGGAGATAATGTTATGTGTAGCAAACCAACTCATGTTAATGGAGTATGTGGAACAAACAATAATATCTGCACAACTGGAATTCTAGAAGATACAGTAGATAATTCCACTCACTATCTATGGAACTGTAATGGAATAAGTGGGGGGACAGATGATTCGTGTAGTCTGGGGATTCCTCCTATTGTAAATGGAGTATGTGAAGTAAATAATAATGCATGTACAACTGGAAATCCAAATGATAAAACAGATAATTCAACTCACTATCTATGGGATTGTAACGGAATAAATGGAGGAACTAACGCTTCTTGTAACAAACTAATCCCTATAAATGGAGTATGTGGAGGAAATAATAATTCTTGTACAATGGGAAATCTAAATGATACACCTGACAATTCAACTCATTATCTGTGGGACTGTAATGGGTTAAATGAAGGAAATAATGCTTCATGTAATGAAGTGATTCCTCCTATAATAAACGGAGTCTGTGGAGGAAATAATAATTCTTGTACAATGGGAAATCTAAATGATACAAATGATAATTCAACTCACTACCTATGGGATTGTAACGGAATAAATGGTGGAACAGATGATACATGTAGTCTGGTTATTCCTCCTATAATAAACGGAGTCTGTGGAACAAGTAACAATGCTTGTACAACGGGAAATCTAAATGATACAAATGATAATTCAACTCACTACCTATGGGATTGTAACGGAATAAATGGTGGAACAGATGATACATGTAGTCTGGTTATTCCTCCTATAATAAACGGAGTCTGTGGAACAAGTAACAATGCTTGCACAATGGGAAATCTAAATGATACAAATGATAATTCAACTCATTATTTATGGATATGTAATGGAATAAATGGGGGAACAGATGACACATGTAGTCAAACTATCCCACTTACTCCTGTAAACGGGGTGTGTGGGTCAACACTAAATACATGTACAAATGGAAACTTACAAGATACAAATGATAATTCTACTCACTATCTATGGGATTGTAATGGAATAAACGGAGGGAATAATGCTTCTTGTAATGAAGTTATACCTCCTATTGTAAATGGTGTATGTGGTTCAACTCTCAATACATGTAATAATGGAACAATGCAAGATACTGCTGATAATTCCACTCATTATCTGTGGAAGTGTGACGGAATAAATGGAGGAAATAATGATTCGTGTAGTCAAATGATACCTCCTACTATAAATGGGATGTGTGGAACAAATATTAATTCCTGCACATTAGGGAATCTGCAAGACAAAGCAGATAATTCCACTCACTACTTATGGAAATGTAATGGGATAAATGGAGGGACTGATGCTTCTTGTAACAAACCAATACCTATGAATGAAGAGCCTACAAATGGAGTGTGTGGAACAAATAACAATGTTTGCACAAATGGAAATCTAAATGACACACCAAATAATTCTACTCACTACTTATGGAAATGTAATGGAATAAATGGTGGAACTAACTCTACTTGTAACAAACCAATACCCATAAATGGAGTATGTGGAACAAACAATAACATTTGCACAAATGGAAATTTACAAGATACAAATGATAATTCCACACATTATTTGTGGAAGTGTAATGGAATAAACGGAGGGAATAATGATTCATGTAATGAACTCATTCCACCTATTGTGAATGGTGTATGTGGAACAAACAATAATACCTGTACAACGGGAAATCTAAATGATAAAACAGATAATTCAACTCACTATCTATGGGATTGTAACGGAATAAATGGAGGAACTGATGCTTCTTGTAACAAACCAATACCCATAAATGGTGTATGTGATAACTTTGTAAGAAACGGTTGTACCAGTGGAACACCTAACGATGAAGTTGTCCCAGATATAGGTAATTATTATAGATGGCGTTGTGACGGTCTGAACAATGGTAATAATTCTCCTACGTGTGGCAGAACTAAAGGTGGAAGTAGTGGAGGTGGAAGTAGTGGAACTACTTTATATCCACAAGAGCCAGAAGAATTTAAAATAAAAGATGATGAATTAAGTATAAACATAATTAACGTGACCTCAAACGAAAAAGTAAGAAATGTAAAAATAAGTGCTAATAAACTTAGAAAAGAACCATCCTTAATTGAGGATCTCCCAGAAGAAAATGTATTTGAATATTTTGAAATTAATGCAAGAAACTTAAATGATGAACAAATTGATACCGCATTTATAATATTTATTTTAAGTAAAGAAGAACTCCCTGAGAATAAAGAAATAATATTGTCGGGATATAATAAATATACTAACCAATGGAAGGACTTAGAAACCAGAATTATCAGAGAAACCTCAACTGATATAACATTTTCAGCCCAAACTGATAGCTTTTCATATTCACCTTTTGTTATTTCAATAAGAGAAATAGAAGTTATTACCCCACCTACATCAATAACTCCTCCTATTCAGGAAGAAACTAAACCAGAACCACAAATAATACCTCCAGAGGAAATCATAATAGAAGAAATCAAACCTGAAGATAAAGAGGAAATTAAAGTAGAAGAAAAGAAAGAAACTTATGAAGAAGATGAAGAAAATGCTACAACACCTCAAGTTAAAACTTTATCTCTTGTCGATATTTTTATTGCTGTAATATTAGGGCTTGTCCTTGGAACTATAGTCTTTATCATTAGGGAAAATAAGGAAAAAAACTAAAAGAATTTGAAATAATCATTAAAAAAATTGTTCTTAGTTCTTGCAATCAGTTCTTTAAAAGTAACCATTGAATTTCCTACAAAATAATTAATCATTATAAAAACCGATAGAGAATTTCTTTGATTACAACTAAAACTCCAAAGAATTTTAACTTTATACTACTATTTAATTTGTATAAAATATTTAAAATAGAATTTCCAGATAACACTTATGAATTCTTTTTTTATTGAACTTGGAATTGTTATGGTTCTAACCTTCGTTGTTTCCTACATAATGAACAGAATCAAACAACCTCTGCTTGTTGGATACATCCTGACAGGAATCTTAGCAGGTCCATTGTTCTTTGACATCCTCGGTTCAACAGAAGGATATGAAACATTTTCCCATATAGGTGATAATCCATCATCTCTTAGAATGTCGCAGTAATTCCATAGTTTCTGGACTAATTGTTTTGAGTCTGTCATTTTTTATTCTTGTTTAAAACCTTCTTAGTCAATTTATCAAAGTCACTTTCATAATTCTTTAATCTTTCTTTATTGAATATTTCATATTCTTTTTGCGCCTTTTCGTCTGCTAATCTTTTTGAGATTTTTCCTTTATGGTTTAAAATTTCTTTTTCGTTTAATCTTAGAAAATCATCTAATTTTAAAATCCATCTTTCCTGTGTCATCTCTTTTTGATTCTTTGCCTGAAGCTCGGCAAAAGAGAGATATTGTTCTACAATTAAATTTAATTCTTCTAATTCGTTTTTTATCAAATAGTTTTTAGCAACAAAGACATCTCGTTTTTTGATTTCGTTTCTTTTGATTGTTGTAATTCCCAAATTTTTCTTTTTTGAACTTACTCTATTGTAGATTGTTTCTTGTGCTGTCATTCCATGAACACCATAATGCATTTTATTTTGAACAATAGCAAAGAAATCTTTTGTCTGTTTGGAGTTTTTATCGTAATCAATTGAGGTTGAGTAAATGTCGGTTATTTTCTGATAGAAGTTTCTCTCACTTGTTCTTATGTTTCTTATTCGCTCAATTAGTTCGTCAAAGTAGTTTTTGTCTAAGTCTCTGCCCTGTTTTAATCGTTTGTCGTCTAAGACAAAACCTTTTATAATGAATTCTTTTAAGTGTTTTGTTGCCCAAATTCTAAATGCAGTTGCTTTTTTTGAGTTTACTCTGTAACCTACTGAAATAATTGCGTCAAGATTGTAGTATTTGACCTGATAGGTTTTGCCATCATTGGCAGTTATCCGATAATGTTGGATAACTGAATTCTCTTTTAGTTCTCCACTTTCAAAGATATTTTTCAAATGATGATTGATAGTTCTAATATCTACTTCAAAGAGTTGTGCCATTAATCTTTGGGAAAGCCAGATATTTTCATCTTTAAAGAAAACTTCAACTCTAATTTCTTCATTATCTTTATTAAATAAAACAAAATTTTTCTTAATTAAATCATTCATTTTCTAAAAACCTCTCTTTATATTAAATCATCCCACCTAATTTATAAACTTATTTTACTCTATTGTTTTGTACTTAAATTTTCAGGTTAAATAAATTACCCACACTATTTATTGCTTCCTTGTTTAATTCATGTAAACCCTCTAAACTCTCAACTATTTCTTTTTCTTTCTTTTTGTCCATCTTAGTCATTTTAATAATAATTAAATGTGTATGTTTATAAATAAAGATATTTTGTCTATTATATAATATAAAAATATGGATTCGGAACTAAAAACTTCTCCGCAAAAGAAAATATTGAAGACAACCTTAGTGTTATTTCTATTCATTGCTATGGTTGGATTGACAAACTCCTTGGCATCTTGGGGGGGGGGGGGGTCTCCTTCCTGATTGGAATTATTATCTGAGTTTTTCCTGCTTTTTTATTCTGTTCTCTGCTTTGGCCGGAGTCGTGGTTCATTCTCGGTTAGTTAGAGATTTTTCGCGTGCTTTTGGTTCGGTTCGCATTCTTTGCTCCAGACCTCTGGGAGGTGAGTCCTGAATGATGGAGGTGCCAAAAAGAGGTGTGAGGCGCAGAGCGTTCTCAGTTTTTTGTCTGATTTTTTTATTTGCCTTTATGGGCGTTGTTCTTGCTGATAATGTCAGTGCTGTTAAGTTGGTGGGTAATCTGGATTCTGAGAGTTCCGGAGATTTAACAATAGGTGAGTATCAAACATCGACCGGAGTTGGTGCGCAGGCGTTTACCACAGGTAATAATCCTGAGGGTTACGTTATTACTGGCGTTGAGATAAATGTAAGCGTAGCGTCCAGCAACCGTACTGCTTTGGTGAGCATTCAGAGTAGTAATAATAGTAAGTTGTATGATCTTACCGGTAGCGTTACTTCAGCCGGAGTTCAGTCTTTCACTGCTCCTGAGAATGCCACACTTAATGCGAGCACGACTTATTTTCTGCACATTGCTCCCGGAACAGGAACCCTTAATTTTAAGGTTGGCGTTACTGACTCAGATAGTGAGGATTCTGATTCTGCTTCCGGGTGGTCTGTAGAAAATGTATCTTTGCATTCTACTAATAATGGGAGCAGTTTCACTATTAATGATGACTCGCTTCAGCTTGCAGTTTATGGTGATGCTGTTAGTATTAATCCTGAAATTCCGACAAACAGTTTTGATTTAACTGGTCTTAATTCTTCCGTTAGGGGTTTGTGGTCTGATGGTGAGACTATGTGGGTGCTTGATACAAGAAATGACAAGGCAGTTGCCTATGAGTTTAGTGGTAGTTCGTTGGTTCGTGATTCAAGCAAGGATTTTACTACAGAGACTAGTCCTGATGGTTCTGGTGTGGATGCTGCTAATGAGATAGTTTATATTATGGAAGTAGACCCTATTTCACCTACTGCTTATGCATATAGTTTGTCAGGCACACGACAAACTAATAAGGATATTAGCGGCTTTAACCATTCAGAGTCCGGTTTTTCCACAGGGCTTTGGTTTAATGGTAATACTTTATTGTTTTCTGGAACTGGTAGGTTCGGTAATATGGCTACTTATCATTCGGACTCAGGCCTTAATATAAGTAACTTGGGCAGTGACTTAAGTGAGGGCATTAATACTTCTTGCTCAACTTGGGGAGTGTGGTCTGATGGAACAACTATGTGGACATCCTGTGTTAAATCACATGGAATCAGGGCGTTTAAGTTGTCGGATGGTAGTCGGGATTCGGATAGAGATATTCCTTATGCTCAGGAGCATAGTGCTCCTAGAGGTTTATGGTCTGATGGAGAGACTATGTGGGTGTTACAGGATGAATCAGGAGGCACTACAGATAAGGTGTTTTCTTATAAGTATCGCAATAATGCTGAAGGTCTGAGAATTCATGGTTCTCCTATAACTGGTCACACCCTGAGTGCTGACACTTCATCTATAACAGACCCTAACGGTCTGCCGGATTCTCCTGACTTTTCCTATCAGTGGCAGTATGATGATGGAACTGACATTGAAGGTGCTACAGACAAAACTTATCAAATAAGAACATCAGATGTAGGAAAAAAACTAAGAGTAAGAGTAAGTTTCACTGACAATGCACGTTATAAAGATGAAATCTTCAGTGAACCAACAGAAAAAGTTACTAAAAGCAAATTATCATCAAACAGTTATGATTTAACTGGTCTTAATTCTTCCGTTAGGGGTTTGTGGTCTGATGGTGAGACTATGTGGGTGCTTGATACAAGAAATGACAAGGCGGTTGCCTATGAGTTTAGTGGTAGTTCGTTGGTTCGTGATTCAAGCAAGGATTTTACTACAGAGACTAGTCCTGATGGTTCTGGTGTGGATGCTGCTAATGAGATAGTTTATATTATGGAAGTAGACCCTATTTCACCTACTGCTTATGCATATAGTTTGTCAGGCACACGACAAACTAATAAGGATATTAGCGGCTTTAACCATTCAGAGTCCGGTTTTTCCACAGGGCTTTGGTTTAATGGTAATACTTTATTGTTTTCTGGAACTGGTAGGTTCGGTAATATGGCTACTTATCATTCGGACTCAGGCCTTAATATAAGTAACTTGGGCAGTGACTTAAGTGAGGGCATTAATACTTCTTGCTCAACTTGGGGAGTGTGGTCTGATGGAACAACTATGTGGACATCCTGTGTTAAATCACATGGAATCAGGGCGTTTAAGTTGTCGGATGGTAGTCGGGATTCGGATAGAGATATTCCTTATGCTCAGGAGCATAGTGCTCCTAGAGGTTTATGGTCTGATGGAGAGACTATGTGGGTGTTACAGGATGAATCAGGAGGCACTACAGATAAGGTGTTTTCTTATAAGTATCGCAATAATGCTGAAGGTCTGAGAATTCATGGTTCTCCTATAACTGGTCACACCCTGAGTGCTGATATTGCATCTATAACTGAACCTGACGGTCTGCCGGATTCTCCTGAGTTTTCTTATCAGTGGCAGTATGCTGACGGGACTGATATTGCTGGTGCTATCAGCAAAACTTATTACTTGAAAGTAGCAGATGCAGGTAAAAAGGTACGGGTAAGAGTGAGTTTCACTGACAATGCACGTTACGAAGAGGAAATCTTCAGTGAACCAACAGGAACAATTCAAACTAATGAACTAGCTGTTTTCGGTCAGAGCGAATATATTTTCTATCTTGATGAAAATAGAAATGGAAGTGGAGTAAATGCTATCACTCTGGGAAGAATAACTGTAACTGATAAAAATAAACCTAGTGGTGTAGGACTATTCTTTACTGAATCCAGTTCCATCAACTCTAATGATGGGAAATTCCGTATAACAGGAGAAACGACAGACACATTCAGATTTCAATATAGAGGAACAGGAGAAGAATACAATGAAACAAAAAACAAATATGTGTATACAATTACGACATTCAACAATAACAATTTTACTAATTCTACATCTGTAAATGTTACTATTTATATTAATGATCCAAATGAAGCACCTGTTTTCGAACATCTCAGATATTTCTTCTACCTTGATAAAAATAAAAGTGGTAAGCCAACACCTGTCGAGCTGGGAACAATAACTGTAACTGATAACAAGGACCCTGATGGTGTAACATTATTCTTTCCTGAAACCAATTCCCCCAGTTCTAATGATGGGAAATTCCGTATAATAGGTGAAACGACAGATACATTCAGATTTCAATATAGAGGAACAGGAGAAGAATATAATGAAACAAAAGACAGATATGTGTATACAATTGCGGCACTTGACAATAACAATAATATTGCATATATGAATGTTACTGTCCTTATTAGAAACTCAACTGAACCACCTGTTTTCGATCAGAGAGAATATGTTTTCTACCTTGATGTAAATATAAGTGGACCTGTCGAGATGGGAACAATAACTTTAACTGATAATGATGATTCTAATGGCATAACACTCTTCTTTACTGAAATCAATTCCGTCAATTCTAATGATGGGAAGTTCCGTATATCAGGGGGAGCGAGAGATACATTCAGATTTCAGTATAAAGGAACTGGAGAAACTGATGAAACAAACAAATATGTATATACAATTGAGGCAATTGACGATAGAGATAACTCTGCATATGCAAATGTTACTATCTATATTATAAACCCTAATGCACCTGTTTTCAGTCAGAAAGAATATGTCTTCTATCTTGATGAAAATCAAATAGGAAATGATACACCTATAGACCTGGGAACAATAAGTGCAACTGATAACGATGACCCTGATGGTTTTGCATTCTCCTTCGCTAATGACTCTAATGACACTTTTACCCCATATTCTAAAGATAATAAGTTTCGTATTAAAGCTAATACTACCACTTCTTCTACATTTAGATATGTGGGAGACGGAGAAGAATACAATGAAACTGATGAAACAAAAAACAAATATGTATATACTATTATTACGTCTGATAATAACTTGAATTATGCATATGCAACTGTTATTGTCTATATTAGAGATGTAGATGAAGGTGGAAATGTAACATCCGTTTTCGATCAAAGCGAATTGGTCTTCTACCTTGATGAAAATAGAAATGGAAGTGGTGATAATCCTATCACTCTGGGAACAATAACTCTAAATACTAATGATGATGCAGGAATAGCTTTCACTGACTCTGAAATGAATAAGAACGCATATTCTCCTGATAATAAGTTCTCTATTCAATATACCAGTGGTAATTCTTTTGAATTTAGATACATAGGAACAGGAGAAGAATACAATGAAACAAAAAACAAATATGTATATTCAATCTATGCAGCTTACGGCATGAGTAATGAAATTACAAATGTTATTGTCTATATTAACGACCCAAATGAACCTATAAGAGAAACAAATGAAGCACCTGTTTTCTCCAGTAGTTCAACCTTCTCAGTAAATGAAAACAACATAAGCGTGGGAACTATCACAGCTACCGACTCTGATACAGAAGACATTGTTACAGGTTATAGTATTTCTGGAGGGGCAGATAGCACAAATTTCTCAATCACAAATGGTGGTGTTTTGACTTTTGTTTCTGCACCGGATTTTGAAAACCCTGATGATGCTAACAGTAATAATGATTATGAAGTACAAGTTACTGCTACAAGTGGTGTGGAAAGTAGAGTGATGACCGCAACGCAGGACATTACAGTTACAATAACTAACGCAAATGAACATCCTGAATTCACCAGCAGTTCAACTTTTATAGTAAATGAACACAAAAAGCGTGTTGGCACTGTTATGGCTTCTGATGAGGATGTTGAGGACAGCATTACTGGCTACAGCATTTCAGGAGGTGAAGACGCAGGTTCATTCCGTATTAATAATAATGGCGTGTTACATTTTATTCCCACTCCTAATTTTGAGAGTCCTTCCGATGTTGGAGGTGACAACGAGTACAAGGTTTCAGTTCAGGTTACCAGTGGTACTGGCAGTCGCCACCTAACTGCAAACAAAGAGTTTACAGTTAGTGTTAATGATTTGAATGAACCTCCTTCTGCTCCTGCAAAACCCACATTAAATTCCCTTACTAGCACAAGTCTTTTAGTAAACTGGGTTGCACCAAGTAATAAAGGTCCTGCAATTACTGACTACAATGTACAGTACCGTGTGGGTTCAAGCGGTTCTTGGAGTAATTGGACTCATAATGAAGCATCTACAACCACTACAATTACAAATTTAAGTACTAATACTACTTATCAGGTGCGGGTTCGTGCTCATAATGCAGAGGGAACTAGTGGCTGGTCCTCAGTTACCGAAGGTATTACTGGAACTCAATTGACGCCAATGATTTCGAACGTTGAAGCATCTGATATTACAGATGATGGTGCTAATATTACAGTGACTATAAGCAATCCTGATGGAAATGCCAGAAACATTCATTACCGTGTTTGGGCTCTTGCTGTTGCTCGTATTGTTGATAGTGGTGTAGTGAGTACATCTACAAGTAGTGCGACGTTTAGGCTGACTGGTCTGAATGAAGGGTTTCTCCATAGAGTAGATGTGTCCTTTAACGAGAGTTATCCTATAGGAGAGACTCAGAATGTGCGATTCACGCCTGAGGAGCCTAATGATCCTCCTATCCTCACTAAAAGTCTAATAGAGTTTAATCTTAGTGAGACTGCAGACGGAAGCAGTACACCCTTTCATATTGGAAGAGTTGAAGCAACTGACCCTGACGGTGACCCTTTAAACTACACCCTCGTAAGAACTCATACTGATGATATAGATAAATTCACTATCAATCCAACATCCGGTGATGTTTATTATACAGGAAGTGGAGAAGATTACGAAACAAAAATACAGTACTTCTTATTAGGTAATTTATATGATGGAGTTAATCAAGCTGTAATCTTCAGTTTTTATGTTTATGTTAGAATCACTAACAACACAGAAGAAACAAATAACCTTCCTGCATTTACAAGCAGTTCAACCTTCTCAGTAAATGAAAACAACATAAACGTAGGAACAGTAATAGCCTCTGACTCTGATACAGAAGACAATGTTACAGGTTATAGTATTTCTGGAGGGACTGACAACACAAGATTCTCAATCACAAAAGGTGGTGTTTTGACTTTTGTTTCTGCACCGGATTTTGAAAACCCAAATGATGCTGGCAGGAATAATGAGTACGAAATACAAGTTACTGCTACAAGTGGGACAGGAGGCAGGGAAATGAGTGCAACACAAAACATTACTATTACAGTAAATAATGTGAGCGAGAGTATGGTCATCAATCCACGTATAAACGTAACTCAGAACAATACAATTACAAGAAGTATTGATGACTTGGTTCAAAGTGGGGTTTGCGGGGCAAACAATAACATTTGCACAACTGGAATTCCAGAAGATACAGTAGATAATTCCACACATTATTTGTGGAAGTGTAATGGAATAAACGGAGGGAATAATGATTTATGTAATGAACTCATTCCTCCTATTGTTGGAGTCTGTGGAACAAACAATAATGCCTGTACAATAGGAAATATGCAAGATACAAATGATAATTCAACTCACTATCTATGGGAATGTAATGGGATAAATGGAGGGACTAACTCTACTTGTAACAAACCAATAACTAAAGGTGGAAGTGGCAGAGGAAGTAGTGGAAGTAATGGAGGAGGAAGTAGTGGAAGTAGTGGAGGTGGAAGTAGTGGAACTACTTTATATCCACAAAATCCGGAAGAATTTAAAATAAAAGACGATAAATTAAGTATAAACATAATTAATATAACCTCAAACGAAAAAGTAAGAAATGTGAAAATAAATGCTAATAAACTTAGAAAAGAACCATCCTTAATTGAGAATTTCCCAGAAGAAAATGTATTTGAATATTTTGAAATTAATGCAAGAAACTTAAATGATGAACAAATTGATACTGCATTTATAATATTTGTTTTAAGTAAAGAAGAAATCCTTGAGAATAAAGATATAATATTATCGGGATATAATAAATATACTAACCAATGGAAGGACTTAGAAACCAGAATTATCAGAGAAACCTCAACTAAGATAACATTTTCAGCCCAAACTGATAGCTTTTCATATTCACCTTTTGTTATTTCAATAAGAGAAATAGAAGTTATTACCCCTCCTACATCAATAACTCCTCCTATTCAGGAAGAAACTAAACCAAAACCACAAATAATACCTCCAGAGGAAATCATAATAGAAGAAACTAGACCCGAAGATAAAGAGGAAATTAAAGTAGAAGAAAAGAAAGAAACTTATGAAGAGGCAGTAAATTTTCCTTCCCGAGTTAAAACTTTATCTCTTGTCAATATTTTTATTGCTATAATATTAGGGCTTGTCCTTGGACTCATAGTTCTTATCATTAGGAAAAATAAGAAGAGAAATCAAAAGAATTTCTAATAGCCATAAAAATTGTTCTTGGTTCTTGTAATCAGTTCTTCAAAAGTAATTATAGAATTTCTTATAAAATAATTAATCGCCACAAAAATTAAAAAAAATCTTCTTTACTTACAACTAAAACTCCACAGGAATTTAACTTTATACTACTATTTAATTTGTATAAAATATTTAAAATAGAATTTCCAAATAATACTTATGAATTCTTTTTTTATTGAACTTGGAATTGTTATGGTTCTAACATTTGTTGTTTCGTATATAATGAATAGAATCAAACAACCTCTACTTGTTGGATACATCCTGACAGGAATCTTAGCAGGTCCATTGTTCTTTGACATCCTCAGCTCAACAGAAGGATATGAAACATTCTCTCATATAGGTGTCGCGTTACTTCTATTCATCGTTGGATTGCATCTAAATGTCAGACTAATAAAAGAAGTTGGACTTATCTCAGCAATTACAGGCATAGGCCAAGTATTATTCACATCATTAGTTGGATTTATTATAGGCATATCTTTGGGTTTCTCGCTCATACCTGCATTTCTAATTGCAATCTGTCTGACTTTCAGCTCAACCATTATTATCGTCAAACTACTATCAGATAAAAAAGACTTACACAAATTATATGGAAAAATTTCTATGGGATTCTTACTTGTTCAGGATCTTATAGCAGTTGTTTTACTTATGATAGTTGGATCTCTTCTAACAGTAGAAGTAGTAAGCATCAAAAATATTCTATTTCAGACATTAAGCTTTGCATTTTTCTCCTTCATTGTTGCATACTTTCTGGCAAAATACATTGTTCCTGCTTTTCTGCCTTTTATTGTTAAATCACAAGAACTACTCTTTATTTTCGTTATAACTTGGTGTTTTAGTTTAGCCGCCCTATTTGATTTCTATGGCTTCTCATTAGAAATCGGAGCTCTAATTGCAGGATTAACTTTGGCATCAACTCCTTATCAATTTGAAATCTCAGCTAAGGTTAAACCCCTAAGAGACTTTTTCATTGTAATGTTTTTCATACTATTAGGTTCTCAAATGCTCCCTGATTTAATAAGCCATGAAGCTTTGGGAGAGAAAATAGATTACCTGCAGGATAACGCATTAGAACTCTTATTGCCAGCAGTTGTACTCTCAATTTTCGTGCTCATTGGAAACCCATTAATAGTTTTAATTCTAATGACAAGATTAGGTTACTCTCTTAAAACAAGTTTTCTTTGCGGATTAACGGTTGCTCAAATAGGGGAGTTTTCTCTCATCTTAGCCATTTTAGGGCAAGAAGCAGGACTTTTAGGCACTAATGATGTAGCTATGATAACCTTTGTGGTAATTTTAACAATTGCAGGTTCAACATATATGCTAATGCATGGTGATTATCTCTTCAAATTAGCAAAACCATTCTTAAAAATTTTTGAAAGAAAAGAAGTACACGATAAAAAAGTTCCTGCAAAAGATTTAACTTATGACGTACTAGTCATTGGTTATGACAGAGTTGGATATCCTCTTATAAAATCAATTGATAAATCCGGCAAAAAATATACTATTGTTGACTATAATCCGTCCATTGTTTCAGAACTTGAAGAGAAAGGAATTAGTTACATTTATGGAGATGCAAACGACTTAGAACTAATAGAAGAATTTGATTTAGAAAACATTGAACTATTAATTTCTACAATCTCTGATTTTAGTACAAATTCCTTATTACTTAGAGAACTTAAAAAAAGAAATAAACAAGCACATGTAATTTTAACATCTGAGGATGTAGAATATGCTTTAAAGTTATACGAAAAAGGAGCAGACTATGTTATTATTCCACATCACTTAGGAGGAAATTACGCATCAGATTTAATAAACAAATACAAAAATAACCTTGACGGTTTAATTAATGAAAAAATTACATCAGTAAATGAACTAAAAGAAAGACTTGAACACGAGAGAAAAAAAGTCAGTGGACACCACAAAAAACAACATACGTAAAAAAACATATTTAAATTTGAATGTGTTGTAACTTGAAGTAAAAACACAAATATAATAATAAATGTGAATTTCGTTACTCAATGGTAAATAATAATTCAGGTCATGAACTTGTGGAATTTAAATTTGATGACTTTGTACGTAAACTTGAACCTTCTGATATTGAGCCATATGTGAGACGCCAATATATAAGAAGATTACTCAATTTAATCAAAGGAAAAAAAGGAAAAAATTTAGAGGCTTTAATAAAAGATTCTGAAGAACAATTAAATTATTGTTTAGAATACGTCCAATCATTCTTTAGATTAATAGACAAGCAAGGTTATTGCAAAGTTTGGCACACTAAAAAAGATGGACAAGTCACAAATGAGGTTATAATAGGGTTAGAAGAGCCTTGGAAAATAGAAACCTTTGAATTAACGAGAACCTTTGAGAGTAAGGAAAGTAACGGTAAGAAATTAATTTATCTTCCTGTGAGTAAAGATGGAGTTGATTTTAATTTGATAATTTACAGACACCATCCGGTTAATTATAATGACTATCCAAGCATTGATGCCTATCCGAACACCCAAATTGAAGTACTATATAATTTTGAAACAAGCTTTAGTATAGGGAGAAGAGAGGAGAATCATATATTAAATCAGCTTGCAAGTAATCCTCTAATAAATAAACTTGCAAGTAACCCTCTAATAAATAAACTTGCAAGTAACCCTCTAATAAATAAACTTGCAAGTAACCCTCTATTAACTAAACTTGCAAGTGACCCTCTATTAACTAAACTTGCAAATAACCCTTTATCAACTAATTATAAATTCTTTAATTTGGACAGTTTCTACGGTGAGGAAGGAGAACATATATATTATAGAAATTCAGATACATTTTGTCGTGACCTTTGTGAGGCTATGCCTAAAACTACTGGAATACTGGAATCATTTCGAGAGGAACTCACCAAATATGGAAATATTAATTCATCAAATATCTCATCAAGATTCAGAATGACGGGGGCGATATGTTTTACAGGAACAGAAGAGCCTGTATACTGCGGAAGAATAGGAACAGACGGAACTTTTCCCTTCTTTATCATATAACTGAGAAACTAATTACTTAAATTTTTATTTCGTAAAAAAATTATCCAGACTCTTCTGCTTTTCAATTTCCTTTCCAAAAACTCCTTCTATTCTTAAATTCGCAAGTTCCAATGTCTCAACAATATACGGATCTACCTCATAATTTTTCACAATATCAAAACTTGGATTTAAATACTTTTTAATTGAACCTTCATGTATTGTAAAATTAATTGATGTAGCCTTACATTCTGGACATCTCCCATTCAAAGGAGGTCTTCTGCAGATAAAATTACAATTAGTGCACCTAAAAGACTGCATTGAGAACTTTCTTAAATTACCTTTAATATCTCTCATAAAATGCTTATCAATAATCAAAGAACCTAATTTATTCTCATTAACCGCACGGATTTTAGTTCCTATTTCCAATTGCATATTCATTTTATCCACCATAAGAGGAACTAACTTATATGATGAACATAGAACAGTATTATTCAAATCATCTGTTGAATGAGTGAAATTATAACCTAAATACTTATCATCTATAACTTCTTCATTTATTCTTTTCTCAATTCTTTCAATATCAAAATCTCTTGGATTTCTATACCCCTTAGCGCCCTGATAAAGTTCTAATGGATAAAAACCAACAATATCCATTCCATGAACCTCATCATCAATCTGATCTAAATGCAAATGAGATGTCAGAACCAAAGAAATATCCATAGTCCTTGCCCCCAACCTGTCAGGCAAATACTCCACTGAAAAATTTATTAATCCATCCATTAAAAGCATTATCCCATTCTCGTCCCCATCAAGATTTCTTCTCTGGGCGGCATGCCATACTGGATGAGAAAAACACCCCTGAGTCTTTGAAAAACCAATTATTCTCCCAATAATCCCTGCAGAAGTATGAGGAGCAAGCCCTATTACCAAATGCCCAATAGTATCCTCTCTCGTTTTGAAATTATAAAATCTGGGAAGTTTGTATAGACTTTCAAGCAACTCATCTATGAAATTAGCCGTATTCATTATAAACTCCGATGCTAACTCATCCCCACTCTCAGCACAGTCAGGAAGAATCACATCCTGTGGGAGAATTTCAATTAACTGATTCTCATCTTTTAATGGATTGCCAAGATAATCTTTCTCATAACCAAGTTCCTTTAATTTTTCAATAGACGTTCCGATTTCCTTTGGTTTAAAATGAGTTATTCCCATTTCAATCATATCAAACCTGACAGTTCCATCCTTATTAACATATACATTATTTTTAGCCCTTAGAAAAACTTTTGCAATATGCTCAGTAATATGATTTCTGTTAGAAGTTCCCTTAATCCCTTTCACTAACTTTGGCAACTGAACAGAATTAATTATCTCTCTTGCTTTATCCACATACCTAGAAACCTCAAGTTCAATCTTCTTATATCTAACAGCTTTCTTATTATCAGAATTCACCTGCTTATTTGTCCATTTCTCAAAATATCTCTCCTCAGTTTTATTAGAACATTCTTCACATTTAGGATAAATAGTCTCCCTGTCACACTCTGAGCAATAATATATCACAAACAGAGATGAAACCTTTCCTTTCTTTGAATACGCTTCCATTAAATTCCTTAACCTTCCTCCTTCCTCTCCTACTGGAAACAAGCCATGCGGTCTTCCTGTAAGTTTACGTATCTTAGCCTTCTCAGGTCTTCCCATCCTTGCTCCAATATAAGTTCCTCCCTTATCTCTTATCTCTATTTCATTTGAAAGTGTTAATATCTCACAGGATTTTTTCTCTAAATTCTTCTTTGCAGTCTCAAGCAAATTATCTAACCGATTTTTCAAATCAAACTTCTTAAAATCATAAATTCCTAAATTAGATAAAATAATCTTTGTATTCAGTTCATCAAATTCAAGTACATTCACTTCATCCTCTGATTTCACTTTATCTAATGGAAGAGACTTAACGCTATGTTCAATTCCCAAAATCTCACAATATCTCTTTATCTTATCAATTACAGGAAGAGTTGATTTTTGTGCATTCTCTTCAACATTTAACTTCTTTAAATACTCCAAAAACAAAACCAATTGATTAGCTGTTAATTCATTCCAGTACAAAGTATATCTGGGATGTAGAGCAATTTTATATTCTTTTGACAATGAAATAGCCTCTTCAATTTCAGGAATATTCATAAAGGGATTTTCAAGTATATTTTTTATCTCAGGACTTGGGCTCTTTACTAAATTTAAATATGTATTCACTTTTAACTCACTCCATACTCCTTTGATAAAAGCAAATTCAGATATTCCTTTACCAGAACTTCTAAAGAATAATCATCATTTATCTTCTCAATCTTTAACACAACATATTTGCCAACATCTGTAATTGATGCCTTAAAAAAATCCTTGTAATCCTTAATTGTATCTAAAATAAATTCCTTTGTATAAAATAACTTATTTAAATATACAAACGCAAAATCATCTTTGAGAACAATTTTCTTCATAAATAATTCAGGTAACCCTATGTTTAAATAATTTGTTATGTACTAAGAATTGTAGAATAAAGGAAAAATAAATAGGGTTTTGGAAAATTATATGTAGTATATTTGTATAAATTCAAGAGTTTGTGCTATTCCCATTATGATCCTTCTCTAAATTACATATTTTTAGAAAATTGTATAAGAAAAGTTTATAAATTATCTTCTACAGAGTTTAATTTATGGAAAATAAGGTGGGAATAGAAATTGTTCCCAAAATTTTTAACTTTATTTTAGATTCATCAGGATACAAAAAAGAGGATATTATAGAATCAAAAACACTTAAAAAAGAGGATTTGAATGGAATTCTTAATGGAACATATAAAATCTCATTTCCTAAACTCAAAGAATTAGACAACAAGTTCTTTAAAAGAGGAATTCCTTTTTATTTCTTGGATGAAGTCCCTAAAGAAACTGCTTCTCTAAGTTTTAGAAAAAACAAAGAAATTGCTCCGAACGAAAAAATAACGTTAAGAAAATATGAAATACTAAGAGATGATGTAAAAGAATTAAGTGAGGATTTAAGTGTCAATTATGAGAGAATAGATGAATTTTATAGTATCATAGATAAGACAGAAGAAGTTGCTGAAAAATATAGAAATATCTTCAATTATGATAATTTAAATTTGGAAGAAAAAAATGAATCTGAAATATTTGAATTTTTAAGAACTAAAATTGAAAAAAGGAATGTTTTTGTTTTCAGATTAGATTTTTACAAATATAAAAAAGTAAATTTTAGTGGTTGTGTTTTTCTAAGCGATAATATGCCAAAATTAATTTTAGTAAATTCAGAAGAGGACAAAAATAGAATAATTTTTACCCTACTTCATGAGTTTGCACACTATCTACTAAATAAAGAAGAAGAAACCAAAAAATTAAATTTTAACGATAACAATAAAATAGAAAGATGGTGTAACAATTTTGCCTCTTATTTTCTTTTTCTAAAAGAGAAAAGAGAGGACATAATAAAGAATTTTAATAAAGATACTTATTTAGAAATTAATTCTAAAGAATTAAAAAATATATCTAAAAAATACAAGATTAGTAAATTTCACTTTGTTCATATTTTAAGGAATTTAAATTTAATAAGCAATAATGATTTAGATGAGTTTGAAGCAAGATATGATGATGAAATTGAAAAGTTAAGAGGAAGAAAAGGAGGAAGAGGTGATGAAAATACATATTCTAGAAATAGATTAATAATCGATAGTAGGATGTACTTAGGCTTAGTTTATCACAATTACAAAAATAAGAATATCTCTTATGGAGAGACTTTAAATTATTTATCTGTTAAAGAAAAAGATGATATGGTGAAAATATTCGAGGCAATTGAAAATGAATAAGTATTTAATGGACATGAGCACTTTAAAAGATATTAAAGATAATCTTTCTCTCATTGAAGGAATCTGGGAGTTTATCAATAAACTATATGAAGAAGGAAAAATTATTTTAATAAAAGAATTAGAAGAAGAAATTAAAAAAGGCGATGATAAGGATTTTCTTAAAAAAGAATTTATTAAAGATAAAAAAATTATTGATGAAAAGAAAACCCAAGATTTTATAGATAGTTATAAGGAAGTAGTTAGTAATTTGCCAGAAGATATTACTGAGAATTCTATTAAGATAGAGAAACTTGAAAAGGGATGCGATTTTTACTTAGTAGTTTATGCTTACTTCTACAGATTTAAAAGAAATGAGAGAAATGTTTTTATCTTAACAAACGAAAGAAAAAAGGGAAACCAACTTAAAATTCCTTATATTGCAGAATTTAGTGGTTGTGAGTGTGTGGACTTCACCCAATTTTTAGAAAAAGAAGAAAAAAAGGTTAAACTGGTTGATTTATAAGAGAATAGAAAAAATATTCCTAAGTGTAATGAACTTAAAAAAATACCCAGTTATCTCCATTTTCAAACATACTACCTTTGATAGAGAGAATACATACTCACTAAATTATCACTTATCAAACTGAACCTTTGCTTTTCTGCATGCATTCCTGACTATCTCTGGAAGCGCAGGGTGAACATAAATCATATAAAGCATATCATCTAACTTTGCATTAAAAGTCATTGCATAAATCATCTGATGAATCATTGTTGACGCCTGAGGTCCTATAATATGTGCACCAATTAACTTTTGAGTCTTCTTATGAAATAATAACTTAACAAAACCATAATCTGATAAAAACGCCTGCCCCATAGCACTATCCTCATATTTATTCAGCCCAACCACATAAGGAATCTTCTTCTCAATCAAATCCTGCTCTGTATATCCAACCCCTGCAACCTGAGGACTTGAAAAAATCGCATGAGGCATAGGAGGGTACTTAATAGGTTTCTTCTCACTCTTATCAATCAGAACCGAAACCAAATAATCCGTTTCAAAATTAACACTGTGCCTAAACAAATAATTCCCAACGCAATCACCAATTGCATAAACTCCCTTAACACCAGTTTCCATATATTCATTCACGCAAATAAACCCAAACCTATTTGTCTTAATCTTTGTATTTTCAAGTTTGAGCAAATCACCATTTGGCTTAACCCCTGTTGCAACAAGCAAATTATCTCCCTTAACTGTTCTTGTTTTCCCATCCTCATCAGTATGCTTTATTATAAATTCCTTATTTTTATACTCAACAGAAACAATTGTTCGCAACTTGGAAATCTTATACTTCTTCTCAAAAACTCTTGTAAACTCATCAATCACATCCTTATCCTCTCTTGAAACAAAAGGACCTCTTGACAGAAAATGAACATCAGTTCCAAGATTTGAATAAGCGCATCCAAGTTCCACTGCAATATACCCTCCGCCAATCACAACTAACTTCTTCGGCTGTCTCTCTGCCCTCAGAGCATCCGTTGAAGTCCAGTACGGAGTATCTTTAAGACCTGGAATCGGAGGAATATTAGGTCTTGCCCCAACAGCAATTACAATCTTTTTCGCTGTAATCTTCTTAGAACCAACCTTAATAACCTTATCTGATACAAACTCTGCCTTAGACTTATACCAATCAAGATTCTCAAAACTATTCCTGTATATCTTTGCGAGATGATCTGACTCACCAAAAACAGTATCTGTAATTCTCCCTGTTAATTTCCCAAATCTTACCTCAAACTTCCTATCAACAATCAAATCAAACTTCTTTGCATTATGTATCTCCTCTGCAACATCAGCAGCATGAATTAACATCTTAGACGGAATACATCCCCTATTCAGACAAGTTCCTCCAATCCTCTCTCTCTCAACTACTGCAACACTCAAACCCTTTCTTCTCGCAGACTTCACAATATTCGCCCCTCCGCCTGCACCAATCACAATCAAATCATACTCAATAACACTCATAATAAAAAACAAAAAAACCCATTTATAAAAAATAAGTTTAACTCCCTAATAAAAAAAGATAAAAAATACAATCCATTTTATTTTTAAACCCTTACATATTTCCTATAATATGACAACAGATGCAAAAGAAAATATGTTTAACGAACTCATTTCTGACATCCTAAACAAAGAATCCATTGACTTCAAAAAACTAAACAACCTCAAAATATCATACGCTAAAAAATACAAATACAAAGAAATCATAAAAAACCCTCAGATTATTGCATTCTGCAACGACAAAAACAGAAAACAAATCATAAAAAAACTAAACATAAAACCAATCAGAGAACTATCAGGTGTAACTGTTGTTGCCCTATTCTCAAAACCACACAGCTGCCCCCATGGAAAATGCATGTACTGCCCGGGAGGACCTAACTCGCCATTTGGAGACACCCCTCAATCATACACTGGAGAAGAACCTGCCGCAAAAAGAGCAATAAGAAACCACTTTGATCCCTACCTTCAAATATTCAACAGATTAGAACACTACATAATAAACGGACACAACCCTGACAAAATAGAACTCATCTTTATGGGAGGAACATTTCCAAGCCTTGAAAAAGAATACAGAGACGAATTCGTAAAAAACACATACAAAGCAATCAATGACTTTGGAGACTCATTCATAAAAACAAACAAAGACGGAAAAAAAACAATAAACTATGAAAACTTCAATAAATTCTTTGAAACAAAAGAAGACTTTAGAGCCCAAAACAGACAAACAAAATTACACAAAAAAATCCTCAAACTAAAACAAAAAAACCAACTAAAATTACAACAGGAAATAAAAAGAAATGAAACAGCAAAAATAAGATGCATAGGCTTAACAATTGAAACAAAACCAGACTGGGCTCTAAAAGAACACTGCAACGAAATGCTCAGATACGGATGCACAAGATTTGAAGTAGGAGTTCAGACACTAAACGAAGACTGCTTAAAAAAAACAAACCGAGGACACACACTAAATGATACAAAAAAATCCTTCCAGACAATGAAAGATATGTGCTTTAAAATTAATGCTCATATGATGTTAGGACTTCCAGCATCAACCCTTGAAATAGACGAAAAATCCCTAACAGACCTATTTGAACTACCTGATTACAGACCTGATATGCTAAAAATATATCCGTGTTTAGTAGTATTAGGCACTCCTCTCTACAATATGTGGAAAAAAGGAATGTTTGAACCAATCAACACAAAAAAAGCATCCCAGATAATAGCAAGAGCCTACTCTAAATTTCCAAGATACGTTAGAGTTATGAGAGTTCAAAGAGACATACCGACAACTCTTGTAAATGAAGGAGTTCAGAACTCAAACCTAAGACAATTTGTTGAAAAAGAAATGGAGAAACAAAAAATCCAGTCAAAAGACATACGGGCAAGAGAAATAGGACTAAGACAAATGCAGGGAATAAAAACTGGCAAATTCCAAATCAAAACACAAGAATATGGCTCATCATCAGGAAAAGAATTTTTCATAGATATTGCCGATGAAAACGACACAATGATTGGTTTCATCCGTTTAAGATTCCCCTCCAAATACAACCTAAGACCAGAAATCACAAAACAAACAGCCCTGATAAGAGAACTTCACATATACGGACAGACAATTCCAGTTGGAGAAAGCAATCAAAAAGACGAAACAAAAAATAACTCAAAATCCCAGCACAAAGGATGGGGAAGAAAACTCCTATCAAAAGCAGAACAAATTGCAAAACAAAACGGATACAAAAAAATGGCAATAATATCAGGAATTGGAGTTAGAGAATACTACAGAAAATTCAGATATGAATTAGAAGGAGCATATATGGTTAAAAACCTGTAAAACATCTATAAACAGAATACTATGGCTAAAATCAAACAGGCAGAAAAAGACACTGATATAACCATTTTGACAGAAATCAAAATATAACGTTATTCTTTTAAGTTTAAAATTATCAAAAATATGCAGACTGTGAGGCACACTTTTAATTAATACATTATTTCTTCTTTTTCTTGTTAATATATTTTTGTTGTTTTCCCCCCTTTCCTGATTTTTGGGATGTTTGGACATCATCAACTATAACTTTACCATCACATTTTTTAGTTCTTCCTAAAATTTTAGTGTTATTATTAAATGGTCTTTCAATTAAATAGTTTAATTTTCTATAAATTATCCTTTTACTTTTTTCATCTAATCCTTCAACAAAATCACTAACTTTATCTTCAATCTCTAAAATATAAAGCCGTTGTTCTTTCACTTTAAACTTTGCATTTTCTTTGCCATCTCATCAACTGTTGGCGGTTGTTTGAATATAAGAGTATGATACTTTTTCCCTCTTCCATCAAATATTTTTTTTAATTTTGCATCCATATACATTTATAAATTTAAACATCTATAAATTTAACTCAAACCTGGCACTGTTCATAAATTCAAATTTAAGAATTAACAACTCGAAAAAATAATGTTTAATTTTTTATACTAAGAGTAAACTCAAGTTCTTCTTTATAGAAATCAAATAATGTGTATGGCAAATTTCTACACCAAATATCTTCATTATCTTTTTTACAAATTCTAGGAATCTTATCTATTAATTTTTTATCTTTCACAAAACTCTCTTCAGTAATTAAAATTACTTTTTTATCTTTTGATTTCAATAGATTTGCATATGCTATTAGATATAAATCAGCATGAGTTGTTTCATATTTTTCTAAATCTGCATCAATTCGAATTTTATTATTGTCATAGAATTTTTCATTTTCAACTATATAATATTTTTCCATAAGGTTTTGAACTTCATTAAAAACAATTAGGGATTTAATAACTGAATTCTTAACTTCTTCTTTAAATTCATCATAATCTCTACTTCTTAATTCATCAAATACTTTATCTAATAGAATAATTTCTCCTGATTTGATTTTTTCTATTAAAAAATCTTTAAGGCCTTCAAAAATTATTTTATGTTCATGTTTTGAGTAGTATTGATGATAATATCTAAAAAAATTCATTATACTGGAAGCATCAATTAACACATTATCAAATTTCATGAATAAATCACCTCGTCAAATGATTTATTTTTAACTCCTAAACTTTCCATAACTCTATTTTGATTTATATTTCCTTCAAAATAATTTATCCTAACTAATTCTTTAAATAATTTTGATTCAATAGCTACTTTTTGCCCAAAATGAAGAGTTCTTCCTTCTTTTTCTGCTTGTTCCTTCTCTAAATTTCTTCGTAGTTTTAGCTCTTGTTTTTCTTGATTAATTCTTTCAATAATGTCGGAATGTATTTGATTATAATTTTGTCGTGATATTTGATTGTTGATTCTTAACCTTGTATATAACGCAAAATTACTCAAATGAGTTTCTTCTGTAATTGTATTAATTATATCTTTGTGAAATTTATTATGTTTATTAACTTCTGAAAGTTGCTTTAACTTATCATCATATTTTCCTACTAAAAAGAAATATGAAAAATCATAACACCACCTTTCAACATCATTCATATTATTTGAATAACTCTCTCCTACTACATCATCAATTTCTTCTTGTTCTAATAAATAATGAGCAAATTCATGCATTAGAGTAAAAATTTCTCTCTTAAGATATTCTTGTTGTCTTTTAATTACAATTAAATTAGGACGCATAAAAAAACCGTTAAAATTAGCAACAAGTTCTTCTTTTTTCTTATAATCAATAAATTCAAATACAAATACATTAAATTCCTCAATTATCCTAACTAAATTTTCAAGATAATCTCTATCACTTTTTGATGATTTTAAAGATTTACTTTTTTTTAATTTTTCTTCAACTAAACTAAATTCTTTTCTAATCTCTGTTGCAACCTCTTTAACATCGTCAGTTAAATTATATTTTTTTAATTTTCTTTCAGCTTTGAAATTAATAGAATTACAATAATTCTCTATTTCAATTTTTTTTCTTTCAAATTCTTCAATTAATTTTACTGAGCCTAAATTTAGTTCAGCATTAAACTTATCTTTTCTAAAAAATATACTTAGTTTATCTTTTTCTGGCAAATCCCTTTTAGTGATATACCAAGTCAATCCTTTCTCAAATATCTTGTCAATTTTCTTTAAAACACTAAATTTTACTTTTCTATTATTATTAAGGACTTCTTCTAACTCTTCTAATGTTAACACAGGGTTTTTATTATCTCCTTTTAATAAATCTAAAAAATTCTCTTTTGATAACTTAAATAACTCTAAAAGATAGTTTAACCTTTTAGGATTTAATACAAATTCCGTGCTATTGCTTAAATTCATACTTATATATAATTCATATAGATAAATTATTAAAACTTTGCTTTAAAAATGTTTGTTATTTAGGGCTCTGTCCAGAAATTGTTTTCTCCAAAATCTATGCTAACTAAATTCAATCAAAGAAAAAAATTATTCATCAAAAATTGCTCTATTTCTTGAATTTCTGGACAAAGCCCGGAATTCGGGTACTGTTCAATTTTAGGGGGATAAAGATTTTATCATAATTTTTTTCCAATTAGGTTTTACATCTAATCCGCTCACTTGTGCAGGAGTAAGACCGCCTAAACCCAGATGAGGTTTAACAAAGTTATAGTAGTTCTTGAAACCAAAATTATTTAGACATACTTTGAAGGATTATAGTGCCTTTAGTGGAGAAATCAAAGAAATGTATAAAAGAACACCCAGTATTGATGAAAAAATAAAATTGATAGGTTTGAAGATGAAATTAAATAAAGAAATGTATGATCTAAACGAAAAAATAATGTTTAATTTTGAAACTTTTCCAAACTATATACAATTATATACGCTTGTAAATAAACTGTAACAAATTGTATCATTTTATGTGTTTTTTTTTGTTGTTATTCTGCATAATGATTATATATACTTGTAAACAAACTACAACGAATCATATCATTTTATGTGTTTTTTAACTTTCCATTTGCATATCATTATCCTGACTTGTTTGGATGTCCTCATCCATTTCATCCTTGATGTCTTCATCCTGTTCTCCTACTTTGGTGCTATCATTATGTTCTTCTCCTTCAATGTCATCATCTTTTTCTGTTTGGATGTCTTTATCCATTTCATCCTTGATGTCTTCATCCAGTTCTTCTGCTTCAATGTTATCATTCTGATCTGTCTGGTTGCTAGCTTCTTGTTGTTCTAACTCTTTCTGAATTCGTTCCTTTTCATCTTTATCCTCATACGAATAACTTAGGTCCCAACTATCACAGAAATTCTTAACATCTTTTATATATTTAAATTTCAACTGAACAACTCTTTCTTTTTCTCCTACTGTTTCAGACTCTAATGATATTTTTTGTATGTCATCTCTCAAATTCAAAAGATCACCTAATACTAAAGTAGGTAAGTCATATTGATTTATCTCTTCTTTTACTCTTAGGTTAAATAGTCTTATGTAACTCCTTGCAGTCTGTATGTTGACATCATAAGCCTCAGCAATATACTTAGATGATGTAACATTTTTTCCTGATTTCCATTTCATAATTATATCATCAACAATGTGATCAGTCCGCGTTAACTTTTTATTCATTTTATTATTTTCATCCATTTTTTAATAAATAATTGTCGCAAAGATAAACTGAATTATCTAAGCATGAATAATCATCATATTCCATCCTTTATAAAGATGCTTACTTCAAGTGACACCAAAAAATATATAAACGATTATATACTGTTATTTATTAAAAAACCATATTTAGTTCTTATTTATTTCAAGTGAATGTTAGTTTAAATAATCAACTCTGCTATACTTTTTCTTATATTGTTCCCCTTTTATCCAATTCCCATTAAAGCTTTCCATTTTTTATCAGATTCACTTAAAACCTCTTTAACAAAAATTGAATTGCAAGGATTCTATTTCTTCAAATCTGAAATCTGCTGAGAAAATTTTTGCCTACTTTTTAAATAATTTTCTTTTGATAGATAGGCCTCATTCAATTTATCCCTTTTAATATTAGTCATTTGTTCGCCTAATTTACTTTCTAAATCCATAAGTTTTATTTTTTTCTTAAAACAATTTGTACTTTTTAACATTTTCCTAACCTCTTTTTTCCAATATAAAAAACTTCTCAAAGCAATATTATATAGTTCCGTATCTGAAATGTCTCTGCTCCCATTCTCAGTTGAATTTTTATTCTGCTCCGAATTACTATTATTTGCCATCATTATAAACTCACCATTATGATTCTGAGGGTGAAATAGACCTCCAAAATTCATCTTTCTTTTTCTGCCTGATTCTAAGCATTTGCAAGTCTTGCTTAATATCAAACTCAATTAATTTAATCCTTTTATTAATGTTTTTTGTGTTCTTAAACATTTTTATAGTTACATTCTTCTGATCAATATAATTCCCATAATAATTATTAATTGATAGATTAAGTTGAGTCATTGAATTAAAGTATTCTTCCAGAATAGGTAGTCTAAATTTTCTTTCTTCTCTAAAATCTTCAACTAAATTATTAAGGAGTTCTTTTATAGGAATATCTGTTTTTCCTTCATCCGAAAAAGACTTCTTACTATTTTTTTCCATCTTAATAATATTAAGAAACTTTTGTCCTTTATAAAGATGCTTATTCTTACGTGACACCTTAAATTTATAAACGGTTATTTATAAAAAAACTATAAATTAATCCTATAATAGGGCTTCCTTAAATTTTTTCTCAAATTCATATTGTGATTTAAGATTATAGAACTCTAAACCAATCATTTAAATTATATCTTCAATATCCTCTTCTAAAAAGATTAATATTGATTTTTCTATTTTATTTAAAGATTCTTTATTTTTCAAATATCTTAAATTATAATTTGAGTATCTAATTGTTTCATTTAATCTTTCGTAGAATTTCTCTTTATACTTTAAAATTAATCCTCTAATTTCTTCAGTTGACTTTTCATTAAAAACAAACTGTGAATTCTCACTTTTTAAAACTCCTTCTTTACATATTTAATAGGGTTCTGGCTTCCCTTTTTCCAATATTTAGAGACATCTTTATTATAATATTTATCCCATATCTTTTTACTTGCTGGTTTACCATCAAAACCTTTTCTGTCATTCCCCATAAACCCTTTTATGTTATTTTCGTATATTCCCCATTCTTTGATTTCAAAAACTCCTTTAACAATTCCACTGTGCACACTACATGCATACTTAATGTTTTTAACACTCTCTAGACTAACCACCCAAGATGCTCTTGTTGTTTCATATAATTCTTTCTTTGACATACCTTTTCTATAAAGATTGTTAATATTAATTAAAATTAGATGGTGTTCAACATCTATTAGAGGTTCAGCTAAGAACTCATCAATTTCTTTAATTTGTGAATGATGACCTCTAACTTTATTAGTTAAGTTCTCTATACCTATCAAATCACCTCATCTTTTTTCAAAGGATCTCTCAATAGATAAACGTAATATTTTTCCAAGTTATATTTTTGATTCATTTTAAATTTAATTTTTATAAATTTCTTATATAACCTTGTATCCTTTATTGAATGGATATAATAAAAAAAACATAGAGTTCCCAAGAACAATCAGAACCTTTAGTTAGAAATATATATAAATAAGCTACTAAATATCTTTTATATGAGTTCAGAGAGTGTAAATGTGTCCAAAGAAGCAGGATTTATATGGGAGATTGCCAATGATTTGAGAGGTAATTTCAAACAATATGAGTTTCAGGACATAATTTTGCCATTAATTGTATTAAGAAGATTAGAAATCAGGCTGGAAAGGACAAGAACAGATGTAAAGAATAAACTTTCAGACAATCATTCACTTAGAAAGCTTAATGATGAGGAATTTAATAATAATGAGCAGGTTGGAGAGATTATTTATGGTAGAATTAATTACAATAACAGTTCACAATACACTTTCAGAAAATTAATCGGGGATGATGAGAAGAATATAAAAGAGAACTTTTCTTCTTATCTTGATGGTTATTCAGAGAATATCAAACATATTTTTGTAAATTTTGGTTTCTATGAGAAAGTAAAAGAACTTGCAAAACATAAGTTACTTTTAACTTTAATTAAAAAGTTTTCAAATCCTGAGCTTGACTTCTTATCTCCTTATGTAACATCTAATGAGAAGATGGGTTACATTTTTGAGGACTTGATTAGAAGGTTTGCAGAACAGTCCAATGAAACGGCAGGAGAGCATTTTACACCACGAGAAGTTATTCAGTTAATGGTCAGGTTGCTCGGAATTGAGGATTTTCATATAAAGGAAGGCAAGGATATTAATATATATGATGTTGCTTGCGGAACAGGTGGTATGCTTACAATGGCAGAGAAATATATTAAGGATGAATTGGGGTTAAAAAATGCAGTTAATCTTTACGGGCAGGAATTAAATCCCAAGTCTTATGCTGTATGTTATAGTGATATGCTTTTGAAGGGTGGAAATCCAACTAATATTAAGGAGGGAAATTCTTTGACTGATGAGGATAAACTTGATGGTTACAGGTTTGATTTTATGCTTTCCAATCCTCCTTTCGGGGTTTCATGGTCACAGTATGCAGATAAGATTTTTGATAAAAAGTCAAAGAAGGTTTATATTGAGAAGTATTCAATGGGTGTTCCAAGAAGCAGTGATGGTTCTCTGCTGTTTTTGTTAAATATGATTTCCAAGATGAGAAATGAAAAGGATGGGGGTTCTGGCATTGCAATTGTTTTTAGCGGTTCTCCATTATTTTCTGGCGATGCAGGAAGCGGTGAGAGTAATATTAGAAAGTATTTGTTAGAGAATGATTTGATTGAAACTATTGTTGCACTGCCAACTAATTTGTTTTATAATACTGGTATTGGGACTTACGTCTGGATTGTAAGAAATAATAAGGCAAAAACTAAGAGAGAAGGAAAGGTTCAGTTGATTAATGCAGTTTCTTTTTATGAGAAAATGAAGAAGTCTCTTGGAGATAAGAGGCATTTTATTTCTTCTGAGCAGATTGATAAGGTTTCTAAAACTCATAAGGAGTTTAGAGAAGGTGAGTTTTCAAAGATTTTCAGGACAACAGATTTTGGGTTTGCAAAGGTAAGTTTAACTCTTGATGATATTGATGAGAATGACAAGAGTATAAAGGTTAATGATGCTGAGAAGATTCCTCTTAATGAGAATAAGGAAGAGTATTTGAGAAGAGAAGTTGAATTGCCATACAAGATTAAAAAGGAAGTTGTTGGATATGAGGTTAATTTCACTCAATATTTCTATAAATACGAAGAATTAAGAGGTTTAAAGAAAATAAGCAAGGAAATTCAGGACATTGAAAAAGAGAATTCAAAGTTGTTAAAAGACTTGGAGCTATAGAATGGAAGTTGCTAATATAAAAGAAAAAGTAAATATTGCTTTGGATATTTTATATAGCAATGATTATTATTTAATTGAAAATAATCTTCACGAACAATCAATTTCTCATAAATTAGCAGAATATTTACAAATACTATTCAAAGAATATAACATTGACTGTGAGTTTAACAGAAGAGAAACTACCGATGTCAAAAAAGCAACTTTATCAGATAATGAAGAACATATAATTAAACCTGATATAATAATTCATAAAAGAGGTACTCAGAGAGATAATTTATTAATTATTGAAATTAAAAAAGGAATAGAAAATGAAGTTAATAATGATATTGAAAAATTAAAATCTATGACTGGTGATGGATATGGATACAAATTAGGTTTGTTTTTAGAATTATATAGAGATAAACAAAACACAATAGAAAGATGGTTTGAGGAAGGTAAAGAACAATGAGAACATATAAAGAATTCAAAATTATTAAGAGAGTTAGGGTTATAAAATGGGATATGAAATAATTGGATTAAAAATAGAAACATTAACTGATATTGGAGTTTTCATAACTATTTCTATTGCAATCATTTATCTATTAGGAAGATTAAATACAGCAGGAGTTTATATGAAAGAAGATAAAGTGAGAATTTATTTAAGAGGTGTACTTATTTTATTTTATCTTTTTCTTTTGCCTCTTTATACAATATATCTTTTTTTTAACGATAAATTAAGTGAAATACTAGATATTAAATTACTTTTAATTATAGGTCTGCAAGTTATAATATTCAATTGCTTTCGTCTTTTTTACCATAAACCCTATTCATTAAGAAGACATGATGTTAATCTTGAAGAATATCTTGAGAAGTCATTGGATAGCATTAAGAAAGTAAATATTGAATTTTACAAAAGGCTACTAAAAACTATTGAAAAAATGAGAAATTCCAATAGTTTAACTTTCTTTTATAATGTTTTTCCACACATATTTTTATATAGTAACTTAAGCATTTTTTATTATGTAGTATTCGTTAATGATATTTTGTTTTTTAAACTTATTTCAACAGGATTATTATTTATCTTTTACTTACATTATCTTACATATAGAAGTTTTAAATATGATAATTCATATCCTCAGGTTAAGATTAAAATAGATAATGAAAAAAAGATGATAATAGGTAATCTATTAAGAATTGAGGGGAATTTATTATATATTTCAGACAATAAGAATAATAAATACTACGAAATTAACACTGATAAAATAATTTATAAGGAGTTTAAGAAAGATGGATAAAAAAAGGAACAAAAAATGAAGAAAGAACAACACTCTGAATTAATTGAATTGATAACAGAATTATTTAAGATGTTTGAAAAATTACCAACTTCAATGGAACGTACTGATATAATTTATCTTGAACAAGGTGAATATATAACTTGGATAAATTATCAAATTAATACTTTAGATGATAGTTTTAATTTACTTCACAATAATTCATATAAATCTTCTTTTACGTTAATTAGAAGTGCCTATGAAAGTTACTGGGTTATACTATTAGCGATGCTCGGTGATAGATATTATATCAAATATATACCAAAAGAAGGAAGTAATATTCAGAAAATTCATCAGCAATACGTAAGAGATTTTGAAGAAAATAAAAAAGAAAGAGAAGAACAGGGAATAATCAAGATTCACAACATAAAAAACAATAGTTTTAAAATTGAATACTTCGGCAGAAAAAATCAAGAAGGAGAAATAATCCCTCACTATTATTTTTTATTTAATGAATACAATCCAGAAATTGCTTATTTGGGTTTTGAAGAAGGCTATTATGAAAGTGATAAATTATCTGAGATTCAAGATGAAATGGAGAATAGACATAAGGACTTAAATTATTATTTTAGATTTGAGAAAGGAATAAAAGAAAATTTAATATTAAATAATTTAGTTACTGAAAAAGATTTTGAAAAAATGTTGGTTCATTATAGTTTTTTAAGTACTTGGACACACTTTTCAAAACAGTCAATAGATATAATTGAAGGAAATACATACAGAATTGAAGACTATAAACAAATTAATACTAAGTATAATTTTTATTTAACAAGGCTAAGTTTATTATACATAGGAAATCTATTATCAATGTATTTGAAGTTGTGGATTAAATTTGGTAAAAAGCAAATTTCAGAAAAGAAATTAAAAGATTTAAAATTCGTTGAAGAATTTGAAGATTTAATTAATAAATTTGAAGAAAAAATAGATTATTTCTGGTTTATATTTAACAAACCTTCTGCTTATTTCAAATGGGAATATTGTTGTAAACAACTGTGCAAAAATATAAAATCTGCTGATAAATTAAAATTAATAGATTATAACTTAATTGAGGATAGATTAATACCATATTATAAAAATCCATTAAAATCACTGAAAGAAATGAGTCACAATAGGCATAATAGAGTTGTAGGTTATTATAGAAGTCCTTTAATTGATGATATTAATAGAGAGGGGACATAAGATGAAAACAGATAATAAATATAAGGACAGTGGAATTGAATGGATTGGTGAAATTCCAAATCATTGGGAAGTTAAGAAGTTAAAACAATTTAGTTATTTCTATAATGGGAATGGATTTCCAGAGATTGAACAAGGAAAAACAAGTGGAGATTATCCCTTTCTTAAGGTTAGTGATATTAACAATCCAGATGAGATATATATTAGTAAAGGAAATAACTATGTTTCAAAAGAATTAGTTTTAGAAAGAAAGTGGATAATCATTAAACCTAATTCAATACTATTTCCAAAAATAGGAGAAGCATTATTAAAAAATCATAGAAAAATCAATAGAAGAGAAGTTCTGATAGATAATAATATGATGAGTATGAATTTAAGAAAAAGTAAAATTGTTATGAGTTATTTTTTTCATATGTTTAAATATTTTGATATGAAAATTTTTATCAATATTTCATCAGTTCCATCATTAAATACACAATTATTTTATAATTATAAAATTCCTCTCCCTCCACTACCAGAACAAAAAGCAATCGCAAAATATCTTGACAATAAAACCCAACAAATTGATAAGTTAATTGAGAATACTCAAAGTCAAATTGAAGAATTAAAGGAGTATGAAAAATCCTTGATTAACAAATGCGTGACAAAAGGATTAAATGAAAATGTTAAATTAAAAGACAGCGGAATTGAATGGGTTGGAGAAATTCCAAAGCATTGGGAAATTAAGAGAATAAAAAATAATACTTATATTAAAGCAAGAATTGGTTGGCAGGGTTTAACATCAAAAGAATACTTAGAAGAAGGAGAATATTATTTAGTTACTGGAACTGATTTTAATGGTAATACTATTAAATGGGAAACTTGTCATTATGTTGAAAAAGAAAGATATGAACAAGACAAATATATTCAATTAAAACTAAGAGATATTTTAATTACAAAAGATGGAACTATTGGAAAAGTTGCAATGATACACAAATTACCTAAAAAAGCAACATTAAATAGCGGTGTGTTTGTAATTAGACCTAAAAATGAAGCATATATCCCAAGATTTATGTTTTGGATATTAAAATCTTTTATATTTACTTCATTTATTGATTTGATTAAAACTGGTTCTACTATTGCTCACTTATATCAAAGAGATTTTAATGAATTACATTACACACTCCCACCACTACCAGAACAAAAAGCAATCGCCCAATTTCTTGACAGTAAAACAGAAAATATTCAAAATCTAATCAAAAACAAAGAAAAACAGATTGAATTGTATCAGGAATTAAGAAAAACTCTTGTAAATAATGCTGTAACAGGAAAGATTAAAATAATCTGACACCATCTTTATAACAACCACTTCTAAAAAAGAAGTAATTACTACAAAAAAAGAAGTAGTTTTATAGATAAAATATAACAGTAATAAAGCAGATTATACATACAAACATATCTTATTATTAAAAATGCATAGATTAAGGTTCTGGTGTAAAATAGTAGGATGTTTACTTTAGAATATAAATCAGTTTTTAAAATATTTTTTAAGCCGTACCTTATTAAAGTCTTCTGATTTGTTTTTTAAATAACATTCAATCAGATAAATTATTTTATTCTCTTCATCAATTCCGTAAATTACTCTCACAGAATTTCCATTTATATTTTTGGTGCGTTTTATTCCTCTCAACTTAAAAAATCTTATTTTATCCGTTATCCCCTGCTTATTTAAATTAGGTATTTGAGGGTTATCCCATAAACGATGTCCTTGCTCTGCTTCTAAAATAGTTTTAATAGGTTTTAATGCATCATTAAGATTAGATTTTTTATTTTTATCTATCTTCTTTACATCTTTTTTAAATTCATTAAGTTCTTTTAATTTGAAGAATTCCTGATTCTGTTTATCATTATCAAATGCAATTTTATAATCCCTCTGACTGTTCTAACTGTTTTAGATTTTCCTCATTAACAGAAAGAAAATTATCTCTGTATAAAACCAAATCATAATTAATTACTTTTCCATATTTTGTTGTTCTCCAAGTTATGTCTTCATGCAACATATTGCAAAGCTCCCCCCCACTGAAATTTCCAAATTTCTCTAAGATAAAGTCTATAAATTTTATTTCATCTTCATTAAAAACCTCATCAGGACGTATGGTCTTTGAAATAAAGAATTTCTCAGAATTGTTTTCCATGCCAACATCTTCCTCTTCCTTTGTTATAGTTTTTTCATCTAATAATTCTTTAATTTCCTCTTTAAAGTGTATTGGGACAGGACCTCCCTCTATTGCTTTATACTTTTCTCCCGTTAAATATTTCTCATACTTTTCATAATAACCAAAATCACAAAGATATAATAATTTCAAAAGTTGGACTTTGCCATGATTTCTATTTGTAATTTTTGAAATTATATAACAAATTAATTCCCTAAACCTTTTTTTATTATAAGTCATATCTTTTCACCTTAATGAATTACTAACTTCATCCTGATTTTCTTCTATTTTACCTCATCCACGTACTTTCAGTTTATATTATTATTCATAAACTACCAAGTTATAACCGTGCATTGGTTAATTCTATATATAACTAAGATATAAATGATTATAAATTTAACGCTTCTTTGAGCACTGTCCATATAATCCTATAAGACAACTGGAAACGATGTTTTTAACCATTTTGCTGACGTTAGCAAAAAGGTTGATTTAAGTTTTAGTTCAAAAAGAGAAGTAATTTTATAAATGACAAATAAAATTATTTAATACAAAGTGTTAAAAATATAAGACACCCATATCTAACAAAGAATAGTGCTAAAAACTGATTGAAGATGAATAAACACACAAACCAGATGCTGAGCGAGGAAAAGTTTGAAACCCATTTTTGCAAAAAACTAGAAGAACACAACTACAAGCAAAGAACTAACGAAAATACTGAAAAAGACCTTCACATAGATTATGAAACGCTTGAACTATTTCTAAACAGAACGCAAGAAGATACATTCAACGACTTCAAAGAAACATACAAAAACTGGCAACCCAAATTTGAACAGGCAATTAAAAAAGCATTAAAAAACAAAGAACTAATTCAAGTCATTCAGTCAGGAATCACAATTGAAGCTACATACACTTTCAATTTAGTATATACAAAGAACACAACAACTTTCAACAAAGACCAAGACAGATTAGTTAAAGAAAACATCTTCTCATACATCAGACAATACAAATTTGATGCAAACTCCGAAAAATCAATTGACATAGTTTTGTTCCTTAACGGATTTCCCATAACAACAATTGAATTAAAATACAAACAGAAAGCACAGGATGTATTTGATGCAGTTGAACAGTACTTCAAAAGAGATTTGAATATGAAAATATTCACCCTTCCCTTCCTGCACATTGCATCAGACAACGACAGAGTAAGAATTGCAACCAAATTCTATGAAAAAACAACAGAGGACTTTAAGTCCTTTAACACAGACACAATTAATCCCATCGTGAAAGGAGATGAATACAGAACACAATATCTGTATAATGATGTTCTAACCCCTGCATCGCTTCTTAATTTAATTAGAAACTTCGTATTCGTTGATAAAAGTGAAAAACTAATCTTTCCGAGATACCATCAAAGAAGAGTTGTCAATAAATTAATCAATGACATATCAAAAACTTACAGGCAGACAAAAAATCTCAACATGAAATTCTTGATTGAACACTCAATGGGTTCAGGCAAGTCAAAAACAATCACATGGACTGCTGAACAATTAAAAAACCTGCATATTGACAATGTTAAGGTATTCAATTCAATATTCATAATAACTGACAGAAAAGAATTACACACCCAAATTTCAGATGATTTTAAACTAATGACAGGTGACGATGATAAAACTATTTATTATGCTAGAAACTCAAAAGAATTAAGCAAAGCAATCAAAAATGAAGAAAAAGTAATTGTTGTAATCCTTCATAACTTCTCTTATTTAAACAAAAAAGAATTGCAAATCAGAAAAGATTTTAAAATTTGTTATCTAATTGACGAACAGCACCGCAGTCATCAGGGAAAATTACACAGTTCCATGACTGATTTCTTTGAAAAAATTGGTGATAATGATATGAAATTAAACTTCCCTAATTCCGCTTTCATTGGATTTACTGCAACTCCAACAGATAAAACTCTGGAAAGATTCGGAACTAAAAACAATAAAGGCGTTTATGAAGCATATGACACGTACTCAATGGAACAGGCAATACAGGAAGGATATATCTTAGATGTAACTCAAAACATCATTCCATTCAGAACCCTGTACAAACTAAGAAAAGACTGTGAGAATAAACTATTTGAAAAAGAATTCAATGCACTTCAAGTATATAAAGCAACCAAAAGGAAAGCATTTGAAGACCCGGACATCATCAGAAGCAAGGTAAAAATCATCCTGCATTATTTCAAAGATAAAGTTGAAAAAGAAATACAGGGAAAGGCAAAAGCAATGATTGTAACATCATCACGAAAATCAGCAATAGGTTACAAACACATCATTGATGAAGAAATTCAAAATTTAAACTATGATTATAAAACTCTTGTTGCTTTTTCCGGAAAAGAGAGCCACAAAGAACTTGGAATTATTGACAAAACTGAAAACTCATTAAACAACTTTAAAGATGACATCGCAGAAGAATTCAAAAAGAAGGAATACAGATTTTTAATTGTTGCAGACAAATACCAGACAGGTTTTGATGAACCCTATCTTTATGCAATGTTCTTGGACAAACCTCTAAAGGAAATAAATGCAGTCCAAACACTTGGGAGATTAAACAGGATTTGTCCAATGAAACCAAAACATCCAATTACTGTTGATTTTTCAAATTCATATGAAGAAATTCAAACTGCATTTAGCAAGTTTATGAAAGCAAGAGATAGCAATATTGTAACAGATTACGAAGAATTAGTTGCGCTATACCAAAATATTATGGGAAAAGGAATTCTTTCAACCGATGATTTCAATGAATACAGTATCATTTGTGATTTAGACAGAGACATTTTACAAACTAAATTTGAATTATTTATGAATAGAATCAAGGACAAATACTATTCAAAAGATAAAATCACTAAAAATGAATTCAGGAAAAATCTTGGGAAATTCTCCCGTTCATTTAATTATATGAACACAATCATAAAAATTGAAGATAGAAACATTGCATTACTTGGACTTCTTGCCAAACAATTATATCTTGCTCTTGCAGAAAATGATGGTTCAGGGCAAGAGATTAAATCTGCTCTTGAAAACTTGAAGATTGAAAAACACAAAATCATTGCCGTTGATAAAACGGAATATGAAGAAGTGAAAAGAGGAAAGCTAAATAAAGTTAAGGAAAGGGAAATTTCAAAATTAACTATTAATGAGATACTGGAACTTATTCAGGAAAACTTTGATATATACACATATAGTAAAGAGAGCAGGAGTTTTTTTGAAGAATATTTAAAATCAATGGTTGATAATGAAGAGTTAAGAAAAAAAATACTAAATACACCTGTTAGTGAAGAGTTCCAGGCAAAACAAAATATAATGATTGATTTAGATAAAAAACTAAGAGAACGTATATTTTTTAAATTAAAGGGGGGAAATGAACTATTAGAAAGGTATAAGAGTAGTGATTTATTGGACAAAATAAATGAACAGGCATATTTTCTAATAAAACAGGATTTGATGTGAAATAAAATTAAGAAAGTGTGAATTATATTTCACTGTTGTTCTAATCTAATAATCCATTTAATTTAGCATAGAATCTTCGACACTCCTCTACTGAACCTGCCCAAGTAAGTGCACTAAAATCAAAACATAATTCCTTTGTCCTTTTTCCTGAATTATATTTTACTTGAAGAACTGATTTATGGGGTCTAAAACTTTGACTATCTGTTCCTCCTCCAAGAAATCCTGTAACAAATCCCCTTCCTAAACTTGGAGTATAAGAATCATCAACAATATTTATCTCTTTAATATCTGCAAAATTAATTTCAAAATTCTCGAGATTTGCATTCTTGAAAACTAATTTATCACTCACTATTGCCAGCCAACCGTCTGTAGGGTCAACAATAGATTTATGTCCTCCAAAAAACTTTACTGGTTTTTTAATAATTGAACCACTTATCTCTACATCTTCCGAACTTTTTCTTTTCTTTCTAATATTACTATTTTTTTCTGAATCTTGTTTCACTTCACTTTCTGAGGATTTAATAAACCCCATAATTCCCATAATTACTAATACAAATCCAACTCCTAACCATAAAGTTAGAATCCCAATTATAGTAAACCACCACCTATACTTGATACATATATCAATTAGTCCCATTAATATTCAAATATTATTATATTTATAAGATTATGTATGTGATATGTAATTGATTTGTAGATTTGCTTTTATTATATATTGATTACATATTAATTATGAGAAATGAGATTGCTATTATATGTGCTTGGATAATAAGTGGTAGTAGAAGATTGAAAATATTCAAAACTTTAGAAACTCCCAAGATTCCTAAGTTTATTCAACAAGAAACAAAACTACCTTTTTCTAATGTTAGTGAGGGTTTAACAATATTAAAGAATAAAAAATTGATTGAATGCATTAATCCACAAGACAAAGTAGGAAGAATGTACCAATTAACGAATTTAGGAAAAAAAGTAATGGAAGAAATCAAAAAAGTTAGTTAGTTTCAATCTTGAAAGTTTCTTTTATGCTGTTATATAAAATTATCTCTCTTTAATCATTTTTTTGTTTCGAGATATTTTCTAATTATCTAATTTAATACCTATTTTTTTATCAACTGAGGCAAACTTCTAAGGCTGTAACCAAAGATTTTTTCCCAAAAACTATTATTTTCCCTTCTATAATTTGAGAAAGAAATCTCTAATGCAATATTTAACTTACTCTCTAATATTTTCAGTTCAGGACCAAGTTTAAAGACTTCATCTGTTATAATTGATGAGAATAATTGCCTTATAAAATCCCTCTTTATTTGAAAAATCTGTCTTCTATCAAATGATTGCTCCTTTATGATTGGTATCTGCTCTTTCCAAAAATCATACAATTTCTCAACATCTTTATCATAATCTCTTGTCACCATTTTTATTAACTTATTATAATACTGCTTGTTTAATTATTGCTTTCCACATTGTGTATTAATCGCTTTTTAGCTTCCTCCCACGGTATACCTTTAAAATTTTTAGCAGATTTTCTTAGGCAATCCATAAATTCTAGTGTATATTCATCTGGATCTACTGGTTTAACTTCTGCATCGCCAATATCTAAGTGCTTGTACTCTTCATACTCTCTTAGTTTTTTAACCATTTTACTCGTAAGTACTATTATACATAAATTTATAGAAATCCATTTACTTATAAAACTTGCTTTACAGAGGCTCTATCCTGAAATTAATTTTTTTAAAATAACAAGAGATAAAAACAAGGAAAAATTGGTTGAGTTATAAAATGTTCTTAGAAGAAAAGAAAAAATGGCAAGCATAACAAATGAATTGTAAACTAAGTATCTTCATCTAAATACAATTCTAAAGAATTCTTTTGAATTTCATATTTTTCAAATAATAAATCTATTACCCTTAGTATATTATAAACTGAAAAATTTCCTTCTACAAAAACGTCTTCAACAATTTCTAATCCTCTCCTTAAATCATCTTTACTTTTAGAAAAATATTTTCTATTGCTTCCTTTTATTTCTTGAGTTTCTATTAAACTTACAAATAATGCTGGAGATTTACCATATAATTCTCTACATATTTCCATTAAAAATTCTATCCAACTATTAACTTTTTTTTCTGATTCTAAGAATTTATAACTACCAATTCTCTTACCTTTTAATTCAGAATAATCTACTATATCCTCAAAATTAAATATAAAATTCTCCTTTTTATTTGGTTTAAAACTGCTTTCTTGATATTCCCAAATCTCCAATGCTCTATTTCTTAACTTACTTGCTCTTTTCTCTATGTCTCCTTTACTCCATGAAATTAGGTTTTCATCTTTAAAATAATTATTAAGAGTGTAATTTGATTTTTCTATAATAAATTCTTTCTTATCTTTAAAGGAATTATTCTTTATCACACTATTATCTCCTTTATCTATTAGTGTTAAATTTCCAAGTGTATTCAAATATTTCTCATAAATTCTCTCCCAATCTTCTCCCAATTCATTTTTCCAAGAATTTGTCAAAGTTTTAGGCATGATGTGTTCAATTGATGCTTCTTCAATATTTATGATATTTCTTTTTTCATAACTCTCTAACTTGCTAAAGAAATAATTTTTGTATTTGCCTTGCATATTATAAATCTCTTTCTGTAATATCTTTTCTCCAAATTCTTCATCCTTTGGAAGTCTCTGAGATTGTTGTTTGTTATTTAATAAATACTTAAAAACTTCAAAATAATTCTCCTTATATCTCTTATGATTTTTTATATCTCGTCCAAGAGTCATAAATATTTTATTTAGAGCATTTGTAGGAACTTCACAAATAATCCTCCTTAAAATAAATATTTCTAAATAGTTTAATACATTTTCCAAGATATTTTCATCTATAATTTCATTTTCTAAATCATCTAATAATTCCAAAAGAAAAGGGTAAGAGACTGAAATCCCCAAATCATTAATATTCTTTAATAAGTTTTTTATTCTTACATTTTCTGACTTACAATTTATCAAATTTTCATAATACTCTGAAAATCTTTTCAAATCAATTAATAAATCCTCTATTTCTTCTTTATATGGATCTCTCTTTAAAACAAACTTCTTGAAATCTTCGTATACGTTTTCTCCTTTTGGAATTAACCTATTCCTTAAAGTCAAATAATCTCTTACAAACCTACTCACCTGATGGTTTGTATTTTTTTCAATTAAACTCCAATATTTCTCATATAATTCCTCCTGATTCTCTTGTTTCATTAAAATGAAATTCCTAACTAAATCTGATTGTTCCAAGCCCAGTCCTGTTGAATTTATACTCTCAAATATCAATTGTGGGTCATCTTTTCCTTTTTCTAAGTCTATATCTACTACAAATAATTTATTTAATGTTTCATAAAACTCTTTTAATCCATTTTTATCAAAATCTTTTAGTCTATTTTTAATAAATAAGAAGTTTTTAGTTATTTTAGATTCTGTATTTAATTCCTCATTATTTAATAATTTTTTAAAAGCACCATAATCTTCCTTTATTGGTTTTAATTTTATTCTTTCATTATCATTTTTAGCCCATTTATTTATCAAGTAAGTTTCTTTTATCTTTTCTTTTAGTTCTTCATCTTCAATTAAATCTATAATTGCTAATAAAATAAGTGAAATTGTCGTAAGTCTTTGTTGCCCATCTATTACTAAATATTCATCGCTACCTTCTTTTTTTCCATTATTTATATATACAATAGAACCAATAAAATAATATTCGACATTACTACTGCGAGAAAAAATTATATCTTCTATTAATTTTCCACATTGTTTTTCTGTCCATTCATAATTTCTTTGATAAATTGGTATTTTGAATATTTTATCTGAACCCTCAAAAAATCTTAATATTGGCTTCTCAGATGCTTTCATAACATAAAAATTTCTCTTCTTTGCCTTAAAAAAGTTTTGGTGCAAATTCGGCTATCTTTTCTACCTTGTAACATACTATTTATACTAAGAATGATGTAAACTAAATCAAAGAATTTGAGCAAAAATTTAAAGAAGTTTTATTATCAAATTAATTTAGCAATGATTGTGTTTAAGAATATCCTGCTTTTTTTAGTTCTTTGACAATAATTTTAAAAGTTTTATCTAAATATTCTCTTTTCACTTCATGCTCAAAGAATCTCAGCACTTTCCATCCTTCATTTTCAAGTTCACGAGTTACAACTTTATCTCTTATAGTATTTTTTAGAATTTTCTCATTCCAGAATTTCTTGTTGGTTTTAGGTGCTTTATAATGTTCAGGACATTTATGCCAGAAACATCCGTCAATAAATATTACTATTTTATATTTAGTAAAAGCAATATCCGGTTTCCCAATTAAATTATAATTTACCCTATATCCTACAATTTTTTCTTTATATAATTTTTTTCTTAATAATAATTCAGGTTTAGTATCTCTACCTCTTATCTGAGACATATTATAACTTCTTTGTTCCTTAGTTAAAACATCCATTGTATTGATAAATTTGAAGAGTCGTTATATTTTTCTTCATATTTATTCATTGATAAGGTTATTTATATATATTTCCAGCAAAATACCCTGAGTGGAATTGAGTTTTTCTTTACACTTTATTAAGTGAAGGGAATTTTTTGAAGATTATGATGATTTAATTAATAAAATGAGAAGAAAATGAATAATGTCATGGGGTGTAACTCCTATTGTTAAAAACGAAAATTTTTTATATGATTGAATATAAATTAAAATTAGATATGAAAGAATTTAATTTTTTGGAGTTGTTTGCAGGAATAGGCGGATTAAGTGAGGGATTTATTTCGGAAGGTTTTGAGCCTATTACCTTAATTGAGAAAGACAAATATTGCTGTGAAACACTAAAAACAAGACATGCTTACCACTATCTTAAAAAAAATAAGCAAAGAAGAATATATGATAAATACTTAAAAGGAGAATTAAGCAAAGAAGGCTTCTACTCAAAAATTCCCGAAGATATATTAAATAGTGTTATCTGTGAAGAAATAAATAGTGAAAACCTTAAAGATATTATTAAGAAAATAAAGCAGAAATTGAAAAAAAGGAATTTAGATATTATTTTAGGAGGTCCTCCTTGTCAAGCATATTCAACCAGCGGAAGATTTTATATTAAGAGAAATAGAAATGATGAAAGATTGAGTTTATATAAATATTATGTGAGCATATTGAAAGAATTTAAACCGAAATTGTTCTTATTTGAAAACGTTATGGGACTTCTTTCTTTAGATAAAGGAAAACAATTTAAAAAAGTTAAAAATGCATTTCAAGAAGCAAATTATAATATCTCATACGAAATATTAGATGCAAATGACTATGGAATATTACAGAGAAGAAGAAGAATTATATTGATTGGAATAAGAAAAGATTTAAACACAAAGTTCAATTTTGAAAGTTTAACTAAAATAGAAAATAAATGGAAAGTAGCAGATGCATTGGATGATTTAGGAAAATTAAAACAAAGTGAGGAAAAAAAAGAATATGAGAAAATCCCAAATAAATACTTAAAAAAATTTAGAATCAGAGGACAAAGAGACATTCTAACATGTCATAAGGCGAGATTTACAAATAAGAGAGATTTAGAGATATATAGAGAAGTTATTAAAACATGGAATAAAACTAAAAAGAGATTTAAATACAACACATTAAAGAAAGAATTAATAACTCATAAAAACAATAACACATTTTTAGACAGATTTAAGGTTGTTGCATCTGATTTGCCTCATTGTCATACAATGGTGGCTCATATATCTCAAGATGGACATTATTACATACACCCCGATATAAAACAAAATAGAAGTATAACTCCAAGAGAAGCAGCGAGAATACAATCGTTTCCCGACAATTACTTTTTTGAAGGTCCAAGAACATCACAATTTAAACAGATAGGAAATGCTGTTCCTCCTATCTTATCAAATGTATTAGCAAAAGAGGTGAAAGAGATATTATGATACACCAATTAAATCATAACAAAAAGATGACATTAATATTTTATGAGGTATTAGAGAATGACAGATGATAAAAAACTATTTTTTAGACCTAAAGCAAGGATAATTAATACATTAGGTAGAGATCTGATAAGCAATGATCGTACTGCACTTTCTGAATTAGTGAAAAATAGTTATGATGCACATTCTCCTGAAGTAGAAATTATTTTTGATGGTAACGTTAAATTAAGAAAAGATTGTACCGAGAAAGGTAAAGATCCCTATTATATAAGAGGTAAAGGAAGTAGAATTTTGATAATTGATGAAGGTGTAGGTATGAATATGGATATTATAAAAAATGCTTGGATGGAGCCAGCAACGGATTACAAAATATTGGAAAGAAAAAATTCTGAAAAGGGAAGAAAATTATTAGGTGAGAAAGGGGTGGGAAGATTTGCAGCCTCTAAAATTGCTAAGAAACTTTTAATGTATACTAAGACAGAAAAGACAAATGAAATAGAAATTGAGTTTGATTGGTCTTTATTTGAGAAAGGAGATTACCTTGACAGAATGAAGTTTGATTATGAGGAAAACCAAAAGAGTAAAATAATAAATTCAAATTCAGGAACAACATTAATATTAGAAGACTTAAACACTGATTGGACACAAAAGGATTTAGAAGAGTTAAAAGGTTCTCTCTCACGACTCATTAATCCATTTGAACCTTTATCTGACTTCAGTATTAATTTAACACTTCCAGAACAATTTAGTAAACTCTCAGGTATAATTAAACCACCACCTGCTTTTGAAAAACCTCACTATATAATAAAAGGGAATGTTGACAATGAGGGAAATGCGTATCTTGAGTATTTTACTAGAAAGAAAAATAATAGGGAGACTTTTGATGTTAGTCTAGTTCTAAAACCAAGTAGAGAGCCAAGATGTGGTGTATTTGAGTTTGAGTTCAGAGTTTGGGATTTGGATTCTTGGGTCCTAAAAGAAACAATAAGTGAACTTAAACTGGATGGAGATGTTACAGTTTCAGATATAAAAAATGATTTAAAAGTAGCAGGAGGAATAAGCATATTTAGAGATAATTTTAGAGTATTGCCTTATGGTGAACCGGGAGTTGATTGGTTAAGGTTAGATGCGATGAGAATAAATAATCCTACAATGAAACTTAGTAACAATCAGATTGTAGGTTATGTCTCAATTAGTTTACAAGATAATCCGAAGTTAAAAGATCAGACAAACCGAGAAGGAATAGTAGATAGTCAATCTTTTACAGATTTAAAGGATTTAGTAAAAGCATTATTAAATCAACTTGAAATTAGAAGATATGAAGAAAGACCAAGAAAAGCAGAACCTGCTGTTGAAACAAGAGCACTTTTTGATATTGATATTAAGGACTTGGAAAGCATAGTTGTAAAGAAATTACCACAAGATAAGGAAGTAAAAGCTGTATTAGATTATACAAAAAGGGATATTAATAAAAGAGTTGAAAAATTTAAAGAGATAGTCTCAAGATATAAAAGATTGTCGACTCTTGGTCAATTAGTGGATATAGTTTTACATGATGCAAATGAGATGTTATATGGTATTGAATTACACTTAGATATTATAAAAAAAGAATTAAAAAAAGATATTGATAATTATAACAAAATTGTTGATAGGTTAAATCAGATAGATAAAACTAGAAAAATTTCATCAGATTTATTTATGAAATTAGAACCATTTAGTGGAAGAAAAAGAGACAAGCCAAAGAATATACTTATAGAGAAGGTAATTAGCAATGTACTTACTTTATATAAATCTGAAATAGAAAGATTAAAGATTAATATAATTGTACCAAAAGGAGAACATGTTATAAAAATAATAGAATCTGATCTGCATTTGATTATAATCAACTTGCTTACTAACTCATTATATTGGCTGGAAACTATTAAGTATGAAAGAAAACTTTCAATTGAAATATTTCAGGAAAATGAAGAATTATGCATTGTCTTTAGTGACAATGGATCTGGAATAAAAGATGAACATAAAGATTTAATTTTTGAACCCTATTTCTCAACCAAACCAGAAGGAACTGGTTTAGGTTTAACAATAGTAGGCGAAATAGTTTCAGAGAATAATGGTTCATTAGAATTAATATCGGATGGTACATATAAAGGGGCCTCATTTAAAATAACTTTTAAAAATGAAAAAAATTAAAATTCTAATTGTTGATGATAACAAAGAATTTGCAGAAGATACATCTGAAGTACTTAATGAGAGTATTTTGAAAGATAATTATGAGTTGGAGTGTTATTGTGAAACTGATTTTGATAATGCAATAGAAAAAATAACTGAATTAGAAATTGATGTGATAGTATTGGATGTCTTTAAAGGAGATGTTTCTGAGAGCAACCCACAGAAGTGTGGAGATTCTGTTTTTAATAAACTTCGTGAAAATATTTTTGTACCGGTGATATTTAATACTGGCTTAATCAATCACGTAAAGCCTTATGAATCAAATGTAGTTAGAATTGTAAGAAAAGGAGATAATAGCATTGAAAATATAAAAAATGAGATAGAAAATTTAATCGATAAGAAGATCTTAGATATAAGAAAAAGACTTCTGAGTTATGTTGAGAGTTCTCTAAAAGATTACTTTTGGGATTTTGTTTATACTGAGAGAGATAAACTTAAGGATTTAGATTCAAAAGATATCACATTTAATTATTTATTTGCCAGAAGATTTAACTCACTAATGGGAAAAAATCTACTAAAGGTGCTCGGTTGTGGTGATGAACTTGGAAAATATGTTCACCCTTTAGTTTGTTATATTTACCCTCAGATAGAAGAAGAAAATTATGTTGCAGGTGAGATTATCAAGAAGGATAATAGTTATTATGTTTTGTTAACTCCCAATTGTGATCTGGTTAGGGGTGGAAGAAGAAATGCAACTAATAGTGTTTTAATTGCCAAATGTATAAAACTTATAGATACAGATAAATATAAAGATTACATACAAGATAATTCAGATAAAAATAAAGATAAATTAAAAAAATTTTTGACAGCAAATAATAATACAAGATATTTCTATATGCCTAAAACTATATTTATTGATGATTTAATCATTGATCTAACTTTAATTGAGAATATTGAATATGATTCATTAACAAATGACTTTGAAAGAGTTGCAAGACTGGCAGATCCATATAGTCAGGCGGTTTCAACGCAATTTGCAAGACATTATAACAGAGTTGGAACAGATGACTTAGACATAGATAAGATTATAGAAAATTATTCCTCTTAAATTATTAAATTCTGATTCTATTTATTTATTTTTCTATTTTTTATTATAATTTTAATATATACTTCTAGTTGTTTTAGATATTCCGAGGTAATTTTTAATGTCCAAGATATAATTTTTTTAGGAGATTTTTTCTGATTTCCAATACTTTTAAAGGTGTGGATTTATGTTGTCTTTGGTTTTTATCTAAGAATAAAAAGAGAAAAGAAGAGATTCTATTTATTGATGCTCGTAATATGGGAGAGATGGTCACAAGAAGACATAGAGAATTATCAAATGAGGATATACAAAAGATTTCTAAAACATATCATATATGGAAAGGAACTGAGAAAGGGGAATATGAAAATGTTAAGGGTTTTTGCAAAAGTGCCTCACTTGATGAGGTTGAGAAACATGATTTCATTTTAACACCCGGAAGATATGTTGGAATTGCAGAGGTTGAGGAGGACAGTGAACCTTTGATAAGAAGATGAACAGATTGGTTAAAGAATTGGATGAGGAGTTTAAGAAGAGTGATGAATTGGAGAAAGAAATTAAAAAGAATTTAAAGGGCATTGGATTTGAGGTGAAACAATGAGAAAATTCAAAGAAAGTGAAATTGGAAGGGTGACAAGAGGTTTAAATGGGAATAAATAAAAAAGAAATTGATGATTTGAAGAAATCCTATGAATTAAAAGTTGAAAAAAATGATAATAGTATTGAGTTTATAACCTATCTAATGGACTTAATAAAACAAAGTTATGAAAGTAATAAATGAATAAGACAGAATTATTCATCGAAAATTGCTCTATTTCTTGAATTTCTGGACAAAGTCCGGAATTCCTTAAACTTATAAATAAATATTTATGTATTTATGTTATGATAAAAAAATCAAATGAGAAATCAAAAGAAAATATTATATTAGAAACTGATAAAAACATAATAGTAACTAATAAAGAAGTTTTGGAAACTTTGAAGGGAATTAAGAGAGGATTAGACGATTTTGCTGCAGGTAGATATACAATTAAAAATCAGTAATTTCATCTAATATTTTTGGCAACAACAATTTAATTATTTGATTAATAACTTCTTGTTGTTTTTTATCACCACTTTTTTTTCTAATCAAAATCAAAACCAATATTATTTTATTATTATTATCCTTTTTTAAATAATAGATTCTATAAGAACCAACTTTTCTTTCAAATAATATATTTTTTCAATAGGTTTCATATGTTTGTTAGGATTTGATTATTTTATAAATTTACTTCTTTTTTAGAAGTAGTTGTTATAAGAACAGTATTAGATTATTTTAATCTTTCCTGTTACAGCATCATTCACAATTGTTTTCCCAAGCTATTTTTGCTATTTTCTTTGTTTTTAGATTTATATAATTTTTGGTAATTAGGCTCTGTGCGGAGATTCAAATCAAGGAATTAATAGATAGTAAAGTTGGTAAATTTTTAGGAAAAAGATTAATTGTCAATGTAAATACAGGTTGTTTCCGCCTGTTTCATTACTAATATTAAGGCATCTTGTTGTTGTTCTGGAGGGTATTTATACTTTCTTAGTAATTTTTTGATTGTTAGTCTCATTGTGGCTCTTGCACTTTCTCTGATGTTCCAATCAACTGATTTGTTTTCTCTGATTGTAGTCACTAATTCTTTTGCAATATCTTTTAACACTTTTTCACTCATTACATCTCTGACTTCTTTTTTATTGCTTAATGCATCATAAAACGCAATTTCATCTTCGTTCAGGTTTAGTCCTTCACCTCTTTTGTGCTCATCTCTGAGTTTTTTTCCAAGTTCAATTAGTTCTTCTATTATTTTTGCAGTTTCAATGGTTCTGTTTTGGTATTTTAGGATGGAGGCTTTTAACATCTCAATAAATTTCATTTCCTGAACTTTGTTTTTTTTAAGTTTTACTTTAATTTCGTCATTTAATAATTTTTGAAGTAGTTCTAATGCCAAGTTCTTTTGTCGCATATGTCTTACTTCTTCTAAAAATTCGTCAGATAGAATTGAGAGGTTTGGTTTGTCAATTCCTGCAACTTTGAAAATATCAACAACCTCATCTGATTTGATTGCTTTGGATACAATCTGAGATAACTTTAATTCTAGGTTTTGTTGAGTGGTTGCTTCGCTTTGAGTTTTATCAAGTTTGATTAATGAAGCTCTAATTGCTTTAAAGTATTCAATTTCGTTTGCAATTTTTAGTGCTTCATCACTTGATGCACAAAGAGAATGCGCTTTGAGTAATTCTGTGGTATGTTGGATGAATCTTTTTTTGCCATCTTTTTGGCTTAGGACGTGTTCCATTCCATTTGCAATTAGTTTGAATCTGTATTTTTTTCTGATTTAAATTTTATAAAATAAGATAAGGCATCATTATTGTTTTTAAGTAAATTGGTTACCTCTTTATATTTCTTATTTCTGATTAAATTAAATATCTTAACTTTTAATTCGTAGGATTTCTTCAAATCATTAATTTCCTTTTTACTTATACTCATTTTAAAATCTCCCAATATCCTGCACTTGTTTTTCCAATCCTTCTTACTGCATTCTTAGACTTCAACTTCTCAATGTATTCTTTAACTGTATCAGAACTAATACCTAACTTAATTGCCAACTCATTTCTTGAAATTTTAGAATTTGTTTGTATTTCCAACAATATTTTTTTCTCCAACTCAGTAAGTTCAACTTGGGGGGTAACTTGGGGGGTGTCTTGGGGGGTGTCTTGGGGGGTAGAAACTCTTTCTTCAATATCTTTTTTTTGTAAATTTAAAAACTCTTTCTGCTGTTTTAAATACTCTTGTTGTTCATATCTTGCCTCTTTTTCCTCAATATATTTTTTTATCTTTTCTAATTCTGTTGATATTTTATTTTCTTTATAAGGACTGTAATGAATACCCCAACCATTAATACCAGATATAATAACTGAACCACGTTTTTCTGATTCCAATTTCTTGAAATAAGATAAGGCTTCATTGTTCTTTTCAAGTAAATCTCTTGCTTTCTGTGTTTCATCCCTTTTAATTAAATCAAATATCTTGACTTTTAATTCGTAGGATTTCTTCAAATCATCAATTTCTTTTTTACTTATACTCATTTTAAAATCTCCCAATATCCTGCACTTGTTTTCCCTACTCTTCTTACTGCATTCTTAGACTTCAACTTCTCAATATATTCTTTAACTGTATCAGAACTAATACTCAACTTAGTTGCCAATTGATTTCTTGAAATCTTGGGATTTGTTTGCATTTCCAGCAACATCTTTTTCTCCAATTCAGTAAATTCAACTTGGGGGGTATCTTGGGGGGTAGAGATTCTTCCTAAAACAACTGTGAAAAACCCTGTACTCTCAAATTTAACACCAAGACCAAACTTCTTCATTGAATCTTTTATTCTTCCTATCCCTGAACCAATTTTCTCAACCTTATTTATCCTTAACATAAGATCCATTATCAAAGGATTACGTGGCAAACTTACTTTTCCAAAGTCTTTTTCTGCTAACCCTTTAACAAGGCCTCCTGGATTGCTTATCTCAATTCTATCAAGAAAAATATCTATTTGTATATGTCCTGTGGAAAAATAATCTCTGTGAACTACTGCATTTATAATTGCTTCTCTTAATGCCTCTTCTGGCAATTCAAGTTGTTCCTTTCTTTCTCTTCCTATTATATAATTAGTGTTAAGTTTGGATATTGTATAAACCAAAGCATTATCATAATTAGATACTATATCTGCATCAAATTCTTTCTTATCAAGAATAATTGTTTTGTTTGTGCCCTGATACAATACACAACTAACAGTAGCACTTATGAAAAACTTTGTAATCTTATAACAAAAAAACAAAACTCCTGCATTTTTCATACATTTGCTGTCAAGAAGAAATAAATTTTTCAGAATTTGTTTTTCATCTGTATTACTCTTTATTTTGGCTAAGCCTAAATAATTTTTGAACTTGTGTTCATCAAAATCCTTACTTAGATTGAAATTTATATTAGGTTGATTATCAAATAAAACTAAATTCTCTTTCTGAAAAAAATCTCTTATTTCATCTCTCTTTAACTGCTGAGAATTTGCACCAACCCTCATGAAAAACTGACCATTTACAGAATAAGGCTTTCTCTCTCCCTCAGAAACATATATAACTAATAAATCATCCACATCTTCAGTTTCAACAGAAAAATGAGGATCAATATTTCGGGCAAAATTCTGAATTTGAGATTTAAGTGAATTTGTTATATTAATTCCTAATACATCGCCATTATCCTTAACACCTAAAATTATTCTTCCGCCTTTCGTGTTAGCAAAAGCGCATATTTCCTTGCCTAAATTAGACCCTATGCTCTCCTTAAATTCCAAAGTTAGCCCTTCTCCTGTTTCAATTAACTTTAAAATTTCTCTTTTTTCCATCTTATATTCCTCATTTCACCTCAAAACCAATGCCCTTTAAATTCTTTTTAATTTCTATCTCTAATTCATCGCTTTTCTTAAACTGCTCATCTAATTCCTTAACCAATCTATCCATTTTCTCATCGAAAGGTTCTTTATCTTCTTCAACTTCTGCAATTCCAACATATCTTCCTGGCGTTAAAATGAAATCATGCTTCTCAACCTCATCAAGTGATGCACTTTTGCAAAAACCCTTAACATCTTCATATTCCCCTTTCTCAGTTCCTTTCCATATATGATATGTTTTAGAAATCTTTCGTATATCCTCATTTGATAATTCTCTATGTCTTCTTGTGACCATCTCTCCCATATTACGAGCATCAATAAATAGAATCTCTTCTTTTCTCTTTTTATTCTTAGATAAAAACCAAAGACAGGCAGGAATGCCAGTATTATAAAATAACCTGTCAGGCAATGCAACAATGCATTCAACTAAATCATCTTTAATAATTGCCTTTCTGATTTCTCCCTCATTTGAAGTATTAGATGACATAGAACCATTGGCAAGAACAAATCCTGTAATGCCATTTGGAGATAAATGATAAATGAAGTGTTGAACCCAACCATAATTGGCGTTGCCAGTAGGTGGAATTCCATATTTCCAGCGAGCATCTTCTCGCAATCTTTCCCCACCCCAATCTGAAATATTAAATGGTGGATTAGCAATAATGAAATCTGATCTTAAATCTTTGTGCAAATCATTATGAAAACTGTCTGCTTGACTCTCTCCTAAATTGCCATCAATTCCTCTAATTGCTAAATTCATCATTCCAAGTTTTCTTGTGGTTGGATTACTTTCTTGACCGTAAATAGAAATGTCTCCTAACTTTCCTCCATGCTCTTTAACAAATGTCTCACTTTGAACAAACATTCCGCAACTTCCACAGCAGGGGTCATAAATTCTTCCTTTATATGGTTGAAGCATTTCAATAAGCAACTTTACGATACTTTGGGGAGTATAGAACTCTCCACCCCCTTTACCTTCCGCACTTGCAAACCTCCCAATAAAATATTCATACACTCTTCCAAGCATATCCTTTGATTTATTTTTGCTTGTTCCAATATCAATTGAAGAAATTAAATCAATTACTTCTCCTAATATCCTCTTATCAAGTACGGGTCTGGCATAATCTTTTGGCAAAACTCCTTTTAATCTTGGATTTTCTTTTTCAATTGAAATCATTGCATCATCAACATAATTTCCTATAGTTGGCAGTTTTGCATTTTTCATGATTTCTTCCCATCTTGCTTCTTTAGGGACCCAGAATACATTTCTGGAAATATACTCATCTCTATCCTCAGGCTCTGAATTTTCTTCATTACTTAATATATAATGAAGTTCTTCAAAACTATCAGAAATATATTTAAGAAATATTAACCCAAGTATGATATGCTTATATTCAGCAGGATCCATATTATTTCTTAATTTATCTGCTGATTTCCATAATTTCTCTTCAAACCCAATATTTGCTCCGTTTGTGACCATACAAAATTTACTCTACATCATTTTATATAATTTACTAAAAAACTATTGGAGGAGGATAAATGAGTTAAAGTGGAAATAAACAAAAATTAACTCTTTCTTGAATATTTCCTGAATGCAACAATTGTTTAGTATATAAGGGCAGTTATAATTATATTCTTAAATAAATTTGCAAACTCCCATCCTCTATTAATAGAATCATAACTCCCAAAAATCCTACAAATTATAAACAGTATACGTATTTAAGGTAAAAAAACAGCCAAATTTGTTACAGAATCTTAATATAATAAATTATATAAACCCTATTGAAATTTCATTTTTATGTTAGACTTAGAAAAAGAATTAGATAGGTTACAAAAGAAAGAATTTTTGAAAGAAATTGATATATATAAGAATCTTTTGGTTATACATTATGCTTGTTCTGATATTAATTCAAAACCCATAAAAATTTCTTCAGTTTCAACTTATGATATTAATAATGATGAATCTCAAACATTTTCAAGGAAAGATCAATCTGATAAAGGAGAAATTAAGTTATTAAGAGATTTTTTTGTATATTTAAAGAAAAAGTTAGATGAGAAGTATTTAATACTTGGGTTTAATAATAAGGGTGAAAAGTTTGGGATTAGAACTATAAGAGAGAGATGCTTGGAATTAAAGAACGATAAAGATTTGATAGAAATCTCTGAAAATTTGATTATTGATTTTGACAGATTAATTAAAACCTCCTTCCCTAATTATTTTGGGGGTTTAAACAGATTAATAGAAATTAATGGAATTAGTTCTGAAAATTTAGTTAAGGGTTATGATGAATTAGATTTATTTGAAGGAGGAAAATTTAATGATTTAGATAATTCAACAAAAGCAAAAGTTCATGCAATATCTCAACTTTATCAAAAATTTATTGATGATGATTTAGAAATATTTTATGAATATATTAATTCATATGAAAATAAAGATTATTATCAAAATTTTACAAGAAATATTTCTCAAATTAAGAGAATGATTGATTTGAAAGATCTCAAAAATCAAAGAGATAAAGAATTTTTAAGAAAATTATTATATATTAATGTTATAACTTCAATGGAGATTTATTTAGGGGATGCTTTTATATACCAAATTCGTAATAATGAGAGATACTTGAAAAAATTTATTTCACATCATCAAAATTTTGAAAAAAAATCTTATTTGAAGGAAGTAGCTAAGAAATATCCAAATTTTGAATCTTCCTTGAAATATGTTTTTTTAGAAGAAGCAACACAAATATTAAATAATATTTCATTTCATAAATTAGAGAATATTGAAAAATTATATAAGAAAGTTTTGGAGATATCATTTCCTAAAGGATTTAATAAAATAATATATGATGCTATTCTAAAAAGACATAATTTAGTTCATAGGAATGGAAAGGATTTAAAAGGGAAGAAAGTATCAATTGAAATTGATTCATTAGATGATTTAATTATTACTGTAAAAAATTTTATTGGTCAAATTCATAATAAAATAATTAATCTAACATAAGTGTCAATTGAGATATACTCAAAGTTTTTTGACAGAATCTTTGATTGGAAACATATATAAATAAAATACTAACTATTTTTTATATGGGCTCAGAAAGTGTAAATGTATTCAAAGATGTAGGATTTATTGGAAGAAAATGGATTTCTCTAAAGGGACACTACATCATATGAAGCAAAATGCAAAGAGTGTTAAACCTTTTACACTTAATCAACATGTAAAAGAAAGAATATTGGAGTTGTATGATTAAAATGGTTGACTTAAAAATTAATGCAAATGGCTTAATTAAATATTTAGAAAAATTAAGTGATGAATCAACTGATGAAGAAATAACTGAATTAATTCAAAACTTTATGAAAAAAGATTCAGAATTTATGCAAAAAAATATAGAGAAAGTTAAAAATAAAGTTAATGAAATTATTAAAGAAAATGATGAAACTCTAGAACCTTTTAAGGAAAGATTTAAAGAAAGGTGGGGCGAGGCATTAGATTTACTTGAAACTTTTAGAATTTTATCATATGAATTAGGGGACAAGATTAATAAAAATAAAAAACCAGAAGAAAAATATTTGCCTCTTGTTTTAATTAGATTACATGCTAGGGCGTGTCTTATCTCAAACGAAATATTTACACTTTCCTTTAAAATAATCAGAAACAAATCAAATTACAATTAAAAATAATTCTTTTCAATTCTCGAAATTTTTAAACATAACAGAATTACTAGCACATAAATTAATATTAAAATTTTCAGTCAAAATTATTACACATTTTCCCCTATTATCATCTTAACATCACAGATTCATTTAGAGATATATTAATAACACATAACTCTGATTACGCCTTCTGATTCTCAGGAATGATTAGCCTAAGAGAAGATAAACTATTAGATGAAATAAATACAATTGATGATATAAGCAATTTTATAAATAACAGATGAATTCCCAACAATCAGAATAAAATTGCAAACTAAAACTTACAAAAATCCATTGGAATTGCAATTTCTCATCATAAAAATGTGATGTCAGGAAAACACTACTCAACAGTAATACTTATAAATAAAGATACCTTATCTATTATATAAAAATATGGATTCTGAACTAAAAACTTCTCCGCAAAAGAAAATATTGAAGACAATCTTAGTGTTATTTCTATTCATTGCTATGGTTGGATTGGCAAGCTCCTTGGCATCTTGGGGGGGGGGGGGGGGGTCTCCTTCCTGATTGGAATTATTATCTGAGTTTATCCTGCTTTTTTATTCTGTTCTCTGCTTTGGCCGGAGTCGTGGTTCATTCTCGGTTAGTTAGAGATTTTTCGCGTGCTTTTGGTTTGGTTCGCATTCTTTGCTCCAGACCTCTGGGAGGTGAGTCCTGAATGATGGAGGTGCCAAAAAGAGGTGTGAGGCGCAGAGCGTTCTCAGTTTTTTGTCTGATTTTTTTATTTGCCTTTATGGGCGTTGTTCTTGCTGATAATGTCAGTGCTGTTAAGTTGGTGGGTAATCTGGATTCTGAGAGTTCCGGAGATTTAACAATAGGTGAGTATCAAACATCGACCGGAGTTGGTGCGCAGGCGTTTACCACAGGTAATAATCCTGAGGGTTACGTTATTACTGGCGTTGAGATAAATGTAAGCGTAGCGTCCAGCAACCGTACTGCTTTGGTGAGCATTCAGAGTAGTAATAATAGTAAGTTGTATGATCTTACCGGTAGCGTTACTTCAGCCGGAGTTCAGTCTTTCACTGCTCCTGAGAATGCCACACTTAATGCGAGCACGACTTATTTTCTGCACATTGCTCCCGGAACAGGAACCCTTAATTTTAAGGTTGGCGTTACTGACTCAGATAGTGAGGATTCTGCTTCTGCTTCAGGGTGGTCTGTAGAAAATGTATCTTTGCATTCTATGAATAATGGGAGCAGTTTCACTATTAATACTGACTCGCTTCAGCTTGCAGTTTATGGTGATGCTGTTAGTATTAATCCTGAAATTCCGACAAACAGTTTTGATTTGGATAGTTCAAACAGCAATCCCTTTGGACTGTGGTCTGATGGTGAGACACTCTGGGTATCAGACGAATCAGGAAATAAAGCATATGCCTATACATTTGCAGAAGGTTCTTTAACTTATGATTCAAGCAAGGATTTTAGTACAGTCGCTTCTCCCGATGGTGCAGGTGTGAACGCCAACAATGATATAATATACCTTTTAAGACCTGCTGGTGATTTCCTCACAGCTCATGCATATAACTTTTCAGGCGATCGGCAAAACAGCAAGGATGTTACAAACATTAACATCACATTTAATGCTCAATCCACAGGACTTTGGGCTGACAGCACTACAATTTGGATAACTGGCAAATGGTCTGATCCTTCTCATTTTATGTATGGTTATAATTTAAATGGAACCCGCAACTCAAACAAAGACATTCTCATAGGAAGTTGCATAAATTCTTATGGTGCATGGTCAGATGAAGAGACTATTTGGGTAATTGGGGAATGTACAACCGGAGGAAATAAAATCAGAGCTTTCAATTTGTCAGATGGTGCTCGGGACTCAGCAAGGGATATTCCTATATCTGAGAATAACACTCAACCCAGAGGTCTATGGTCAGATGGAGAATTTATGTGGACTGCCAATAATAAGGGTACAAATGATAAAGTGTATTCCTACAAGTATCGTAATAATTCTTATGGTCTGAGAATTCAGGGTTCTCCTGTGACAGGTCATACTCTGAGTGCTGATTCTTCATCTATAACTGATCCTAATGGTTTGCCTGATTCTCCTGACTTTTCTTATCAGTGGCAGTATGACGATGGAACGGATATTGCAGGTGCTACCAGCAAAACATATCGCTTGAGAGCATCAGACGTAGGAAAAAAAATACAGGTAAGAGTGCGTTTCATTGACAATGCACGTTATGATGAGGAACTTTACAGTGAATCCTTTGAAATCATTAAAGATAAAATACCAACAAGCAGTTTTGATTTGGATAGTTCAAACAGCAATCCCTTTGGACTGTGGTCTGATGGTGAGACACTCTGGGTATCAGACGAATCAGGAAATAAAGCATATGCCTATACATTTGCAGAAGGTTCTTTAACTTATGATTCAAGCAAGGATTTTAGTACAATCGCTTCTCCCGATGGTGCAGGTGTGAACGCCAACAATGATATAATATACCTTTTAAGACCTACTGGTGATTTCCTCACAGCTCATGCATACAACTTTTCAGGCGATCGGCAAAACAGCAAGGATGTTACAAACATTAACATCACATTTAATGCTCAATCCACAGGACTTTGGGCTGACAGCACTACAATTTGGATAACTGGCAAATGGTCTGATCCTTCTCATTTTGTGTATGGTTATAATTTAAATGGAACTCGCAACTCAAACAAAGACATTCTCATAGGAAGTTGCATAAATTCTTATGGTGCATGGTCAGATGAAGAAACTATTTGGGTGATTGGAAACTGCATAACAGGCGGAAATAAAATCAGAGCTTTCAATTTGTCAGACGGTGCTCGGGACTCAGCAAGGGATATTTCTATATCTGAGAATAATACTCAACCCAGAGGTCTATGGTCAGATGGAGAATTTATGTGGACTGCCAATAATAAGGGTACAAATGATAAAGTGTATTCCTACAAGTATCGCAATAACGCTGAAGGTCTGAGAATTCAGGGTTCTCCTATAACTGGTCACACCCTGAGTGCTGATATTGCATCTATAACTGAACCTAATGGTCTGCCCGATTCTCCTGAGTTTTCTTATCAGTGGCAGTATGCTGACGGGACTGATATTGCTGGTGCTATCAGCAAAACTTATTACTTGAAAGTAGCAGATGCAGGTAAAAAGGTACGGGTAAGAGTGAGTTTCACTGACAATGCACGTTACGAAGAGGAAATCTTCAGTGAACCAACAGGAACTATTCAAGTTAATGAACTAGCTGTTTTCGGTCAGAGCGAATATATTTTCTATCTTGATGAAAATAGAAATGGAAGTGGAGTAAATGCTATCACTCTGGGAAGAATAACTGTAACTGATAAAAATAAACCTAGTGGTGTAGGACTATTCTTTACTGAATCCAGTTCCATCAACTCTAATGATGGGAAATTCCGTATAACAGGAGAAACGACAGACACATTCAGATTTCAATATAGAGGAACAGGAGAAGAATACAATGAAACAAAAAACAAATATGTGTATACAATTACGACATTCAACAATAACAATTTTACTAATTCTACATCTGTAAATGTTACTATTTATATTAATGATCCAAATGAAGCACCTGTTTTCGAACATCTCAGATATTTCTTCTACCTTGATAAAAATAAAAGTGGTAAGCCAACACCTGTCGAGCTGGGAACAATAACTGTAACTGATAACAAAGACCCTGATGGTGTAACATTATTCTTTCCTGAAACCAATTCCCCCAGTTCTAATGATGGGAAATTCCGTATAATAGGTGAAACGACAGATACATTCAGATTTCAATATAGAGGAACAGGAGAAGAATATAATGAAACAAAAGACAGATATGTGTATACAATTGCGGCACTTGACAATAACAATAATATTGCATATATGAATGTTACTGTCCTTATTAGAAACTCAACTGAACCACCTGTTTTCGATCAGAGAGAATATGTTTTCTACCTTGATGTAAATATAAGTGGACCTGTCGAGATGGGAACAATAACTTTAACTGATAATGATGATTCTAATGGCATAACACTCTTCTTTACTGAAATCAATTCCGTCAATTCTAATGATGGGAAGTTCCGTATATCAGGGGGAGCGAGAGATACATTCAGATTTCAGTATAAAGGAACTGGAGAAACTGATGAAACAAACAAATATGTATATACAATTGAGGCAATTGACGATAGAGATAACTCTGCATATGCAAATGTTACTATCTATATTATAAACCCTAATGCACCCGTTTTCAGTCAGAAAGAATATGTCTTCTATCTTGATGAAAATCAAATAGGAAATGATACACCTATAGACCTGGGAACAATAAGTGCAACTGATAACGATGACCCTGATGGTTTTGCATTCTCCTTCGCTAATGACTCTAATGACACTTTTACCCCATATTCTAAAGATAATAAGTTTCGTATTAAAGCTAATACTACCACTTCTTCTACATTTAGATATGTGGGAGACGGAGAAGAATACAATGAAACTGATGAAACAAAAAACAAATATGTATATACTATTATTACGTCTGATAATAACTTGAATTATGCATATGCAACTGTTACTGTCTATATTAACGACCCGAATGAAGCATCCGTTTTCGATCAAAGCGAATACATCTTCTACCTTGATGAAAATAGAAGTGGAAGTGGTGATAATCCTATCACTCTGGGAACAATAAATCTAAATGTTAATGGAATAGCCGGATTAAAATTCAAAGACGGCGATAATACACTTTCTTCTGATAGTAAGTTCAAGATTAAAAGTATCAGTGATAATTCTTTTGAATTTAGATACATAGGAACAGGAGAAGAATATAATGAAACTGATGAAACAAAAAACATATATGAATATCCAATCTTTACAGTTTATGTGGGGGAGGACAATGGCAATAGCACGACGAAACTTGAATTAGTAAATGTTACTATCAATATTAGAGAAGTAGAAGAAGAAACAAATGAAGCACCTGTTTTCATTAATACTGCATACTTCGCGTTAATGGATGAAAATAGAAGTGGTAATCAAACACCTCTCGACTTGATAACAATAAGTGCAACTGATAATGATGACACTAATGGCATAACATTTTTCTTTTCTGAAACCAATTCCAACAATTCTAATGATGGAAAGTTCCGTATGGCAGAATTTGGGATTAATACAGTGGTACTCCAATACATTGGAACAGGAGAAGATTATGATTCAGAAAACCAATATGTGTATATAATTGGGGCACGTGACGATAACAATAATACTGCTTATGTAAATGTTACTGTCGATATTAAAGACCCGGATAACTCTCCACCAGTTTTCAATCAGAGCGAATACGTCTTCTACCTTGATGAAAATAGAAGTGGAAGTGGCGGAAATGCTATCACTCTAGGAACAATAACTTTAACTGATAAGGAAAATGAACAAGTTGCATTAGGCTTCATTGGCACCGCTACCACATATTCTTCTGATAATAAGTTCCATATTGAACATATCAATGGTAATTCTTATAGGATTAGATATGTAGGAACAGGAGAAGATTACGAAACAACAAACGAATATGTATTTGGAATCTTTGCAACTGACAGAAGCAATAATGTTGTACGTACAAATGTTACTGTCTATATTAACAACCCAAATGAACCTATAAGAGAAACAAATGACACTCTTGTAAGTAACTTGAACCAAGCCAGACATTTCTCTAGTTTTGGGTTTGGGTCTACCAGACTTGCTCAGGGATTTACTACTGGCAATAATTCTCTGGGTTATGTTCTTGAGAAAGTTGAGATAAGTGTAACTAATGGTAATTTTTTTAGAGGAGTTATAAATACTCATACGGCTATTTATTCTGCGAGTGGTAATAATCCTGGGACTAAGTTATATAATCTTACTGGTAATAATGTTTCAATGGGTTACAATGAGTTTACTGCTCCTGAAAATACTGTGCTTAACGCTAGCACATCATATTTCTTCGTTATTGAGAAAGAAAGCTATTCCAACTCAAGACATACTTTCAACTTGGAAGTAACTAACAGTAATGATGAAGACTCTGGTGCATCTGTCGGATGGTCTATCAAAGACAAAGGCCAAACTCAAAGTGTGACTAACCCTGGTAGTTGGAGTAGTGAACTTTATATTCAAAGTGTGAGAACCAATACATCGCTCAAGATGGCAGTTTATGGAGAAGAAAAAACAAATAGCCCTCCTGTATTTTCCGGCAGTTCAACTTTTACAGTAAATGAACACAAAAAGCGTGTTGGCACTGTTATGGCTTCTGATGAGGATGTTGAGGACAGCATTACTGGCTACAGCATTTCTGGAGGTGAAGACTCAGGTTCATTCCGTATTAATAATAATGGCGTGTTACATTTTATTCCCACTCCTAATTTTGAGAGTCCTTCCGATGTTGGAGGTGACAACGAGTACAAGGTTTCAGTTCAGGTTACCAGTGGTACTGGCAGTCGCCTCCTAACTACAAACAAAGAGTTTACAATAAATGTTAATGATTTGAATGAACCACCTTCTACTCCCGCAAAACCCACATTAAACTTTCCTACTTCCACAAGTCTTTTAGTAAACTGGGTTGCACCAAGCAATAAAGGTCCTGCAATTACTGACTATGATGTAGAGTACCGTGAAGAAGATTCAAGTGGCTCTTTTAGTACTTGGACTCATAATGGAGCAGTTACAAGCACTACAATTACAAATTTAAGTACTAACACTACTTATTATGTTCAGGTTCGTGCTGAAAATGCAGAAGGAACCAGTGGCTGGTCTCCAGTTGCCAATGGTACTACTGGTGGTGCTCAATTGACGCCAGAGATTTCAGACGTTGAAGCATCTGACATTACTGCGGATGGTGCTAAAATTACAGTGATTGTAAGCAATCCTGATGGAAATTCCAAAAACATTTATTATCGTGTTTGGGCAATTATTAGTGATCATATTGTTGATAGTGGTGTAGTGAATACATCCACAAGTAGTGCGACTTTTAGGCTGACTGGTCTGAATGAAGGGTATAGACACGATGTAGATGTATCCTTTAATGAAAATTTTCCTGAAGAAGAGACTCTGCATGCTCAATTCACACCTAAGGAGCCTAATAATCCTCCTATCCTCACTAAAAATCTGATAGAGTTTAATCTCAGTGAGAATGCAAACGGAAACAGTACACCCTTTCATATTGGAAGAGTTAAAGCAACTGACCCTGACGGTGACCCTTTAAACTACACCCTCGTAAGAACTCATACTGATGATATAGATAAATTCACTATCAATTCAACATCCGGTGATGTTTATTACACTGGAAGTGGAGAAGATTACGAAACAAAAAGACAGTACTTCTTATTAGGTAATTTATATGATGGAGTTAATGAACCTGTCTATTTCAGTATTACTATTGAAATCATTAACAACTCAGATGAAGATGGAAATAACCCTCCTGAATTTACAAGCAGTTCAACCTTCTCAGTAAATGAAAACAACATAAACGTGGGAACTGTAACAGCTACTGACTCTGATACAGAAGACAGTGTTACAGATTATAATATCTCTGGCGGTGCAGATAGCACAAATTTCTCAATCACAAACGGTGGTGTTTTGACTTTCAATTCTGCTCCTGATTTTGAGAATCCTTCCGACTCTAACAGCGATAATGAGTACGAGGTACAAGTTACTGCTACAAGTGGAACAGGAAGTAGAGTGATGACCGCAACGCAGGACATTATAGTTACAGTAAATAATGTGAGTGAGAGTACGTCTAACAATCCACCTGAATTTACAAGCAGTCCAACCTTCTCAGTAAATGAAAACAACATAAACGTGGGAACTGTAACAGCTACTGACTCTGATACAGAAGACAGTGTTACAGATTATAATATCTCTGGCGGTGCAGACAACGCAGGATTATCAATCACAGGTGATGGTGTTTTGACTTTCAATTCTGCTCCTGATTTTGAGAATCCTTCCGACTCTAACAGCGATAATGAGTACGAGGTGCAAGTTACTGCTACAAGTGGAACAGGAAGTAGAGTGATGACCACAACACAGGACATTATAGTTACAGTAAATAATGTGAGTGAGAGTACGCCTAACAATCCACCTGAATTTACAAGCAGTCCAACCTTCTCAGTAAATGAAAACAACATAAACGTGGGAACTGTAACAGCTACTGACTCTGATACAGAAGACAGTGTTACAGATTATAATATCTCTGGCGGTGCAGACAACGCAGGATTATCAATCACAAACGGTGGTGTTTTGACTTTCAAATCTGCTCCTGATTTTGAAAACGCTGATGATGATGACAGTAATAATGAGTATGAGGTACAAGTTACTGCTACAAGTGGAACTGGAAGTAGAGTGATGACCACAACACAGGACATTACAGTTACAGTAAATAATGTGAGTGAGAGTACAACTAATCTCCCTCCAACTTTCTCTATACCTCATACTACCTTTTATATTGACGAAAATACTATTGACGTAGGCACAATAGTCACTAGTGACCCTGACATTCAGGACAGGATTACCGGTTATAGATTCATTAATGTCTCAAATTTTGATCAAGAATTATTCCAAATTACAAATGAAGGTGTTTTGACTTTCAAATCTGCTCCTGATTATGAAAATCCTTCTGACTACGACGGTGACAACACTTATCAATTTAGAGTGCAGGTTTCAAGTGGTATAGGAAGCAGAAGAAGAACTAAAAACTCTGATGTATACGTGTTGGTAGATAATGTGAGTGATGAGATAGTTAATAACACTCCTGCATTTACAAGCAATCCAACCTTCTCAGTAAATGAAAACAACATAAGCGTGGGAACAGTAACAGCTTCCGACTCTGATACAGAAGACAGTGTTACAGGTTATAATATCTCTGGCGGTGCAGACAACGCAAGATTATCAATCACTGGTGATGGTATTTTGACTTTCGTTTCTGCACCGGATTTTGAAAACCCAAATGATGATGACAGTAATAATGAGTACGTGGTGCAGGTTACTGCTACAAGTGGAACAGGAAGTAGAGTGATGAACGCAACGCAGAACATTACAGTTACAGTAAATGATGTAAACGAGGCTCCATCCACACCTTCGGCACCAACTTTAAGTTCCCCCACTCCAAATAGTTTATCTGTGAGTTGGTCTGCTCCCGATAATACTGGTCCAGATATCAATGATTATGATGTGCAGTACAGAAAAGGCTCAAGCGGAGCATTCACTAACAGGACACATACAGATAACTCTACAAGCACTACAATTACCGGTTTGGATGCTAATACTCAATACCAAGTAAGGATTCTTGCACATAATGATGAGGGTGCAAGCAATTGGTCCCAGACATCCGATGCTACTACCAGTCCAGTACCTAACAACCAACCAACATTCACAAGCAATCCAACCTTCTCAGTAAATGAAAACAACATAAGCGTGGGAACTGTTGTGGCTTCTGATACCGATACAGAAGACAGTGTTACTGGTTACATCATCTCAGGAGGGACAGACAGATCTATGTTCTCAATTACAAACAGTGGAGTACTAACTTTCCAGTCTAATCCAGATTACGAGAACCCTTCCGATGTCGGAACTAACAATAATTACGCAGTTGAAGTTACTGCTACAAGCGGTGCTAATAGTCGTGTGCTGACAGAAACACAGAATATTGTAGTTACTGTAGATGATGTAAACGAGGCTCCATCCACACCTTCGGCACCAACTTTAAGTTCCCCTACTCCAAATAGTTTATCTGTGAGTTGGTCTGCTCCCGATAATACTGGTCCAGATATCAATGATTATGATGTGCAGTACAGAAAAGGCTCAAGCGGAGCATTCACTAACAGGACACATACAGATAACTCTACAAGCACTACAATTACCGGTTTGGATGCTAATACTCAATACCAAGTAAGGATTCTTGCACATAATGATGAGGGTGCAAGCAATTGGTCCCAGACATCCGATGCTACTACCAGTCCAGTACCTAACAACCAACCAACATTCACAAGCAATCCAACCTTCTCAGTAAATGAAAACAACATAAGCGTGGGAACTGTTGTGGCTTCTGATACCGATACAGAAGACAGTGTTACTGGTTACATCATCTCAGGAGGGACAGACAGATCTATGTTCTCAATTACAAACAGTGGAGTACTAACTTTCCAGTCTAATCCAGATTACGAGAACCCTTCCGATGTCGGAACTAACAATAATTACGCAGTTGAAGTTACTGCTACAAGCGGTGCTAATAGTCGTGTGCTGACAGAAACACAGAATATTGTAGTTACTGTAGATGATGTAAACGAGGCTCCATCCACACCTTCGGCACCAACTTTAAGTTCCCCAACACCTAACAGTTTATTTGTAAGTTGGACTGCACCTGATAATACAGGTCCGGACATTAACGATTATGATGTGCAGTACAGAAAAGGTTCAAGCGGTTCATTCACTAACAGGACACATACAGACGACAGCACTAATACTACAATTACAAGTCTGGATGCTAATACTTCATATCAAGTGAGGATTCTTGCACGTAATGATGAAGGGGGTAGTAACTGGTCTCCAACTGCTAGTTTTACTACAAGTTCAATAAACAGTCCGCCAACTTTTACAAGCAGTCCAACCTTCTCAGTAAATGAAAACAACATAAACGTGGGAACAGTAACAGCTAACGACTCTGATACAGAGGATAGTGTTACAAATTATAGTATCTCTGGAGGGGCTGACAACACAAGATTCTCAATAACAAACGGCGGTGTTTTGACTTTCGTTTCTGCACCAGATTTTGAAAACGCTGATGATGATGACAGTAATAATGAGTATGAGGTACAAGTTACTGCTACAAGTGGAACAGAAAGTAGAGTGATGACCACAACACAGGACATTACAGTTACAGTAAATAATGTGAGTGAGAGTACGCCTAACAATCCACCTGAATTTACAAGCAGTTCAACCTTTTCAGTAAATGAAAACATCAGAAACGTGGGAAATGTTACAGCCTCTGACTCTGATACACAGGATAATGTTACAAGTTATAGTATCTCTGGCGGTGCAGACAACGCAAGATTATCAATCACAAACGGTGGTGTTTTGACTTTCGATTCTGCACCAGATTTCGAAAACCCAAATGATGCTAACAGTAATAATGAGTACGTGGTACAAGTTACTGCCACAAGTGGGACAGGAAGTAGGGAAATGAGTGCAACGCAGGACATTACTATCACAGTAAATAATGTGAGTGAAAGTACAGCTAATAGCCCTCCAGTTATCCCTATATCTTCTACTACTTTATATATTGACGAAAACAATATTGACGTAGGTACAATAGTCGCTAGTGATCCTGACATTCAGGACAGGATTACAGGTTATAAATTCATTAATGTCTCAAATTTTGATCAAGAATTATTCCAAATTACAAATGAAGGTGTTTTGACTTTCAAGTCTCCTCCTGATTATGAAAATCCTTCTGACTATGATGGTGACAACACTTATCAATTTAGAGTGCAGGTTTCAAGTGGTATAGGAAGCAGAAAAAGAACTACAAACTCTGATGTATACGTGTTGGTAGATAATGTGAGTGATGAGATAGTTAATAACCCTCCTGCATTTACAAGCAGTTCAACCTTCTCAGTAAATGAAAACAACATAGGCGTGGGAACAGTAACAGCTTCCGACTCTGATACAGAAGACAGTGTTACAGGTTATAATATCTCTGGCGGTGCAGACAACGCAAGATTATCAATCACTGGTGATGGTATTTTGACTTTCGTTTCTGCACCGGATTTCGAAAACCCAAATGATGCTGACAGTGATAATGAGTACGAGGTACAAGTTACTGCTACAAGTGGGACAGGAAGTAGAGTGATGACCGCAACGCAGGACATTACAGTTACAGTAACTAATGTGAGCGAGAGTACGCCTAACAATCCTCCTCAATTCCCCACCGGCGTAGCCTATTTGGACCTTGATGAGAATTTGAATGGTCCTAAACATGTTCAGGACATCACTGCAAGTGATGATGTTAATGATACTATAACCTACTCAATTGCTTCTTGTGATAGAAGTAAGTTTAGTATTAATTCGTCAAATGGTGAGGTATTTTACATTGGTAGTGGGGAAGATTTTGAGAGTTTAGTGCGGTCTGGTTCAACCCAGTTTAATTGTATAATTGAAGCCAGTGATGGGTCGCTTAATGATACTATTAGGTTAGAGGTTAACGTTCAGGATGTAAATGAGGCTCCTGTGTTCACCGAGCTTGAGACACGCGGACAGATGGAGGCTTATTTTTTTGATTTTGATGAGAATCTGAATGGCAGTTCTACTCCTGTTTTTGTAGGGAATGCAACCGCGACTGATGACGATGAGGATAATTTAACGTATAGTTTTACTACTGCTCAAACCAAGTTTGAGATTAATTCATCAACTGGTGAGATAACGTATGTTGGTAGAGGGGAAAATCAAGAAGATGAAGATGATTTTATGACAGCGGTGCAGGTAAGTGATGGTACTCTTAATGTTTCTGTCAATGTTTTCATTAGTGTTAATGGCGTAAACGAGGCTCCATCCACACCTTCGGCACCAACTTTAAGTTCCCCAACACCTAACAGTTTATTTGTAAGTTGGACTGCACCTGATAATACAGGTCCGGACATTAACGATTATGACGTGCAGTACAGAAAAGGTTCAAGCGGAGCATTCACTAACAGGACACATACAGACGATAGCACTAATACTACAATTACAAGTCTGGATGCTAATACTTTATATCAAGTGAGGATTCTTGCACGTAATGATGAAGGGGATAGTAACTGGTCTCCAACTGCTAGTTTTACTACAGGTTCAATAAACATTCCGCCAACTTTTACAAGCAGTCCAACCTTCTCAGTAAATGAAAACAACATAAACGTGGGAACAGTAACAGCTAACGACTCTGATACAGAGGATAGTGTTACAAATTATAGTCTCTCAGGCGGTTCTGACAGCACAAAGTTCTCAATCACTAGTGGTGGTGTTTTGACTTTTGTTTCTGCACCGGATTTTGAATACCCTGATGATGCTGACAATAATAATGAGTACGAAATACAAGTTACTGCTACAAGTGGTGCGGGAAGTAGAGTGATGACCGCAACGCAGGATATTACAGTTACAGTAAATAATGTGAGCGAGAGTACGCCCAACGTTCCTCCTGTATTTACAAGCAATTCAACCTTCTCAGTACAAGAAAACAACATAAACGTGGGAACAGTAATAGCCTCTGACTCTGATACAGAAGACAGTGTTACAGGTTATAGTATCTCTGGAGGGGCTGACAACACAAGATTCTCAATCACAAACGGTGGTGTTTTGACTTTCGTTTCAGCACCGGATTTTGAAAACGCTAATGACTATAACGGAGACAGAATATATGTAGTACAGGTTACTGCTACAAGTGGGTCTGGTAGCAGAAGATTGACTGCAATACAAGACATTACAGTTACAGTAAATGATGTGGATGAGACTGTGCCTAACGATCCTCCTGAATTTATAAGCAATTCAACATTCTCAGTAAATGAGAACAACATAAACGTGGGAACAGTTAGAGCTACCGACTCCGATACACAAGATAGTGTTACAAAATATAGTATCTCTGGCGGTTCTGACAGCACAAATTTCTCAATCACAAATAGCGGTATTCTGCATTTCATTTCTGTACCGGATTTTGAAAACCCTACTGATGCTAACAGTGATAATGAATATGAGGTACAAGTTACTGCTACAAGTGGGACTGGGAGCAGAGTGATGACCGCAACACAGAACATTATAATTACAATAACTAACGCAAATGAATCTCCTATTTTCACACAGAACTCTTATACCTTCAATATTAGTGAGAACGTAAACGGAACTTCTGTACATTTAGGAACAGTAACTGCAAATGACCCTGACTCTAACAGTGTTATAACATACTCCATCACAGTAGGCGACACGAATAAATTTAACATTAACTCAGCAGGTGAAATAACATACAATGGAAGTGGAGAAGATTACGAGAGAACAAAACGATACCGTTTAACAGTAAGAGCAAGTGATGGAACAAACAATGTAAACTCTAGCGTTATAATTAACATCAACAACCTAAATGATGGAGAAGAATTTGGATTTGAAAGAAATGCATACACATTCACTCTTGATGAGAACGCAGATGGTAGTTCAACTCCTGTATCTATCGGCACAGTAATTGCAATCAATTCCAACGGAACTGCAACATACTCAATTACAGAAGGTGACACAAGCAAATTTAACATTAAGTCATCAAGTGGGGTTATCTCATATATTGGAAGCGGAGAGAATTATGAAAGTGAAACAAGACAATATAACCTGACAATTAAGGCAGCCGATGGAACAAATGAAGTTACCACTGATGTTACTGTTAATATCAATAATTTAAATGAAGCAAATAACCAACCCCTTGTAGCAAGAGATGATAGAATTGATATAACCTCAGGCGATACCACAAGTGTTCTATCTAATGGAATAACAAATGTTAGAGATAATGACGAGGAGCAGGATAATGAAATTTCCCCACCGAGGATAACTCTAATCAGTGATGTAAAATATGGAAATTTAACGCTTAATGAGAATGGTACTTTCATATACAGACACTATGGCAACTCCACAGCAGAAGACAACTTTATGTATAGCATTAGTGATGGAAATTACAGTGACAATGCAACAGTTACAATTACAGTGCAAGAGGACACATCATCTCCTAATGTTAATAGAAGTTCTTCATCTTCTTCATCCACATCAAGAAGTGGAAGCAGTGGAGGAGGTAGTAGCGGGACCCGGCTAAATGAAGGAGACCCAACTGAATTCAATATAAGAAGTGGAGGGTCAAGTGTTGTCTTAATCATTGTGGAAGCAAATGAGAGAGTAAACAACGTAAAAATCAAAGCAAGAAAACTCAAAAACCTTCCATCATCTGTAGATGAAACTCCTAATGATGAGATATACGAGTATATAGATATAACAGCAAGCAGATTAGACAATGATGAAATTTCTGATGCTGAAATTGAATTCATTGTAGACAAAGAATGGTTATCAGACAATGGATTTGATAAAGATGAAATAATAATGTTAATATATAATGAAGATGACGATGAATGGGAAGATTTAGATACTGAGGTAATCGGGGAAAATTCAGAAGAAGTCAGATACTCAGCAGAAACTTCTGGGTTTGCAATCTTTAGTATAGTTGCAAGAGAAAAACCTGATACAAAACCTCAAAAACCAATAGTTGAAACTACACCAGAAACGCAAATTATAACAAATGAAACAGAGACTAATACAACATTAACAGAAACACGAACTATAACTAATGAAACTGAATCTAAAACAATACCTGTTACAACAAAACCTCAAACCCTCTCTAACCTAATTATAATCATACCTTTGATTGCATTAACATTGATAGTATTAGTAGTTGTTGGTTCTTTAATAATTAAGAAGTCAAAAAGCAGACGTTCTGGAGCAAAGAAAGAGAAAAAAACAAGACCAATAACTCAAACTCCTGCTATACTCTCATTAGAGAAAACCAAATCCATTGCAACTTCTCCCCAATATAAGACTCAACCTTCTACAAAATATATGAAACAGAAGAACATATCAGAACAAAGAAAAATACCATTAGAGCAAACAATCATTTCAGTAATATTAGGAATAATAATATTAATTTCTGGAATTGTGTACATGATTCTCTTCTCAGAACCAAATAGTATCCCTTCCTTAGAAGGCATAATCACAAATATAAATCTATTTATATTCATCTCATTGATTGTGGTATTAGCAACAATAACTGTACTTATATCCAAAATCACAAGAGATAACTCAACTAAACAATCAACAAGGCAAACCAGACAATATACAAAACCAGAACCATCTCCTTCATCTCTCTCTACAAATAAAACAAGACGTGACAGTACAAAGTACTCAACAAAAACAGTTTCAGTATTATCATTAATATTGACTGTGTTAATATTAATTATACTTGCAATTGTGATGTATATGAATTCTACTGCAATTTCTAATATATTTTCCGCTGAAAATCTGAACACTATACTGTTCGTCTCCCTGATTATAGTGATAATAATAATATTTGGAGTTGAATACAAATATAAAGTATTTAATGAACTCCTATTTAGAGAGAGCAACACTCAAAAAAGCAAGATCCTGTAAATTTTTGATTGTTGTACTTATGCTTATAGATAAAGTTCTCAAGTAACTTATTCCTTACAATAAAATAATTTTGTAGTATGCTATCAAACAAAACTATCTCCATAACTCCAAAAACAAAGCCCAAAATCCTGAAATAAAAACAAAAAGAACCATAAAACAAAACAGATACATAATAATCTGTGGGGAAGAAGTAAAAGAATACTACAGAAAATTTGGCTATGAATTAGAAGGAGCATACATGGTTAAAAAACTATAAAGCACCCAGATACGTCTCCTTTATCTTTTTATTATTAATAATATCCTTACCAGCACTCAAAACAACTTTCCCATTCTCAAGCAAATAAGTCCTATCTGCAATCTCAATAACTCTTTTAGCATTCTGCTCAACAATCAGCATACTAATTCCCTTTTCTCTCAACCCTACAATAACACTAAAAAGTTCCTTTTGGAGTTTTGGACTTAACCCCAATGTTGGTTCATCAAGCAAAAGCAACTTTGGTTCTTGCATCAAAGCCCTTCCAACTGCAAGCATCTGCTGTTCTCCCCCGCTTAAACCATACGCCAAATCATTTTCCTTTCTCCTAAGAGAAGGAAAAGTGTTATACACATTCTCTAATCTCTTCTCCAAAACTTCCTTATCAGAAATTCTATCAACACCAATCATAAGATTTTCCCTAACAGTCATATTAAGAAAATTAACCCTTCCCTGAGGAACATAAGAAACTCCAATTTCCATTAACTGATGAGTCTTAAAATCTCTAATACTCTTACCATTAAAACTTATTTCCCCTGATGTTACATTCGTTATATTAAACACAGACTTAATAACTGTACTCTTTCCAGCCCCATTAGGTCCTATCAAAGCAACAATCTCTCCATTCTTAACATCAATATCAACACCATACAAAATCTCAATCTGCCCATAACCCGCATAAACCTTTTTTAACTCTAACATTTTAATCACCTAAATAAGCCTCCAACACTCTCTCATTATTCAAAACCTCCTTTGGTGTACCTCTTGCAAGCACCTCCCCTGCATTCATAACAATAACCTCCTGAGCAATACCCATAACAAAAGGCATATTATGTTCTATAATTAAAATAGTCTCACCTTTCTCTCTTAACTTTATTAAAAGTTTTTTAATCTGCTTTCTTAACTTTGGATTAACTCCTGCAACAGGTTCATCAAGCATTAAAATATCATGAGGCTTTGCCAACGCAATAGTTAAATCCAATAACTTTCTCTGCCCATAACTCAAATCAGACAAAAGAGTATCCAAAGGCTTGTTAAGACCAGTTAAACTTAAAAATTTTTCAATCTCCTCTGTTCTATCCTTTTTCCTTCTAAAAAAACTTTTGAAAAAAGCCTCATCATCAGATGACATTGCAATCTCAATATGATCCCTTATTGAAAGATTCTCAAAAATTCTAACCTGCTGAAACGTTCTTGAAATTCCCATCTTAGAAATCTTATGAGTTGCCAACTTAGTAATATCCTTATTCTCATAAACTATGCTTCCCTCATCTGGAACATAAATTGAATTAATACAATTAAACAAAGTTGTCTTCCCTGAACCATTAGGTCCTATAATAGCAGTAATCTTACCCTTCTTAATACTCATAGAACAATCTTTCAATGCCTTAACTCCTCCAAAACTTATCGAAATATCCTTTATATCAAGAATCATTCTATATTCACCCTCCCAAAAAGTCCCTTTGGTTCAAACCATAAAATAATTAATAATACTAACGAATAAAGAATTTGCCTCAAAGGTCCTATTATCCATGCAATCTCTGGAGGGAGTTCAACAAACCTTAGAGCCTCAGGAATTAAAATAACTAAAAATGCCGCAATAACTGTGCCTTTAAGAGATGCAACCCCTCCTACAATTACTATAGTTAACATCAGAACAAGTTCCTCTAACAGAAAAGACTTAGGGCTGATAAATCTTATATAATGAGCTAAAAGTGAACCTGCAATACCTGCTAAAAATGTAGAAATAAACATTGCCTTTATCTTTATAGTCAGAGTATCCTTCCCTAAAACTTTCAACCCTAACTCATCATCTCGCACTGCCCCAAGTAATTTTCCAAAAGGAGATTTTACAATCCTATATAAAACTAAAATACAAATTACAGTTATAATAAGAGTAAATATAAGATAATCAAAATTTGACTTCAGGGCAAACCCAAAAATCTCAGGTCTTGGAATCCCTGAAATGCCAAGAGTTCCATTTGTTAATGACTTCCAGTTTTGAAAAACAGTATATGTAATATATGTAAACCCAAGAGTTAAAAGAGCAAGATAATCTGATTTGTGTTCTCTTGTAACAATTGATAATATAACTCCAAAAAGAGCAGCAACAAGTCCGGAGAGAACAAATGCAAGTATAAAAGGCACTCCAACATCCATAACCAAAATAGCTGAAGTATAAGCGCCAATCCCAAAAAACGCTACATGTCCCCAATTTAAAAGACCAGTGTAACCAAATGCCAAATTCAGACTTGCTGACAAAATCAGATAAATGCATATATAAATTAAAATATGTATCAAATATTTCTCAATCATTTTCTACCCTTCACAAACGCCCCCCCGAATAATCCACTTGGCTTTAAAAGAAGAATTAAAAAAAGTCCAACAAATGCAATTGCATCCTTATACTCAGATGGTAAAAGCAATATTCCATAATTCTCAACAAGCCCTAAAACATAAGAACCAAGAATTGATGACGGAACAGATGCAATCCCACCTATAACTGCTCCTGCAAAACCTTTAATAATAAGATCTGTTCCCATTGTAGGTTCAGCAATCTGCACAATCCCAATCAGAATCCCTGCAACTCCTGCAAGAAAAGAGCCCAGCAAAAAAGAATATATTGCAACCTTTCTTGATGATATTCCGACTATATTTGCCAACTCGTAATTATCAGACACTGCTCTTAAATCCTTCCCAAGCTTTGTTTTCTTCAAAAATAAATACAAAAGAACCAAAAGAACCAAAGAACAAATAACTACTCCAATCTGAGTAGGAGTTATAAACGCCCCAAAAACCTCAATACCCTTTTTAACATCTATCAATCCTATATTTCTAACTCCGGGTCCAAAACCAAGAACTATTAAATTCTCTACTAAAAATAAAATTCCTAGACTTGCAATTAAAAGCACAATATTTGATGCTCCCCTCTTTTTCATAGGTTCATAAACAATAATATACATCAAAAGCCCAGACAACGAAGTTAAAATCAATGTTAAAATCACAGCAATAGGAAAAGGAAAATTGCTCAATGTAAACAGCAGATAGATAAAATAAGCCCCGAGTACAACAGTTACTCCATGAGCTATATGTAAAAACCTGTTAGTTGTATATATAAGAGAAAAACCGCATGCAACAAGTGCATAAATAGAGCCTGCTACAATACCATTAAAAGTTACCTGAAGGACTGTACCTGAAGTTATTTGCTCTAAAACCATCTCTAAAAATTCACATATTTTAAGACATTATAAAATTAACTATAAAAAAAGTAGAGATTATGAAATAACAACTAATTCGCCGCCTCTTATTTGCTTAAGATCAAATTCAACAATAGGATCTCCATTCTCATCTATCGATACTGTGCCCATTGCACCTTCCCAGTTCTGCACTTTGTACAGCTCATCCTTAACACATGTACCATCCTGATCTCCACATATCGCAAGAATATCCTTTAATATGTAAGCAATATCATATGATGCCGCAAGATATGCAAATGGCACGGACTGAACGAATCCTTCTCCTTCTCTTTGATTTGCATTATTAATGAAAGCGCTTGCTTTTGGTGAATCCTTATCCACTTTAACTTCTGGATATATCGCACCTTCCAGATAATCACTGTGCACATCTAAAACTTCATTTGCAGTTATCATTTCAGATGAATAAATTGGAAGTTCAATTCCTATCTCCTGCATTTGTTTAACAAGTAAACTTGCCTTGGGGAATGTTTGAGTTACAGGATATATTGCTGTTACATCTGAATCCCTAATATTAGTAAGTGGAGTTCTTAAATCAGTTACTTCTGGTGCAAATCTCTCTTCAATAACGATATCTCCACCTAATCCTGTATAAGTCTCAACAAAGACTTCCCTTAAAGATTCAACATACTCAGTAACTTCAGAAATCACAGCCATCTTCGTATGACCGTCCTCAATAGCTCTTCTTGCAACAGCCGCTGCTCCTAGGGCATCTGAAGGATAATTCCTGAAGATATAGTCTCCTGCAAAAGTAATCTGAGTACTGCTTGAACCTGGTGATACTAATACAACCTGATTATCTTCAGCAATTGGGGCTGCTCCAAGAGTCTCATCACTGCACACTCCACCAATTATAACCTTCACTCCATCTAGATTAATCAGTTTCTGAGCAGATTTTGCTCCTTCTGAACCATCACACTGTCCGTCCTCATAGATAACTTTTAGTTGCTTTCCATTAATTCCTCCTTGGGAATTTATTTCATCAACTGCTAACTGCAAAGACTTCTGCATAGGAATTCCATATGCAGCCCCATCTCCAGTTAATGGGAAGATTGCACCTACTTCATAAAAATCATCTCCTGCCCCTTCAACAGGTACTTCACTTGTATTTGTGTGTGCACATCCTCCAAGTAAAAGTATGAAGGAAAATAAAACCATAACTTGTAATATCCTTTTTTGTTTCATAGTAACATCTAGGGATATTGTAAGTTTTATAAATTTTTGTATTTTAGGGCTCTGGTCATTTTTAGGGTGTTTTTATTTTAAATGCATTTTTCATAATTTCTTCCCAATTATCAGGAACATTTAAACCACTTGCTTGTGCTGGTGTCATACCTAAACTTAAATGTGGTTTAACAAAATTATAATAGTTTTTGAAACCTTTATTATATATCTGAACTCCTTTAAGTGTTTTCATTCCACGCATTGACTTAGTACGGTCTTTATGTGTTCCGTGATAACGTTCTATAATGTTATTGTTGCTATCTAAAAGAACTCCAACAATAGAAATTACACAAGTATTTACCGCTCCAACAAACAAAGCATAAAGGAAAGAGTTTGAAGAATCATAAGGCAGGAAATGATGCCCGATTCCATAAAGCGTTTCTTCCATTTTCTCTTGGAAGATTAATTTCTCCACCACTGCCAAGATTTCTATCGTAAATCTCACCATAGTTGCCAACGCTTCTTATAACATTCTGAGCAAAGCCCATTTCAAGCCCCAAAGTTTCCTATCCGAAACTGCCTTCAAATCCAAGCAAACGATCAACTTTTCTATCTCCTGTAAGCTCACACATTGGAAGGTGTTATTTCATAAGATTCAGAGCAAGTAAGAACGCCAATGTTATGACAATATTCATTTTTTCCCCTCCTCAGTTTTTTATTATTAACTTTATGTCAAAATCCGAGACAAAAACTCCTTAGTTCTTTTCTCTTTAGGATGACTAAAAAATTCTTTTGGAGGTCTTTCCTCTATTATTCTGCCTTCATCAAACATAATAATTCTATCTGCAACTTCTTTGGCAAATCCAATTTCATGAGAGACAAGAATCATGGTCATTCCAGAATTAGCCAATTCCTTCATAACATCTAACACCTCATTAATCATTTCAGGGTCCAAAGCAGAAGTTGGCTCATCAAAAAGCATTATTTTAGGTGACATAGCAAGGGAACGAGCTATGGCAACTCTCTGCTGCTGTCCTCCTGAAAGTTCGGAAGGGTATTTATCTGCTTGTTCAGAAATCCCAACTCTTTTAAGAAGTTCCTTTGCCTTCTGTTGAGCTTTATCCTGCGGTATTTTCCTTACCTTCATTGGAGCTAAGGTTATGTTCTGCATCACGGTAAGATGGGGAAATAAATTAAAAGACTGAAAAACCATTCCAACTTCTCTTCTAATGGCATCTATGTTTCTTGTATCCTGAGTTAGTTCTATTCCATCAACTATAATCTTTCCCTTTTGATATTCTTCAAGTTTGTTTATTGTTCTGATAAAAGTGGATTTTCCAGATCCTGAAGGACCCACGATAACAATTTTCTCTCCTTTCTTCACGGAAAGGTTTACTCCTTTAAGAACATGGAATGAATCATACCATTTATGAACTTCTTTGCATATTATTATCGGATTTTCAGATTCTTTTGACATTAATAAAAATATGTATTAATAGTTTAAATAGTTTTCGTTAATTCAATTCTTCCAAAAACTTTTTTAATTTCACTTAATTGAATTTTATCTAATTTGAAATATTTTGAAACATTTAGAATCTCCATTCCCCATGCTTTTTCCTTTTCATCTAAATCAATAATAAAATCTCCAAAATTAATACTATGATGGTAATTCATTTTTCTTTTCTTCAAGAAAAGCGAGTCACTCTTAAAATCATAATCAATTATATCATGTGCCATTATACTTACAATAACATTTGTGTATTTATAAAATTTTCAATTTTTGTGGTTTTGTGAGTTTTACTCAAATATTAGTTGTTTGTTTTTCATATAAAACAAAAACACCCTAAAAATGGTCAGAATCCATCAAAACGAAAACTAATAAAAGAATAAATATCCCAAACAATCAAAATAAATTCTTTGGAGTTTCACCCTCCATTATATCAGGAAAGGCAGGATGGATGACTTGTTTGAGTGGTATTTTGTTTAAGCATAGTATTACATTTGTTCACGGCATTAAATCGGCAATTCTTTCTCAATTTCATTAATGTGTCGCAGTGTTTCTTACTCCCGTATTTGTTTTTCTCTCAATATATCTGCTGACGTGGGAAAGTCCGTATGCGAATATCCAGAAAGTCAGGGCCAGAAAAATGAACAATTCATAAGAACTATTTAAGTATACAGGATTTCCACTAATAAATGCCCTTCCAATTCCAACCATGTCAAGCATTCCGATAACATAAACCAAATTCGTATCTTTGAAAAGTGATATAAATTGTCCTACAATTGCAGGTATTACATTTTTAAGTGCCTGAGGCAGAGATATTAAAAGTATAGTTTGCACACCAGAAAGCCCCAATGCCCTTGCAGCTTCTTGTTGCCCCGGACTTAGAGCTTGCAATCCCCCCCTTATATTCTCAGCCATATATGCCGCACTGAATAAGGTTATTATTATTGCAGCTCTGTAAAGAGAATTTAAAGGAAAATCTTCGGGAAACGCAAGAGGAACAAGGGTTTGAGACATAAAAAGAAGAGCAATCAGAGGAACTCCCCGAAATAATTCTATAAACAAAATGCAAATTACTTTAACTAAATGCAAACTGCTTCTCCTTCCAAAAGCAAGAAGTATTCCAATTGGCAGGCAGAGAACTATTCCAGAAACGGCTAATAACAAATTCAGCATCAGCCCTCCCCAATATATTACAGATACGGGTTCTAAGAACTTAACCCCTGAAACTCCGTGTAGCAATAGAAGAATTGCCAAAAAACATAAAACTCCAGTTAATAAAATCCCTTTAGCTTTCCTTATTTTAAAATAAGACGCAAAGTAATAACCAAGAATCAAAGCAGGCAAATTAAGAAGCAGCAGAATTCTGATGTCAAAACCCATTTTTTCCAGACTATAAGGAAGGAAAGCAAAAGCAGCTGATGCAACTGAAAAAATTATGGCAATCTTTTTAGCAAGAGAATCTCTTGTAGAACCCCATATAAATCCAAAAAAGAAAGTTGATATTAATAACGCTGCTGCAGGTCTCCAGAAACAATTTCCACCAGAACATGCAATTTCTGTGTTATACTGTCCTATAATCAAAGTCCCTCCAAGAACTGATATGATACTCCAGTCAGCAACAAATAACAACCATCTGCCTCCAAACCACAAAGATAAGATTATCATGCTTCCAAGCAAGATCGTAAAGATTCCATTATAAAACGAACTAAACAGATTTTCTTTAAGCCATTTGGTTATTTTTTCAAAACTCATTAGATCTATCCTCCTGTGAATTTGATATGCCTGTTATAGATATTCCCTATTAGCGAATATGTCAGACTTATGACGAGGTAAGCCGCCATTATCAGTATGAATATGGAAATTGCTGGAGCGGTTTGTGTCATTGTTTTAGCTACATTAACCAAATCAGGGTATCCAACAATTGCAGCAAGACTGCTGTTTTTTGTCAAATTCAAATATTCGCTTATGGTAGGAGGAACAATAACTCTTAAAGATTGGGGGAAGGTTATGTGCCTTAATGCTTCAAATTTAGACAACCCTAATGCTCTTGCCGCTTCCACTTGTCCTTTATTAACGGATTGTATTCCTGCTCTCACAATTTCAGCAATAAAAGAAGAAGCGTATAATACTAACCCGATTAGCAGGGCAATTAGTCCCGCAGGGACCGTGAATCCTCCGCTAATCCTTCCAAAAGTTCCCTGAGGATACGGGACTGAAATCGATAATGGATGCTGTCCAAATAAAAAATAAAGAATAAACCATCCCGCAAGAAAAAATGATAATGACAAGATTAAGGAATAAATCAAAGGATGATAATTTTTCCCCTTTTTTTTTGAAATTGAGGAGAAGAACTTATATGCAAAAAACAACAAAGCAAAAGTTGCCAGAACTAAGATTAGTGACAACATCCCTGCTCCAAATCCCAAAGCAGAAAACCATGGAAAAGACACTCCCGAATTACTGATGTAAACTTTGTCTGCTATCGTAAAACTTTCTTTAATTTCCGGCAATGTAAGCATAATGTAAAACCAAAAAAACAACAGAATAAGCAAAGGAACGTTTCTGAAAATTTCTATATAAACAAGCGAAGTTTTGCTTATAAGCCAATTTTTTGACAATCTGCAAACTCCTATGAAAATGCCTAAGATAGTTGCTAAAAGAACTCCAACGATAGAAATTACACTGGTATTTACCCCTCCAACAAACAAAGCATAAAGGAAAGTATTTGAAGAATCATAGGGCAGGAAATGATGCCCGATGGGAGTTTGATATGCTCTTTCCAAAAAATCAAATCCGTACGGTATGTTTCTCTCTGCAATAGCAGTAGCAATGTTAAGAAAAAACCATGAAACAAGAACTAAAACCAAAATTCCTGAAACAATCTGTATAAACCATTTCAGGAACTTAGAATGCCTCCATAAAGGAATTCCTTGATAGGATAAACCCAATCTTATGGATTTACTTTTTTGGAGGGATGGCATTTTATGAAAATGCTTATCTCAGGGGAGCAGCGTAAATCTGTCCTCCTTTTGGACAATTAGTGCATGGTGCGTTTGCCCATAAAGCGTTTCTTCCATTTTCTCTTGGAAGATTAATTTCTCCACCACTGCCAAGATTCTTATCGTAAATCTCACCATAGTTGCCAACGCTTCTTATAACATTCTGAGCAAAGCCCATTTCAAGCCCCAAAGTTTCCTGCCCGAAACTTCCTTCAAATCCAAGCAAACGATCAACTTTTCTATCTCCTGTAATCTCAGCAGGCACATTGGACGATGAGATTTCGTATGCTTCTGAGTAAATAAGAACGCTCATGACAGTCTTCACAATGTCAAACCACTGTTCATCTCCATGCGGAACAACAGGTCCTAATGGCTCTTCTGATATGGTTTCAGGCAAAATAACGTGGTCGTCCCTGTTAGTAAGGCCTGAACTAATAGCAGCCAATTGCGATCTGTCGTTTGTGTAAGCGTCACATTGTCCGCTTTCATAAGCAGCCTTCGTAGCATCGTTACTCTCAAAAGTCAAAGGAGTAATCTCTAAATTATTTTGAGCCGAAAAGTCCTCAAGGTTAAGTTCAGTTGTAGTTCCCTGAATTACACATACTGTTGCTCCCCCAAGCATATAAGCACTTGAAATGCCTGAATCTTTTCTTATCATAAATCCTTGTCCGTCATAGAACATTGTCTGAACATAATTTCCCCACTGAGCATCTCTTGAAGTTGTCCATGTAACTGTACGAACCAGCAGATCAACTTCTCCTGACTGGATGGTAGGACCTCTTTCAGCTGCAGTAATCAACCTTATCTCTATTTTATTAGGATCTCCAAGAACGGCAGTAGCAACTGCTCGGCAAAGATCTATGTCAAAGCCAACGTTCGAGCCTGTGTTTTCATCAATATATCCAAATCCTGAAACGTCATTACGACTTGCACAAATAACTTTTCCTCTTTCCCTCACTTTTTCAAGACGGCTCATTTCATTACTACTTTCTTGAGCATAATTTTTCTTATCTTCATTAACCGAATTTACATTCCCTGAATCCCCAACAGGTACTTCACTTGTATTTGTTTGGTGTGCACATCCCCCAAGTAAAAGTATGAAGGAAAACAAAGCCAAAACCCATAGTATTCTTTTTCGTTCCATTGTAAATTCTGTGATACTACAAGTTTTATAAATTTTTGTATTTCAGGGCTCTGTCCGGAAATTCAAGAGAACTTAAAATATTGTATCAATAAAGCAACTTTTGACGAATAATTTTTTTCTTTGATTGAATATAGTTAGCATAGATTTTGGAAAAAGCAATTTCCGGACAGAGCCTATTTCAGAATACTATAACAAACAACAATCATTATAATGATTTTAGGTATAAAATTATACATAATAATATTCTCCTAAGGCTTTTTGTTTCTGATCATTTACAGAACCATCCTTATTTACTCTTGGTCTCTTATTTGAACTATCCCGCCTGAAAGTTATATCTAAATCCTTTAAAAACAAATTCATTCCATCTCGCATACTTAGAGGTTCACTTGAAAATCCCTTTACCCCCTCCTCTCCCTGAAACACCAATAACTTATCTGAAAGATAATCCATAAAAACCAAATCATGATCAATTATAAACGCAGATTTCTCCTTCATCTGAATGAAATTCTTAATTATCTTAGCTATCTTTAACCTATCCTCAACATCTAAAAATGCAGTAGGTTCATCAATAATATAAACCTGAGCTTCTGCAAGCAGGCATTTTGCAATAGCATACCTTTGCAGTTCCCCCCCTGAAAGGGTTTTAATAGATTTCTCTGCAATCGATGAAATATTTAAAGGATCTAAAACATACACCTGATAAAAATTATCTGTATAATTCTTATACTGCATCAAATCAAACTCAACCTGCTCCTTATCATCTCTTGGAACCATCTGTGGCTTATATGAAATTGGATTCTCATCTCCAAGTCCCTCTTCAAACAAATCATTTGCAAACGTGGACTTCCCAAGAGCATTCCTTCCTATAATCCCAATAATTTCTCCTTTCTTAATATCACCCTCTTTAACCTTCAACTTAAAATCTCCTGCTCTTAAATCTTTCTCTTCCCATTTTGCCATTACCTCAATCCTTTTGGCATCTTGAACTGACTCCTTATCAAACGTTATTGGCTTATCTCGAAACCTAACATTCTCTTCCTTTGAAAACCCTTCAAGATAAATATTTATCCCTGCCTTTGAAGACTTAACCCCCGTAAGCATTCCATAAATCCCTGACTGCCCATACATAATATTCACAAAATCACACAAATAATCCAAAATAATCAAATCATGCTCAACAACTAAAACTGTCTTATTCTGAGCCTTTTCCTTAATTATCTTTGATGTATTAAACCGCTCAAAAATATCCAAATAATTTGTAATCTCATCTAATATATAAAAATTCGTCTCATCCTTTAGAAGACAGGATGCAACTGCAACCCTTTGCAATTCCCCCCCTGAAATAACACCAATATCCCTATCAAGAGCATTCCTTATATTTAATTTAGATGCTATCTCCTCAACTTTTGCCTTATCTGAATTTACTTTTAAAAGAAGTTTTTTAACCTTTCCTTTGAAAACATTTGGAATACTTACAATCTGCTGTGGTTTATACGCTATTTTAATCTCTCCTTTCTCTAATTTTCCTAAATAATTCTGAAGAGCAGTGCCCTTAAACATAGTATTTAAATGTTTAAAATAATCCTCATCAGGAATCTTTTCCTCCCCAAACTTTGCAAAATTTACTTTTATTGTATTTGCTAAAGAATTTATCACTGTTGTCTTTCCTATCCCGTTTCTTCCAATAATTCCTGTAATTGCATTTTCCTGAATCAATGGTAAATCAAATATCCTAAACCCATTAGGCCCATACTGATGAATTGGAACTTTATCTTTCATATCCGGAAGATTAATAATAGTTATTGCTCCAAACGGACAAATCTTAGGACAAATCCCACATCCCGTGCACAATGTTTCATCAATGCCTGCCTTTTTGCCTTGATCCTCTTCATAAATACAATCTGAACCAGTCATATTTACAGGGCATTGCTTCATACACAACCAACCACACAAATGAGGTTTACACTTCTCCTTATCAATAACTGCAATTCTTGGCATTTTAAATCAACACAAATTTGATTTACTCAACAGAAATCTTCTTTGAGCGAATACCCTTATCAGCAGAAACATTTGTCTTATTACACTCCGTGCACGTATACCTTAAATCCGTCTTTTTTGAATGCTTCTTATTAAATCTCTTCCATGAATTCAATGCACCTCTTGACCTTGCCCCCTTATTACCAGTTCCAGTTGTAAGCCCTCTTAACTTCATTCTAATCTGAGAAAATCTAGTCATAGGATGAGTTTTGTTCTTCCCCCTATTTTTCTCATTTTTAACTTTCTGAAGAGTATGTTTTTTGCACTTAGAACAGAACCTCTTCATCTCTTTTGGAATCTTCATACTAATAATTAATTTAAGAAGTTTTATAAAGGTTAGGTTTTGCCCCCCACTTACATCATCAAGAATTTATAATCTTAAAAAAAGAATAAAAAACAAAATTTAACAAGTTATAGGAAAATTTGGTTTATTAGAAGATGTAAATAAAGTAGCACCATTACTAAAGTCTTGACAATTAACAATAATATTCACATTCCAACCACTCAAATCCTGATTAAATGAAGTTGCACTATCAAACATATTATTCATATACTTAACATTACCTACATCCCAACCACTCAAATTACTATTAAATAAACTTGCTCCTTGGAACATATCATTCATATTTGTAACTCTGCTCACGTTCCAAAGACTCAAATCACTATTAAATGAACTTGCTCCTTGGAATATATTTTTCATACTTGTAGCCTTATGTACATTCCAAAGACTCAAATCACTATTAAATGAACTTGCTCCTTGGAACATATTATTCATATTTAAAACATTACTTACATCCCAATTGCTCAAATCACCATTAAAATCATATGCATAAAGGAACATACCTGACGTATCTCTAACTCTGCTCATATTCCACCCACTTAAATCACCATTAAAACTACTCGCATCAAAGAACATACCTTTCATATCTGTAACACTACTTACATCCCAATTACTCAAATTATTATTAAATAAATATGAATGAGAGAACATATTCCCCATATCTGTAACTCTGCCCACATTCCAACTGCTCAAATTACTACTAAAATTATTTACATCATAGAACATCCATTTCATATCTTCAACTCTACTTACATCCCAATTGCTCAAATCATCATTAAAACTATTTGCATAAGCGAGCATATGTGACATATCTGTAACACGGCTTACATCCCAATTACTCAAATTACCTTCAAATTGAGTTGCAGAATGGAACATATGTGACATATCAGTAACACCTGACAAATTCAACACATCTGTAGCGGACACATCTAATTCGTTACATCCCCAAAAATATCCTCCATTATTGCCAAGTATTAAAGATCCCCAATTACTAATATCACTAATTTTATTTTTGTCTCCGCCATCACCAAATCTAAAACCTTCAATTTTCCCTTTAATAATTATCTCATACTCTCCTGCCGTTGCATATGTACGAATTACGTCTGAGTGATTCCATTCCGTAATTGTATCATAAGTCCCATCACCCCAGGACACAGCAAAACTATAATTCCCAGAACTCTCTAAAGGTAATTTAATCTGATTATAACTTGAAGATCCAGGAAGTGTTTGCGTTGTATCCCAGAGCGAAACAAACAAATTATATATAAGTTTATTACAATCTGTATCACTTCCTCCATGCAACCCATCACAACTCCATAGATGATGAGTAAAATTATCAGGAGAATCATCTAAATTTCCTCTCACACACCCATTAACAATTGTACCACAAACACCATTTACAGGAGGAGGTTTAAGTTCACTGCACATAGCATCAAATCCGCTATTCAACCCTCTGCAACTCCACAAAAAATGAGTAGCATTATCTACAAAATCATCAAAAATTCCTCTTAAACAATCAGGTTCACTCAAGCCGCAAACACCATTTATATCAATACGATCCTTAGAATCAGTATGATCCACTCTAATTTTTAGAGTTCCCTTACTTAGCATTTCAATATCTGTCTCATGCTCCTTCAATGGAACTTCAATCCTGCCCATGATAACATCCCCCTCAAACAACTCCCCCACAGAATCAGAAGAACCATTCAAATTGCAGTCAAAAACAATCCTTCCTAACTCAGAAGGCTTAAAAGTAACAGAACTGTTACTATAATTACTATACAAATCACCATCAATATTTTCAACCAAAACACTTTCACATTTCTTTCCACCATCATCTATTATCATTGATTCACTTGGTGTTATATTAACAACATACCTGCCCTGATGCCTAAAATAAATATGAACTTTACTCTGAAACGAAGAATACAACGACATCTCTGAATAAGCACCCGAAGCCTCATACTCTGCTTCAAGAAGATTTTTGAACTCTACCTCATCAGGATATAATAAACTAAAATCCACAAAAGAAAAAGCTACCGCTGCTGTAACTAAAACTATTAAAAACATCCAGCCATATGTCATTAAAAACTCATATGCCGCTTGTGATCTCCCGCCTCTTATCTCTCTCATTACACAAATCTTTCACTAAATAGATTTATAAAAACTTGTAACCCCTTTACTAAGTATTCCAAAAACAAACAAAACACCAAGGCAATAATATAAAATTAATCATATCAAGGATAAGTAAATGACACATTCATTCTTCTATATATTCTTACTTATTACTCATACAGCAAATGCATTTAAATTTACGTAGACAAACAAAACACCAATTTAAAAACAGTGCGGAATCGGGGATTTGAACCCCGGACCTCAGGCTTTCTTAGTAAGAAATACCAATAGAATCGCGATCAGAACCATCTAACTGTTTCGTTAAACTTATAAGACCTGCGCTCTAACCAGACTGAGCTAAATCCGCATAAAACACATGCACGCGCCGGGATTTGAACCCGGGTTACAAGCTTGGCAAGCTCGTGTCATAACCACTAAACTACGCATGCAATATCAATACAATTCAAAATTAAACTCTTTTTATAAAAGTTTCCTCTAACACTGGCTTTGTACGAAAAGTAACTAAATATCCTGACTTATCGTACAACAAGTTAGAGGTAATTCTCAAGTTTTCCATTTTTAATTAAAACTCTTTTTTACAATTATTGTTTCTTAAAAATTAATTTTCGGATAGAGCCAAATAGCCACTAAGTTTATAAATAAAAAAATATAAACCCAAAGTATGGAACAAAGTGTGAAATTAGGTAATAAAACTAAGAGCGATAATAGAGAAGTTAAAGCAGAAATAGACTACCAAAAATTAAGAACAATGATTAGAAAGATTGTAAGAGAAGAACTACAGAAAGCAAGATACCTGTTAATCTTCTCCCAAGAACAAAAAGAACTTGAGAATCTTTACAGCAAAGAAGCATTAATGGAAACATACAATGAAGAAGATTACATTGGAATTTAAGAATGTGAAAAGTCAGAGTCAAAAGAGAAGTTTCTCAATTTATTGATTCACTCCCAAACTCAGAAGAAATTAAAGAAAAACTAATAAGATTAAAACATTTCAAATCCACAAAGAATATTCATTTAGACATTAAACGTTATAGAGACAAAAAACGAGATATTTTTCGATTAAGGATTGGAAAATTAAGATTTATCTTTGAAGTTGAAGAAAACCTAATTTTCATTAAGGCTGCAGATTTCAGAGGAAGAGTTTACAAGTAATTAAAGGAATTTGGAAATCTAATAACTTAAATCATAATAAAAAACATAATTGAAAACAACACCTTAATTTACACCAGAATCACTAATAAACAATATTTATAAACTTTCATATCTCACACAAATTATGGACTTAAATCTCTTCACAGAATCCAAGGAGAAAAAAATTAGAAAAGAAATAATCTTAAACAATAAAGAAATTAAAATAACAAGAATAGATAATCATTTAGAATTTAACTTCAAACACAAAGACGCTATAAAGAAATATCAAAATCTTATGTTCTTCTCGCCAACAAATTCAATAATCACAGACTCAGACAAAGAAGCAGAAGACTTTTTCAAACAATCAATCAAAGAAGGAGTTGAAGGACTAATGTTTAAATCATTAAAAGCGCCATACAAACCGGGACTAAGAACAGGAACAATGGCAAAAATCAAAGAAACAAAAGAAGACATTGACGTTGTCATATTAGGAGCAGAATACGGAAAAGGAAAAAGAGCAGGATTTTACTCATCCTTTCTTGTCGGGGTAAAAAACCCAGATTACTCAGATGAAAACGACATTTACTTGGAAATTGGAAAAGTCTCCTCAGGAATAAAAGAACTTGAAGGAGAAGGTGCTACAATGGAAAATCTGATGAACCTCTTAAAACCCCTAAAAACAGAAGAGAAAAACGGAATAATAAAATTTGAACCAAAAATAATAATTCAGATAAGATATCAGGAAATACAAAAATCAACAACATACAACTCTGGCTACGCCCTTAGGTTCCCAAGAATAATCAGCCTAAGAGAAGACAAACTACTTGAAGAAATAAACACTGTCAGTGACATAAGAAATTTCAATACTATTTAGTAGTAAAACTTATAAATAACAGTATCTTACTAAATTGTAGAGATTAACTATGGAACGAAAGAATTTACCACAAAACAAAGTATTAAGGATACTTATGACATTATTACTATTCATATTCATAAGTAGCGTTCTTGCTCATGCTGTTAGTGCTGTCAATAATCCTCCGGTTTTCACCAGTGGTGACAGTTTTTGGGTTGACGAAAACACTGTTTACGTAACTACAATAACCGCTAATGATTCCGACAGCGAAGATAACATTACTGGTTATGAGGTTATATATCGTGATAGTTCAACAATGGACAGCAGACATTTCCAGATTACAAATGATGGCGTTTTGAGTTTCATTTCTCCTCCCGACTACGAGAATCCCACTAACTTTGACCCTGATAAACTTGGTTTATATCGCCTTGCTGTAAAAGTCACAAGTGGTTCTGGTAGTAGAGAAAGAACCGCAATAAATAGATATATATACGTGATAGTAGGGGATGTGGATGAATTCCTTTCTTTCAGTCAGAACCTATACACCTTCAATCTTAACGAAAGCGAAAAAGGAAATCTGATACCTCTTCTCCTTGGCAGTGTGAACGCTACCAGCAACGATAATCTTTCAAATGAAATCATATACTCAATCACACAAGGCAACACCAGCAAATTTAATATTAACCGGTCAAACGGACAGATTACATATATTGGAAACGGAGAAGATTATGAGAGTGGGAAAATACAATACAATTTAACTGTTCAGGCAAATGATAGTGTAAATAATGCAACTGCTAATATTATAGTTTATGTTAATGCTGTAAATGAACCTCCTGTTTTCAGTCAGAATTCATATACTTTCAATCTTGATGAGAATGCTGATGGAAGTTCAAACCCTATTTCCGTTGGAAATGTGACTGCAACTGATGAGGAAAATGATTCTGTAAATTACTCAATAACACAGGGTAATACAAGCAAGTTTAATATTGACAGGTCAAACGGACAGATTACATATATTGGAAACGGAGAAGATTATGAGAGCGGAACAACACAATACACCCTAATGGTTTCGGCAAATGATAGTGTAAATGAAGAAACTGCTCAAATTATAATTAATATCAACAATCTAAACGATAACTCTCCTGTTTTCAATCAGAGTTCATACACTTTCAGGCTTGATGAGAAAGTAGTTGGAAATTCAACTCCTGTTTCCCTTGGAAATGTTACTGCTACCGATGAAGATAGAGACATCTTAACATACTCTATTACACAAGGTGACACAGATAAGTTTGATATTAACCCATCAAACGGGGAAATTACATACATCGGAAGCGGAGAGGATTATGAAAGTGGAACAACTCAGTACACTCTAACAGTTACTGCAAATGATAGCACAAGTCAAGTGAATGCTCAAGTAACTGTGAATGTGAATAATGTGAATGAACCGCCAGTATTTGACCAGAATTCTTACACATTCGATCTTGATGAAAATGAAGACGGCAGTACAAATCCAGTATATGTTGACACAGTAAATGCAGCAGATGTTGATAATGGAGATAATGTAGAATACTCTATTTCAGCAGGAGATACTAATAAATTTAGTATTAATTCAACAACTGGAGATATCACATACATCGGAAGCGGAGAGGATTACGAGAGCGGAACAACTCAGTACACTCTAACAGTTACTGCTGATGATGGAACAAGTCAAGTGAATGCTCAAGTAACTGTGAATGTGAATAATGTGAATGAACCGCCAGTATTTGACCAGAATTCTTACACATTCGATCTTGATGAAAATGAAGACGGCAGTACAAATCCAGTATATGTTGACACAGTAAATGCAGCAGATGTTGATAATGGAGATAATGTAGAATACTCTATTTCAGCAGGAGATACTAATAAATTTAGTATTAATTCAACAACTGGAGATATCACATACATTGGAACTGGAGAGAATTACGAGAGCGGAACAACTCAGTACACTCTAACTGTTACTGCTGATGATGGAACAAATCAGGTAGATGTTCAGGTAACAGTGGATATTAATGATTTGAATGAGAATACAAATGAGTTTGGGTTTGAGAAAAGTGCATATACATTCAGTATTGATGAAAATGAAGACGGAAGTTCAACACCAGTAAATCTTGGAACTGTAAAGGCAGTAAATAATGAAAGTACTGTAACATATTCAATTTCAGCAGAAGATAACAATAAATTTAGTATCAATTCTCAGACGGGAGTTATTACATACATTGGGAATGGAGAGGATTATGAAAGTGGAACAACTCAGTACACCCTAACTGTTAATGCAAATGATACAATAAGTCAAGTGAATGCACAAGTAACTGTGAATGTGGATGATGTAAATGAACCGCCTGTATTTGAACAGAATTCCTACTCATTTGACCTTGATGAAAATGTGAATGGAAGTTCAACACCAGTAAATCTTGGAACTGTAACTGCTGAGGATGAAGATTCTGGAGATAATATGGAATACTCAATTTCAGCAGGAGATAACAATAAATTTAGTATCAATTCTCAGACAGGAGAGATTACATATATCGGAAGTGGAGAGGATTATGAAAGTGGAACAACTCAGTACACTCTAACAGTTACTGCTGATGATGGAACAAATCAGGTAGATGTTCAGGTAACAGTGGATATTAATGATTTAAATGAAAATACAAATACATTTGAATTTGAGAAAAGTGCATACACATTCAGTATTGATGAAAATGTGAATGGAAGTTCAAATCCTGTAAATCTTGGAACTGTAAAGGCAGTGAATAATGAAAGTACTGTAACATATTCAATTTCAACAGGAGATACTAATAAATTTGCTATTAACTCAACAACTGGAACTATTACATACATAGGAAGTGGAGAGGATTACGAAACAGACAACCAGTACAATCTAACCGTTACTGCAGATGATGGAACTAATGAAGTGAATGTTCAAGTAACTGTGAATATTAATGACTTAAACGAAAATACAGAAGAGTTTGAATTTGAGAAAAATGCATACACATTCAATCTTGATGAAAATGAAGATGGGAGTTCAACACCAGTAAATCTTGGAACTGTGAAAGCAATAAATAATGAGAGTAGTATAACATATTCAATTTCGGCAGGAGATACTAACAAATTTAGTATAAATTTCCAGACAGGAGAGATTACTTATATTGGAAGTGGGGAAGACCATGAAACAGACGACCAGTACACTCTAACAATTAATGCAGATGATGGAACAAATCAGGATACCACCCAAGTAACAATAGATGTGAATGATGTAAATGAACAGCCAGTATTTGAACAAAACTTATACACATTCAATATTGATGAAAATGTAGATGGGAGTTCAAATCCTGTATTCATTGGGAAAGTGACAGCAGAAGACCCTGATACTAACGATGTTGTGACATATACAATGACATATGGAGACACTAACAAGTTTAATATCAATTCAACAACAGGAGTTATAACATATATCGGAAATGGAGAGGATTATGAAGGAAATACATTTTCTTATGCTTTAAGAATAAACGCATACGATGGAGAAATAATTGGTGAAATACTTGCAGAAGTGAATGTGAATGTAGAGAATGTGAGTGAACCTCCTGTATTTGAACAAAACTCGTACACATTCAATATTGATGAAAATGTAGATGGGAGTTCAAATCCTGTATTCATTGGGAAAGTAACAGCAGAAGATGATGATTTTGATTCTGTTTTAGAATACTCCTTATCAACAGGGGATACAAGTAAGTTTAAGATTAATTCAACAAATGGAAATATTACATATACTGGAACAGGAGAAGATTACGAAACAAACAATACATTTTATTTAACAGTTATGGTAGATGATGGAGAAAGCAGTAGTGTTACCGTAGATGTTACCATTAATATCAACAATTTAAATGATGAAGGAGAATTTGGATTTGATAGAAGTTCATATGTATTCAGTCTTGATGAGAATGAAGATGGGAGTTCAACACCAGTATCTATCGACACTGTAAATGCAATCAATAATAACGATACTATAACATACTCAATCTCCTCAGGTGATACTGATAAGTTTAACATTAGTTCAACAACAGGAGAGATTACATACATTGGAACAGGAGAAGATTATGAAAATGGAATAATTCAGTATAATTTAACATTAACAGCAAATGATGGAGTAAATGAAAGCACTGTAAATGCTACCATTAACATTAATGATTTAGACGACAACAAACCTCCAATAGCAAGAGATGATACAATTGAAATAATTTCAGGAGATACAATAAGCGTTCTATTAGGAGGAGATGTAAGCGTTAGAGACAATGACGAAGATGAAGATAACTTAATTTCCCAATTAACAGTAACTCTGATTAGTGATGCAAGTTATGGTAATTTAAAACTTAATGAAGATGGAACTTTCACATACAGACATTACGGTAACTCTACAACTGAGGATAACTTTGAATATAGCATTAGTGATGGTATTAATAGTAGCAGTGCAACTGTTACAATCTCAGTACAGGTGGACACATCAGCTCCTAATATTACTATAACAAGTCCTGCTAACGGATTATCCACAACAAACACTACTCAAGAAATATCCTTTATAGCAACAGATAATACTTCCCCAGAAGCCTTTAAACCATTAAAATTCAAAATATTTGTAGATAATACATTAGTAGAAGAGAAAGTCGGAAACAGCGATACAGCAGTATCATATACACTCTCTGAGTTATCAATTGATAGCCACACATTTTGGGTTGAAGCAACAGACCCTGCTGGAAACTCACAGAATTCATCTAAGATAACAATTAATATTAATACAAACACCTCCTCTGACTCATCAGAAGATGAAGACAGAGGAAACAGCGGAACTCGTTTATATGAAGGAGAGCCAAAAAAATTTAAAATAAAAAGCGGAGGATCAAGTGTTGAATTAATTGAAGTGGAAGCAAACAAGAGAGTAAACAACGTAAAAATAAAGGCAAAGAAAATTAGAATACTTCCGTCCTCAATAGATGAGGTCTCTAATGGAGAGGTATATGAGTACATAGATATAACTGCAAGAAGATTGGACGATGATGAAATTGCTGATGCTACAATTGAATTCATTGTAGAAAAAGAATGGTTATCAGACAACGGATTTGACAAAGAAGAAGTGGTACTATTAATGTATGATGAGGATAATGATGAATGGGAAGAACTTGATACAGAAATAATCCTAGAAACTTCAACATACATTAGATACTCAGCAGATACTTCAGGATTTTCAACTTTTGCTATTGTAGGAATAAAGAAACCTGAACCAACACCAGTACCTACAACAGTTGAACCAACACAAGTATCAACTCAAACAGAGACCCAAACTGTTGAACCACAAACACCAGTACCTATTGAAACAACACCACAACCAACTCCTACTCCAGTTCCTAATACTATACCTAAAGGCATAGATGTACCATCCTATAATAACCAAACCATAATCATATTTCTGATTGTAGTGACATTATTAGTATTAATAACTGCAGTATTTACAATAATCAAAAAAAGCAGAGGCAGGCGTTCAAGAGTAAAGAGAAAGATAAAATTACCAACTCAATCTCCTACTATATCTTTGGGAAGACCTACACTATCTGCAAGATCAATGCCTATTCAATGCACCTCCACTAAGCACTTGAAAAAAATAAAGCAGAGAAAACCAATTGCTACAACAATCCTTTCAGGAGCATTGGGAATAATATTAGCCCTTATAGCATTAGTTTCATACAGAATACTCTCACCAGAATCTATTGATGTCTCACTTTTAGGAAGTGTTAGTATAAACACTATTCTAATTTTCTCACTGATTATAGTGTTATCAGCAATATTTGCATTTTCCTTTAAAATAATCAGAGACAAATCAAATTACAATTAAAAATAATTCTTTTCAATTCTCAAAATTTTTAAACATAACAGAATTACTAGTACATAAATTAATATTAAAATTTTTAGTCAAAATTCTCACACATTTTCTCCTACCATCATATTAATATCACAGATTCATTTAGAGAGATATTAATAAAATATAACTCAGGCTACGCCTTCCGATTCCCAGGAATGATTAACCTAATAGAAGATAAACCACCTGACGAAATAAACTCAATTGATGACACAAAAAACTTTCTTATATACAAGCAATTATCATAAATTATAAAAATATTGCTTTTTCGCGTTATAAGACACTCTAAAATACGTTAAAACCTACTAAAACCCAATTTAAATAGTCGTTCTCATTATATATTCACGACAATGATACGACACTAATTAGTAACAAAATTTTATAAATGAGTAAAATTTGCTATATATTAGAGAAGAAATATGGAGCAAAAAAAATTGTCACAACATAAGGTATTAAGGGCAACTTGGATATTATTTCTATTTGTTGTTTTGGCTGGACTGGCAAGCAGTTTAGCATGGGGTCAACAAGCCCCTACTTTTAATCAGAGTGAGTACCATTTCACTCTCGATGAGAATGCAGACGGAAGTTTATTCCCTGTAAATGTCGGTCGTGTAAATGCTACTGACCCTGAAAATGGCTCAGTGACATATTCTATTGATCTCAGCTCTATTAATGAAGAAGTTCTATTTGAAATTAATCCATCAACCGGTATAATTACATATATTGGTGAAGGGGAAGATTATGATGAAGGAACACAAGAATATACCTTAAATGTTGTGGCGAGAGATAATGAAAATAAGATTGCAACAGCAGAAGTAATAGTTAATATTAATAATATTGATGAAGTTCCTGTTTTCAACCAGAGTTCATATACATTTTCCCTTGACGAGAATGAGGAGAATGTCCCCCTTGGTAATGTGGACGCTGAAGACCCTGAGAATGAACATGTAGAATACTTAATTATTTCCCCTAACTCTCTATTTAGTATTGAAACTACAAATGGAGACATTAGATATACTGGAAATGGGGAGAACTATGAAACAAAAAATCAATATATCTTAACAATTGTTGCATATGAACGAGATAACAACTTAAGCATTTCCACTGCAAACGTTATTATTAACATTACAGATGTAAATGAAGCCCCAGAATTCAACCAGAGTTCATACACATTTACCCTTGACGAAAATTTAGATGGTAGTTCAAACCCTGTAAATGTTGGAAAAGTAAAGGCAACCGACCCTGACGCCGATAGTACTCTAACATACTCCATCACAGTAGGCGACACGAATAAATTTAACATTAACTCATCTAATGGAGAAATTACATATATAGGAAGTGGGGAAGACCATGAAACAGATAACCTATACACTTTAACAGTTAAGGTAAGTGATGGAAAAAACGAAGTTGATAACAGAGTTAACATTAACATTAATAACTTAAATGAGATTCCTGCTTTCAGTCAGAATGCCTACTCTTTCATCCTTAGGGAGAATTCTGAGGGTAGTACTATACCTGTTGATAAAGTAACTGCAACTGATCCGGATGACACAGATACAATAACATATTCCATCCTATTAGGTGATAAAAATAAATTTAATATTTCATCAGAAACAGGAGATATTACATATATAGGAGAAGGGGAAGACTATGAAAGTGACATTAGAGGTTATTTTCTAATTATAAAAGCAACAGATAATAATAATGCTACATCAAATGCAATAGTAAATATAAAGATTGAAGATGATACAAGTGATGATAGAATTTTAAAATTTGACAGAAGTAAATATGTATTTAACATTGATGAAAATTTAAACGGTAGTTCAACATCTGTGGATGTTGGAAGAGTAACAGCCGCAGGAGGCACAGGTTCTTTCACATACGCTATCCAAGAAGGTGACACAGACAAATTTGCTATTGACTCAGGAAATGGAAATATTACTTACATCGAAAGTGGAGAAGATTATGAAAGTGGAGATATCCAATATAACTTACTGATTAATGTAAGTGATGGAGAAAACAACGTTACTACAAATGTTGTAATTGACATAAACAATTTAGATGAGAATCCTCTGCTCTTCAATAAAGAAACATATAACTTCACTCTTAGCGAAAATGTTAATGGAAGTGGGACTCCTGTGGATGTTGGTAGTGTAACTGCTACTAATTACAATAACGATCAAGTAAAATATCTAAGTATTACTACCGACACTCCATTTGAAATTAATCCTTCAACAGGAGCTATTACATATACTGGAAGCGGGGAAGACTACGAAAGTGTAACAAAACACTATGACTTAATAATCGCTGCATACAGAGAAAATAACAGTTCAGATGTTGCCACTACAAATATTGTAATTAACATAACAGATTTAAATGAAACTCCTGCTTTCAATCAAAGTTCATACACATTTTCTCTTGACGAGAATGCAGACGGAAGTTCAACACCAGTAGATGTTGGAAGTGTATCTGCCACTGACCCTGAAACAGATACAGTAACTTACTACATCAATGATGACACCCTATTTAACATTGATTCATCAACAGGAGTTATTACATATAATGGAAGCGGAGAAGACTACGAAAGTAGAACAAAACAATACAGTTTAGAAATCACAGCAGGAGATGGATTAAGTAATACAACTGCTGATTTTACAATTAATATCAATAACATAGATGAAACTCCAGTTTTCAAAAAAGATTCATACACATTCAGCATTAATGAGAATGTGAACGCAAGTTCAAACCCTGTGAATATTGGAACAGTAGAAGCAACTGATGCTGATGAAAATGATAACATAACATACTCTATTTCCGTAGGGGACACCAATAAATTCAATATTAATTCATCAGCAGGTGTTATCACATATATTGGGGAAGGGGAAGACTACGAAACATTCCCTAAGAACTATTCCTTAATTGTTTCCGCAAGCGATGGAGTAAACAGAGCAGACATCATAGTAACAGTTACAATTGCGGACTTAAATGATGGAGGATTTAGATTTGAAAGCAGTAGTTACATATTTAGCCTTGATGAGAACTTAGATGGCAGTGAAGATCCAGAAAATGTCGGCAGAATAAGTACAGTTAATGGTGTTAGTTCTGTGACATACTCTATTACAAGAGGTAATACTAATGATAAATTCAGCATTGGTTCAGATGGAATTATTAATTATACCGGAAGCGGAGAAGATTACGAAAGTAGAACAAAAAGATATACTCTAACAATTAGTGCAAATGACGGAGATAAGACCATTACTACAAATGTTGTTATTAATATTAACAATTTGAATGATGAGGGAGAATTTGGATTTGAGAGAGAGGTGTATGTATTCTTCCTTGAAGAGAACGCTAATGGAGTCAACATCGGAAACGTTAGTACTAATGATGTTGTCGTTAACGGATTTGATAGATACGATATTGTGGGAGGTGACTCCAATAAATTTAGCATTGATTCATTAACTGGGGCTATTACATACAATGGAGGTGGGGAAGACTATGAAAGTGATACAAAACAATATAATCTGCAAGTTAATGCAAGTTATTTTAATGAAAGTAATGAGAGAAATCAAGTTACTACAACTGTTGTAGTTAATATTAAAGATTTGGATGATAACTCCCTTGTTTTCAATCAGAGTTCATACACATTTACTTTTGACGAGAATTTAGATGGTAGTTCAGACCCTCAAGATGTTGGAAGTGTAACCGCTGAAATCCCAATATCTGGAACAGCTAATGGTTACCTAATTCTATCTCACACTAACCTATTTAACGTTACATCAGGAGGTAATGTTGTATATATCGGAGAAGGAGAAAACTATGAAAGTGGAACAATCCAATATGACTTAACAATTGTAGCATACATAGATGAGGACAGATCAAATGCCGCTACTGCAAATGTTGTAGTTAATATTAATAACGTAAATGAAACGCCTTTCTTCAACCAGAGTTCATACACATTTACTCTTGATGAGAATTTAAATGGTAGTTTAAACCCTATAAATGTTGGAGGAGTAAAAGCAGCTGATAATGATACGAATGATGTCATAACATACTCCTTCATATCAGGACATGGTGATTTATTTAACATTAACTCATCCAATGGAGAAATTACATATATAGGAAGTGGGGAGGATTATGAAAGAAGAACAAACCCACAATACATTTTAACAGTTAGGGCAAGCGATGGCATAAATAATGCTGACACAGATGTTGATATTAACATTACCGATTTAAATGAAATCCCTGCTTTCGAACTGAAAGTCTATTCTTCCACCCTTGCTGAGAATAGGGATGGAAGTGAAACTCCTGTTGATATTAGAACAGTAACTGCAACTGATCCAGACGGCAGAGAAGATACAATAACATATTCTATCCTGTTAGGTGATACAAATAAATTCAACATTTCATCAGAAAACGGACAAATTACATACATAGGAGATGGGGAAGACTATGAAAGAGATATCAGAAATTACGTTTTAGTTATAAAAGCAACAGATAATAAAAGTTCAGTCAATGCCATAGTAAAAATTGAACTTACAGACATTCAAAATGACAATGAACCTCTGAGATTTGGGGAAACTGAATATGTATTTAACATTGATGAGAACGCCGATGAAAGTGAAACTCCTGTATCTGTTGGAACAGTAACTGCTATAGAAGGCGCAGGTTCTCCCACATACGCTATCCACGAGGGTGATACAGACAAATTTGATATTGATTCAAGAAATGGACTTATTACTTATATCGGATATGGGGAAGATTATGAAAGTGGAACAATCCAGTATAACTTAAAGATTAACGCAAGTGATGGTGAAGACTATGTTATTGTAAACGTTGTAGTTGATATTAATGACTTAAACGACAATCCATTAACTTTCAGGCAGAGAATGTACAATTTCAACCTTAGCGAGAATGATGATGGTAGTTCAACTCCTGTTGATATTGGAAGTGTAACTGCTACTGATTACAATAATGATCAATTGATATACTTCATCATTTCCCCTAATACCAAATTCGTTGTTGATTCTGCAACAGGAGATATAACATACACAGGAAGAGGAGAGAATTATGAAAGTGAGATCAAACAACATAATTTAATAATTGTAGCATACTTAGAAGATGATAACACAAGCATTACATCCACAAATGTTGAAGTTAACATTACTGACTTAAACGAAACTCCTGTCTTCAATCAGAGTTCATACACATTTACTCTTGACGAGAATTTAGATGGTAGTTCAGACCCTCAAGATGTTGGAAGTGTATCTGCTACTGACCCTGAAACTGATACAATAACTTACTCTATTAATGAAGGGACTCCATTTGAAATTGACTCAGATGGAGCCATTACATATACTGGAAGCGGGGAAGATTACGAAAGTGAAACTAAACAACATGATTTAAAAATTACAGCAAGTGATGGAGTAAGAGATGCTACTGTAGATGTTACTGTTAAAATTAATAATCAAGATGATAATGTCCTTGTTTTCAAAGAAAGTTCATACACATTCGGTGTTAATGAAAATCTAAATGGAAGTTCAAATCCTGTAAAAGTTGGAACAGTAGAAGCAGATGACGCCGACGGCGAAGATTACAATGTAACTTACTCAATTTCAGTAGGAGATACCAATAAATTTAACATCAACTCATCAACAGGAGTTATTACATATATAGGAGAAGGTGAAGACTACGAAACACCTCCAAGCAATTATACTTTGATTGTTATTGGAAGTGATACCCAGACTACAGACAATACTATAGTAACAATCGTAATTAGAGATGTGAAAGATCAAGGATTCAGATTTGAGGAACTTGAGTATGCATTTAACATTGACGAGAATGTGGATGGAAGTACAACACCTGTAAATATCGGCAATGCAAAAGCTATAGAGGGAAGTGGTACCCCTACATACTCCATCTCAGAAGGAGACACTAATAAATTCAGAATAAATTCAAGAAACGGGAATATTACATACATCGGAAGTGGGGAAGATCACGAGAGTGAAACTAAACAATATAACCTTACTATTATGGCAAAAGATGGAACGGATAATGCCACAGTAAAAGTAGTAGTTAATATTAATGATTTATATGATAACCCAATTGTTTTCAATCAGGACTTATACACATTCACTCTTGACGAGAATGAAGATGGTAGTTCAACTCGTGTAGATGTTGGAACTGTAACTGCTACCGATGGTGACAGTACTTCAAATCCTCTTGCATATACCATAGAAGAAGGAGATATAAGCAAGTTTTTCATCAACAGACAAAGTGGAGTTATCTCATATATTGGAAGTGGAGAAGATTACGAAAGCGAAACAATACAATACAATCTAACTGTTAGGGCAAATGATGGAAAGAACACTACAACAGCAAAAGTAGTAATCAACATTAATAATTTAGATGATAACTCTCTTGCCTTCAATCAGAGTTCATACACATTTTCTCTTGATGAGAATGAAGATGGAAGTTCAACAGCAGTTCCTGTTGACAGTGTAAATGCTGCTGATATTGACGATTCTTCAAGTACTATTGCATATACAATAAAGGAAGGTGATACAAGCAAATTTGCTATCAACAGATTAAGTGGGGCTATCTCATACATTGGAAATGGGGAAGATTACGAAAGTGGAGTAACTTCATATGAATTAACCGTTAAAGCAAGTGATTGGTTAAATGAAGTTACTGCAAATGTTATTGTTAATATCAATAACTTAAATGAATCCCCTGCTTTCGAAAAGAATATCTATACTTTCACCCTTGATGAGAACCTAGATGGAAGTTCAACACCAATATCTATCGGAAATATTAGTGCCACTGACCCAGAAGATGACTCACTGACATACCACCTTGTTAGTGAGCAGGTTCCATTTGTTGTTAATCCTCTAAATGGAAACATTCAATATATCGGAAGCGGTGAGGATCATGAAACAAAAGACGAATATAACCTAACTGTTAGGGCAAGTGATGACATAAATAACGCCACTTCTAATGTTCTGGTTATTATCTTTGACTCAAATGAATTCTCTGTTGTTTTCGTACCTAATAGCAGTTATGTATTCACTCTTAACGAGAATGAGGATGGAAGTGTGACTCCTGTTTTCGTTGGAAATGTAACCGCTACTGATAAAGATAGTACAAGTGAGATACAATATTCAATCTTTATAGGAGATACAAATAAATTTAATATCAATTCGTCAACTGGTGAAATCACATATATTGGAGAGGGGGAAGATTACGAAAGTGGAACAATCCAGTATAGTCTAACAATTGAAGCAAGTGATAATGGAAACAGAGGTATTGCCGAAGTTACTATTAATATCATTGAAATAGATGGAGTCCTTGAGTTCTCAGATGATAGTTATACATTCACCCTTAATGAGAATGCAGATGGTAGTTCAAACCCAGTAGATGTTGGCACAGTAAGTGCAGGTGACTCCGACTCCACAGAAGATATTACTTATTCCATTACAAAAGGTGATACAGATAAATTTAACATTGATTCAGAAACAGGAGAGATTACATATGTTGGAGATGGAGAAGATTATGAGAGTGGAGTAACCCAGTATGAATTAACAGTTAAAGCAAGTGTTAGAACAACAGAAGTTACTGCTGATGTTACTATTAATATTAACAACCTAAATGATGGAAGTGAGTTTGGATTTGAGAGAAGTTCATATGTATTCAGCCTTGATGAAAATGCAGATGGCAGTACAAACCCTGTAAACATTGGAACAGTAAATGCAATTAACAATAATGGTGATATAACATACTCAATCTCCTCAGGTGACACAAACAAATTTAACATTAATTCATCAAGCGGAGCTATTACATACACAGGAAGCGGAGAAGACTATGAAAGTCAGACTAAACAATATACTCTAACAGTTACTGCATCAGATGATAATGATGAAATAACTACTGATGTTACCATTAATATTAATAATTTAAATGATGTAATCAATGAGCCACCAGTAGCAAGAGATGATGAAATTGAAATAATCTCAGGGGATACTACAAGTGTTCTATCTAATGGAAAGACAAGTGTGAGAGACAACGATGAAGATGAGGACAACTTGAATTCCCAATTAACTGTAACTCTAATCAACGATGCAAGTCATGGAAATCTAACACTTAATGAAAACGGAACCTTCACATATATGCACTATGGTAATAGTACAACCGATGATAGCTTTAGATATAGTATTAGCGATGGTATTAATGGTAGCAGTGCAACGGTTACAATTTCAGTGCAGGAGGACACATCACCTCCTACTGTCAATATAACAAGTCCTGCTAACGGATCATCCACAACAGATACTACCCCAGAAATATCCTTTATAGCGATGGATAACACATCCCCAGAAGCCTTTAAGTCATTAAAATTCAAAGTATTTGTAGACAACAATACACTAGTAAGGGAGGAAGTCGGAAACAGCAATACAACAATATCCTATAATCTCTCTGCGTTATCAATAGGTAGCCATACATTTTGGGTTGAAGCAACTGATCCTGCCGGAAATTCAAAGAACTCATCTAATGTAACAATTAACATTAACAGAGCCACAACCTCTTCATCCTCATCAGGAGGGGGAGGCGGTGGAAGTAGTAGTGGAACTCGTTTAGATGAAGGAGATCCAGAAGAATTTAGAATAAGAAGTGGAGGCTCAAGCGTTGATTTAATTGAAGTAGAAGCAAATGAGAGAGTAAACAACGTAAAAATAAAGGCAAAGAAACTTACAAGACTTCCGTCCTCAGTAGATGAAACCCCTAGCGGACAGATATATGAGTATATAGATATAACTGCAAGTAGATTAGATGATGATGAAATTGCTGATGCTACAATTGAATTTATTGTAGACAAAGATTGGTTATCAGACAATGAATTTGATAAAGAAGATGTGGTGCTATTAAGATATGATGAAGAAGATGATGAATGGGAAGAACTTGATACCGAGGTAATTGGGGAAAGTGCAATAGAAGTTAGATATTCTGCAGATACTTCAGGATTTTCAACTTTTGCTATAGTAGCAATAAAGAAACCTAAGACTGAAACAACACAGATATCAGTTGTTACAACACAACAACCCACTCCAACTAAAACAGAACCAGTTGAAAAAACTCCTGAACCAGTTGAAACAACACCAGAACCTACTCCAACCCCTACTAAAACAACACCTACAAGTACAGATACTTCATCTTTCAACAACCTCCTTATAATCATACCTTTGATTGTAGTGACATTTGTAGTATTAATAATTGCAGTATCTATAATAATTAGAAAATCCCTGAGTAGACGTTCTGGAGTAAAAATAAGAAAAAAGATAAGACCTCCTGTTCAATCCCCTACTATCTCACTGGAAAGATCTAGATCGGTTCCAACTCCGATGTCAGTTCAACCTCCTAAGAGATATGTAGAACAAAGGATACCAAGACAAAGAAGAACCACACCAGTTCCAATAATTGTCCTAGTAGCAATAGGAATAATATTAGTTCTTGGAGTTGTATATCAAATCTTCTCCACAGAATCTACTGAGGCATCACCTTTAGAAGGCATAAGCATAGGTATAAATTCACTTGTCTTCTTCTCTTTGGTTGTAGTGTTGGTATTAATATTTGTACTTGCCTTTAAGATTATTAAGGAGAACTCATATGAACATCCGAGAAGAAAAATCAAACAATATATGAAACCAAAGCCAAGGCCATCTCCTACACTCTCCTCTACACTTAGAGCAAGAAGTGGTGCTAAGCACTATTCATCAAAAACAATTCCAATAATATCATTAATGTTGGGTGTATTAATAATACTGATACTTGCAATTGGAGTATATATTATTTCCACTGCAAGTTTTAATATGTTTTCCGCTGAAAATATGAACACTATACTGTTCATCTTCTTGATTATAGTGATGATTGTAATATTTGGAGTAGGATATAAATACAAAGTATTTAGTGAACTCCTATTTGGAAAGAGCAACACTCAAAGAAGCAAACTCTTGTAAATCTTTGATTGTTGAAATAAATTAAAGGGTGCAATACCCAAATACCTTATTCTTCTTTGATAAAATCATAAACCATCCCAGTATCTATTTAGGAACTAATCTTATCTTTTAATACAAATTTTTAATTTAATGGAACCAAACAAATAGGGTACTGTAACAAAATAGGTACTTTTTATTTAAAAACAAATATTTAATGAATTATCTATTGTATTATATATTAATACTAAACCTTTCAGCATATCTCTTCCTAATAAGCCATGTATATTTTGATTTTTTGATTTAGTACCTGTAAATGATCTCTCATAACTAAGATTTAATTCTGGAACAATAACTCTTAAATGATAAACATTAGCTTCATATGATTCACAAGATGGTGTTGAAATTTTTTGTTTTCTGATAGGTTTAAGTCCTAATTTTTTTGGAATTTCTTCATCAATGCAACTATGACTTGCTCCTGTGTCTACAAGAATGGGTAGGGGACCAATTGGTTCTTTTTTTCTTCCTTTTGATGTAATCTTTTCTAAATTTAAAGGAACTGCAAATAAAATATTAATTAATGGTCCTGAATCAGTAATGTTAGGATATTTTACATTAAGAGTAGCCACTTTAATTAAGAATTAGTAAATCATTAGCATAATTATATTTTTCCTCTATGATTTCAATTTTCTTTACTAAAAACTCTTCTTCTCCAAATTTTTCATATCCTGAATTTACAGCGTCAAGTTCAGTATCATAACTTCCAATAATATCATTACCTTTAATTAAAACAAATTTTCCTTTATCACTTTTCAAAAGCTCTTCTTTATTTTTTTCAAAAGTTTCTGTCTCTTTATCAAGATATTTCATAACATTATTAAAACTTACTCATTTATTGAGTTGTTAAGTTAGAGGGGTATAAATTAGTGAACTTATAGAAAAATTTATAAAAAAAGTAAATGTCCATATATAATTATGGAGACAGATTCTGAAAACAGAGTTTTAACATTATCAAATATGATAGTTAAACAATTAGAAAGGGTAGTTGAGGGACAAGAATCCCCTAAGGAAGTTTATACTTATGCGGACTATATATGGTTGGATGGCTCCAACCCACAGCAACTGAGATCTAAAATTAGGATTTTAAATCGTCTGAACTCTCCTAAGTTGGAGGATTTTCCTGTTTGGAGTTTTGATGGTTCCAGTACGGGACAGGCTAAAGGGAGTGACTCCGATTGTGAAATAAGACCAGTCTATGTGGTGAGAGATCCTTTAAGAGGGCAGGGGAACTATCTGGTGTTATGCGAAGTTTTTCATTTGGATGGAAGGCCTCATGAGACTAACACAAGACGAGAGCTCTATCGGATGATGAAAGAGCAGGGGGGCGATGATTTTGAAGTGTATATAGGCTTTGAACAAGAGTACACTCTTGTAAACCAGAAAGGCACTCCTTTAGGTTTTCCTGAATCAGGCTATCCATCTCCACAGGGTCCCTACTACTGTGGTGTGGGAGCTTCCAAGGCTTTTGGAAGACAGATCATAGAAGAACATTTGCGGCTTTGTGTGGAAGCGGGACTGAGTATATATGGAATTAATGGAGAGGTGATGCCAGGACAGTGGGAATTTCAGATTGGGTATCGGGGAGATAAGGAGGGCGCTGATCCTTTGAGTGTTTCGGATCAACTTTGGGTAGCTCGTTATCTCTTAGAAAGATTAGCAGAAAACTACAAAGTAGACGTGAGTTATTCCAACAAGCCTGTTAAGGGGGACTGGAATGGAGCAGGCATGCACACCAATTTCTCCACTAAGTTCATGAGGGACTCGCAGGAAGGGTCGCAGGCCGTTCAGAAGGCCATTGAGACTTTGAAGGCTCGTCATGATATTCATATTCAAGATTACGGTCAGGGTTTAGGTGAGAGGCTAACAGGGGTTCATGAAACTTGTTCCATTGATACTTTCACGAGTGGGGTCTCTGATAGGGGAGCTTCTGTGCGTATTCCTCCCAAGACCTCTCAGAAGGGCTATGGCTACATCGAAGATCGCCGACCGGGTGCTAATGCGGATCCCTACAAGATATCTATTTGTCTTGTGGGGAGTATTTGCGGTCTGGCTTAAAGGAAAACTCTTCCCACTGTTGGACACTCACAAATTTGTGTAGAAATTTATACATTCTATTAAACTATTGAGTGTTGCAGGTGGAGCTTGGTTAAATCTACAACAGTAGAAATTTATATATTCTATTAAACAAAGGTTCTGTTAACTTTTAGAGTGATAGAGATAAAAGAAACGAGAGATATTCCAAAAATTTAGAGTTCTCAGTATGTTTTCAAAATGAACTGATTTTGAAACAACCATATTTATAACTGATGATTTACCTCGCATAAAACCCCTAACAGGAAAAACTTAATTTTATAAAAGCAAAGAATTTAGTTCTAATTGAGTTAATTATTCTTTAAAATGGTTTTAGAAAAATTAGGAAGTTCTCTTAGAGGAGCACTTGACAAAGTTAGAAACTCTTTAACAGTTGATAGAGAATTAGTTGGAAATATTGTAAAAGAAATCCAGAAATCTCTCTTAGGAGCAGATGTTAATGTTAAACTTGTTTTGGATTTAACTAAGAAAATTCGTAGCAGGGCAATTTCTGAGGACAACAAAGCGCTTGATAAAAGAGAACACCTTATTACAATTATTTACGAAGAACTTTCCGCATTCTTAGGAGATGGTGAGGAATTTGAATTACAACCAAAGCAGAATAGAATTCTATTAGTTGGTTTATACGGACAGGGTAAAACAACCACTTGCGCCAAATTAGGAGTTTACTTTAAAAAACGTTCATCAAAAGTTGCCCTTATCTCAACAGACACTTGGAGACCCGCTGCGTATGAACAGTTAAAACAATTAGGTGAAAACGCTAATGTAGATGTCTATGGAGATCCAAGCATAAAAGATCCAATTAAAATATACAAGAAATTTGAAAAAGACTTTTCTAAATATGATATTGTCATAATTGATAGCGCGGGGCGTGATAGTTTAAACGAAGAATTAGTTGATGAAATTTCAGATTTAAACTCCTTTGTCAAACCAACTGATACTTTTATGGTTTTAGGAGCTGATGTTGGACAGACTGCTCAAAAGCAGACCCAAGCATTTAAAGAAAATCTTGATATTACTGGAGTTATAATCACGAAAATGGACGGAACTGGAAAAGGAGGGGGTGCTCTCTGTGCTTGTAGCGCCTGCTCTGCTCCTGTTAGATTCATTGGTGTTGGTGAGAAAATAACTGACTTAGAACGTTTCAACTCTTCAAGATTTGTATCACAACTCTTAGGAATGGGAGATATTAAATCCCTCTTAGAAAAAGCAAAACTTGCAATTGATGAAGAATCAGCCAAGGATATGGGAGAGAAAATGATGTCTGGCGAGTTTGACTTAAATGATTTGTATGAGCAACTCAAAGCAATGAAAAAGATGGGTTCTATGAGTAAACTCTTAAACATGATTCCAGGCGTTAGCGGTTTGGGAATAGACAAATCCTCTTTAAATGTTCAGGAGGAAAAATTACAGAAATGGAAATTCATAATGAACTCAATGACACCTCACGAAAAGAAAAATCCTTATGAAATTGACATATCAAGAATTAAAAGAATTGCAAAAGGCAGTGGGAGTTCTATAACTAATGTTAGAGATTTATTAAAACATTTTAAGCAAACCAAAAAAATGATGGGAATGTTCAAAGACCCTAATGCAATAGGAAATATTGACGAAAAGACAATGGGAGACCCTAAAGAGATGATGAAAATGATGAAGAAATTTGGAGGGAACAAAGCAGTAAAGCAAATGGTGAAACAACAAAAGAAAATGCGATAACTCTAAATTCACATTTTAGATTTTAATTCATTTCTTCCATACATCCTTTATATTCACAACAGGAAACCCAAACCTTAATATATCATCCTGACCTATTCTTGGACATGCCGTATTTACCCAGCATTCAATATAAGGAAAATTCTCCATTTCATAATCAATAAAATTATCCCCTATAAAATAATAGAAATTCTTCTGGGGATACTGCTCTTTTAATTTCATTGAAGTATCCTTATACTCCTGCCCCCATTTCGTTGTAACAAAGACCCCAATATTTTTTGACATATGAAACTTCATTAAATTCCCTTTCTTTTTTTTAAGATATTTTTCAATATGTTTCTTATCAATAACTTCAACAGTTCCGCTAACAACATTCATTAAAACAACAGGTTTTATTTCCTTCTCATATTCCTGAGCCAGAAGAAGAGCATTTGGGTGAAAATATCCATCACCAACATACACAAACCCATCAATTTCATCTAAATTTAATTTCAGTGAATCCTTATATGAATCGCAACCAAGCATCTGCCCTTCAAGACTTGTTCTAAATGGCTTGGAAATTTGGGACTTAAAACCCTCTTTCTTTAACAATTCTCTAACCTCATCCAAATTCTCCCTAAACTGAACCGCACTAAAAACTGCAAGATTTTTATTCTTCCCTTTATCAAAAGTACTATGCAAAACACCTATAAAATCCTTTGGAATATTAAACTCAATTCCATATTTAGCCTGCAAAAATTTTAGTTTCATTTTTTATTTTTTAGTTTTCTTGGAATTCCTCCACTTCTTTATACTCTCATGTAATTCTTTGAACTTCTCCTCAGAATCTTCAATTTCTTGAAATCACTTTCTCCTTCTCTAAATAGATAATATCCCAATTTTAATCATATTGTGAACCAACACCAATTGCACCAACAAATAAAAAAATATACTCAGAAAATTTACCAACTTTACCTATAATATCTGACCACATTTGGTATTAGAACCTAATAGAAAAGCAATAAACAAAAAAGTAAAACTAAGGTAAAACCATTTCACAAGTTCAAAATACTTTCTGGGATTCTTAGTATAATAATTTTTGCTTAATGAAAGTGTTATTATCAAAACAGAAATATTTAATGTTAATATTCCAATAAAGAAAGTTGTATCGGTAAACCCTTTATATAAAAAAACTGAATATAGTGCATAAGATATACCATAAACAAGAAACATTGTCTTTGAAAGAACTAAAAAAAGCAATAGTAAAAAAAAAATTACAATATAAGTATATACTTCTTCTACCACATTTCTTTCCTCTTAATATATACACTATGCCCCCACTGAACACATAAATCAAACCCTAAATCCTTTAAATGCAATGGAACATCACATGCCCCAAAACAAGCCCCGAAATAAATAAAAAACTCTGCATCCGTCTTTTCCCTTAAAACATCCACAACCTCTTTTGAATAATACTTAAGCCCGTCAGGAAACTGAAGCAAAACCAATTTATTCCCATCCTTGTTAATACCATCAATTAACTTATCAAGTTCCAAATCATAAAACTCAGAATACTTCTCACTCATAAACTTAGCAATTAAGTAAAATTTAAATACTTAGTCATTTTGGCATTTCTATGGAAAAACCATTTATGAAAGTTAAAAAATTAAGAGAAGGTGCTAAAATCCCAACAAAAAGAGAAGAAGATGCAGCATACGACATATATGGAATCTTTGAAGAAAATTTTAAAATTTTAATGCAAGGAGAAGTTAGTTTAATACCAACAGGCATTGCAGTTGAAATCCCTAAAAACTGGGTTCTGTACTTTGCTGAGCGTGGAAGTACAGGTTCAAAAGGTATCGCAAAAAGATGCGGGGTTATAGATTCTGGATACAGAGGTGAAGTTTTCGTTGCAATAAATAACACTTCAGATAAACCTGTAATTTTTGCTAAATCCAATGACACGCAACTTGATGACTTCCTATCCAATAAAAATATGCTAAAAAAAGATGTTACAATTTATCCCCAGTCAAAAGGAATCGCTCAGGCAATGCTTCTTTACACTCCCCACATTGAACCTGAAGTTGTTTCAGAACTTGACGAAACATCTAAAAGAAGAGATGGTGCTCTGGGAAGTTCAGGAAAATAATACTACATCCTCATATCACTTGGCTTAATCTGAGATAAAAGTAGTTTCAGATTATTCATAAATATTTCAATTTTCTCTATTTTCATAATTAATTCTCTACTATTAGAATTTAACTCTATTTTAGATGTTCGGCTGTTTAATTCCTCAAGTAAATATTTCATTTCAATTGAATTACCAAACTCATTATTTTTTACTTGCAAATCATCAATTAAAGCAGATAGGGATCTAGTCAAATCTGAAAATGTTTCAATCATTTCTGAAATCTTTGTATCTAATTTATCAGTTCTATGCAATACATTATTTAAAGTTGTCTTATTTAAATCCTTTATTTCAGAAAGCTCCTGAATTATCAAATCTCTTTCTTTCTTTGATTCATTTGAAATAGTAAGAATAATTTTGTCTATAAAATCAGAATCTTCCCTGTGATTTCTCAAAACTTCTTTAGATACATTATCAGAATTTTTTTCCTGCAACTCCTTATTTTCTTCTCTCAAACTCTCTAACTTCTCCTTTGAGACAAGAGTATATTCATCATCCATAAATTATATAAATATAGCTCCTTAAAATTTATTTATAACTACTATTAGGTTTGAAAATGGACTTTGATTTAATTATGACTGGACTTGGAATTTTAGGAGTAATTATGCTTGGGGTTGATATTTTACTTGAGGTTTTAAACAAACTAAATAGAAATCATAAAACATTCACAAAGATTTATGTCATTGCAAATCTCTTATTATTTATATATTCACTTTACTTTAAGATATGGCTATTTGTTGTACTAAACGGATTTCTATTAGGAATTGGGATATACTTATATTATGTAAGCCATTTTAGAAAATAATTAGAGAATTAATTCTATATATAATAACCTGGGCTTAAATTTATATAACAACACTCATTCCATTCATTATGGAAATAGAAGAAAACAAAATCGTAAGCATTCATTACAAAGGCACACTAAAAGACAAATCAGTATTTGACTCATGCGAAGGCAGAGAACCCCTATCTTTTCTGTTCGGCAGTGGAATGATTATTCCAGGACTTGAAGAAGAACTAAAAGGATTAAAAAAAGGGGATAAAAAGAATATTGATGTAGGTTTTGATAAAGCATATGGACCAAGAATGGAAGAAGCCAAGCATGAAGTCCCAAAAGACCAATTCCCTCAAGAAATCAAACTAAAAGTAGGCATGCAACTTGCAGCTCAAAGCCCAAACGGAACTATTCCAGTAACCATTGCAGAAATTAAAGATGATAAAATTGTTGTAGACTTTAACCATCCCCTTGCAGGAAAAGACTTAAACTTTGACATTGAAGTAGTTGATGTTCGCGAAGCAACCAAAGAAGAATTAGAACACAAACACGCACATGGAAAAGACGGAGTAAACCATTCCTCAAATAAAGAAGATAAAAATCCAAAAAATAAATAATGTTTATTATCCCAAAGCCTTTTCTCCAACATAAGGATAACCTTCAACAACACTTATTCCCTACTTTCCTTTATTGCAATAACCACTATTTCGCATTCTTTGGTTTATTGAACCATCTTTATTTGACATATTACCAACTTGTCTCCCAAACTTATCTCTTGTAATAGGAATTCAACTATAAATTTGCTGCTATTTAACATCAAAATCATACTAATATGTGTTATTTATATGAAAAACATAGAAAAATATATAAATAACCTAATTATTTCATTATTATGGGTAGGGGTTCTACTAAGATTCTTATAAAAAAAATTATTGAATGCTTAACAGAAGGACCAAAAACAATTTCTGAAATAGTCAGATCTACAGAACTTGATAGAACCGCTGTTGGAAAATATCTCAATCTTCTCAAAGAGAGTGGACTTTTAAATGAAGAAGGACAAAAAACAAGCAAGGTATATTCTCTTGTGAAAACATTTAAAACCGATACTTATTTCGGACTGCCCTTAGATAAAGAAACCAACGAAAAAGTAGAATCTATATACTACTTCATAAAACAAGAATACGAGAAAAAAATAGGAAGAAAACTCCTAAAAACAACTGCTCAGAAAATTATGTATAAGATAATCAAGCAATGCAACTTAAACATTCCATCTGGGTGGTATATCTATGGGGGAATTTGCATAAAACCATATGATTATGATTTTAATTACAATTATTTTGGACTTGATGAAAACATCATCTCATGCATTAAAACAACAACAGAAGAATTTTCACACCATAACAAAGAATATAAAAGTAAACAATACCAATACAAAGAAGCTAAAAAGGAACTCTATATATTAAAAGAAGAAATTCTCGCCCTTCTCTACTCTAAAAACTTCTCAAAGAACTCCTTTTACATATTCCAGAAAAAATACTTAAAATTTATCCATTCTATACCTTTAAGTAATAGTTCATATATGCATCTAACTATGGAATATCAGACATTGCTTATTGACATCATAAAATACTGGGATGATTTTATCTCAGAAAAGGATGATGTTTCATTTACGAAATTCAAGCAGATACTAATATCATCTTTCGAGAGTCTATGGAAACTAATTGCACTATTCAATTTTAAAAAGGATTTATTAGAGAATGGATATTATACGCAAAGTGTCTTGGATGAATATTTTAAATTGGACATTAAACAAGCCAAAGAAGAACTAATTGAAATTGGTTCACAAATAAATGAGATGATTCCTTTTGAAGACTTAGATGATCCAAATTATAAAAAAATAAAAGATGCCTTAAATGAAGCAAATAAACCTGTATCTGAAGAAGAATTAAAAAAGCAGAAAGAAGAACTTAACAAAATAAAAGAAGAAAAGAGTTTGAGTGCATACAATAAAGAACTTTTCAAAAGAGTTGGTTTAGATTAATTCCTCAGGTTTTACTATACATATTCTATCTCTGAAATGGAGAAAACCTTTGATATCTCTTGTAACAATGTAATCTGCACCTGACTTTAGAGCAAGCATTCCATGTAATTCATCCTGAAAATGCTCAGGATTTTCCTTCTTTGCCCTGCTAATATCCTCTTCTGTATGCTCAATCTTTATAATCTTTTTTTTTAGCATTCCTATAAAAGTTCCAACATTCTCTAATTTCCTCAAATAATTTAACTCTTGCAAAGTCCATGAAGAAATAATTAATTCATACTTACAAGATAATGCCTCAAAAAAGAGACGTACTGAAGGTCTACTTATATCCTTCCCATAAAGATTCCTAGAATTCTCAATGGCATAGACTATTATATTCGTATCAATATACAGTTTCTTTGTCACTTTTCTTATCATTCCTAAGTCCTTTCGCAAACTAATATACTAAAACAACTATGCTTTTAAGATAACATTTGATTTTTTAATAGATGTTACTACTAATTATTACAACAAAACATTAACTTTATAAATACAGGAATCATATAAATAATATTGAACATGACAAACCCTCAATTCACACACAACGAAAACCTTGAAGCAATGTTAAAAAGAGATATGTATTCCATATCAGACACCGAAGCTGCAGAAGAAATCTTATATGCTCCAGATTTCCATGGAGATTACAAAGGCTTAAAACAAGGACTTAACGAACTAAGAGATAGAAACGAAGGAAAAAGAGTATACCTTGCCCTATCAGACATCAGCGAATACAAAGAAAGACTAGAATTATACAAAAAATTTGGAGTAATGGATGATACTTCATTAGAAATTAACCTTATTTCTTCCCAATTAGACAATGACGAAGAAAGAGATATATACGGATATATGAAGACAATTGAACACTATGGAGGAATTGACAATTACCTATCAATGGTTTCCCAAAGGAAGGGAATCTCCTTAGATGCCAAACTGCAAAAAGAAAACCATGAAAAAGCAGTAAGAAGATACAAGGAATTAGGACTTGAAGACAGAACAGAAGAGATAATGAAAACAAACTCTGATGAAATAAACAAACACAAAAAATTTAACAATCTCAGAAACCAAATCATTGAAGGAGCAATTCTAAAATATGAGGGTGACAAATTAATGGATTTCATCAATTATGCAAACGAAGGAGAAGGCGAAACAGTATTTATACTTGGAGGAGGAAACCACGACTCAACCTCATTAATTGACTACATCAGAAATAACACAGAAAATGGTGACAAATTAGTTCATAACATAAATAACATTGCAGGAGCAATAAAATTAGGCGAAGAAGACAACCAATACAGATTCCAGTTATCAGGAAATGTAGCAGGAATTAGCCACCATGCCCACAACATATTAAATTTCACAGAAGAAGACTACATGCGAGAATTTCCTCATATGACGGAAGATATTGGTTATTTTGCAGAAAACTTTGACTTTAGCCAAAAAGATAGAATACCAAAAGAAGCAATTGAAAACAGTATTGAATATCTAAGACTAACAAACGGAGGATTAGAAGATACATTATTGCACAGACTCTTACTGCATATGGAATTTGAAGGGAAAAATGGTCCTATGAAATATGAAGACAAAGAGCAGACATATCCAAGATTAGACCACTTGGGAGTATTATACTTTGCTGACAACTACTTATTAAAAGATGAAAACGGCTATTCCCAAATTGATAGCGGACATATACACTCACGCGCATCAAAAACTGACGATGAACTAATGCAGAACAAATCAAGAGCCCACATATCAATTCTTGGAAAAAATAACAGAAACATGTTAGACATCAACCCAACTCCATTAGAATACAACTTAGATGAAATAGCAGAAATGGTGCAATATCAATTAAACAAACTAAGCAAAGTCGCAAATGATGAAAACTACGAATACGAAGAACTACCTAAGGCGGCATAAATTTATTAAATAACTTTCTCTATTCTATTTAATGAAAGAAAAATTTGAAGCATTTTCAATAAAAAACTCAATTGAAAAAATACCTAAAATTGAATTTAACGAAATCCTAAAAGATCCTAATCCCTTAATCTTAGACACAAACTTTCTATTCATAGCATTTGAGCAAAAAATTGATTTAATAAGCGAAATTGAAAGAATAATCGGCTCAAACTTTACGCTATACATCTATGAAGGAACTATAAATGAACTAATCTCAATAGAAAGCAAAAAAACCAAAAACAAAAAACTAATCCCACTCATTGCAAAAATGCTTAAAATCTACAGATTTAAAATAATCACATCAAAACAAAAATACATAGACAAGCAAATTCTTGAAAACCTAAATGACAAAGTAATCATCGCAACAAACGACAAAAAACTAAGAACAAAAATCCGGTCAGAGAAAAAAAGAGTAATCTACATGAGACAAAAGAAATACCTTGAACTCAAATAAAAAATATAAAACTCCCTTCACCTCAAATTCCCGCTTAATACCCCTTCTCTTTATCAACAGAGGTAGGAAGTTCCTTGTTATTAACAAAACACTCTAAATTCTTAAAAAAAATGTCTGCCGCTCTATCCATATACTTAGGAGTTAGCCCAGCAGTATGAGGTGTAATAAGAACATTATCCAAATTCCAAAGTTCACTATCTTCTGACAAAGGCTCACTCTCAAAAACATCCAACCCCGCTCCTCCTATCTCTTTTTCCTTTAACGCAGTTACAAGAGCCTTCTCATCAATAACAGAACCTCTGCCAATATTAAGAATAAAAGCAGAATCTTTCATCAACGAAAACTGCTCTCTTCCAAACATATGATACGTTTGCTTCGTCAGAGGAACAGTTATAACAACATAATCTGCCAAATGTAATACATCATTTAACTCCGATGCACTATAAACTCTGCAAACATCATTATCACTATCAGAAACATTTGACTTTACAGCAAACACATCCATTCCCAAGCACTTAAAAACCTCCACCATCCTCTTTCCAATATTACCCAATCCAACAATTAAAACTGACTTTCCATAAAGTTCTCCGGGATTTTTAACTAAAATCTCCTTACCAACCCAACTCTTTTGTAACTTCCCTTTTAAAGCAACATCAAGCCTTCTCTCATACATAAGCATTAAACCTAAAACTTGTTCCGTAATTTGAATACTATGAAGACCTTTTGAATTTGAAAGAAGAACCTCCCTATCCCTAACCACCAGAAGAATTTTCTCAACTCCAGCAGAAATAGAATGAATCCACTTTAAATTATCCCTTACCCACTCAGACTTAAATCTGCCATTAACACTTACCAAAACATCAACAGACTCAATCAAATTATTAAACTCATCATCACTATTTGCAATACTTACATCAGCAAGAGAACTAAACTTTCTTATATGCTCCTTAGTAAAACTAAAACCCTTAGGAACATAAATCAACACTTTAATCAAATGCCCTCCCATACAAAAGAAAATTCAACAAAATTTAAAAAACTTTCATTAACACCATCCAATAATCTAGCACAACAACATACAGAACAATCTCTATCGTCCAATACTTAAAATACAGAAACCGCTTAGAAACAGTTTAATTAATCCACAATTTTTTAAACAATCATAACTTTTTGATGAAATATTTAATTAAATTTTATAAAAAAATTCTCCATTGCAGTAACACACACGAAAAATTTATATACTACCTATTTCATAATTCTTCTATACATGATAGAAATAACCAGCAGCGAAAAACCTAAATCTAACAATTTTAATTTTTTTAGTTGGTTCCATTTCTGTTTTTTCTCATACTAAATTTTCATATAACTTTTATCATGACGGGGGCTGAAAACTCCTTTGCATATGAAGGAAAATTGAAAATCACAAACTCTCAAAAGACACAAAGCATTTAGAAACAAATGAAACATACAATTAAAAACCAAAAAACAAAAACATAAAGAAAAATGTTAGAAAATTTAGAAATACAAGAAAAATTACCAAAAGCAGAAGATGTGCTATCAGATTTACCCCTAAATGACAAAGGAACAAAAATGGTAGAAAGAACCAGACAAGAAACTAAAGATATAATAACTGGGCAAAGCAATAAGAAAATACTCATACTTGGACCATGTAGCGCCTGGCCTGAAGACGCCGTAGTTGATTACTTTAGAAGTATGAAAGAAGTCTTAAAAGAAACAGAAGATAAAATTCTTCCCATTGCAAGAGTCTACACTCAAAAACCCAGAACAACTATTGGATGGACAGGTCCAATTAACCAACCAATATTAAATGAAGATCCAGACATTGCCAGAGGAATATCATACTGCAGAAAGATGATGCTTGACATAATAGACTTAGGCTATGGAATAGCGGATGAACACCTAATCACTCACAATGAAGGCTACTTCTCAGATCTCTTATCTTGGGTTGCAATTGGAGCAAGATCAACAGAAGATGCTGAACACAGGCAAATCACATCAGCAATGAATATCCCAGTTGGGCTAAAAAACACTACCGCAGGAGAAATTGAAAAAGGTATTAACTCAGTTAGATCTGCTCAGAGTCCTCATGTGTTTCCATATCAAGGAAACCAAGTAAGAAGTCGTGGAAATTCCTATGCTCATTTGGTATTAAGAGGCGGTAATATGAAAGTTAAGGGTAATATTATCACAGGACCAAATAACAGAAAACTAGAAAGAACTCTAAACCTAATAACTCAACAAAATCTAAACCCTGTTCTAATTGTGGACTATTCACATGACAATTCAATAGACATGAAAACAGATAAAAAAGATTACACAAGACAATATGATGTTATGACTGAAGTTCTCGAACAAATGGACTCTTCAAGTATAGTAAAATCAGGAGTTAAAGGATTTATGATTGAAAGTTTCATTAAAGATGGAAATCAAAGTGAAAACACTCCCCTCGAAGAATTAGAATATGGAAAATCTATAACTGACCCCTGTATGGGAATAGAAAGAACAAAAAAATTCATTGAAACACTCTACAATGGATTATAATCTCATTTATTTCTTCCCCTCTTTTCAATCTCAAAAAGCCTTTTCACAACCCTCTCCCCACTATGAACAGACTTTGAGTACATGCTAAGCAACTCTTCCTTAAACCTATAAAAATCATTATGCTCATTTCTAATACAACTAAAAAACAAATTCAAATCAACAGCCCTATCCTCAATTCTAACTGAAAAATCAGACAAACCAAAATCAATCAAAAAAACCCTGCCAGATTTCACAATCATATTCAAAGTAGTCAAATCATTATGAACAACCCCACAATTATGCATCTTAACTATCCCAGAAAAAGCCTCATTTAACAATTCATAATCTAAAACCTCCTTTAACAAATTTCCGCAAACATACTCAAAAGTGAAAAAAAACTCGTCCTCATTAATATCAAAAACCTTAGGACAATTAACCCCTTCCTCATAAAGCTTGAATAGAACCTTAAACTCTCTTTTATTTCTAAACCTTCTAAGTTTATTATCCAATGCAGAAACTCTATAACCCTTTGAAACCCGTATCTTCCTTAAAACATCCTTGCTAACTATCCCAATTTGAGCCTCAGCTCCCTCTCCAATAATTTCCATCCTTAAAAAATATAACTACGTTAATTTTATAAATATTGTTTAAGAAAAACACATATGGCAAAAAAGAAAGAAACTATTTTTGAAAAAGTTGAAGCAGAAGTAATAGATGCAACAAAATCATACGTTGAAAACAAAATTAAAAAAAAAGTAATCAAATTTGGAGAATTCTCAGTTATGATTTTTCTGGCAATGATACTAATTAGTATTGGATTGGCAGAGTTACTCGGATTTTATTTCCCCCAAATCCCAACTGGACTAAACTACATGATAATAGGAATATTATTTTTGGCAATTGGATTTCTAATTAAAATGTAAACAAATGGCTAAAAAAGTTAAAATTAAAGTTGATTTGGAAAACCGAGAAAAACTAAGAAGATTACATACTGCAACACACATAATAAACTTCTGCGCCAGAGAAGTACTTGGAAATCACGTCTGGCAGAACGGTTCAAGCCTCAAACCTGAACTTGGAACACTTGACATAACACATTACGACAACCTGTCTCAAGATGAAATATTCCAGATAGAAAGATTGGCAAACAAAACAGTATTTGAAAACAAAAAAGTAACAATTGAAGAACTTGACAGAACACAGGCTGAAAAAAAATACGGATTCAGTCTGTACCAAGGTGGAGCAATACCTATGAAAAAACTTAGAGTAATTAAAATAACAGACTCTGACATTGAAGCCTGTGGGGGAATTCACATGGAATCCACAGGAGGAATTGGATTAATCAAAATATTCCAGATGCAAAAAATTCAGGATGGAATAATCAGACTAAAATATGTAGTAAACGAATTCGCCCTGCAAGAAGTAGAGAATATCCAAAACATACTAAACCAGACAAGCGAAACACTTAGCGTTACTCCATCTCAAATCCCCAAAACCGCCAGAAAATTCTTTGATGACTGGAAAACAGAAAAAAAAGAAAACGAAAAACTAAACGAAAAACTAAAATCACTCTACTTAGAAATTATAAAACTATCAAAAGATACAACATTCAAATTTGACTATAACATTGATATGAACTCACTAATTGAAATATTTAACAAATCAGGCAAAAAAGAACTAATGATTGACACGCAAAAATTTATAATCGCATCAAACCACATAAAAATAAAAAAATTCAAAAAAGGACTCCCCAAGGGAAACTTCAAAATATACATAAAATAAAATGGTATACAAAAACAACGAAGACAAAAAAGGAGCAATTGAAATGGATGAATTAGCCAAATTAATAATTGGAATAATCCTTTTAATAATTCTAATAATAATTGTAACAGTAGTAATCAGAGGAGAACTATGGATTCAGGGAGAAGAAATAAAAGAAATCTTCAGATTCACTTAATCCCTCTTAGATATTCTTTTGGGCTTTTTAATCTTTGTAACATAGAATCCATTTGTATCATTATCGTGTGGCCATATCCTAATAGTCTTATCTACAATCTCCTTAGAAATCTTATGCCCATCAAACTCCTTTAACTTATTATTTAATTTCAACCCTTTAAGATTTGCCTTCAAAAGTTTTGCATCAGGATTCCCTTCCAAAAATCTCTCAATCAAAAACTCATTTTCCTCAGGTTCAAGTGAACACGTTGAATAAACCATAATCCCTCCCTCTTTTAGAAGTTCATATGCTCTTTGCAATAACTTTAACTGAAGATTTGAAACTCCCTTTAATTTCTTAGGATTATACATTCTAATTGTCTTAGGAGACTTTCTTATTACACCACTTCCACTACAAGGAGCATCAAGTAAAATCCTATCAAAAATTCCAAAACCCTCAATTCTCAAACCATCTGAATTATTAATAACTATATTTGTAAAACCCGAGCGTTCAATATTAATCTTCAAAGGTCCAATTCTCTTATAATCTAACTCATTCGCAATTAAAGTCCCGCAGTTCTTCATTTTATCTGCTATCCGTGTTGTCTTAGAACCCGGTGCTGCTGCCATATCCAAAACTATAAAATCAGAACCAATTTTCTTTGGAATATCCAACAACTCAGGAGGTGTCATTGAAGTTGCTTCCTGAACATAAATCTTGCCTAAAAAATGCTCAAACAAATTCCCCAAATCATACCTTTTTTCTTCATCATACTCCACAAAATATGCATTATCGCACCAGAGAACAGGAGTTAAATTCAGACCCTTATCTTTCAATTTTCTTGCAAGTTCCTTTGGATTACTCTCCTTCATTAAATTAATCCTAAAAGACTTCCTCTGAGGCTTTAAAATGCACTCCTCAAACCTCTCATACTCCTCAACCGAACCAAGCATTTGAGTAAATCTCTCTTTGAAAACAGGTTTAATCTGCTCTGATAAAGAAACATTATTATAACTCTTCCTTTTCCCCATACTAAAATAAATTAAAAACCATTTAAATAATCTATGATTGCAGAACTATAAAAAGATTTATATATTATACCTTAACAGTAGTTACTATGAAAAATTTTATCCTGATAACTTTGGCTATATTTCTATCCATTAACTTTGTATTTGGAGCAGTTAATATAATCAAAGTAGATTCTAAATTTGTACGCTCAGATGTTGAAATTAATAATAACACTGGATTATATCCTAATAAGCCACTTTATATAAAAAATTATGAAAATACAAAAGAGTCTGAACTTGATAAACCCTATGGGATGAGAACTTTTCGTGATTTTAAAAGTAAATGGGCTTGGGATAAATACAACAGATTAACTGAGCCAAATTACTTTGGGGACACATCATATGTCTGGGAATACAGATTTGAAACACCAGAAAACAAATTTGACAAATACTTATATAAGAAAAGGAAAATATACAATAAAAAAATGGCAAGACATAACAGATATTCAATGCACTTTAAAATTAGTATTGATTACAGAGAAAATAGATTTCATTAGGTGTAAAAAATGGATTTATGCGATAAATTAGGTTACTATAAAGTCAAGGCACTTGGACATAGAATCAGGACTTTATCATATCCAGTACTTGCTTTGGGGGCTTATAGAAGTTTATCTGATACTGACATAACTACATTGGCATACTCAGGATTAATTACAATTTTAGGAATTTGTATGTATGCAACAAGTAGACGAAACATTACAGGAAGAGCATATCTTTATACTAAAAAAATTTACCAAAGAAACAATGAATTAAGTGAGGAAAATTTTATTGAAAGTATCAGAAAAAGCCCAAACGGAAAACTCCATGGATACTGTGAACAGCAAGGAATATATTTAGCGGCAAAGGAATTAGGCTATGAGGATTCATTTAGAGAAGCTGCTAAAAGAGCATCAAATGTAATAATTCCCTTCCTTTAAATTCTAAACCACAAGAACTATTTATGTCCCTTACTCATACCTTCTCCTTTATTTTCATCCTTTAACTCCCTTCTTAAAATCTTTCCGATATAACTCTTTGGAAGACTCTCTCTGAACTCAACATACTTTGGAACTTTATAATTTGCAAGATTTCTCGTGCAATACTCTATAATTTCCTCCTCAGTTAAAGAATCAGGTTTTTTTGGAACAACAAACACTTTTACAGCTTCCCCAGTTTTAGAATCCCGAACTCCTACAACACCTACCTCTAAAACTCCTTCATGCTTTGATATAACCTCTTCAATCTCATTGGGAAAAACATTAGACGCTGAAACCAAAATCATATCCTTTTTCCTGTCCACAATCTTAACAAAACCATCTCTTTGCAAAATTCCTATATCTCCTGTATAAAACCATCCATCACGAAGAACTTTTTTTGTTTCTTTGGGAGTTCTCCAATACCCAGACATAACCTGAGGTCCCTTAACACAGATTTCTCCTATCTCTCCAAGTCCAACAGAATTCCCCTTCTCATCAACAATCCTTACATCAGTTGAAGAAACGGGCATTCCAACAGTTCCATACTGAGGCTTATCAATAGGATTAATACAAACAACAGGTGAAGTCTCCGTAAGCCCATACCCCTCAGAAATAGGGCAACCAGTAATCTTCTCCCATTTCTCTGCCACATTAAATGTAAGAGCCATCCCTCCTGCAATAGTTATCTTTAATTCACTAAAATCCACTTCCTCAAACTTAGAATTATTAATAAGTGCATTAAACAAAGTATTAATTCCTGCAAATACACTAAACCTATTCTTCTTTAAAACCTTAACAAAAGCAGGAATATCTCGCGGATTTGTAATCAAAATATTCTTAGCCCCAAAATAAACCATCACAAGACAACTAATTGTTGCAAAAACATGGCACAAAGGGAGAGGAGTTACGGCTACTTCTTCTTTCTCATTTAAATAACTCTTCATCCATACAACTATCTGAAAAACATTTGACATAATATTTCTCTGAGTTAACATAGCCCCCTTTGAAACACCCGTAGTTCCCCCTGTATATTGAATAAATGCTAAATCATCAGGTAGTATGTCTACTCTATCAAAAGATCCATCGACTCCCATCTTAAGAGTCTCATTAAAAGAATAAGCATCCCTTAAACTATAGCGGGGAACATCTCTTTTAACATATTTAACAATACTATTAATAAGCAAAGACTTTGGAAAAGATAACATATCCCCAACATCTGTAACAATAATCTCAATAGGACTAATATCAACAACAATCTCTTCAAGAGTATGAGCAAAATTAGAAAGAATCAAAATAGCCTTAACACCTGCATCTTTAAGCTGATACCCCATTTCTCTTGAAGTATAAAGAGGATTAACATTTACAATAACAACACCTATTCTAAGAGCACCAAAAACCGCAATCGGATATTGAAGAAGATTTGGCATACAAATAGCAAGCCTGTCTCCTTTTTTTAACCCCAAATGATTTTGCAAAAACGAAGCAAACTTCCTTGAAAGAATATCAACATCCTCAAAAGAAATATCACAGCCAAAATTACTAAACGCCATACAGTCCTTATAAACAGAAAACTTCTCCTCAACCATATCTCTAACACACAAATACTCATCACAATTTATCTCATGCGGAACTCCCTTAGGGTAATTCTCCAACCATATCTTTTTTGACATCTCTCACACCTCCATAACACCTAATAACTTCAGAATTAACACAAAACCAGTGCATTCAAATTATAAATATTAACTCATTGTCTAAGTAGTAACAAAAAGAACATACCTCATTTCTAAGAATCTCTCTAAAAAGTAATCTTTATAAAGAAAAATATTTAAACAATTTATAGTGGAATTCAAAAAAATAAAAAACAAGGTTACAGAGAAATATAGAAAAATTGGCATAACAAGACATATACGAATTGAGAATTATATTAAATTTCTTGAATCCAACATAAAAATTGCAAAAAAAAAAGACATTGAAACAACTAAAGATATTAAAAAAATAATTAAAAAAAAAATTAAAGATATTAAAGTGTTATATGTTCTAATCGCCATTTCTTATCTTGGAATTTACTTTTCATTTATCTCATTTTTCATTATTGATTTATTCCTCTCACCAGAATTTACTCTTCTTTTCGGACAAAAAATTAGTTTTCTTGGAACTACCTTATTTTTCATACTATTATTCATTTCAACCAGACTAAGAGATTTATACTATGAAGACTTAAATTTGTTATCATCTCACTTCATTGCAATCTATAATAAATATGCAGATAAAAACAAAGAATCTTTATTTAAAGATATAAATAAATACTCTTTATATATTAACTATTTAAAAGAATCCTAAACTTTAAAAAAAATGGAAGTCCACAAAAAAACAATCAAATACTATAAAAAAAGCCTAACAGACATTATCCAATACATCCTAAGCGTTATAGTAACTCTTCTCTTTTGCGTTGGATTAATCCCTTCACTATACATTGAACTTAACTTAGCAAAACCAATTATTATATTACTTATAATCCAATTTATTATCTCCCTAATTAGACTAAGATTTGCCAATATAATCTTAGAAATACTTCTAATCATTTTTGCATTCATCTCAGTAATTCCATTTTTTGGATACATAACAAGAATATTGGGTTTCATTTTCAGCTTACTTGAAGTTGCGTCATTTAAGAACAGAACACTCTACAAAAGAATACACATTAAAACATTCATAAGAACACCTTCGCAACACAGAGAAAAAAAACACGAAACAAAACCAAGATTCAACACACCTAAATCAAAAATTCACAACGCAAAATTCAAAGAAAAATAAAACCCATTTTGCATGCAGAAGTTTTATAAACTCAAATTACACCAATCAATTATGAAATTTGTAAACCTTGCAAACATATTTGAAAAACTTGAAAGAACCTCCAAAAGACTTGAAAAAATTATAATTCTAAGAGATTTCTTCACAGAGAACAAAAAAATTACTCCTTTGATTTTTGACTTAATTGCAGGAAACTACCAAAGAGAAAACAACAAAAGAAGTATTGGAATTTCTCTTAAAACAATATTTAGCGTGATCTCATTTACCTCATCAAAAAATGAATCTGAAATTGAAAAACACTTTAACAAAATAGGAGATGTGGGAAAAGTTGCAGAGCACTTTCTAAAAAATCATAACAACCAAAAATCCCTTTCATCAAAACCTCTAACCTTTGAAGAGATAATAAAATCCTTTAAGACAATCTCCCAAAACTCAGGGACAAACAAAAATAAAATAAAAAAAGAAATACTAACAAACCTGTTCCTATCTGCAAAATCTGATTTGGAATACAAATTCCTTGCAAGAATTTTAATTGAGGAACTAAGAATAGGAGTATCAGAAGGAGTTCTGCGTGAGGCATTTGTCAATGCCCTTTTTCCCAAAATCATAAACATCCAGATAATATGTTCAAACTGCCATTACATGAACCTGAATTCAAAAAAATGTTTAAAATGCTCACAGGAATTAAATGATAAAAACCAAGATAAATTAGTTTCAAAAAGATACAAAATTAAAGAAACCAAAAAAGATGAAAACTTACTAAAACAACTTAATACCTTCCTAAAATTAAACTCTAAAACAAACATCATTAAAACAGACAACCCAAGAGAATTATACAATTTATTCCTGTCATTATTTGAAAAAAAATATAACACAATTAACTCTTTTGTAAGTGTTTACTCAGAACTTGAAGATGATTTGCGAAAAGTAATCAAAACCCAGATTAAAATCGGCAATCCAATAAAATCAATGCTTGGAGTTCGTTCGAATTCAATATCACAGAGTTTTGAAATATGCAAAAAACCAGCCCTTCTTGACTTTAAATATGACGGACTTCGCATCCAGATTCATAACGACTGCAAAAAAGTTAAACTATTTTCAAGAAATTTAGATGAGATAACCAAACAATTCCCTGAAATCATCTCATTTATTAAAAACAACTTCTCAGATACAAGTTTCATACTTGACTGCGAATGCGTTGGATTTGACTTTAACAAAATGGAATTTCTGCCCTTTCAAATTCTTAGCAGAAGAATCCTCACAAAAAACACAGACCAAGTTTCACATATAAAAGTTGTAGTAAAAGCATTTGACATTTTCTACATAAACGGCAAAACAATAATTGATGAACCATACGAAAAAAGAAGAGAACTGCTTGAAGGACTATTCATTAACAGAACTCTGAAACAGGAAACAAATTTTAATACAAAAACACTTAACAAACTTCTTAATCAACTGTAAAGAGAACATTATCATAACCAACATCAAAAACTCCTATTCTTGCCCCCGCATCAAGCCAACCATAAGAATAATTTAATGCAGCAAACGAATTAATATAATCACCCTTCTCTCTAAAATGCTTTGCATCCTTATAATAAGTTTTAGCCATATCAAGATAATCCTTCGCTACTTTATACAAATGACTTCTCTGTGGCACGCAAATCTTTAACTTTTCAAGAGCTCTTTTTGATACATCAAAATATTTATCTAATTTCTCATCAGTTATTTCATTTCTTATATCTACCATTACAATTTACTTTAACAGTTATTTCTTTATAAATAGATATCATAGAACTCACACATAAAAACAATACAAAATAATGCATTATTCAAATTAACATAACAAACTTCTAAAAAAGAAGAATTTATATAAATAAACAAATTACCTAAATATTAGGATAATGAAATCTCAAATAGATACTTACTTTAAATCAATTGATGAATACATTGAAAAAGCATATGACATAGCATCAAAGGCAAAAAAACAAGGATATGACCCAAATGATTCTGTTGAGATGACAATCACAAAAGACATCTCTGAGAGAGTAGAAGGACTTGTTGGAGTTATCTCACCGCAGGTTCTCGGATGCGGAATTGCCCAGAGAATAAAAGAACTTGAAGTAGAATACGGAAAATTAGACTGGAGAATTGGGCTGCAAATAGCATATGAAGTAGCACAGGAGAAATTCTGCAAATTTGAATCAAAAAAAGAAGCCATGGAAGTAGGAATCCGCATTGGCTTTGCATATTTAACACTTGGTATTGTAAGTGCTCCTCTTGAAGGATTCATAGGAATCGAATTTAAAAAAAGAAATGACGGTGATGAATATGTAGCAATGACTTTTGCTGGTCCCATTAGAGCAGCAGGAGGAACAGCAGGAGCAGTAGTTGTTCTAATTGGAGATTTCGTGAGAGTGAAAATGGGTTATAAAACTTATGATGTTACCCAAGCCGAACTAAAAAGATTCCACACAGAACTTATGGATTATCACGAAAGATGCGTTAGATTACAATACGTCCCAACAGAAAAAGAAACACATTTTCTAATAAAAAACATAGGAGTTGAAATATCAGGAGACCCCTCAGAAGATATTGAAGTATCTAACTATAAAGACCTGCCAAGAATTAACACAAACAGAATCAGAGGAGGAATGTGCCTTGTAGTTGGAGAATGCCTTATCCAAAAAGCCGCCAAACTATACAAAAGAATTGAAGAGTGGGGAAAAGAATTTGGCGTTGGACAATGGTTGTTTCTTAAGAAATTTCTTGACTTGCAAAAAAAAATCAAAGCAAAAACAGAAGAAACAACAAAAAAGAAAGAAGATGAAAACAAACCAAAAATTCTCCCAAACTACACATTCATACAAGACATTGTAGCAGGAAGACCAATATTTACATTCCCGATGGAAAAAGGAGGATTTAGATTACGTTATGGAAGAAGTAGAACATCAGGATTTGCATCAAGTTCAGTATCAGCCCAGACTATGGAAATACTTAATGACTTCATAGGGGTTGGAACTCAATTAAAAATTGAAAGACCTGGAAAAGCAACAGTAATAACTGCATGTGATACAATAGAACCTCCAATAGTGAAACTGAAAGATGGGAGCGTAAAAAGACTAAGCACGCAAGAAGAAGCAAAAAAATACTCAAAAGAAATAGAAGAAATAATACACCTTGGAGACTTACTAATCTCATACGGAGAATTCTCAGAGAACAATCATCCCCTTGTTCCAAACGGATACTGTGAAGAAGAATGGGCATTAGAACTCATTGACAAACTAAACAAAAAACAATAAACTATAACAAAAAAACAATAAATTTATACTACTCCTAAACCTTCTCCATACTAACCACTAACTTTTTACCCTTAATCTCAAACTCAAACTTCTTTCCTAAACTATGACTAAGAATATCCTCTGCTCCAACCCTTCCTTTAATCAAAGATGAACAATTAAACGCAAGTTCCATATAATAATCATCCGAACCCTCAAAACTAATATTAACCAAATCAGACTTATTCAAACCCAAATCCTTCCTGATAGACTGAACCCTCCTTATCAATTCCCTTAAATACCCCTGCTCAAGCAAAATCTCATCCTGATGAGTATGTAAAATAACATTTCCGCAACTAAAATCAGACGAAACAAGCTCATCAGATAAACTCATCTCTTTAATAATATGACGTTCAAAATCAATCTCCAGACCGTCATAAACCCCATTAGAGTTGCCATCCTTTAAATCCTTTGCAATACTATCCTTATTCTTATTAATTGCACTAATAACCGAACTTGGATTATCAAAATCCCTCTTTAACTCCGAAAAATTAGGCTTAACAATATAACTAAAATCAATCTCCCCTAAATCATAACTAACCTTTGAAACATTTGTTAATTTTTTAATCAGACCCTCAAACACTAAAAGTTTAGAACTCAAATCAACACCTGAACCAATATCAATCTGAGACAAAGGCCAGCGAACACCAATATTTGTCCTCTCTCTTGCATTTAAAACTGCTCCTATAACCTCACGCGCCAACTCAAAATTTGAATCAACCTCAAGCTCGCAAACCTTCTTAACAAGCAAAGAATCAACAGACGGAAAACTCTCAAGAAAAACAGATTCCCTCTTATTAAAAATAAAACTATCTTGATACAAAGCTTCAGCCTTAAAAGGAATAGCACACGAAAGCATAACCAAAGACTTTCTCAAAACCTCATTTAAAACAAAAATCAAATCCTCATCCCTACTCTCACAAATATCCTTAACCAACTTCAAATAAACCTTTGAAAAATCATTTACAATAAAACTCTCAACCTCCTTAAAAGCCACATTCAATCTAAAATGTTCCATATCTAACTCAAAACTCTCAACAACACTATTCAACCTATACAAAATCCACATATGAACAGAATCAAGACTTGTCAAAGAAACACTTGGAGTTCTATTTACACTATACTCACCCAGATAAGAATTACAGAACTTAAACACATTCTCCAAAGTATTAAAAAAACCATAAACTATTGAAAACTCATCAGGATCAAAATTTATCACATCCTCAGTAGCCCTTTTTGTCAAAAGATAATACCTTGTAGCATCACTTCCCCACCTATTAATTGCTTCTACGCCATCAATCCCATTACCCAAAGACTTAGACATCTTAACCCCGTTCTTATCCATAACATACCTGTAAAATAAAACCTGATTATAAGGTGCTTTCTCACAAACCACATACCCTACATTAAACAAAGAAGAAAACCAACCTCTTATCTGGTCCTCCCCTTCCGTAATCCACGAGATAGGATAGTACTTCTTAATTATCTCATCAAAAGAAAGCCCCTCGCCATAATGAGATGCAAAAGAGGCGCAACCCGAATCAAACCACACATCCGCAATAAACGGAACTCTTCTCATTACCTTTCCGCTCTTCTCATTTGCAAACTCAACTCCCTCTAAATCATCAATATGCAAATCATCAAAAGACTTGCCACATCTTTTCTCCAATTCCTCCTTTGAACCAATCACTTCGTAATTCCCATCCTCATCTTCCCAAATAGGAAGCGGAATACCCCAATACCTCTGCCTTGAAATTGCCCAGTCCCCAGCACTCTCCATTAAATTATTAAAACTTGCCTTTGCCGATTGAGGAAACCACTTAACATTACTATTCTCCTTTATAATATCACCTGTAATCTCTGACCTCTTAATCCACCATTGATCTGCTGCTCTATAAACAATTGGAGTCTTGCACCTCCAACAGCAAGGATACCTATGCGACTTTATCTCATTATGAAGCAAAAACCCCTTCTCTTTAAGATACGAAATAGCAACTGAATCAACATCTTTAAAATACATCCCCTCATACTTACCCTCTGAAAAATTTCCTTTCCCATCAACAGGACAGAAAATTGGAATATTATATTTCTTTCCAATCTCATAATCATCAAACCCATGTCCTGGGGCTATATGAACAAGTCCTGTCCCATCAGACTTAGAACCTCCCCCTGATAACTCCTTTGAATTATCCTCATTTACACCTTCTCCAACTTCCTCATCATTTTCCCTCTCATCTTCCTTCTTATCCGAATGCTTATAACCTCTCTTATCCAACTTATCAAAAATATCCTCCTGCTCATTAAGAGTTACAAAATCCGCCATAATAACACTATGAATATGCTTATGCTCAGATCTTACAAAACTCTTCTGTGAAGGCGTCTCATCCATATAAATATGAACATACCTAACACCCTCAAACTCAATTCCTAACTTAACCTCTAAAATTGAAACTAACTTAATATCATTTGACTTGGAAATCTTCTCAATAACATTCTCAACAAGGCTCTGGGCAATAATCAAAACCTCTTTTTTACCATTTAACTCAACCAAAACCTTAGCGTAACTAAACTTAGGATGCATTGCAATTGCCATATCCGACTGAAGAGTCCAAGGAGTTGTTGTCCATATAACCAATGATTCCTCATACTGCGTTGTTCTCTCATTTTCACAAAGTGGAAACTTAACATAAATACTTGGATCATCTAAAACCTTATAAGTATCCTTAATCTCATAATCAGACAAAGTAGTCTCATCATTTGGACACCACGCAACAGTCTTATAATCCTTATACAGCAAACCCTTCTCCTGAGCCTTCTTAAAATACATCCAAGAACTTGAAATATAATCTGGGTGTGATGTCTGATACTGATTTGGATCAAGCCACAAACCATACCTGCTCCGAACTCCTTTCATATCATTTATTATCTCTGATATATACTTTTTACATTCTCTTAGAAAATTCTCAACACCAAATTCCTTCAAATCATCAACTGTTTTAAGATTCAATTTATTCTGAACCTTATTCTCAACAGGAAGCCCATGAACATCATATCCATCTCTGGCGTAAACATCCTCCCCACAAAACCTCCTAAACCTTAAAACACAATCCTTAATTGCCCAGTTTCTTAAATGTCCTAAATGAGCATCCCCTGTTGGATAAGGAGGACCTTCTACAAAATTAAACTTCTTTAAGCCCTTATTTTTAGAATTAACTTTTTGAAAAATATTATTATTCTCCCAGAATTCTAATATCTCAACCTCTCTTGCAAACTTATCCTTATTCATAACTAAATTCAAAAGTAACCATTTATAAAATTAACTTATAAAATCTGTTAACATCACCACACTACATCAAAACAAGAAATCAATATAAATCACATTTAGAATAAAAACATTGTCATTTTGAAGCAGGGTTTACTTCAACCCCACTTAACAAATATTGTCTATCAATCAAACTTGACAACTTGGCTTAAATTAAAATAAAATAAATTCCATTAAAGAATTTATCCTACATTAACTTGTGAACCTTCTAAGTTGCCAGAACTTAATCTGCTAGCAGCTGCTGATGTATCAGCACCTGACCAACCATAGACTAAAACGGAGTTCACACTCTCAAACATTCTAATCTGACCCTGTCCAGGAGATAAACCTGAAACAGCACCCATTGATGGGTATGGAAGGCTAAGTAGTTGAGCCGCAACCCTGTTAACAGCAGGACCTCCAACAACAATCATATTACTTGTTCCAGTAACCTGACTATCTAACAAAGGACCTGAGATTGCAAAAGTAACTGCTCCCTCTCTCATATCATTAACCTCTACATTTTTGTACATGCTTTCTCCTTTAAGTTCATCAGCTCTCTCTTCAGCCTCTTCCATTGTCATAAATGATTCAGACATAAACTCAGTTCTGTCGCCTCCACCAAATACAACTGATACTTCTGCTCTAACCTGCTCATCAGGAGTCATAATAATTACTTCTTCTTTATCATCAGAATCATACTCTACCATTACACCGTAACTATTAACGAAAGTCTTGAAATCATTACTATCTTCTTCGTTATCTTCCTCTCCATCATTTACCCAAACAACTTCTCCATCTGCAATAGTACTTAGTGTAGTTCTATCTGCATCATTTCTAAGCATTGGCTCGGCAATTTTAAACTCTTCATCCTCATCATCCCAAGTTATATCTATTCTAACGTAATTAACTTCATCTCCATCGTCATCATAGCTTACATCTCCTTCATCAACCACGAAATTAAGAGACGATTTATCATTAGCGCCTTCAGAATCTGCTATTAATTCCAGATACAATTCATTTTCGAATGGGATAGCATTTCCAAGAACAGCATAATCTACTGTCATTTCATCGACTCCATTTGCATCTTTTTCAAATGCACCTCCTAATTCATCAACCCATTCTACAACTTTAACATCATCTAAGTCATCTCCTCTTAATAGTTCATCAAAGTCAGTTTCATAGTTGTTATCATTAACGTTAGTAACTTCATACAAGAAAGCATCATCTTCATTACCTACTAAAAACGCTGTACCCTCAAGACTACTATTCACAACAAAACTTGGGATTTTAACGCTTGAATCTTTGAAATGTAATCTATTCTCATCTCTATCACCTCTAACCCAGATGGTATCACTATCAGAGTGAAGTAAAGCTCGGTTAAGAGTTTCACCTTCATCTGTTTCACCTGAAATTGTAATTTCATCACCGTCAGCAGTTAGTCTAACTTCACTATAATCAGGGTCATTAGTTCCTTCATACACTAATTCAAATGCATCAAACAGAACATCTTTAAGAGAATCTCCTTCCTGCAATAGAACATCATCATCTACCCTATAAGTAATTATAATCTTATCTAAACCTTCTCCTTGAAACATTACATTAATATCGTATTCATCTTCATACATGTCATCAAAATCTTCATCGTTAACTTTAACTCTTCCTTCTTCAAGTGTAAGTTTAGAACCACCAACAACTAAAACAGCATTACCTTTGGTATGCTGTGAACCTGAAACTAAATCTGTAATAGCAATTGTAAGTCCGCTTACATCTTCTGAGTCATATTCATCAATTGACTGTGCATCACCATCAACTTCAAGTAAAACCTCATCATCATCTATATTCAGAACCTTAATATCATAAGTTCTTCCTCCAAATGGAACAGAGATGGATGCACCCTCACTTAAAGCATACGTCTGAGAACCACCAGTTAAAACTAACTTGTTAATATCGCCACTATCATCAGTTCTAACGTCAGCGACAACAAACTCATTGCCCATTATCTCTAATTCATGACCTATTAATTTATCTTTGTAATCCTCCTCTTTTAAAAGAGGAATATCACCATTTATATCTAAAGTGTATTCTGCAAACTCTTCACCACTTTCATAGAAAATACCGTCAGTGATTTCTTCCACGCCATCAACTTCATCTTTTAAAGCATAGTTGAACTTTCCATTAAGTAAAAGTAAAGTCTGCTCATAATCTTCATCAGAAATGTCATTATCAAACCTCTTATCCTCTAATACATCAGTATCAGAGTCATCAAATCCTCCTGATTCTGCAACATTTTCAAGATCTTCACCAAAGTTTAATTCAGCATTAGATCTTACTGCATCTATCGTATCACCGCCTCCACCACTTGTGGATTTGATATAAGTAACCTCATATTTCATAGTCTCTGTCTTAAGAGAATCAATAATCATGTTAGCCGCAGTTGAATCAGAAGCCTGAGCCGCTGCACCTACTACAACATTAACTCCTGTATTATTAAAATTATCAGGATAATTGCTTAATCCAGCACCAAAAACCGCTGAACTTGCCATCACAGCAGATGTTGCCACTGCTGTAATTTTTCTCGTCGCTTTTGTAAAAGCTCCCATTTTTCTTTTTTTATTAATATTTTAAACCTCTCTATTTCTTACAACATAATTTATATTTCACAAAATATTAAAAAATGTAGTAATCCCTCTTTAATGATAAAACCCCAATAGTGACTAACAGATATAAAAATATAAGGACAAACAATCTTCTTCTCCATTCATACAGTTTCAAAATTTAACCACTCAAAATCACTCAAGTTTATGTTATTTATAAAATTCTCTCCTCTTTTTCTTTGGTTATCAGTCAATTTGTTAGTTCTTCTTTTGAGAACCACCTATATAATACTTTGCCGACTTTTTTTTCTAATCAAACAAAAAATTTAGTTTGATGTTCATTAGGTTTTATAAATAAACAAACTTCCTAATATATTATGACAGACAAAGAATTAAAAAAGATATTTTCAAAAAGAGGCAAGAAATATATTCCTCTTGATTTTGGTGGTAGAATGCCAAGTTTTAGAGAGTTTGAGAAAAAATTTAATGAGGCTGCTGAAAATATAAGTTAGTTGTTCTTTTATTTAAAATGGAGAAGGAAATTAGATTATATTATATAGAGATAGATGAAAAAGTAATGAAGGAAATTAATAAGTTGGATAAACAATTAAAAAAAAGATGTCTTAGAAAGATCAGACAACTTACTGAAAATCCTGCACCTACAAATAAAAAAGATATATTGAAGATAGTTGGTAGATATATGTTATGCAAACTTTCGGTAGATAAAATCAGAATTTATTATGAAGTTGGGCGTGGTCATGTGATTATTAAGAGTATAGGATATGATGGAAGAGTAAATGTTAATTACTTATATAATCAGGTAATAAGAATTACCCAAATCAACAGAGAGATTTTATGAAAAAGTTTTAATATTTTTTGTAAGTAATTTAGCTAAATCAGTATTATTCATAAGTTATATATAAAGAGTTTTGCCGATAATTCCTTCAAAGTTATTACCTGTCCACATGCTCTATTGTAATACTTGTTCCAATTCTATCCCAATAATCATACTTAAGAGTAATAATTGCAGGCTTCTCATACTCTCTCTCCCCTGTTGTATCCTGAACGCAAGTTACAGTATACCTACTTCCCGTTAAAATAATGGTATTATTTCCAGTTCCAGTACCATCACAATCAACACCATCAAGCCCAGAATTAAAAGAATAAGCAATCCTATTCTTCTTTCCTAAAGACTCAACACTTGTTGGACTATGCCCATTAATATTACAATCCAAATCAATTGAACCTCTCTCATACAAACCAGCATTAGCACTTGTCGGGGTATGGACAATATCAAACTGGACAAAAATACTTGAAGCCCCATACGGAGACTGCTTAACTTTCTCAATATGAACAGGTGCTCCCGAATTTGAAAAAGCCCTCTCAGAACTCAACTCACAAATCTCAGCACTCTTATCAAGATTAGTTGTCGTATCCCCATTAATGCACAGCAAAGTAAACGCTCTCGTCTCATAAGGATAACATACATTAGCATAAATAGTTCTGGAAACCGCACCTGAAATAACCGATTCCGTATACTTCAAATTACTAAAAATAACCTGCTGGGTTCTTCCCTCAATAACATTACTTCCTTGTTTCTTAAACCCATTCATAGGAGGAATGATTTTAGATATTCCCTCATTTGTCAAACCCAAATCCTCAGGCTTAAACCCTGCTAAAACAACATATGCCTCATTCTCACCAATATCAAACTCCCCCTGATTCTTAAGCCGAACTATCACCTGAAAAGGTTGCAACTCCTGATCCCGAACAATCCCAGGAGGTGCATTCTCCAAAAACTCAAAAAAAAGACCACTACTCCCTCCATTAAAACTCTCAATCTCATAACTGCCCTGTCTGACCTCACCATCTGATGTGCAGGATGCAAACAAAACCATAACAGACATAACCAAAATCAAAAAAATATTTCTCCTCATCATCCTTCTCTAAGACCTCCTTCTTTACGGGCTTCCTCTCCCTGCTTCATTTTCCCCAGAGTTTTCCTTGCACTATGTTCTTCTTCCTCATCCCCGCTAATATACCAGAAGAACAATCCGAAAATAATAAGAATATACAGCAAAGGATCAGAAAAAAACTCATGCATACCCGAACCGTCAAATCCATCCCATCCAAATCCTCTCGCATAATAATAAATCACAACCAAAACACCTAAAAATCCAAGCACATACCTAAGCCAATTATTTCCTTCCTCCTTACTTCCGAAGAACTTAGTCAAATCAACACCAAGCATTGCGGCGATAATATAAAGAGCTAAAATCCCAAGCGAAAAAGCTGTAACACCTGGAAACAAAGAAATCATCAAATCCCCTACAGTACACTGCCCCCCGAAAATACTATATGAACTACTATGATACCCGCACGAAGTCTCATCCGTTATGGGAAATGAAACCGCAACAAGAGAAAAAACCAATGCTATAATAACCTTAACAGGTTTTTTATCCGCAAAAATCTCAACCTTACTCAATATCGTGAAGACTATTGCATAAATAAGCAAAAAAGGAAAAACAAAATGAAACCAACCATAAGCCTCAAGATCATACAGAAAACTTGCAAAATCTACTTCCCTTAACCAATCACTAATTGATGATGAAGCCATAATTATCTCTTAAAACCAAGACTTTATAAAATTTTGTTACTGATCTAAAATACAAACACTAAAAACTACCAATCCTCATCCCCGTAAAGTTCCTTCCATTTCTTCTTTTTATCCTGATACTTTTGATCTAAAACATCATACACCCTTGACTCATAAAGCTTGGGAACATTCCCCCCACGCAATTTCTTATACTCTTCAATAGCCTTCTCTGCATTAATCAAATCAGTTCTTAAATCTCCACGATGAGCATCCTTTCCAGAAGTTAGCCATGATATAAGAAGCACAATCAAAACCAAAATAAAAATAATAGGATCAAAAATAAAATCTAACACTGACTGTTCCCCATAATTCCACACATAAACTCCAACAATAAATATAAGAAGAGAACCCCATCCCCACAAACCAACCATCATAAAAAAAGCCCCAAAAACAAAAAGTACAACCGCTATAACGACATTCCAATAAGACCTTGTATCAAGAGGGTCAAAGTCCCACATACCAAAAACTATTCCTAAATAAAACACAATAGCACCAAGTCCTATTACTCCAACCACAAAATAAACATGAGTAGAAACATCCTTCTTAAACATTCCTCTAAAAAAATCCTGCCCAAACAAAGAACCAACAATATACAAAGTTAAAATACCTATTGTCAAAGCTGAAATATTTGGGAACATCATAATAAGCAAATCCCCTGCCCTATACCCTGAACTTATCTCAAACCAAACACTAATAGAAGACACAACCAACGCAACAATAAAAACAACAGGCTTTATGGGTTCTCCTGTCTCCTTCTTCTGGAAAATCTGAACATAAGTCAAAACCGTATACATAACCGCAAAAATTAACAAAAAGGGAAACAATAAAGTATAATACTCATAATCCAAAAAAATCCTATGAATTTGGGAAAAATCAAGTTGTCTCAATACCTCTGACACACTACTTACCATACAAATCTACAATAAAAGCAATATATAAATCTTTTTACTCACTAACTCACCATATTAAATACTTAAACTAAAAACAAAAACCTATCTCTTTTTAGAGTATCTCCTCTTCCCATGTCCCTCAATATCTTCAAGAATTCTCTCCTCGTCAATCAAAGTCCTCTCAACCATCTTCTCAATATTTCTGTCAATATTTTGAATATATCTTTGAGTTGTAATAACATGTTTCAATGAATAAATTAAAACCATCATCATTGCCAAAATCGTCCAAAACATAACATAAAACATAAAGTTTTCTTCTACTGTCATACTCAAAAAGCACCTCCTATAACTTGAACCCTACATAACTCCTTCTCTAAAAATGTTTTTATCATTTTAAAAATACATTATGAAAAAAGTATAAATCCATTTGCCTTAACTTAAAAGTAAAAAAACGACTCCGCCGAGATTCGAACTCGGGACCTATAGCTTAGGAGGCTATCGCTCTATCCAAACTGAGCTACGGAGCCACAAAAAAAAACAAAACCAAACCAATTAAAAACCTTTTCATATCCTGCCCAATCCCATCCCATCCAAACCAACTCAATATAACTAATCTCTAAGACTTCCACCTGTAAATCTCAAGCAACCTATTATACTTGGCAACTCTCTCCCCTCGCGCTGGTGCTCCTAACTTAATCGGACATCCCATTGCAACAGCCAAATCAGAAATAAACGCATCTGTTGTCTCACCTGACCTGTGCGAAACTATAACCTGCCACTTCTTAGACATAGCTAACCTAAATGCCTCTATGCTCTCACTCAAAGATCCAATCTGATTTATCTTAAGCAAAAGAGAATTACACAACTTCATCCTCAAAGCCTCCTTAATCCTATCAGTATTTGTTACAAGCAAATCATCTCCAACAACCATCAACTCTGCCTTATTATTAATAGGATTAACAAAACCCAACTTCTTTTTCCTCATAACTTTCATAAAATAAGAAAAAGCATTCTTATCCTCCTCATCAAAAGGATCTTCAATTGAAATAATTGGATACTTATCAATTAAATTCTCATAATACTTTGAAAGTTCCTTATAACTTAAAAACAATCCACTCTCAATCTCATACTTCCTTTTTGCAATATCATACAAATCAGATGCCGCAACATCAAGAGCTATAAAAACATAATCCCCATAATTTGACTTATCTATAGCCTCAACCAACAAACCAAGTGCTTCATCAGGCTTAGAAATATCTGGAGCAAACCCTCCCTCATCACCAACAGAACTCTGACTTCTGCCGTATCTCTCCTCTATCAGCCCCTTTAAAGTATGATAAATCTCACAAACCGCTTTTACATTACTCTCAAAAGAATCAAAATTAGGAACTATCATAAACTCCTGAATATTTAAACTATTACCACTGTGCAAACCCCCATTAATAACATTTGAAAAAAGAGCAGTATTTGATAACCTCATCTCTGATTTGCCCTTAAAACTCTTCCCATTTACTAACCTATAAAGATACTCACTTAAACTTAAGTTATAAAATTTAGCGGATGCCTTTGCAAAAGCAATACTAATTCCCAAAACATTATTTGCACCTAAAACAGACTTATTCTCTGTCCCATCAATCATAAGAAGTTTTCTATCCAGCCCTTCCTGCGTAAAATTCTTCCCAATCAATTCATACTTAATCTCCTCAATAATATTAATTGCCCTTAGAACTCCCATCCCGAAAAAAGCATTCATATTGCCATCTCGAAGTTCAAGAGCCTCTGACCTTCCCTTTGACGCTCCGCTTGGAACTTGAAAACTTCCCGCTGAGCCATCCTCAAGCATAACATCCACCTGCAAAGTTGGATTTCCCCTTGAATCTAAAACCTGTAAACCTTTCAAATCTATTATCTTCATAAAAAAAAAACCAAACTAAAATTTATGTAGTTTTATAACTACTGCAAATAAAAGAATTAATCCCGTGCAACCTTACTAATAGCCTCAACTATACTATCTGTCTTATCCCTTGTAAACAAAATATTTGTCTTATACCTCTTCTGTCCATCATCTGTTGTCCAGCCTTTGGAAATGCCAACAAACAAATTATCTCTTTCAGGGTGTCTTTTCAAAGTAATCTCAATGAAATTATTACCCCCTGCCTCAACCTCTTCTCTCTTTAATGTTTCCCATTCAGACATTTTCTATTCATCTCTTCTAGCACTATAAGGAGAATATCACTTATTTAAAAACTTATCGGGAACTAGGTTCTGTTAAATTTGATGGAAATTCAAAACAAATTTGAAGTTCCCACAACTCAGAATAAGAAAAACTAATTTATGGACAAAGCCCTTAACATAGGGTTCTGTTTGTTTTTAGGGGGATGGTTGCTTTTTGAATTAATTTTTTTATAAGAATTAAACTTCTATCTTTCTTAGAACATTATTATTTATATAATTTACAGTTTCTTTCATTGGTTCAGGTTGATTTTTAACTAATTCCCATTTTTCATTGTAGCTCATTTTTTGTATTTCATATTCTCTTTTTATCGCTTCTTTTCTATTCTTTACTTCTTCTTGATATATCATTTGTACAAATCCGCATGCTCTAATATACATTGATGAACTTCTTCCTTCTTTATAATGTTGTATTATTCTTCTAAATGAATTGTTTGTTTGTCCAACATATAGAGCACCATTTTTACACAATATTATATAAACATAATAAGGTTTCATAACTTATCAGTAATAACTTTATATTTATAAAATTACCGAACATTGAAGAAAAAGAATAATTAGGAATGGCGATGAGAGAGTTTTAATCCTTGAAATTTAATTACCTTATAGAAGTAATAAAAAACTTTATAAGTTTGAGAATCTTATCTATAATAGAATAGTTAGAAATTTAATAAATGTTGGTGGTTAAGATGACAAATATAAATACAGAAAAAGAGGGAGAACGAATCGTAAGTGTAATTAAACATATGAAAGGTTCAGATATAAAGAATATAAAACTTAAAAAAGAAAAAGGTATTAAAGACACAGACAATGTTAAATTAGTTGTAAAAGAAAACTCGCCAAGAAGATTAGATTATGTTAAATCGCAAGGAAGAATGTCTGATTTAATTAATTCTTTATAATTTTAAGATGTTAGATGAATATGATTTAAGTAGTGTTTCTATAATTAATGATGGTTCATTATATACTATATCTGAGAATATAAAAAGTAAGATCTATTCCTTATATGATAATAATTTAGCCGACATATTAAGTAAATTATCAAAAGAAGAACTTTATATTCTTGTTTTCTTTGATGAATTTTGGGAAGGAGATAATAAAATTATTTTAGCATCATGGAAATATGATGAAATAATGAGAAGTTTAAGAATAAAAAGAAAACATCAAGATAAGAAAGAAAGTAGAGAATCTAATTTTGAAGATTTATTTTTAAGGTCAAGTGTCATTGATATACAAACAAATATCAAAGAAGATTTAATATTTATTAAAAAAATCAATGAATTAATAAATAGAGATGAAAAGAATGGTAAATTTTTAATATTAACAAATAATGAGAAAATAGTTGATAATAAAAAAGTATTTTCAATATCTAAATTTTGTGAAGAATTAAAGAAAGTACCTGATTTTATGAAAATAATTAAAGATAAATATACCATTGAACCTAACAATCCATAATCACACTTCTTTCTAATCTTTCATAGTAACTAATACTTTTCCTTATCAGTTAATTTACTTTCTGAATATCCCAATATGGTCTACTTCAACTTAATTCTCAACACATCTCTTTCTATCTTTGCTTCTAATTCATTCCCTGTTTTCCAATTTAACTCTTTAACTATCTCATTAGGTATAACTACCCAATGTTTTCTATATTCTTTATCTTTGTGAACTCTGCTTATTTGACTCTGTAATTTCATAATACTTAATATTAGATACCTATTCTTTATAAACCTTTCGGTATCTAAAACGATAATTTTATAAATATGGTTAGATACCTAACATTATGACACAAACAACACCAATGCAGGAGCGTGAACACTGAAGCGATATTATGTATAGCAGTGGGATAACTCCCGTTCCTATCTTTGATGAGAACTATTGGGTTAAGTCTCAGTTCACAGATAAGGAATATCAGACGTCTTTAAGTTCTTGCACTTGCCCAGATAATAAGACAGGATACGTTTGCAAACACATTTTATTACTTAAAGGACATTTGAATGATAATAACAAGAAGTGTTTAAAATGTGGGTCTGAGAACGTTGTTAAGAATGGACTAAAGAAAGGCAAGTATGGAGTTAAACAAACGTATAAGTGTAAGAGTTGTAATAGTAAGTTTGTAGATAATGATATTTCAGAATACAAGGCGAATATGAAAGTAATTATTAAGTGTATGGACTTGTATTTTAAAGGTGAATCATACCGAAGTATAGTTAATACTTTAAAGCAGTTTCACAATATTAAAGTAAATCCTGATACAATTATGAAATGGGTTAAGAAGTACACCATAGTAATTGATACTTATTTAAGTAACTTTAAACCTGTTGTATCTGATACTTGGCATACTGACGAACAGTTTATTAAAGTTAAAGGTAATCAGAAGTATATATGGAACTGTATGGACAACAAGACTAAGTTTTTACTTGCTTCTAATGTAACTAATCAACGTTCAACAAAAGACGCTCTAAAACTATTTAAGATGGCTAAGAGTACAGCAGGGAAGAAGGCTCAAACAGTAATCACAGACGGAAGTTTTAGTTATTCAAAGAGTGTTAAAAAGGAGTTTGCAACTTATAAGAATAAGAAACCACACTATCGTTATGTTAGTTTGAAACAAAAGAATAGTAACAATAACATCATAGAACGTTATCACGGAACACATAAAGACCGTACTAAATCAATGCGTGGAATGAAATCTCTTAAAGGAGTTCAAACTTACAATATAGGATTTAAGAATTACTATAACTTTGTCAAATCTCATATGGGTTTAAATGGATTAACTCCTGCACAAGCAAGCGGTTTAAATGTTCCTGCAAATTGGGAAAATATTTTGAAGAAATATAATCTATCTGAACCCTCTTTGCAACAAAAAACAAAATTTCCAATTCCTAACGCTCCTTGGAGTGACGATGATATAAACATATTAATTGAATTATATAACGAAAATGATAGGAATATATTGAAAGTGAAAGCAATGATAAGAGAGAATTCAGAAATATCACAACAACTCTTTGGAAGAAGCAAGGATGCAGTTTTAGCGAAGTTAAATAGTTTAATAAATGAAAAATCGGATTCTTTGCCAAGAGGTTATGAAATTGATTCTAGAGGAGTATCTTCTTACCCAGAAAAAGTTGAAAGATGGTTTTCTGAAATCTACAATTATTCTCTTGTGCATAATGAACCTAGAATCTTAGATATATTTCCAGTGATTAGTTATTATTATCCATATAAACATCCTGTAACAGAAGATAGTTGTTATATTTTACTCGTACCGCTTATGTTTAGAGGATATGATTTAGATAAGTATAAGTCCTTTGAACAGTTTATAATTTCAAGATTGTTTTCCAAATTAATAGATCGTAATTCAAATGAGTTAATTCCTCCTGATGGGATTTTAGAAATGAAAAAACCTAAAGAATTCCATTTCTTTCCTTCAATTTCAAAAGGTTCATCTTTAGTTGGATTATATGTTAGAAAAAAATTTAGTTTAAATGAAAATATGGACACATTTGAATTTCCAGAGGAAATTGAATTTGAAGACGGGAAGAAGAAAATTTTTAATTATTGGATATTTCATGAGGACTAAAATGCTCATATACTGAAAATAGATGTGAGACTTAACTCTTCTTATCCTTTTTTTTCACATCCAACTTAATCCCTAAATCCTTTAACTGATTTTCATTATGAACACTAGAAGGGGACTTTGTCAGAGGATCAAACCCATGCTTATTTCTAGGAAAAGCAATCACATCCCTAATAGATGACTTACCCTCCAAAATTGATATAATCCTATCAAGCCCAAGAGCACAGCCTCTATGTGAAGGAGCCCCATAATTATACGCCCGAACAAACCATCCGAAATTCTCCTCTATCTTCTCCTTCGAAAACCCAACCAACTCAAACATTTTGCTTTGAAGATCAGGAAGATGAATCCTCTTAGCCCCACTTCCTATCTCAACCCCATTATAAACAAGATCATAACAATCCGACTTCAATGATAAAAGTCTCTCCTTCTCTCTCTCAATATCAGAAACCTTAACACCTAATAAATAATCAACATCCTCATCCTTACACATTGTAAAAGGATTATGCTCAAAATCCAAACTATCTGTCTCCTCATTCCAATGAAAAGGAGGAAAATCAACAATCCAAGTTAAAATATGCTTATCTTTCTTAATAAAATCAAACCTCTCAGCTAAATGCCTTCTTAACAAATCAAGAATCTTATTTGCATTTGCCTTTGAATCCGAAATAAAAAACAATAAATCGCCTGCTTTCGCATTAAACCTCTCTCTGATTTTACTTAGTTCCTCCTCCTTAAAAAATTTGCAAATAGAACCATCAAGACCTAATTTCTCAACTTTCATCCATGCAAGCCCCTTTGCACCAAGCTCCTTTTGAGAAAACTCAATTAACTTATCAATCTTCTTTCTTCCAAGAAGACTCTGCCCCCCATTCAACCTTAAACCCTTAACTATTCCGCCATTTCTAACATTATTAGAAAAAACTCCAAACCCACAATCCAAACAAATATCAGAAATATCAACCAAAGAATCCAGAGTTATCCTAAAATCAGGCTTATCACAGCCATACTTGCTCATTACCTCATCATACGTCATTACCCCTACTTCTTCCTTAATCTCAACGCCATAAACACTCTTAAAAGACTTTATAAGAACCTTGTTTATAAACTCAAACAACTCCTCTCGTGAAATAAAAGATGCTTCCATATCAAGTTGTTTAAACTCATACTGCCTATCCTTTCTTAAATCCTCATCCCTAAAACATGTTGGAAGTTGATAATACTTCTCAACCCCTCCTATCATTAAAATCTGCTTAAACATCTGAGGGGCTTGAGGCAATGCAAAAAACTTTCCGTGATGCTTTCTTGACGGAACTATAAAATCTCTTGCCCCCTCAGGTGATGATGCGCTAAGAATTGGAGTATCAATCTCAAGATACCCTTCCTCATCAAAATTATCCCTTATTGCCTTATATAACTTTGACCTGTTCTTTAAAATATTATACATGCTTGGTCTTCTCAAATCAAGATACCTGTACTCAAGCCTTATATCCTCATTCACATCCTTAAACGTCTCATCATCCAACTCAAAAGGCAGAACATCACACTTATTAACCAAACTAAAAGACTTAACCAAAACCTCAATCTCACCCGTATTTAACTTTTCATTTTTCGTACCATCAGGTCTTGGACGAACAACCCCACTGACTTCAATTAAATATTCCCTTCTAAACGAATCCACTTCTTTGAAATTCTCTGTCACATCTGGATCAAACACAATCTGGGTCAAACCTTCTCTATCCTTCAAATCTATAAACTTCTTTCCACCATGGTTGCGAACCCTCTGAGCCCAGCCAATAAGTTCCACATCTGCCTTATCATCTTTAATCATTAATTCATTACATGTATGAGTACGCATCATTCTCTTATAACAACCGATAAACTATATCCTTTTATAAATATTTGTGGTAATTGGCTCTGTCCGAAAATTCAAGAGAACTTAAAATGTTATATAAATAAAGCAATTTTTGACAAATATTTTTTTTCTTTGATTGAATATAGTTAGCATAAATTTTGGAAAAAACAATTTTCGGACAGAGCCTGGTAATTAGTTCTATAACAGAACCACAGAATAGAAATCTTTTTAAATAGAAAAATTTGGAAGTAACGTATGGCAAATTTTAGCGAAACACCACTTATGGAGATTATACTTCGCAGATACGAAAATCCTAAGGGATTATCCGAGCGCAACTCCATAAAAAAAATATGTTTATCACTTGGTCTGCTACAACCAGGAGACTCCCGTGACGTTATTGTTGATATTCTAATGGTTTTAGAAAGAGCCAAAAAAGATAAAAAAGAACTTAGCATCATCGAAATAAAAGATGAACTGCTTGAAATCAGAAGAAACGGCGGGCTTTCCTTAAACGGAACTGCGGACTCTAATATAAGAAGACAAATCAAAAGACTAAGAGGCGTTTTCCTTGTTGAAAAAATCAAAAATAAATACAGAATACTTGAATTTATGAGTTTATCAGACATTTTTGAGCAAAAAATTAAAAAAATTATTCTCGATGCAATATTAAAAAGAAGTGAAGAGTATTTAAAATACTACAAAAAATTTGAGTCAAGAGGAAGAAAAAATGGATAAAAGCAAAATATTTATTGGTGTTTTATTATTAATAGGGCTGGTTTTCGCAGGATGTTCACACAATCAAGAAGTAAGAACCAGTGGAATTCCAAGTATAGGAAGAGCCTCATCTAGCAGTAATAGTGGAGTAGTTTTAGAATTTGGAGAAGCTATGAACAATATACAGCCTCAGAAAGGACAACCATTTAGCATGATACTAAACATGAAAAACTACCAGAGACACGAAATTGACAATCTGGAAATTAGGGTCTTTGGATTTGACACTGGCTATTTAAATTCTCAATTAGATAGAGATGAGAGTTTAGGACCTGCAACAGATAGCGGTCATGTAATCAAAGCCTTGATTTATGAGAATGTTGTTTTAGATGGATTTGAAGGGGATTATAGTTGGAATCCTGTATTCAAGTACTGTTATGAGGCAAAAACTCAGTTCAGAGAACAATTATGTATCCCAAACAAATTAGGACAAAAATGTGAAAATGAAGTGGGTTCAAACATTTTTTCAAACGGACCTTTGGGAGTGAAAATAGAATCAGTATTCCCAATTGGTGAAAGTGAGATAGGAATCGAGATTATGGTCTCAGACATCCTGTCAGGAAACGTTGTAAACGAATGCTTTGAAGACACAAACATAAATCCTTTTGGAAGCCTAAGCAATCCTCCTGCTGTAAGTTTAGGTTCTCAAGATGGTGACTGCATCCCAACTTCATCCGACGACTACGTTATCACAAACGACATTTTAAAATACAGATGCACCTTTTCAAGAAATTCAGATGAGCCATATACCTCACAAATCACAGTTAGAATGGATTACACCTACCAACAGGAAATAAGAAAGAAAATTGTAATACGTGACTTAGAATATGGCAGATAAATGAGAATCAATAAAAATAGAATAATAGGACTTGTGGAAACTATTGTTTTGGAAAACAATAAAGAATTCAAAGCAAAAATAGATACAGGAGCTGACTCAAGTTCTATTGACTCAAACCTTTTAAAAAACCTAAGTGAAAAAAAAGTAGAATCATACAAAACAGTAAAATCTGCATTAGGCAAGTCACAAAGACCAACAATCAGACTAGAATTTAACTTTCATGGCGTCTCTTTCTCTGAAAGATTCACAATATCAGACAGAAGCAACCTAAGATATAAAATATTAATCGGAAAGGATATTCTAAGAAAGGGCAACTTTCTAATAAACCCAAACAAATAAATTTCTAAACATTACTAATCTGCTCTCTTCTCCTCATTGAATTTTACTTCTAATGCAAACTTATAGTACATCTAAGACTTAATCCCAAATAACTTCTAAGTCATCATTTTAGAAACTCTCAAGTTATTTGGCAAATTAAAGAGATTGCTAAGTATTTTGAAAGTTTGTAGACAACATTATTTTAACGAAAAAGAGTACATCTCTTTCTTTATTGAAGGAGTTTTAGAGTAAACAATGGTTTTATTTCTCTGCAACACATTCAACAAAATAAGATTTAATAAGCCCTTCTTCCATCGTTAAATGTTTTGATGAAGTATTTCTTAGTTTAATTATACTAAATTTATTCATTAGATTCTGTAAATACTCCCTAGAGAATAAATGATATTCCTTTCCTTCGTAAACATAAAAATCATTTTCAACTTTATCTCCTTTTTGACATAGCAGGTCCTTTGTGGATTTACACTTTATAAAAATATATCCTCCTTTTTTTAGTAATTTGTGTAAATTATCAAAGATCATTATTGTTTCTTTATTTTTAAAATAGTGTAAGCTTAAATTTGCATAAATAATATCAAAACTGTTATCTTCAAAATCGATTTGTTTGATATCTTTGACTATTGGTGTTATGTTTTTCAGATTTATTTTTTTAAAGCGTTCATGAAGCATAGTTATAGCACTTTCTGAGAAATCAATGGCCGTCACATGAAAACCTCTTTTGGCAAAGTAAATTGAATCTTTCCCATCACCACATCCCAAATCTAATACTGTTTTAAATTCTTTTTCTTTGATTATTTTAAAGCTTTTTTTAGCAAAATTGGTTGTAGAAGTTTTATTTTGAATTTCACTCCATTTTTTATTCCAAAAATTTTTTTTCTCCATAAATTACTTTGATAGATAAAATATTTATAAATTTTCTTAGTTTTTTATAAAAGTTATAATAAAAGTCCTAAAACTGCTGTTAACTTACCAGCCCAAATTTCCAATAAATTTAAAAACTATAATTCAGAGAATATCTTATGATTAACTTAAGAACATATGGATTAAACCACATCTACTATGATGAGAACATAGACAACTTTTCAAACGTAGCCGTAGGACTTACCATAAGAGCCCTAGGACATGGACTAAAAATTGCATACATTGACTGTTCAAACACTGCAAGCAAATTCACAAACTTCTTGGAAAACCTATCACTCTCAAGATCATTTATAAAAAAATTTGACAGATTTCTAATTGATATATACAGATTCAAATCAGACCAAATAATGTCAAAAGCAATTCTTCCATTAGTAGAATTTACAAACATCCCCCACCGTATGTTCTGGAAAGAAATTAACTCATATGACTTAGTAGTATTTGACAAATGTAATTTTAGCTGCATCCCTAAACTCAAAATAATTAACCTTCTCAATAACAAACCCAAAAATACAGAAATAGTTTTCGTTCTGGAGAACAAAAAAGAATTTGATGAAATTAATCCTCAATTTGACTTAATAACACGCTACAAATACACAAAGAAAAATACAATTATCTCAAAATCCAATATCTTAAATATAACAGGCAATGGCAAAGGAAAATCCACATATTGCTTTGGAATGATCATAAGAGCTTACTTGAATAAAGAAGATGTAAGACTTATTTACTTTGATAAAGGGGGAGATTTCTACGGAGAAAGATACTTCTTTGATCCCTTAAAAAAATGGGCAAAAGAAAATACTCTTTACGGTAGATTTGACTATGTGGCAACAGGATGCAAAAGATTTGATGGTATATCTTTTAGATTTGAAAACCACAAAGAAGATAAAAAAGAAGCAAAAGAAGGCTTAATGCTACTTAGAACTGCCCTAAAAAAACAAACACCAGTCATAGCCGAAGAATTGAACACAACAATAAAAACCAATCTGCTTGAAAAAAAAGAAGTATTAGATGTCTTAAAAAGTGTTGTCAATAAACTAATTATCACAGGAAGATACTCTCCAAAGGAATTTTTAGAACTCTCAAACCAGATTATTGAGGTAGAAGAAATAAAACATTATAGTAAACTTGGACACAGCGTCCGCAAGGGAATTGACTTTTAAGTTCTTCACTTTTTAGGAAATATAAACAATTATATAGATTTCAAAAATAATATAAGGTATGGGTTTATTTAGCAAACATAAAAGTCAAGAAAGTACGCCACCTAAGGAACCTGAAGCACCTAAAGAAGATGTTCAAACAAAGGAATCTCAAATGTCCTCTAACATGCCAGAAGTCCCACAAGGTGCTAATTTATCTCCTCCTCCACTTCCAGGGAGTTCTTCTTTAGATGGAATCAAATCAGAAGTCGCCCCGATGTCTCCTGATTCACAGGTGCCTCAAAATAATTCGAATGATGGGCAAGTTCAAAATCCTCTGGAAAATCAGATGGACTCAGGTTCTTCTGATGATGAACTATTTAGCATGTTTGATATTGACACTCCACTCGATAGTAATTCATCAGAAACATCTCAGGACAATAAGGATTTATTGGAAGATATAGACAATAAAACGTCTGAAATGGAACAACCATCAGAATTATCCTTTGTCAAATCTCATAGAGAAACAAACCCTCTAAGCATTAACTCTAAATTTCTGACAACTTCCCAATTCAAAGCAATGCTCGAGTTAGTTGAAGGAGTAAAATCAAAAGTTAGGGACTCAACTGAAACTTACACAAGATTAATGGATATCAGATCTGAGGAAGACATAGAGTATGAAAACCTAAAAAAGAGTTTTCAGTTCATTGAGGATAAATTGTATGAATTAGATAACATCTTATTTGAGAAATAAAGAGGATTAAAATGAAAAACAGAAGAGATATATTTGTAAAACTTAACAATACCTCTGAAATAGTTAAAGTTATGAAAGAAATCAGAGCAGAAGAGAAATCCTTAAAAGAATTATTTGCCAAATACGATAAATTAAATGAACTAGAAAACAAAGCTTGTGAAAACTGGAGAGATCGTATGGAAGAAACATTTAGAAGGATGGAGAACATTTCTTTATAAACTATGGTAGTCAAAACGCAAAACAATAATGAGAACTTGTATGTATCAATGGACAGTTTCAAAGAAAAAAGAAGAAATTTGCTCTTCTCTCTCAAAGATTCCTTGATTTTACAAGAAGAATACGAAAAAGTCACAGAAATTCGAGAGCAGAAAGAAGAAGTTATCACACAAATCAAAAAGAAAATGAACGATATAAATTCATCTTATCAGAAACTAAAGAAATTATTTCCAAATGTTAAAGGTGTTATAACAAACGCTGAGAAAGAACTATCTACACTTGACAGGCATTTTACAACACTTACACCTCAAGATAAGAAAGAACATGAAAAAGTTCAAAAGAATACTACGAAGAGCACTAATACCCCAAGAAAACAAAAGCATACAACCAACAAAAATGAAATAAAGGCTACAGGTTATGTTTCTGAAAAAGCATCAGAGAAGATTAAAGAAGATATTAGTAAACTTGATAGAATTAGAAATAACCTAAGGGTAATTGAATCCAAACTAAAAAAAGCATAAATCTATTATACTACTTCTTTTTCTGGTTTTTCTCATTGCCTAGTTCCTCTAAAATCTCCTTAGAATTAATATACTTATAAAATACCATAATCACAATTATGAAAACTGCAAACATAATCACTCCATAATATCCAAATTTTTCCCATGATTTTCCAAAATAATATCCAATACAAGAAAATATACTTGCCCAGATTCCAGATGCAATTAGAACTATTACAAAAAATTTTATCCTATTCATTTTAGAAATTCCTGCTGGAATTGGGATGAAAATCTTAATTGGATTAACTAATTTGCCAACAAACAAAAAAAAAGAGCCCCTTTTCCTAAAAGCTATTTGAATCTTCTTAATCTCCTGTCTTGGATTTAGAACATCTAAAAACTTAAATAACTTCAATGAATAATCCAATCCCTTTCTTCGTGATATCTCATACAATATAAGATTTCCAAGAGATTGTGCAACAGCCCCCACTCCAATAACAAGAAACAAATTTAAATCCCCTGTTGATGCAAAATAACCTGCAAATATATAAACTAATTGGCTTGACGGAAAACTAATCACTCCATTTAAAGTAATTAGAATAAAAATTCCAAAATAAGTAAGTGAAACGATTATTTCTTCTAAAGACATCTTTTATGCATGATTTTGCAATCTCTTTGACTCCTTTATAATCAAATTAAAAACCTCTTCTGTGAACTTTCTATCAAGTTTATAAATATTAATAAGTACTGAACGCATCCTCTTCATCTCATTCTCTCTTATTTTATCTATTGTCTTCTCAAACCCCATTTGGTCCTTAATATTACCTATCTGCTTTGCTACCTTCAATCTCTTACCAAGCAGATATAATATCTTAGAATCCAATTTATCTATCTTCTTTCTCAATTTTCTAAGTTTTGCTTCCATATTATTTGGATAAAACAAAAGTATTTAAATCTTATGAATGCCTATTCTATTAAATGTTAGAAACAAGCCAAATTTGGGTAGATAAATACAGACCTCAAACATTTAACGAAATCATTGGACAAGATTACTTTGTAAAAAGAGTTAAGGCATTCATTAACTCAAAATCCCTACCTCACCTATTATTTACAGGAGCTCCTGGGACTGGAAAGACCACAACCGCCTTAGTTGTCGCAAGAGAATTATATGGAAAAAATGGAACAACAGGAAATTTCTTAGAACTTAACGCCTCAGACGATCGTGGTATTGATGTCATTCGTAATCAAATCAAAGAATTTGCTAAATTAAAGTCCCTTGCTGATGTTCCATATAAAATTATTTGCTTGGACGAGGCAGATTCTCTAACAAAAGATGCCCAGCAGGCCCTTAGGAGGACAATGGAGAAATACTCATCATCATGCAGATTCATTCTATCATGTAACGAACTTGCAAAGATTTTAGACCCTATCCAAAGCAGATGCGTTATTTTTAGATTTAAGAGTCTTGATGAAAAATCCTTACATACTCTACTCTCTAAAATTGAAAAAAAAGAGAAATTAAATATCGATAAAAACGCAAAAAATCTCTTAGTTGAGATTTCGCGTGGTGATGTAAGACGCTTATTAAACACCTTACAGGCAGCGGCCTCTATTAATACAAAAGTTAGTTTGAAACTAATTAATGAAATAATTGACTTTGTAAACCCAAAAGAAATAGAAGATATGATTAACTATGCAGTTTCAGGTGACTTCTTTAAAGCACGTGACATAATGATTAAACTCAGAACTTTAAAGGGCTTATCCTCTCTTGAAATACTAAAAGAGATATACAGAAGAATCCTTGACATGGAAATTGAAGCTAAACTAAAAATTAAATTTGTTGATAGAATAGCAACAGTTGAATTTAGATTAGTTGAGGGCTCTGATGAAGAACTACAATTAGAATCATTGCTTGCAATGATGTCTCTTCTAAAATAATCCAACTATACAATTAATTACTATATTAACGTCATATTCATAAAAATCCATCCAAATTACCCATATTCCTAGTAAATTGGCGTAATGGAAACTAGAAAATTTTCTTTCTTAGACACCTGTACTATAAAAATATGAGACTTTAATTGCTAAAAAAGATATATTAGTTACTCATTAGTAATTAATTTCCGAAACCTTTATAAATAACTATGTACTTATCATAATTACAAATGTGCTAATCGTCACTCAATGATGGTTAGCATTTGTAACTAAAAAATGAAAGTAACAAAACTAATAGCATTGATGGTTATGTCATTTATTGCACTTTTAGGAACAGCTTTTGCTCTTCCAGTTAGTGTATCTGACTTAACTATTCAAGGAGATAATGGGGACTACATTGCCTTAGTTTCTCTGGAAAATGCTAATGTGAGCACAGGCAGTCTTGACACATTAACATTTACTGTTGAGGAATTAGGTACAAGCGTAGAAGAAATTGTAAATGTTAATACAGAAACAACAATGGTTAAAGCATTTAACCTAAGAGATGTTGTTGAATCATTTAGTTCCCTAAAGAAAGGGGAGACTTATGAATTAACTGTTGAGACATCATCTGGTAGTTCAGTATCCAAAGCATTCTTATTTGGAAGTGAAAAAGATACAGAAGGCCTAGAGATTGTTCTGGAAAAAGTTGAAGTTAACGGAGAACAAGTAAAAGATGTTGACACCCTTCAAGTATTAAATGGAGAAACATTAGAAGTTAGCATGAGATTCTCAGCTCTTGAGAACGTTGAGGACGCAAGACTTAATATATTCATTGAAGGATATGAACATGCATCAATCCTTGAATCAACTAAAATTTTCAACTTAGTTGAAGGTAAAACATATGTCAAGACTCTAAGTATCAATTTGCCAACTGATATGGACAACCAGCAAGATTACAAATTAAGAATCGTTGGTGCTAATGATTTATCAGGTATTACATACAAAGAGTACGTATTATACATAGACACTCAAAGACACAGAGTTGATGTATTAGACCTAACTATGACTCCTTCATCAGGTGTTGAACCTGGACAAAACATTATTGCTAATGTTAGAATGAAGAACAGAGGTCAAATGGAACAAGACTCAGTTAGAGTAAACGTTGCTGTACCAGCTCTTGGTGTAAGTGAATCAAGCTATGTTAGTAACTTAAACTCCAACGAAGTAGCTACATCAGATGATATGTTGTTATTCATACCAGAAGATGCAGAACCTAAGACTTACAATGTAGTAGTTACTCTATCATATGATGACGGATACACTGCAACTACTGAAGAATTTGTATTAAATGTAGTAGCTCCAAGTATTCCAGAAGAAGGAAGTTTACTTGTAAGTTTCAAGAATAACGTAAACCTAGTTGCAGGAGAAGAAAACACACTAAAGATCGTTGTTGCAAACCCTACTAGTGAAAGCAAACCAATATCCTTAGCTCATGTTGACAATGTATGGTCAGATGTTGAAGTATCACCTACTCTAGCCATGATTCAGGGAGGAAGTCATGCAGAATTTACAGTGACTGTTGTTCCTAAGAAATCAGTTAATGGTGAGAAAGAGATGAACTTTGTTGTTAAGGAAGGAGCTGAAACTGTTAAAGAATTTGCAGTTAACACATACGTTGAAGGTGAAGATAGGTCGTCTATTAGCTGGCTGACTATCACTTTAATCGTACTATTAGCTTTAGCTCTTGTTATACTACTGGCTCTGGTAGTTACTATTGCAAGAAGAAAATCAGATGAAGAGGAAGACGAAGAACCTTCATCAGAAGAGGAATACTACTAAATATTCCTTTTCAGATTTTCTCTAAAATCTTTACAAAGCAAACATAAGTTTCTAAATTACAGATAATACTTTATGAAACTTGCTATAACTATTGTTCTACTACCTTAATCCATGCAATCTTGCTAAATATTGCAATTGCTGATTCAATTTAACTAAAATCAATTCTAACAATAACCTAAAATATATTTAAAACTAATGCAGTTAAATATTATAATTGGACAATCCTTAAGAATAATTAGGTAACATCAGAATGAAACTAAATTGGGATAAAACAAAAAAAATCTATTTACATCGCTACTATTTATAACACTATATATTCCCTTTTCCTTTGCGATATACTCAAGTTCTTGGTATGAATTTAACTATGAAATATACAGAACATATGAACTTATAGGGAAAGAAAACACAATTAATGCAACAGAGAACTTAATCTCTTACTTTACACACAAAAACGAGTTAAATCATATGTGGAATAACAAAGAAAAAGCCCATATGAGTGAAGTCAGAACAATCTTTGACATACTACTCATAACCTTTATCCTCTCTCTTGTAAGCCTTCTCTTTCTAATTAACAAAAATAAAAACACAATAAGAAAATTTTCAAAAACAAACATTAAAATAATCCTATCACTTCTAATAATTCTACCTTTCTTTACAATATTCTGGCATGCCTTCCATGAAATCCATTTTATAAACAACCTATAGATAATAAAGTATGATGACATATCTTACTACTTATTTCCTCAGAAATTCCTTAGAAACACAATTCTACTAATAATACTAATAGGAGCATCAATAAATCTAACAATAAATTACACTATAAAATTATCTAAATGAAATACCATACTCATTATGATTCTGAACTTGAGATTTTATTAACTCATATCTCTCAATGAAATTCTCCTCTGTTAAAGGTACAGCAGATGCAGGAATAACTATATTAATCTTATTTCCGCTATTAATATCTGGCAGCCAATTCTCAATATCAAACATTGATTTCAAATCTCCATTTGAATCAAAATATGCAACAGTTAAATTATAGTATATTTCATCAAAATCATCATCCAAAAAAGATAATTTACTAAATATCTCTCCGTCATTTGGCCATATAGCAAAAGATTCAAATCCCTTTTCCTTATTTTCAATTGTTATATAAACACTGCCATCATCTTGAGAATACAATTTCCTTCCATTCTGATTCCCTTCATATATAATGACATTCCTCAGTGATATTGTAAATTCTTTTAGAGGTGTTAATTTAATAACCGCAGAAGACGTAATAAATCCATCATCTCTTGGTGTATCAATTCTAGCAACTCCTCTATGAAAACCCTCCTTCTCTCCTATGACAGTACCTCCCTGACACCAAGGAAATGTAGTACTTAAAACAGGAGATTTATACTCACGAGTAAAACCCTTATGAACAGGTTTTGCTGTAACTCCCATATCACACGATAAATGAATACACTGATATGTAATATTAACACCGCTTAATGGAATATCTAAATTCTTATTTTCTGCATGAATTACTGTATAATACATATAACTCTCATTTGTACAATAATTTTCATTATTAACCGTTAAAGGCTGATTAGCAGGATCAAACGCAATAGGTCTTCTTTGCTTAGGAGCATTATCCTCTATCTTAATTCTTAGCGGGAACTGGAAGATATAACCATTTCCTTCAGAATTTCTATCCTGTATTGACATTATCATATCATAATCTAATGTATACAAATGGTGATATATCTGAACACAAGGAATTGGGATTTTTCCATCAAACACTTTCATTGTAATAGGTTTTACAACTTGGCCTGAACTTGGCTTAACGCTAAAACTATCCTTCCAGAAAAAAGGGTCTTTTGTAATCTTATCACCTCCTTCATACGAATCCGAATAAGGTAAAAATGCATTAACCTCATAATTTAAATAAGAATCAGGCAAATCACTAATATCAAAAACATAATGATTTTCAAAATAAGGCCTTAAATCCTTAGTTCCTAAATCAACATTTAAATTAGCATCATATATATAATCCTTTGGAAAAGTCCCATTAAACTGCAAATACTTAAAATTATGTTTATTCAAATTAATCAAATTCTCCTTTAACTGTTCATACGTCCAAACTTGCCCCGAACACGAATAAGAAATCCCCTCAGAAGGCATAGAATCCCTATTGCTGTAATCTGATGCTGAATAAATCTGATCTAAAACTAACTCCTCCATAAAATTTGTATCCTGTTCATACCCATAAATCTGCGCCGCAAGTTCATACATGTCCCCTAACCTAACATTCTCTAACTTAACTGCATAATCTGAAACTGAAATCTCCCTATCTGAATTCTTCTCTGAAAAACTAATCAACAACCTTCCTTCAACAGTGACATCTTCCTTATTAATACTCACATCAACTAAATACGAATCATCAATTTCAATATCAAAAGTTTCTTCAAGAACCCTTAAATCTGATTCAATACATAAAATACTCTCAGATTCAATAAAACTCCCCAACTCTCTCTCCATAGAAAAAATGGTTGGAATATCATCATCTAAAGAATCCCATGAGGGAATAATCAATCCTCCAATTTCCGTATGCTTTCTTGGGTCATTTCGTATTGACTCATCAATCTCAATCTGTCCTCCCTGAAAACCCAACAAAAACGTTCCTCTATGAGCAGAATCTAAAATACAATCATCAACAATCTGCTTAACCTGATTCTTAGCTCTGAAATCAAAACCCTTAAAAATTGAAAAATCAGAAGTTGCAACCAGAAAAGCAATTACTATAATTAATATTATTCCTATTATGACAAACATTGTCACCTGAGCATTATTTTTCCTCAACATTTTTCAAGCGAATTAATCTTATATTTTTCCTCTCTAGAACCACATGCCAAACTTCCATCAAAAGTCAATATAACAGGGTTTAAATGAACAGAAGATGAACTCGTTTTAATAGACACCCTCCCAAGTGATCTGGAGAACACCTTCTGAACATTTTCTTTATCCTCACTAAACACAAAATCAATATCAGAATCACCATTATTTTTAATATGAACTTCCATTCCTTCAGGGGTTTTGCAATATTTAGTGATTTCATAGTTCAAAAGATTACATCTCTCTAGCTCAGGAACGTATAATCTACCAAGAATTGCATGCAATATCAAAGCAATAATAAACGATGCAATCGCAAGTACAAGAATATACATTGAAACTCCCTTTTTACATTCAAGTTGCATAATGAGGTTCTACAAAAGAATAATATAAAGATTTGTCCTATTCCCAAAGTAAACACAATAAAAAACTAAAGATTCATTTATGCATCCAATAAACACATTGCATCCATATTATTCCCCAGAGGATTAAAATCCAACACATTAACTATGGGCAATCAGATTCTGTACAAGATATTTCATTTCCATCGAATGAACAATTTCTAATTTTAATCCTCACACTTGAATCAGTACAAGAATAGCTTCTATCTTCTCCATATTGTATATCAACAGACAAATTACCTCTAACATCACAAGCTCCATCTAATCTGCAGAATTTCTCACCCATATAAACTTTCTGTCCTTCCGTAAACTCCTTTCCTCGAACACCAGATGACCATGCACCTAATGTGGGAACTCCATCTGTAAAACAACTTCCACCTACATCTGCACATCCAAACGTCTTATTAATAGGAGTGAAACAACGAACTTGCGTCTTATTAAACTCAACCCAATTATCTGAGTCAGAATCTGGATCATAATACTTCCCTGATAAATCCCCAAAAGTTCCAAGTTTTAGGAGACTAGAATCATTATTATGACGCTCAAGACCTGTCGTTAAAATAAGAGAATCAGGCTTAGGACTGCCACTATAACTACTCCCATTTAATTTAATAACAAAATTAGATCTACGAGGAATATGACAAAATTGACACAGACCTGCACTCTGCTCAATATCAAAACCAGCGAATATACCCGGATTAACAAGTCCTGGTATTATCTCTCTATCGTATCCAAACCCAATAACATGCTGAGTGGGAAATGGTGATGATTCACTTCCTTGAATACTCGTTAAATTCCCAATAGCAGAAGTGCCATCACAGTCTATTCGCACTCTTGCTTTAAGAAGACTTGTGATTTCGCTTCCACGAAGATACTCAAAAATATTTTGAGTGTGGAAATTCCTATCATAACCTAGATCTCTTGGACGTTTCTGACTATTAACATAAGGTTCATAACAAAAATAAACCTCTTCATCTAAAGCAAAATCATTATTTCCACTTCCATTCTTAAAATATAGGTTGGGTTCATTATAGATACTTCTATTTAAAATTTCAGTATTACAACAAGTCATAAACCAAGGATTTTCACTACCATCATTAATAGCATGTGGACCAAGACACCTAAAAGGATAAACAGTTAAAGTATAATTCTCTTCATTAATAGGAGTTCCATCTGCTCTATTAATCTGAATCTTGATTTCTTGGAGTGAACCATTAGTACTAATATTAAAAATTTTATTGCCAGGAACAACAATAGGTGGATCAACATCATTTACCCAATACTCCACATAATTAAAATCAAGATCCTTTCCAAAACATGAATTAAGAACTTTTATACCATACTTTCCTGGATACAAAGCATAAGCATAGGCTTCGGTTCTACCACTACTAAAATTTGTAAATATTCTAACTTCATCATTTCTCCATTTAAATGAAGCTTCAATAGGAAAACCTGGTTTCTTATAATTATAAAATTTAATACAATCAATAACATCATTATTATTAAAATTCGCTGGAGTTCCTACAATAAAATAAACTCTCTGAATAGTATAAGCTTCCCCATCAGTAAGTTGTATATTAAAATCATACTTACCTTCCTTCTCTGCCTTAAAAGTATAATTGCCCTGTGTTGACAAATTAAAAATATCAGAAGGTTTCAAATCAACATATCTAACATTACCACAATCACCACTATCACCAGAACCATAATAATGAGGAGGACGACAATCCATTACCTCAGGATCCATACGGGCAGATATATTAATTGTAGAATTCCACCAAGACCCATTATCTGCAACATAAGCCAAAATGCACTCATCATCAGTAATATTTGCACACAACACACTCAAATTAAAAGAAGGGGCATGATTTCGATACCCGAACCTATAAACATAAGGATTCCCTAAAATCTTACTCCCATCATCAAAGAAATAATAAACATACTCCTTATATTCAGGAGAATCATTAATCTTATGAATTTTAAATGTTAGTTCGCTAAGATTATCAATAAAAGCTCTTACTTTACTAATATTTCTTAAAATATTATTCAACTGAGTTGAATTACTAAGATTAATACTTCTATTATCCATCTTTTTATTCATTAAATCCTGAGACAAGAACCTTAATGCTCCAAATCTTACAGGAACAGATACAACAGATTCTACAAACTCCACTGAATCCCCTCTTGAACCATTTAACACAATAGGATACAAAAACTTCACCTCTGTTTCATCCTTATTAAAAGAAACATTAACTGTAGCAGTTGAATTCAAATTATATACTGAAACATCATCTAATAAAGTATTGGAAGATGCAATTACCTGCCCTGGATCTAACTCAACACCAAATTCCCTAACATCAAGAGTTTCATTAATAATCTTATGCTGACAATTCTTTCCAAACTCCTCATAAAAATATCTCTCAAAATGTGATTTAACAGTTTCATTATAAATAGACCTGTTCACATTTTCAACTAAATAAGGAACAGTAATTCCAATCCGCAACTCCCTTGCATGAACTAAATTCCATTTCAAAGAATCCCAGTCCAAACCTATGTTCCCAATAAAATGATAAGGATATGGGACAGGGTATATAAAACTCTTTCTATATATTCCATTAGGAACACCATAAATAAACCCTCCTTTAAGTCCTGAAACAATTAATGCTTTCTCTAACTGCTTCTCCATACAAGAATCAACATACCCCTTAATAAACAAAACCCTCTCTTGAGTATCAACATCAGTCCCTCTGGAAATCTCTTCCTTTTTTGAGTCATTAGACATAAAAACCAAAAAAACCATGGCAGAAATAATAATTACAGAAATTATAATAAACATGCTAATCTGTCCCTTAGATGATTTCATTTTTTCTCTTTCTTTGATCTTATGAAAAGAGGTTTAAATACCATAATTACAATAACCAAAATCATCAGATAAAACAAATAAGTAACATAATTAAACTTCTTACTCTTAGTTATCTCAACCTTGAAATTCTCAATTTCATCCTTTGAAATGGATTTCTTTATTGTATAATTTATTATGTGTGGGGGCCTTTCAACATGCCATGCAATAAGAGGATCTGATTCCAAAATTGCATAATCTTTCTCGCTCTCTATGAATTCCTCTCTATTCTCATATGTCAATTCCTCAATAACACTCTTTGGAATTCTATGTGAAACATCAACAGGGTCTTCTGAATAAGGTACATGAATTGAAACTTCAGTTCTATCTTCAAAAAACTCAAAATTCGGATCCAAAGAATCATCAGTAAACTCACCTGAAACATCATCCACTGTCCTAGAACTATTACTCACCTTAGTTACAAAAAACACAGAAACAGAAACCAGAACTATAAGACATAATATCATAATAACTACGACATTCAAAGACGAAGACTGAGAATTTCTTTCCATTTATTAAACAGACACAAAAATCTTTTATAAAATTTTGTCTTCACAGGCTCTGTCCGAAAATTCAAGAGAACTTAAAATGTTATATAAATAAAGCAATTTTTGACAAATATTTTTTTCTTTGATTGAATATAGTTAGCATAAATTTTGGAAAAAACAATTTTCGGACAGAGCCCCTCTTCACAAACTTTTATAAATTAAATCCTACTACATAAAAATAAGGCTTTGAAGATGACGCAATTTAGCTACAGAGAAAATGTAGCCGCCATCATCATTAATAAAGATAAAAAAGTTCTTATGTGTGAACACGCATGGATTGACGATGCTTGGCAGTTACCTCAAGGAGGAATAGAAGAAAACGAGACAGAAGAAGAAACTCTTCTAAGAGAACTATGGGAAGAACTTGGAACCAAAAAATTCAAGATTCTTAAAAGAATGGATGCTAAAATTAAATATCTGCTTCCTTTTTACCTAAGAGAAAAATACGGATTATCAGGACAAGAACAGAAATATTTTCTTGTATATTTTTACGGAAAAGATGAAGAAATCCGTTTTAACAATCAGGAAAAACCTGAATTCAAAGCATTTAAATGGGTTGAATACAACAAACCTCCAATCAAAGTAATTTACTTTAAAAAATTAGCATATATGAAAGCATTGGATTACTTCAAAGAATACGTTGAAAAACTAGACATTAAATCAATCAAAACTTGAAATCTCCATCAAAACCAAACATTTAGTTCCTTTATCTCCACTGACTTTCTAACTTTCATCATCAGGGAAGTGATTTGCATTAATAATTGTCCAAGAACCCAAACCTGCTACAAGTGTTTCAAGTTTATCTTCTGATACTTGAAGTTCACCTTGTGAATTAAACCTATCTATTTTATATGAAATTGTAAGTTCTGCTTTCAGAGATTCTTTTATCTCTGGCTTTGTTGTATCCGCTATCTCAAACTCCTTCTTTCTAAAAGTATATCCCTGTCCCTGAGTAACCTCTTGATTATAAATAATCTCTGCAAACTCAATTGAATTGGAATTTATTATTATAAGACTCTTAACTGTCAAATCCTTTATTTCTGCCCTTTTAGCTATCTGTTTAAAATATTCCAGTTCAACACCAATCTTATTATCATCTTCTGAGTTAATTATAAAAGGAACATTAATAATGAAATCTCCTTTAAAGTGTACATCCGAATTCTTAAAATCAATGGATTTTTTCTGAGGCACAACCTTATCGTTCTGTTTTAGAACACATTCATCATTATCAGAACACATCTTCTCTAAATAATCTCCCTTAGTTCCCTCACATCCAAGAACAGGATGACTCTCTGGCACATCATTTGGACAAGAACAATAATTTTCCCCATCCTCAGGAATACCATTTCCGCATACATTCCTCTCAATTTTCTTTGCAACACACTCTCCATCCACTTCCGAATACTTCTCATACGTTGTATCAAGAGTAGAACAATCAACATCTGAACAACCCGCAAGAACAAGAACACCACAAAACAAAAAAACAAAAAAGATATTCTTATTAATCATCTTAAATCTCAACTTTAACAGTTACAACCTCTGAGTATTTAATTTCGCCAATTACAACAGTGAGAGTAACAAAACAATTTCCTGGACTGGTATCAGATCCTTCTACAGCTCTCACAATAAGAGGATAACTATCTACCTCTCCAGATTCCATATTAGGAAACCCCCCCAAAACACTAATCACTGCAGGTATACATGTAGCAGGAGTAGCACCCCCATCCGAAACAGAATAGGTAAAATGACCCCCACCACCACTACTTTTAATTTGAGCAGCAACAAGTTCATTTGCTCCTGAATTCAAAATTTTAAAGAAAAACTTTTCTCCATCAGGATTTCCTATTTTTAGAGTTACCTCTGATGGTACTACTACAAAGTTTCCAGATTCCTGTTTAACTTTTTTCAACTGCACTTCTTCTTGTTCTGTCAACCGTTTATCAAGATCACCTTTTGCATCTTCTAAAAAACCCGTAACAAAGGCAATCACTAGTCCCATAATCACTAAACCAATTATCAACATAATAATCAAATTCAAACTTAACTCCACTGCTCCCTTTTTACTTTTTCTTCCTATCTGTTCCCTTATCATACTCTTCCTTTTATTCTCTTTACTTAAAAAGGTTTTTTATTTTCGAATAATAGTAACAAGTCAAACTATGAAGGTTATTCAACTATCTTCCAAATACAAACTAAAAAATATAATATCCTCCACACATATAAATTCAATCTGAACTCTCAAACAGAACTAATAACTAACAAAACTGTGCAGTAAAGTAGCATATGCTACCATATAAAATTAGAATTTTTCTAATTTTTATGAAAAAAGAACATTTACGCCGTGAATTCATAAAGTTAAAATGTAAGTATTCGTACTCTAAATGTCAAATACTTTTAGAGAAAAAGTTCAGTAGAACTTTTCATATTTCAACATTAAAGCGTTGGTATAAACGATTTAATGATGGAATTTGGAATTTTCAAGACAAATCTAAAATCCCTAATAAAGTTTATTACAAAGTAACTCAAGAAGCTGAAAAAGAGATAATTGAGTTACGTAATAAAACTGGTTGGGGAGCACTAAAGCTAAAGCAAAAGATTAAATCTGTTCAATTATCTCATACTACAATCAATAAAGTTCTAAAACGTAATGGTTTAACTCGTAAAGAACATAATCGTGGGCAAAGAGCTAAATACGTTCGTTTCGAACGTAAACACTCAAATTCACTTTGGCATATTGATGACAGTGAATTTGGGGAAAAAGGTAAAATAATTGCAGTCATTGATGATGCCACTCGTTATTGTTTAGGTATTTTACACGTTCCAACTGTTACAACACCAATTGTAACACAGTTTCTTGATAATTTAATCAAGAAATTTGGAAATCCTAATCAAATAATCAGTGACAATGGAGCACCATATGGACTCACAAGTAAGAAGTCTAAGTTTGATAAATGGTGTCAAAGAAGAGGGATTAAGCACATTAGAACTAGAGTTAACCGTCCTCAAACAAATGGAAAAGTGGAACGTTTGTTTGGAACAATTGACAGAGAAATTAGGTATTGCAACAATGATTTAGAGTTATTTAGATATAGATACAATGCTTTTAGGCCTCATGAGAGCTTATTTGGTCAGACTCCTTCTTATGAGTTTGACAACTTTCAGAGAAAGTTGAGGTGGTGACATATGTCACTGCACTACACAAATAACTAACAAAAGGCTCTGTCCGAAAATTGTTTTTTCCAAAATTTATGCTAACTATATTCAATCAAAGAAAAAAAATATTTGTCAAAAATTGCTTTATTTATATAACATTTTAAGTTCTCTTGAATTTTCGGACAGAGCCTAACAAAACTTAAATTTATAAACAAATAAACACCCTGAAAATATATGAAAAAGTTAATACTAACTATCCTGCTAACTCTTTGCCTAACCTCAATTGGATTTGCCTTTGAAGTACTTGATGAAAACAACAAAGCAAGAACTTACTTCTCAAACAATGAACCCCAAATCTACATAAAAACACCCAAAAACATCTCACATATAACACTTGAATATACTAAAAACGAAACAACATACGAAAAAAACTATTCCCTAAACTCCTGCGATAACTCATACTGCGTTAGTTTCTCACTAATAAACTTTCTAACAAGCAAATCCCTCCCTATCAAAAGTGGAGAATTCGCAATATCATCAGATTCCCAATCAAAAACAATTTACTTAGATGCAGACCCTCCTAAATTTAACATAACAAATCACACAATAAACAACAAAACAAAAGAACTAAAAATACAATTCAACTACTCAGACAACTACAAAATCTCAAAAATTGAACTATATGATGTCTCAGGTTCTAAAGAAACACCCATAAAAAACCTGACATCACAAAAATCATACTCCCAGAAAGTATCACAAATAGGGCTTATCAAACTAAGATTCAAAACATACGATACATCAGGAAACATTAACACATACGATGAAATATTCTCAATAAACGACATATTTGAGCCAGAAATTGAAAAAACCCTTCTAATCCTAAAAGATGACTCATACTCTTTATACTTCAAAATATCAGACGATGACTTACAATCATACAGAATCATCCAAAAAGACTTGCAAATAGAAGGAGAAATTAGAGGTGAAACATATGAAAACACAATCTCACTGCCATACAACGAAGGAACAGCAAAACTTGCAGTTTACGATGAACATTCAAACACTAAAACCAAATCAATATCTCTAAAATCATCAATCTCAAACTCATACGAAGAAAAATACTCAAACAAAGACATATTCACAGTTAAATCAAACGCAGACAAATGCATCCTGACAAAAATAGACTCAAGACAAAAAAATACAGAACTCTCAAAATCAGGAAGAAACTTTGAAATTGATTTATCCCTAAGCAGGACCCAACCATATGATTTAGAATTCTACTGTGAAGATGACAAAATAAGAGAATACTTCACAAGAGAATTTTACTATGACACAGAAGAACCGGAGAATACTGTTCTTGAAATAGAACAAACAAACACAGGAAACCTAAAACTTTATTGGGACAGCGCATCAGACAGACAAGGAGATGTCAAATACATCCTCTACAAAGAAGACAAAGACGGTGATGGCGATGACATTTACGATGGAACTAAAACCTCATACACTGACAAAAACGTAAATTACCCCCAAGAATACACCTATTACCTAAGAGTTTTAGACGAGGCAGGAAACAGTGTTAGAACAAACAAAATATCACAAACCCCTCTGAAAGTAAACATAAATCTAAAAACAAGCCTTGAAAAAGATATAACCACAAAAGAAAACACATATACCTTTAACATTGAAACAGAAAACGAAACAACAACACACATAACCGTTAAAAATTCCGGAAAAACACTATTTGAAAACACAACTCAAAAATCAAAGAGTTCACATAAAATACCTCTTGAAAAGGGAATCAACGAAATCATAATCAAAATAAAAGATAGTTTTAACAACACAAAAGAAGAATCATACTTTATAACATACGAAGAACCATTAATTAAACTAAAATCCACAATTAACAACAATTACATCAATAATACGAATAACAACTCTCAATTAGAAGATAAAAAAGTAGAAGACAACCAAAAAAAACACCTATGGTATGTAATAATTTTCTCATTAATTGCTCTGGGAATATTCATATGGTATTTCATATTTAACGAAAGCAGAATAAGAAAAAGAAGTATGAAACCTATGCAAAATTATGTGGGAAAAAAAGATGTAAATCGCAGACATGATAAAGTACTATCAAGACATATTGAACAGATTAGAAGAAACCGAAAAGAAAAAGAAGATGAGATAATAAAGCAAAAGAAAAAAGAAGAAATAAAAGAACACAGAAAGATTTTAGACTTAGAAAAAGAAAAAATGTCAGACTTGCAATCACACAGAACAGACATAGACTTTGAAACAGGAAATCTCAAAAGAGAACCAAAAAAAGAGATTCCCGATAATAAAACCAAAAAATCGTTTTGGACAGCATTTTCAAGAAAACCCAAGGAAAAAATTAGAAATGATCCATTTTCAAGATATTTACAAGAACAACACTCAGCAAAAAGTTGGGATTCTCCTAACCATTACAGAAAGGCTTACTTTGACAAACTAAAAGCACAAGAAGAACAAAAGAAAAAAGAACAGGAAGAAGAAAAAAAATTAAAACAACTTGACATTGAAGAAGAAAAAATAAAACATGCCAAGCCAAAGGAAATAAAAGAACATAGAAAAAACACATTATCACTTGACGAATATCTAAACAAAAGAACTAAGAAAAGAAAATTCTTCTTTGCTGACAGAGAAGTGGACAGAGACATCAGAAGAAGAAAGTAAATCTTCATCTCTGCTAAACAAAGGGCTCTGTCCGAAAATTCAAGAGAACTTAAAATGTTATATAAATAAAGCAATTTTTGACAAATATTTTTTTTCTTTGATTGAATATAGTTAGCATAAATTTTGGAAAAAACAATTTTCGGACAGAGCCAAACAAAGATAAATTTTATAAAGGGTAATTATTTTATTCCAGTTATGAATGATTTCAGGCAAATATTAGAAATTGAAAAAAAATATGAGAACATAATTTCTAATGCCCAAAAAAAAGCAGAAAAATCACTTGAAAAATACAAAGAAGAACTATCCCTAAAACTCAAAAAAGAAAAAAACCAACTTAGAGAAAAACTAGAGTCCCAATACAAAGAGAAAATTGAAAATCTTAACAAAGAAGGTGAAGAAATCCTAAAAGATTCAATTGAGAAATCAAAGCAGATTGACACAAGAACAGACATTCGCAAAGGCATTGATTTCCTGATTGAAAAAATTAAATCATAAAAAATGTTCAAACCAGATAAAATGTATAAAGTGACTCTTTTCTTTCAGAAAGAAAGATTAGAGGAAGTCATGAATGAATTATACAGACACAAACTAATAGAATTCTTTGAAATTGAAGAAGAAGGCTTTGAAAGATTTGATCATGAGGATTTAAATGAACTGTCCCATTCCCTTCTAAGAATGCGTTCAACAATTAATATATTAAATCTCTTCCATAAAAAAGATTTAAATGACTATGAGGAAGATTCCATTGAAAAAACCCTTGAATTAAAAAGAAAATTAGACACAGAAGAAAAAGAACTAATTTACCTTTGTGATGAACTAAAAAGAGTCACAATTTTAAAAGAATTAGAAGTATCTCAAAAAGAATTAAACAACTCAAATAAAGTCATTGGCTTCATACCATTAGTAAAAAAACCAATCCTTAACATTCTGATAGGAAAAGGAATTGAATACAGAACTTTCACATTAGAAACAAGAACATATTTCATAGCAAAAAGCAAGAAACTGCCATTTACATTCAAAGAATTTTATTTGCCAAAGTATGACATTGATACAGATTTAAACACTAAAATTATGAAAAAAGAAAAAAGAATTGAAAATATAAAATCAAGTTTAAAAGAGATAGCAGACAATTCACTTGAAACTCTTAAATTAAAAGAAAATGGATTATCAAAAAAAATATCTATTATGGAAGCAAAACCTAAATTTCTGGAAACAAAAAATTTTGTAATTATAAATGGATATGTGGCAAAAAACTCATATGACAAACTTGAGAGGGTTGTAAAAGAAATACTTGAAGACAAAGTTGAAATTTCATATACTGTTGCAAAAGAAGATGCACCTATTCAGTTATCAAATTATCCGATAATTAGGAAATTTGAAGAACTGCTTCAAATGTATTCTCTTCCAAAATACAGAGAATTTGATCCCACAATTTTGATTTTCCTAATGTTTCCGTTATTTTTCGGATTCATCTTAGGTGATGTCTTCTACGGATTAATAGCTCTTATATTCTTTACAATTCTAAGAATTAAAAAACCCAATTTAAAAGACCTTCTTACAATTCTTCAATGGTCAGCAGTTTCATCTATTTTCTTTGGAATTATTTACGGGGAATTTATGGGATTTGAGTTTCATGGGTCATTTTACGGATTCTTTGAGAGATCTTCAAATCCAGAAACATTATTAATTACAGCAGTTATATTTGGGTTAATTCATATCAATTTAGGATTATTAATAGGTTTCATCAATGCTCTTCCAAACTGGAAAAAAGCAATATATAACAAAGCATCATACATTCTTCTTCAGATAAGCGCATTATTTCTTGCTCTTGGATACATAGGCAACACATTGAATTTTATAATTTCAGGCTGGGGACTTATGGCTTTATCTCTCGTACTGATTTATTTAGGACACAGCTTTATAGGAATTATGGAAGTTCCTTCATTTTTCACAAACATTCTATCATATGCAAGACTTATGGCAGTTGGTTTATCATCAATTGCAATTGCAATATTAATCAATAATTATACATTAACATTGTTCTCACAAGGAGTAATAGGAATAATATTTGGGATTATCTTATTCTCTGTCGGGCACATCTTCAACATCGCTCTTGGATGCTTTGAAGGATTCCTTCACACTCTAAGACTTCATTACGTAGAATTCTTCACTAAATTTTACAGTGGGGGAGGAAGAGAATTCAAACCCTTCGGACAAATAAAAGAACTCAATTAAGTTTCCAACAAATTTTAACTAAGTGTTCACCTCATTTCACTAAATGAAATAATCATAACAACTCATCAAAAAAATATAAAAATTAGAACATAAATTACATAGCTAACTAAAATATTTCTTAATTACATAATGAGAATAGAAAAGTTGGTTTAGGAAGTGTCCATGAAGGAGTATCATAACTAAATGAAATACAATCTAAAAAGCTATTAATGGCATTAACATTCCATCCACTTAAATCACTATTAAATGAATGTGCACCTGAGAACATACTAGTCATATCTGTAACACTGCTTACATCCCACCCACTTAAATCACCATTAAATGAATCCGCACTAATGAATATACCACTCATATCTGTAACACTGCTTACATCCCAAGAGCTTAAATCACCATTAAATGAATCTGCATCCCAGAACATATATGACATATCTGTAACACTGCTTACATTCCAATTACTTAAATTACTATTAAATGAATCTGCATAATAGAACATACTAGAAATATCTGTAACACTGCTTACATCCCAAGAGCTTAAATCACTATCAAATGAATCTGCACCACTGAACATACTTGACATATCTGTAACACTACTTACATTCCAATTACTTAAATCACTATCAAATGAATCTGCATTAAAGAACATCTGTCTCATATCTGTAACACTGCTTACATCCCAAGAGCTTAAATCACTATCAAATGAATCTGTATCACTGAACATATATACCATATCTGTAACACTGCTTACATCCCAAGAGCTTAAATCACTATTAAATGAATCTGTATCACTGAACATCTGTCTCATATCTGTAACACTGCTTACATCCCAAGAGCTTAAATCACCATTAAATGAATCTGCATTAAAGAACATACCTTCCAAGTTTGTGGTACCTGTCAAATTCAACACATCCGCTGCAGATACATCTAAATTAGAACAACTCGAGAAATAATATCCAGTATTACCAACTCTTAAAGTACCCCAGTTTCTAATATCAATAATCTTTTCCCTATCTGAACCATAAGGACCAAGAGTAAAACCTACTATCTCTCCTGTAATCCTTACCTCATATTCTCCCGGCGTTGCATATGTATGAGTTACTTCTGGTTGATACCAACTTGTAATTGTATCATTAGTTCCATCACCCCAATCCACAACAAAATTATAAGTTCCAGAATAACGTAAAGGTAATTTAATCTGATTACTATTTGAACTCCCAGAACTTAATTCAGTTGTTCTCCAGACTGAAATAAATGCATCTTCTACAATCCTCTCACTACACACAGCATTAATGCCACCATATAACCCATTACAATTCCATACAATATGAGTAGAATTATCTGATGTATTTAAGAAAGTACCCACATCACATGTATCAACATCTGAGTCACAAACACCATTTACTGGCTTTCGAATACTACAATAAGACATATTACCTCCAAATAATCCAAGACAATTCCACAAATAATAATTAGAATTATCTAAAACATCTTGGAATGTCCCATTTATGCACATATCAACACCCATCAAATCACAAATTCCATTTACAGGTTTTGGAATATTACATGATGAATTACTTCCCCCATATAACCCAAGACAATCCCATAAATAATGAGTGGAATTATCCGATACATTCAAGAAAGTTCCATTTATACACATATTAATACTAATCAAATCACAAATTCCATTTACAGGTTTTGGAATATTACATGAAGAATTACTTCCGCCATTCAATCCAACACAATCCCATAAATAATGAGTGGAATTATCCGATACATTTAAGAAAGTTCCATTTGTACACACTTCAGCTCTTACCAAATCACAAACACCATTTATTGGAGTAGGCGGTAATAGTTTACTGCATGATGAATTACTTCCACCATGTAAGCCAAGACAATCCCACAAATAATGAGTAGAATTATCTGAAATATCATAAGATGTACCATTTATACACATATTAATACTAATCAAATCACAAATTCCATTTACTGGTTTGACTTTGCTACATGAAGAACTACTTCCGCCATTCAATCCAACACAATCCCATAAATAATGAGTGGAATTGTCAGATACATTCAAGAAAGTTCCATTTGTACACATATCAACTCTTATCAAATCACAAACACCATTTACCGGAGTAAATATTATTGGACTATTACACATAGCATTACTACCACCATGTAATCCAAGGCAATCCCATAAATAATGAGTGGAATTATCAGATACATTTAAGAAAGTTCCATTTACACACATATAAGTCCTAATCAAATCACAAACCCCACTCACAGGAGGCTCTGAAAGATTTATATGATCTACTCTAAGCCTTATAGCCCCTTTACTCTGTATTCCAATTTCTGTTTGAGATTCTCTTAACTCAATCGTAATCCTGCCTGAAATAATATCTCCTTCAAACAACTCCCAAACATACTCAGAAGAACCATTCACATTACAATCAAAAATAATTCTTCCAATATCATACTTATCAAACGTAACAAAACTACTATTATGCGAATCAGTATCATAATTATCTGCCCAAACACCAATACACTTCTTCCCAGTATCATCTACTATCACAGATTCATTTGGCACTAACTCAACACTGTATCTATCATAATATGTAAAATAAATATGAACCTTATCCTGAAAAGAAGAAGGTTCTGAAGTTCCTGAATAAGCATTTGAAGCCTCATAATTTCCTCTAACAATATTTTTGAAATCTAATTTCTCCGGAAGTATAAAATTAAAATCCACATAACTAAAAATCATAACTGATACAATTAAAACTATAATAAACATCCAACCATATGTTGTTAAATACTCAATTGAAATCTGAGAATTTCTACCTCTTTCCTTCATCATTACAGATAATTTTAACCAAACAGATTTATAAAAACTTGTAACCCTATCTCAACAGTATCCCCCAAAACTAAAACCAAATTATACAAATACAAAAATCATTCCTTAGCAATCAACAAATCACCAGAATTAATTGTCTTTCTGCCAGAATGAGATGCAATCTTTGAAGCCTTTATTGATAAATCATACAAATAAGTCTCAAGAATTTTCCTTAATTCCTCTTTAGCATCATCTGACACTCTATGTGCCCCTTTCTCTTTCATTAATCTCTCAATTGCAAGTATTGGAAGTCCCATCATCATAAATCACCCTTTATCTGATTAAATGCTAAAATAACATCCTTTGACTTTATTGTTTTTCTTCCTGAATGCTCTGCAAGTAATCCTGCCTTCTTTACAATTTTCTCACTCACTTCCTCAAGAATCTGCGAAGCTGTAACCTTTGCCTCCTTAGAAACTCTCTTTCCGCTTGCCTCTCCAATTAAATCCCCAAGAGGAGAATAAGGAAGAATATTTTCTCTTTTTGCCATAAAACTACCCAAATCCTCTTCTTTAAAAATTTTTTGTTGTCATTAACGGGAGAATCCTGCCTCAGAGAAGTGTGCAGTAAAGTAGCATATGCTACCATATAAAATTAGAATTTTTCTAATTTTTATGAAAAAAGAACATTTACGCCGTGAATTCATAAAGTTAAAATGTAAGTATTCGTACTCTAAATGTCAAATACTTTTAGAGAAAAAGTTCAGTAGAACTTTTCATATTTCAACATTAAAGCGTTGGTATAAACGATTTAATGATGGAATTTGGAATTTTCAAGACAAATCTAAAATCCCTAATAAAGTTTATTACAAAGTAACTCAAGAAGCTGAAAAAGAGATAATTGAGTTACGTAATAAAACTGGTTGGGGAGCACTAAAGCTAAAGCAAAAGATTAAATCTGTTCAATTATCTCATACTACAATCAATAAAGTTCTAAAACGTAATGGTTTAACTCGTAAAGAACATAATCGTGGGCAAAGAGCTAAATACGTTCGTTTCGAACGTGAAAATCCAAACTCCCTATGGCATATTGATGATAGTGAGTTTGGTGAATCAGGTAAAGTAATTGCAGTAATTGATGACTGTTCACGTTACTGCTTAGGTATTTTACATGTTCCAACAGTCACCACATTTGTAGTTACGCAGTTCTTAGATACTTTAATTTCCCAGTTTGGAACTCCCAAACAGATAATTAGTGATAATGGAAGTCCCTATGGCGGGAAATCAAAGTATTCAAAATTTGATGTTTGGTGTAGAAGAAGAAATCTTAAACACATTCGTACAAAGATCAAAAGACCTCAAACGAATGGAAAAGTCGAAAGACTTTTTGGTACTATTAAAAGTGAATGTTCTTTTTATAATAATGATTTAGAGTTATTTCGTTTTAATTACAATCAATTTAGACCTCATTTAAGCCTTCATCAGAAAACTCCTGCTGAAGTCTTCAATAAAATTGATTGGTAGCATATGCTACTTTACTGCACACCCCTCAGAGAAGTTAGATTTATAAAGTCACTCAAAGATATATAACTATATTCTAAATTGGGGCTGTAGTATAATCTGGCAGAACAGCTGGCTCCAGACCAGCAGATGCGGGTTCAAATCCTGTCGGCCTCACTTCATAAAATATTCATATGAATCTAAAAAATATCTAATAAACCACAACCTCAAACCAAAACCAATATAATAAATCACTATTTTAAAGTAGTTACCCAAAATCTTTTAAATATATTATCATTACTATAGTTATGAATAGAATAGCCAATTTACCAAAACATGATACTACTTCAAACTTCAATATCAAATCTACAAGTCTTTATGACAGAATCAGAGTTATAGAAGTATTATTTATACCTTCATTAAAAACTGAAGAAGTATTAAAAACTGAAGAAGTATTAAAAACTGAAGAAGTATTAAAAACTGAAGAAAATTGCATATATGAACAGGTTTATGAATACCTAACGCAAAATTGTCAAACAAAAGAAATTAGGGAGAAAGATATAGAAAACAACAGATATAAAATAAAAAGAATAGTTCCTAGAGATATCTCTACTGTTCAGGTAAACAATTTAGTATTAGAGAAATCACTAGACGGTATTATGAGTATTGAAGAATCCCTTATGAAAATATACCCTACAGTAGTACTCTTAGAAAAATTTATTAATGACCCAACAAAATACAACAGAGAAAAATTAATAGATAAAGATACTAAAATGAGCAGAGAATTAGGAGATCTTGTAGGTCTCAATAATATTAGCAAAAAAGAAATAACAGAAAGAGCAAGATACTTAGATGATCCATATGTATTTAATAAAAGACCAAAATTAATGGAATACATAAAGAGAAAAAGAAAATACATATTACAAAATTTTTATACAGAATAGATTAAAGAATACTCATAGCAAATAACATTACTTCATCAATTCAAAAATATCACTTATCACCAATTCAAACGCACATACTGGAACTAACAATCCAAAATTTTCCAGAACCTGTGGACGAATCTCTCCGATAAACCCAACACTCTTACTCTTATAAAAAATCTCGGCCGCCCTGCCCTCAATCAAAAAAGAAACATTACTTAACTCTTTTACATCAAAATCCAAACCATTTAATTTAGCAAAAGTATCAAGCACCCCTTTAATAACAGTATAATTTGAATTAGGATCTGCAACTGCAACACACAAATGCAGACAATCCCTTGACTTAGTATCTGTCTTAGAGTCAGACTTAATAACAAAACCACTCTCAAAAACCTTCTGAGGATACTTATTCCTGCGATTAATATGAAGCGATTCTAAAATCTCTGGAAGAACCCTTGCTCTTATCATATTAAGCCCCTGCTCCTCACAATCAACTAACTTCACATAATTCTTATCCCCTTTTCCAAGTTCCATTTTTCTAAATTGCGTCTGAACCGAAGTAAGCATATAAGTATACAACTGTATAAAACCAAAACCAACCATCGTATCATTTAACCTATCACGAAAATCAGACAAAACAAGAGTCTCCCCAATAGACGAAACAGATGGAAACCTCAAACCAATATTATTATAGCCATAAGCCCTTGCAATATCATCTGCAATATCACAATCATGCCAAATATCTGTTCTAAAAGGAGGAACTAACACAGTCAATTTATCACCTTTAATTTTCTTCAAGCCAAGCATAACCTTATTCAAAAGTTTCTCAACCTGATTAGGTTTTATACTAAATCCAATTAATTTATTTACATACTCTAAACTTACATCAAACTCAGTATTACCTAAGTCAATCTCATACTTTGAACCATCTGGATACTTAACACTCACTGCCTGAGCCTTTGCTCCCATTTCAATAAAAGTTGTAACTATAACCTTAAGCAGACTATCCAGATAAGTCAAATTATGCCCTGAAATCTCAATAAACAAATCCCTGTGATGCAAACCAACACGCCCGCTACTATGAGAATTAATAATTGGAGGCATGCTTAAAACATTCTCGTTCTTATCACGAAAAACAGGAAAATAATCAAGTTCAGACAGCAGATGAGCATACTTTTTCCCTGTATCATGATACTTTAATATCTCATACCCATTCATCTCCTTATCTGATTCCAATGGACGAAAAACAATATCCTTTGGTTTCTGAGCCGTAAAACTTACAGGAAACTCAAAATCATCACAGGGATAAACTCCTATACTTGCCTTCTTACGGTTTCTCCCAAAACTCTCATGAATCTTCTCCTGAATCTCAATCATCTCATCAAGCAGTTCCTCACTCATATCAACATCACGCAAAATAACACAGACTGTCTTGGGACGGACTTTCTCTGCCATCCTATAAACAATCACACTATCTTCTGCCTTAGAAACCTTATACTTAGGAAGTTCCTTATCAAAACCCCTATAATATCTAATAGCCCTTGAAATTCCGGCAACAGAAACCATATCTGTCTTCTCAGAAGTAATCTCAATCTTTAATGTGGGATCTCTCTCGCCTGAATCTCCCTTAACATCCATCCCCATATCCTTTAAAGTTTCCTCAATCTCACTAACAGATAACTTTTTGCCAATATACTTAACCAACTTAGAATGCTTTGCATAAACATATACCATCTTATCCTATATAGAATCACTTAAAATAAAAGATTTATATACTTTTTGTTAATAAGATTCTAAGCAGAACTATCTTGTTATAATATTTAATATCTACAAAACTAAATCTTACTCTAATTGTTCGTTACTATATAGATTATATATGTATTTTTAAATCTCATTTTTGGAGTGGAGATATGGCTAAACTATTTTCTATAAAAACTGAGTACTCTCAAAAAATCCTTAGAAACGAAAAATTAGTAGAATTTAGAAGGCAAGACGTTAATGTAAAAGAAAACGAAACTTGTTTTATTTACAGCAGTGGAATTGATAGAAAAATTTTAGGTTACTTTTTAGTGAAAGAAAAATTAAGGGGAAATATTCATAAGTTGTGGGAAAAAACAAAAGATTCAGGAGGAATTACTAAAAAAGAGTTCTTTGATTATTTTAAAGGATGTAGGATAGGAACTGCCATTATTCTTAAAAAAGTTAAAAAATTTGCACAAGAAATTTCTCTCTATGATTTAAAGAAGAAAATCCCAAACTTCAAACCCCCTCAATCATATTACAATCTAAATAGTGAATTGAAAGATGTTATTCGTAAAGAATTAGGAAATTATAACAAGGAACTATCTATTAAATAACCTTTCTTTAAATCATTAATCACTCTCAATAATTGTTCTAAGGAATTTAATTTGAAAGTTGATTGTAATCTTCTCTTGAAATCAAAATATTAGTGTCAAATAAAATCTTCATAAAGATTACCTCACAATCTCGCGTCTCATCATCTCCCTGTTTTTAAGCCACTCCAAATCACAAGTAGCGCCTGTAATCTCTCTCATTGAACTCTTACCACACAACAAAGTTGCCACACGCGATGCCCCCATTCCCCACGCAATAATTATCTTATCCCCAAGACCCAAAGGTTCAAGAGTTTCTTTTCTAAAAATACCTGAATTAATCAATGCATACCACTTCTTCATCTTTGGGTCATAATAATGGGCTTCCATTGAAGGCTCTGTATAAGGATTAAAAGTTGGCTTAAACTTAATTTTCTTAATACCAAGCTTAGAATAATACATAGAAATAAAACCCATCAAATCAGCAAGCGATAAATCATCTCCAACAATAAACCCTTCCGCCTGATAAAACTCTGCTAAATGAGTTGCATCAATTGCCTCATTACGAAAATTGCACGCAATATAAAAATACTTCCCATTAATATCTTCTCCCTTCTTTAACCTCTTCCCAAGTTCATGCAAAGTTCTAAAACTAGTAGCAGTAGAATGAGTTCTAAGAAGTCTCTTCTTTGCAATATCATAACTCCACTCACCTGTCTGAGTATGAGTTTTCTTAATACCTATCTCATGCATTTTTCTAACCTTAGATGCAATATTTTTTGGAATATCACACTCCCCATCAAGATAAAAAGTATCCTGCTCATCACGTGCTGGGTGGTCCTGAGGAATCCACATAACATCCATATTCCAGAAAGCCGACTCAACCATTGGCCCGCTCATCTCAGAAAACCCCATCTCAACAAAAACATCACGCAAAATATTATTTGCCTCAAGCATTGGATGGTATCTCCCAATATTACTATAACCTGCTTTAAGACTAACATCATAATGCCTAAACTCCTTGCCCTTCCAACTCTGAGTTTTCAACATAGAAGAATCAACTGCCTCAAGAAGATTCAGCTTAGAATACTTAGCCTTAAACTCTGTGGAAACTCTCTCACCCTTCTTCGTCAAACTATAAGAAAAATTCTTCTTTGAAAACTCCCTTAAAAAACCTGCTCTCTTTGAAAACTCCAAAAAAACCTTCTTCTGAGAAGAACTTAACTCACTCTCTAAAACATCATCAGTAAACAACTTCAAAGGATTAGAATAAGACTTCAGAAAACCCTTAGCAGAAGACTTGGCAATAACTACCTGTTCACCTCCCTCTCTATGCACATCAACTAAACCATTTCTCTTTAAAACCCCAAGAGCAGAACCAACCAAAGCCTTATCCAGACTTAACTCAGACATCTTCTTTTTAGAAGAAATCACTTCCCTTAACAAACTAATCTCAGGCAAATCAGACAAAACATATTTCTTTCCAAACTTATCAAGCCCTACAAAAACATCATCTCTCCACTCAACCTTCGCAAAAGAATTAGCCTCAAGAAGTTGCACACCCTTTTTTAACTCAGCCTCAGATAAACTATCCCCTCTCAAAACTGCTCTCTCCAAAGGATGAAGCCTGTAAATAATTGCTCTAATATCATCACTCATAAAAATTTACGAAATAACTCTTATATAAATCTTTCTTAAAATACAATCCTTTAAACTACCCAAACACAATTAGATTTCCTTAATTTATCTTTCATTTCCCCCACCTTAATTAACGAATTTATTTACTCCCATCAGATTGTGCAATAAACTATTAAATCCAGACACCGTAAAACAAATAAATGACAGAACTAAACATGCCCATATACGAAATTTCAATGGCAGCATTTGCAGTTCTTATTTTCATAACAATTCTGTCTGGAATTTTCATAGTAACCAATCCTGACTTTGTCCACACAAAAACAGTTCTAAACGAGGCAACATTTGTATCATCTCTTATGGAAGAAAACACAAACATAAACCTAAACACGGACCCCCAAAAAACAATAATAATTAAAACCGATCCTATAAACAAAATAAACGCAAAATTAGAAGACACAGAAACCCCATTAACCAAATCATACCTCGGAAAAGAAAAAGAAATTTCAAGCAATGAGAACACAATAACTATCTCCTAAAATGAACTCAGACAATTACCTTAAATTTCTCTACAAAGCAGTAAAAGAAAAAAAAATAATTGAAAAAACAAAAATCAGATTCTTTTGCGAAAACAAAGAAATTCCACAAAAAAACTTAACCATAAAAAAAATTATTGTGCAAAAATACATAACAGAAGTAAACTTATCCGACAAAAGAAAACTTCTAATCTTAGACAATCCATTAAACACACTTCTCTTTCACACAATCCTTATCGGAGAAGAATGCGATTTATACGAATTTAGAATTGGAAACAAACCTCAAAAATACATAGCAGACAAAAAAATACTTGAAATAATACAATCACAAAGAAAAGTTATCAGTGTAAAAGAAGTTCTCCCAAAAGAATTACTCAACATTAAATTTGAATTAGACTTTAAAACTCCTACTATTATAAACAACCTAAAAGAATACTCATATGAAACTCTCAATATAGACTTCAACAAAATTCACATAACAAAATCAGATAAAACTGAATTTTTTACACCAACAATAAACTCTGAGCACCTTCAACTTGCAATTGATATGAAAATCCCAATAGTGCATATGATTGAAAACGGATACATACGTGATACATATATAAACGTGCATGACAACCTAAAACACAAAGAAATCATAAAACCCCTTCTAATCCTAGAGAAAAAAGAAGAACAATACTTCAAAAAAGACTCGCTCTCAAAAATATATAAAGACCTATCAACAGATTATTACCTAAAAATAAACTATGAAGAACTCAAAGACAAACTAAACAACATAAAAATAACAAACACATCCCCAAATCTCTGGCTAAGTAAAATAAAGAACATAAACAACATAAGAATAAGTTTTCCTCAGGGAACAATCCCACTCCCTCTGTGGAAAAGATCCAAAAAAAACTCCTTTGTACTAATCAAAAATACAGACCACTTCTTAAGTATAACAGGATTAAAATTCACATTAGACATTGACAAATTAGAAGACTTATACATAATTGATGAAGAAGGGAAAAAAGGTTATATGAGAAGACTATACCTAAAACAAAACTTAGAAAACTCATTTAACACTCTCTCAGAATCCCGGATTGTTGAATTCAAAAACGAATTGGACTTTATCATTAAAACAACATTTGAAAACAATATCATAGCACTAATACAAAAAGAAAAAATAGATGCAAACGAAATAAACAAACTTAATCATCACTTAGAAAAACTATACAAAACAATCTTAGAAAGAACAATTGAACTAAACAAAAAACCGCATATAGTAAAACCCAAAACTCTAATTGAAAATTATTTATTTGGATACCTATATTACATTGAAAAAAACTTAATTGATTTCATGAAAAAACCAAAACACAAAAAATTCCTGCAAGAATGTATTGTAGGAATCAAAAAATTCAATTTCTTTATTGAAGGATATGATATGGACGAAAGAGAACTTTACTTTGTATGTGCCATATTCAAAATTTACACTACTTCACTTGAAATATTTGATAAAAACTCCTCAGATGCTCTAAACAATGAATTCAACCAAACCATTTCTAATCTAAGATTTCTAATTGACGATAAAAAAAGAGACTCATCCATTGAATACGGAGAATATTTCAAAGACATCCTGACAGGAATTTATGCAAAGAGAAAACACAAAGTAATTATAGTTCAAAACATCCAAAACAAACAACTCATAGAATCTAAACTAAACAAATTTATAAGAATAGATGCATACCTTAACAAAACATCAAGAGTAATCCCAAACTATGAATTAATTAATAAAATATTTCCATATTCAAGCAAAGAAGTAGCAAACGAAATAAAAAGAATGAACCCATCTAAAGATGAAGTTTTCACAATCAAAACCAAAAACAGAAACATTGAAATCAAAGAAAATTATTATACAATAGTTAACCAATATGAAGGATATAAAACAATTGCCTCAAATAAGGAGTTTGAATTAATCTCTAAAATTTCTACAAACAAGCATTCCTGAACCTAATTCAATTCTCTCACACAAATACTTGGATTTCATAAATTCAACAAACTTTCCCATGTAACTATGAGAACTTATATTATCAAAAACCATCACAAAACTTTCACTTAGAAGATTCTTCCCTTCAAACATCTCTACAATTTCCCTATACTGCTTCTGAGCCGCATCAACAAAAACTAAATCAAACACGCAATCAAACTTATAATTATTCAAAACGCAAAAAACATCCCCTTTCAAACAACTAATTTTCTCATCCAATTCACACAAAGAAAAATTCTTCTTAGCTTCATTAAACCTAAAATCATCAATTTCAATTGTAAATATCTTTCCCTTATGAAATTCTCTTGCCAAAAATAAAGTAGAATACCCATTAGAAGTTCCAATCTCAAGTATGTTTTCGGGTTTTTTAAAAGAAACTAAATTTGATAAAAATTCCCCCTGTTCTCTTGTTATATCCCAATACTTAGAATCAAATTTAGACTCTTCAAGTTCATAAAACTTCTTATCAATCAAATTATTAGATGGCATAATTCATACCTAAACAAATCTACTTAGAATTTCTAATCTTTCTCTTCCTGACTCTCATAATCTTCTTTTGCCATTTCCATCTCATCTGCCCCTTCTTTTTCCACCTTCTGGAACTTCTTTTCATTTATTATTTTAACCTCTCTAATTTTTTGATTAAACTTACAAAAATTAATTATAATAACTTTTTAAATGTTTGCCCAAAAAAAAATTTTCTATTTAAGAACACTAAACTTAATATCGTCACCTTAAAAAAAAACTCTAACAAAAAATTAAACTTTAAGTTTATTCCTTCTCCAACTTCTCTTTCTTGACAAACGAGAGGGATGAACTTTCTTACCTGAACCAAACTTCTTAAGCACTACAAAAACAGGAGCCCACTTAGTATTCCTATTAGCCCTAATCAACCTTGATTTCTTCGCTGGATGTTTATACCGTGTCATTCTTATCTTCCTCCTCTAAATTATCACCTTCACTACTCTTAGTCTTTTCATCATTATTATCCTCACTATCATTTAAATTCCCACCAGAAGACTCCTCTGATTCCCCTTCCTGCGAGGAAGCATTTTCACTCTCACCTTCACTCTCTTGAGCTTGAGGACTTTCCTCATTAGAAACATTCTCCATCTCACCTTCTTGAGCCTGATTCCCTTCCTCATTAGAAACCCCCTTAGAATTTCTATTCACTATATGCTTAGAAGTTAGCCTTTCAAGAGTCTCTTTCTTATCGTAAACATTAGCACTTACAAGCACATTCAAACTACCATAATGCGACTTAATTGAATTAACAACTACTAAATTTTCTTTTGTCTTAAACTTCTTTGCAATCTCCTCTTTTACCTTTGCCCTTGCATGAGTTGGTCCCTCCGTTTCAATCTGAACTAAAACCTCCTTTCTCCCCAAGAGTTTATTATCGCTTTCTTTTACAACTTCCATTTTACTCATCTACAATCTCCGTTTTAACAATCTTCCTTGTAACTTCCTTAATCCCATCCTTTGTTACAATCCTTGCAATATATCCTCCTCCACTTGCATTATCATTCTTAAATGATGCCTTAAAACACTTATCAAGCAAATCTAAAGCTTCCTTTTCTGACATATCTTTTTTATACTGCGAATCAAGAATACTCTTCACAAAAATACTACCAGAGCCCGTAGTTGCATAAGGCTCAACATCAATCATAGTTCCATCAGGACTCATATCATACAAAGATGCTCCATCCTTCTCATCAAATCCTCCCAAAATACTTGCTACAATCGCTCCCTGAGATCTTGCCCCGCTATACTGAAACGAATTAAGAACTGATGCTACCTCAGAAACTCTTGCAGTTCTTTCCTTCTTTAACTCAAGCAACTTAACCTCTGACTTTAAGTATCTCATAAACAACTGTGCTGGAGATGCATGCCCTGCAATTGTTGCAACCGTATTAGATGAAACATTAAAAATCTTTGTAAACTTATCACTCTCAATTTTATATGTTGTAATTCTTCTATCCGCACTAAGCAAAACTCCATCCTTAAACAAAAACCCAATACAAGTAGTTCCCGTTTTAACCTCATTTAACATTTTTATACTCTCTTTACCTCCTTACTTAGCAGCTGCTGCCATCTTCTCTATCTCATGCCTCTTAGACATTGCCATACTATTTGAATTACCCTCATAACAACTTAAAATATCCTCAACTAAGGCGCTAACCAATGACTTATTTGAATCAAACGCTTTATACGCCGCTCCCTGACAAATACTGCGAATAACCAAATCAACCCTTCTCTGTGGTCCCATATCCACCGCCTGAGCATACCTCGCGCCTGATCTCTCAATTGTAATTACTTCCTCTCTTGGTGCGGCTTTCTCAATAGCAATAACAAGCACCTGAATTGGATTCTCCTTAGTTCTCTTTTCAAGTTCCTCTAAAACCTTATACATCATGTTCAAATGCAACTTAGACTTACCAGTATTATGTCCTGATGTCTGCTTATGCTTTTTTCCCTTATGCCCTGTAACTGCCATCCTATTCATAAACCTCTCAATAATATTAACCTTAGTCTTATAAAAAGCAGTATTATGATGATAACCATTAGTTCTTGGAACCAAAATAGGACTTAAATTAATATACGGCTTTAAACCCTGATCTGATACAATAACACCTCTAAACGTCCATCTATCAAATAACTTAATATCTTCTACCATCTTACTTTCTCGCCCTCTCTATCTTACCTCTAACCAAAGCTCTTAAAGACTGCCCATTCACCTGAATAACCTTCCAACGAATTCCAGGAATATCTCCTTTGGACTTCCCCTTAATTCCGCCAATACCTTCAATCATTACCTCATCATGCTCATTAATAACCTTAGAAGCATTATTTCCCGGAAGAAATGCCGCAACAGACTTACCATTCTTTGATAACTGAACAATAACACACTTTCTCAATGCTGAATTAGGCTGTTTTGCTTCCCTTTCCGTCTTCTCAAGAACAATTCCCTTAGCCTGTGACGAATTCTCAAGCGGGTCATACTTAGCCTTCTTTAAAGGATCAACTCTGACCTTCTTAAACTTAGACCTTCTCTCAATAAGTTTCTTTGCTCCAAACAATCCATTTGTCTTTCTTGCCATTTTCAAATACTACCTCCTTTGCAAATAATAATTTCCATCTTATTTCACCTCAACTACTGCTACTATGGACACATTAAACGGCTTTCCAAGTTTCTGCCCTAACTCAAGATTATCAAGTTCCAACTCCACAACCTCAACATCTGATAACTTTGCATAATGCTTTAACACTCTCAAAGTTAACTCATCAGGATTTGACGAAGTATAAACCTTCTTCACTTTATTAGACCTAAACAATTTCTGAGCAGACCTTGCCCCAAGCACTAATTTCTTCTCCCTATTAAAAGCCAAAAGTTCTATAACATTCTTATCCTCAACTTTTTTATCCTTTGACCTTTTAACAAACGCCTTCGTAAAACCCTTTAACTCACTAGCAGGTGTTTGTTCCTCCATATACATTTCTGTGGCATTTTCCATCTTTTAACGAAACATAGAAGATGCGTTTAGAAGTCCCTTATCACTAATTCAGGAGTATACTCCATAACCAACACAAAGGTTACTTCTCACCTCTTCCTTAAAAAAATTAATGCATTTCTCTTTATAAAACTAACCTATTCAAGGCTCTGTCCGGAAATTGCTTTTTCCAAAATCTATGCTAACTATATTACAATCAAAGAAAAAAATTATTCGTCAAAAGTTGCTTTATTGATACAATATTTTAAGTTCTCTTGAATTTCCGGACAGAGCCCTATTCAAACCATTAACACATTATAAAAACCTTGCAGAAAACAAAACATTAAACCATCAAATAAAAAACCTTCAACAAAACATTATACAAGAATAAAATAAAAAATCACTCGTTCTTTTTGGAATCATCCTTATCAGACTTTTTCTTATCTGCTTTTCTCTCCTGCTCCTTTGGAGTTCTCACCTCTCCTTTAACTTTAACTTCAATTCCAGCCTTCTCAAAAGCTCCCTGAACAGTTTGAGTATCATCCCCTTTCTTAATGCCAAGAACCTTTGCCAGTGGTTCAATATGGGTCTTATTTACTTTCTTCCTTCGTGTATTTCCATCAATTAAAACATACTTATCATCAACAACCTCAACAATAACACAATACTCCCCTGCATCTCTACCTGCAGTTTTAACACATAACCTTCCAACCTCTAACATTTTTCATCTAATCCTCCTCAGACCTCTTTGCAAGCCTTGTTATATACCCGACAATAGTATTTCTCATCCGTTTTGATGGAATCTTAGCAAACTTTTCTACAATCTCCTTATTCTTATCAAAACTCTCTGTAAACTCCTCTTTACCTTTCCCGTAAATTTTCTTACCATTAGCCTTTACATATCTGGTCTTAATTCTTCCCATACTAAAAATAATGCAATTCACTTTAAAAAGATTACTCAAAACAAAAACTATCCATTACCCAAAAAATTTATAACAAACTTAATACATACCTTACTATGAAAATAACAATCTTCGGACTTGCAGGAACAGGAAAATCAATAGTTGGAAAACTACTTGCAAAGAAACTAAATTACAAATACAAATCATCCGGCAATATGATGAGAGAATTCGCAAAACAAAGAAACCAGACAATCTATGAATTTGAAAAAGAAATCACATCAGATGAAACATTTAAATTTGACATACAACTTGACAACAAAATTAAAGAATTTGGCAAAAACAATAACGAATTTATCTTCGAATCAAGACTTGCATGGCACTTTATTCCTGACTCATTTAAAATCAAACTAATATGTAACAAAGAAGAATCATACAAAAGAATCTCCCAAAGAGAAGATATTTCCATAAACGAAGCAAAAAAGAAAACAATCCAAAGAGCAAACGAACTAATAGAAAGATACTCTAAAGTTTACCCACACATACAATTTCCTCCCCAAGATAAAAAATTTGACATAATAATTGATACAACAAAAATAAGTCCCAAGCAAATAGTTTCTAAAATAATACAAAAAATAAAATAACCCTAAGCAAAAACCGATAAAAGTACCTGAGTAACCAAACCTGGGAAAAACAATGAAAAAAATATAAATACAAGCCCAATAATAATAAATGGCAGTATCAAAACAATCAGAGTCTGAGGTAAAGAGAACCTATAAAGTTCTGAAATTGAAACAAAAAGAGTGTAAACAAACCATGCAAAAAATACAGACATAACAAAAACACCATAAGCAAGTCCTAAAAACAAACTAACAAATGCAACTACAAATATAAGAAACGAATACACAATTGCAGAATGAAACCCAACAGACATCAAAGGTTCAATATGCTTCTTTGGATTAATAACTTCTGCCATTAATGCAAAAAAACCATATAAAAAATACACAATAAAATTAAACGCAAACGGATAAACCAGCAAAATCCCATAAAAAACAGGCATATTAATCTCCCTACCTGCAAGATAGAACCCGCCTGATACAAGCCCTAGAAAATAAGTTACCAGAACTAACAAATAATTTATAAAAAGAGTAGTCAAAAAAATCTCCTCTAAACTCTTTTCCCTTGAAACATGCCTTATGGTCTCCCTGTCAAAACTTAAAATCTTAAGACCCTGAAATAATGAAGTTCTTATATACATAAATTCTTCTACAAAAAATTACTATATAATTATTTTTCACCTCTCAATAATTGAGAATTAAAATTCAAAATACAATCTTTAGGTATCTTGACACTCTGCCTTTTCAGTTTCTCCTTCGTCTCTTTAATTTCCCTTAAACTACTCCCTTGTTTCTCATTGAGACTTCCCAACCTATCCAAAATAACCAATGAAGAATTGTCATAAAACTTATCTCTTGTATGTTTAACCTTATCAACCTTAAACTCAATCTCTTCAATCTTCTTATCAAAAGACTTCAAATTATCCCTAAGAGATTCAATCTCCTTAACTATCGTATCAATCTCAATCTTAAACTTTCTAATCTTCTTATCAAGTTCAAGGGCTTTTTCCTTCTTCTCTCTCACCTCCTTTGATTTATCAGCCTCAAATTCCTCCATATTCATTCTTAACTCATCAATTTCTTTCTCCTTTCTACTTACTAAAACACTCACCTTTAGAATCTTCTCCCTAATCTTTGCAACCTTAATATGCAAAACATTAATCCTATAATCTATATCAGAAAACTTTGTCCAATAGATCAAACCAAGAGTTAGAAACATTAACCAAACATTTGGAACTCTTCTAATTCCTAACTTCCTTTTCCTATTAAAAATATTTATTCTCTCCTTAAGAACCTTAACATCAAACTCCAGACTCTCAAGCTTTGAACTAATCCTTTTTTTCTCCAAACTCAAATCCCGTATCTTATCCTTTGCCAGACTGACCTTATCTTCTATACCTCTCTCTTTCCCTAAATCATCTCTTTCCCCTTGCAATTCCTCTAAAGACTCCTCATTCTCACTTAACTGAGAATCCAAAGGCTTTACAAAATCATTATAAAAACTTTCCTTCTCAGTTATTATACCTTTCTTCTCAGACTCCAAATTACGAATCTCTAACTTTAAACCCTCAACTTTGTCATGCTCCAATCTCTTAACACCATCCACATACTCTCTTAACCTCTTCTCAATAACTTGTCTCCTTTCATCATCTTCCTTTAACTGATTCTCAAAAGCTTCCAATATTTCAATAGATGAAGTTATCTCAGCAAAAATATAATCATCATCTTTTGCCTTTACGAACTTCTTCTTATCCTCTTTCCACACCTTCTCAACCATCTTACTAACTCTTTCAAAATCAGAAATTAGCCCATAAAAACTAATCTTCTTAGGATTCAAAGCAATCTCATCTAAAACCTTAATAATACAAGAATTATTAAACTCAAAATCATCAGATTCATACGAAACCTTTTCCAGTCTGGCAAAATCAAAAAACTCTATCTTTTTTTTTTCCTTTGAAAATAACCTTCTGCCCTTAATATAGAAAATATCACTTCCCATCTACCTAAAACTAACAAACCCAGTTTATAAATTTTTTCTATTCCTCCTATATTAATCCTTTTATGATAGTTATAAATCATTTTAAAATAATTTTGCTACCCTATAATTATAATTATTCATAAAAATGGTATTAGGCTTCATAGATTTCTTGTTTGGAGGAAGAAAGAAAACTAAACTTCCAAAATCCGCTCAGGTTTCATCTCCCTCACTAAGTTCCGCTTCAAATGAAGAAATGACAGAATGGTACGATATATCAAATGACCTCCAGAACAGAACAGAAGACCTAACATTTGTTGATTCAAAAGAAGAGAACACACTAAAAACAATCACATCAGAAAACCCTCAAACTGTATCAGACTCAACACACTCTCCAAGAGGAGGACACAAAAAATCCTTATCAGAAGCCATTCACAAAATCAACACAGAAATAAAAGAATCAGAAGATAAAATCACAGAAATAGTAACAGATATGAAAGAAGTTGGGAACAAAGTCACACAATTAGAACACAAAGTGGATAGTTTAGAAGAACACAGAAAACAAACAGACGAAAAACTACAAGAATTCGATGAACATATGACTAAATTTTTATCCTTATATGAAATAATTAACAACAAATACAATCCATTTGTAAAAGAAGATTCAATCCCTCAAACAAATAAAATAGAATTAGACTCACAAGGAAACACAATCTCAAACGAATTCCTATCAGAAGAAGAATTACAAATACTAAAAGAACCAAGCAAAACAATTAATATAAAAGAAACATCAAACATAGAATCTGCTCTTCTTGAATTAGAAACAATTAATATTGAAGAAGCCGCAGGAGATGCAGTTCCCCTACAATATATAAAAAACAACACAAACTCATTAGTTATAATACTAAGTTGGTTAGAATTTCTAATAAAAAGAGTTGGAATAGATGAAACAAGAAATACTCTAAAATATTACACAGAAACATTAAGATGGATTACCCCTAACTCATACTTTGAATTAGACAAATACTTAAAAGGAATGAAAGACAAAGAAATAACACAAGATTCCCAGCCAATCAACATACGAGATCACATAGTATCATTATATTTCATAAGCAAACTAAACGAAAAGAAACTTGACGACAAACTAACAAATGCTGTTTTTCACATCATAAAACAATAATCCTTAAAAATAAATAAAAGAAACAAAAACAGATAAAAAACTAAAGATAAAACCAATCTACCTTTAGTTTAATGCTCTTAGCCATTCTCTCGTGTGACCAAATAGAATATGATTTTTATAATTCTTCATAATACTATTCATTAATAGTAACATTTATAATTCTGTGTTTATTAGTATTAGTATGGAAGTTATTAGTATTAGTACGAAAGAAAGAAAAAAGAGTTTAGTTGATAGATTAAGAAATCCATTTAATGAGGGAAGTTTGTTTGGAGCTGTGGTACCTGCAACAGGAGCTCTTATAGGTTACCTCTTTGGTGGAGCAGAAGGAGCAGCAGTAGGAGCAGGAGTATTAGGAATAACAGTAGCAGCGGAAGCAATATATAACAAATATAGAGAAAATTCAATAGGAGCAACAGGATTAGGGATAACAGTAGCAGCAGAAGCAATATATAACAAATATAGAGAAAATTCAATAAGAGCAGCAGGAGCAGCGGGAATAGGAGCAGCAGCAGGAGCAGGAGCAGCAGGAATAGGAGCAGCAGTAGGAGCTGTAGGACTAGAAGCAGCAGCGGGACTAGTAGTAGTAGCAGGAGCAGTAGGAATAGGGGCAGGAGCAGGAGCAGGAGCAGGAGCAGTAGCAGCAGGAATAGGAGCAGCAGCAGGAATAGGAGTAGGAGTGGGAGTAGGAGCAGTAGGAATAGGAGAAGCAGCAGGAATAGTAGCAGCAGTAGGAGTAGCAGGAGTAGGAGCAGTAGCAGCAGGAATAGGAGCAACGAAGGAAGCAAAAGATACAAAAGATGGTTCTCAACTAAATACCAAGGGTTATTTCGGATGTCAACTTATAACTAATCTATTGACAACAACTGCTATAGGTATAGATTCATACCTTAGAACTGAAGGACAAGATGGAATCTTCTATGATTCTTTGCCTTTTTTCTATGCACTTCCGGGAACTACTCAGATGTATTTTTATAACCGTTTCTTCAAAAGAAACCAGATAGAACAAAACGGATAAAAAATAAAAAAAATTTCCAAAACCATACACCTAAATTTTATAAATAATTCTAATTAATCCATTATATGGAGCAAGAACACATCCCTATTCTAAAAGCATTTGACGACTTAAAATTCAACTTGGGAAAAAGAACCCTTGCAAACTACATCAAAGGAGACATAAATCCAACAATTGAGCGAAACAACTTAGAAGAATTAGACTCATACGGTTGCCTGTACATGCTTGAAAGAGGAGAAATCCTGAATCTAATAGAACAACTGCTAAAAAACGGATACTTGGAAACTCTAACTGTTGGCTCTGGATTTGAAGTCCTGTCAAGAACATCAAAGGGCTTAAAAGAAATATCAGAAAAATCATTCATTCCACAGAAAAAAAACATTACAATACCAAAATTCAACCTGACATACAAAGAAACAGAAATAACTGATAACGAAAGAAAACTGTTTAAAACATTTGATTTCCTTCTAAACAAATACAATGACGAACAGAAAAAATCAATAATATCTCCAGAAAAAAACATACTCTGCATTGCAGGAGCAGGCTCTGGAAAAACAACAGTTCTGACAAAAAGAATTGAATTCTTAATAAAATTTAAATCAGTTCCTCATAAAAAAATACTTGGAATAACATTTTCAAGAAAAGCAAAAGAAGAAATGGAACACAGACTAAAAAACTTGGAGGTTGCCAATGTAATCATTGAAACATTTAACTCATTCTGCGAGAGAACACTGAAAAAATATGGAAACAAAATCTACAAAGGCGAAGTTAAAGTTGCTCAATACAGAGACAAAATTTCAATAATCTCCTCTGCCCTAAAAAAAACAGGAACATCATTCGACACATTCTACGAAGACTATTTCAACAGAAGACAACTCAGGGAAAAATCAAAAGATGATTTATTCTTCATATTTGTAAACGACATTTTCACAATAATTGATTATTACAAAAACTTAGAAAAAAACATAGAAAAATTCTATGAAAGAGAAAACAACACCACAAAAAAAAGAATTGCAAACATTATCTATAACATTGCCGTTGAAACACAGAAAATCCTAAAAGAAAGAAACCTTAGGGATTTCTCAGACCAGATAACTGACACCTTAAAATTATTCAGAGAGAACAAAAACCTAATCCCTAACTTTGAACACATCTTAGTTGATGAATTTCAGGACATAAATCTAATTCAGTTTGAACTCCTAAAACTTCTAAACTCACAAAACTTATTTGCAGTTGGAGACCCAAGGCAGGCAATCTATGGCTGGAGAGGAGCAGAAATAAAATTCATTCTCAACTTCCCAAAACACTTTGAGAACACCCAGATAATACAACTAAAAAACAACTACAGATCCCAAAAGCAAATACTTGAATTTGCAAACGAGAGCATTAAAAGTCTGGGACTTATTAATTTATCTTACACAAAAGAAAATGAAAATAAAAACTGTGTTTTTTTATTTGAACAAAACAGTGAACTGCTTGAGAAAAGATTTGTCCTTGAAGCCATTAAAAATTCACAATCAAAAAGAAATGAAATCTTTGTATTAGCAAGAACTAACAGAATACTTAAAGGTTATGCAGATTTCTTCTCCCAGAATGGAGTAAAATACAGTATTAAATCAGAAGAAGAATACAAAAATGCAGAACCAAAAGAAAACGAAGTAGTGCTTGCAACCGTTCACTCAATAAAAGGAATGGAAGCAAACGAAGTTTATCTCGTATCATGCAACTCTATCTCATTTCCAAACAAAGTTGCCGATAATTTTGTCTTTCAACTAATGAAAAGTCAGGATTATTACAACAAAAACTCAGAAGAGTTAAGATTATTCTATGTAGCAATTACAAGAGCTAAAGAAAAACTCATCATAACTTACAGCGGAAATTATTCTAAATTCATAAATTCAAATATGCTTTCTCTTTTAAAATTCAATAAAAACAATATATCCCTTTTTAACTACGGAAATTCAAAAGAATACAAATCAGATTATATTGACAAATCCAATTCAACTGCTTTAAAAAATATGATTAAATCATGGAGAACAGATTTAGCAAACAAAACAGGACTCCCTTCATATATGATAATATCAAACAAAGCAATTGATGATTTAGTAATTCAAAGACCCCATAACAAAGTTCAACTCCTTAATATTAACGGATTGGGTGATGTGAAAATTGCAAAATACGGTGATGAATTAATTAGAATAATTAATGGATAATAAGAAAAGAATAAGACCAAAAAAAGAAAAGATACTATTTTTGCTTATCCTCTGAAACAGTACTTTTGGGATTTTGCTTTGCTTTCTTCTTTTCATTACTCTTCGGAACTTCTCCCTTAACAAAGAACTTTGTCCATTTTAATTTTCTGGCATCTCTTTTAAGAACTAATATATTCTTCTCACATTTACCTGAACAAAAATTTAATACCTGTCCATTATCCCGGACAAAAACTTTGCCTGTTCCCTTAGAAATATTATTTCCGCAAAAAACACAACTAACCATTTTTATCTCCTAACTCCTTTCTTCTTGAAAATCTTTCTGGCTTCATACTCTGTTTCTGTCATCATCAGAATATCCCCAACTCTTGTAGGACCACGAACATTACGGGTAATTATTTTACCCTCATCTCTTCCTGCAAGGACTTTAACTCTAACCTGAGTTACTCCTCCCTTAGCACTTGCGTTTCCAACAATCATTTCAACAATCCCTGGGATACTCTCTGCTGAAACTTCACCTTTATCTCTTTTAGCCATTTTGGAAACTTCAATTACTCAATACTCCCTTCTTTCTTTTCTTCCTCTGACTCCTCAGTAGCAGGTTCATGCACTATTTCTTCATCTTGATTTTCTTCCTCAAGTGATACTTCTGCATTATTACTTACATCTTCTTCTGATTGAGTTTCCTGTACTTCTTCCTCACTCTGGTTTTGTTCCTCAGATGACTCTTCATGGTTATCTTCTGTAACTTCCTCAGTTTGATTCTCCTGTATTTCTTCTCCTTGATTTTCTTCTTCAGAAGTCTCTTGCACTACCTCTTCACTCTGACTTTCTTCGTCAGAAGGGTTTTGTGAATCATCTTCTACAACTTCCTCAGATTGAGTTTCTTGCATTTCTTGCTCCTCTTGATTCTGTTCCTCAGATGATGTCTCTGCATTATTATCTACGTCTTCTTCTGATTGATTCTCTTCTGTTGCTCCATCACTTTGACTTTCTTCTCCAAGGGACTCTTCTATGTTATTTTCTACATTTTCTTCAGTTTGAGTTTCTTGCATTATCTCATTATCAGGAGGACTGTCCTCTTCCTTATTATTTTCCTGTGGTGTTTCCTCCCCTTGATTTTTCTCATCAGAATATTCCTCAGCACTATCTTCTGCAACGTCTTCATCTTGAGTTTCCTGCATTGCTTCATCACTTTGACTTTCTTCTCCTAAGGAATCATCTGTGTTATCTCCTGCACCTTCCTCTGCTTGAGTCTCCTGGATTGTTTCCTCTCCCTGACTTTCCCCATCAGAAGTCTCTTCTGGATTATCTTTCTCAACTTCCTCTGCTTGAGTCTCCTGGATTGTTTCCTCTCCCTGACTTTCCCCATCAGAAGTCTCTTCTGGATTATCTTTCTCAACTTCCTCTGCTTGAGTCTCCTGGATTGTTTCCTCTCCCTGACTTTCCCCATCAGAAGTCTCTTCTGGATTATCTTTCTCAACTTCCTCTGCTTGAGTCTCCTGGATTGTTTCCTCTCCCTGACTTTCCCCATCAGAAGTCTCTTCTGGATTATCTTTCTCAACTTCCTCTGCCTGAGTCTCTCCCACAACTTCTTCATTCTGAGTTCCCTGCATTGCTTCATCACTTTGACTTTCTTCTCCAAGGGACTCTTCTATGTTATTTTCTACATTCTCTTCAGTTTGAGTTTCTTGCATTATCTCATTATCAGGAGGACTGTCCTCTTCCTCAGACTCTTCATTATTATTTTCCTGTGGTGCCTCTTCCCCTTGATTTTCTTCATCAGATGAAACTTCTGTAGTCTCATTCTCAGCAACTTCCCCTACTTGTGCAGAATCCTCTGTCTTGTCTTCCTGTTCAGAATAAGCTTTAACAAAAACATCTAGCTCTTCCTTAGCAGAACCTGGCTCAATAACACTAATAGAAGTAGTTGATTTAATACCAACACAAGCACCTAAATCAGCCTTTGAACCTGTCTCTACTGAAACTGCTTTCATCTCCTTTGCCAAAATAGGAATATGAGCTACAATCTCTGCAGGTGAAACATCATCTGCAGTAACCACCAGTTTAACCTGTCCCCTCTCAAGAGCTTTAGTTACTTCATTAACTCCAATTCTTACTATTCCACTCTCTTTTGCTTTCTGTATAATTGAAAATATTTGTTTTTCATTGATTTCAGCCATTTTTAACTAATGTATCATTAACCTCAAAACACAAAAGTTTTGATTAAAGAAAAAGAACACATTTCACTTTATAAATATTCTTAAACACTAACAACCCAGATATCTAAACCCCTAATAAAAAACGTACAAGTTATGTAAATAAACCTATTTGAAATTTTCTATGCAGATAATATTAAAATTTATAAATCCAAATAAATTATTAACATTATGACAAATAAAAAGACATCTATAAAGAAGAAAATAGAAGAAACCTCCAAAAAAATCTCGAGGAAAAAATCATCTAAACAATCAAAAGAAGATAAAATTAAAGAATTAGAAAATCAGATTGAAGAATTGAAAACAGATGTGTTAAGGGCAAGAGCTGATTATGATAATCTCATGAAAAGAACAGGACAGGAAAAACTTGAGATAAAAGACAGAGTTATAATTGATTTTGTATCAGATTTACTTCCAGCAATTGATAATTTTGAAACATCCCTTAAAATGACTGACAACAAGGAAATGTTTGTAAAAGGAGTTGAAATGATACATAAAAACTTAATAGACACTCTAAAAGAACATCAAATTGAAGAATTCAGTGCAAAAAAAGGAGATACTTTTGACCCAAGCCTGCATGAACCCATTCCTGTTGAGGATAATTCAAAAGACTTAGGAAAGATAGTCGGAATAGTAAAGAAAGGCTTTAAACATAAAGAAAAAATAATACGACCAGTTAGGGTTCAAATTCCAAAAAAAGAATAAATATAACTACTTATTATAAATTTTTTATATTTACGCATGATAAGTGAAAGAGGCTCTGTCCGGAAATTGCTTTTTCCAAAATCTATGCTAACTATATTCAATCAAAGAAAAAATTATTCGTCAAAAGTTGCTTTATTGATACAATATTTTAAGTTCTCTTGAATTTCCGGACAGAGCCGTGAAAGAGAAATATTTATAAATAAAGAGAACGTTACTATTATTAAATGACGAATAAAAGAAAGGGAACCAATTTAACTATAAAACTCCTTATTGCCCTCTTAATAATTATTATAGCCATTATTGGAGTTCTTCTACTATTCAATTACACTGACTCAGATTCTTATGATAAACCAAAAAGAAACTCTGTAGATAAGGGAAATGATGTTGAGATTGTGAGCATACAGTCAGGCAAAAAAATTATAAAAATTCATACTTCTAATAGCAAAGCAGATGCAGACTCTGACAACATATCATATCATCCTAAAGAAGATACTTTGTTTAATAATATAGTAGTAGACTCCAATAATCAAAATACAAGGAGTAATTATCAAGTTCAGAAAAAGAAAAATAATAGAGAAAATCACCGTCCTAATCTCCAAAGCCAGGGGCAAGACAATAATGATGAAGATGAAAATTCTAACTCACAGAGTCAGGGGCAAGACAATAATGATGAAGATGAAAATTCTAACTCACAGAGTCAGAGGCAAAATAATAATAATGAAGAAAATGACAATTCCAACTCTCAAAATCAGAGACAAGACAACAATAGAGAACACAGTGATTCTAATTCTCAATCTCAGGACGAGGACGACAACAACAGAGAAAATAATGAAGATGAGGCAGAAGATAACAAGTCCAGTTCTCAAACTCAGAATGAAGACAATAACAATGGAGAAAATAATGAACCTACAACTCAAAGAGAAAGAGGACACCCTCACGGACATAATTTTCACTCACCTGTCGAAGATGAAGAACATCAGGAGTCCACAACTCAAACTCAAAGAGAAAGAGGGAATCCTTCCTTAGGATACTTAAGTGGTAGATTGTCAGGACTTTCAACAGGCACACAAGGTAGGGTTATCTTAAGTTCTCAATCAGACAACTCATTTCTTGAAACAGCTCAAATAGAAGAAGACGGAAGTTTTGAGATAAGCAAAGATGGAATGGAAGACAACAAGAAATATTCCCTAAAAGCTGAAATACAAGGATACAAACTCTCACCAATAAGTGACATAACCACGGAAACAAAAGAAGTAACAGGTGAAGTAGAAACTATTCAAGAAGACAATGTCTTTAGATACAATTGGAAACAGGAAACAAGTACATCTGGTCTTGAATACTCCTCACATGTAAACACCCCAGTAGTAATAGAATACCTTGACGAAGACAAAGAACTTCCTCCTTTTGATACAGCAGAAAAATTATATGAAGATTACGGAGTAGTTTTAGATGGTGATGAATGGACAGGAGAACATGCTTTCAGGCTTTACGAAACTATGAAACAAGTACCTTCAAAGAAAAAAGAAGATTCAAGATGGATTCTTGTAAACAAAGAAGTTGAAGATGATATAGAAATTGAAGAAACATCAGATGAAACAGTTGTTAGAATTTCATCAAGTGCATTTGCTAATGCAGAGCCAAAAATAGTCAGAATTGACGGGCAGAAAGGAAGATTTTTCTCAAAAAGACTTCACCACGCAGTTGTCAGATATGTTACCGACAACGGAGAAGATGAAGATGCCACAGAAAAAATACTTACAGAAAGATTTGGAGTATCAATTAACATACCTGACAGCAAATACCCACAAATAACCACACCAACAGGAGGAGAGCATCACGACAGATTCCAAAAATTCTCGCCAACAGAAACCTTAATGCTAATAAACCAGATGGAAGAAATGCCAGAAGGCTTCCACAAAACTCCCCAATTAAAATATATGTTAAGAAGAGCCAACGGACAAAAGCACCCATTGTATCCAGAGGCTGCCGCTGTAGCATGGACACAATCAGGTTACATAGAATTTATGGAATCTGCTTTCACATCAGAATTAGAACACACTCAAAAACTTATAATCCACGAGAAAACCCACTTCTTGTGGGCTCATACATTCTCAAAAGAATTAAAAAGAGAATGGGCAGACATTGGAGGATGGACTCCAGATAAAGACCCTGACGATTACGATGGATGGAGTACAACAAAAACAACTGAATTTGTAACAGCATACTCTCACGGAATAAGTCCTAACGAAGACATGGTAGAATCCGTATCATTTTACCTCTACAACCCCGAAAAACTCAGAGCAGTATCACCCGAGAAATATGAATTCATAGAAAAGAGAATAATGCATGGAACAAGATACTACACTCACATCAGAGAGGATTTAACATTTGAAGTCCATAACCTTGACCCGGACTATGTTTACCCTGGAAAAATAAAAGAAATTGACATAACAGTTTCTGGTGCTCCTGATGAAGATAAAAGAGTAAAAGTTATTGTCAAACTTCATAAAGAAGATGCATCATTGGGATTTATGAGAATAACCAGCCCTATCGGAACTTACAAAGATGTTTACTTGTATCCAAGAGGTGGGAAAACCTCAACCATTCTTGAAGCCTCATTCACAATAGAAAAAGAAGCAAAAGAAGGATACTGGAAAGCAAACCAAATATCTCTTGAGGATGAAGTTGGAAACAGAAGATATCAGGACTCAAGCACTTATGGGTGGTCAATGTACATAAATAACAGCGGTGAGGACACAACACCTCCAAAGTATGTTAAAAATTCAATTGAATTAGAAAAAGAAAGCGGATTATACAAGATTGTAGACGGAAAAATAAAGAAAACTTCATGTGATGAAAGGTCCCAAACCTGCAGATTTGCAACATTTGTAACAGCAAAATGGGATGTTATAGAAGACAGAAAAATGGGAGAGTGGAGTGAATGTTATATTGCATTCAGAAAAGACAATAACAGAGAATATTCAGTTCAGGAATATGGTGCATACACCCTACATGAATCACCTAATTCAACAGGGAAATGCTCTGTTACACTTACATTCAACGAGTTCCGTTATGGTACTTTCTTAGTTGCCAGCATTTCAATGGAAGATCGGGCAGGAAACAGAGGAAGCGTTGATTTTAACAGAGACAATATACATGAAGAGCCTCTTACTATAGATATAGAAGAAATCACACCAGACACTAAACCGCCAAGACTCTATCAAGAAGTAGGAGACATAGAAGTTAATGCTGAGTCTTCAAACCCAGAAAATCCAAACGGGAGAACATTAGTTACAGTTAGTTATTATGCAGAAGATGATCTCTCTGGACTTGACACAGTATATATAAAAATGCGTGATCCTCAGGGAAAAACCCACGGGAATTACCACTACCACAACAATTTTTATACAGATTACTTCATAGGAGATCCTACAGAGAAAAAACAATACACATTCACAACAACTCTTCCAGAAGGCTCAGCTCCTGGAACTTGGGGAATTACCCTAATAACCCTATATGACAAAGCAGGAAACAAGAAAGACTATGATTTCACCGAAACAATGATCTTTGAAGTAATTGAAGAAGGCGAAAGTTAAGAATCATAAGAAGACTAAATAGGAAAAGATAATAATACTTGTTAGAGTCCAAATTCCAGAAGAGGAATAAGCACAAATATTTATGATATTTATAATATATTTACTAATGTTGTGCCTAAGAGTGAAAACAATAACTTTATAAATATAAAACCATTATTACTATATAATGACAAATAAAGAAAATACAAATTTAATCATAAAGTTTCTTATTGCTCTTTTAATAATTATTATAGCTACTATAGGAGTTCTTGTACTATTTATTTACACTGATTCAGGTGCTCATGATAAACCAAAAAGAAACTTCATAGATAAAGAAAATCATGTTGAAATCATAGGTACCCAACAATACGAGAAAACTATAAAAGTTCATACTTCTAATAGCAAAACTGGGGTAAACTCTGATGATATATTATATAATTTTAACAAGGATGAATCATATAATTATATGGTTGCAGGTTCTAGTAATCAAAATGTTTGGGGTATTTATCAAGTTCAGAGGAGAGATAGTGGCAGAGAGAACTACCGTTCTAATTCACAGAATCAAAATGAGGAAGTAGAGGAAGATAACACAGAAGAAGAAGAAACTCAGAATGAGGAAGTAGAAGAAGATAACACAGAAGAAGAAGAAACTCAGAATGAGGAAGAAGAGGAAGATAACACAGAAGAAGAAGAAGAAACTCAGAATGAGGAAGAAGAGGAAGATAACACAGAAGAAGAAGAAGAAACTCAGAATGAGGAAGTAGAAGAAGATAACACAGAAGAAGAAGAAACTCAGAATGAGGAAGAAGAGGAAGATAACACAGAAGAAGAAGAAACTCAGAATGAGGAAGAAGAGGAAGATAACACAGAAGAAGAAGAAGAAGAAGAAGAAACTCAGAATGAGGAAGAAGATAATGAAGAAAACCAAAATGATGATAACGATAAAATTACCCAAGATGTTAATCAACCAGTAAATGGAGTTTGTGGAACAAATAAAAATGTTTGTACACAAGGAAACCTAAATGGTATTACTGATAACTCTACTCATTATTTATGGAACTGTAATGGGTTATACGGAGGAAGTGATGTTTCTTGTAGTAAAGAAATTCCACCAACTCCTGAAAACGGAGTATGTAATAATGCTGTAAGAAATGGGTGTACAACTGGAACAACTAATGAAGGAGCATATTCTGACACATCCACTCACTACAAATGGAGATGCGAGGGGTTGAATGGAGGAAGTAACTCTGCTGTATGTAGCATAGAGAAACCAGTTAATGGAGTCTGTGGAACAAATAAAAATACTTGTTCACAAGGGAACTTAAATGATATTACTGATAACTCTACCCATTATTTATGGAACTGCAATGGGTTATATGATGGAAATGGTCTCTCTTGCAGTAAACCAATCCCAGTAAGTGAAACAAATGATATAGAACCCGATAGTCGTGTAACAGTTGAACGAACCACAAACAAATACAACAACAAACCTCAGCTAATTATAAATGTTACTGGAACACACCTAATGTTTAGATCTACTCAGAACGTAGAGAGTGCTAATACTATATGTGCTAGTGGACAAACACCTTCTGTCAGCAGGTGGTTTGAATTATTCGGTCCGGTATCACTTGGACTAGGGGATAACGGGGAATTTCCAACAACAGATTATGGGTCCTATAAAATTACTCAGAGAACTACACCAACTCTGAGAACACACATTTGTTTCATAGTAATATATGGTGATGCAGATTCAAGTTCAGAAGATAAAGAATACATATATTATGGTCCTTATAGTTTTGAATAATAAATTGGTCTTGGTAAGAACAATAAAGACAAGAAACAACACACCCAATATATTCAACTCCTAACACACAAGTATTATATTTTGAAATTATTCACTTATTCTGTCTCCATTCCAACAATACAATTTTAAAAATACTTTATTACCTTCGCAGATTATTTCAAATTATATGAATAAGATTTATATATTCAACTGGTTTTCTCAATATTTAAACACAATGAAATCAAAGAAAATGTTTTCAAAAAACAAAAAACAAAAGAAAGATTTTGGAAAATTAAGTCTTAAACTTCACAAGGAGAAAAAAGGAAAATTAGAAATCAACACAAGAGTTTCCCTGAAAACAATGGATGATTTGGCAATATCATACTCCCCAGGGGTTGCTACTCCATGCATTGAAATAGCAAAAGATGAAAGAAAAGTAAGAGAATATGTTATGAATGGAAAAACAATAGCAATTATAACAGACGGTTCAGCAGTTTTAGGGCTTGGAAACATAGGAGCGAAGGCATCTCTTCCAGTAATGGAAGGGAAAGCCGCATTGATTAAGCACTTTGGAGGATTAAATGCATTTCCTATTGCAATAGATACACAGGATACAGAAGAATTCATTAAAACAGTCAAAAACCTTGCTCCGTCTTTTGGAGGAATAAATCTTGAAGACATATCAGCACCAAGATGTTTTGAAATAGAAAAAAGACTAAAAGAAGAACTAAATATTCCTGTATTTCATGATGACCAGCATGGAACAGCAATAGTCGTTTTAGCAGGATTATTAAATGCATTAAAAGTAGTAAATAAAAAAAAAGAAAATATAAGAATCGTAATAAACGGAGCAGGAGCCGCAGGGGTTGCAATTGCCAAGTTGTTTCACAAAGCAGGATTTCTTAACATTATCACCTGCGATAGCAAAGGAGTAATTTCAAGGCAAAGAAAGAATCTAACTAAAGAGAAGAAGGAATTAACGAAGATTACAAATCCATCAAAAGAGCACAAAACATTACGTGATGCCTTAGGAAATGCTGATGTATTTATAGGAGTTTCAAAAGCAAATCTTCTAAAAAAAGAAGACATTAAAACAATGGCAAAAGACCCAGTAATATTTGCCTTGGCAAACCCTGACCCTGAAATAACCCCAAAAGAAGCCAAATTAGGAGGTGCTAAAATTATTGCAACAGGGCGTTCTGATTATCCAAATCAGATAAACAATGTATTAGTCTTTCCGGGGATATTTAAAGGGGCAATTGAATCAAATTCAACGAAGATAACAGATGAGATGAAACTAACAGCCGCAAGAGTCCTTGCAAAACTTGTTTTAAAACCTAATTCAAATAAAATAATCCCAAAGCCATTTGATAAAGATGTTGCAAAGACAATAGCAAATGTTTTAAAGAAGCACGCTAAAAATAAGTAATCTCTAAAATTTCAAATTTGCATATTGTTTATCTTCAAGTTCTTCAAAATTCTATAAAAAATAAGAATGAATATTATTTTCTAAGAGCACACATAAGATTTAAAAATAAACTTCAATTTAAGATTTTAATGAAAACAAGAAAAAAATCATTCTTTGAAAAAAATTCCACAGGAATAGTGTTTTTTGGAATAGTGATTATAATAATTGCGATAGTTGTAGGAGTGGGATTTTTTAGCCAGAATAACAAAACTAATGCTAACTCACTTCCATATGGAGATGATGTAATAGATATGACATATTTCCACTGGGTTAAATGTCCCCATTGCATTAAGCAAAATAAATTCAATAAAAAACTTTTAGAAAGATATCCTAATTTAAGAATAACAGAATATGAAATCACAAATTCTAAAACACAGGAAAAATACAAGGAGATAGCCTCCCGAATTGAAAAATTAGACCCCGAAAATCTCCCGGGAACACCTCTTACAATTATTGGAAACAGAACAAATGTGGGTTATGGTTCTGATGAAACGACAGGCAAAATAATCACAGAAATGATTGAAGAGGAACAGACAAGAATTAATGTTCAATGGAACGATGAAACCATGATTAGAACGGTTGATTTAAGAAATCAATTAGAAAAATAATGAAAAAGAAAAACATACTAACCAAGAAACTTAATTCAACACTAATTATCACACTTAGTGTTTTATTTGTAGTATTTGGATATTATTTCTTCTTTTATGAAGGTGCCAAAGAGTTCCATATTCATGCAGATTTTAAGGTTTATGTTAATGGGGAGTTCATAAATTTTTCATTAGATAAGTATCAGTCAGATGAGTACAATAAAAAACACCAATATGTGCATTTACATAGTGGAAATGGAGATGTTATCCATTATCATAAGGATGGAATCACATTAGGGGAATTTTTCAAGACATTGGGCATGGAGTTAAGAGATAACTGTTTTACAGATGATTTGAATAATTCTTATTGTAGTAACGATGAATATGAGTTAAAGACATTTGTTAATGGAGAAGAAATTACAGATAGTTATAATTATATAGCAAAGGATTTAGATAGAATTTTAATTGTTCATATCAGACATGATGAAGATGTCTCTGAGATTCTAAATAATGTGACAGACAAAGCCTGTATTGAGTCGGCTTTATGCCCTCACAGAGGAGAACCTTCTGAAAGTGGTTGTGTGAGCGGTGAAAAGTGCATAGTTGATTTTGATACCATTCTTAATGAATAATCATTTAGTTTGAAGCTAAGATTATACATTTTCTAAAAATAAACTTTTTGTATTTACAAGATTTACAAAAAAAGTTAGGCAAAGACTTTGGTTTAAAAAAACCAACAAAATCAAAAGAATTAGATAATCTGATAGTTAAAACTTTTGAAACTGCGGCTCTGTCCGAAAATTCAAGAGAACTTAAAATATTGTATTAATAAAACAATTTTTGACAAATAATTTTTTTCTTTGATTGAAGATAGTTAGCATAGATTTTGGAAAAAACAATTTTCGGACAGAGCCGAAACTGCAAAACATCAAGAAAAATATCAGAAATTTATTAGGAGAAGTTTGTAACATAAATAAACAACACACTTCTAACTTTTCTCCCAAATCAATTAAAAATATTTATAAACAAAAACATTTTTCAGAATTTATGAACATTAATGAAATCAAAGAAATCAAGGACAATTTCCCAAAGGAAATAATTGAGAGCACTCTCTCAAAAAATAAAAGACTGTCAGATATTTACAAAGCAAAAATATACTTAAAAAATGAAGATGAACAAATAGTTAGAAGTTACAAAATTAGAGGGGCATTTAATTTCATTAACAAATTATCACAAGAAGAAAAGCAAAAAGGAGTTGTCTGTGCAAGTGCAGGAAATCATTCACAAGGTGTTGCTTTCTGCTGTAGTTTTTTTAAAATCAAAGGAGTAGTTTTTATGCCAAAGACAACTCCAAGCCAAAAAATAAGAGCAGTTAAAGAATTTGGAAAAGAATTTGTTGAAATCAAAATAACAGGCGACAATTTTGATGAAAGTTTCAACAAAGCAAAAGAATTCTGTAAAGAAAATAAAATGGTATTCATCTCTCCTTTCAACGACGAAAATGTCATAAAAGGAAGCGCTACAATAGGACTTGAAATAATTTCACAATTTAAAAAACAAGAACCAAAAAAAGAAATTGACTACATATTCATCCCATTAGGCGGAGGAGGAATACTTTCAGGAGTAAGTGAAGTTTTCAAAAATTTAAGCCCGAAAACCAAAATAATAGGAGTTGAACCAAAAAGTGCTGCTTGTGGTTATTTAAGTTTAAAACGGGGAAAAAACACACAGGTAAATATAAAAAGCACATTTGTAGATGGAGCAAGTGTTAAAAAAATGGGAAGTATATGCTTTAAATATATCTTAAAAAATGTCTCACAAATTAATGTGGTTGATGAAAACAGACTATGTTCTTCAATTTTATATTTCTTAGAAAAGGAAGGAAGAATAATTGAACTTGCAGGAATTTTATCAATTGACTCGCTTAAAGATTTCAGAGAAAAAATAAAAGGGAAAAATGTTGTCTGTATAGTTTCAGGAAGCAATTTTGATTTCGGCAGATTTTCAGAAATAAATGAGAGAAGTTTAAAATATGAGGGACTTAAAAAATATATTCTGTGTCAATTTCCTCAAAGAGAAGGAGCATTAAAAGAATTTGTGAATTTTTTAGTTGAAGGGATGAACATCACAAGATTTGAATATCTAAAAAAAACAAACAAAGAAAAAGGTTCTGTTCTTATTGGAATTGAAACACATGACAAAAAAAGTTTTGAAACTTTTTTCAACAAATTAAAAGAGAATAATTGGGATTTTAAAGACATAACACACAACAATTTACTCTTTGATTTATTAGTTTAAACAAAGAGAAAAATTTTAAATAATACATTTATTTTAAAAGTATGAGTTTAAAACCTAATCCTTATAAAATAACACCTCTTCCAAATTATTATGAAATTTAAACTTGTATCTGATTTCAAACCAGCAGGCGGACAACCCTTAGCAATACAAAAACTATATGAAGGATACAAAAAATATGACATCCAGACACTTGAAGGAATTACAGGTTCAGGCAAAACATTTGTTATGGCAAACCTGATTGAAAAAGCAGGAAAACCAGCACTTGTCTTAGCACACAACAAAATACTTGCGGCTCAACTTTATCAGGAATTCTCTGAACTCTTCCCCCAAAACAGAGTTGAATACTTCATATCATACTATGACTACTACCAACCAGAATCATACATCCCTACAACAGACACATACATTGAAAAATCCGCAACAGTAAACGAAGAAATAGAAAGACTAAGACTTAAAGCAATGTCATCAATCCTGTCAAGAGATGACGTAATAATTGTTGCATCAATCTCATGCATATACGGAGCAGGAAACCCGGATGATTTTAGAGACTTATCACAGGAACTAAAAATCGGACAGAAAATCAAACGCTCAGACTTACTAATTCAATTAGTTAATATGCAGTACGAAAGAAACGACATAGAACTAAGTTCAGGAAAATTCAGAGCCCGTGGAGAAGTAATAGACATAATCCCATCTTATGACAAAAACATAATAAGAATTGAAATGTTTGGAGATGAAATAGAAAAAATCTCAGAAATAGATTCCATAAAAGGTGACAAAATAACTGACATTGACAAATTCAGATTATACCCCGGAAAACAATTTATAACAACGGATGAAAAAATAAAACAGGCATCAGAATCAATAAAAGAAGAATTAGAAGAAAGAGAAAAAGAACTGCCCCTTCTTGAATCCCAGAGACTCAAAAAAAAAGTAAAATATGATTTAGAAATGATTGAAGAAATGGGCTACTGCAACGGAATTGAAAACTATTCAAGACATTTTGACAAAAGAAAAATAGGAGAACCCCCTCACGTCCTATTAGATTACTTCCCCAAAGATTTCCTTTTAATAATTGACGAATCCCATCAAACTCTCCCCCAATCAAGAGCAATGTACAACGGAGATTTCTCAAGAAAAAAATCCCTTGTTGATTACGGATTCAGACTGCCATGTGCATTTGATAACAGACCCTTAAAATTCCACGAATTTGAAAAATACTTTAACCATACTCTATTTGTTTCTGCAACCCCAAGTGAATACGAAAAACAACACTCAAAACAAAACGTTGAACTAATTGTAAGACCAACAGGATTACTAGACCCTTTAATTGAAGTGCTGCCTATTGATGGGCAGGTTAAAGATTTAGAAGAACAAATTAAAAAAACCGTTGAAAAAGATGAGAGAGTTCTTGTAACAACCCTTACCAAAAAAATGGCTGAAGACTTAACAGATTACTTATCCAAAAAAGAAATAAAAGTCAGATACATGCACTCAGACATTGAATCCCTTGACAGAATTGAATTAGTCCGTTCACTTAGAGCAGGAGAATTTGATGTATTAGTTGGAATTAATCTTCTAAGAGAAGGCTTGGACATTCCAGAAGTCAGTTTAGTTGCAATACTTGATGCTGATAAAGAAGGGTTTTTACGTGATGAAAGATCCCTCATTCAGACAATCGGAAGAGCGACAAGAAACGAAAATGGAAAAGTTATAATGTATGCTAACAAAACAACTCTCTCAATGAGAATTGCAATTGAAAAAACAAAATACAGAAGAAAAATTCAGGAAGAATTTAACAAAAAATATGGAATTACTCCTCAGACAATTAAAAAGAAAATCCAAAGCAAAAAAAGAGAAATAAAAGGTGTAAAACACATCTCTCAAAGTGACTTAAAAAAAGAAATTGCAAGAGTTGAAGCGGATATGAAAAGAGCGGCAAACGATTTAGACTTTGAAAAAGCCATTGACCTAAGAGATTACCTCAGAGAATTAAAAAGTAAAACTTAGATAAAGAAAATAACAAATTTCAATAATACAAATAGAATTCATTTCTATTCTGCGGTATTATTTGCAATTAATAAGGTGATAAGTTCTTTAATATGTATTTCCCTTGAGTCTACTCAGTAGAAGCAGATTCTGAGAGTTCAAATGACTCAGATAATAAGCCATCTATGTATACTTCCTTAATCCATACACTTCCATCTGGATTATAGAATACAACCTCTTCATCTAACTTTCCATCTTTATATGTTTTCCTGCTTTCTATTCTGCCATTAGGATAATATTTTATAAACTCTCCATCTCTCTTTCCATCTTTATATGCTTCCTCACTCTCTATACTACCATCTAAATTATAATATATAAACTCCTCTCTGTTATCTTTATATGTTTTCCTGCTTTGTATATTACCCTCTGGATAATAAAATTTAATCTCTTCCTCAAGTTTGCCACCTTCATAGATCTCTTTACTCTTTATATTACCGTCTTCATAATATTCTATAACTTCTCCCTCTAACTTATCACCCTCATATGTTTCCGTACTGTGTATACTTCCATCAGAATTATATTTTATAAACTCGCCTTCTTTCCTGCCATTTTTATATGTTCCATTCAATATACTCCCATCTTCATAGTATTCAATGACTTCTCCCTCCAATTTACCATCTTTGTATATTCCCTTACTTTTTATTGTACCATCAAGATAATATTTTATAAACTCTCCTTCTAACCTGCCATCTCTATATGTTTCCCTGCTCCATATATTACCATTTTGATAATACACTATATTCTCTCCTTCTAACTTGCCATCTCTATATGTTACATTACTTTGAATACTTCCATCAGGATAATATTTTATAAACTCTCCTTCTTTACTGTCATTTTTATATGTTCCCTTACCCAATACACTACCATCTCTATAATATTCTATAACCTCTCCCTCTAATTTTCCCTCCTTATATGTTCCCTTACTTAATATGCTACCATCTTCATAATATTTTACAGCTTCTTCTTCCTGCTCCATACACCCGCCTAAAACCAATAAAACAATTAAAGTTACTATTGCCCCTAATTTGATTTCTTTATTTACCATAATCCTAATCAAAGTTTAAATTTTATAAGCTTTATGAAATATTAAAACTTATGTAATTCAGACAGAACTTAACTTAAAATTACTCTCATATTTATATTCTAAAACATTTAAGGATTATTTCATAAGATCAACACCTAAGGCTTTAATGATTGAATCCCTTAGATTTTGACCTTTTATATCATCCTCTGAGAGAATTACAATTATAGGTTTAATCAACTTATCAATTGTATTCTTTACCCTTACAGACAAACCATCATAATCTTTTTGAGAAATCACAACAATTCCTGCATCAGAATTCTTTGAAATTAACTCCTCAAACTTATCCATTCTCTCAGATCTAATACCAACTAAATCAAAACCAAGAGTGAACTCTTCATCTCCAACCACAATTATCTCTGCCATTCTCTCAACTTATTAAATCCAAAACCTCTTCCTTTGATAAATTCAAAAACTTAGCTTTTAAAAGGATTCTAAGCATCCCCATCTCTCTTTCCAATTTGAACAAAAACCTTAAGGCATAAAAAGGAGAACCAAATTTTGCTTTTCTAAAAAGACTCTCTGACCTCTTCTTATGAACTGAAACTCCCCTGTCAAGAGATTCAACTAAACTTGCCTCAATATCCAATTGCAAATCTCCAAACTTTTCCTTAAAAAAATCCATGGTTTCTCTAATTGATTTAGAAGATAAAACTTCAAAATCTCCAAGAGACAACTTCCCTCCTTCAATATACAACTCACTAAAATATAACTCCTTTGAATTTTCAACCTTTAACTTGACAAAAGTCCTTGCATTCAACAAATCAATATAATTCCTAATAAATTTAACAAAAGCTCCTTCATCAACACTATTAAACTTAAACCATTTAGAATTTAACCTCCTATAATACTGCATATACAGATAATTCTCAAGTTCATATAACCCCTTTTCATAAGCCTTTAAAACTTTATTTTCATCAAACTTAAGTTTCTTTGAAATATAAACAAGTGCACCTTCTATATTTGGCATCTCCCATGCCTTAATATATTTCATTTTTCTTCGACTATCTCCTATTAAATACACTTCATAATCCTCTTCTTGGGATACCTTGCATCTAAGAATCACCATAAAATTGTGAATCTGATACTTTAAATAATATGAATCAAGCAGTTCCCTATTTCTTTTTGAAGCGCCTAAAAAGACTTTCTTATATATATCCGAAAGATGCTCATTTAATACTCTCTCAACTAAATAGAAACCATCATATCTAAGAAATGACTCATCAACTGATTTTCTAAACCCATGCTCCTCGAGATACCTTAGAATTTCATCAAACTCAAGTTCAGATAATTCTCGTATTTTTTCATATCCGTAAAGCCTGCCTGACTCAACTGCTATTTTTGCACTACTATATGAGTTCTTATTTAAACTAACTAACCTCCCCATTTTTATTCTCGAAATAATATCTTAAATAACCTGTCCCTATATTCTTCAAAAACTTCAGAAAGTAGAGCATTAAAAGATAAATCCAATCTTTCACAGCCATCCTTTGTTTCAAAAACCAAACCACACAGACCCTTGAGGGATTTAACCTTTGTATCTTCAACCTTTGATTTTGCAAATTCCAAATCTTCATCCGATGTATAAACTATATCATACCTAATTAAACTCTTCGCTCTTTTAATTAACTTAACAAGAATCTTCTCTCTCGTATGCTTATCTAAAGAATCAATTTCCTCTTTTGCCCCAGAATAAACCTCTGAAATAATCTTTGATTTTGCACTAAGAATTATTCTCTTAGATTCTCTTGAATACTTCCCCTGTGTTTTCTTAGATACTAACTCATATTCCCTTTGAAACTTTGATATAATATTATCCTTATATTCCAAGAATTCTTTTTCAAATTCTTTCTGCATCTTAGACATTTCAACCATTAACTCATCATTAATAGAAATCCTTTCATCGTGAGCCTTAGTTAGAATATCCTGTGATATTGTTTGAATAGACATTTTCCTTAGTCTTTTATTTTAAACTCATGCAAGATTCATAATCAAAAAAGCCGTAACAAATCCGAAAATCAAAATTGTCTCAGGTAATACTGCAAAAATCAAAGCTTTCGCAAACATCTCAGGGTCCTCTGAAATAGCCCCAATTGCAGCAGCCATAGCCTCTTTCTGACCAAGACCTGTACCTATTGCCGCAAGCCCAAGTGCAAGCCCCGCGCCCACTCCTAATAACCCAGTTGTTGAAATCATTGTTTCCACTGCCATAATAATTGAAAAGAAACAAAACTCCCTTATAAAGATTACTATTATAAGGCTCTTGTGTAAACGGGTGACATATGTCACCACCTCAACTTTCTCTGAAAGTTGTCAAACTCATAAGAAGGAGTTCGACCAAATAAGCTCTCATGAGGCCTAAAAGCATTGTATCTATATCTAAATAACTCTAAATCATTGTTGCAATACCTAATTTCTCTGTCAATTGTTCCAAACAAACGTTCCACTTTTCCATTTGTTTGAGGACGGTTAACTCTAGTTCTAATGTGCTTAATCTTTCTTCTTTGGCACCATTTATCAAACTTAGACTTCTTACTTGTGAGTCCATATGGTGCTCCATTGTCACTGATTATTTGATTAGGATTTCCAAATTTCTTGATTAAATTATCAAGAAATTGTGTTACAATTGGTGTTGTAACAGTTGGAACATGTAAAATACCTAAACAATAACGGGTGGCATCATCAATGACTGCAATTATTTTACCTTTTTCCCCAAATTCACTGTCATCAATATGCCAAAGTGAATTTGAGTGTTTACGTTCGAAACGAACGTATTTAACCCGAGAACCTCTATTTCCTTCTTTACGAGTTAAATTATTCTCTCTAAGAACTTTATTAATGGTTCTCTCTGAAATATCTAGATTAGGTAGGATTTTATGAAGCTTTTTAGCTCCCCAACCTGTTTTATACCGAAGATTTAAAATTGCTTTCTCATCTTCTAAAGTAACTTTGTAATAGATCTTGTTTGGTCTTGTAGACTTATCTTGATAATCTCCTATTTCTTTATCAAAACGTTGTTGCCAACGTTTTAAAGTACGAATACATACAAAGTATTTGCACTTCTCAGCAAGTATTTTCTTGCATTTTGAATAAGAGTTTTGTTTAACTCTTAGTTTTATGAAAACTTTCCTAACTTTGTCTTTTTTCATAAAGTTAACAAGAATTGTTAACTTTTAGACTGGTGACATATGTCATGGCACTACACAACAGTAAGATCTAATACTGAGTTGAACTATGGAGAATATCTTGGATGGTATAATGATTCAGGAACAATACATCCAGGAGTTACTGAATCACAAGGATTTGATGACTCGGATACTGACGTTTTAGAAGAAAAAAGGTTTGACAATGACATTTCTGATGAAGACTATGAACAGACATTAGAATTACTTGGAGGACATTTCAATTATGCTTTGCGAGATGAAGTTGATGGTGTGACTGAAATTACAGATGGTATTTTCTATAATAGTGGTAAAGCATTTGCAAGATATACATTAAATATTGATGGTAGTGGTATTGATAATTAACTGCAGCTGCAGAAGTTGATAATAATTGGGATGTAACACCTGTTGATAATAATCCTCAAACTGGTGGTCCTGAACTGGAGTTCCATTTAGACAGAGTAGATTATGATGATGATAAGGATGAGATGAGTTATCTGAATATAACATTTGGATGGGATAACGGTGATGATGAATTTGATATTGAAAAGCCTGTACTTATGAATAAAGATGGAGAGCCTGATGTTTGGGCAAATGAAGGATATGAAGATAATGAAGAAGATAGTTCTGATTTTAAGACTTTCGTTAACCCATACGGAGTTATGGTAGAATGGGATAGAGATGATAAAGATAAAGTAACTATTATGACACCTGAGGAACAAGTAAGAGCGGAAGTTTCCGTTGTATTCGGTGGTGGTTCTTCAACTGAGTTTATGTCTGAATCCTTTATGACAATGGCAGAAGCTGAAGAGAGAGCTGATGAACTTAAAGGCGATGACATGTACAGAAATGTAGAAGTTAATGATATGATGGAAGGAGCAGTTAGCTTTGCAATCTCAGGTCCTTTGTTAGATAATCAGGTTACTGGAACAGGTAATATGATTGTTGTTGGTGGTCCTGCTGTTAACAGGGTTGCTGCTGAACTACTTGGTATGTCGTTCCCGTCAATGGGTACTGCATCAGGTCTATCACCTGGACAGGCTCAGATTAGAATGTTTGAGAGTGTAAACTCCGTTCTAGTCTATGGTTGGTCAGCTGCTGATACAATGGCAGCAGTTAACAGACTGAACTCTGGGAACTTAGAAGGTTCACAAGTTAATGTAGGATAAATTATCTTATATTTTTTAATTTACTTTTTCTAATTTTATTTAGTGTATTATGATGTATAATCATGGAATTTGAGAATTACTTATTTAGAAATTAAGTTCTAATAATTTGATTAAGCACTTGGTTGTAATACAAATAAATAAGCAAATTTTTTTATTTTTTCAAAATATCCCAATATGGACTTTTACATTTAGGACATATTATAGGCTTGTTTACCTTCCTTGCTTTCCATTTATGATTACATCTGCAACAATAACCACCCATCTACTTCAAACTTTATTTTAGGCATTTTATTATACATAATATCTCTTACTTTATAGATTATATTTCATAGGAAATCTCACATAATTCTTATAGAAGTCTCAGATAAATATTTTATTTATAATACCATTTCCAAAGGTATGAACTCAAAATATACAAATGTTTCATTTCCTCAGGATATGGTGAATGAAGTAGATAAGATAATTAATGCAAGTCCTCTATATCAAAGTAGAGCAGATTTTTGTAAAGAAGCAGTTAGAGAACACATTAAAAAGAATAAATTATTAGAATAAATTTATTATTAAATTTTCAGAAAGTTTTTTCACTTACTCTACTCAATCACCTAAAAGAAATAAATTGACAGGTCTCTGAAATTTAACAGAACCTATTCTCAATAAGTTATTTAAATTCAAGAGAGTTTTATTTTACTATGAAGTTATGCATTGTTTATTCAACTTTTCCTGATAAGAATTCTGCGAAGTCTGTATGTAAGAGTTTGTTAGATAAGAATTTAGTTGCCTGCTGTAATTTAATTTCTTCAAATTCTTTTTATTTCTGGAATGGAAATTTAGAGAATAGTGATGAGGTTATATGCTTGTTTAAGACAAAACTTCAAAACTGGGAAGCAGTAAAATCTCATATTGAGAAAGTTCATCCATACGATGTACCATGCATTCTAAAGTTTGAAGTAGATTCAAATGAAAAATATTTCAACTGGGTTAGTAATAATAGTTAGATGTAATTTTAATTAATAATTTCAAGAAATCACAAATGTGATAGGGATTAAAAACATTTATAAATAATGTTTACAAATATTTTTCATGGAAGAGAGTTTATTTGAGTCGGCATTTCTTGCAAATATTGGAATTTTGCTTACGGCAATTTTAATTTTTGCAATAGTTTACGCTTTATTAAATGGGATTAAAGTTTTCGGCGAGAGTAAAGGCATAAATTTAACTGTGGCTATAGTTGCTGCACTTATTGTATCTCTCTCAGGCGTTGCAACTTATGTAGTTTCATATGCAGTTAATTGGTTTATAATAATATTTTTTATAGTTTTTTTGTTAGTAGTTATCCTGTTGTTTTTAGGAGTTAAGATGTCAGATATAACGTCTGCCGCCACTTCAAATTCAAAAGTGATTGTGGGTGTTTTTATCGTGTTATTCTTAATTATTATTGTAAAGGGATTTTTTGCCTTGAATAATGCATATGATTTGAATAATCCTCCTGAAAGTGATTATGAGGTTGATACAAGTTTTAATATAGGAGTTGATGATGTTATTTTAGATGAAGATGAAGAGATAAATGAAGATTATGAATTTAATTTTAGTTCAGGTCTGATTGGAGCTACACTCTTTTTATTAATAATAGGGATATTTGCTTTGATGATTAATAGGTAAATGTTAATGTTCTTCTCTTAGCTTATTTAAATTTAATTAGTTAATCAAAATTATAAATTTTTGAATTCATTTTGCAATGTCATTAAAGAATTAGGTGATCAAGCGGCATCCACTAAGGATGGGTTCGAGTATTTCATGAGGTTCTCTTTCAATAACTTCATTGTCATAACTTTTAAATTTGCTATAAATACTGCAATAATATGCCTCAAGGCGTAATAAAGTTTCATTTCTTGAACTGCATAGTTCAATGTAGCCTTCTATTATTCTTCTATTAAGAAGTGCTAATGCTAGGGGGGTTTCATAAATCGGGGGCTGAAGTGTTAATTTAGGATTTCTGGATTTACCAATTCCCCCAAATTTTCCGTTTATTTCAAATGAGTAAAGAGCATGACTCAAGCCAAGTTTAGGGGTTATATCTGCTCCTATTCTAACTATTGATTTTACTGACACAAACATTTCCCCATATGGTTCTCTTAAATATCTTGCGGCGAAAAATACTCCATCCATACAAACACATGATTTAGTTTCGAAAACTTGGGATGCTGATTTTAATCTAACATCTATTATTTTTCCGTTTTCATCATAATCAATTTGAGAATGGTCATATTCAAAAGAATCTAAATCTCTCTGAACTCTTTTAATCATATCACAACTAATATCGCTTAAATATTCTTCTGAGTCTTGTCTAGTTTCCATTTTGTGATAAAGTAATAGTTCAGATTTTATAAATCTTTTTCTATTTACTACTTTTAAATAAGTATAAATAAACTAATTTAATCTAACACTCTCTAAATTCTCAGGAGCATAGGTTTTCACATTAGGTATTATCCTCTTTACTACCTCTGAAAAATACATAAGTTTTGAGGGTTCACCATGATTTAATATTACTTTTTTAGGTTTAACAGATAAATTATTAATAAATTTCTTTGTTAGTGAGAGATCTGAATGGGCAGAGAATGCTCCTCTCATATGTGCAACTTTCATATTAACTCTAACTCTATCATTTTCAGAACCAGTGTTGCTCATCAGAATATCTTTTTCGCCATCTTTAACCCTTCTTCCAAGAGTTCCATTTGCCTGATATCCAACAAAAATAATTGCATTGTTTTCGTTTGGTGCAAACTTTTTAAAATATTCAACTGATGCTCCCCCGTTAAGCATTCCTGATGTGGATAATACAACACATGGCTCATTTGAATTAAAAATTGCTTCTCTTTCTTTTGATGATCCAACTTCTTTAAAGTTCTCTATTGTAAAAGGATTATCCCCTCTTAATATTCTACCCTTTAATCTCCCGTTTAGGTATTCGGGGTATGCTGTATGAATTGCAGTGGTTTCCCAGACCATACCGTCAATATAAACGTTCAAATCACTTGGCAGTCTCTCTTCTTTGATTAAGTTTTCAATTGTTAAAAGCATTTCCTGAGATCTTCCAACTCCAAAAACAGGAACTAAAACTTTTCCTTTTCTAACATAAGAATCTAAAATTATCTTTAAGAACTCTTCTTCAGCTTCCTCTCTTGGCATTGAAAAATCTTTGGGACCTGTTGAAGTGTTTTCAATTGTCATGCTTTCAAGTCTTGGAAATTCTGTAACTGCTCTATTGAGAAGTCTCTGTTTGTACGAATAATTGAAATCTCCTGCATACATGAAGTTATGAATTCCATTTCCAATATTTACATGACAGAATGCACTTCCCAAGATATGTCCGCTATTGTAGAATGTTAAACGAATGTCAGGAGTTATATCTGTAACAGTGCCATAGTTAAGAATAATCACATGTTTAAGCATTTCTTTAATGTGTTCAGGTTTATACAGAATTTGTTCTGCCTGAGTGTTTCCCATAATTTTAATGAAATCTAATTGAGATAAAGCCATAATATCTCTGGTAGGCTCAGTGCAATAAACAGGTCCTTTGTACCCAATTTTATATAGGTATGGAATAAGTCCGCAGTGATCCATGTGAGCATGGGATAAAACAATTGCATCAATGTCTTCTAATTTAAAATCAGGAGAATCAAAGAATGGAAATTCTTTAGGATCTCCAAAAGAAACAGATGGGTCAATTCCACAGTCAAATAAGATTCTGCTCTCAGTTGTCTGCAGATAAATTGCTGATCTTCCTATTTGATTCCCCCCGCCTAACATTGTAATTCTTGCCCATCCTCTGATTTTTCCCTTCGTCCATCCTCCGTAAATTCTTTTTCCAACTTTATTTAGAAATTTTCTTCTGTACTCACTGGCTTCAAATTCAACTGCTCTCATGGCATTAACAGTTTTGGACACTAAGGGAGGAATTCTTTTGACAACAACTGACCAGAAAGTTTTCTTCTGGATTCCTTTTAGGTTAACTCCCTTTTGCCCGACTGCCGCTCCCACATTATCTACCTCAATTACAAGCATGGATCTTGCAGTATCAAATTTGAATTCAATTTTCTTGACATCTTCACCTAAAATTTTTTTTACTTCTTTTATAGTCTCTTCTTCTTCTAAAAGAATAGAATTGTCTGCTCTAAGTTCGATTCTCTTTTTATATCTTGAAACAATATCTTTGATTTTTTCACGTCCGCTAAACAGGAAATCTTTATGGTTTGTGTATATAACAATATTTGCAGCTTCAAATTCAACTGCGACAATTTTATCCTCTGGAAGTTCTTTTATAATCTCATCTAAAATTTTTACCATCTTTTTATAAAATAGATTTCTAATCAGAAAATTTGATTTCAGAAATATCTACAAGTGATTTAATCACTTAATAATATTAGTGGAGAAACATTTATTTATAAATTTATTGTATTGGTTGGAGATAGGAAATTTTTGAGGAATAAGTTAAGAAGTTCGCTTTACATTTGTCGGCAAAGCAGTTTGAATATCTAATTATTAATTAATGCGGGTTTGTTTACAGCACATTTATAAATATTTTAGGTTTTTCTTATGTATGAAAAATAAGGATAATAAGTTCTATATCACAACACCAATATATTATGCAAGTGGGAAACCTCATTTGGGACATGCTTATACAAGTGTTGCGTGTGATATTCTTGCAAGGTGGAACAGAAATATAGGAAGAGAAGTTTTTTTTCTGACTGGAACTGATGAGCACGGACAGAAAATTGAGAGAAAAGCAAAGGAAGCTGGTAAGTCTCCTAAGAAATTTGTTGATTCTTTAGTTCCCCAATTTAAAAAAATGCTTGATGTTCTAAATGTTTCAAATGATTTTTTTGTAAGAACAACTGATAAATATCACAAGGAATTTGTTAAGGAGGTTTTGCAGAAAACTTATGATAATGAGGATATTTACAAGGATGAGTATGAGGGATTGTATTGTGTTGATTGTGAACAATACTACAAAGAAGAAGAGTTAGAGGATGAGAGTATTTGTCCAATTCATAAAAGGAAAGTTGAAAAATTTAAAGAAGAGAATTATTTTTTCAGATTGTCTAAATATCAGAATAAACTCTTAAAATTCTATAAGGAAAATCCTGATTTTTTATCACCCAAATCAAAAGCAGAGGAAACTGTTAACAGGGTTAAGGAAGGTCTTTTGGATATATCAATTTCAAGAAATAAGAAAACTCTTTCATGGGGAATTGAACTTCCTTTTGATTCTGAGCATGTTGTTTATGTTTGGTTTGATGCTCTTTACAATTATATTTCTGCTTTGGTGGAAACTGATAAGGAAGATTTCTGGCCTGCAGATGTTCAGATGGTTGGGAAGGATATTATGTGGTTTCATAAGGTTTTCTGGCCTGCTTTTTTAATGTCTGCTGGATATGAACTGCCAAAAAAAGTATTTGCTCATGGCTGGTGGACTGTAAATAATGAGAAGATGGGAAAGGTTCTTAATAATGTTATAGAACCTATTGAAATGGCTCAGAAATATGGAACAGATGAATTGAGGTATTATCTTTTCTCGCTTGGAACTTTTGGTGAGGATCAGAATTTTACAATGGAGTCTTTTGCTGAGAAGATAAATAATGATTTGAATAATGATTTGGGAAATCTTATTTCAAGAGTTGTTTCAATGACAAATAAGTTTTTTTCGAGTGGTGTTCCTAAAGTGGGTGAATTGACAGAGGTTGAATTAAATCTTTTGGATAAGTTGAATATGCATAAGGAGTTTAATGGATATATGCAGAATTTAGAGTATTTTAAATCTTTAAGTCTGCTCTGGGATGGAATTCGTGAGACTAATGCTTATATTAATAGGGTTGAACCTTGGAGGGAGAAAGATGAAAGTAGGTTAGCTACAATTATGAACACTTTGTGCTCGGCATGTATTTTATTTGCAAAGTATTTAGAATGTTTTATGCCTCAGAAATCAGCTTTGATATTTAAGCAGTTTAATATGAAAAATGATGAGATTTTTAAGTTGGAATTTATTGAAGAGAATCATAGACTTGGGCAGAAGATAAATCTTTTTGAGAAAATAAAATTAGAGAATAAAAGGGAAAATCCAGAAGAGAAAAAGGAAGGGTTTGAATTGCTTAATTTAAAGGTTGGAAAGATTATAGAAATTAAAGAGCATCCAGAGGCGGAAAAGTTGTTTATTGAAAAGATTGATATTGGAGAAGATGAGTCAAGACAGATAGTTTCAGGTTTGAGGGATTATTATAAGAAAGAGGAACTTTTGGGCAATAATGTAGTGGTTGTAGCAAATTTAAAACATGCAAAACTTCGTGGGGTAAAATCAGAGGGGATGATACTTGCCGCAGAGGATAGTAAGGGAAATGTGGGGATAGTTACAACAAATTCTGATGTTGGAGAGAATTTAATGTGGAAGGGAAAAACTGCAGATAGTGATTTGAAGATTAAAATAGAAGATTTTTTTAGTGTTGAGATGAAATCTCTTGGATGCAGGATTGAATTGGATTCAGAAGAGGTTACTGTTAATGGAAAATCTCTTGTAGCGGATAAAGGTATTAAGGGAAGTATTAGGTAGTTTAGAAGATAAGCCTTTAAGTTTTCTGAGATTTGTCCTCTTGATTAAATTTCCTTGCTAATTTTTGTATTAATTTTAATTTTTCATCTTCAAAATAATCTTTATTGGACTTTAATCTTTTAGCAATTTCTTTATCCAAATCCAAACTTTTAATCTTTTTCAATTCTTCTGTTTTTGGGAATAATTTATTAATAAATTTCTCTATATAAGTTTCAGAATCAGGAATTACTAGAGATAAATTACCCTTCTTTACCTTACCTTTAAACCAATAATACTTGTCTAAGTCGTCAAAGGATATTTCTTTATCTTTTAAATCATTCAATTTATAAAAATATTTTTTTGGAAGTTTTTTTTTGACTTCTTTTGGAAATTCTTTGTTTAATTCTTCTAAAATTAAACTATCATATATTGGAAAATTAAAATTAGTTTGGAAGTAAATATATTTAGTTAAAAGAGAGAAAGCGTGTCCTTTTGTTCTCTCCCCCTTTTTATCAATCCCAATCTTTTCATTCATTTTGCCAAAATTGTCTTTAATGAAATCTTCTACATTTATATTTTTCTTTAATTTATCTTTAAGATTCTTATGAATTAAATCAGTTAATTCTTCAAAACCAAAATATCTCTTATTCATATTAGTAGAGTATAAACTATCAATAACAATTAATCTTAACATAATATCTTTTTTATCATCAGATTTTTTTTTAAATAATTTTCTTATTGTTTCTTTGTATTCACTAATGGGAGTTCCTTCTAATATTTTATTAATATCTTTTAAATCTTTTAAGTCTACCATTTGGAGAATTGTAATTTATATGTAATCAAGGGATTCAGTTATGTTTTGTATTTCAATTGTTGAACATGCCAAACCAAGAATTAATCCTTTTGAGTTTGAAACAATGCCTGATGATACATAATTACTACCTGAATTAACTGTTCCAACGCCACTAACTTGGGATGCGATTTCTTTGGCATTTTCTTCTGTTATTTGCGATGATAGGAAATATCTTGAATTTTTGTAAATGCATAATGCTCCGATGTTTTCGTGGTCTTCTACTTCTATAATTATGCATTTGTGTTCTGTTTTTTTTTCTAATTTTTCTTTGAAGTCATGTGAGTATTTTGAGTTGAGAAGGATTTTTTTGTTTCCAAAGCAAATGCTGTTTCCGTAAGTGTTAAGAGTATTGCTGATGTGAATTAGTTTAGTGTTGTGTTTTGTAGTTATTTTTTCAAATATTTCCATTTCGTAATCATACATGTCTGGAATTAATACGTAATCATTATTGCCTGAGATGAATACTCCTATTAATTCAGTTCCTATTACGGTTGCGTTGTAAACCGGAACTTTTAGGACTTCTTCAATTTCTTTTTTTTTAGATTCTGAGATTTGTTTTCCTAATATGCAGAATTTATCGTTTGCAAACATGTAAAGTCCGATATTTGCATCCCCTTCAAATCCCATTAAGATTATTTTTTTTGATTCCAAATTAAAACAAATAATTAAATATGGTTAATAAATGTAAGTGTTATATGAGAGAAATTTATGCTAAACTTGGAATTCGTGAGGATGTTAAGGTAGTGGTTGTTAGTAAAAGTAGAGGGGTTAGTGAGATTTCAAAGTTGTATGATAGAGGGTTTAGAGATTTTGGAGAGAACAGAGTTCGTGAATTTTTGGAAAAAAGAGAAAATCTCCCGGATGATATTAGATGGCATTTTACTGGTCATCTGCAATCAAATAAAGTGAAGTATTTAATTGGTTTTGTTTATATGATTCAAAGTGTTGATTCAATTAAACTTTTAAATGAGATAAATAAACAGGCTAAAAGGAAGGGTAAGAAGGTTAATTGTTTGATTCAGATAAATATTTCAAATGAGAAGGGTAAATATGGTTTTAAGAGTATTGATGAGGTAATAGAGTTTCTTAGAAAGAGTGATTTAGAGTGTGTTAGGATAAAGGGAGTTATGGGAATTGCGAAGAGAACTGGTGATAAGGAGGTGATTAGGGAGAATTTTAATTTTTTAAGAGGGGAATCCTATAAACTTTTGAGAGAAGTAAAGGATGCAAGTATTATTTCGTGCGGTATGAGTTCGGATTATAAGATTGCAATATCTGGGGGGTCAAATATGTTAAGGCTTGGAAGAATATTATTTAGTTAGAATTGGTTGATGAGGATTGTAAATTTGAGAAATATTGTATTTGTTTTACGGCTTTGTACGAAAAGTCATTAAGAATTAATAATAAATTAGAAATAATTAAAATTATCAATATATAATATAATGTTTTAATCTTTTTTAAAGCAATTGTTACTTTTCGTACAAAGCCAACCAATACGGCTCTGTCCATAAATTCAAGAGAACTTAAAATATTGTATCAATAAAGCAACTTTTGATAAATAATTTCTTTCTTTGATTGAATATATTTAGCATAGATTTTGGAAAAAACAATTTATGGACAGAGCCACCAATACAATAAATTTATAAATTAGTAGTTAGTTCTTAGTTTAGATATAGTTGATAAATTTTTATAAATTATTTCTTAGTTAAATTGATTTATAGTTTTTACAGATATATCCTAGTTAAAAATGGAAGATAATAGAGAGAAATATAAAGTAAAGTGTTCTGAGTGTAATGCTGAAACGGAAGTTCCTTTTAAACCAACGGAAGGGAGACCTGTTTATTGTAAAGAATGTTACAAGAGTAGAAAGAGGTTTTAACCTTAGTAATCAATACTTTCAGGTATTGTAAGTGAATGATATATGTAATAAATAAATTTACATATAAAAAATTCTTTGATTTGAAGTTTTCTAATTCTAAAAATGTATGTATTATCAGAGTTAATAGGTGCTTCTATTTAATTATTTCTGAAATTTAAGTTCTTATGGAAGTTTGCTAAGAGAAATATTTATAATATAAAATGGATTAATTTTTAACATCTCATTATGATGGCGTTAGTGTAATCTGGTTAGCACATGAGGTTGTGGTTCTCATAGTTCGGGTTCAAATCCCGAGCGTCGTCCTTGAAAATTCGATAATTTTGTTAAATTTGCTTCTATAAATTTTCTTATTACTTGTCTGCTTAGATTTTGGTTTTGATTCTCTAATATTTAATCTTTAAGATAATATTCACTTTGAAAAGATAATAAATATTTTAATTAACAAAAGGTTAGGGAAGGTTATGAATGAGATGTTAGATGAAGTAAGAGAAGAGGTGGCTTCTGGTAAGAAGGTAAGGGTTGCAATAAATGGGTTTGGAAGAATTGGGAGAATGATTTTTAGAGCGGGATTTGCTGATTCTGAAATTGATTTTTGTATAATTAATGATTTGTCAGGGCCAAAGGCAGCGGCATATTTGTTAAAGCATGATAGTTCGCAGGGAACTTTTCCGTATGAGGTCTCGTATGATGATGATCATTTAATAGTGGGAGATAAGAAGATTAAATTTATAGCACAAAGAGATATTAATGCTCTGCCTTGGGGTGAGAATAAGATAGATGTTGTTGCAGAGTGTACGGGGATTTTTACTAAGACAGATGATGCAAGAGTTCATATAACGCAGGGAGCAAAAAAGGTTTTAATTTCAGCTCCTGGGAAGGGGGAGTGTTTTTATCTGGTCAGGGGAGTTAATGATGAGGAGTATAATGGGGAAGATATGGTTTCAAATGGTTCATGCACAACAAATTCAATTACAGCAGTTGTAAATGAGTTAAATAAGAAGTATGGTATAGAAAAGGGAATGTTTGCAACTGTTCATTCAGTAACAGGAGATCAGAGAATTTTAGATACTTCTCATAAGGATTTAAGAAGAGCAAGAGCTGCTCCTTTTAATATAATCCCTACAACAACAGGAGCGGCAAAATCTGTAATTAAGTTAGTTCCTCAGCTTGAGGGAAAGTTTCATGGCATAGCGTATAGAGTTCCTACAATTACAGGAAGTGTTACAGATTTAAATGTGGAATTAATGTGTGAGGTTACAAGAGATGAGATAAATGCTTTTTTGAAAGAGATTTCTTTGGGGTATCTGAATGGAATTTTAGAGTATAGTGAGGAAGAGTTGGTTTCAACAGATATTATTGCTAATCCTAATTCAGGGATAATTGATTCTCTGTCAACGCAAGTCGTTGGGGGAAACTTGGTAAAGATAGTAGTCTGGTATGATAATGAATGGGGGTTTTCAAACAGAATGATTGAAGTACTGAAAATTATGAACAGATGAGAATCTTAAGGTTTGTTTTTTGGCTACAAAAGTATTTAAATGTTTTAGGGTGTTAATTCTGTATGGTTAAGTCGGTGACTGAATTGAATCAGAAGGATATTGAAGTTAAGTGGCAGAAAATTTGGAAAAAAGAAAAGGTTTTTGAACCAGAGATTGATGCAAAAAAAGAGAAGTATTTTTCAACTGTTCCGTATCCATATGCCAATTCTGTTTTGCACATAGGACATGGGAGAGGATATACAACGCCTGATATTTTTGTACGGTATCAAAGATTAATTGGGAAAAATGTTTTGTTTCCTCTTGGTTTTCATATAACCGGAACTCCTGTTCTTGCGGTTGCTGATAGTATTAAAAATGGAGATAAGAAACAATTAAAATTAACGAAAGAGGCAATATCTGATTATGTGAGTGATGAGAGTGAGCGAGATGAGTTAGTTAAAAGTTTTGAAAATCCATATGAGATTGCTAAGTTTTTTAGTTCCACTATTGAGGGTTCTCTTGATAGTATTGGGATAAGTATTGACTGGACAAGAAAGTTTTCAACAGGGGATGAAACTTATCAGAAGTTTGTTGAATGGCAGTTTAAAAAGTTGTCTGATTGTTCTCTTTTGGTTCAGGGGAAGTATCCTATTTTGTATTCTGTTGCTGATGGAAATGCAGTTGGTGAGGATGATATTAAGGATGGTGATGTGGATAAGGTTAGTGTTTCGGAGATGACGTATATTTTGTTTAAGTTAAAGGATTCTGATGAGTTTTTTGCGGTAGCAACTCTTCGTCCTGACGCTTTGTTTGGGACAACTAATCTTTGGATTGATTCTAAAGGTAAGTATCTCAGGATTGAAGTGAATTCTCAAATATGGATTGTTTCTGCTGATTCACTTGTTAAGTTAGAACACCAATTTGATAGTGTTAGGGTTTTATCTAAGCATAAGGGTTCAGAGTTTATGGGGAAGTTTGCGATTACACCGATAATTAATCGCGAGGTGATTATTGCGCAGGCATCTTTTTTGGATTCCAAGCAGGGTACAGGGCTTGCTTATTCATCTCCTGCAGGCTCTCCGCATGATTTTATGGGATTAAAAGAAGCAGTTCTTGAGGGGAGATTACATGAGGATGTTAAAGTTATTAATACTGTTGAAACAAAAGATAAGAAAGGAAGTGTAATTAAGTATAGGGGTTCTTGTCCTGCAGAGGATAAATGTATTAAATTTGGAGTTAGTAAGTCTACGGATTTTGAGAAATTGGAACTTGCAAAAACGGAGTTGTATAAGGAAGAGCATTATGGCGGTAAGTTAAATGATTTGTGTGGTGAGTTTTCAGGAATTTATGTAAAGGCTGCTAAGGAGAAGGTTACAAAGAGGTTAATTGAACTGAATTTAGGAGGGGTTTTCTATGAAACATCAAGAAGGGCTGTAACGAGAGGAGGTAATGAGGTTATTGTTGCAAATTTGGATGGGCAGTGGTTTTTGGATTATTCAGGAAATGAAACAAAGAGAAAGGCTTTGAATCTTCTTGATGCGATGAGTTATAATCCTTCTAAATTGCGTGATACTCAGAGAGATTATTTAAATTGGGTTATGATGAGGCCTTGTGCTCGCAGAAGGGGGATTGGAACACTGCTTCCTTTTGATCCTGATTGGGTGATTGAGTCGTTATCTGATTCCACTATTTATCAGATGCTTTATTTGATTCAGAATATTATAACAAGAGAAAGGTTAGATGCAAAGCAGTTAAGTTTTGAGTTGTTTGATTATGTTTATTTGGGAGAGGGAAATTTAAGGATTATATCAGAGCAGAGCAGAATTCCAGAGAAGGTTATTGAGGAGATGAGAAATAGTGTTTTGTACTGGAAGTCATTTGATTTTAGGTATACAGCAGGGGCTCATATGAGTAATCATTTGTCTTTTTTGATTTATCATTATGCATTGATTTTCCCAAAGGATTTGCATCCTAAAAATATTACAATAGGAGGTATGCTTGTTCGCAATGGAGAGAAGATTTCCAAGTCAAAGGGTAATGGAATTCCTCTTGTTAGGGTTCATAAGAAGTTTGGTTCTGATTTGTATCGTTTATATGTTGCACTTGCGGCAAATTATGATGTTGAAATGGATTTCAGGGATGATGAGATTTTCCAGCTTGAAGATAAGTTTAATAAGTGGAAGACTTTAATTGTTAATTCAATCAAAAGAGAGGTCAAGAGATATGATGATTTTTCACAGACTAATAAATGGCTTATTTCCAAGTTTTATTCAAGGGTTAGGGAGTATTTTTCTTATATGGATAGTTTAAGGATTCGTGAGGCGTATGTTGGGATTTTGTATGAGTTTTTAAATGATTTAAATTATCATAAGAGAAGATGTGGAGAGAGTGAAACTTTTGATGTTATAAGGTTTGTTGCAAAAGATTATGTTAATTTGATGACTCCTGCGATTCCTCATATTTGCGAGGAGTTATGGCAGATGTTAGAGGGGAAAGGGTATAGTTCTCTTGCAGTGTTTAAGACTGTTTGTGATAAGTTTATTGATAAGCATTCAGAGGATGTAGAAGGTTTTACGGAGTCTATTTTAAGGAAAATATCGATAGAGAAAGAGTCTAAGCAGATTAAGGGTTTAAAAGAGGTGAAGATTGTTCAGGCAGGCAGAGATAAGTTTAAGTTGTTTGATGCGATTTCTGAGAATCTTGAAAGGACAAAGGAAGTTAAGGAGATTTTTTCTAATTTGAATAGGGATTTTTCAGATGATAAGAAGTTTATTTCCAAATTTGTTCCAAAGACATTACGTGATGGATTGAGTTTTTATATGGGAGAAGATGAACAGAGACAGTTTATCTGCGATTTGATTCCGTTTTTGGAGAAGGAGTTTGGGTGCAGGGTTGAGGTTGTTTCAAATGATGATTTGGAGAATAAGGTGTATGCTCTACCAAATGAGGTTGGAGTTATTTTGTCAGATTAATTATTATCCCAATTATAAGAAGGATGAATCCAAATATTATATTTGTTAAGAAAAGAGGAAGTTCAAGTAAGTATAATACTGCAGCGATAATCCCATACATCAAAAACATCATACCAATAACAAGAACAATAATGGATAAAATGGAATGTGTGTATTTTCTTATTTCTTTTTTTATAACTCCTTTAAGTGTGCGTTTCACGCTTCCTTTTATGTCTTTGCCTAATTGAGATTTCCCAATGTAATCAAATAGGAAATGTCTTAGTCTTTTAAGAAATATGCTTACTATATCATCAAGCAAACTTTTTTTGAAGTTTTTTTCCATAGTTACTACTAAGAAGTGTTAATTTATATAGTTTTTGATTTCTTTGTTTTTAGTTATAAAGGTTTTTAAGTGATATTTGATTTGTTTTTTGTATGAAAGGTAAGTTTGTAAGAAGTCATAAACTTGAGTACTGTGAGAAAGAGTTAAAGGTAAATTTTGTACCATACCTTTATAAATAAGTCTTCATATCCTATTTAGTAATGTTTATAAATATTTATAAATAAGGCTACTTAAAAATGGCAGATATGATTGTAGAGTACAGAGTGATGCCCAGCACTGAGGAGGAAGTTGAATATTCGGATTTAGAGGGTGCTGTTAGGAAAGTTGTTGGTGGTTACAAAGATGATGTTTCAGTTCTTGAGGTTAGTTCTGAATCAATGGGTTTTGGAATATTAGCTGTTAAAATTAAATTTCAAATGGATGAAAACTATGGAACTGATGGAATTGAAGAGCAATTAGAGAGTCTTAATGAAGTTGGTGAAGCACAGTGTACTTTAATGGATAGACTATAAGTAGCATGAAGATACGAGGTATAAAATAAAATGAGCAAAGAGCAGTTACACACAAAGATTGTAAATATTGTGATTTCAACATCATTGGAACATAAAATTCCCTTAGAAAGATTGATTATGGATTTGCCAAATACAGAGTATAATCCCGAGCAGTTCCCAGGTCTTATTATGAAGATTCGTGAGCCCAAAGCATCATTTTTGATTTTCTCATCTGGTAAGGTTGTATGCACAGGAACAAAATCCCTTGAAGAGGTGGATTTAGCACTTGAGAAGTTAAATGAATATATGAGCAAAGTAGGTATTAAAATTACTATTAAACCTAAGGTTAGAGTTGAGAATGTGGTTGCAAGTTCAGATATTAATATGAAATTAGATTTAAATGAAATTGCAATTAAATTAAATAATGTGGAATATGAACCTGAACAGTTCCCTGGACTTGTTTTTAAAATTAATGATGAAACAGGAGCTACTTTTTTGATTTTTGGGAATGGGAAGATTGTATGTACAGGTACTAAGTCAGATAAAGATGTATATATTGCGATTAAGAATTTAATGGAAGTTCTTAAAAGGAATAGGATTAAGAACTATAAATAATAACTTAATTTATATCAAATCTCTTGCTTTTTCTAAAAGGTTATAATCATTAATATTGTAACCTTCGGTAATAGAAAAATTATATATAATACTTAACTGAGTTATGTATATTGACGCAACATATAGTGGTGTTAATTAAAAAGACATACATTATATAGTAATTATTGATTTTCCGAGTAAAGGAAAAATACTTAATTTTATATAAAAATAATGTCTAAATTTCCTTAGAAGTAAATAGCATAAATTTGCTAAGTGATGAGGCATTTGAGAGAAACTCTCATAACTTTCACACATTAAGAAAAATGAACTGCCCATATTGTAATCATAGTAACACAAAAGTTTCAGACTCTCGTGAGAGTAAAGATGGTTCAACTATCAAGAGAAGAAGAGAGTGCTTAAACTGTGAAAAGAGATTTTCAACTATTGAGAGAGTCCAGAAACTTGATCTTGAAGTTGAGAAAGTTAATGGAATGATTGAGGAATTTAATATAAATAAAATCAGGAATTCTCTTCTTAAAGCATGTGAAAAAAGACCTATAACACTTGAGCAGATTGAAGGCATAGTAACAAATGTCTTAAATGATTTAAAGAAAGTTGAAAATAGTGCACCTATTTCAACAGCAATTGTTGGGCAGAGTGTTCTTGTGCATCTTAAAGAAGTAGATGAAATTGCTTTTTTAAAATATGCGATAGTGCATAATAATTACACTTCAATGAATGAATTTCTAAAAGAAATTAACAAATTGAAGGATTTTAAGGGCTTAGATTATAAGGAACTTAGAAAGAAGATAGAGGTATCAAATTAAAGTGGCATCGGAAAACAAAACAGTCAGAGCAGAAGAAAAGTCAAGAAGAGATGGATTCTTTCGAAAAATGGAACAAATGTTTGAGCATAAAAGTAAATTATCAAAGTTAGTTGATTCTAAGATAATTGATAGTTATAAGGAAACTTATTTTTATCTTTTTGAAAAGATAGAATCAGGAGAACTTCCAACTTTAGATGATTATTTTGGAGGCAATATTCTTGCTTCAAATATTTATGAGAGAAAATATTTTTTAAAAGAATTGGATAATCCCAGTAATACTATTGAAGAAAAAGCAGAGGATGTTTATATGAGACTTGCGGCGTATATGGCGGCGGTTGAGAAAACCCAGAGCAAAAGAGAGGAGTTTGCCCAGAGATATTATATGGATTTGTTTGAAGGGTATTATCTCTCTGGTGGGCGTGTGATTGCTGGCGCGGGGGATTTATATAGGCTTAAAACACTTTCTAATTGTTTTGTTTCTTTAATTGAAGAAGATAGTTTGGAAGGCATTTATAAAGCTGCTTATGAGGCGGCAAGGACATATTCTTTTGGAGGGGGAATTGGAATTGATATATCTCAGTTAAGGCCTAGAGATTCAAAGGTTCATAATGCCGCTGATAGTTCAACAGGAGCTGTGTCTTTTATGGAGTTATATTCTCTTACAACTGGTTTAATTGGGCAGTCAGGCAGGCGTGGAGCTCTTATGCTAACTATTGATGTAAAGCATCCCGATGTTTTAGACTTTGTAAATGTTAAAAAAGAATCGAATTGGGTTACGAGTACTATTATGGATAGGTTGCGTATGTCAAATCAGTTTTCAGAGAAGCAACTTGAGGAAGCTAAAAAGAATATTATTGAAAATACTCAGGTTAGGTTTGCGAATATTTCAATCAAAGTATCTGATGAGTTTTTGCAAGCAGTTGAGGAACAGAATCTTTATGGGAAAGATAAAATTCTTGTGTATAAAAAACATGAGAAAGGAGGAGCAGTTAAAGGTAAGTCTTCTGATGATTATAATTATTCGTACGGTATTTCGGATAAGGATTTGTCAAAGTATGAGTTAGTTGAGAAGTTTAATACTATTGATGAACTGAATGTTTATCTTGTTGAAAAGGATTTTAAGCAGATTAAAAGAGATAGTCTTGATGATGTGGGAAATAGAGATTTTTATGGGGATTATGTAGTTTCGTCAGAGAAGGAGGATTATAATTTGGCAATTAGGTATTCAGGGGATTTTATGACATATTATAGTGGAGCAAGTGTTGGGGAGATAAAGCATTTGTATAAGGCAAGGGATATATGGAATAGGTTTATTGAAGGGAATTATACAACAGCAGAACCAGGATTGATTTTCTGGTCGGAAATGGTTAAGTATTCACCATCTAATTATGTAGGAAGAAATATTGCATCTACTAATCCATGTGGGGAAGTTCCTCTTGAGGATGGAGGTGCTTGTAATCTTGGGAGTATTAATTTATCCCGGATGGTTAGAAACGGATACACATCTGAGGCTAAGGTTGATTGGGATTTGATATCACAAACAACAGAGAATTTAACAAGGTTTTTAGATAGTGTTGTGTGGTGGAATGAAACGTTAAATTCTTTGGATAAGCAAAGAGTTTCAGCAAGTGAGACAAGAAGGTTAGGTCTTGGTGTTATGGGAATTGCTGATATGTTTAATCAGTTAGGAATAGGGTATGATAGTAAGGAGGCCCTTGAATTACTTGAGAAGGTTATGAATCAGATTGCTCAGGTTTCGTATAAGACATCTGCAAAACTTGCAGAGGAGAAGGGAGTATGTCCTTGTTATGATTGGGAGAGTTATAGCAAGAATCCATTTTTAAAAGAAGTAATTGATGGTGAGATTGTAGGTATGATTAAGAAGAACGGGATTAGAAATATTGCGATATTGTCAATTGCCCCAACAGGAACTATTTCGAATGCTATTTGTGGTTTTAGAACTCCGCAAAAGAATTATATTGGTGTGTCAGGAGGCATTGAACCAGTTTTTGCTTTATCTTATAAAAGACGTTCAGAGCAGATGAATCAAGGGGCTGTGTATAATGTTTTTCATAATACGGTTCAGGCATATATTGATGTTAAGGGTTTGACTAAGAAGGCTCATGGTGCAAGTGATGAAGAACTTAGAGAGATTTTGCCGGAGTATTTTTTTAGAACTGCCCATAATATTTCACCAAGTATGAGAGTTAAGATTCAGGGGATTGCCCAGAGATATATTGATCATAGCATATCATCAACAGTTAATCTGCCTGAGGATATAGAACCTGAAACAATTTCAGAGATTTATTTAAAGGCATGGAAGAATAATCTTAAAGGAATTACTGTCTATAGAGATGGCAGTCGGTATCCGATTCTAAGTGTTGAAAGTAAAGAGACTAAATTTCAGAAGTTTAAAGATAAGAAATTTAGAGTTAGAGATGGAGATAAGGAAAAGGTAGTTTATGGAAATGAGATTCTTGTTACAAGTTCGGGAAGACTAACAACAGTATACCATGGAAAACTGGAGGGGATTTTCTAAGGAGGATTTATGATGGAAGTTTTAAATACAACAGATATATCAGTTGAGGAGTTAGTTGAGACTCCTGAAGAGATTCTTGAAGTGGATGAGAGTGGTAATGCTGTCGGGATACCAGTTTCTAAATCTGGCACTAAGAAGGGGATAAGAGAAGTTCCAAAGGAGGAAAGGTTAAAAAGGCCTGATATGGTTGAAGCTAAGGTTTACAAGTTAAAGAGCAGATTTGTAAATGAGAATCTTTATATTACTCTTAGTTATATAAAAGATGAGAAGGGAAATCCAAGACCTATTGAGGTTTTTATTAATTCAAAGGATCTTTCCAGATTGCCAGAGTATACAGTGCTTACTCGTTTGATTAGTGCAATTTTTAGGAATTTTTCAAATCCAAGTTTTATTTTGGAGGAACTTTCAAGTATTTATGATCCTAATGGGGGGTATTTCTCAAAGGGAAAATATATTTATTCTTTTTATAGTGAGATTGCAGTAATTATTGAGAGGTTCTTTATTGATATTGGGTTTATGAAGGGAAAGGATGAGGATTTGGATAATTGGCTTGAAAATGCAAAGAAGTTAAATCCCCAATATGAGATTGATGAGAATAATTTTAAGATTTGTCCACAGTGCAACCAGAAATCATTGCAACTTGATGGAGGATGTCTGCAGTGCATTAATCCTAAGTGCGGTTATTCAAAGTGTAATTAGAAATTGTTAAGAAAAGGAGTAAGTTTGGTTAGTATGGGTTTGATGGTTTTAGTAGGTGCTTTAGATGGTAAGTAAACAAATTGAGCAAGTTAGAGAATTTCATAAGAAGTTTAAAGTTCCAGTTTTGAGTTCTTTTAGAAATATTCCCAAGGACAGGTTTACTCTTAGGTATAATTTGCTTAAAGAGGAGAATGAAGAGTATCTTAAAGCATGTGCTGATAATAATAAGATTGAAATTGCTGATTCTCTGTGTGATATGCTGTATGTTTTGTGTGGGACTATGCTTGAGCACGGGTTTTCCCAAAGGCTTGATGAGGTTTTTGATGAGATTCATAAGAGTAATATGTCAAAGGATTATGGAGATGGTAAGATGATAAAGGGCAAGAATTTTAAACTTCCTGATTTGTCTAAAGTTATCAAATGAAATTTTTACAGTGAATTTACATTAATTAACACTTAAATATTTAAATTCTTTATTATAATTAAATTACATAATGGCAGATGATAAAGAAAAGTTCTCTTTAAAAAATATAGAAAAACATCTTAAAACCATTAGCAAGAATACTAGGGAAATGAGTGAAATTTCTAAGGAAACTAAAAATGCTTTAAATAAATTATCTAAATCTAATGAGAAAGTTGGTATGGTGATGCTTTTTCTTACTTTTATGTTATTTTATGTTGGTGTCCATCAAATCTTTTCAGTTATCTTTCATGAGAGTATATTTCGGGTGATTACTTATTCTGTTATTTCAACACTAATTATTTTTTATGCTGTTTATCGTTTATGTATAGATTAGATTGTAGTTCTCTATTTTCTTTTTCTGTTTCCGAATTTTTCAAAGTAGATTCTATCAGGAGTGGGAAGTTTTATAACTTCTGGGTTTTCCATAGGAAATCCTATTGGAATAATTGCATCTATAACCTGCATATGAGGCACATTTAAAATATTATTTAAAACTTTTGACTCGCAAGACTCAACCCAACATGCTCCAAAGTCATGGAAATGAGCAAGCATTAAGACATTTTGAATTACAGCAGCGGCATTTTGAATTGAATATTTATGTCCATGTCCTGGATACAACTCAACTAATTTAGATTCATCACGAACAATGGCTAAGAGTATTGGAGCATCTGCAACCCAATACTGCTGGTTTTCTGCTCTTGCAATTTCATTAATTGTGTTAACATCTTTAATAATTATAATTTTTGTGTTTTGTATATTCCCCGCACATGGAGCATTTAAAGCGGCATCAATAATCTCGTAAGTGCATTTCCAATCTATCTCTTTTTGAGAGTACTTTCTTATACTTCTTCTTGTTTTAAATTTACCAATCACATACTCCCAACTCCGTTCCAAATGCTTTGGCATCTTCGTAGGTTCTTCACCTTCCTGAGGAGAATAATAACTATCTTTCTCCATTCTTCCCATAAATTTTTTTAGAGCCTCTTTCATAATACTTACAAAATATAAATACTTATAAAGGTTATTGTTTGCATCTTCAGTGATTTATTAGAGAAACTAATTCCTATCATACATGAAAAAAGTTAATTAATATAACAACAAAGAACATACAAATTATAGAAATGTATCAAGCCCTTTACTACCAACCATTTTCTTCTCAGTCTTAGTGGGGGATTTCTTTATAATTTCTTTAAATTCCTTCTTAATTCTTATCTCTTCCTTATCTTCAATATTCTGCTGTACTTCTTTAGCCCTATCTAAAACTCTTGTGGGAAGTCCTGCAAGTTTTCCGACATATATACCATATGATTTGTCAGTTCCACCTTTTACAATTTTTCTTATAAATTCCACTTTCTCCCCCTCCTCACGAACCATCACATTATAATTCTCAATTGTATCATAGAAAGATGCCAATTCATTTAACTGGTGGTAATGTGTTGCAAATATTGAATTTGATTTTTTGGAATTTAAATCTTCAACAACGGCCCATGCAATGGCTAATCCGTCATATGTTGAAGTTCCTCTTCCAATTTCATCTAAAAGAACAAGAGAATTTTGAGTAGCATTATTTAATATATTTGCCGTCTCACTCATCTCAATCATAAAAGTTGATTGTCCTTCAGATAATTCATCATGTGCTCCAATTCTTGTAAAGACTCTGTCGTAAACCCTAAGAGTTGCAGATTCTGCAGGGACAAAAGAACCAATCTGAGCCATAATTGAAATTAATCCAATAAGCCTTAGATATGTTGATTTTCCTGAGGCGTTAGGACCTGTTACAACCTTAAAAGTTTCAGATTCATTGAAAATTACATCATTTGGAATAAACTCTGATACAAATTTTTCAACAATTGGATTTCTTCCGGAGATTATTTTTGTTTCATTTTCACTAAACTTAGCTCTGCAATAATTATTCAACTGAGAATTTAATGAGTGGTTTGTCAGAACATCTAAAAGAGCTACCTTTTGTGATATCTCCTGAAATTTTTTTGTGTAAGGTTTTAACTTATTTATTAAGTCCATAAATAATTGTTTTTCCAAATTTTTTATTTTATCCTCAGCATTAAGAATCTGATTTTCTTTCTCTTTGAGTTCGGGTTTTATGTATCTGATTGCATTAACGAGGGTTTGTCTTATCTCATAATCAGGGGGAACTTTTTTCTCATGTTGTTTTGGAATCTCAATATAATAACCAAAAATTTTATTGTATTTTATTTTAAGAGAATTTATTTTAGTTCTTGATTTTTCGCTAAATTCGAGTTCTTTTATGAAATCTTTTGAATTGAATGCTATGTCGCAAAATTCTTTTAGTGTTTTGTTGTAATCTTGTTTTATATATCCAATATCTCTTGTGTGTGATGGAGCATCTTCAACTATTGCTCTGTCAATTTCTTTGGTTACTTCTGAGAGTGTGTCAATTTTTTTAATGTCTTTTAGAAGTTCTGTCTGCACCATATCTAATGTTTGTTTTATTATTGGGATTTTCTCTAATGAATATTTTAGTGCAACTAAATCTTTAGGAGAAGCAATTGCTGAATTGATTCTTGATGTGATTCTTTCAATGTCGTAGAATTCTCTGAGGTTTTCGCGCATATCATTTCTTTGTATTATTAATTCATTTAGTTCTTCTACTGCATCTAATCTTTTATTGATTTCTTTTGCATTAATTAATGGAGAGGTTAAATGTTTTTTTAGAAGCCTTGCTCCTAATGGAGTTTTTGTGTTATTTAAAATACCAAGAAGAGTTTTTGATTTGTCTTCTGTATATAAACTGTAGGTTATTTCTAAGTTTCTTAGGCATATTGAGTCAAGAACCATTGAGGAATTTAGGTTAATGTATTTGATTTTGTTTATGTGTTTTAGGTGTAGTTTTTGAAGTTTGTAAATATAGAAGAGAAGAGCTCCTGATGAGATTACTGAGAAATTTCTTGATTCAAGACCTAATTCATTTGGTGTTAATTCAAATTGTTTCTTTAGTATTTTGTTTGCATAGTTTATATTAAATCTTATGTCTGATAGGTAATTAAAGTATATGTTTGAGTTTTGCATGAATTCTTTTAGTTTTCTTTGAATGTTTGATTCATTTAGAACTATTTCATTAGGGGAATACTTTCTGATGATTGTTTTGACATCATCAAGACTTCTGACTTCTGTTGTAATGAATTCTCCTGTTGTTATATCAACTATTGATATTCCATATTTCTGGGATATGTCTTTTGGGGAGTAAATGCACATTATAAAATTGTTTTCGTATGATTTTAAGTACTCTTCTTCAAGTATTGTTCCAGGAGTTATTATTCTTGTAATTCCTCTTTTGACTAATCCTTTTGTCAGAGAAGGATCTTCTAACTGTTCACATATTGCAACTTTGAAGTTATTCTGGACAAGTTTTTTTATGTAAGGTATGATGGAATGATGTGGAACTCCTGCCATAGGCGTTTTTCCTCTCTTTGTCAGAGTAATTTGCAGAACTTGAGCGCAGGTTTTAGCATCATCATAGAATGTCTCGTAGAAGTCTCCCGCTCTAAATAATAAAATGCAATCACTATGCTGGGTTTTTAGTTCAAGAAACTGTTTCATCATCGGGGTTACTTTCTCTTCATCTTCTTTCATAAAAATAAGCGAAGTTTTATTTTTTATAAAAGTTGTGTAAGGATTTTAAAATCTTATCTATTAATGGGTTATAATAACATTTTAACTAATAGAAGGGAAAAATATTATCTAAAAGATCAGTATCTAACCTTTAATTTCAGAAGTGTTAAAATAATTAAGAAAATATGTCAGGTATTTATAAAGAATTTTAAAAACAAATTATTAAATAGAATTTAAATGACAGAAGATATTTTCACCTCTTTTCAGAGAAAACGTTATTTTTAATACTCATAAAATTCAGAAAATGTATGAAACTTCTAAGCAGAGGTTTTTTTAATAAAGAGGTTATAAAAAATGGATTTTTTAGTTAAGGATGCGTTGCAGAATATGTCCGAAGATAATTTAGATCAATTTGAGGTAGGACAGGCAAGGATGGTAGTAGTAGGCTGTGGTGGTGCTGGTCAGAATATGGTAGACTGGCTATATGCGAAGGGAATCACAGGAGCTGAAATAGTTGCAATTAATACAGATCTTCAGGATTTAAAATTGAAGAATGCAGACAAGAAAATTCTCGTAGGTAAGGAAGTTACGAGGGGTTTAGGTGCTGGTGGAAATCCTCAGAGAGGGATGGAAGCCGCAAAGGAATCTGTTTCGGAAATTAAAGAAGTAATTAAAGGTGCTGATATAGTGTTTGTATGTGCTGGTATGGGTGGAGGAACTGGAACTGGTGTTGCTCCATTTGTCGCAAAGGTTGCAAGGGATATGGGAGCTATTGTAATTGGTGTAGTTACGATGCCTTTTAATATTGAGAGAGCAAGAATTGATAAAGCAGAGTTTGGTTTGCAACAGTTGAGAAGTTCAACAGATACAGTTGTTGTAATAGATAATAATAGGCTTGTAAAGATTGCAGGCAATCTGCCTGTTAAACAGGCTTTTGCTGTTGCCAATGAGTTAATTTCTGTTATGATTAAGGGAATCGTTGAGATTATTTCATGTCCTTCACTTGTAAATTTGGACTTTGCGGATGTGAAAGCAATTATGAGTTCAGGCGGGGTTGCAACAGTTGGTATGGGAACTTCTGATACCGCAAACAGGGTTGAGGAATCTGTTCAAGAAGCCCTGTCAAATCCTCTGCTTGATATTGACTATAATGGAGCAACAGGAGCTCTTATCCATGTGACTGGTGGCAATGATATGACTCTTGAAGAAATTGATAGGGTTGGAAGTTTAGTTACCCAATCACTTCACACAGATGCTAATGTTATATGGGGAGCAAGAGTTGAGGAATCCCACTCAAAGAGAATTACTATTATGACAATTATGACAGGTGTTTCCTCGCCTCATATTTTAGGTAACGAAACAAAAGAAGAAAAAATGGAATCCGGGCAGAAGGTCTCACGCGATTTAGGCATCTCAAGTGTTTATTAGATATTTAAACACTTTCTTATTCTTGATGAATTCTGATTGATTTTCATATTTTTTGACATTGTAGTAAGTAAATTTTTTCGTTTTGGTTTTACATAAAATTTGGTCTTTTGTGTTTTATAATAGTGTGTAGTGCCATGACATATGTCACCAGTCTAAAAGTTAACAATTCTTGTTAACTTTATGAAAAAAGACAAAGTTAGGAAAGTTTTCATAAAACTAAGAGTTAAACAAAACTCTTATTCAAAATGCAAGAAAATACTTGCAGAGGAGTGCAAATACTTTGTAAGTATTCGTACTTTAAAACGTTGGCAACACCGTTTTGAGAAAGAAATATGGGATTATCAAGATAAGTCTACAAGACCAAACAAGATTTATTACAAAGTTACTTTAGAAGATGAGAAAGCAATTTTAAATCTTCGATATAAAACAGGTTGGGGATCTAAAAAGCTTCATAACTTCCTGCCTATTCTGGATATTTCAGAGAGAACCATTAATAGAGTTCTTAGAAAGAATCATTTAACTCGTAAAGAGGGAAATAGAGGGTCTCGGATTAAATACGTTCGTTTCGAACGTAAACACTCAAATTCACTTTGGCACATTGATGACAGTGAATTTGGTGAAAAAGGTAAAATAATTGCGGTCATTGATGATGCCACTCGTTATTGTTTAGGTATTTTACATGTTCCAACTGTTACAACACCAATTGTAACACAATTTCTTGATAATTTAATCAAGAAATTTGGAAATCCTACTCAAATAATCAGTGATAATGGAGCACCATATGGACTTAGAAGTAAGAAGTCTAAGTTCGATAAATGGTGTCAAAGAAGAAGGATTAAGCACATTAGAACTAAAGTTAACCGTCCTCAAACAAACGGAAAAGTGGAACGTTTGTTTGGAACAATTGACAGGGAAATTGGGTATTGCAACAATGATCTAGAGTTATTTAGGTATAGATATAATGTTTTTAGACCTCATCAGAGCTTATTTAGTCAAACTCCTTCTTATGAGTTTGACAACTTTCAGAGAAAGTTGAGGTGGTGACATATGTCATGGCACTACACAAGAACCTGTTGCTAATAAACTTTATAAATATATTAAATTGTCATTTCTTATGGCTAAAACTAAAAACTCAAAGAAAAAAAATAGTGAACATATAAAAAAGAAAAAAAAGACTGCAACTCACAAAGAAACAAAAAAACAAAATCCAACATGGAAACCAATTGCAATTATTCTAACAATTCTTGTAATAGTTCTTGCTATTGCAATAGTGTATGTACTCATTAACCAAAAAATTTCAGAAGACAAATTAAGATATAAAAATGAAACAGACTCCCAAATTCCAGATGAGAAAAGTGCAATTGAGTTAGTTATTATTGAAGATTCATCATGTGATAAATGCAATGTGGACTCAACCATAGAACCACTTAAAAAAGCAATGCCAGAGTTAGAAGTTTCAAGATATGAATTTAATTCAGAAAAAGGATTAGAAGTTATAAAAAAAACTGGCTTAAATTTTGTCCCTATATATATGTTTTCAAGAAACATAAACGAAAAAGATAACTGGGAAGAGATTCAAAGTTCACTTATTTATATTGGAGGAGAATATTACCTTGTAAACCCTAATTTAGTTGGTGGAGAGAGAAAATTAATTAATGATATTGAAATAACGCAAACAGCAATTACATTAGGTAACCCCAACGCCAATGTTACAATATATGAATTCTCAGATTACGAATGCATTTTCTGTGCTCTTTCTGAGGGAAATGAAAGATTAAACGAACTATATAAAACATTAAACCCAGATTATGAATCTCCAGTTCCAAACATATTCAAAGATTATATACAAACAGGAAAAGCAAAATTTGTATTCTACAATTTCCCAATAGAACAACTCCACCCACAATCCATTATTCCCCATATGGCATCTCTATGTGCTAATGAACAAAACAAGTGGAAAGACTTTAACAACAAATTATTTGAAATGCATTTTGATTGGATTAACTCATCAAATAAAACAAGTAAACTTCAAAAGTATGCATCAGATATGGGACTTGATACAGAGCAGTTCAATTCATGCCTTGAAAACAAAAAATACATAAGACAAATTAAAGAAGAAGTTGAGTTAGGAATAACATATAGTGTTCGCGCAACCCCAAGTTTTTTTGTGAACAGAAATTTCATAATGGGGAATACTTCATATAAAGAATTTAAAGAAATAATTGAAAAAGAACTTGCAAAATAAAATGAATTTTATAATTATATACTTTACATCATACATCCTAACTCTGTGTGGATATCTTTTAGGCAGAGCAACAAAAGAAGAACACAAAGAAATAAAAAAATATGTTAATTATGCAATTGAAATTATAATTGTAGTAACATACATTTCATTATTTTATGTGTTCAGAGATAATTTATTATACATATTCATACTATGTGCCCTTGCAATCCTAAAACTGGTTTCAGCATTTTATAAAAAATATTTAAATAATATTCATAACATTGGATTATTTGCAGTAACTCTAATACTTTGTTATACAAATTCTTACCTTGATGAAATTTACTTAACCCTTCTTCCAATGCTTGTATTAATACTTGAAAACTCATTTCATAAATTCAAAATAAAAAAAGAAATTCACAAAGTGATAATTGCTACAATATTTCTAATACTGCTCTACACAATGTAATCTTGACTATATAAAAATAACAAACATTTAATAAAAGAATAAATCACAAAATCTTATGGGAAAACTTGTTTTAGTAAGACATGGAGAATCAATTTGGAATATGCAAAACCGTTTTACTGGTTGGATTGATGTATCACTCTCAAAAAAAGGATTGCATGAAGCAAGAAAAGCAGGAACTCTATTAAAGAATATGAAATTTGATATTGCATTTTCATCAAACTTGCTAAGAGCACAGGAAACATTATTTCAAATCTTAAACAGAAACAATTTTTGCAATGGATACATTCATGTTCATGAGAACGAGAAAGAATGGTATTCACACTACAAAAGCACAAAAGAAGATGCCTCAAATTTAAGAGTTTATACAGACGAAGCCCTAAACGAAAGATACTATGGAGACTTGCAGGGCTTAAACAAAGAAGAAGTTAAAAAGAAATTTGGAGAAAAAGTAATTCATAAATGGAGAAGATCATTCAGAACTCCTCCACCAAAAGGAAACTCTCTTAAAGCAACGTATGATATGTCAATTCCTTACTTCAAAAAATACATAGAACCATATCTTAAAAAAAACATAAATATAATTATTTCTGCGCATGGAAATTCTCTTAGAGCAATCATAAAATACATTGAAAAAATACCTGATGACAAAATCTCCCTAGTAGAAATTGAAACAGGAATACCATACATCTACGACTGCAATACAAAAGGAAAAATCAAAAAAAAGATTTTTTCATAAACTAAACATTACCATTTTAAATCCCTTCCTTTCTTAAATATTCAACAAGAACTGCTTTCTTCTTAGTTCTCTTAATAACTCGAAAAGTTCCTTCTTTAATTTCAACTTTATCATTAATATTTGCAACCCTGTGAAGCCGCGAAGTTAAAAACCCATTCAAAGTAGAACAATTAGTAGTTCTTCTAATATTCAAACCCAATGCTTCATTTAAATCCTTCAAATCAACACTTGCATTAATCTGAAACTTAGAATCTCCCATCTCTTTTATATCATCCTGAGAATCTGAATCAAACTCATCCTCAATATCCCCCATTATCTCCTCAATAATATCTTCTAATGTAACAATTCCAACAAAATCCCCATGCTCATTAACAACTACTGCCATATGAATTCTGCTTTTCTTCAGTTTAACCTCAAGGGTTGAAATCTTCATTATCTGAGGAGAGAAAATAACAGGTCTTATAATCTTGCTGACTTTAAAGTCATCATGGGGTCCCAAAAATCTAAACAAATCCTTTACATTAACTAAACCAATCACCTCATCTTTGCTTAAAACGGGAAATCTTGTAAACCCCGTCTTATATGCAAGCTGGGCAATCTCCTTATACGTTGAATCATCCTTTACGCTCACCACTTTATTTTTTGGAATCATTATATGGGACGCCTCTATGTCATTCATATCAAAAACATTTCCAATTCTCTCACTTTCCGATTCATCAATACTTCCTTCCTGTTTTCCTAATATTGCCATCTCCCTGATTACTCCTTCAGAAACATGATTTGAGTCCTCAGATGATTTAAAGAACAAATTAACCAACTTGTTTAAAGTCCATAATAAAGGAAATAAAATCTTTGTAAGAATTATTAATGGCAAGGATATATGCAGAGAGATTTTTTTATTGAATCTTTCACCGTATAATTTTGGAATAATCTCTGAAAACAAAATAATAAGAAAAGTAAGAACTGCGCTTACAACTCCAACAATATAACTTCCAAATATCTTAGAAGCCAAAAGCCCAATAAATATTGAACCAATAATATTTACAACATTATTTAAAACAACAATTGTTGTTATATATTCTTGCAAATTAGATTTTATCTCAAGTAATCTTTTAACTCTGATTTTATCTCTTTTAGTATGTGCACTGCTTAATAATTCCTTTGCATGAGGATATGAAACTGATAAAATAGCAGCCTCACTTCCTGAAATCAATCCACTAAGAATTATCACAACAAGACATAAGATAATGAAAATTAAAATATCCATCTAGTTAGAATATCACCTTGTATTTTTTCTACTCAATAGGTCTTTTTAAACTTTATGAATAAAAATAAAATGTGTATTGTCCGCAAAAAATTTCCCACTTTGGAAATTGAGTCTTTTATGAAACTAAATGCTTTGGACATTGAAAAGATAATTAAGCGTAAGAATAAAGGTGTTTCATCTGTTTTTATTGCTAAGCAGTTCAATATTAGTAAAAGAAGAGTTAATCAACTTTTCTTAGAATTTAAGAAAACAGGGTTACTTCCTATTTTGCAGAAGAATGGCATGAAACCAAAAAGAGTCTATCCTAGAAGTTTAGAAAGAAGAATTCTTTCTTTGCATTCAAAACTAGGGTTTGGAGCAAATTACATTTGTCAATATCTGCGTAAGAAAGAAAACTTTAAAATTGCAAATAACTATGTTCATATTGTGTTACTTGCAAATAATAAAGCAACTGCCAATCCTAAAAAGCAAAAGAGAAGAAAGCCATGGATTCGTTATGAAAAACCATGGTCTTTAGATATGGTTCATATGGATTGGCACTATAATTCACATTTGCAAATGTGGATGTGTGCGGTCTTAGATGATAAATCAAGGAAAATCCTTTGTGGAGGCGAGTTCAAAAAACAAGAAGCAAAACACAATATTGGGTTGATCAAACAAGCTTACAAAACGTATTTGCATATAAGACCAATTGATATTTGTTTGACTGATAGAGGCAGTCAGTTTTATGCAAATAAGCAAGAGGGTAAACAGCAGGGCATATCTGAGTTCCAAAGAGTCCTTGCCAGGTTAGGAATTACACATTCAAAATGTAGATATAAACACCCTCAAACCAATGGTAAGTTTGAGAAGTGGAATCATACCTATGAACTTCATAGACAGAAATTCAATACATTTAATGAATTTATGGACAGGTATAATCATAGACCGCATGGTAGCTTGGATTTTGATACGCCTGAACAAGTGTTCTGGCGTGAATTAATGCCATGGACATTAGGTAGTTTTATAAAAATGATTGGAGATAATAAAAGTGGGAAAAAGAATTAGGACAACACAATTATTGCGTGGCTGTGTAGTCAGGTGACATATGTCACCAGTCTAAAAGTTAACAAGCCTTGTTGAATTTATGAAAAAAGACAAAGTTATTGCAACAACAATCTAGGGTTATTTAGGTATAGATATAATGTTTTTAGACCTTATGAGAGCTTATTTAGTCAGACTCCTTCTTATGAGTTTGGCAACTTTCAGAGAAAGTTGAGGTGGTGACATATGTCATAATACTACACACTATTATATTACCAATCCAGCATACCTTTAATTCTTATTCTTTTTCTTGTGAGTTATAATATCATCATATATAAAAAAGTCTTGTCATATTTGGTCTGAGAGGGTGTGTTTTGTGGTGTGTGCTCACGTTCTAGTATTAGTATTTGACATTTAGAGTACGAATACTTACATTTTAACTTTATGAATTCACGGCGTAAATGTTCTTTTTTCATAAAAATTAGAAAAATTCTAATTTTATATGGTAGCATATGCTACTTTACTGCACATGAATAAAAATAAAATATCATCAAACTTCTCTTATTTCTTCTTCACTAATTCCTTTAACTCACATGTATTGCAAATCTTCTTTTGCGAAGGTTCTTTGCATCTCTCACAAAAAGTTACAGTATCTCCAAAATCATCTAAATATTTCTGTGACAGAACATCTTTTGTTTCAAGATAAAAATTAACAATTGAATTCTTAACCCCTTTATGCTTATCCTCTAAATGATTCAATATTTCCGATAACTCTTCTCTAAATGAACCTTTCGAATTAGGACACTGACAATACTTAATATCAAACCCTTTAAGAATTGTATATAATCTAACCTCTTTCTCAGTGCATAAATAAAGCGGTTTAACTCTTGGAATAAATTTATCATTTGAAACAACGCCATTATTTGGTCCTAACCTTGCTAAAATCTTAAAATTATTCTTGAAAATATTGAGCAGAATGCTCTGAGCTTCATCATCTGTATTATGTCCTGTGACAAGTTTTGTAGCACCTAATTTTCTTGCCCCAACATTTAAAGCATTTCGCCTAAAAGTCCCGCATATATTACAAGGAGATACATTTGAATTATTACTTTTCAGAACTGCAACAGACTCATCCAATGTTTTTCCGAAAATCTCTTTATATGAATTAATATGCAATTCAATGCCTAAATCTCCGCAGAACTTTTTTGCAAATTCCAATGTGTGTTCACGGTAATTTGCTATCCCCTCATCAATTGCAAGAGCAATAACATTTTTCTCTAAATTCTTTCTTTTAAGATACTTGTACGTCAGATACAAAACTGCAATTGAATCCTTTCCTCCTGAAACCGCAACAACTAATTTATCATCTAACTCAAACAAATTAAACTTTCTAATTGTCTTGAAAACTTTATCCTCAAAATACTTAATAAAATCTAATCTTGTAAGTCTTCTCCCATTAAGAAGTTCATAAACATAAACAGGTTTGGTCTCTTTCTTATCCATACATACAAAATAATAAGTATGGATTTAAAAAGAGTTTGTATTAACTAATATCAAAGTTATAAACGTTAAGAGTCATACACTATAGTTCTTCATTTCTTCAATCTTAGTTATAATTTCTTTTCTTAGTGGAACTAAAAACCTGCTCTGACAAATTTCAACTGCTGTTTGTCTATATGATCTGTCTTCAGATAAAGAAGTATAAATGAAAAAATTTCTTTCTAATTCATTTAATCTATCTGAAACAGGTTTAATTCTTCCAAGATTTATTCCTAAATAAGAAGGACTACACTCACAGGAAAAATTATAATACCCCCCACTTTCAATATCAGAACTTATACTTGTAATCTTATTATAATCATCACAAAAAGATTCCAAAGACTTCAATCTTCCCTCTATTTTTTCTCTAAACTCAGATGGAATTTGGATAGTTTCAGAGGGTTCTCCTTCCAGTATATTTCGTAAATAAAACAAATCATCTTTTAATTTTGGCTCGCCCATCCTAAGTAAAGTTAATCCTATACCGTTCCATAACTTATAATTTTCAGAAAAAAGAATACTTTCACGACATTCCTTTGATTTTGTAGAATCTTGAGAGGATAAACCATCCAAAACCCCACTAGAGCCTGCAACTTCTTGACTTAAGTTATGATTTCCCATAAAACCTCTGACGCGATAGTAAATCCGACGAGGAAATTCTGAAATTTCCATATTTATCATATCACAGTAGATATATAAAAATTTATAAAGATATCGCATTGAATTTCCAGCCATAAAATTATATTATTACATCTTTTTCATGAAATCTGAGCAGAATTAAACAATTAATTTTATTAAACGGAAATTATTCGTAAAAATATGTTTAAAATACCTCAGGTAGAAAAATCCTCTTATTATATTGACAAAGCTATGAAATCAATGCAAGAAGTAGCCCTAAAAGAAAGAGAGAAAATCAAAGAAAGATACTCAAAAAACTTAGGGATGAGAAGAAAAGAAAAAGAGGAAATAAATCTAAACAAAAGAAAAGACTTAGAACTTTTTAAAATAAAATATTTAAACGAACAAATTAACAGAGACGTCAGAAAGATTGTAAAAAGATTTCCCAATTTCTTAAAAGTTAGCGAGATATACATAAAGCTAATTAACACTTCCCAAACGCCAGTATCAAACATAAAAGATTCCCTCTCATTAATTAAATGGATTGGCGACGCCTCAGATGAATTTACAGAGAAAACGCAATTCAAAATTAAAAAAGCAAAAACAAGTGAAACTATTGGATTTCTAATGAAAAAACACTTAGGAAAAATAAATTCTCTTTTTAGAAAAAACAAAGATGCATTTGAAATTCTTGAGAATGCCAGAAAGTTTATGAACAAATTACCAGTATTTGAAGATTTATACACTATTGCAATAGCAGGTTACCCCAATGTAGGAAAATCAACTCTTATGAAAAAAATGACATATTCAAATGTTGAAATCGGAAATTATCCGTTTACAACAAAGAATTTAATGTTTTCATATTTAAAATATAATTCCAAGAAAGTAATTCAGGTAATTGATACTCCCGGTCTTCTAAATCGTAATAAAAACAATAGTATTGAAGAGAGAGCAAATATAATAATTAGAGATTATGCTCAGAGCATAGTTTTTGTTTTAGACATCACAGATTCAGTTGAAAAACAAATCAAACTGCTAAAGCATGCATATGAATACAAAAAGCCAATTCTAATCTATTTAAGCAAAACAGATATTTACAACGAAGAGCATAAAGAAGAACTCCAAGAAATCAAAACCAAGATTAAAAAATTCAAAATCTTTGATAACCCGGATGAATTAAAGGAGTTTATAATTAATGATTTTTTGAAAACAAAAAAAGACTTCAATCCAGATAAATTAAAAGTAATCAGGTAATTTGCCTAAGTTATCTTTTCCTTAGACTCTTTGTTATCAACCAATTCTTCTGTATCTTCCACTTCTGATTCACTTGTTGTATACTCAAGTCCAATATCTTTTACTATTTGCTCATCTGATTTTAGATACGTTTTCAGATTCTCATTTGCTTGTTCTCTAAACTCTTCATTTTGTTCTAACTTAAAATAATCATAAAATTTCTTAGTTACCCTGTAATATCTTCCAACACCATGTTTCTCATACGATACAAACTTGGCTTTTGCTAAATAATCAACTTCCTCTTTTACATACTTCCCCAAAATCTCACTAAGTCTTGTCTTGGTTATGGGTTGCTCATACGCTATAACTGATAACACCTTTAACACATTTCTTGGAATTTCTGTTCCTGATATAAGAGATGATACTATTTCATTGAACTCATCTTTAAGACTCATCCTCCACCTATTATCTTCATTCTCAACTGTAAAAGGAAATCCTGTTTCGTATTTTTGTTTTAGTTCTTCAAGTATGTCCTTTACTGCCATCTCTGAGTCTTCATCCATAGATTCCATAATTTCGGAAATTGTAATCCAATCCCCATAAGAAAATAAAATAGCTTCAATCTTTAATTTCATTTCATCATACTTTTGGTTATTCATACTAATAGTATCACATAACCAATTTATAAATATTTAGTATTACAAGAAAGTTTTGCAGTCTTGAAATAAATATTAATTTTTAAGAAAATAATCTAATGGATTTACTCTGCTACTCCAACTTCAAAAGGAATTCATTTAACTCTTCAATTTCTGTTTTCTTTAGAGAATACGAATTAAGCATCATTATTCCAATTCCATTAAACTTCTTTATTCTTGAATCTATGTACTTTAGAAACTCAAATACGATATAGAATGAATTCATCTTGAATAATGTGTTCATATCTATCAATATTATTGGATTTGATGACTGTTCTAAGAAATTGTCAATGTATGAGACTAAATCATTAATATGCAGAGGATCTACCAAATCGGAGTTTTCATCCAAAACTTCTTTTAAATAACCTGAATTAATTTTCTCATCCAACTGATTAACCCAAGCAATTGGAGTTTTTTGAATATTAAACTTTGTTCTGATTTCTTTGGGATTATTCTCTGATATGAAAAATCCTTCAAATCCAATTTTAGTTGCCTTTGCAAATTGTTCAATTAGAAATTTTCTATCTTTCTTTATAAAAAGGTATGAATTTGAATTATCTATATTTATATCAAGTTCCCCACCTAATGTTCCTTCCTGAACTGGAACAAATTTCATTTTAACGAATTTTCCTTTATAATATTTTAATATTAAATGTTCTAAGAGCAATCCACATGCTAAAAATGACATTGAGATAAATACTAGAGAATATACCAATCCTTCTGTTACTACAGGGTTAATAAATATAACTGAATATGTTACATAAAAAAATCTTATAAGTTCTGATAATGCAAGAAAAATTGCAGATACACCAATATAAAACCAAGGTCTCCTATGTTTTTGATAGTATACTTTAAAGATTATTTTAAGAACTATGTATATTGCAAGTACTGACATAAACACAGTAAGTAAAGATATTATTGAAATAGGAGGTTCCATCAATAATCTCCTAGTTATATAATTTATAAATATTATTTGTTATTTGAAAATGAGGTTTTAATAGTTGGGAATTTTTAATGCAAAATTGCAAAGGAATTTAAAGTGAATCCCTACAAACTTGAGATTCCATTCAAAAGAAGAGTTGATGAAAAGTGCAATTAAGAGCAACTATTATTTAGCAAATTAAAGAAAATAACAAATTCTTAACAAAACCAAAATATAAAAAACTTCATAAAGACCGCTCTCTTATCCCAAATATAAAATCCCTACTTGAAAACACAATGAAATTAGCAATACTATACTCAGGAGGAAAAGACTCAAACTTTGCCTTATTTGAAGCCCTGAAAAACAACAATAACAAAATTGTCTGTCTAATATATATGAAATCAGAAAATCCAAACTCTTATATGTTTCAAAACGTTGGCTGGGAATTAGTTCAGATGCAATCTCAAGCATTGGGAATTCCCCTTCTAACCCATAAAACAAAAGGAATCAAAGAAAAAGAATTAGATGATTTGAAAACTGCAATAAAAAAAGCATGTGATGAATTTGGAGCACAGGGAATAGTTAGCGGCGCAATAAACTCATGCTATCAAGCATCAAGAATTCAGAGAATCTGTAACGATTTGAATTTATGTTCATTTAATCCATTATGGCAGATTAACGAAGATGATTTCATATCCAAGATCCTTGAAAACAATTTTGATGTCAGAATATTTGGTGTTTTCTCATATCCTCTTGATTGGAATTTCATAGGGAAAAAATTAGACAAAGAATTAATTTCAAGATTGAAAACCATAAGAAAAAATTACAAAATATCCATTGCAGGCGAAGGAGGCGAGTTTGAATCATTTGTATTAGATTCTCCATTATTTAAGAAAAAAATAAAAATCGATTCCTTTGATGTAAAAAAAGATTCTCCTAACTGTGCAACTATTTCAAATATCTCCGCAAGATTAATCAGAAAAGAAAAATGATTCTTATAATTAATGTCTGTTTTAATGAATTGCATTACAACGAATTCGTAAGACCCATTGTTAATATTCTAAAAGAGAACAACTTCAAATACACAGTTGCTACATACTTGGATTTACGTGAAAAGGATATTCTCTCATCTGATAAAATTATTATATGCGGAACTGCCCTTTCCGATAACAATTACATAAAGCACATAAATAAATTTAAATGGATTAAAAATACCTTAAAACCTGTTTTGGGGATTTGTGCTGGTGCTCAGATTATCGCACTTGTCCTTGGAGGAAAAATTACAGATGAACTGCAAATAGGCTTGATTAATGAACTTCAAATCACAAAAAAAGATAGCATATTTGATAGTGTTAATATTAATTCATATTACACACTGCACAATCATGGAATTGATAATTCAGGAGACTATGAAATTTTAGCAAAGAACTTGCAAGGAGAAATTCAGATTATTAAAAAAAACAATACTTACGGATGCTTATTTCACTGTGAAGTTCGCCAAAAAGAAATGATACTTAATTTTTGCAGACAATAAATTTATAATATAAACTTACATATCATAATTATGACAAATATTTTTGAAAAAATAATAGCAAGAGAAATCCCAGCATATATAATATATGAGGATGAGAAACATATAGCCTTCTTAGACATAATGCCTTTTGAAAAGGGACACACTCTTATAGTCCCAAAAAAACCATACATAACAATCTTTGAAATGAATGAAAATGAATTTACAGAGTTAATGCGAGTTGTTTACAAAATTGCAAACCATTACGAAAAAGAACTTGGATGTGGAATTAATATCTGGCAGAACAACAAAAAAGTTTCAGGTCAGGAAATTCCACATGTTCACTTCCATGTTATCCCGAGAAGAATCTCAAAACCAACATATCGTTTAGATTTAAGAGAAAAATATTTAAATAATGAAGCAGAGAATTATCGTAAGAGATTAAAATTAATCTAAGCAGAAAATGGTTGAGTTTTGCAATAGTTGTGGTGCTATAATTATGGGGAAAAAAGGGGAAGATGTTACATGCCCAAGTTGTGGAAAATCTAAAAAAGCAAAAGGAGAAATTAATTTATCCCAGAAAGTTGACACAAAAGAAAACTTAGAAATACTTAATACTGATGACACTGCTCAAATCCATCCTACAACTCAAGTTGAGTGTCCCCAATGTAAAAGCACAGAGGCTTACTATTGGACTAAACAGACAAGAGCCGCAGATGAGCCCGAAACCCAGTTCTTCAAATGCGTTGAATGTTCTCATCAATGGCGAGATTATAGATAAATCAAAATTATCATATATATACTGTGTACCATACTTCTTGAAAATCAAACATTAATTTCTGATGCATACATACTGGAAAATAGATGGGTTAAAGTTTTTGTGCACTTTTTTATATTTCACTAAAAGAGCAAAAACAAGATACACTTTTTACGCCATTAATACATTGATATGAGCAAGAAGTACTAGTAAAACAAATACAACTTGTAGCCTGACTTACTATACCAGAGGTAACACTGCTTACATTCCAACTACTCAAATTACCATTAAATGAACTTGCACCAGAGAACACATTTCCCTTCATATCTGTAACACTACTTAAGGAGGGCAATCTATAGGAGATCCACCGTTACAACTGCACACCCAATTAGAAGATCCACCCGCTGATTCCCCTTCATCACAAGTGCCCCAAGAACCACATGCAGGACCACCACACCATACACTATAATAACAATTATTCGTCTGATAACCGCATTTACTACCTGAACATGTTATATATGCTGATTCAGAGGTGCAACTACAAGAACCACTAATACAAGTCCCTGTTGAACATTTGGTGCCCGTTCCTGAACAGGGTTTGGTACAAGAGTTTCCAGTGACAGAATAAGTGCCTTGCACACCAGGTATTGAACTTCCACAGGAAATACTTGATGAGGAAGCACAAGTCCCTACACATGCATTAGTTTTACAAGTACCACCGTCACAAATCTTCCCAGATGAACATTTGGTGCCCGTTCCTGAACAGGGTTTGGTACAAGAGTTTCCAGTGACAGAATAAGTGCCTTGCACACCAGGTATTGAACTTCCACAGGAAATACTTGATGAGGAAGCACAAGTCCCTACACATGCATTAGTTTTACAAGTACCACCGTCACAAATCTTCCCAGATGAACATTTGGTGCCCGTTCCTGAACAGGGTTTGGTACAAGAGTTTCCAGTGACAGAATAAGTGCCTTGCACACCAGGTATTGAACTTCCACAGGAAATACTTGATGAGGAAGCACAAGTCCCTACACATGCATTAGTTTTACAAGTACCACCGTCACAAATCTTCCCAGATGAACATTTGGTGCCCGTTCCTGAACAGGGTTTGGTACAAGAGTTTCCAGTGACAGAATAAGTGCCTTGCACACCAGGTATTGAACTTCCACAGGAAATACTTGATGAGGAAGCACAAGTCCCTACACATGCATTAGTTTTACAAGTACCACCGTCACAAATCTTCCCAGATGAACATTTGGTGCCCGTTCCTGAACAGGGTTTGGTACAAGAGTTTCCAGTGACAGAATAAGTGCCTTGCACACCAGGTATTGAACTTCCACAGGAAATACTTGATGAGGAAGCACAAGTCCCTACACATGCATTAGTTTTACAAGTACCACCGTCACAAATCTTCCCAGATGAACATTTGGTGCCCGTTCCTGAACAGGGTTTGGTACAAGAGTTTCCAGTGACAGAATAAGTGCCTTGCACACCAGGTATTGAACTTCCACAGGAAATACTTGATGAGGAAGCACAAGTCCCTACACATGCATTAGTTTTACAAGTACCACCGTCACAAGTGCCTGATGAACAGTAGGTACCTGTTCCTGAACAGGGTTTGGTACAAGAGTTTCCAGTGACAGAATAAGTGCCTTGCACACCAGGTATTGAACTTCCACAGGAAATACTTGATGAGGAAGCACAAGTCCCTACACATGCATTAGTTTTACAAGTACCACCGTCACAAGTGCCTGATGAACAGTAGGTACCTGTTCCTGAACAGGGTTTGGTACAAGAGTTTCCAGTGACAGAATAAGTGCCTTGCACATCAGGTATTGAACTTCCACAAGAAATACTTGATGAGGAAGCACAAGTCCCTACACATGCATTAGTTTTACAAGTACCACCGTCACAAGTGCCTGATGAACAGTAGGTACCTATTCCTGAACAAGTTCTAGTGCAGGAGTTTCCAGTACAAGAGTAAGTGCCTGATTGGTCTGGTATTGGACTTCCACATGCTACACTTGATCGGGAAGGACATGATGGTGCATTACATGAATTAGAACTAGTTGAACACCCACTAGTCGTGCAGGCACCACTGCCGTCACTCCATTCCCCAGCAGTTGAAGAGTCACAAAGAGAAGATGTGCACTCGCAAGTTCTGGTATTTCTACAAGAACCACCGACACAAGTCCCAGATGAACAATAAGTACCTGTGCCACAGGTCTTGGTACAAGATGCACCACTAATGGAGCAAGTGCCAGATACATATGGCAATGAGGTCCCACATGCTTCACTGGAGGTAGAAGCACAAGTTCCCACACAAGTTCCACAAAGTATTGGTACACAACTACTACCATCACAAGTATATGATGAATATGAACAATAAGTACCTGTGCCTGAGCAACTTTTAGTACAGGATACACCAGTATTAGAGCAAGTGCCAGATACAGCCGGTATTGAAGTTCCACATGATACACTGGAAGAATAAGCACAAGTTCCTTGACAAGCTCCACACGATTTTGCCTTACTGCACATACCTGAGTTATTTCCGCCATTCAAACCTTCACAACGCCATCTGTAGTGGGTGGGGGTGTCATTATACGCTCCATCGTTAGATGTCCCACTTGTACAGCCATTTCTTATCGCATTATTGCATACTCCATTTACAGGAGATGGAGGTTTAAGTTTACTGCACATAGTATCGTTTCCACCATTAACACCACTGCAATACCATATATGATGAGTTGAATTGGAAGATGAGTTGTAAACGTTACCAACAATACAAATGTCTTTACCCGAACCGCATACTTCACTATCATCAGGGAAAGAAGAAGAAATTCTACAGCAAAAAGATCCCATTTTATTATCATCACTGCTGTTAAAATTAGGGTCTAGTCTGAATCCATCTGAAAGAAGTTCCCCTGAATCTAATTTCATCCAGTTAGAAGGACAAACTCTACCTCTCGCCCAAGTGCAAAATTCATTACTACAGATGCTTCCTCCAAATTGGACATTAGGTGGGAAAGAAGCAAAATTCCTACAGCAAAAAGATCCCATTTTATCATTATTGCTACTATTAAAATTTAAATCTAATCTAAATCCATAAATGTCGTATTCTCCTGAGCCTATCTTTGTCCAGTTAGATGGACAAAATATGCTCCTAGTCCAAGTACAGACCCCCTCATCACACACCCTTCCTACTTGGGCATCAACGTAATCTTTATTAACGGCATCACTTCCATTTATCGGAGTTGGAACATCAGTTATCTTGCCAGAATCTCCCAAACTTAGGGTACTGTTTAAAATAAAATTGGGAAAACCTTCATCACTTCCTAAAACCCCTCCTCTTATGTCAGAGGCATGATGCCAAACACTGTTTGTGTCTGCAAAAACAGGAACTTCCATCCCTGTAAAAACAAAAAAAATGACAAAAATACTAATAAAAATTCCAAATAAATTCCTTCTAACCATGAAAAGTTCCCCTTTGAAAAATATATATAAGTTAGTTTAAACTCCAAAGTAATAATAAACAAAAAATATACATCAAATAATAAACAACCCTGCTAAGAAAATTCCAACTACACTAAAATTTATATATAATACTTAGTTAATTTTTCATATGAATTCTAAAAAAGACAAAAAATCATCACATAATTCCAAACAAAAAAAAAATACCAAAATTCATAAAGTTACAGATGTCGTTTCAGAAGATGAAGTTGAAACTCAGTTATCAAAAGACCTTATTAAAAAAATAGAAAAAAAGAATCAAGATGATGAACCCAGATGGTATCACTACCTTATCGTCTCACTTTGCTTCATTGCTCTCTTTATAGGTTTATATTATACATTAGATTATTTTGAAAAAGAACCTCCAAACCCTCATATCAATGTTCAATTATACACGTATCACTTCAAAGTCGGAGAAAAAAACGGTAGCATTCAGTTCTACACACCAATTAACAAAATTGAAGACTTAGATTATCCTATTGAAGTTTCAAAATATGACTTTCTAAACTCAAAACGAATAATACTATCCTTTATGGAATACAACGGAACCGATAATGGAGAAGTAGCACTAGTTTCAGGAAGACTGGCTCCTTTCATAAAACATGTTTACTCATTTGATTTTAACCCTTACGAGGACATCAAACATACTAATGAATCTAACTGTTCAACCTCAACATTAGATGAAAAAATTGTCACATTCAATCCCTACTCAGACAGAAATGGAGTTTTCTACAACGAATCAAACGGATGCATTGAATTTCTAACAGATGATGCAACAAAAATGAGAGAACTTGGAGACATATTCTTCTATACCCTCATTAACGAATAAAATGAATAACTCATATCTAACAGATTTAATTTGCTGTCCCAAATGCCAAAAAGACTTAACTGCAAAAAACAACAAACTAATCTGTTCAAACTGCAAAAAAGAATACATAATAAAAGACAACATTCCAATACTATTAATATAAGCAAAACAATACAAAACAAATCACATAGTAACCTTTATAAAACTTTAAAAATTAATTTACTTACTAAAAAAAAGGACCTGTGGTCTAGTGGCTATGACGTTGCCCTTACAAGGCGAAGATCGCCGGTTCAAATCCGGTCAGGTCCATTTAAAATAACTTAATCTCTCCTATATCTAATACATACTTAATCTATCTTATACACTCCAAAATCCTCAAAATATTCTCCTTTAGACTTTGCATTTTCCTCTTTTAACTTACTTAAAAACGCCGCTGCATCTTTTGAATCCTCCGACTTATAATAAACCCTCAAATTACTAAAAACTCTCGTCTTTGAGCATCTCTGACACTTAAAAACCTTAGATGTTCCACTTACTGCAAGCAAATAACAATTCGGACACTTAACTACTCTAAACACCCTCTATCTCAAACTCACGCCTACCCCTCCTTTTATCTGATATACTCCTATAAATCTCAGACAAACTCCTTGCCTGACGCGTCATAAGACTAATCAAATAGTCATTAAACATAACATAATCAACTGTTCTTGTAATAGTATCATCAATAATTGTTACTATAAAACTTTCTATATTAACATCAAATGAAATCTCTTGCTTCTTAAAACCCCAATTAACCTTTAAAACAATTATCAAATCTTCCAAATCATAATACCATGTCTTAATTTCATCTTCATCTTCATTTAAAATCACAACTGACACAAACTCTCTAAATTCACTTGGTAGAAACCGTTTCAGAAAATCTTCTATAACCAAAGTCCTACTACTCTCTAAAAACTCAATTGCCTTTCTATTTCTATTCAAATAAAAAAACTCAGTAAACAAATCCTTATTAACAAGCTTCTTATTCTTCTTTTTGAACTGCCTCAAAATAAACTCAGTCTTTTCGCTTCTGTCCATATTTGAAACTTTAACTTCATTATTTTTAAATATTTGCTTTTAAAAAAAGATATTACATAATACAATTGCAAAAATTACTTACATACTGTGTTGTCCTAATTCTTTTTCCCACTTTTATTATCTCCAATCATTTTTATAAACCTACCTAATGTCCATGGCATTAATTCACGCCAGAACACTTGTTCAGGCGTATCAAAATCCAAGCTACCATGCGGTCTATGATTATACCAGTCCATAAATTCATTAAATGTATTGAATTTCTGTCTATGAAGTTCATAGGTATGATTCCACTTCTCAAACTTACCATTGGTTTGAGGGTGTTTATATCTACATTTTGAATGTATAATTTCTAACCTGGCAAGAACTCTTTGGAACTCAGATATGCCTTGCTGCTTACCCTCTTGCTTATTTGCATAAAACTGACTGCCTCTATCAGTCAAACAAACATCAATTGGTTTTATATGCAAATACGTTTTGTAAGCTTGTTTGATCAACCCAATATTGTGTTTTGCTTCTTCTTTTTTGAACTCACCCCCACAAAGGATTTTCCTTGATTTATCATCTAAGACTGCACACATCCACATTTGCAAATGTGAATTATAATGCCAATCCATATGAACCATATCTAAAGACCATGGTTTTTCATAACGAATCCATGGCTTTCTTCTCTTTTGTTTTCTAGGATTGGCAATTGCTTTATTATTTGCAAGTAACACAATATGAACATAGTTATTTGCAATTTTAAAGTTTTCTTTCTTACGCAGATATTGACAAATGTAATTTGCTCCAAACCCTAGTTTTGAATGCAAAGAAAGAATTCTTCTTTCTAAACTTCTAGGATAGACTCTTTTTGGTTTCATGCCATTCTTCTGTAAAACAGGAAGTAACCCTGTTTTCTTAAATTCTAAGAAAAGTTGATTAACTCTTCTTTTACTAATATTGAACTGCTTAGCAATAAAAACAGATGAAACACCTTTATTCTTACGCTTAATTATCTTTTCAATGTCCAAAGCATTTAGTTTCATAAAAGACTCAATTTCCAAGGTGGGAAATTTTTTGCGGACAATACAAAAATTACTTACATACCACATTCTTTATAAATACCAATCTATTCTCGCAATAATAAAAGAGTAAAACAAGATGAGTGGAAATTTTTTTGATAAGAGTATTTTAGAATCATCATACGAAGAAGAATATGAGAGTATAAAAGATTACGATAAACTAACTTACTATTTGAAAAAAACTGAGAACCTATATAGTTTTCATTGCGAAATAAATGGACAAAGACTAAACCAAGGAGAACTAAAAGCTCTCATCAAACTAAACGAAAACAAAAAAATCATGAACGAATCAGATGCAGAATTACTAACATACATAATCCATAAAATAAGTCCAATTCAGACAATATACAAACTATCCACAGACATAGAAGTAATCATCAAATACTTAGCCAACTGTAAATTTAAATTCTTCCTTAACGACAAAGAATCAAAAGTTGTATCAAAAAACAAAAAACTTGACCTAAACCTCTACATTGGCAAAGATTCAAACATAAAACTAGACATACTAAACAAAGGTGGATTTTTTTGGGGAAACTACGAAGCCTTCTACGTTGAAGATCAAACAATCATGCCAATCTCAGATGAACTACCCCTTAAACTTTACAAAGAAATAATTGATGGGAATAACAAATTCTCAATAGAAACATTCTTCCAGATAAAAAATTCAATAATTCCAAAACTAAAAAAACTGCATAACTTAAAAATCTCGGATGAAATTGAAAAACTATCAAGCCTTTCAATAGAAGAAAAAATTGCCCCCTACATTTTAGAAATTGGAAAATCCGTTCACTTCATCACCTTTCACCTAAAATACAAAATAGGCGATGAACTCTTTAACATTGAAGATTACAAATACCTTGAAACAATTAACTGGATGAACAAACCCAATCTAATCAAAATAACAAAAGAAGACTCCGGACTTATCAAATACATCTCTGACGAAAAACTCTCAGAGCACACAATTGATACAATATTTGAAGGAGTTAGAATTAAATACAGCAAAAACCAAAAATCACCCTTCTCAATAATGGTTCCTATCTCAAGTCTTGAAACAGTTGTCAAAAAAGTTCTGCCAAAAGCTCACAAGACATTTCAAATTGAATACAAAGAAGGACAGAAACTAACTCTGTCCAACTCAAATGTAAAATTTGAAATTGACACGAACCTAAAAAAAAACCTTAACTTATTTGAATTTAAAGTTCGCTTTAAAATTGGAGACGAATTCTTTGACATTGAATTCTTAAAAGAAATTATGTCCAAAAACAGAAAACACGTTCAACTAAAAGACGGTAGAACTGTAAACATTGAAAACTTTCGTGACATTAACAAATGGATTGAATTTTTAAATAAATTTGAATTTAAAAGAACAGAAAAAACTTACAAAGCCCAAAGCAGCAGTGCCCTTGAACTTAACGAATTTCTAAAAAATATTGAAGGAACAAAAGTTACATCAAACGAAGATTACAAGAATATGATTACAGAAGTAAAAGATAGGACTCCAATTGAGCCCATCAAAATCCCAAAGCAAGTTTCCAATGTCCTTCGTGACTATCAAATAGATGGAGTTTACTGGATGTATTTTCTAAAAAAATATGGCTTCGGAGGAATCTTAGCTGATGAAATGGGCCTTGGAAAAACCATTCAGGCTCTAACTGTTTTAAGTATGAACAATAACAATGGGACTCATTTAGTCGTATGTCCTAAATCTCTCATCTACAACTGGGAAAATGAAATCAAAAAATTCCTTCCTGATATGAAAGTTTTAATTATTGATAAAGACCAAGAAAAAAGAAAAAAACTAATTAAAACTGCAAACAACTATGACATAGTTATAACCTCATACTCTATTCTGCAAAGAGACTACTCTTATTACGACGAAAATAAAATCATATTTAATTATCAAATTTTAGATGAAGCTCATTACATTAAAAACATAAAAACTCTCTCATCAAAAGCTGTTAGAGTAATTAATGCTAAAAGAAAAGTATTACTAACAGGAACCCCTCTTGAGAACAACTTAGATGAATTATTTGGAACATTTGAATTAATTATGCCAGGATATTTAGGAACTAAGACTGAATTCAGAAATAATTTTGTTGCAAAAATCGAAAGAAACAACCAGATAGCCCTTGACATCTTGCAGGCAAAAATCAGACCTTTCATTTTGCGTAGAACAAAAAATGAGGTTTTAAAAGAATTACCTGACAAGCAAGAACAAATAGTATATAACGAGATGACTAATAAACAGATAGGAGTATACAATGAAATCCTTAATCGTGTTAAAAGCGAAGTTAACATACTAATTGAAAAACAGGGATTTGAAAAATCAAGAATTCAGGTTTTATCTGCTCTTTTGAAACTAAGACAAGTATGCAACCATCCTTCCCTTGTTGATAAATCCTTTTCAGGTGAAGTTGGTATCTCTGGAAAACATGAACAATTTAAAGAACTTCTCTCAGAAGTTATTGCATCAGGTGAGAAAGTCCTCGTATTTAGTCAATTCACATCAATGCTTAACATCTTTGAAAAAGACTTAAATGAAAGAGATATTACTTTCTCCCGATTAGATGGTTCTACAAAAAATCGCCAAGAAGTCGTTGATGAATTTAACAATAACAAATCAATCTCAGTTTTTTTAATTTCACTTAAAGCAGGAGGAGTTGGACTGAATTTGACCTCTGCAAGTGTTGTATTCTTATATGACCCTTGGTGGAATCCTATGGTAGAACAACAAGCAGTTGATCGTGCTCACAGAATAGGACAAAAGAAAAAAGTTAACATCTACAAATTCATTACAAAAAATTCAATTGAAGAGAAAATTCTCAAACTGCAAGAAAGAAAAGGAAACCTATTTGAGAACTTAGTTGTAGAAGATTCGGGATTTATGAAAAGACTTGAATGGGAAGATTTAATGGAACTATTTGATTAATATAAAAATTCTATTTATTTCAGAATTAAAAAAAACTAACCACTTTGAGTTAGCCCTAACTTAAATTTATTTGCTAAATCATTTAACTCATCTTCTGATAACTTCTCCCCTTTTAGATTAAAATCCAAGCCATCATGTTCATATCGTGGTATAACATGCATCATAAAATGAGAAGACTGCTGACCTGCTGCTTTCCCGTTCGCTATAAAAACAGTTGTATCCTTGCACTGCATACTCTCTTTCAATAAATCCGCTAAATATTTTGAAATAACAGACAGATGCCCCAAAACCTCATCAGAAACCATAGGAAGCATCATATAATGTTCTTTGGGAATAAGCAGAAGATGTCCATTAGTTGCAGGATTTATATCAAGAACTGCAAAACAAATATCATCTTCAAAAACTATCTTTGCATCCATCTCCTTTGATGCCATCTTACAGAAAACACAATTATCCTTCATTAACTGCATTCTCTTCTGCACTTCTTCCGAAGATAACTGCTCTCCGTTTCCTTGCTCTGCCATAAAATATCACAATAGCATTAATATATAAAACTTTGTTGTATAATTACAACGACAAAGAATTGAAAATACTAAATGAATTCCATAGAGATCCCACCAAGTTCAAAAACCAATTCTTAAAATAACCCCAATATCCCATACAATAAAGAAGGCCATATCGTAAAAACAATTAAAACCAAACTAATCCAAGAAATAACATGATACACATTCAGAGCAGTTTTCTCTTTAAACTTCTTTTCAAGAAGAGTCTTGGCTATCTGTCCCCCATCTGTAATCCATATAGGAAGCAGATTCATCAATCCAATTGCAATATTCAAAAACCAAATCCAAAAAATAGCTCTCTCAAAACCAATAGGAAAACTTCCTAAAAACCCATATCCTTCCTTTGGTTCTGTATCTACACCAACGCCAGTTATCCCTATCATACCCTTTCCTTCTACACTTGGATTCTCAAACGTTACAATACTATAATTAGTTACAAGACCTCCTTCAAGCAAAGTCAAATCAATAGTCTCATTAACTGAAAGATTACTTATCTTCTCCAAAATAACCCCTACATCTTCCTCACCATTTAAAGAAATAATTTCTCCTGACATCACCCCATACCCATACAGAGAACTCTCATTCATTGTATTTTGAAACGTAATACTACTAGCATCCATTGTATTATCAACTAAAGGCACAGCCGCAAAAACCCATACAAGAAAAAACAAAAATCCGAAAATAAAATTAGAAGTAGAACCTGCCCCAAGAACTGCAATCTTCTGCCACTTCGGTTTCTTATCCATCTGTCTCTCATCGGGCTCAACAAATGCTGCGGGAACAATAGGAGCAAGAATTCCCAAAAAAGCAAATCCACTTGACTTAACCTTTATATTAAACCTCTCAGCAATCACCCCATGAGCAAATTCATGAACAATCGCAAGTACAAATATCGCTATAATCCAATACCAGAAAGGAACAAAAAAGATTGGAACTGCATTATCAAGCCCCTTCTCTGTCTGAATAGGAAGAACCAAACCTCCTCCTGCACTCATCTCATTCTCAACAATAAACAACAACTGCCAGAACATGAAAACAAACATAAACACCACACCAACAACTCCAACAAATATTGCCAAATATGCAAGATAAAGAAATATCTTTGGATGCTTCTTTGACCACTTATCCATCCTATTAAGCCCTAACTTAGTTCTATATATCATCATATAAAAAATAGGAAAAGCCCCAGATATACTGAGATTCTTCCTTTTAACAAACAGAAAAAGAGTCAACAACATAACAAAAATTACAAACACAATATTATTTGAAATAAATTCAATCATAAATAATATCACTTGCACTTGTTTAAAAATATTTACATTTATGACAACACCAATAAAACTAAAATTTATAAATTTCAAAAATAGAGAAACTATATGGAGTTTAAAACATACATAAAAAAATATTCAGACAGAATCCAAAGAATTGAGAAATTATTTCATCTAAAAGAGTTGAAAGTAAGTTACGATGTACTATCATCTAAAATAAGAAAAACCGAAAGAGAACTACTATACTTTGAATACTATGGAGTTGATGAAAGTGGAATATTCATATTCGGATTTGACTTTTTCATCAAAGAATTTGATGAACAAAACTTTAAAAAATACTTAGGAATGAACCCTTTAAATATCAAAATCTATCACGCTTATAGCCACCTTGCAAAAAAACAAAAAAAAGTAAAAATATCCCAAATCCTGAACTTTATTCAAGACAAAAAAAAAGATTCTCTTGACATTCACAAATTCCTAAGAAGAATTCTAACTCTGGCATATTACTTCAAATGGGAATTAGAACAAGACAAAAAAGACTTAGAAGGAGACTACTTTCTGAAAATGCCTGACAAATTTTTAGTTAAAGTAAAACAAAGATTTAATTTTGATAAGATTACTTCAGTTTACGAAGATGAAAATATTTTCATATTTCTAAACACAAGAGGAAAACTTAACTTAGTTTTCAAAGAAATTGACCAATTCACTAAAAAAGATATTGAAAAACACGTTATTCCTGCTTTGAAGAATACATTTGGAATTAAAAAAATTACAACTTAGAGGTTTTGCAGAAATTGTTTATATTAGAAAAATCAAAAATTGAATTTCCTAAAAAGACCACAATAAAAAATAAGGTCTTTTACATAGAAGTTATATTCTCAGAAAAGAAAACATCCTCCGTTAGAATAAAAGATGACAAACTAATTTTCAGACTATCTTCTTACCTATCAAGAAAACAAGCCCAAATCCACTTCACAGAACTACTTGAAAAAATCACTCGCAGAATTTTAAAAGATGACACCAAAAACTTCATGCCTAACAAAAGTTTTCAGGAAATCTTTGAAAAAGGAGAATTCATATTTTCAAATGAAAAATACACATTTGAACTCACAAACAAAATTAGAGGAATTAAACTAAAAGAAAATACATTCTATGTGCACACTGCTTCTAATTTAGAAAACATAGAAAAAAAAGTAATTAAATTCCTAATTGAAAAATACAAACAAAAACTATATAACTATATTAAAACATATAACTCAAATACATTTAACTATAAGATAAACGGCTTTGATTTAAAATTACTTAATTCCAAATGGGGGCACTGCACTCATAATAACAAAATTATGCTTAATCTTAAACTCCTAAACGCAAAACCAGACATTCTAAACTATATCATATGCCACGAATTAGCACATATCAAAACTAAAAACCACTCCCAAAAATTCTGGGACGAAGTATCTAAATTCTGTCCTAACTATAAAATATTAAGAAAAGAACTAAAAGCAAATCCTTGTGAGGTATTTAATTAATATGAAAAGAAAATTTAATCCGAGATGGAGTAGAGAACTCAACCTAAGAGAAAATGAATATGAAATTCAATCAGATTTTAAACTCATCTTATCCCTACTAAAAGAACTCCTCTTTTACATCATAATGCTTATTCCAAATCTTGCTGCAATGCTACTTTATTTAATTATAGGAAGAACCGATAAGGCCGGTGAATTTTTTTCAAAAATATTTCTTGAACCATTTAAAATATTTGCAAAAATAACCCAATGGTTTTTTCAGGCAAAATACACAGGATTTCTAATTATCTTCTTATTTGCCATCTTTATAATCCAAATTCTATTTATTAACCAGAGCGAAACTCTTCTACAATCTCTAATGTCCCATCCTAATAACCTTGCAAATGGAAACTACTGGGGTGTTTTCACATCTTTATTTTTGCATGCTAACATTTCTCATCTGCTATCAAACCTATTAGCCCTCTTAGTATTTGGAAGAATTGTCGAAAAGCACTTTGGATTCAATGTCATTACAGCCTTTATCTCAAGTGGAATAATTGCAAACATTGTTTCTAATTACATATGGCTATACCTAGGAGATATTGCATACAGCCTTGGAGCAAGTTCAGGTGTTGCAGGACTTATAATCCTTGCAATCCTTCTTGAACCATTTGCTATCACAAGCGTCTTTATCGTCCCACTCCCAATATTTTTAGTGGGATGGTTTCTAATTGCTCTTGATTTGATTGGACTATCAAACCCATCCCAGACAAACCACTTGGCTCACCTAAGCGGTTATAGCACACTATTAATACTATTTTTCTTTTTAGAATTTAGAAATAGAAAAAAAATAAAATATGGACTGCTTATTAACTTAGGATTTCTTTTACTTGGATACTTAGTAATAAATCTCATAGGTATCAATTTCTTTAAAAAAATAATATGATAAAACTCAAATAATTTAAGAAATCAAACTAAAGAATTGGACTTGCCAATGACTTCCTCATATTCTCTTATATTCCTCTTAAGAGCCTCAATCTTTCCTTCTTTATTTTCTTCATTCATTAAAGAAGAGCAAACAGGACATGAAAAATTTGATTCAAGGGCACTCTCAAACGACAGCCTCTTGCAAAAGTTTGGACAAATGTAAAATATTGAAGTCTCCTCATTCTCTAATCTCTCTTTGAACTGTCCTAACTTTATTTTCTTCTCATTTCTATAAACAGTCTCAAAGTTCTGAGGTAAAACCCTCCAGTAATAAAGATACCAACCTTTTTCTTTATCCTTTCTTCTATCATAATCAATTAAGTTCCTTGATTTTAACTCATAAAGAATACTTCTAATCTGTCCAACTGTTAATCCAATCTTCTCATTAATGTCAAATTCTGAATATCCGGGGTTCTTATACAAGCATTCCACAACCCGCGCCGCATCTTCTCCAATTAATTCATATGTAATATCAAATAATCTGTTAGTGTCTACCACGATTCTTAACTTATGGTTTTTTGGATTTATAAATATATCTATTTTAACAACATAATAGATATATATTAACATTTATTTAAAGTTGTGTTTAATAAGAGAGGACAAATATTTATAAATGATTCCAAGAAGCAAATAATGTAATACATGGCTTATAACACTAACAAAAAGGGAGCACAAGGGATTGGAACACTTATTATTTTCATTACCTTAATTCTTGTGGCAGCAGCAGTAGCAGGTGTGTTAATACAAACTGCAAGTAGTCTTCAATCCAAATCTTTAGGTGTTGGAAGACAATCATTAGAGAAAGTAACAACCAATATTATAGTAATCCAAGTATACGCCAAAGACACAAGTGATAGATATATTACAAACGACAAAGATAATCTCACAGTACTAATAAAACTTGAGGCAGGAAATGAACCGATTAAGTTTGAAGATTTGTTTATAAAAATTGAAAGTAATTATGGTGCAGCCTCTTACTCATACAATAGAGGAGGTGAAATTTTCGATTCTGATACATATAGTGCCAGACATATAAGTATAGACCCCAAAGCCTCCCAATACCTAAGTGATGGCAAAATTGCAGAAATAAAATTCACTTACAGTAGTGATTCTGCAAGCGCAGACATCGGAGAAGACGAAGCATTAACCCTATTAATTGTGCATAAGAATGGAACTGTAAGACTTACTCAGATGACTACTCCCTCAGTAATGTTAAAAAAAATTACACACCTTTACCCATAAAATAAAATCCCTTTATCTTTTTTGATTCCTTCATTATTAATTCCCTTATTCCTTCTTTATCTCTTTATTAGTGTTACTATCTGCTAACAACAAATATTTAAAATACATTTTTACAAATAGATAATATGAAATATACTAAAAATACTATATCTAAGGATAATCTACCATACTTTTTAAGATATAGTCTGAATTCAAGAGGAGGTGGAATTTTAAGATGTCATACATCAAAAGAATGAAACTAAAAGGGTTCAAATCATTTGCCAATCCAATAGTTTTAACATTTGAAAAGGGTTTCAACACAGTTATTGGTGCCAATGGTTCTGGAAAATCAAATGTATTTGATGCTCTGTGCTTCGTTCTAGGAAGAATGAGTTCAAAAGAACTTAGAACTGAAAAACTAGGGAATCTGGTTTTCAACGGCGGAAAGAACTTAAAACCATCAAAAGAAGCTCATGTTAGCGTTTATTTATCAAACGACAAAAGAGAACTGCTTGACAGCGATTTAAACGAGGTTAAAGTCACAAGAATAGTAACAAAAGAAGGAAAATCAAAATATCTCCTAAACAACGAAAAAGTTACAAGAACAGAGATTGTTGAAGTTTTAAACAGAGCAAGAATTGACCCTGATGGTTATAACATCATTCTTCAAGGAGACATCACAAGAATAGTTAACATGACTCCAAACGAGAGAAGAGAACTAATAGAAGAAATCTCAAACGTATGGGGTTATGAAGAAAAAAAACAAAAAGCAATTAAAAAATTAGACAAAGTTGAACTTGATTTAAAAGAAGCTGATCTTCTAATGGAAGAAAAAGCAAAATACATTAAAGAACTTAAATCAGAAAAAGAACAGGCGGAAAAATACAAAGTTGCAAAAGAAGATTTAAGATACAATAGGTTGCTTCTAATAAAATCTAAAATTATCAGAAATACCTTCCTTAAAAAAAACAAAGAAAAAGAACTTGAAAAAAAAGAAGAGGAATTCACAAAATACAAGAACAAACTTGATGAATTTGAGAAAATCTCAAAAGATATTGGCTCAAAAATTGAAAAAATCGGAAAAGAGATTGAAATTAAATCACATAACAACTTCATTTCTATTACTAATAAAATCACAGAACTTGAATCAAATATAACTTCTCTAAAAGAGAAAAAAGCAGAACATAAAAAGCAAAAAGCAGAACTTGAAGGAAAAAACAAAAACCTTAAAGCAGACATTGAGAATAACAAAAAAGAAATTAAAAAACTTGAAATTCAGATTTTAGATTTGAACAAGAGAAAAGATATCACAAAAAAAGATTTTAACTCCTGCGATGAAAAACTATCCAAACTAAAAAAGAATCTATCTTCTGATGTTTTCGAAAAAATTGAAGACATAGAAAAAGGGATTGAAGAACTAAATTCCAAAAAACATGATAAAGGATTAATCAGATATGACAATGCAATCCAAATTGAAAAATTAAATACAAAAATTGAACACTTAGAAGAAGACAGAGCAAAGATTGAAAAATTAAACGCACAAAACAAAAGTTCAGCAAATGAATTAGAAACTCATAGAAAAGAACTCAAAAAATTAATTGTTCAAATCTCAGACAAAGCAAACAAGTCAAGTGAAACCTCCGCTAAACTAAACAGTCTTCAAAGGGAATATTCAGAAGTGGTTGAAGAAAACAACCGCCTTAAAATAAAACTTGATTCTTCTCGCGAGGCTATTGCATTAAATAAAGCCGTTGATACAATAATAAAACTAAAACCATCAGACTCCTCAATACTTGGAACTGTTGCAGAACTTGCAAGCGTTAGTGAAAAATACTCAAAAGCTCTTGAAACTGCGGCAGGCAAATCCTTATTCAATATCGTTGTACGTGACGATAGAACTGCAATTAAACATATCAACTATCTAAAAGAACACAAAATAGGAAGTGCTACTTTTCTGCCTCTAAACAAAGTTAATGCCAAAGTTCATTTAGATAATCAAGTTCTTGCAAAAAGAGGTGTTATTGATTATGCCCTTAATCTAATTAAATTCAACAAAGAATACGAAAGCATTTTTAATTTAATATTTGGAGATTTGCTTATTATTGAAAGAATCGAAGATGCAAAATCCATTGGCATTGGGGATTATAAAATGGTAAGTCTTGACGGTGATTTCGTTTCAAAATCAGGTGCTATGTCAGGTGGATTTAAATCAAGAAAAAACAGTTTAGGATTACTTAAAGACAATAAACTTGAAAAGAAAGCAAAAGATATAGAAAACAGAGCATTAAGCCTTAAATCAGCCATTAATCACTTGCAAGAAGAAAAAGAAAATACAGAAAAAGAAATATATGATTTAAGACATCACAAAATTGAAGTTGAAGGTGAGATTGCAAAACTTGAAAAACTTCTCTCAATTGAAGGACGTGACATAAGTACTCTAAACTCAGACATTGAAAATATTTTATCTGATAAAATAATTATTGAAAACAGCCTGAAAAAAATAGATAAAGATATTAACCAACTTAACTCTCAAATTGAAAAATTAAACTCTAAGAAAAATGAACTCAAAGTACATTCAGGAAGTTCTGGAAATGTTATAAAAGATATTAGCGAATTTGAAGGCCAAAGAGAGAAACTTCGCGAGAAACTATCAGAAATAACATCAGAAATTGATACGCGAAATATCCAAATTAAAAATGTTTTAACACCTGATATTACCCAGTCAATGAAAAATCTAAGTGAGGGGGAATCTGCACTAACGAATATTTCAAAATTACTCAAAGAATTAGACAACGAAATTAAGAAATCCCAATCTTCTTTAAAGGAAAATCAGGCAATAGAAAAAGAACTATCAAAGGAACACAAAGGACTTATTTCACAAAGAGATAATCTGCGTGAAGATAAAAAGAAACTTGAATTAAAATACGAAAAAGAATTTAACCTGTTTGATAAAATAAAAGAACAATGTTCACAGATAAGGCACACCATCTCAGAATTTAATACCTTAAATGAGACATTAGATGAAGAACTTGAAACATCTTATAAAGACGTTAAGATGGAACTTTTATCTGATGATGAGACAACAGGGAAAGGTAAATTAGAAGAATTATTAAATTCCGTTGAAAAGGCTTTATCCCAGAATTTATGGGATGTTAAAGAACTTCAAAACAAAGTTAATAACCTAAAATCAAGAATTAGTTCCTTTGGAGCAATTAATATGAAAGCAGTTGAAGTTTATGACAAACTAAACGAAGAATTTTCAAAATTGCTTGAGAAAAGAGAAACTCTCAACAATGAAAGAAGAGACATTCTTAATTTTGTAGAGGAGATGGACAATAAGAAAAGAGAGAGATTTATGGAAACATTTAATGAACTTAAAACTAATTTCACTCATGTTTTCTCCAAATTATCAACAAAAGGAGAAGTTGAAATTATAATTGAAGACGAAAAAAATTTATGGGAGAGCGGGGTTTTAATAAGAGTTAAACTGTCCCAGAAAAATTACTTAGACATTAAAGCTCTGTCAGGAGGGGAGAAGAGTATTACCGCTGTTGCATTTATTTTTGCAGTTCAGGAATTCAACCCTGCATCCTTCTACATATTTGATGAAATTGATGCCTCTCTTGATATTGTAAATTGTGAAAAACTTGGAAAACTTGTCCGTGAGAATGCCCACAAGGCTCAGTATATTGTAGTTAGTCACAGCGAACGTTTTATTCAGTCCGCCCAGAGCATTTATGGGGTTACAATGGACAACTCAAAAATCAGTTCAATTGTATCACTTGACTTAAAAGGAATGAAAGACTATGTAGACACTAATGCAACCCCTGCCCCTAATGAAGTTTAACTTTTAATAAACAATAAATCTAATTCTCAGAGGGTTTCAAGAGTCTTTAGAATATCATCCATCTCATCCTTTGGAATCTTCTTTTTAGTAAAACTCTTATTCCCAACAGACAACCTATTAATTTTATCATTTAAAATTGCAAGAGCAACCCAAATCTGAGCCTTTGACTTATCCTCTGCTCTAGAAATTGCATAATCATATTCCTTAGTCTCCTTCACCAACTCACTTAAATTCTGCTCAATTAAAGAATCCAAATTTTCCCTAAATTCCCTGTCTGTCATAAATACTTATAGGTTAACTTTACTTATAAACTTTGCTTTTGTCTTTAAATAGTTGCGACAAACAGAAAAATTTATAAATACCTAACATTGGCGATTAACTACCAAGGAGATATAAAAATGAAAGGAACTAAATGTAAATTAAAAATTCTGGTGGGAATTCTAATTGCTCTCCTTATAATTATTGGATTCATTATATTATACCAATCCACAAATGAAGATGTAAAAACTCAGCCACCAGTCAATTCAAGCACTGAAATAGTGGATTTTAAACCATTACAAAAAATGGAAAAACCAAAAACTACACAAATCGTAACAGATAAATTCACTCAGAAATTAGATACAAAAGGCAATGTTGTTGTGGTAAAAGTAGATGGTAAAATGTACATAGCTCGAAAAGGAACAGTCCTAACAGATGGGATGATAATAACTGCAAACAAAGAATCATACGAAATAAGAAGACTAAACAATGAAAGAGCATCTGTTTCATCAAATTAAACTCTTATTTTTCCTTCTTTTATGATCTATAAACTTTAACCAAAAACCCTAGCAAACAAAACATAAAGAATTCAGATACTGCTTCAAAGTTAAAATGGCTCAATATATTTGTAAACTAAAATTAAACTATATGGAACTAGTCAAAGATGATACAATTAAAAAAATCATACTAGTTTTAGTTCTTCTTTTTGGAGTATCCTTAGTTCTCGGAGCAACAAGCAATGGCGAGCCAGATTTTTATGATGATCCCTATGCACCTAACTCTTATGATGATCCCTACTCTTCTGGATCTTATAATGATCCCCATACACCTAACTATGATGATCCCTACACTCCTGGATTTTATGATGATCCCTATGCACCTGGCTATTATGATCCCCATACACCTAACCATGATGATCCCTATGCACCTGGCTATTATGATCCCCATACACCTAACTATGATGATCCCTACACTCCTGGATTTTATGATGATCCCTATACACCTGGATTTTATGATAATAATTATGATGCTGTGGATGGAGTTTGCGGTGTAGATGTTGATACATGTAAAAACGGGACCTACAAGAGCCTTCTGGATAATTCAACCCATTATTTATGGAATTGCATAGGATTAAATGGTGGAAGTGATGCATCTTGCAGTAAACCAAAATCTTCTACTGATGGAGTATGTGATAATTCTGGAAGAAATAGATGTTCAAGTGGAAGTTCTAATGATGGAGCACATGCAGATACAACTTGTGAGCATAGATGGCGTTGTGATGGAGTACGTGGAGGAAGTAATTCGGGTATGTGCAGTATAGTCAAACCAAGCCGAATTGTAAATGGAGTATGTGATAATTCTGGAAGGAATAGATGTTCAAGTGGAGATGATAATGATGAGGCTGTCACAGATACAACCACTCACTATAGATGGCGTTGTGGTGGAAGTTGTGGTGGAAGTAATTCAGGAACGTGTAGTTATCCTATACCACCATCTTCTATTGATGGTGTTTGTGGTTCAAGTGTTAATAGTTGTATTGATGGAACTTTGAGTGATATTGGAGATAATTCAACCCATTATTTATGGAATTGCATAGGATTAAATGGTGGAAGTGATGCATCTTGCAGTAAACCAAAATCTTCTACTGATGGAGTATGTGATAATTCTGGAAGAAATAGATGTTCAAGTGGAAGTTCTAATGATGGAGCACATGCAGATACAACTTGTGAGCATAGATGGCGTTGTGATGGAGTACGTGGAGGAAGTAATTCGGGTATGTGCAGTATAGTCAAACCAAGCCGAATTGTAAATGGAGTATGTGATAATTCTGGAAGGAATAGATGTTCAAGTGGAGATGATAATGATGAGGCTGTCACAGATACAACCACTCACTATAGATGGCGTTGTGGTGGAAGTTGTGGTGGAAGTAATTCAGGAACGTGTAGTTATCCTATACCACCATCTTCTATTGATGGTGTTTGTGGTTCAAGTGTTAATAGTTGTATTGATGGAACTTTGAGTGATATTGGAGATAATTCAACCCATTATTTATGGAATTGCATAGGGTTAAATGGCGGAAGTAACGCTTCATGTAATGAAAGAATATCATTAAATGAAGATGATAATACCTCAAATAGAAATAATTCTAATAATAATTCAGAAAAGATTAAATTAAATATTATTTTTGGCTCATATTATGATAAATTATACCGTCCTTCTCAAGAACATATTCAACTTGAATTTTCACAGAGAAATCTCTTTATGAATTGCAATGAGTTTGAAATCGATATTACACTAAATAATGAGTTTAACTACAAATATGATTTTCAAAAAAGAGTGATTCCTGTGCATCTTGGTATTGGTCTTTTCGACATAACACTTGATGAACTCAGAAATGAATCAGACACTGTTAAGTATAACGCAGTTCTATCTGGAAAATGTGAAAACAATCCTAACAAAAGAACAACACTCTTATCGCAAGAAGGAACATTTCAAATACCTCCTTTTGATGTTACCTATGATCGGCTTACTAATAAGATAAGAATTAAACTCCCTGGATATACCCATTTAGAAAATTATGATATATATATGTTTAATATTACATTACACAATAAATTTAGTCTCACGTCTATATTTGAACAACTTTCAAATAGAAAAGAATCATTTATAGAATTTAGTGTTGAACCTTCATTATTAGATAAACTTAGAGAAGAACCAGACTTAGTTAAATACAATGCAATTCTTTATGGAGGAAAAACTGTAGGAGGGGATGAAAACCATTTGAATTTCAGCAAAATACTTGGTTCACAAGAAGGACTGTTTCTAATCCAGTTTCTAACCCTGTATGGTGAACAGTATGGTGAAGAAGGATGTGGGGGATACTGTGATATAGGACCTTTTCTATGGATGGGTGATGGAGATCACTCAAAATATGACTTATTTTTTGTATTTGAGGGCAAAACAGTTGAGGAAGTAGAGGACCAATTAGATAGACATTTTAGAAACGGAGATTATTCTTTGTTTAAAACAAACCCTTTTATTGAACAAGAAGATAAGTTTAATATTTATTATGCAATAATTTCAGATGCATATGATTATAAACTGAATAAGGAATGTAAATGGGGAACTTATCCCAGACCAGATTCTCATTTCAACAACATCTTCGCTCAATATGATTGGATAGATGGAGAAGTTCATTTTAGTCAGAACCCATCTGTATGGCCTTATGCTAAGTATGGTAAGTATATTCAGATGTCTTATGCTTGTTACAGATCTGTTTGGGGTGTCAATTGGGATAAAACTTTTGTCCATGAATTTGGGCATCTGTTCGGCTCTTTGAGAGATGAATACATTTATCCTTCTTTATCAGATAATAATGCTCGTTCACATGACAGAAAAAATTGTCTTTACATAAGGGAACTAGTGGGTAAAAAATGTGAAAATGGATGTGAACTAAAAGGAACTCACAGATGGGAACATATTCCAAACTTTGATGGAGAAGTACTCTCTGGATGTAAACATCCTCTTCTTTTTAGGGGTGAATTTAATAGTATCATGAGAAACGAATTGCAATTTTATAAAGACACTTGGGCAGGTGGTTGGGGTCCAGTTAATGAGTATTATCTAAGAGAAAAGTTAGAGGAGAATTATAGTTAAAATGAAACGAAAAATATTTTTAATACTATTATTTTTGATTGGTCTTTCAGCAGGAGTTTATGGTGATAGTGCGGGAGATGAACGTATGGAAATAATGGGAATTACCCTAAGCTATTTTAGTGGAGAATTTGAAATTAAAGATGTTTACATTATTACTGGATTTCCAAGTAAAGAACTCGAGTTTCCAACACATACTCTTAGTGTACTCAATAAGAAAGAAAAGAGCCTTTACTCTGTTAAATTCTCAATAGAAGATGTGTATTTTTCCCCGCCTGAGGAACATTGGTTTGATGAAGATGGAAATCAGATTTACATCCCAGAATTTGTAGAACAGGAAATCAGTCAAATTATTTTTGTTCCATACTTAAAAGATGGATACTACATAACTGTTGAAGATTTGGAGGGAAATGAACTTCTAAGGGATGAAATAAAAAAATGGTTTGGAATTATCAGCGATGATATAAAGTATGAGATAAAACTAGATAAAGAAAATAATATTAAAGATAACATATTATATGAGAATGTGGATGTACAAGAATATGAATTGGATAAGAGGGATAGTATAGAAAAGAATGAACCAGACAAGGAAGAAGATAATGACAAGGATTATGGACAGAATGAAAAAAATGATATTGAAAATAAAGGATTGAACGAGAAAGATAAAATAGAAGAAAACGAAAAAGGGGGGAAAATAGTGATGTGGTTTTTCCTGATTTCAATTATAATAATTGTTGTATACACAATTGGAATTCTGTATCTTACACATATTAATAAAAAACATAGGACTTAATTCCTGCTCTAAAATATTTGAGTGGTATACTCAGATGATATTAAGGCAGATTTAATTAAGAGAATAAAAAAAATTAAACTGAATTAAACCAACACACCATATAAAGTAGCATTCTGCCCGGGTCTTGATGTAATCCTTACATCTCCCTTATCGGTTTTAACAATTGCACCCTTCGTTATAATATTACGTCTTGTATAATTAATATTTGAAGGATTTGACACTACGCTTTCAATCTTAGCTTTTACTATTTTATTATCCTTGTTAATGCACACAATATTATGCGATAACAATTGCCTCTTTGAATTTCCTCCAAGAGTCCTCTTAACCTTAACTCTCTTCTCCCCAATATGAGTTAGAGCAGAACTTCCGCCCAAATCAGATAATCTTTTCTTTCTAACTCCTAAGTACTTTTTTCCAGACACCTTCCTCTTTGATCTAAATTGAGATCTTGCCATTTACCTTAACCTCCTATTATTTGCCCTTAGCGAAGGTCTTCCCTTCTCAGTTCCAGAACCCCTCTTTCTAAGCCCTCTTGCCTTATTCCCAGCAGACGTTAAACCTCTTGATGCTCTCTTTGTATGCTTATTTAACACAATCCAACTTATATCCTTATCAGCCAAAATCTGAGTATGATAAACATCAACTAAAATAACCTCATACCAATAATACTTCTCATCATCCCCAACCCAATATGAATTCAAAACCTCTAAATTAGGAAATCTCCTTGCAACTCTTTCCTCAGAAATCCACTTATAATTCTTACTCTGGGCAATCCTTGTTGAAAGATTCCCTCCATCTCTTCCTCCCATTATTCGAGGATTCTTTGAACCTGAGCGAATAACTCTTACTCTAACAACAACAAACCCCTGCTTTGCTTTATATCCTAAAGATCTTGCTCTATCAATTCTGGTCGGATAATCAACTCTAACAATTGCTCTCTCTCTTCTCCAATGAACTAAATTCTCCTTATAAGAATCCCTAATATTCTTTCTGGGCTGTTCCCATGCTTTCTTAATATACTTTAAATATCCCATTTTGAACTATGAAATCATGATAACAAGAAATACAAAAATCTTATCACCAATCTTTCGAAAAGGTGCTTTAAGTCATGTAACCTGCTACGATCTTATGTCCTCATCGTCAATTAGAATTTATGACTATAAAAAACAAATAAAGGATGTTTTATAAAGATTATTATGCTACACAGATTATGGCAGAAGATAATACAATTAATGTTAAAGACTTGGATTTGATTGATGAGGCATACGACAGAGTAGATGTCTTAGTTGAAATACTTGATAAAAAAGGAATTATAAGCAAAAAAGAATATGAAACAAAACTAAACCAATTTCTTGATGAAAAATATTCTAAAAATTAAACTCTGAAATACTTGTAAAGATTTATCCCATTAATTCTTATCCTTCTTATTATTAAGCCACCACAAAAGCACGCTTGAATTCATGCACCAAGTTGAAATAAAATCAACAACTAAACCAATAACTAATATTAAAGCAATCTCAAAAATAACATCAGAATTAGTTATAATAAGAGCACAAATACCTGCAAGCAATGTTGTAACAGACATCAAAACACCAGTCTTAAGCGCAAAACCTGTCTTCTCAAAATAATCATCCCCTCTCTCCTTAAACACTCTATTTGTTAAAAGAATATCAGTATCAATAGAATAACCTAAAATCATAAGCAAAGCGCCAATCCCTGCAATTGACACCTTAAACTCCATTGCATTCAAAACTCCAACAGTCACAATCAAATCAAAAATTGCAGAAAGAACAACAGCAATACTTGGAACGAATTCTCTAAAATAAATAAAAATAACTCCTGACATCAAAACAAGTGAAATAACTAAAATATACACTGCCTGCCTAAAAAAAGCACCTGACAAAGTAGGACTTATAAAATTTGAAGAATAATTCTGGGAGAACTCTAATTCAATACCATACCTGTCAGAAACAAATTCCATAAGTAAATTCTCCTCTAAATCCGTATCAATTATAAAACCTGCTCTCTCGCCCTCACTTGATAAATCAGAAACCGAGAAAGAATTACCCGCAAAACTCCTCTCTAATTCTATCTGTAAAGATTGGGCAGATTCCAGTGTATCAACAGTAACCGCAGCAGACAAACCACCCTTTAAAGAAACATCCCTATAAATCGGAGTACCATCATTAGAAACTGCAACAAATATAAAAATAATAGATAAAAAAAACAAAACCGCTGGAAGAATTAAAAATTTCTTATAATTATTCTTATAGAAGTCTAAAAAATTGAAACTACCTTTGATTTTATGCCCTTTACTCACCATAAAAAACTAATTAATACCCCATTTAAAAAGGTTTCCCGTAACCCCATTCAACTCTCTAATCTAACGTTCAAAATACGTAACATCAATTGCAAAAGCCATAGCAAGTATTATCATTTTTAAATTATTATCTGATGTATTCATAAAATCAACAACAAAATTATCTGCATCAGAAATAAGTTCCTTCCCACCAGACCACTTCTTTGTAATCCTTGCAAACTCCCTATTATTTTCCATAAAATTAAATGTCCAGGGGTGAACTGCCTTTGACTCACATATAAAAGTCTTTGAAGAATTAGACATTCTTATCTCCAATACTTTTCTCAGAAAAGTAAATTTACCCTTAACATCTGCTATAACTTCTCCCTTCTCATTATAAATCTTCATCTTAGGCACAAAGAAATAAAAAGGTCTTTCAACCGACACACAAATATCTCTCTTATCGTCCATTACATTGATTTTCGTAGGTCTGTTTCTGCCGCCAAAATACCGAGCCGCAAAAGAACTATCCTCAAAAGCATAAGAAAAACTCCCTCCTCCCTCTGTCTGAATCTCATACTTATTTCTTGTCTCAAAGCCCGTAAAAATCTCTGCCATTTCCTTTATTTGCTTAACTATCAATTTATTATAAGGTATCTCCATACCCACTTTCATAGAAGAATATTTATAATAATTTTCTGTCACGATATAGTACATTACATTCCAAACACCAATTAAAATTCTGATTCAATGTTCACATAAGCATTTGGTTTCAAATCATTAATATCAGTTCTTGCAGAGGCTCTGTCTAAATACCCCTGCCATGCAATCATAACACCATTATCCAAAGCATACTCCATACAAAAACTATCATACTTAGCCCCTCTTTGCCGACACATCTCCCCTGCCATTTCTGTTAATCTCTTATTTGATGCAACCCCTCCAACAATTATCATCTCCTTTTTATTAGTATAAGCCATCGCCCTCTCGCATATTTCCATAACCATTGCAAAGCAATTCTCCTGAAGAGAATAACACAAATCCTCTATTTCATACTTTTTAGAGTTCACCTTCTGCTTTAAATTAGAATAAATTCCTGCAAGAGATAAATTCATCCCCTTAACTGTATACGGCAATTCAACAAACTTTTCCGACTTCTTAGCCATTTCCTCAATCTTAGGACCTGCCGGAAAACCAAAACCAATAAACCTTCCAAACGAATCAAACAAATTCCCAAGTCCTATATCCTCACTCTCACCATATATCTTATACCTCCGCGTCTCATCCTTTGCAATAACCTGAGTATTCACACCAGAAACATACAAAAACATAGGCTCAGACATCCCCGTAAGCATCTTTCCAATTTCCAAATGAGCCTTTATATGATTTACTCCAACAACTGGAATATTATATTTTAAAGATAAAACCTTAGCGCAAAGAGAGCCAATCTTTAACGAATTACCAATGCCAGGTCCTCTTGAAAAAGAAATCAAATCAATATCACAAAAACCTTTCCCAATAGATTTCAAGAATTTCTTTGCCTCCTTTAAAACACAATCAAAATTTGCAACATGAAAATCAGAAAGTTTTCTTAAATCCATTCCATCAGAAGAATCCTTAAACGAAGACTTCTCATTAAAAAGAATCTTCTTCTTAGAACAATCAACTATTCCAATTCCAAAAGTATGAGCAGTGCATTCAATCCCAAGAACTAACATAAAAAAGATAAGAACAACTAACTTATAAAATATTCCAAAGAAGATGCACAGTAACAAAAGTGAATATGTTGTAGATATGGAAATTATGTAACTTTGGAAATTGTTTTTGGATGCTATACTAAAAATTAGTGTCTGGAAAAGTTTAAAAAAAGTTTTTTTTCTTATGTTCTATGGAAGAAAGAGAAAATATTTTAAAAGAGATTGAAAAAAGGGAAAAAGAGATAAAGAAATATCATGAGTTATTTTTTGGTTACCCTTGTAATGCTTGTTTTAATTATAAAAAACTTTTTGGTTTTATGAATTATCCTATTAATAATGTTGGGGATCCTTTTGTTCCTTCTTCGTATAAACTCTCTACAAAAGACTTTGAACAAAAGGTTTTGAAATTCTTTGCAAAACTCTACAAAATTAAAGAGGATGTGTTTTGGGGATATGTTACTTCTGGAGGAACGGAAGGGAATATGTACGGATTGTTTTTAGCAAGAGAGTTATATCCTAATGGAAGACTTTATTTTTCAGAGGATTCTCATTATTCCATTCTTAAAATTGCAAAGATATTAAAGCTAAAGTATTCTATTGTAAAGTCTCTAAACTCTAAAACTGAATGGGGAGAGATTGATGTTAAACATTTAGAGAAACTTCTAATTAAATATAAGAAATCCCCTCCAATATTAAGTTTGAATATAGGAACTACTATGAAGGGTGGGATTGATAATCTCAATGAAATTTGTGCTATTTTTAAAAGGCATAATATTAAAGAGCATTATATTCATTGTGATGCCGCTCTTTTTGGAATGATTATTCCTTTCTTAAAGAAAACTCCTGTAATTGATTTTACTCAGCCTATTAAAAGTATTGCTATCTCAGGGCATAAGTTTATAGGCTCTCCTATTCCTTGTGGTATTGTTCTTACTAAAAAAGAGTTTGTTAAGAGAATAGAAACAAAGATAAGTTATATTGATACATTAGATACTACTCTTTCAGGTTCAAGAAATGGAATAACTCCTCTTATTTTATGGTATGCTATTAAAACAAGAAAACTTACAGGGTTTAGAAAGGAGGTTAATGCTTGTATAAAGAACTCTAAGTATCTTTATGCTTCTTTGAGGAAAATAAAATATCCTGTGAGGTTAAATGAGTTTTCAAATACTGTTGTTATTAAGAAACCTGTTGATGAGAGATTTGTAAAGAGGTGGCAACTTGCAACTCAGGGGGATTATGCTCATATTGTTGTTATGCAACATATCACAAAACAAAAAATAGATAGATTTATTTCCGAACTAAAAAAGACATTGTAGAGTGGTAAGTATTAGTTTCTATGTGAGTGTTAGAATTAGGGACATAATTTTGAATTCGGCTCTGTCCGAAAATTCAAGAGAACTTAAAATATTGTATCAGTAAAGCAATTTTTGACAAATTATTTTTTTCTTTGACTGAATATAGTTAGCATAGATTTTGGAAAAACCAATTTCCGGACAGATGGACGAATTCGTGGCTCTGTCCGGAAAGTCAAGAGAGCATAAAATATTATATAAATAAAACAATTTTTGACAAATAATTTCTTTCTTTGATTGAACATAACTAGCATAGATTTTGAAGAAAACAATTTCAGGACAGAGCCACGAATTCCAAAGTTTTATAAACAACTTGCTGTTAAAACTTCTTATTTAATGGACCTAAAATTCGGGCTAATTAGTCTGGGGAGTACCTCCTCTAAGATGATTTTGGAAGAAGCAAAAGCTTACTTTGATGTAGTAGATAGTATTGACCTAAAAAAGATTGAAATCAAAATTAACGATAGTATATCAGTATTATATGATGGAGAATCTCTCCCTGAATATGACTGTCTATACTTTAAGGGGAGTTTTAAATACTCTACACTTCTTTTCTCTCTCTCTGAGATCTTTAAGGATAAATGTTATATTCCTATCAGACCAAACGCTCATATAATTGCTCATAACAAATTTATGACTCATCTTCTCTTATCTTCCGATAAATCCCTTAAAATGCCTTCAACTTACTTTACAGCAAAGATTTCCGAAACTAAAGCTTTCTTAAAAACTCTTAATTATCCTATTATTATGAAATTTCCTTCTGGAACTCATGGTAAAGGAGTTATCTTTACAGAAAGTTATTCAAGCGCCAGTTCTATGATTGATGCTTTAGATGTCTTCGATCAGCCTGTAATCATTCAGGACTACGTTAATATAAAGTCAGATCTAAGAATTATTGTTGCAGGAGATAAAGTCGTTGGAGCTATGAGGAGGATTGCAAAAGCCGATGATGTCCGTGCAAATGCTCATGCAGGAGGCAATGCTGAACCCTATTTACCAACTCCTGATGTCAAAAGAATGTCAATTAATGCTGCAAAAAAAATTGGAGCTGATATTTGCGGTGTAGATATTATAGAAACTGATTATGGACCTCAGATTCTTGAAGTAAATACTTCACCTGGGCTTCAGAAGATTACAGAGGTTACAAAGAAAAACATAGCAAAGGAAATTGTTGAGTTCCTATATGAGAAAACAAAGGAAAGAAAAGAAAGAAAAGACAAAACCATTGCAAAATCAATGGTTGGAGAATTGGGAATTGATGAGATTGGAATTCGTGAACTTGAAGGAGATATTAGAATAGTTAACGGAAAAATTGTTCTGCCTGAATTTGTATCAAAGATGAGTGATTTTAGTGATGGGGAAAGCGTTAACTTAAAAGTTTCAAAAGACAGTGTAACAATTGGCAAAAACTAATCTTTCAGAACACCTTTAAGCGTTCCTGAAACTTTAATTATTTCTATTTTTGCTGGAGTTTTATCTATTCTCTGAATCAGAGAAAGAACTCCAATTAGTTTCTCCTTTGTTCTCGTATCAACTTTTATAACTAATTCCTGATTTTTTTCATTAAACTTATCTCTAAGAATCCAAAACCCTGATTTTGATATCTCAATACTCCCTAAAAACATTATAACCTGCGATAATATGCTCTCTGATAGTTCCTTAAATTCAAATTTCTTATCAGAAACTATTTTTGCTCTTATGAACCTCTTCTTTGTTCTAAGCGTTGGCGAGAGAGGTTTTAGTTTTGAATCATAAGAAGCATTCTTAGTTTTATTTAACATGTATTAATTCTTTATAACTGCTCTTTTATTAAAAAGCTTTGTTATATCAAAATAAGAAGACGAAAATAATTAACCTCCAAAAGTTAAACATAAATATTATAAAGCAAAGACACAAAGTTAAATTTAGCACAATGGCTACAAATTCAAAGAAAAAAACAAAACCAAAGAAAGCAACAGAGAATATGAAGGCAACAATGCATAGTGAACAGTGTGATACAATGGCTAATGGAAGTTGTTCAAGTAACATAAACACATTACTCATAGTTTTAGTAGTGTTGGCTGTTATACAACTTATTTTCTCTGTAATGATGTTGTACCCTCAAGGCAATGATACAGATATGAACATGATGGATAAAGGTATGAATTTAGATGATTCCTTAATGAAAAAAATTGACTCAATAGAGAGCAAAGTAAATTCAATTGATAATTTCTTTGCATCAAATGTCCAAGGCTACAATCCTGGTTCAGATAATGGACAACAAGTTGCTCCTACACCAAGTGCTCCTTCTCAACCTGTTGGAGAGCCAGATATAAATGGAGAGCCAACTCTTGGAGATGCTAATGCTCCTGTAACAATTGTTGAGTATAGTGACTATGAATGTCCTTTCTGTGCAAGATTCTACAGCCAAACTCTTGGACAGTTAAAAAAAGAATACATAGACACTGGGAAAGTTAAACTTGTATACAAAGATTTCCCATTAGATTTCCACCAGAATGCAAAACCTGCAGCAATTGCAGCAAACTGTGTACATAAAGAATTAGGAAATGTGAAATATTTCGAATATCACGATATGATCTTTGAGAACCAACAAAGTCTTAACACACAGAATCTTAAAAAATGGGCTCTTGAATTAGGAGTATCTGAGAATGCTTACGATACTTGTATTAATGACCCACAAATGGCAGCAGAAGTTGAGGAAGACACGAGAGAAGGAAGTTCATTTGGTGTTAGCGGAACTCCATCATTTCTAATCAATGGAGAACTTATTGTTGGAGCTGTACCTTACAGCCAGATTAAAGCAACAATTGATAGCAAATTATCATAAATTCTTTTTCTTTTAACATTTAAAAGAACACATAAATATCTAATATTATAGATTATATGAAAAGTATTATAAACAACAAATTCTCAAACTAAATATGATGAAAAAACACAAATTCAAAGGAATAGAATATAAAAGCACAGGTGAGTATGAAATTGCTAAATTTCTAACAAGTCTTGATTTAGAATTTGAATATGAATTTCCAATAGCTATAGTTGATAATAAAAAACCAAAATTATGGTACCCAGATTTCTATCTAAAAGAATACCAAGTAGTGATAGAATATTTTGGAATGTACAATTATAACAAAGTGTATAAAGACAATGCAGAACATAAAAAAGAGATATACAAACAATGTGGAATTCAGTTTGTTGCAATATATCACATAAGTAAAAATTGGCAGGAATATCTACTAAAAACAATTCTTACGCATCAGGAAATAAAAGCCAAAAAGATGACATCCATCTTAGATAAATTTGAGAAGAAAAATAAAGGTTTTGCAAAAAAATTCAGATGGGATTTCTGGAAGCATTAGAATGAAAGAAATTAAAACTGAAAATAAATTACATGTATTTGTTTGTGTAAATGAGAGAATTAACAAAGATTCCTGCTCACATACAATTTCTCAAAAAGATTTTTATGAATTAAAAAAATGGGCGAAAGAAGAAGGACTAATTCCCAATATATTCATAACAAAAACAGGCTGTCTTGGATTCTGTAACCCTATTGGAGGATGCATTGCAATATATCCTAATAAGAAATTCTACTCCGAAATAAAATCAATAGACGAAATAAAGGAAATAATTAGAAAATTTTCAAAAGAGAATTTAGAAAATACTTTGGAAATGAAAGTTTAAGGAATATTTGCATAAATGAATTTAAACAATTTTGATAATATTGATTTCACAAAACCTTATAAATCAAAATTCATTACTAATTAGTTAAGAGTGGTGTCTTTGTTAAGGGAGAAAACTAACAGTTCAGAAAACCATAGACTGGAACAAAGATTAGAAGGTTGGAGAAGATTAGACTATTTAGGAAGAGAATACGTTAGATTATACAAAGATTTAGTCCATGAAGATGAGCAAGGTAATCCATTACCATTTGAAGAAACCCCTAAAATGAGATCTACTAAAGACGAAATTCTCACAAAAATTCAGCGTTATTTACATTATCTAATGAGGGAAATTGTTTTCAAAGGCAAAACAATAAATCTGAGAGGTAGAGAAGTTGGACTTTCCCTATTTGGTAATCCAGAATGGGTGAATAATAGAGAGTATCTTCTCAATGAAGTAATTCAGGATGCAAACTTAGCAATTCTTGAAAATTTACATAAATACAATCCAGAATTTGCCTTCTCACAATATGTTTCTCTTATGTTTGTAACAGGTGTTAAAAGATATATGAATAAAAGAAGAGGTTTAATCAGAATCTCCATTCATAGACAATCACCTTTTTTTTGGAAATGTCTAAGCAAATCAAACGGATTAGAAGATTTTGTTAGATTAGTTAATAAAGAAACAGGATTGAAGGATAATGCATGCTGTGCTATTTACTTTGGATTAACAAATGAGTATGAACCTCTCTTTGAAGAACCCCAATATAAACAAGAAGATGGGAGTACTGCCCCTCTATCTTATGAGGAAAGCCTTGCAGATGAATCCTTATCAGGAAGAGACCCTTTAAAAATATTTGAGAAATTTGAACTTCGTGAAAATACCAGATATGTTTTAAGTGAGACACGACTAACCAAACGTGAACGAGATATAATCTCTCTTCATTTTGGATTAGACAATAATAAAGAGTTAACTTTAGAAGAAATTGGAAAAAGGTATGGTGTAACAAGAGAGGCAATCCGACAGATTGAAGCGGAAGCATTTAAAAAATTACGCAGAAGAACTCTTAATACCCCTCACCTTAAAGAATATCTTGGTTCTTAAACTTAATCTCTATACAACTTTAGAAGTTGGAACACAGTAAACAAAAAAGAAGTTTTAAATACATATTTAAAACAACACATATTCTAATATACAAAGAAAATCTATATGGTGATAAGTAATGAAATTAGTAAAAACAATTCTTAGCATATTTATAGTTGCCCTCACTCTATTTCTTGTATTTATCCTATGGGCTTCATCTCAAAGTGGCATAGCACACCAGATAAATGGCGTACACACTACAACAAACACATCCTATAACTCTCCCTATGAAAGTTTAGACAACAATAAAATAATAATAGCAACATATAATATTGGATATTTTTCATATCTTTCAAATATGGGTTTATATATTGATAAGAATATCAATGAATCCTTCCAGAAATTTGACAAACGCCCATCCAAGAACATATATGATACCGCAGAGAAGACATTTCAAAAAATAATGAAAGACAAACAAATAGATATACTTGCCACACAGGAAGTTGATTTTAAAGCATATCGCTCATACCATGCTAATCAGGGAGAGATAATTACATCACTCCTATCATTTCCTTATTCTGCATACATAGTAACATGGGATAAAACTTTTGTACCATACCCCTATTCATTTGATTACGCAACACGTGATGTAGTTTCAGGACAGGGAGTATTTTCACGCCACCGTATTATCTCGCAGGAAACCATTAGCCTCCCTCAATCAGGCGGAATCCTTCGCCGGCACTTTGATTTTAAAAAAAAGATACAAATAATAAGTATGGAAATTGACAAAGAAGTTGTATATATCATACACGCGCATCTTGATGCCTTTGATGCAGATACCAACTTTAAACAGGGACAGATACTTTTTGATACATATAAAAAAACTAAAGAGAAGGGTCCAACAATTGTACTTGGCGATTTCAACAATGATATAAAAACAGAAAAAGGGGAGAATGCTCTCTCAATATTTTTAAAATCTGATGAGATCGCACATATCTCGCAAGAGCCTCTTGATGAAAATTTCTATACATACCCATCAAATAACCCCATATTTCCTATTGATCACATACTATATGACCCAGATCATTTCTCTGTTGAAAAATGGGAAGTACTTAATATCTCAGGGGTATCTGATCACCTTCCAGTTATCGCAACACTGCATCTTATTAACAAATCACAATAACCAAAAGGAAAATCAAAAAATCTCTAAACTTTTTTAACCAAATCCTTATAATACATAAGTCCCAACTGAGGTCCTTTCTTTGTCACAACATTGGCGCTATTTCCCGCTGCATACTCCATTGCCTTTTTAATTGTACATCCCTTTGAATAAAAATACATAAAAGTTGCTCCAAAACAATCCCCTGCTCCTGTTGTATCAACAATCTTATCTGGCTTGAATGCAGCAGTAAAATACTCCATATTCCCATCATAAGCGTAAGAACCATTCGCTCCATCCGTTACAATAACCAACTCACACGCAAGTTTCTTCAAACCCCTAAGAACAGAACTAAAAGACTGCTCCTTTCCCAAAATCTCACAAGCCTCCTCATAATTCAAAATAATAACATCACAAATCCTAATTAAATCCATTAACTTAGGTTCAGTGTGAATTAAAGAAGGACTTGCTCCATAAAAAATCTTTGCTCTCTTATTTCTCTTCTTTATAATCTTAGCAAGCTCTAACTGAGTCTTAAAACTCTCCCCACTAAGAGCTGTAAAATAATAAAAATTTGAAGAAAATTTATTATAATCAAAATTATCTAACTCTAAAAACTGATTTGAACCCCTATAAGTAATAATCAATCTGTCATTATCTTTTGTATCCAAAAGAATTGACTTGGCAATTGGTTTTTTTGTCTTCTTTGACTCAATTAATCTCACATTCTCTATATCAAGCCTCTCCTTTAAAAAATCAAACTCATTATATGAAATTTTTCCTAAATAGGCAACCCTTGCTCCCAACCTTGCAAGACAAACAGACATATTAACTCCCCCCCCCCCAAGTTCTTTCTTAAAATCATCCTTAACCCTAACTTTCTCACCAATATACAAATTTGAGAACTTCTCATTAACACTAACCACTGTATCCAAAACATTTGAACCCACTACTATAAAATCCTCTCTTCCTTCAAACTTAGAACATAACATCTCAAGAACTTCAATTCCAAAAAGTCTCTCATTTGACAAAAACTTAACCAAAGCCCCTCCAGCAAGACTAACATACGAAAACTTATCCAAACACTTGAACTTCTCTGCAACAGTTACACTATGCCCTCCTCCCACAAAAGAAAACCCCTTTGAATTTACAATCTCTCTTAGAATGCTCTTAGTTCCAACATCACACCCTTTAAGCTCAAAATTCCCGCAAGGCCCCTTCAAATAAATACCTCCTGCCTGCCTTAACAATAACGAATACTTTCTTATAGTATCACTTCCTATATCATTTATCATATTCTTATCCAAAAACTTCCTATTACTACCCAACCCACTTGCTTTTATCTCAACCCTTCTTCCATTCAAAACTAATGCAACATCACTTGGAAATAAAATCTTCTTTGGATACTTTCTAAGAAGTCCCCTTAAATCCTTCTCAACTGATAAATAATTATTCTCTCTTAGAAAATCCAGTTTCTTCCCCAGATAAAAACCATTAACATGCAGTGCAATCTCCCCAATAACACCTGTTAGCAAAATACAATCAACTTCCTTTAACCTAAGAGACTTCTCAATCAAAGGAATTAAATCATCAGGCTTAGCTCCTCCAAAAACATATACTAATGGCCTATGAACTAATGAAATACTATTTAACCCTCTAAGTTCTCTATCCATTAACCTTCCTGCAATTACTGGAATCTTTGAAAAACCAACAACAGACGTCTGCTTCCTATGACATACAGAAAACGCATCAAAAACATAATAATCGAAAACCCTCTCAAGCGACTTTATAATATTACCCTTCTTATTTACATCCAACTCATCATCATAGAACCTCAAATTCTCAAGCAAAAGAATCTCCCCACATTTTAGAGATAAAATCCTATCATCTCTTCTCTTATCATCCAAATCACAAAAACCAATCTTCCTATTAATACACTTTGAAATCAGCTTAGAATGCTGCTTTAAAGAAATACAATCCACCTTCCCAGTCCTGCCCTGATGCGCCAAAATAACTACTCTTGCTCCCTTACTTACAAGTTCATCTATTGTCGAAGACGCCTTAACAATTCTCTCATTTAGAACCACCTTTGACTTAATAACAGGAGAATTAATATCAATCCTTAGCCCTACAATCCTATCCTTTAAATCAAAACTATCAAGAGTGAAATAATTATGCATAAACACACAACAATAAAAACCAATAAAAGAAATTATATAAACTCAATAGAGAAGACTACCCAAAATAAACCCAAAACATTCCCCTGTCGTTGTTGACTTTAGCCTTTCAAAAACTCTTATTTTCTAAAAGGAAACCAGAATTAACCCCCTTAAAATAATTAATAACTTATATAATACTCCTAATGATAATTCTATTATGAATACAAAAACAAAAGCCGCCCAAAAAGTTGTCCAGAAAAAGTCCCAAGCAAAACGTACAAAAAAAGCAGAAACAGTTGTTACAAAAGAAGATGCAAAACTCTTAGATGATACTCTAAATATGGTTAAATCACTAAACCAAAAAATTAGTACTGTCAGTAAAGCAAAAACAAAACTCCAAAAGGATGTATCAGAACTAAGCAGAAGAATTGACTCAAAGGATAAAAACCAAACAGATGATTCAAAGTTAAAAGACGAAATAATAGAAGAATTTAAACCAATCTTTAATAAACTAAATCCTCAGACATTAAAAACCCAGTTAAATAAAGAAATTAATTCATCCCTTAAACAGGAAATTGAAAAAGCAAAATCCCAAGTAAAATCAGATACGAAAAAAGGAGCAGAAGAAATCTCAAAGAAAGTAGCACATTTAGAGAAGGATTTAATGCAGTCAATAAAATCAAATGAAAAACTAAAAAATGAACTAAACAGATTAAGCAACTCAAAATTAGGTGAAGATATTTTTATAGGAGTTGAAAAGAAAATCCGTGAACATGTTGAAATCTCCCTAAGAAAAATTTCAAAGGAAATTTCAGAGTTAAGAGTTAATCCACAAGGACATCAGGACAAATCCTTAAACAATAAGATAAGTAACATTGAAAAGTCTTTAAACAAACTTGAAAAGGAATTGAAAAAAACAGAGGATAAAACATCTAAAAGCATTCAAAAAGAAGTAGAAAACATCAAAAAGAAGATTCTAAGCGATTTGAAATCAAAAGATTTAAACCATAAAAGAGAACTTGAAGTATTTAAGATTGAAGTATCAAAGCATATCAGGGCATTACTTGATGGATTACATGCAGAATACAACCTACTAAAAGAGAAGGCTCAGGAGTCCCAGATGGAAGAAGAGAAATTCTTAGAGGAAGTAGCGCAGGGAAATTTGGACAGATATGAATTATTTTCACAAAGGGTTGATAAGGCAATAAAATCAAACAAAGAAACCGAAGAGAAACTTGTGGAATTAACTTATAACAATAAAGTTGAACTTGAAAACATATTTGCGCAGCAAATCAAAGAGGACTTAGCACAGAAAACAATTTCCAATAATGAGTTCTTATTAAATCTAAAAAAATTAGCAAAAGAGAAACAGGAGGAATTGTCAGAGAATATTGATAACAAATTAGTTAATTCAGTTGCCCAATTTGAAGGAAAGTTTCATGAGTACATGCAGGATTTTGACAAGGCCTTAAAGGAGAAAGAAAAAGAGTTTTTAGAAAAGTTAAAAGTAGTTGAGAATGAACGTTATGAAGTTATCTCTCAAATGGAAGAATTTAAAGAAGAAATATCAAAATTAACAAAAGAATATATGGCAAACCTTCATGATGAACTTGAGAGAATTAAGAAAAAAGAAGTTAAATTAGGTAATGAGAAAAACCAGTTTCTTGTACATATCAATGAATCATCAAAGGCAAGAAAATTAGAAATTGAAGATCTTGCAAATCAAATGAAAGATAGAGTTAAGGGAGTTTTAGAGGAAGAGAGAGACGCATTTGACAGACATGAAGAAACATTTAGAGGAGTGTTTTATGAAAAAGTCCAGAATCTGCATGATTTCTCAAAGAAAAAACTAGAAAATATTGAAAGAAAGTTTGTTGACAAGAATCTAAAATATGTTAGTGATAAAATTAATTCAATGCTTGAACCTCTAAGATTACTTGAAGAAAGTGTCAATGCAAAGGAAGGTGAAATTTCAAAATTAGGTCAGGAAATCAACAGCAAACAGGAAGTCTTCTTAGAAGATTTTCATTCACATCAAAAGAATTTAAATCAGGATTTTACAAAACTTGAGAAAAAGTTAAATGAAAAACTTGAAGATTCAGACAAGCAAATTATAAAATCAAGAAGTGTTGTCAAAGCTATTCTTGAAGAAGTTGAATTCTCAATGACAAAAATGGATAATTTAATCAATTCAAAGATAGAGGAAATTAATGCAGGCTTAAACAGATTAAAATCCATAGAAAGTAGACTCGTGGGAATTTCACAAATAGATTATAAGATTAATCAGATAGAATCAAATATGAACAATATGCATGGTAAAATCAATGAAATTGAAAATCTAAATCATACACATGGGTTTGAATCACTTAATTTATTAGTTTCAACAATTGGAGAATACGAGCAAAATTTAATTGCCTTAGTAAAATCACTTAAATCAGAAGGAGTTTCAGAAGAGCACATTAAAACCATTCTAAGACAGAAAGGTCACCCTATGCTATATGTCTCAATGGTCTTGGAAAATCTGAACTTCTTAGAGCACTAAATTTTTTAATGCTATCAATTAATACTTTCTATTTCAACAGGCTTTGTACGATAAGTAACTAAAAACTCTGACTTATCGTACAACAGGTTAGCAGTAATTCCCAAGTTTTCCATTTCCATAATAAGAACGCAAATATTATGGCATACAATTTTACATAACACTTCGTTTACCTGTGCTGTCCTGTTTTTAGATTTAACATTATCCCCAAACTTCTTTTTCACCATACTAAATGTAGTTTCAACATTACTTCGTTTATGATAATGTTCCATAAACTCATCCTGATTATAAAGGAAATAATGTAATGCTTTCTTCCAGATTATACCTCGTTTATGTTTGGATTTTTCATTTACATTATTTTTGAAAGGAATATAAGGAACTGCTCCTACTTCATTGATTGCTTCTAAGTTTTCCTTACTGATATACGCCTTATCTCCTGAAAACTCCTCTATTGTGAAGACTTCATTAGTCTTATCCAGTAACTCTTTTAACTGTGGGCTGTCGTGGTCAAATTCAGACGTTATTTTAACTGCTGGAATGATGTTAGTATGAACTCCTGAAACTATGTGACATTTAACCCATTTCTTATATCTGTCCTGTGTGGAATGCTTATACTTATTCCAGTTCTGCACTATTGACGTACCAAATCCCGAACTGTCTATTGCAAAATTGGTTTCAACTTCTTTCAATGGCTGTGATGTAATCTTAATCAGGTTGTGCAGAATCTCTGAAACCTCTTTTTTATTAAAGTAAACTTTAAGTGTTGTAAATGGAACTTCCTTAGTTATGTACTCAAAATCCTTGCTTAACTGCATATCACAGGTAAATCTACGCCCAGAAACCCCTGAATACACTTTAAATATCATTGAGTTAAAATATCGTGTATAGGTGTTTTAGGTCGCCCAAACTTATAACCTTCCTCCTGTGAGTTCTTAACTAAATCGCTCAACAATTTCATAAACTTGTCCTTCTCTGTTTTCTGTGCCTCATCATAAGCACTCCAATTCTGTGTGTATATCTTCTTAGTTACTTCCTGTTTTAAAGTTCCGTCGGTATAAATTGTCTGAGTTACAGTATATTCTACTGCAAAGATATGCTTACATTTAGAGTGACGCTTCTTATAGTCCATACAACTGCATTTAGCACCAAAACCATTACTCTTAACCACATAGCACATTTTAGTATTCGTTTGGCTCGTACTATCTACGTTGTATCATTCTCCTTCTTAATCTTGAAGTCCTTTGCAATTTCAAGACCTCTTTCTTGTCTTAAGTTTTGTTGTGGTTGTTTGTTTTGTACCATAATAAGTAATAATTATTACTCTTAAAATATTTATTAATACCTATACCTAATAATCCTGAAAAAATATCCTAAATTATTAAAGAGAATATAAAAATTGCTAAAAAGTCAAGAATAGAGGAATTAAAAGCAATGTCCAAAATTAATGAAACTCCTATAATTTCAATTTTTGGTTCAATACAAAAAAACTAAGGACAAAAACATTTAAATATCTCTACCTTTTTATTGTATAAGAGATTTCGCTTAATTTCACTCGTGGTTGTTTGTTTTTAGGCGAAATCTCTCTTATTTTTAAATAATATATATAAATATTAAAGTTTAGTAAATTTTATGACAAACCAAGTAATTTAAGACTTTTCGTACAGATTCCTTACTTTTCGTACAAAACACACTTTTCGTACAAAGCCATTTCAACAATAATCTTTATAAAAGAATTCCAATTATTTTCAAGTATGATAATCCCAATAAGATGTTTTTCATGCGGTAAACCAGTAGGTCATTTATGGGAAGAATTTAAAACCCAAACTGAAAAAGGGAAACCAGTAAAAGAAGTTCTTGACTCTTTAGAATTAAAAAGATTCTGTTGCAGAACAGTTGTTATGTCCCATGTTGATTCAATAGATATTGTAGGAAAATACAAATAATTCTCTATTTCTGCTTAATCCATACCCTACCTCTTAGTTTTTTATTATATCTTACAAAGTTTTATATTATTGTAATTTAAAATATTTTTATGGAAGTGAAAATAATCCCAAGTGTATTTGCAACAAGCATTCAGACTTTTAATTCAAAACTTGAGAAACTAAAGTTTTCAAATGAAATTCACCTAGATTTCATGGATGGAAAATTCACGCCCAAAAAATCAGTTAAACTCTTAGATACGAATAAAATAAAGAACCACCCTAATATTAAGTTTGAAACTCATTTAATGGCATACAATCCAATAAAATATAAAAATAAACTAAAAGACATGGGAGTTAAAAAAATTCTAATACATTTTGAGGTATTTAACAAAAGAGAAAATCTCATTCAAACATTAGATGAATTCAAAAAAGAAAAATTTGAGGTATTTCTCGTATTAAACCCTAACACAAACATAGAGAGCATTCTAAACTATACAAGATTAATTGATGGTATAATGCTAATGTCAGTAATCTCTGGTGCTGAAGGGCAGAACTTCATTGAGAAAACTTATAAGAGGATAGAATCTCTGAGAAAAAATGAGCCCAATGTAATAATTCAGATAGATGGGGGAATAAAAGATACAAATATAGAGAAAATGGTTAAGAAAGGAGCGAATATCCTAACTATTGGTTCTTATATTTCATCCTCAGAAACTCCAGAAGATAATTTTAAAAAACTAAACCATTTAATAGGAAATTAGAATCCTAATTACTCTTTTATTAAAAAATGTTAGCAATTTTTTCACGACATTTTTTAAAACATAAATAATATTAATGAGTTTTAAGAGATATTTTTAGATGGAACTTAACATACTGCATAATTATGAATTTAAAGACGTGCTTAACACATTCCCAGTATTAAAAGAAACATTGGATGAATTAGACATCAATTTAGAAGATATTCATGATGGTGAGACAATGGATAATTACTTTAGCAGAAAATCCCTATCACAAGAAGAGGTTGATGTTATTATCAGAAAAATGAATCGTAAACTGCAAACACATTTTCACAGAACTGATGAAAAAAGAGAACCCTCCTCGTTTGAAAAGCTCACAATAAGAGAAGAGGAGGAATAATCTTCTCCTTAAATCCTAATATTTTTAAATCATGTATCCTTTCCACTTCTTACAACAACAAAGTTAAATGTAAAGGCGCCAAGTTTTGAAGTTATAACATATCATAATAAACCCACATAAGAAATATATAATTTAGAGAGAACAATCCAAAGCAAACTTATGTAACTCTTTTGAGATAATTACAAATTCTTTTTAATAAAAAAAGGACAAAATGAGCATGACAGATTATAGAAACATAAAGAAAGCAATGAAAAAACTTGAAACTGATGGGAAATCTTTCTTTTTAGCATATGATCATGGTCTTGAACATGGGCCAAGTGATTTAAGTGATGATAATGAGAATCCACAAGATTTATTTTATTGGGCTGAGAAGGGGGAATTTGATGGTTTCATCTGTCAGAAAGGAATTGCAGAAAAATATGGAGATTCTTATAAAACAAATATAATTCTTAAAGTTAATGGCAAGACAACTCTTGGCATAAAGGACGATCCTTATTCTCCTGTTATTTGTAGTGTGAAAAGAGCTGTCGAGTTAAACGCAAAATGTATTGGGTTTACTTTCTTCCCTGGCTCTTCATACCAGTCTAAGATGTACGAAGACTTTAGAAAGATTCAGGAAGATGCCCATGACTTTGGGCTTCCTGTTGCCGCTTGGATGTATCCAAGAGGTAAAGCAATTAAAAACGATATGGATGGAGAACTTTTGGCTTACTGCGCAAGAATTGGGCTTGAGATAGGTGCTGATATGGTTAAGATGAAATACAACGGAAACAAAGATGATTTCGCAAAACAAGTTCAAACAGCAGGAAAAACTAAGGTTTTATTATCTGGAGGACCTAAACATAACTCAACAAAGGAGTTTTTACAAGATGTATGCGATGTTACAAGTGTTGGGGCACATGGGCTTGCAATCGGGAGAAATATATGGCAACACGAAAAACCAATTGAATTAAGCAAAGCAGTCAGAGATGTTCAGATAAGAGGCAAAGACATTTACACAGCCCTTAAAAGATTAGAAAATTGACTATATACAATCTCTCTTGTATTAAATTCCTAAAAAAAAATATTCCATAAAGTATCATAATTATAAATAACAATAAAAGTAATAATATACCACAAAAGAACCACCCCAATTAATGGTAAATAATCTGTCTCAAACTCCTCTTTAAACACATAAAGAGAAGTAAACATCTGCTTAAGCGAGTAATAACCAATAACAAATGATGCTAAAAGAGAAATACTATATACTAATAAAAGAGGAACTAAAGAAGATGAGGCAAGAGTATATCCTATAGCTAAAGTAGTTAATCCCATATAAATTAAACTAAATAACACTATTCCAATATAAACAGGCAAATGCAAATAAGTTAGTACTATATAAAATTGCGTTGCAGATAGATCTGTTTTAAAAAAGATTTTTGTATAATAATACCCTACAAAATAATGAAAAATAGAAATCCAACCAACCAAGAAGATAGTGAAATCAAAAAAGTAAAATAAGGATTACCTGTAATTGCTAGGAGAATTGGTACTGTGAGGATCAAAGTTGGTACTGAACTTACTAATCCTAAAAGCACATGAATAAGAAGCATATATTTCCATTTAAGTTTAGAAGACTTTTCTACAAACTTAGAAATCTTCTCATCATCTTTCTTCCAACTATAATATCTTATGAATCAAAATAATTAACCATTATAATAACTTGATTTCTACGAATATATATATGCATTAACCAGAAAGTAATCATTTGTACAAAATTCTAATAGTAATATAACATAAAACTTTATTACTAGACCTAAAAAACCAAAACATTAAGCACAATCAAAAGTAATAATTTGTTACAATTACTGATTTTCGCTTAAACCTTTCCTATCTCTTATTTGCTTGATAATATTATCCTGCAATTCTGTTGGCAGTCTCTCAAACTCTTGATATTTCACAAAAAATGAGCCCTTCCCATCTGTTGATGACCTTAAATCCCCTGTCATACCAAATGTTTCTGCCACCGGAACTTTCGCAATAACTGATAAATTATCCTCATCCATAATCATATCCTGAACCTGTCCACGCCTATTATTAATAACTGCTGTTACATTACCCATCATATCCTGAGGACAATCAATCTGTATAGTCTGTATTGGTTCAAACAAAGAAGGACCCGCCCCCAATATCGCTTGTTTTAACCCATCACGAATTGCTGGGTACACCTGCCCTGGTCCCCTGTGAATTGCATCCTCATGAAGAGTTACATCAGTTAATTTAACCTTAAAATTAATACATGTTTCCCTTGCCATAGGACCTGCATTCATAACCTGTACAAACCCCTCAAGCACAAGTTCAATCACTTCATTTAGAGCAACTATACCCCTTGTCATATCAACAAAAACATTACCTTTATAGATTTGCTTAACTCTCTCAGCCTCATCTTTTGGAAGTCCTTTCTCATGTAACAAATCCCATAACTCTCTGTCCTTCTTCTTAATCACACCCAGAGGAACTTCCTGATTTGCAAGTGCCTTTGAAAAAGACTCCTCAAGAGGTTCAATTGTCATATAGAACTTATTATGCTTATTTGGAGACTTTCCCTCAACCTCAGGAGATAACTTTGTAACTGCTTCCCTATACACAACAATTGGAGGAGAAACTTTAATCTGCATACCTTTCTCATCTCTAATTCTGTTCGTTACAACCTCAAGATGCAACTCTCCCATTCCTGCAATAAGAAACTCCCCTGTCTCCTCATTAATCTTTACCTTTAACGATGGGTCTTCCTTACCTACAACCTTAAGAACTTCAAGAAGCTTAGGCAAATCAGCAGGTTTTGTGGGTTCAACTGCAACAGTTACAACAGGTTCAAATATGTGCTGTATGTCCTCAAACGGTGTAATTCCATTAACTGAAATTGTCTCACCAACATATATATCTCTAATCCCGGTAATTCCTATAATATTTCCAGCTACTGCTTTTTCAATCTGAATTCTCGCAGAGCCCTTTGAAATAAATACCTGTTGAACTCTCCCCTTCTGTCCACCAGATGTTACAACCTCTACACCCTTGCTAACCGTCCCCGAAAACATACGCCCTGTACACACCTCTCCTGCATGTTTATCCTGAGTAATCTTCGTTACAACAAACGCTAACTCTCCATTAGGATTACACTCAGCAAGATCCCTTCCTTCGTTTGACTCTGCATCTCCAGGCCAAATTAACGGAATTCTGTACTTTTGGGCATCAATCGGATTTGGTAAATGATCAACCACTGAATTTAATAAAACCTCATGTAACGGGGCTTCCTTTGCTAACTTTTTAATCTCTTCTCCATCATCTTCTTTCTCATAAGCCTCTATTACTTTGCTAAAAGTAACCCCTTTCCTCTTCATATAAGGAACTGACAGAGCCCAATTTGAATAAGCCGAACCAAAACACACCGAACCATCAGACACATTAACCTGCCACTTGATCTTAAACTCAGGAGGAGCAATCTTTTTTATCAGAACATTCAATTCATTAATAATCTTAATAAACCTCTCCTGCATCATCTCAGGGGTTAATTTCAACTCCTTAATCAACCTGTCAGCCTTATTAATAAAAAGAATAGGTTTAACCTTCTCTTTTAGAGACTGCCTTAAAACAGTTTCGGTCTGAGGCATAATCCCCTCAACGGCACATGACAAAACCACCGCGCCATCTACTGCTCTCATAGCTCTTGTTACATCCCCTCCAAAATCCACATGCCCAGGGGTATCTATAAGATTAATTAGAAAATCTGTTCCTTCCACCTCATGAATCATTGAAACATTAGCAGCATCAATAGTAATTCCTCTCTGAGCCTCATCCTCATGAAAGTCCATAAACCTCTGCTTCCCAGCAAGCTCTTCACTTATCATCCCTGCACCTGACAATAAATTATCAGAAAGAGTTGTTTTTCCGTGATCAATATGAGCAGCAATTGCAATATTTCTAATCAAAGTAGGTCTTCTCATTGCCTCAACTACTGCCTGTCCTAAATCCTTTGCCATTTTTTATCTAATATACTCTAAAAGAACTATAATACCTTTATAAAAGTTTTTAGTATTCAAAAGAGTTAAAACAATTCGCAAACAAAATTAAAACAGAATAAACAAATGAAAATCCTATAAAAATATAGTCCCGCCCAGATTCGAACTGGGGTCTGCAGATCCAGAGTCCACAATGATAGTCCACTACACTACGGGACTGCAACAAATAAATCAAGTCAATTAGGTTTTATAAATTTTATTTCCATCATCCTCTCAATCATAACCCAGTCAGCACAAAAAAACACTCAAAAACTTAAAAAATCCTACGCCAATAACATATAACACTCAGCAAGAACCAATTAAACCCTAAAAATAAATTTCCTTCTTCTCTCTCTCTTCTGTAATCCTTTGAATGAACTCCTTTAAAGTTGTAGTAAACTCTTCATTCTTACCATTTTCAAACTTGCGGGTTCTAACTGAGATTGTTTTATTCTTCTCATCCTTATCTCCAATAATTAAAGTATAATTTGGCTTCTCCTCATCACGAGACATTGCAATCTTTTTGCTAACCCCTTCATTCTCATACCCGCTTGAAACCCTAAAATCCAACTTCTCAAGTTCCGATTTAATCTTCTCACAATACTTAACATGCCTGTCTGCAACATTTATAATCTTAATCTGAGTTGGGGACAACCACAAAGGAAACTTGCCTGCAAAATGCTCAATCAGAACTCCAATGCTTCTCTCAAGACTTCCTGCAATTGCCCTGTGTATTACAATAGGTCTTTGCTTCTTTGCATCCTCATCAATATAAAACAACTCAAACTTATCAGGAAGATTAAAATCTAATTGAATAGTAGACAACTGATGCTCTCTCCCGATAGCATCCTTAAACATAAAATCCAATTTAGGCCCATAAAATGCCGCCTCACCTTCAACTTTTTTGTAATCAACTCCAAGTTCCTTTGCAATCTCTTCTAAAACACTCTCTGCAATATCCCAGACATCATCAGAACCCACATAATCCTTCTTATTTCCTTTATCTCTAACTGACAGACTTACCCAGTAATCCTCTGCCATCCCCATAACTTCATAGAACTCTTTAATTATTTCAACAATTACCTCAACCTCTTTTTTTATCTGATCTTTTCTGCAAAACAAATGCCCATCATCCTGCGTAACTGCCCTGACTCTCGTTAAACCGCTAAGAGTCCCGGACAACTCATCCCTGTAAACCGTTGCAGGTTCAAAATACCTAACAGGCATATCCTTATACGAAAAATAATTATCCGCAAAAATCTGCATATGATGAGGACAATTCATGGGCTTTAGCATAAACTCCTCTTTGTCCTTTCCCATTGCCTTAAAATTCTCTTTATAATGTTCATAATGTCCCGACTGCTTATACAACTCGGACTTTGCAATATGAGGTGTCCACACTCTTGTATACCCTCTCTTTTTATGCAAACTCCAGAGAAAATCTTCAATCTCCTTTCTTAAAACAGTTCCTTTCGGTCCAAATAACGGCAATCCCGCTCCAACCATTTCCGAAATTGTAAATAACTTCATCCTTGAGCCTAAAATCCTATGATCTCTCTTCTTAGCTTCCTCTAACATCTCAAAATACTCATCCATTTGAGACTTCTTCCAAAAAGCAGTTCCATACACCCTAAACAACTGCTTATTCTTTGAATCCGCTCTCCAGTATGCTCTTGTTATCTTCTCTAACTTAAACGCCTTGACTAATCCAGTTCTTGGAAGATGCGGACCTGTGCAAATATCTTCAAACTCTCCTTGCTTATAGAACTTAAACTTACCACTTCGAATTGAACCTTCCTTCTTCTCCTCATCACTAAGACTTCCAGAAGCGATAGAATCAATTATCTCCTGCTTATATTGATTATTATAAAAATGCTTTTTGGCTTCATCAAGAGACTTATAATTTACTGTAATCTCTAAATCTTCATATATTATTTTTTGCATTTCCTTCTCTATTGCTTCAAGTTTATCCTCTGTTAAATCATCATAATCAACATCATAATAAAATCCATTATCTATTGACGGTCCTATTGTGATTTTTGCTTCTGGGAATAACCTCAAGACTGCTTGAGCAAATACATGAGCAGTCGTATGTCTTAATATCTCAACAGACTCTTCACTTTTTGGAGTAATTACTTCAACCTTAGAACCCTTCGTAATTACTTGGGTCAAATCAGAAAGTTCGCCATTTATCTTTATAGCAACAGCACTCTTCAAAAGTCCTTGCGATATGGATTTTGCAATCTCCAAGCCATTTGTTTCCTTCTCAAACTCTCTTATGCTCCCATCTGGCAAAGTAATCTCTATCATAGTACTATCCAAACCTTATACTTTATAAATATTATCTCTTGGATTCTCTTTAAATTAAGTTTTCATGCAAAAATATCTTGCAAAATAATAGAATATCCTGCTTAGTTCAAACTTTAAAAAAGCCAAAAATTCAAAAATATCCTTACACCTTAATAATACCAAATTTATTTAAAGCATTAAATCAAGTCTTAGATAATGTTTAATAATAAAAAAGGCTCTCTTCCAGTACTTGAACTTATATTCATACTTCTTCTATCTACAATAATATTAGTTTTATGGGTATTAGTTCTTCTAAATGCCCAGAATTTCTATATCGATGAAAGAAAAATTCAAACTCAATTAGTAATAAATAATATACTCTCAAATGATTGTTTTGGTAATGGTTACGCGGTATTTAATCTTGATGAATTCACTCAGAATTCTCTTGATACCTGTTTAAGCGGACTTAATGACTCATCAGCATTAGTTAGAATAAAATTAGAGTCAAAAAGGTTTGTCGCATTCAAAAGAGATAAAGATTTCCAAGAAAAAGCAGTTTTGTGTACAAGATCCAGTTCTATACTCTGCACTGAAATGAGGTATCCTGTAAGAATACTGTCTCAAAACAACGAAGAAATGGATATATTAACTCTTCAAAGTATAGCCACTGTATCATAATCATTCACATTTATCACTTTTTAATTATAAGACAAAACTTTATAAATATGTAGGTTTCCTCTTTAGTATCAATTAAGTAGTTAATTGAAGTCCTTTTAACTGGATACTAAATAGTTTGTATTATTTCACGGTCAAAACTATTGGTAAGTTTTATAAATAAGGGAGTATTAATAATACTATTAATAAGTATGATAAAAAATGATTGTTAAGGAAGAATTTCTAAATATGCTAAGGCAGTATTTTAGTCTAAATCTTTATGAAGTTAAGATTTGGACTGCCCTTTTATCACGAAAAGTAGCAACTGCTGGCGAACTAAGTGACTTAGCTGTAGTACCTAGATCAAGAACATATGATGTTTTGGAATCTCTTGAGAAGAAAGGATTTGTAATGGTTAAGTTAGGCAAACCAATTAAATACATTGCCATATCTCCAGCCGATGTTATCGACAGAGTAAAGAAAAGATTTACAGAAAAGTCTAAAGAGAAATTGGATAAGTTAGAGGCCTTAAGGGATTCTGACGTTTTAAAGGATTTAGAGCAATTACATGAACAAGGAATTCAATTAGTTGAACCCTCTGATTTAAGTGGTGCTCTAAAAGGAAGATATAACCTATACAATCATTTAGAAGCAATGGTTAAGTCAGCTGAATCTGAAGTAATCATAATGACTACTTCAACTGGATTTCTAAGAAAGGTTGAAGCTCTTAGAGGAGTATTTGAAGAATTACAAGACAGAGGAGTTTCCATTAAGATTGCATGCCCTAAAACTGATAAAACAAAAGATTTAAGCAGTACCCTAAAAGACTTAGCAGAAGTAAGGTTCACAAATGAAATTGAAGCAAGATTCTGCATCATTGATGGAGAAGAAGTATTATTTATGACACTTCATGACAAAGATATTTACCCAGCATATGACATTGGAGTATGGGTTAACACACCATTTTTCGCCCAGGCTCTTCAGCAATTATTTGAAATCGCTTGGAAAGAGATGAAATAATTCCTTAATTCTCATATATTATTATACTAAATAAATATTAACTCATTCTAATTAGAACAAAAAACTTCACACATTTCTCACACCAAACAAATCATACAGTAGATTTTATAAATTAATTATAGTTAATTTTAATTATTTCTCATATTTCAAGCCGATTTAGCTCAGCTGGTTAGAGTGCCAGACTCATAATCTGGAGGTCCCGTGTTCAAGTCATGGAATCGGCATTTAAGATTTCAGTAATACCATAATTTGAAACCCTAAACCCTCTTTCAACAACTCTCTTAATCAAGATATGCATATACGAAAAATCAAACCTACTTAATCTCACTGAAACTTCTAAACACAAAATTTATAATATATCATTAATGCTCCATAACTATGGCTGAAAAAATTACAGCAAGATTTGTAATACAAATTGCAGGAAAACCTGTTGAAAATGTATCAAAAGTACTTGAAAAAATTGAAGAGAGTATAAAAGAAGATGAAAGATTTAAAGTTCTTGATTCAGAAATAATTGAACCAGAATTAGATAAAGAAACAACAATGTATTCAGGACTAATTGAATTGGGAATTAAATTTGAAAATAGTGAAAAACTAATGGAATTCATTGTAGACTACACACCAAATTCAGTTGAAATTGAAGACCCAAGCACTCTTAAATTTGATTCTGTTTCATTTACCGCAATTCTAAACGATATGAGTTCTCATCTATTAAGAAACAGTATTAATCTCAGACAGGCATTAATTAGAATCCAAATACTTGAAAAAGAACTAAGAGAATTACAGGAAAAATCTAAAAAAGAACCAACTTCTAAACCTAAAAATTCCAAAAAGAAAAAATAAGCCTAATGCTTCCTCTATTTATTCAGAATTTCACCACTGTTTAAACACAAAAACCTAAGTTTTATAAATACAATATAATTCACTATTATAATATGCGAGAAATTGCTAAAGCTGACAAGAAATCAAACAAGTTACTATCACAAATCAGAAAAAACATAACTCATTTGATAGAACTAAACGACTCAAATCACAAAGACGCAAAAAAACTTAAGGAAGTTATAGATGAAATTCACTATGGATTAAATAAATATGAATCAACTGAAGAAGACAAAAATAACCAAACCCTGCCAGATGAATCTTTCAAAAAGCACAAAGAAGAAAAAAATTTGAAGTCAAATATAGACTTAAAAAATCTAATGACACAAAGCAAAACTGAAATGGATAATGTGAGAGAATCCCAAAAAGAAGAACTAAAATATTTAGATGTGCCAAGCAAAATTGTAGTAAAAAGAATATCAAGAAGAAGATCTTTTTCAGGGTGGCTGTTTAATAATATGGACATATAAGAAAAATGATGATAGGTAAACTAATAACACTAAACATATTGGGGCTTTTAGCAATGCTAAATACTTTCTATACTTTCTTTAATAATGGAATTCTTCCTTTCTCACTAAGTAACGATTATTTTTCACATATAGCTCAAGGTGGTTTTTTAATCCTTCTTATATGGCTTTTAATACTAATATCCACTCTAAATTCTGCAGCAAATAGAGCATTACATAAAAAAAACATGCTTAGAGTTCCATTAGTATTTTTTGTAGTATTATTACTAATTAGTATCTCCTTAAGAATTAACGAAGCGTTAAACGGAACTTACTGTATACCATGCTATATCCAGACAGTATTATACTTACTTATTATAATTGTTTTATATCTAATGCTAAAAAACCTGCATATAACTATAGATACATTACTTAGCGAAAAAAAACAAGTTTAATAAGTAAACAGTTTCTTTAAATTTTATGACTAAATCAAGAAAGAATTTCTCATATAAAAAAAACAAGGAAATTTTTTACAAAGATGCAAAAAACAAAGATATCAGAGCCCGTTCCTATTTTAAACTGCAACAGATAAACGAAAAATTTAACCTAATAAAAGACAACCAGAACATAATTGACTTGGGAGCATCCCCTGGAGGCTGGCTTCAATATATTGATGAGAATATAAAAAAAGGAAATATAATTGGAATTGATATCTTGGAAATAAGAAATACTCACAAATTTAGCAATAATATCTCTATAATAGAAGATGACTTTAATAACATTGAAAATTACAACCTAGGCAAATTTGATTTGATTCTATCAGATATGGCTCCTGAATTTAGCGGAGATTCAAAAGCCGATAGGGGAAGAACCCATAAACTTAATATTTCAGTTATTGAATTTTGTAAAAAGCATCTAAAAAAAGGTGGAAACTGTATATTCAAATCCTTTGAAGGAGAAGACTTACAATATGTAACAAACACTGCAAGAAACCTATTTCAAGAAATCAAACATTTCAAACCAAAATCTTCTATGAAAAAAAGTTCTGAGGTGTTCATAATCTGTCTAAACAAAAAATTATGATTAATTAGATAATCTGTTATTCAATTAATATCTAAAACTCAATATCTATTATGGAGTACATATACTAAAAGTCGGTTGGTTGGTAGAGTTCCATGCACTAGCTCCTCTACTAAAATTACCACAATCTATTACTCTATTTGTATTCCATAAACTTATATCTCCATTAAATGAAGTTGCACCATCAAACATACTTCCCATATCTGTAGTACCTGTCAAATTCAATACATCGGTAGCAGACACATCTAAATTAGAACACCCTTGAAAATAACCTCTATAACCGCCAAGTCTTAATGAACCCCAATTCTTAATATCAATGATTTTATTCTTATCTCCCGAATCACTGAATCTAAAACCTATTATATCCCCTTTAATTCTTATTTTATATTCTCCCTCATGCGGATATGAATGCATTACTTCTGACTGATTCCATTGAGTGATTCTATAATGAGTTCCATCCCCCCCAAAAAACCGTAAAATCATATCTTCCTGAAGGAGATAAAGGTAATTTAATTGAATGACGATTTGAACTTCCCAAACTTGTTTCATTTGTTCTCCAGACTGAAACAAACGAACCCTTAAAATCCCTAATAGGTCCTTAAAGAAATTCCCTCAAATCTATTCTTGTGCGGCTTTGAAAAATTAATCTCTACATCTCCATTTGCACGCTCTGAAAAATTTATTCTGACATTTTCAGGGATATTATAATGATAAACATCTGCTCTATCTCTGGCATAATGAAAATATTCAAACGAAAGAGAACTTCCATTAATACTTAAATTAAAACTCTCAGTATGTGAAGACGGAATGACAATCTGTCTTGAATATCCCTCATCAACCTCTTGGAGAATCTCAAACTCAATAAAAATTCTCTCTGCAAAATCATCACTAATCTTTCTGGCTTCATTATCTTTTAAATCAATAACAATCCTCCCAGAAATTGCAATTATAGTAGTTACAATGATAATAACGAAAACAAAAATAGAAAGAAATTCAAATGCTATCTGAGTTTTCCTATTTCCCATAACAAAAAACCAAATCTATAATTTATAAATTTGTTTATTCTCTAAATAAAATAAATTAATAACAAAAACTTGAATTTGCTTTATTAATCAAACAATCCATTTAATTAAAGTCATTTTATAAAGTATTAACTTAAAATATTATTTAATAATTAAATTCCTTTCTAAATATTCTAATAAGAGTTGTAAACAAAGAAATAATCAAAGGTCCAATTAGAATACCAATAAATCCAAAAAAACTAAGCCCCATAAAAACCCCTAAAAACGTTTCAAGAGGGTGAATATTTGCAAATTTATTTACAAGTTTTGGACGAATGAAATTATCAACCTGAGACACAACAAGAACTCCCCATACAAGAACAAAAATTCCTTGCCATATCTGTCCGCTAATTAAAAGAAAAATTCCAGCTGGAAGCCAGATCAAAAACGCTCCTACAACAGGAATAATAGATAAAATAGTCATGATAATTCCCCAGAAGAAAAAACCTGAAATCCCCACAATAATAAACGAAAACATTCCAAGAGCACCTTGAATAATTGCAGTTAAAACCTGCCCAATCAATACTGCCTTTATTACTCGTGAACTATTACTTAACAATTCCTTTGTATTATTCTTAGAAAAAGTGGAAATACGGTAACATTCATTAATAAAAAAATCCTTTGAAACAAGCAGATAAAATAGAATAAAAAATACTATGAAAATTTCAAGCAGGAAATTAGATGTATATGAAAAAAAAGATGGTAGACTTTCTTTAGCTGTGCTTTGAATCCATTCCTGCCCCCTCGCCATTAATTCAAAGAAATTAATTTCAACTCCAATTTTATTTGCAAAAAAATACTCAATTCTCTCAACCTTTTCTTCATCAATCTCAAAGTTGTCAATCTGTTCAAATAACACCGCCGCAACAGTACTAATAGGTATAATTATAATCAAGAAAAGCCCAACCAAAACAATTGATGCCGCTGTAACATCACTCCTAAATTTGCTCCTAATCCACTTATACGAAGGATACAAAAGAGGAGCAATAACAATCGCACTTAAAATTGGAGTAATAAATCTCCCAAGCATATAAAGAATTGCAATCCCTAAAACAATTATTACAAAAAATGAAACATACTTCCTTACAAGTTTTTCCATACGAAAAGATATTTTTATTAATTTATAAACTCTCCTATATCCGAACTAAGAATATAATATTGGGGCTTTACTTTCTAACCTCACACATAAATTCTATTAGTGGCTCTGTCCGAAAATTCAAGAGAACTTAAAATATTGTATTAATAAAACAATTTTTGACAAATAATTTTTTTCTTTGATTGAAGATAGTTAGCATAGATTTTGGAAAAAACAATTTTCGGACAGAGCCCTATTAGTAAAAGTTTTATAAATAAGAACTTTTTAAATGTACTATGGAAAAAATTATAGACGCTCTTCTAAAAAAAATAAAATCAAAACCACAAATTAAGCATTTAGAAGACAAATTTATACTAGAGAGAATTAGAAAGTTTCTCAAAACAAACGGTGATATTAGAGTAAAACTTGAAAAAGAATTTAAGTTAAAACAAGATAAAATAACTAAATCAAAAGTTTTCAAGGAAATTGTAAAAGCAATCAGATGGGAAATAGGAGTAATCTATGGAAGTTTTCTGACAAAGAGCTTTCCAAAAAAAAATAAATTAATTGAAAGCAATTACAAAGACTTACTAAAACTTCACAAATCAACAAAAGAGAGAATTGAACTATATGAAAAAATTTACAGACAGATACTCAGATGGTATAAACCAAAAAAAATAGGGGACTTAGGATGCGGATTAAATCCTATCTCTTATGAAATAATTGAAAAAATTCTAAAATACAAACCAGAATACTTTGCATCAGATTTAAACTCTGAGGACATAGAATTTTTAAATAACTACTTTGAATCAAACGACATTAAGGGAAAAGCCAAAGTATATAACATAACAAACCTTGAAATATTAAAAGATGAAGATTTTAAAGAGTGTGATTTAATATTCTTATTTAAGGTTCTTGACAGTTTTGAATTCATTAAAAAAAATATCTCAAAGAAATTGCTTGATGAAATAAAATCAAAACATATAGTTGTTTCATTTCCAATGAAATCCCTTATTTCAAAGAAGACTTTTGATTTCAGTAAAAGAAACTGGTTTAAGAATTACATAAATAAAATGAATTGGGATTACAAAGCATTTGAAGTTGAAAACGAAATATTTTATTTAATTAAAAAATAGACAATGCATAAGCCACGTTCTGTAATTTCTGTAGCACCTAAACATTTAGGCAACGAAATTCGTATAATTCATCTAAGCGAGCATTAAACTCTTGCACCAGTCAGTTTGTTTCAACTTTGAAGGATTTATAACGCTCAACTAATATCATCGCTAAATCAACCAAAGGGATTTTCTGTATAGGCTGTTTCCATCCTCTGACTATAACTAAGGGTGCGTGGACTTTCCTCCCAAAAGGGTTTATACTAATTGCCTATTGCAATAAAACATACGAGATTTTATTTATAAAACTATCTCCACTTGGGGCTTTGTACGAAAAGTAACAATTGCTTTAAAAAAGATTAAAACATTATATTATATATTGATAATTTTAATTATTTCTAATTTATTGTTAATTCTTAATGACTTTTCGTACAAAGCCTCCACTTGGAAATTCTACAACCCTCACTAAAAAAATTTTATAAAAGGATGTCAATTAAACAATTTATGAGAAAAGCTATTTCCATTAAAAACTTGAAAAAAACATATGACAACAATTTTCAGGCTCTTAAAGGAATTAACTTGGAAATTGAAGAAGGAGACTTCTTTGCACTCTTAGGCCCAAACGGTGCAGGCAAATCCACAACCATAGGAATACTAACATCCTTGGTTAGAAAAACGTCAGGACAAGTTAAAATTTTTGGAATAGACATAGATGAAGATTTTGATAAAGCAAAAACATACATTGGGGTAGTTCCTCAGGAATTCAACCTTGGAATCTTTGAAAAAGTAGAAGAAATAATAACAACACAGGCAGGATATTATGGAATCCCGTACAAAGAAGCAAAAAAAAGAGCAGAAAAATACCTTAAAGAATTAGGACTCTGGAATAAAAAAGACCATAAAGCAATGCTTCTCTCAAGCGGAATGAAAAGAAGATTAATAATTGCAAGAGCCTTAGTTCACGAACCAAAACTATTAATTCTTGACGAGCCAACTGCAGGCGTTGACATTGAAATAAGAGCAACCATTTGGAAACTCCTTAAAAAAATAAACAAAGAAGGAGTAACCATTGTTCTTACAACCCATTACTTAGAAGAAGCAGAAGCCATGTGCAAAAACATAGCAATAATTGACAAAGGAGAAATTGTAGTAAACACATCCATCAAATCACTATTAAGAAAAGCAAACACTCAGACAATTTTAGTTGATACAAAAAATCCAGTTCATAAAATCCCAAAACTAAAAGACTGCAAATATGAATTAATTGACGAGCATACAATTAAAATAAGTTTTTCAAACAAAGTAACACTTAATGATGTATTTAACTGCCTGAACAAATATGAAATTCAAATCATTTCAATGAGAAATCAAAGAAACAGATTAGAGGGATTATTCTTAGAACTAACAAGAGGTACATTAAGATGAGAATCTCATACACAAAAAGAATTGCATTTTACACAATCGCAAGAAAAGAAATTAATAGAATCCTAAGAATATGGACTCAAACACTTTTCCCATCAGTTATAACCTCAATACTATATTTTGTAATCTTTGGTGGTTTAATAGGTTCTCATATTGGAGAAATGGATGGAATTGAGTATATATCGTTTATTATCCCTGGCTTTATTATGATGGCTGTAATCAATAACTCATATATAAACACAGCATCATCATTTTTTATGAACAAATTCCATAAATCAATTGAAGAGATAATAGTTAGTCCAACTCCAAGTTGGGTTATCGCAACAGGTTATGCTATTGGTGGAATGTTCAGAGGACTTGTCGTGGGTTTTTTAGTGATATTAGTATCTTTATTTTTTGTGGAACTAGAAATCTTCAACATTGCAATTCTTATATCAAGCATTGTTTTAACATCAGCACTGTTCTCATTTGCAGGATTAATCAATGGGATTTATGCTAAAAAATTTGATGATGTCGGAATTATCCCCATATTTATATTAACTCCCTTAACCTACTTTGGAGGAGTTTTCTATTCAATAACACTTCTTCCTCAATTCTGGCAGAATCTTTCACTAATTAACCCTATTCTTTATATGGTAAACATTTTCAGATATGGATTCTTTGGAGTATCAGATGTAAACATTATATTCGCCATTTCAATGATTATAATCTTACTTGTAATATTTTACGTATGGGTAATTTATCTTCTAAGCAAAGGCCATAGCATGCGCTCATAGAACCAAATCAACTCAGGATTTAAGCAAAGCCATTATCTCTGACAAACTAAATTTTTGAAATGCAATTATTTCCCCCTTTAAGACAGCATACAAAAAAACCCTGAGTGTGTGATTTATACGGCATAAATCTAATAGATTTCTGACTCTTAATTACTGGTTGAGTTGGAAAAGGGAATTTTAATTTAGGTCTGAAATCTATTAAGGAAAAATTTTCCTTGAAATATTCAACATTCTCCTCATTTTCACAAACTTCAATAGAACAAGTGGAATAAATCAAAATTCCATCTTTATTTAACATACCAGATATATTAGAAACAATATTTCTTTGAATTTTAGCCATTTTCAAAATTCCATTTAAATCTCTTTTTTTAAGCCAGTCCTCATCAGAAATCAAATTTCCACTGCACGGAACATCTGCTAATATAATATCAAACCTGATATTTGTTTTGAAATCCTCTGCTTTGGATTCAATGACTTTAACATTTCTAAAACCCTGCTTCTGAACATTATTAATTAAACTTCTATGCCTCTTAATCTGAGGTTCAAGAGCAATTATTTCATATTCTATCTCATGATAATTTAACAAATCCGCAAGCTGAGTTGTTTTAGAACCAGGAGAAGCGCAAGAATCAAGAATATTTATTTTTCTATCTTTTCTTTTCAGACTTTCAAAATCAATACAATTAACTGGAACTAATGAAGTTAAGTCCTGTGAATAGATTTTTCCTGATAGTGCATTAACAGATGAATTAATCTTAAAGAAAGTTTTTTCAATTTTAAGACAATTATATATAAAAGTTTGTGAAAACTCGGCTCTGTTATTTTTAAGAAAATTTTCAATCTCATATTTCTTAGTTTTAGACAAATTAATTCTTATATATTCATCACTTGAATATTTCCTTCTAGAATCAAGTAAATTTTTAAATGTGCCCACTCCAAATGTTTCATCATACATCTTTCTGAAATCCGTCTTAGGCTCTCTCATCATATTTATCTGAAATAAAACACCAATTATAAAGTTTTAGTTCAAAAATCAAATACAATATTTATAGAAATACACTTACTAAGAGTTCATATACTATTCATTAAATTGAAGATAGTTAGCATAGATTTTGGAAAAAACAATTTTCGGACAGAGCCTTTTAAATAAAAGTTTTATAAATCAAAGTTTCTTAGTTTTACTTATGACAGATTTAAAAGAAAAAATTATTGAAGTTCTAAGAGATGTATATGACCCAGAAATTCCCGTTAATGTGTACGATTTAGGTTTAATCTATGAAATAAATATAAAAGAGGATTCATCTGTTCACATCCTAATGACTTTAACATCCCCTACATGTCCAACAGCAGAATATATTCAGACTATGATTGAGGATGCAATTAAAACAATTTCTGATGTCAAGGATGTAGAAATTGAACTAACATTTACGCCTGCATGGACTCCTGATAGAGTTTCTATGGATGCGAAAGAAGAATTAGGACTTGGAGATGTTCAATCACAGGACAATTTAGCAGTTCAGTCAGTATACGGAGATGATAGTGTTTGTTCAAAGTGCAATATTTCAAGTGATAAGAAAATTCTTCTAAAAGCAGTTTGTGACAATAAAGAGATTTTGATTTGTAATGATTGTCTTGTTAAACAAGAGAAGTAACTTATTTAGGAACGATAAATTTATAAATATCAAAGCATATATATTATTATCTACTTTAATACTAAAAATGAATATTGACATAACTAAAATTAATATTGGTGAAATATCTCAGGTAATAAAAAGAGGAATATCGTCATATTATTTATGTGAGGAAGGTAATATTGAGAATTTTGTAAATATTAAAGATATTCAAAATGGAGTTATAAATATGGAATTCGTTGAAAGAGTTAAGATTAAAATTACAAATTCAACTAAAAATTCACAATTAGAAGTTGGAGATTTGGTTTTAGCAGTCAAAGGCTCTAATTATAAGTGTGGTTTAGTTGATGAAAATTCAGAAGGTTCATATATTAGCAGTAATTTAATTGCAATTAAACTTAAACATCAATACAATTCTGAACTCGTTTTGGAATATTTGAACAGTTCTTTTGGTCAAAAGGAATTAAATATAAGAGCAAGTGGCAACTTTCAAAAATCATTATCTATTAAGTCCATCTTAGATATTGAGATACCTATTTTTCCTAAAGATAAGGAAAATGTATTAGTTAAGTTTTTTGAGTTAAGTAAGAAGTTAGTTAAATTAAATATGCAAGAGTTAAAGTTAAGAAGCAAGTTAAATAATGAGATAATTGGAGAGGTTTTAAAAAATGATTGAAAATACACTAACAGATGAACAGTTAAAAAGCAAAGTATGGCAGGCGGCAGATATATTAAGAGGTTCTATTGATTCATCAGATTATAAGAACTATATTTTCGGATTTTTATTCTTAAAAAGGTTGTCTGATGTTTTTGAAGAGAAAGTGCAGAAGATTTTAGATGAAGGAGAGAGTAAAGGTGTTGCATATGATCCTGATGAACACAAATTCTTTGTTCCCGAAAAAGCAAGATGGAAAAATATTAAGAAACAGCCTTCACAAATTGGTGATTATCTAAACAAAGTTGCAGCAGAGTTGGAGGATGAAAACAAATCATTGGACGGAGTTCTCAAAACTATTGATTTTAACAGCGAGCAGTTAGGAGATGTAAAGCAGAGAGATTCTACTTTATTGCAGTTAGTTCAGCACTTTTCAGCAATTCCTTTGAGAAATTCTGATATACACAGAGCTGACGCTTTAGGAGATGTATATGAGTATTTAATTGAGAAATTCGCTGATGATTCCGGAAAGAAAGGTGGAGAGTTTTATACACCAAAGGAAGTCGTTAAATTGATAGTTGAATTGTTAGACCCAAAAGAAGGAATGAGAATTTGCGACCCCACCTGCGGTTCTGGTGGTATGCTAATTGAAAGTGCTCATCATATTAAGGAAAGCAAAGGTAACGAACATAATATTTCTTTGTTTGGACAGGAAAAGAATGTCGGAACTTGGAGTATATGCAAGATGAATATGCTTTTGCATAATCTTCCCGATGCAGATATTAGAAAAGGAGATACTATTCGTGAGCCTAAATTATTATCTGACGGGCAGTTAGTATTGTTTGATAGAGTAATCGCCAATCCTCCTTTCTCCTTGGACAGATGGGGTATTGAAACCGCTCAAAATGATGGCTTTGGAAGGTTCATTTATGGAATACCTCCCAAGTCCAAAGGGGACTTTGCGTTTATTGAGCATATGATTGCAACAACTAATCAGGATGGAATGGTTGGAGTTGTAGTTCCTCACGGAGTTTTATTTAGAGGAGCATCTGAAGGAAGAATAAGGACTAATTTTATTGAAAAAGATTTAATTGAGGCTGTTGTTGGATTGCCTTCAAATCTGTTTTATGGCACAGGCATTCCTGCCGCAATTTTAGTGTTTAACAAATCCAAGTCTGCAGACAGAAGAAATAAGGTATTGTTCATTGATTCATCGCAGAATTTTGAAAGCGGAAAAAATCAGAATAAGTTAAGAAGCAGTGATATTTCTAAAATTGTTAATGCATTTAAGGATTATAAGACTATTGATAAGTATTCAAGAGTTGTAGAGATTAAAGAGATTAAAGAGAATGATTACAATTTGAATATTTCAAGATATGTTGATACAACGCCAGAGGAAGAGCCCATTGACATTAAGGCGACTATAAAGGAGTTGAATGATATTGAGAAAGAGAAAGCAGAAGTAGAAAAAGAGATGAACAAATATTTAGAAGAGTTGGGATTTAAGAGGTGATAATATGAGAAAGAAAGATATTCTTAAATTAATTGAAACTGGAGAAGGTTATAAATTGGAGTTTAAGGAGACTTTTAGTAGTTCTATCGGAAAGGAAGTTTGCGCTTTTGCAAATGCATCAGGAGGTAAGATTATTCTGGGAGTTAGAGATGATAATACAATTAGAGGTTGCTCATTAAATAATTCAGAATTTTCACGAATACAAGATATTGCACGAAATATAGAACCTTCTTTTAATGTTAGCATTGAACAGGTTGATGATTTAGTTGTTATTGATGTTTCAGAGGGCAAAGAGAAACCTTATTCTGTTAATGGGCATTTTTATATTCGTCAGGGGGCAAACTCCCAGAAGTTAAGAAGAGACGAAGTAAGAGGTTTTTTTCAAAGAGAGAATTTAATCAGGTTTGATAATAAAGCAAATCCTGATTTTGATATTAGAAATGATTTTGACAGGGAAAAATTTAAAGCATTTGTTCAGAAATTAGGAGTTGATAAATCATTACCACAGAAGAATTTGTTGCAGAATTTAGGTTTAGTAACCGATGGAAAATTAAATAATACAGGGGTTTTGTTTTTTTCGCATAGAATTTCAAAGTTCTTTCTTAATTCTGTTATTTGTTGCGTTTTGTATGATGGCAGAACAAAGACAAAGATTTTAGACAAGAAAGAATATGATGGGGATTTTGTTTCAAACTTTAATGATGCTGTGCTTTTTGTTCTGAGAAACCTCAGAACTGAATTTGTCATTGAGAAGATTGAGCGGGAGGAAAAAGAAGAGATTCCAGAAAATGCTTTAAGGGAGTTGATTATTAATGCAATGGCACACAGGGATTATTTTTCAGAAGGACGCATATTAATTGAGATTTTTTCAGATAATGTTAAAATATCAAATCCCGGCAGTTTGTTGTTTGATAAAAAAGATTTTGGGAAAAGGAGTCTTTCAAGAAATCCCTTAATTGTTGATATAGCCCACAGATTAAAATTTGTTGAGCGTTTAGGTTCAGGTATTGAGAGAGTCAGAGAGATTTTAAAAGACAGAGTTAAATTTGAGATAAGTTCAGATTGGTTTGAGGTTATAATTAAGAGAAGGCAGATAAGAATTATTGCAGAAGAAACAGAGAATTACAGAAAGAGTTCACCAAAAGTTCATCAAAAAAGTTCACCAAAAATAATTGAGTTAATGAGAGAAAATCCTAATATAACAATAACAGAACTTTCCCTGATTATTGGAATAACAGAGAGGGGAATAAAGAAGAATATTGCTAAATTAAAACAGGAAGGAATAATAAAAAGAGTTGGTTCATACAGGGCTGGTTATTGGAAAGTATTGGGGGATAATAAAAAATGATAGAGTACATAAAGTTATTTTTTGGGAAGCATTGGAAATTGGTTTTGGTTTTTGTAATTGGAGTTATCATTACTTTCAGTATAATGTCTCATTTTCATCAAAAAGATATTGACATAAAGGATAGTACCATAGAAATAAAAGATAGCACTATAGAAAATTTGAAAGAACAACATCAGAAAGATATAGATATAAAAGATAGCACCATAAAAAGTCTGGAAGTTCAGAATAATAATTTATCTTATCAAATTGGATATGTAAAAGAAGAAAGTTTAGAATGTAAAATTGAATTCGGAGACTTTGATTTATCAAATAACAACATAATAAATTTTTCCACTCAAAAAGATTTAAATTTCAGTTGTATAGAGAAAGATGTTGTAATTGATAAACTAATTGATAAAACTAATTCACAAGATGAAAGTTTGAGGATTTCAGAAAATAAGAATCAAGTTCTTGAAGAAGAAAATAACCAATTATCAAACGAGAACTCAGATTTAAAAAGTAAAATTGGAATTGAGAAGAATTTCTTAAATAGTACAATCACGATTAATAATCTTAAAACATATGAAGCAGAAAATGGAAAATTCGCAATTACTGTAACAGGTATATTTAATGGGCAAACATCATTGAAAATTAATGGCAAGGACTTTAATAACTTAGGCAGAGGAACTCAAATAAATTTCACTTACAAAAACCAAGAATACATTTTGAGAATAAACGAGATTTATGGTGAGTCAGCATATCATAATCAAAATTACATAATTATTAGGATTATTAAAAATGACTAAAACAAATGAAAACACTATTCCAAACTGTTGGCAAAAAGCAAAATCAAGATAAAAGAGAAAATGGCAAGCACAACAAATAAACTGCAAACTAAGGATTTGATAAGATTTAAGCATATGTTTAAATTATTAGACATCTTTAGTTTTGTAATTACTAATTTTATTTTTTTTATAATTATTCTTTACTTTTACGATTTGAATATAAATCCCTTGCATCTTGCATTCTTGATAAACCTTTTAATTTTTATCATGATTTTAATCCTCAATTTTATCTTGCTAAAACCAGAACATATCTTGTTATGGAAAAATTCTAAAAAGTATTTCGGTTTTATTCCATCATTAAATAAATTAGAAAGAAAAAACAGAAAATTTTTAAGCAGTTTCCATATTATCACATTGTTAATAATTATCACTAGAACTCTTTTCTTTGAAATCTTAAGAAATTTTTTTATAATTACAATAATTTGGAGTTCTATCCTATTGCTATTGTACTTTTTGGGAATTTATGTAATAAATCAAAATATAGGATATGAAGCCTTCATATATCTAATCACTGCAATTGGGATTTTTTCTGGAATATTCCAATTTTATTTTAAAGATTATAAAAACGAAGAGAAAAACAGAGTTCTTTTAATTATTCAAAATTATTTGAAAGAGAAAATTAAATTGGTTTCACAAGAAGAATTCTTAGAATATCTTAGTGAGAAAAACTCAAAATTGCACAACACTTTCAAAGATAAATGTAGAGATAATGTCGCTTATAATCAGAATAGAAACAATACTCTTTATCTTTCATTTCCCAATTATAAAAACTTTAATATTGTGATGAAAGAAATGGAAAATGGCGATAAAGAGGAATTTACTAATCATTTAAACAATTTTTTTGAAGAAAGATTTAATGAGGTTAAGGGAGACTTAGAAAAAGATTTTAAAACTGAGGAACTTATGGAATTAAGAGTACGTATCCTCACAATAATAACATTTTTAGATGACGCATTAGTTACTTTTCTAAATACAGAATTCAACTTGACAAAAAATCAGGAGAAAAACGAGAAATATGAGGACTATTTAAGCACTTTTATTACAGAAATATATGAGTGCCTCTTTGATTATTTCTTACTTGGAGAAAACACAAATAAAGAGGAGAAAAAATAAAATGAGTTCTGAGAATAAATTGAAGGAGAAGAAGAAGAAGGAATGTGGAAATTATTATGATTGGTTATGTGGTGATGAAGATTTAGAAAGGGTAAAATTCTCTGAAAATATATCTGAAGAAGATATTGAAAAAATCAAATTTTTATTTAGAAACTGTTGTTATAATAAAAACAGATTTGAGGAAGAATTTAATAGAGATGAAGGCTGGAAGTTTGACAAAGGATTTTTTAAACATAACAATCTTAAACTTAAAGCACAAATTCCATTTACAATGTGGGCAGATATTCACGTTTTTGAGTTTAATTCTTTCTTGTTTAATGTTTCAAGATTAATAAATTTTTTAGTTAAAGTAGAATTGGAAATGGAAAGCATAGATACTAAGAGAACTCCCACAATTAATGAACTCTTAAATGAGAAAAGGAAAGCGAAATTCAAATCATTCAAACTTTATGATTTTTTTAAGGAAGAAAATGAGAAATGGGTAAGATTTCTAAACAATTTGAGGAATGAAATTACTCATAAGGAAATAGAGAGAAAATTAGAAGGTTATTACAAATTAGATGTTAGGATGGACAAGAAAAGTGATGAATTGGTAGTTAAGCAAGAAAAAATCTTTGAAGTAAAGAAATACAACATAGACAATTTGAAAGTTTATATAAATATGAGTTTGAATAATCTTACATATTTAATAAATGAATTTATGAACAGGATAGAAGTAAATTATCAAATCAAAAATAAGAAATGACTCAAACAAATGAAAACACTATCCCAGAAGATTGGCAAGAAGTTAAATTGAACGAAATAATAAAGATTAAAAAGGGGAAAACCCAAAGTCCTCTTTTTGATAATAAGGTTGATAGTTCATTACCTCATATTTTAGTTGAATCTTTTGATGGAAATTATAAAAGATTTACAACTTCAAAAAATGGAGTCTTATGTTCAAAAAATGAAATATTAACTATCTGGGATGGTTCAAGATTTGGCTTAGTCGCAAAAAATTTAGAAGGGTATGTAGGTTCAACTATTGGAATCTTAACACCCATTAATAACTTAAATAAAGACTATCTTTACTATTTTTTAGAGGAAAATTATAATAATATTAGAAAGACCACAGCTGGAAGTGGAATTCCGCATATAGATAAAAATTACTTATTAAGTTTAAAGATTTGTTTGTTTTCCATAAAAAAACAGCAAAAGATAGCGTCTATATTAACAAGTGTTGATGATTTAATAGAACAAACACAAAGAACACTTGAAAACAATCAAGTTTTAAAAAAAGGATTAATGAATGAATTATTAACAAAAGGAATAGGACACAAAGAATTTAAAAAAATAAAATTAGGATTAAAGGAAATTGAAACACCCATTGATTGGGGAATTATGAATTTCGGAGAATTTACAAAAATGATTTCTAAAAAAAATACAGATAAACAAATAACTAATGTTGTTTCTGTGACTAAATATGATGGTATTGTTGATTCATTAGAATATTTTAAGAAACAAGTTTATAGTAAAGAACTAGGAGTATATAAAATAATTAAAAAATATCAATTTGCTTATGCAACAATTCATCTTGAAGAGGGTTCAATAGGTTATTTAGATATTTATGATGAAGCAGTTTTAAGTCCTATGTATACTGTTTTTGAATTAGATAAATCTAAGGTAAATAGAAATTTTTTCTTTGCATTATCAAAATCAAATACTTTAATGCGTATCTATAATAGAATTGGTGAAGGGACAGTTGACAGAAGAAAATCAATACCTTTTGAATTATATAGTAAAATAGAAATTCCAATCCCACCAATTAAAGAACAAAAACAAATTTCACAAATCCTTCAAACAATAGATAATAAAATAGAATTGGAACAAAAAAAGAAACAATACTTACAAAGACTAAAAAAAGGATTAATGCAACAATTATTAACAGGTAAAATAAGAGTGGAGGTGAAAGAATGAACAAAGAACCCTACATAGTCATCCCATACTCTATCCAGAGAAATCATATAACTTATAGGACTTACTCCTTATCTATTATAAACATCTATTTAATAATAAGTCTATGGACAAGACTTATAGAAGAAGAAAGTTTAGAAATTATAAAGAGGTTAAAATAAAATGGACAGCAAAGAACTATTAGAAGTAGAAGACCCAATAATTGAAGTATTAACAAAATACTTAGGTTATAACGAAATCCTGCCAAAAGATGCAGAATTAGAAAGAGAATCCATCAAAGACATAACACTAAAAAAAACACTAACAAAAAAACTAAAAGAACTAAACCCTTGGATTAACGAAGAAAACATAAAAAGAGTAATCCAGAAAATAGAAAACCCCAAAGCAATATCAACATTAGAAGCAAACGAAAAAATACAGGCAATACTTGAAAAAGGAACAACAATAAGACAAAACAACCAAAGCTTAGACGTTAAAATCATAGACTACAAAAACCCTCAAAACAATGAATTCACAGTATCAAGACAATTCAGAATAAAACACCACAAAGAAAACAAACCTGATGTAGTCCTCTTCATAAACGGCATCCCGATTGTAGTAATAGAATGCAAAAGTCCAACACTAACCAACCCAATGGATGATGCGTTAGAACAACTATACAGATACCAAGAACAAGAAGACAGATTCAGAAACTTAGGCTGTCCAAAACTCTTCAACACCACTCAGATAATTGTAGGAACACACAAAGACAAAACAAAATACGCAACAAACTTCACTCAAAAGAGACACTGGTCTGAATGGAAAGAACCATTTCCCAAAACATTTGAAGAACTAACCAAAACTCTCCCCCAAACTCCAACCTCTCAGGATATATTCTTATTTGGAGTATGTGAAAAAAACAACCTCCTAAACCTAATCCAGAACTTCATCGTCTATGAAAGAGAAGACAGCAAAATAACAAAGAAAATTGCAAAATACCAGCAATACAGAGCAGTAAACAAATTAGTTCATAAATGCTTAAAGAAAAAAACATCAAAAGGTGGAGTAATATGGCACACGCAGGGCTCAGGCAAAAGTCTTACAATGCTATGGACTGCTGTAAAACTAAGAAGAGAAGAAAAACTTGAAAACCCTACAATGATAATCATTACAGACAGAAACGACTTAGACGACCAAATATCAGGAACATTCACAAGATGTGGATTTACAAACCCAATACAAACCAAATCTGCAAGAAACCTCAAAGAATTACTAACAAACCCAACAGGTCAGACAATTATGACAACAATACAAAAATTTCAGGACTCTGCTCAAACATATCCAATATTAACAGAAAACGAAAACATCTTTGCCCTAATAGATGAAGCTCACAGAACACAATACAAATCACTTGGTGCAAACCTAAGAAAAGCCCTGCCAAATGCAACATTCATAGGATTTACAGGAACACCAATCTCAAAAAAGAACAGAAGTACATTAGACACATTCGGAAACTACATAGACATATACGACCACAAACAGGCAGAAAAAGACGGTGCAACAGTTCCAATTTACTACGAAAGCAGAATGCCCAACCTCTCAATAACAGGAAACTCCTTAGACGCTTTATTTGACAGACTATTTAAAGACTACTCCAAAGAACAAAGAGAACAAATCAAAAACAAATATGCTACACCCCAATCAATAGCCATATCCACAAACCGAATAAGAGAAATTTGCTTGGACATAATAAAACACTACGAAGAACACATTGAACCAAACGGATTCAAAGCCCAGATTGCAACATTCAACAGAGTCTCCGCAATAAAATACAAAGAAACATTAGACGAACTAAACGCCCCAAGCAGTGAAGTATTAATCTCTTCGCAACATAATGATGAAGAGCAACTTGCAAAATATCACAAAAGCAAAACTGAAGAAAAAGCAGTAATCAAAAAATTCAAAGAAAAAAAAGAACCTAAAATAATCATAGTATGTGACAAACTATTAACAGGATTTGATGCCCCAATAGAACAGGTAATGTATCTTGACAGTCCACTTAAAGAACACACACTGCTTCAGGCAGTTGCAAGAGTAAACAGAACTTACGACAAAAAACCATACGGCTTAATTGTAGATTACTGGGGAGTATCTGCTAACTTACAAGAAGCACTAAACATGTTCTCAAAAAATGAAAGAGAGGGAATGATACACACAAACTACAAAAACGAAATTCTTCCAAAACTTGAAAGTGCACATAACGTTGCAATTAACTTCTTTAACCCAAACAACATAAACAACATAGAAAAATGCGTAATGTGCTTAGAGCCAGAAGATAGAAAAATAACATTTAACCAAAGATTCAGAACCTTCACAAATTACTTGGATATGTTATACCCTGACCCAAAAGCCCTTAAATTTACAAAAGACTTAAAGACACTTGCAGAAATTAAAATCAAAGCCAAAAACAAATTTGAAAGACAAAAAGAAACATTTAAAGAATGCAGTGCTAAAGTCTTAGCCCTAATTGAAGAACACATAAAAGTAGAAAGCATTGAAAAACTAACAGAACCCACATCCATATTTAGCGAAAAATTTGACGAAGAAATTGAAAAATTAGGCTCTGCAAAATCAAAAGCAAGTGAAATTGAACATGCAGTAAAACACCAGATAAACATTAAATTAGAAGAAGATCCGATTTACTACAAATCTCTAAGAGACAAATTAAAACAAATAATTGAAAACTACAAAGAGGGCAGAATAAATGATGCAGAGCAACTAAAACTACTCAAAAAAGTTCTAAACAACATAAGAAATCCTCAGACAGAATCAGAGAAATTAGGAGTTGAACCAGAAGTTTCACCATTTTTTAAATTACTAAAAGAAAAAAACAATTCAGACTATACCCTAAAAGAAGACAATCCAAATTATAACAATAAACAGAAACTATCAGACAAAGATGCCGCAAATGAGATTTACAAGATATTAGAAGAATACACACAAATAATTGACTGGTACATAAAAGAAGACACTAAAAGAAAAATGAGAAGCAAAATCAAAAGAATTCTAAGGCAGACAGACTGTGAAAACATTGAGCACAAAACCATAGAAATCTTAGATGTAGCAAGAGCAAGATTTAGCAAATGATTAAGAAATATCATATTATGTGCGGAACTTCAAAAATAGAATTTTCTATACTTTATTCCAAAAGAAAAACTGCAACAATAAGCGTATATCCATACAAAGACGTTGAAATTATTGTTCCGCAAAACACAACCTCAGAAGAAACAAAAAAAATAATCAAAAAAAAAGTTGCATGGATTATTAAAAAAATAGACTTCTTCAATCAAATCTCCAAATATAACGCAACTAAAGAATACATTAATGGAGAAACAATCCTTTATTTAGGAAGACAGTACAGAATTGAAATAATAAAATCAAAAAACAAACCCAATGTAAAACTAAAAGGAAGATATTTAGAAATTGAACTTAACAAAAACTTCAGAACCAAATCAGAACAAAGAAAATACATTAAAACCCTTGTCATAGACTGGTATAGAAAACAAGCCAAAAAAAACATAAAAAAGGCTTTGATCATATACTCCAAAAAATTAGGAGTTGAGATTCTAAAATTTAAAATAAAAAACCAAATTAAAAAATGGGGAAGTTGCACTCCAAAGAACACATTAAACTTTAATCTAAGAATTATAATGGCTTCAAAGTACCAATTTGATTATGTAATTGTTCATGAACTCTGCCATATTAAAATTAAAAATCATTCCGCTAAATTCTGGAAATTAGTAGAAAGCATTTTAAACGACTATGAACTAAGAAAAACTCAACTTAGAGAAAACGGCAATATGTATGATTTCTAATTAAAATAAAAATCAATTTCTCAAAATAATCTATACTTTAAGAACTAAATTGCTTACCAAAACCAAACTTTCTAATCCCTTGCTTTCTTTAATGCCGCACTTACAAGTCCGTAGAAAAGAGGGGCAGGATTTTCCAACCTTGACTTTAACTCTGGATGTGATTGCGTTGCAACAAAATAAGGATGTATCTTTTGCGGAAGTTCAATAAACTCAACTAAATCCCTTTTCACAGACTTTCCGCTAATTACCAATCCGTTTTTCTCTAAAACCTTTATATAGTTGGGATTTACCTCATACCTATGCCTGTGCCTTTCTGATACCACAAAACTATCTTCTCTCTCCGTCATATTCCTCTCTTTGTACAAAGAACTAATTATACCTTTCTTTAACTTTGCCCTGCAATCTCCAAGTCTCATAGTCCCTCCTAACTTAACAATATTTTTCTGCTCATCAAGTAAAGTTATCACGGGATTTTTAGTTTTAGAATCAATCTCTGTTGAATTTGCATCTTTTACACCGCAGACATCTCTAAGAAACTCAACAACTGCAAGTTGCAATCCATAGCAAATTCCCAAAAAAGGAATCTTGTTTTCTCTTGCATACTTTATTATCTTCAATTTTCCTAAAACTCCTCTCTCTCCAAAACCACCAGGAACAATTATCCCAGAAACCTCCTTCAATATTTCTTCCCCATAACTCTCCGCAGTATCTATCCATAACTTCTCTATCTTAACTCCCAAATTGAACTCACAGTGTAACAAACTCTCAACTATACTTGCATACGAATCCTCAAGTTGCATGTACTTCCCTGCAATTGCAATTTTAATCCTCCTTTCCTTTTTTCTTGATAAAAAATTTTCCCATACCTGAAGTTTTTCTAACTTTGGAGGTTTTAATAAAAGTTCCTTTGACAATTTCTCAATCATATTCTGGGAATTGAAAATCTGAGGTAAAGTGTATATGCAATCAACATCTGGTGCTGAGAGGACATTTGATGCATCCACATTTGAAAAAAGAACAACCTTTTTCTTTGCATTATCTGTTAAATAATTTGAAGTTCTTGCAATTATCATCTTTGGCCATATTCCCCTTTGACGCAGAAGATTTATACTTTGCTGAGAAGGTTTTGTTTTCTGCTCATTTACCCCATATAGAACAGGAACATACGTTAAATGAACATAAATTATATTCTCTTTCCCAACATTTCTCTCAAGTTGCCTTAATGCCTCAATAAACAACTCACTTTCCATATCCCCAATAGTTCCTCCAACTTCAATTAAAACCAAATCCACATCCTCATTATCTGCAACAGTTATAATCTCGTCTTGGATAAGATCCGTTACATGCGGTATCATCTGCACAGTCCTGCCAAGATACTTACCTTCCCTTTCCAACTGCCTTATTTTGTGGAATATCTTTCCCATAGTTATGCTATGCTCCTCTTTAGCATTATAGTCTAAAAACCTCTCATAATGTCCGAAATCCATATCAACTTCACATCCATCCTCCAAGACAAAAACTTCTCCATGTTCTATAGGGTTCATCGTACCAGGATCTGAGTTTAGATAGCCATCAAGTTTAATTGGTAAAACCTTATATGTTCCAGAAAATAAAAACCCTATACTTGCTGTACATACTCCCTTGCCAAGTCCTGATAACACTCCTCCTGTAATTATAATATATTTTCTGGATTTCATTTTAACCTAAACTCCTCACCCTCTATTCATACAAACTCTTTATCCAAATCTGAATTACATCGGATTTACTTTGAAAAATAAGGATTATTCTCATTTATAATATTATGTTACTATATCGCAAGATATGAAATCTAAAACCTTACCATACAACCATGGTATTACCATAATACTATTTAAAATTTACTATCTCCAAATGAAAAGGAACTAAGTTAATATGAAAACCTACAAACTACTTATGCTTGAAACATTGCACTAACTGACTTTGAAACACTTGACGGATTTAAATTAAGGGCTCTTTACTCCAAATCAAAAAGCAATATCGTAATTATTCATGTGCATGGCATGACAAGTTCAATGGCATCAAATACAGGCTCTAATATTTGTAAAATTGCTCAAGACTTAAACATCGGATGCTTGCTCTTGGACACAAGGGGTAGCGGAATTGTAAACTCCTTAAAAAAAAAAGACATCTTGGGAAACAATATATATCAAATGTGCGGCACTGCATACGAAATTTTTGAAGACTGTTTAATTGATATTGAATCCTCCATCAACTATCTCAAAGCACTTGGACATACAAAATACATTCTATGCGGGCATTCAACAGGATGCCAAAAATCCCTTTACTACGCCCTTGAAAAAGAAAATGATAATATAATAGGACTAATTCTCTTAGCTCCTTGTGATGACATAGCAATTTACAAAAACAAATTAAAAGATGACTTTGAACGAACCCTAAAACTTGCAAGACGAAAATATGAATCCGAAACATTTCAGGAAGTTCCCGAATTTGACTTATTATGTGCCAGAAGATTCTATGACTTGCTAAACGATGACTCAATTGAAGGAAACCTATTTAATTACGAAAATGAACTTGATCATATCAAAAAAATAAAATGTCCCATTTTAGCTCTTTTCGGAAGTGAAGAAGAATTTGCCATAAACTGCTCACCAAAGGAAATGCTTGAAAAAATAAAAAAACATTATTCAAACCCAAATTCCCAAACTCAATTAATAAAAGGAGATCATAGTTTCTATGAGCATGAAGAAGAATTACAAAATGCTGTTTGCAAATTTGTAAAAAAATTATATAACAAACATAAGAACAAACCCGAGAAATAACGCAGGAAGAAACGCGATCCCATCCTTAACTAAAAGTTCTCTTAATTTGGGATGTCTCTGTGAAAGTTTTTTGATTTGTTCCAACTGGGTTTTGTCAACTCCTGTTTTGAAATCCTCTTTATGATAAATTATTTTATGCTTTATTACAATATCTTGCACAATCCAATCTCCCAAAGTTATCTCATCCAATTTTTTCTTCTTTATGAACACAAACTCCTCAACAGACTTGGCAATCTTAATAATAAAATACAAAGGAATTAAAACTGCTATAAGTAAAAACCTTATATCTTCATACGTAAGTAAAACTAAGGATACGATAACTAAAAGAGAGATTATAGCTTCCCTTCTTGTTATGTGAAATCTTACCTTTGAATAATTTTTAAAATAATGAAAAAATAAAATTACAATAGCCAAAACTCCTCCTGCAATAAATGAGAAAAACAAAAACTTGAACATAAACAAAAGAATTTCTACATTGCTTCTCTCAAGTGAAATTACTTTAAGCATATACATTACATAATTCAAACCAACAAGCATTCCATAAGGAAGAGATTTTCTGACATACACATCCATTAACTTATTTGACTCATTAATATTATCTCTTATCTTATGAACTTCATGCTTTGAAAGTCCCAACTTCCCATTCTCATAATCTATGATTTTTTTATTCGATATTACTAAATCAACATCTAATTTATCACCTGCTTTTAAATCCTCCAAATGCTTTTTCCACTTAAAATATACACTGTCAAAAATTCCATCCCTTGATACAAATATCAATAAAAATGCAATAAATCCTAACCCAATTAAAACAGCAGGATTGTAATCAAGATAAAGACCTGCAAACAGCACAAGCAATATAGCCATAAGAAGTATCAAATCTTTTCTTTCATCTGACCTTTTAGACAAGAAGAATTGCACTAAAACAAAAACAAAAAATACAATATCTATAATTATTATATATTTTAGAAATAAATCCAAAAAGACTGGAAGAAAATTAGATAACAAATACACTCCCTTTTCATACATTAATCCCATATTTGTTTGAGACAACTGCGTAAACTCTATTAAATAATAAGATGCCGCTCCAAATCCAAGAATGAATTTCGCATCACCACCTCCCCATATTCCAAAGTAAAATAAGATAACTCCCAAAGCAAAACCTATGAGCAATCCAAATCCTGCGTGTTTTATCGGTTCTGTTGATTCAATTATTAATGAATGAAATATAGCACAGACTAAAATAAAAAATGCAAGCGAAAAATTAACATAATCATAAACCTCTCTTTTTTTAATATCCTCTATTGATGCTATTGTAAAATATGTAAGCACTGTTAGAAGAACTAAATATCCTATCATTTTGAAATTTTATGTAATAAAAATATAATCCATTAAAATAATTTTAAGGGTTGTGTAACACTTCAAAGTGAAATTAAACAACATTTATGTGAATAAGCTTAAAAAAAGATTTGGGACTGCTTGAAGGGTGGGGACAAATTGTTCATACCCTTGAAGTTAAAAAATTAAGATAATTTTATATAATAGTATAAAATTTAATTTATAATGAGAGAAAGTAGGATCATTGTTTTTGAAGACAAGAGAATACGAAGAACTTGGTTTAATAATGAGTGGTTTTATGTTATTGAAGATATTGTTTATGCAGTAACAGAGTCTAAAAATCCAAAAGATTACTTAAATAAACTTAAAAAAAGAGACTTAGGAATCTTTGAAGGATGGGGACAAATTGTCTATACCCTTGAAGTTGAAACATCTGGTGGTGTCCAGAAAATGAATTGTTCTAATACAAAGGGAATTTTTAGAATAATTCAATCAATACCTTCAAAAAGAGCAGAACCATTTAAGTTATGGCTTGCTCAATTAGGACAGGAAAGAATAGATGAAATAGAAAACCCTGAATTAGCACAAAATAGAGTAAAGGAATACTATGAGTTAAAAGGTTACCCAAGAAATTGGATTGATAAAAGGTTAAGAGGAATAAGTATAAGACAAAAATTAACAGATGAATGGAGAAAAAGAGGAGTTAAAGAAAAAAAAGATTTTGCTATACTAACTAATGAGATACATAAAGCAGTTTTTGATAAGTCAGTAAAAGAACATAAAGACTTTAAGAATATTCCAAAACAATCCAAGATTAATTTAAGAGATCATTTAACAGATTTGGAGTTAATTCTTTCAATGCTTGGGGAAGTTTCAACAACAGAACTTGAAAAGCAGAAAGAACCAAAGACACTTAAAGAACATAAAAACATAGCAAACAAAGGTGGCAGTATATCAAAAAAAGCGAGATTAGAGCTTGAAAAAGAGACAAAGAAAAAAGTTATTTCTAAAAGAAATTCCTTAAAAAGTAAAAAGAGGTTGGAGAAATGAATATGGTACAAAAACACAAGAAAATAAAAATAAGAAAAGAAATCAGAAGGGAGTTAAATGATGATAGATTTTTAACAGATTACACTAAAAAGGAATTAGAGGAGGCAAGAAAAACTCCAAAAGCCAAATACATAAAAATCAAAGATATATGGCCTCTTTATTCAAAAAAATTCTCAATTTCTAATCTATTATCTTGGGCAACCTTTAATTTCCAATGATTTGGAAAACTCTTGGCATAAATAGGAAACAAAAACCTTGAATCCATTAAAACAATTACTCCTTTGTCCTCCTCTGTTCTAATGCACCTTCCTGCCGCCTGAATAATCTTAGACATTGCAGGATAAACATACCCATACATCTGCCCCTTTCCATACCTCTTATCAAAATGCTTTATTATTGCAGACGTTGTAACATCAGGAACTCCAAGAGGCAAACCAACAACAATTACTATCTCCAAGGCTTCCTTTGGCAAATCCAACCCCTCAGCAAAAGAACCAGAAGTTACCGCAAATAAAACTTTTGACTTAAAACTCAAAGAACTATTATCACGAAATGCTAACACAAACTTCTCCTTATCTTCCTTTGACATATACCTCTTCTCTCTTAGAACTTTCCTGTCAAGAGAAAAAACATTAATATTAGATACAACCTTCTCCATCATATCATAACTCGGGAAAAAAACAATTGCATTTTTATCCTGAGCACAATCCAAAATCTCAGAAACCTTCTCAGCCATTAAACGAAACATCCTAGGACTTCTCGCTGTAAACTTTGTTGTAACCTCATTCTCAACAAGAGTTAATTGATTCTCTGATGAAAACGGACTGTCAAGTTCAAGAAGTTCACAATCACAAACCCCTAAAATATCACGATACATCTCAATAGGTGATAGCGTCCCCGACATTAAAACAGAAGAAACAGAATTATTCAAAATCTCCTTTGCAATATCACAAGGATCAATACACTTAATTCTCAAATTCAATACAGTTTTGCCCTCCCGAACATCCTTATCAAGAACTCTTAAAAAACTCTCTTCATCATAACTATTCCATCTCTCAAGAAAATTAGCAATTCTCTCAACCTGTGAAACAATCTTATCCTCTTTAATTAACGCTGCGGCTTCATACAAATCCTTTGCAATAAACTCTACATCCAGACCAACTTTTCCAAACTTGGAATTTAACTTAGTCAGAAACTCATCCTTTGAAACAAGATAACTATCACGTCCATCCTCCAATTTATCAAAAAACAATTCTCTAATCACTTCTCCAATATTTTTTACAACAGAATCATACTTAGACGATTTTATAGTATCATTCAATTCCCTTAATCCAAAATTTATCAAATCAGACGATAAATTAAACGAAAATCCCATACGAATTCTGTCAGGCAGATTATGAGCCTCATCAACAATTAAAATGCACTCATCAAGGGGCTTCCCAACTCTTCCCAAAAACCTCTCAGAAATTCCTGTCTGAAAAAGATAATTATAATCACATATAACAACATCAGAACTCTGGGCTTTTAGCCCTGCCACTTCATACGGACAAAGCTTGCAACCCGCTGAAAACTCAACAAATTCCTCAACATTCATGCCTGATTTATTTGCCCTACCAATCACTCCCAAAACCTGATCCTCATTATCGTTATCCTTGAAATTTTTATAATAAACACACTTCCCCGTTTCACGAACCTTTTTGCAAAACTCATTAAAATCCTGTGCTGAATACTGCCCCCTATCACTATGAGCACACATATTCCTCTTCCCTATAAATGCAGTATACCTTATCCTCTCACCTGATATCTTGGAATTAATATCAATAATTGTCTTTATAACCTGATTTGCCTGAGTCTGTCTTGAAGTCAAAACAATTACTTTATGCCCTCTCTCTCTTGCAATTGAAATTGCAGGAGCAAGAGCAGAAATTGTCTTTCCAAGTCCTGTTGGAGCATTTACTAAAATATTTTTATTCTCTTCTATTGTAGAATAAACCTGTCTAATAAATTCATCTTGCCCTCGGCGAACTTTTTCATAAGGGAAGTTTACTTTTTCAAGAAGAGAATCCATAATAAAGTTAAGAGAGATATGTTATAAATCTTTTGTGTTCTTGGAAAATCACATTAACGAGAATACAGAATTTAATCCTGAATTAAAGAATTCCAATGTTTTCGCCAATTACTTTTTCCAATCTTTTTTTAAATCTTCCAATCTGGTTTTAATACCCAATTTCTCTAAGTAATTAACTGTTTTTTCAGGTACAAAATTCTTCCATTTTGAATCATTTCTTAAAATCATCTCTCTTATATCCGAACCTGAAATGTCAGGAATCTCTCTAAGCAAATCATGAGGTGTCTTGACCTCATTTCCTAACTTTTCAAAAATTCTCTTAACCGCAGAACTTCCTGATACAATTAGTGTCTTCCTATTTACATTGCAGTTTTCTAATATGAAATCCAATCTGTCCTTTGATTCTTTAAAATACGGCATATGAATAAATTCAATCTTTTCAATATCTTCTTTACTTAGAACTTCTTTTATGAACTTTTCTCTTTCCAATCCTGTTAGGGGATTTTTAAAGTCAGTTTTATTGCTTTGATAAATTACAAGAATCAGATTGTCCGTTTGTTTCAATGCTTTTCTAAGCAATTTATAATGTCCCAAATGCATTGGCTGAAATCTTACAGGCATTAAAATATTTTCATACCTCATACGAAATGATATTAAGTAAAATATATAAATTTATGTCTGCACAATATAATATGACTAAACAGATTCCAAAACATGCTAAGAAAGTTTTCAACGGCGTTTTATTTAATGTGTACCAATGGGAACAGGAATTATTTGACGGAAGCAAAACAACATTTGAGGGAGTAGTACACAGACCATCTGTTCAGGTTATCGCACTAACACAGGACAAAAAAATAGTTCTGCTAAAAGAAAAACAACCAAGCAGAGGCTCTTTCACATCCTTAGTTGGTGGAGGGGTTGATTCAGGAGAAGACTATGAAACTGCCGCAAGACGTGAACTCTTAGAGGAAACAGGAATGAAATGCTCACAATTAGAATTATTTAAGATAGACAGAGAAGCAGGGCACATGATATGGAACACACAATATTACTTTGCAAAAGGTTGCAAAAAAGTTCAAGAACCGCAAGTTGATTCTGGGGAGAAAATAAGTATCAGCCTTCTTGATTTTGACGAGTTCATTTGTGAAGTTGCAAAACCTCATTTTAGAAACAAGGGATTTAGTTTAATGGTTCTTCAGATGCATTACGAAAAAACATTAAACGAATTTAAAAAAAGATTACTTAGTTAAACTGCTCATTTCTCAAATAAATTTCCCTTAAATAAAACTTATTTCATACCTTCAATTGTTTTATGCAATAAATTCAGAACCTTCGTTCTTTCATGATAACTTAGAATTACATTTCTAACTCTTGGGTTTAAAATTTCCTCTGTATTGTGAACTAATTTTTTTCTCTTCAATTCTTTTAACGTTGTGGGATGAGAAGTCGCCAAGATTTTTCCCTCATCCATTCTTTCATCCTCTATTAAATGAAGTGTTGATGTAATTTCTTTGTACTTCAAAAATTCTTTTATCTCTGAGTTCAGTCCTTTCATATCCTCTCCTTTATTCAAGTCAGCATTGTGAATATTTATTATTTTAAGATTAGGATTTCTAAATTTCCCAAACTCAATAAATGACTTGGGAAGAAGTTTTGTGAAATTATTTGTGATTATAAAATCAGGTTCAAACTGTTCTATGAATACTGATAAATTATCAAAATACTGTTCTGGATTTTTCTCAAACAATTTCTGGTTCGCAAAAGTGTATGTATAAAAATTATCCAAATCATAAATATCAAAAGGAAATTTTCTATCAAAAATAAGAAAAATATCATATTCTCTATATTTCTGGGCAAAATTACATGCTAAATTTACATAAGATGATGACAAAAATACAATTCTTTTTCTCTCTTTCATAGAGTTAGATAAGAAACCTCAGTTTAAAAATTCATTGTATTTGAAGGGCTTTGTAGAAAATAGATTTGGGCAGGCTTTCTATCTTTACCTGAGTTCCTAATTCTAAACAAATTTTGACAAAAAACCTTATGAAAGAGAGACTTTTGAGTCAATGTGAGATTGGGATTTATCTTAAATCGAAACTCAATCTCCAACTTTATCTTATTTTCTACAAAGCCAATTTAAGGATAAATTATTTAAGGCTCAAAAAAGAGAGAAGATTGCCTAATCAACATAGCCATAAGTGACTTAGTGTTGCAGCACTATGGGCTTGAATTGAGAAGGGTTGGTTAAAGTGTTGAAGATAGAAAGAAAAATTAGAGTTTGGTTTTACCAAAACTAGACTCTATAAACTAGATCTAATTTTTTGAGTTTCTTTGTCATAGGTTGCTAAACCTAATTGACATAATTTAAATGAGATAGAAACAGGACTTCTACCAAGTTTTTTAGCAATATCTTCTAATGAATGTTTATCTTTATACATCGTTTCAACTTTTTGACCTTCTTCTTGAGTCCAATTCTTACCATGATTAGGATATCTCTCCAATAATTCTTCTGTAGTTGTTGAAGTATGTCTCTTATTTTTAATATCTGCAATTGAGAATTTTCTTTTATCTGTATTGATATATTTCTTATTTTCTCTTTCTAATAGTTTCTTGGGCTTTTCCCAATTTATTTCTTCAATTGGCATGAAAAATCCTGTCTCTTTCTTTAACCTCAAATGTTCTTTGTAATGACATCTATTACATAAAACTCTTATCATATCAATATTTTGTTGAAATTCATTAGGATATTTTTTAAACATTGCTGGCCAAATACTTTCATTCCTTATGTCGATATATTCATTAGGAATTTTAAGATCGTAAGAGAAATGATGTAAAGTTATATCTTTATCAGTTCCACAATGTTCACAATTCTTCCCCCTAACTTCAAAAACTTTCTCTCTAAAAAATTTACTTTTTAATTGTTTTCTAGCAAGATTAGAACTTCCAAATAAAGTTAAATATTCTTTAGGGAATTTCAAAAAGTCCAAGACATTATCTTGCATAGTTTTTAGATCTTGTAATTGATTGTAACATTCTAATGAGCAATATAAAAATCCTTCTTTATCTGTGAAAGAATCATTTGGTAATTCATCTCTGCAAGAATTACAAGTAGGTACTTTCATTTTTCTTCTTTGATAGGACTCTTTTCTTTAATACTTAATTTGAATTTTTAAGTAAACTAATTCCCTTTATCATTTGTCTATCCATACACTTAATACTACATAGTTTTATATATATTTAGCCACACATAATACACAAACTAAACACATATTTAAAGTTTTTGAACCACAACGTGTTAGTAATACCTCAAAAGGCTTGATAAAAATTATAATATTCAAATACAAAAGTGCTAAATCCCTAATTTACAAAGTAAATTTTTTAAAAGATTATATAAATCCTAAGTCATTCTTAATTGTATTAAAATGATTAACCCTAAGCACAAAACAGATATTCATAAGTTTTTAGAATCATTTATTGGTTCTATTGAATTTGAGGAATTCCCTTTCTCCAAAAATGTCCTAAATAGGATTCTTGATTACTCCTTAAATGGAAAATCCATCAGAGGTTCTCTTGTTCTTGAGACTTACAAATCTGTATGGGGGCAATGATTTTGAAAAGGCTCTAAGGGTTGCAACTGGCGTTGAACTATTTCACAGTTCAATTTTAATAATAGATGATATTATGGATTGCGATGATATAAGACGAGGCAAACCGTCAATACACAAGCAGTTTGAGAACTTTAATCTTAACAGAATATCCAAAAAAGACGGAGAGAGTTACGCTATTTGTGTCTCGACAATTACAAGTTATCTTGGGTTTAAATTATTAAAAGATGTAGATTCTAAAATCATTGATTTAATATTAAACAATTACTCTTTGACATATCTTGCCCAGATGCGAGAACTTCAAATTTCAGCAGATATAAGTATTTCAAGAGATGACATTGAAAAGGTTTACAGAACGAAAACAGGAATATACACCTTCTCGTGTCCTATATCAATTGGTATTTTGCTCTCAGGCAATGAATTTGATAACATGATTTCTGATTTAGGTGAAGAATTAGGATTATTGTTTCAAATAAAAGATGATTTGCTTGAAATTGAGAGTTCAACTGACGAAATAGGAAAACCCATCGCATCAGACATAGTAGCAAACAGAATGACTTTGCCAAGATTTCTTTTAAGAAGTGAAATCGATGACTCTGATGAATTGGAAAGATTTGATTCCATTTTTGGCAATGAAGTGAATGCAGATGATTTGGAGTTTCTAAGGTCAATATGTAAGAAATACAATCTAATTTTCAAATTGTATTCTTACATGGATGAAATTGAAGCAAGTATAAAATCCAAGTTAGGCAAACACAAATTAAAAGAAATGATAATTCGTTTTATGGATTATAACAGAGATAGAAAGAGATAGGTTTGATAGGATTGTAATCAAATTAGGTTGTTTTCTTATATTGATATTCATTTCAGATTAATTAAATCATTAGCATTTGTTATATTTACTTTGTCAACTTCTCCTGAATGAGTCCAGAAGATCTTACAAATTATTTCTTTTCCAATTTCTCCTTCTCTGTGACCCTTTGCATTCCTATGAAACAAAAAAATTCCTCTGAATACATGAAAAAAACCTTCTTCTTCAGCAGGTGTAACACAAAAGGGAATTTTTAATTTTCCTGTATCTTTATTAAATGCTTTATTAACCAAATCAACACCAATATCACTTTGACTTAAATTTGCTTTCTCTCTTATTCTAACTTCTAAATGCCTACACGCATTCAAGACTAAATTCCGCCAGTCTTCAGAATCATAAGTCCTTTGACATGCTTCAATTAAGTTTTTATCATGAATCCCTAAAGGAGAACTAACTTGAATTGAAGAATTCATAGATAATAACTTTTCTTGAGATAATTGTTTTAATTTAGAAATTCCTTCCCTTAAATCTGTCACTATTGAATCTGAACGTGAAATTTGTGAAGGAGGGATATAACTCCCATCATCAGACCTATACTTATTATAAAATCCGTCAATTTTCTCAATAAAAAAATCAATTTTCCCTACATCAATTTCTTTAGAATTAACAGGATTATTCAATTCATAAACAAATGAGATAATTGATGAGAAAAATTTGTTATCGGATTCTACATGGTCAAGTAATGCCTTCACATTATACTTTAATTTCTTTAACTCATCCATACAAATCACCTACAGGTATCTATTTAGAGTACCTAACAATTCATAGATATTTTCTTTTGAAAAGTAGCGAAGAGTGGATTTGAACCACTGACCTCCGGGTTATGAGCCCGACGGGCACTCCTAACTGCCCCACTTCGCTATAATAAAAAATATTTAAAAAATTCAGCCAATAATTCTTGGTTTATCCTTTGGATTCCTTGAAATATAATCAGAAATTCTAAAAAACTTACCGCCTGACTTCTCAATCTTTTCAAGTGCACTATAAGATGCATTAAACCCAATAACTGTAACCTTCTTCGTTAAATTGCCATCACCAAGCACCTTGCCGCAAACAATAACACTCTCGCCATCCTTTGCATGCCTGTCAATCTTTGATAAATTCACTTGGGATCTCTGACTCGCAGAACCTGCTAACTTAGCAGCAACTGCTCTCCAAGTGCCAACACCTGACTTATTTGAAAACTTCTTCAAACCAGAAATTACATCAAACAATTCCTTATCAGTTGTCTTAGTCTTAGGAAAACTCGCCATTGCAATTAAAATAAATCCCAATTACTTTATAAAGACTTTGATTTAGAGCCTAAAATTAAAAAAAATGCTTCTCAAAAAACCTCCTAACATCCCAATTCATCTAACACAAATCAGACACCAGAAAATAAATATTACGAATAACTCACATTACTCAATGGATAACAATATTCAAAAATACCAAACTTACTCCCAAAACTGCAAACGCAAAACCAATTACTCATATTATAACCCTCTTCTAAATCAGCATGTCTTTGAACATAACTACTATTCACCACTAAAACCACATCACCTTCTCCACAAAAATCCATGCAATCAGGCTTAGACTCAAAAACTGAAACATTAGTATGAACATAATACTCACCATCAATAACCAATTTACTTAAACTATCAGAACATATAACCCCAACCTGCTCAACATCAGAACCGCTAATCAAACCATCCCAATCATGCAAATCAATATCAAACAAATAAAAAGTTAAAAGTAATAAAACAGAAACAAAAACCATAACCTTAAACAAGAAAAATATAAACCTAAACAGCCAGCTATAAAAAATTCCTTTTGCTTTTCTTAACACTTCCCTCTGCCATACAGAACTTGGAGTATCCGGATACACAGATATAAGCCCATAACTATTATGCCTGTAAATTTCCTTCTTACCTTTCGAAATACTATCATAATTAGAATCGCCCACCATCCCAAAATATTCAATGATCAACTTCCTCTTAGGAATATAAAAATCAGGATAAAATATACTCTCCTTACCCTTATCATAAGGCCTCTTTAAAATTAACCTCTTCTCATACACAAACTTAATTCTCTTCTCCGTAAGAAACTTGGCAATCCTTAACTCGCCCCTGCTCTTATACTTCACCTCATTAAACTTATAACTCTTCATCTTCTCTTAAACAAAACCAAATAAAGCAAATATGCCACAACCAATATCAACACAACCTTTCCTGCAACAATAAGAAACTCAGCAACCTCTTCCCTAAACTTATACACAACAAAACAGACAATCAATAACAAAAGTGCAAACACTAAAAAAATAAAACTTAATTTGGAGAACCTCTTAAACAAAGATTTCCTGCGGCTTGAACGCCTAAAAAACTTACCCATATGAATTTTCTTACTTTCCCATTTATATAATTAATCAAGTAAAAAACAAAAGATACCAAAAAATCCTAAACCTCACTAACCTTTCTACAAAATAACAAACTCCATCAACCAACCATAAACCTTACAAAACTAACAAACTCCACTAAGTATTACAAAAATTACACACACTAAAGAACTATAAAAAAATTACAAATCACTAAAATCAAGAGTTGCAAACAAATCATCATACATCTCAGATCTTCTAATTTGCTTAACACTACCATCCTCTTTTAACAACAACTCAGAAGACCTTAACTTCCCATTATAATTAAAACCCATTGAATGTCCATGTGCTCCAGCATCATGAATTACAATAATATCACCTATCTCAACTTTGGGAAGTTTCCTATCAACTGCAAACTTATCATTATTCTCACACAAAGACCCAACAATATCATAAACATCAGTTAGTTCTTCATCCTCTTTGCCAAGAACACTTATATGATGATAAGCCCCATACATTCCCGGTCTCATAAGATTTGCCATGCACGCGTCAACACCAATATAATTCTTATAAATATCCTTCATATGAATAACCTTCGTAATTAAATAACCATAAGGACCTGTAATCATTCTTCCTGATTCCAAATATATCTTTAACTCACTCATACCCTCACTAACTGCTTTTTCATACTCATCCTTAATCCCCAAACCTAAATCCATCAAATCAATTGCTTTCTGGGAAGGCTCATATGGAATTCCAATTCCACCTCCTAAATTCACAAACTCAAACTCAATCCCAACCTCTTTTGAAATTTCAATAACAAGTTCAAACATCATCTTAGCAGAATGAACAAAATAATTAACATCAAGTTCATTTGATACTACCATAATATGAATTCCAAACCTCTTAACACCCTTCTCCTTGCATATCCTATATGCTCTAAAAATCTGTTCTCGGGTTAAACCATATTTTGCTTCCTCTGGCTTTCCTATAATAATATTACCCCCTTTCAAAGGACCTGGATTATATCTAAAACAAATCAACTCAGGCAGTCTAACATTATCCTCAAGAAATTTAATGTGGTTAATATCATCCAAATTAATTACTGCTCCCATCTTAATAGCCTTCTCATATTCCTCTACCATAGTATTATTCGAAGTAAACATAACATTCTCACCAGTAATTCCAACCTTCTCACATAAAAGAAGTTCGGCAATAGATGAACAATCCACACCAAAACCAACTCTCTGTATTATTTTCAGAAGATGGGGATTAGGTGATGCTTTAAGTGCATAATACTCCCTAAATCCCTTATTCCACGAAAAAGCCTTACTTAGTTTCTCTGCATTAGCGACAATTCCCTTCTCATCATAAATATAAAAAGGTGTGGGATACTTCTTCATAACCTCAATAATCTTCTCTTTTGTAAAAGGCAAAACTTTCTTAACCATAACAAAAGCCAAAAACACCTCTTTTAAAAATATTGCGATTATGAAATAATTATGTACATTCTTAGAATATCAAAAGCCTCATAATTTAATAAGATGTTTTACAAGTGTGTAGTCGGGTGACATATGTCACCAGTTAAAAAATTCTTTATTTTCCCAATTTCATGAAGAAATATGAAATCCGCAAAGAATTTGTTAAGTTAAGAGTGAAGCAATTTTCTTATTCAAAATGTCAGAAAATTTTGAAGAGTAAATTTGATTATAATATTACTATTCGTACTTTAAAACGTTGGCAACGCTGTTTTAATAAAGAATCCAATTGGGATTTTTGTGACAACTCTCAAAGACCAAATAAAATCTGGTATAAAGTAACCTTGGACATTGAATCTAAAATTATCAATTTAAGAACTGCAACAGGATGGGGAGCTAAAAAGCTCCGTGATTCTTTACATTTAGACTTACATCCAGCCACTGTGAATGAAGTTTTGAAACGCAACAATTTAACTAGAAAAGAACATAACAGAGGTCAACGTAAGAAATATGTTCGTTTTCAAAGAAAACATGCAAATTCGCTTTGGCACATAGATGATAGCGAATTTGGAAAAAAAAGCAAAATAATTGCTGTAGTTGATGATGCTACAAGATATTGTTTAGGAATCTTACAGGTTCCTACTGTAACAACTATGGTTGTTACTGAATTTCTTGATAATTTAACTAAGGAGTTTGGAACTCCAACTCAAATAATTAGTGACAATGGTGCTCCCTATGGATTAAATAGCAAACATTCTAAGTTTGATGTTTGGTGTCGGAGAAGAAAGATTGAACATATTCGGACTAGAGTAAAGAGACCTCAAACAAATGGAAAAGTCGAAAGACTTTTCGGAACAATTGAGAGAGAAATTAAATATTGTAATGAGGATTTAGAGAAATTTAGAATGAGATATAATCATTTTAGACCTCATGAGAGCTTGTTTTTACAAACTCCAGCAAATGAATTTTATTCATTTGAAAGAATTTTTTAACTGGTGACATATGTCACCCGACTACACAAAGATGTTTTACAAGTTATGTTTATAAATACTTAAATTTGGATTTATAACATGCATGATGTTAAGAATTTAATTCTAAATTTAGAATCCGATTTAGATGAATTGGAAAAAATAGTCAAGGAGAAATTAAACCTTTTAACTCAAGTATTCAACACTGATGACTCGGATGTTTTTCTGTCTCTGATAACCAAAGTAAGAGAAATTACAAGCAAAAGAGAATTTGAAGTTATAAAAGATGGTATAACAGATTTTAATACATTAAAGAATTATTTAACTGCCGACGTTTCATCTAAGCATCTGAAATTAATCAAAGTTCTTCAAACAAGGCTCTCAGAATTAAAAGAACTTTTTGAGAATGAAGTATCTCATGAAAATGCTGAACAAAACAAACAAGTAATCATTAGGGAAGTGAGAATCTTAAGAAATGAATTAGACTTAATACATGATGAAAAAGGCAATCTGAATGAATTAGTTAAATATTTCAATCTACCAACTTCACAAAGAGGAGAAATTTCTGAGGCAGAACTCAAAGAAAGAGAGTCTTATTTAATAAAATTAGAACTGCCATTAGATAAACTCACTAAATCTCAAATAAATTTTCTGTGTAAGAATGTTTTTGACGTATATGCATTAGGGAAGCAAGCAGGAAAAAATGCAGAGGATTTCTATGGATACAGTATTCCTGCAATAGTGAGTTGCATAGAGAAATATCCTGATTTATGGCCTAAAATAGGGTATGAATTGGTGGAAATGGGGGAAAAGGCAAGAAAAAATGCAAGGTATTTGTATAGAGAAGGAATTCCTGCAATAATGAGTTGTATAGAAAAATATCCTGATTTATGGCCTAAAATAGGGTATGAATTGGTGGATATGGGAAAAAGGGCAAGAAAAAATGCAAGGTATTTGTATAGAGAAGGAATTCCTGCAATAGTGAGTTACATAGAAAAACATCCTGATTTATGGCCTAAAATTAGATATGAATTGGTGAAAGTAGGAAAGAAAGCAGGAAAAAATGCAGAGGATTTTTATGGATACGGTATTCCCGCAATAATGAGTTGCATAGAAAAATATCCTGATTCATGGCCTAAAATAGGATATGAATTGATGGAAATGGGAAAACAGGCAGGAAAAAATGCATGGGATTTTTATAAATATGGAGTTCCCGCAATAATGAGTTGCATAGAAAAATATCCTGATTCATGGCCTAAAATTAGATATGAATTGGTGGAAGTAGGAAAGAAAGTAGGAAAAAATGCAGAGGATTTTTATGGATACGGTATTCCCGCAATAATGAGTTGCATAGAAAAATATCCAGATTTATGGCCTAAAATAGGGTATGAATTGGTGGATATGGGAAAAAGGGCAAGAAAAAATGCAAGGTATTTTTATGAACATGGAATTTCTGCAATAGTGAGTTACATAGAAAAATATCCTGATTCATGGCCTAAAATTAGATATGAATTGGTGGATATGGGAAAAAATGCAGAGGATTTTTATGGATACGGTATTCCCGCAATAATGAGTTGCATGGAAAAATATCCTGATTTATGGCCTAAAATAGGGTATGAATTGGTGGATATGGGAAAACAGACAGGAAAAAATGTAAGGGATTTTTATGAACATAGAGTTCCCGCAATAATGAGTTGCATGGAAAAATATCCTGATTTATGGCCCAAAATAGGGTATGAATTGGTGGATATGGGAAAACAGGCAGGAAAAAATGTAAGGGATTTTTATGAACATGGAGTTCCCGCAATAATGAGTTGCATGGAAAAATATCCTGATTTATGGCCTAAAATAGGGTATGAATTAGTGGATGTGGGAAAACCGGCAGGAAAAAATGTAAGGGATTTGTATAAATATGGAATTCCTGCAATATTTCCATTTACTAATATAGAAAACCTTAGTTTGATTTTTAGATTCATAAAAAACCAAATCCAAGGCTCAAGGAAGAAAATAAAGATTTTATCAAATCTGTCTAAATTCTCTAACTCAGAAGATATAAAATATGTAATCTGGCACTATTTAGAATACAAACAAAAATCCCTTTTAGATTTCATATCCAATATCAACTTAGTTACTGAAATAAACTTAATAATAGACTTAAACTGGATATCTTCAATTGCAAAGCCACTTAAGTATATGTCTCAAGAAGAAAGAGACTTTATATTCTCAGAAAATCCGAAAACAGGCAATAAATTAATTGAAGATTATTACCTCAAACTCTTAGAATTAAATAATAGTTATCCTGATAAGAAAAGAGCCTCCTTTACACGAGCACTATCACAAATTAAAGATATAAAAAACATACCTACTGGTTCTCTTAACAATTTACAAGAAGTATTCGCAAAAGAACTCATAAATTATTTTGATAATATGCTAAACAGAAAAATTAAAATTAAAATTGGAAATGAATTTGGAAAAATTGAAATAGACGAAGAAGAACTAAGATCCGAAATTTTCATTGAGGTATATAAGATGTATTTCTCAACGAGCAAAAATAGAGATTATGCTAAGGAACTTCTTACAGAATACACACATAAAAATTGTTATCCTCACAAATCAAATAAGATATTAAATTGTTACCCATATACTAAGGATAAAAATAAAACTTGGATAGAAGAGACATTCAGTAATGAACAGAGGGAGATTTGGTTTTCTGAGAACAAAAGAGTGATTACTATTCAAAATTATCAGAATAATAGTTCAACCAACACTTCTGAGAGGATTTCACACCACTTAAATGATGCCAACTCCATACTTGAAAAATTAGGGTTTGATACATGCACTGATGCAGGAAACCTTATCAATTATTTTAATTCTATTGTTAAAAAGAAAGAAAGTGAGATACATGGAAATTTGTTTAATGATTTGAAATTGCAAGTTAATTCAATTTTGAAATTGGTGAGAGATAGAAAAGCCGTAAAGATTGATGAAATTACAATATACAGAGAACTCAATCCCCTTCGTGTTTTAATGATGGGAAATTGGGTGGTTGGCTCTTGTCTTAGTTATTACAGCAACGCTAAAAATTACTGGTCCTGTTTTACAAATGCCCTTGAAGCAAATAAGGCAGTTTTCTATATAGAATCAGAAAATAGGATTATTGGAAGAGTTTTAGTTGCAATTGATAATCACAAGAATATAGTTAGATTTCCCCTGTACTATAGTGGAAATATCATAGTTGATTTAAATCCTTATTTTGATGCATATATTACAGATTTGGCGAAAAAGTGTAGCTTGGGAATTAATGGAAACGTGAGCAATGTCAAATTGTTGTTTTGTGATGAATGGTACTCAGACCTAGAAAGACAAATATATAATCTTTGAAAATTTGGTAGTGTTCAAAAATTTAATTTACAAATCCTTCAATTATATAAATAACAAAATTACACTTAAAAAAGAACTTTTTAACAAGAAATAAATCCCCTTAAATCACTAAACACCCTAACTTTTTCCTACATTAACTTCTTTAATATTTGAGAAACCAATCTCCCATCAACTGTTCCATTAAATGCCTGCATACATTTTCCCATAAGAGCTCCAAAAGGTGCTCCTTTATTATCATCAACTATCTTCCTAATCTTCTCCTCAACTTCTTTCACATCAACACTCTTAACTAACAAATCTTTCTTTTCCAAATACTCCTTTAAATTATCAACCTCTGACTTCTTATCCTTATACAAACTTAAAAAAATATCCCTTACTGCCTTTTGATTTAGATTATTATCTCTTACTTCCTTTAACAAATCCAAAAGAAGTTCATACTTAAAATCCACAGGCTCAACTCCATCCCTCTTCCTAATATCCTTTGGAATATCAAACAAAATTGAATAAAGTGCAGATGCAGACTTCTCTGAAACCTTTAACAACTTATCTACTTCACTCTCAGAATACCTATCAAGAACCTGTGCAACTTTCGAACACTCTAAATTCCAATCGTTCTCAATCCTCTTTAACCTCTCACTATACAACTGAGGAACTTCCACACTACTAAGAATATCTGAACTTAACTCAACCTCAACAATATCTGTTTCTGGATACATTCTGGCAGCGCCAGGCATAGGTCTTAAAAAATTAGTCACTGTTCCCTTTGAATCCACCCACCTTACCTCACTTGGAACTTCCGATATAAGTTCACATATAACTCTCAAAACATTTCTAATACTTTCCTTTGCCAAATCAGAATCATTACTTGCAATCAAAATAAAAGAATCCTTCCCCTTAATCCCTAGCAATTTTCCAACCTCATTAACTTCTCTTTGCCCAATTCCATAATTAGGCAATTCATCCAAATGAAAAAGCCCTTTAATCTGAGGAAAATGCTTCTTATTCCTATCTGAGATTTCCGTTGCGAACCTATAATTCTTTTGCATTTCATGTTTTAAAATACCCCTAAAACCAAACAACTTAATCGCAAAAACCTTTGAACCATTTTCCCTTAAATTCTCCCTAATAACCTTAGATTTGCTCTTATCAAAAACTCCTGTTACATCATATATCTTCTTATCTGAAAAATTATGAGAATTAATTCCTCTATCTCTTAACTCATCAATTATTGAAAGATGAATTTTCTGTCTTCGGACCTCATCACTAATTATATCAGGAATTAACTTCAAGTTCTGTGCTCCCTTAATCTCAACCCTTGCACCTCCCTTTATTGAAACATTCAAATCCTGCCTTATGGTTCCAAGCCCTCTCTTTACTCTATCAAACGACCTTAAAACATCCCCAATATGTTTAGCCGCCTCAAAAGCCTGACTTGGGCTATAAATCTGTGGTGCTGTTGTTATCTCAATAAGAGGAATTCCCTGCCTGTCCAGTGAAAACACACTATGGGCTTCATCTCTCTCAATCACCCTGCATGAATCCTCCTCCAAACTAATTGCATCTATTCCAACACTTCCATCTTTCGTTTCAAACTCTCCACCCAATCCAAGAAGTGCTGTTCTCTGAAAACCCGAAGTCACACTCCCATCAACAATTAACTTTCTCATAAAAACAAGTTTATCAAAAAACTTAAGATTAAACATCTTTGAAACTCCTATTGCAGTTTTCAATGCGCCACAATTAGGACCTTTTGGTGGCTCTTCATCCAAATCAACCAGACATGCATTTACATCATTATACTTGTACAAATTATATTTCCCTTTCTTAAACTCCTCAAGAGCCGCCTTATCAACTCCTCCCAACTCTCCCAAAGAAAACCTTAAATTTCTTAAAACTTCCTTATCTAATTTCTCATTTGAAACTATTTGCGAAGGGCATTTGCAAAACAATTTCCCAGTATCTAACTGTTGGTGAATTTCAAGCCCGCAAATCAAACCAAGTTTCTTATAATCCAATTTACTAAGAGTATCCCTTGAAATTAATTTACTCATAAAATAACTCAGAGAAGATTGTTTTTAAATATTTGTCATACACAATATCCAAAATATCCTTAACAAAACGCAATATTGAGACTTAAATTTAAGAAGACTACTTGCAAAAAAGATAGCAGAAATGAGAAAGTAAAAAAATTTATAAATTACTCTCCCTCATCTTATATTATAATTTTGTGAAGGATGAAAATAATAATGCTACTTCTACTATTAATTATTCTATCTGGTTGTAGTACAGAAAATAATGATTACAATAAGTTCATATATGATGAAAATTATTATAACAAAAATATCAATATTAATGGAGAAGTAAAATTATATAAAGATGAATTTTATTACATAGGAGATAAAAATAATGTTAAAATTAAGTTAATTGAATGCTCCGACAAATATAATTTAATCTTGGGTGAACATATAGAGATAAATGGATACTTATTAAAAGAAGGGAATAAAATTAGTTTCGCCTGCAAATCATATAGGAGTTCAATTCAAGACTTAACTTCCGAAGTAGATAAATTAAACTATCAAATGATTAAGATAAAAGAAGAATTAGAAAGAACTATAGCCTCAAAACAAAATGAAGTAAACTCAATAGAACAAGAATTAGAAAGAATTAAGACCTCAAAATAAAATAAAATAAATTCATTAGATAGTCAAATTTCAACTAAAAAAGAAGAATTAAATAGATTAACTTTTAAAAAATTTGCAATCAAAAAAACAACAAGTTTAGGAACATAATAACTTCTTATATTCCTGCTCTTTAAATCAATTTAATTTCCAAGTTGAGACCACTTGGAATATGAACTTTCATAATAAGCCTTAAAACTCTTTCATTAATTTCCACATCAATAAGCCTCTTATGAATTCTCATCTGGTATCTCTCAAATGATGCCTTTCCCTCTCCGTCAGGAGACTTTCTGGTTGTTACTTTAAACTTCTTAGTTGGCATGGGAATAGGACCTCTAAGACTAACTCCCAATTTATCAGAAATATTTATAACCTCTTCAACAAACTCATTAACCTTCCTAATATCATCACAAACCAACTTAATCCTAGCTTTACTCATTTTCACCAAATATTAAAACTTAAGTTCCTTCTTAACCACTTCAGTACATTGGCCAGCAGCAACAGTTTTACCCGAATCTCTGATAGCAAATCTTGCCAAGTGAGGAATTGAATCCTTAGTCTCAGCAACTACTGCTTTCAAAGGCGAGAACTTAACAATTGCGGCATCCCCACTTCTAATGAAATCAGGATTCTCCGCCATATCACCATTAACCTTCTTAACAATCTGTGTAACCCTGCAAGAAACCTGAGCAGTATGAATATGAAACACAGGGGAATAACCAACAGTAATAACACTTGGATGATTTAATACAAAAATCTGTCCTGTAAACTCACTGGCTAATGTTGGAGGATTGTCAACAGGACCTAAAACATCCCCTCTTGCAATATCCCCTTTCTCATAACCCTTAACAGAGAAACCAACATTAAAACCAGGTAGAGCCTCAGGTATTTTCTCATGATGCATTTCAATATCCTTAACCTCACCTGCCATACCTGTTCCAGTTTTTGCAGGAACAACCACACACTTTGTATTTGACTTCATAACACCAGTTTCAACTCTGCCAACAGGCACAACACCAATTCCTTTAATTGTATAAACATCCTGAATAGGAACTCTTAAGGGTAATTCTGTTGGCTTTTCAGCAATTTCAAAACCATCAAGTAACTCCAAAAGTGACCCATCTTTCCACCATGACATCTTATCTGATGCATTAACAACATTATCTCCTGATAATGATGCAATTGGAACAAACCTAACAGACTTAAAACCTAAACCTCCAAGCAGAGTTTCAACTTCCTTTCTAACTTCTTCAAATCTGGCTTGGGAGTAATCCTTCATATCCATTTTATTAACTGCAACAATTAACTGATCAATACCAAATGTCTTAGACAAATAAGCATGCTCTTTTGTTTGTTCATTAACACCATCAGTTGCCGCAACAACCAAAACAGCAGCATCTGCTTGAGATACACCTGTAATCATATTCTTAATAAAATCAGAGTGGCCGGGAGCATCAATAATTGTGAAATCATACTTATCTGATTCAAACTTCTTATGCGAAAGATCAATAGTAACTCCTCTCTCTCTCTCTTCCTTTAAAGTATCCATTGTATACGCGAACTCAAATCCAACCTTACCATTAGCGGCTGCCTCTTCTCTTAACTTTCTCATAGTTTGCTCATCAATACCACCAGCATCGAAAAGTAACCTTCCTACTGTAGTCGATTTACCATGGTCTACATGACCAATAAATACTACATTAAAATGTTCTTTTACCATTTTTAAATTTCAATCTCATATTACCAGAGAGATACTCTGTACACATAAAAAGTAACTATAAAGGTTTTATAAACGTTTCCATATACTAAACTCCTGAGCCAAAGACATCAAGAATATCTTTTTACACTTAAAAATTAACTCAGAATTATTTCTTATATAACAAACACAACAAAACAGAACATAAGAAAAAATAACACATTACCTGTCACTATTCAAACTCTTAAAAAGTACATTTACAAAAACTAAATCTAAAAAAAACCAACACCAACTTAATTAATCCAAACAACTCATTATCATTTCATTCAAAGACCAGCAAGAACCCTTGAGCCAACAAGAGTAAACAAAGAAACTCCCAGAGCTACAATAATTGCATACTTAGTCATTCCCTTAATCAACTTATCTCCAATACTATGCTTAACTAAAACAATATCCTCACCCTCCTCCAAACTAACAACCATGTAGACAAGAATTGCAATAAGTATTACAATATAAAGTCCTACAACACTCTGAAACAAATAAGTTGGAATACTCTCTCCTAAAAAAGTTGAAATCTCTCCTGAACTCTGCGAAGACGCAGAAAGTTCAGAAGTCTTATCCGATAAAATTCCCATAATCATTGTAACAAGTGAAACAATTGAAATAACAACACCTGATATCAAAGGTGCTAAAAAACTTGCCTGCCCCTTCATTGAACCGATAGGTTCTGCAAGCAAATCCTTTAACCTCTCATTACTCATATGAATCTCAGATAAATACCGAGACAAATCAATTAAAGTCTTTGCCGCAATTTGGGGACCCTTTTCATTTGCCTTGATAAAGATCTTCATTGAAGAAATAATAAGTTCAGACGGATAAATATTAATTGCTCCTTTTTGCGAGTCAAAAATTGCCTGTTCAACACTCAAACCATTAAACTTGATATTTGTATCAATCTCAGAAAAAAAAACACCTGTCTCTGTACCTTTCATAGTATCCGCTACTGCTCCAAAAGCAAGTTCAGCTGAAATCCCCTCATTAACCCTACTCCCCAACTGAAATGTTGCTGATGCAAACTCAATCTCAAGTTTCTTAGTCTTATCACGAATATGAATGAGATTTCTATACTTTCCCCTCAAATAATATCCTATTCCAAACGCAAAAGAAAGAGGAATAAACAAACTCAAAAGCCCTGGATACACACCATATGGACCATAAATATAATCCCCATTAATATCCTTATAAGCCTGAAAAGTTCCAAATGGACTATTAGTATTGCCAAACACACTTCCAACAAAACTATTTACCTGTGCATCTAAACCAACCCCATGAATAATTAAAGGAATCAAACCAATAAAAAAGAACAATAAAAAAATAACTATGGCCGGAATCTTTGGCGAAACATAAATCTTTTTATTCTTCGAAATCTTAATAGGAATCTGAGTTAACTCCTTTAAATTTAGTTTACTGGGCATCTTAACAGAATTAACTCCTGCTGGCCTGTTAAAAATAATTACAAGTGCAAAATACATAACAGCAACAGGAATAATTATATTATACAACAAAAACACAAATTCCCATGTAGATTTAGGGTCACCAAATGACGCTGCAAGAGGTAAAATAATCAAACCTAAAATAGGCAAAACAACCCCTATCATATTAAACGCTCCAACACGTCCTCTCAAGTCCTGAGCAAAATGAAGCATTTTCTCATACGAACCTCTAAGTATCGTATCAAGAGACTTGTCAAGAAGAGAAATCCTTCTAAAATCCTCAGACTCAAAAAGAGAACTCTCAATCAAATAAATTGCTTCTAAGAACTCAAGATTTTCATCTCTCCAATCCTCAAGATATTTATCATATGCAACCTTAATATTTGGATACTTTGCGTTCTCAAGATCCCATAAAATTCTCTTAAAATCCAAAGACAAAGGACCACTTAGATAATTTGCTGCAAACTGGGTTGCAAGCTCTAAATTTGAATTAAACCTCATAAAAGCCACAATATAGAAAACTGCTATAATGACCTCATCATTTGCTTTCGCCCTAAATCTCTTCTTTAAAAGGGCAGGAATTCCCTGAATAATAAAATAAGTTGCAAGCCCGATTAAAACAATACCCACACCAATTGTTCTAATCCCTAAGATAAACAAACCCAACCCAAACATTATTACAAGCACAGATGAAAGCATTGCAAACGACATAACCCCACTTGGAGTACAGTTCACATGGGCAGCAAACAAAAGTTCATTTAACCTCCTTTCAGTCTTATCATCAGCTTTAAGATTAACAACTTTTTGCGAAAAATTACATGCCCTCTCAAAATAATTCATAGACTTGGGAAGAGATTCAAGTCTGAATTTAATATAATCAATTGAACCCATATCATCATAAAAAGAACCTGATAATTCCTTTAAGTTTTTATCATCCAAACGTTTTTTCAACTTCTCTTCAAAACGTCTCAAGAAAATCTCTTTATCATCCATATCTTTTTTGTCCATAGAATAAGAATCCCTCACATCCTAAGATTATAAAATTATCATACTATTTAATAGCAGTAATACAAACTCGCAAAAACCCTCATTTCTAAACCTCTATCACAACTTCCACCCCTATTTTATATCTAATATTTCTATCCCACCTAAATATTCATACAATTTTCAACCGCATAATCACCCTAATTAATTCAAAGGATTAACTTTATATATTCTAATAATTACAATCATATATGGAAGAATTATCAAAAAAGAAATGTGTTCCATGTGAAGGTGGCGTAGAGCCATTAGACAAAGATAGAATTAACCAACTTAGAAAACAAATCAAGAATTGGGAAGTATATAAGAATCATCATATATTCAAAAAATTTAAATTTGCAGATTTCAATTCCGCTCTTGATTTCATAAACAAGATAGCACCAATTTGCGATAAGGAAAACCACCATCCAAACATAGAATTCTCTTGGGGTTATGTTATAATTACAATTTACACTCATGCCATAGACGGATTATCAGAGAATGATTTTATATTAGCAAGTAAAATAGATAAAATTTCATAGAAAAGATTACATTTTCATATCTACAAAAAATCATTGCCTAAAAAACTATCTATTAATATGAATTAGTACCATCTATAATGAGTTAGATGATATACAAGAATATAGAGGATAATGAAATTTTATCGTGTATTTCAATAATAAGAGATTTTAGTTCTAATAAGACAATTGAGATAAGATTGGCTCTGTGATTATTTTAACAGAAAATCCCCTTTCTCATATTCATTGTGTACTTTTTTCAAACAGTCAATAATGTAATCAATTTCTTGTTTTGTGTTGTAAAAACTTAGGCTTATTCTTGAAGTTCTACTAACTCCTAAGAGTTTTGCAAGGGGCATGGCGCAATGATGTCCTCCTCTGATTGCTATGCCAAATTTGTTTAAGGTAGCACAAACATCGTGGGAGTGAATTCCTTTAATTTCAAAAGAGAAAATGGGAAATCGGTTTTTAGAAGATTTAGAACCATAGAGAGTTAATCCTTCAACTTCGTTAATCCTTTTAAGAAAATGTTTGGTTAAAATTTTCTCATATTTCTCAATGTCAGATAGTCCGATTTTGTTTAGGTAATCAATTGCGGATCTAAGTCCAATAACTCCGCAAATGTTATGTGTTCCTGCTTCTAAAATCTTAGTAATAGCACGTAACAATACTAGTTCCATCATCATTAGAGCATTCCCAAGAAAAACCAGAAACTGCATTACCAGTTGGTGTTCCTGATGCACAGGCGCCTACAGACCAACCACAAGCTGGAGGTGGACATGAATTACATTCTACACTAGCATATGATGGGCAACACACAAGGGCAAATAATTACATCAAAACCATTAGTGCATTGCCAAGAATCGCCAGGAATACTAACACCAGCAATTTCTGTTCCTGATATACAGCTACCAAAACTATTACCACATCTCGGTGGAGGAGGAGGAGGAGGTGGAGGACTCACAACACAAGAACCACTAATACAAGTCCCTGATGAACAATAAGTGCCCGAACAACTTATACTACAGGATTCACAAGAATCAGCATGAGAGCAAGTGCCAGTATATCCTACCGTTTTTCCACATGCTAAGTTGGAAGGACAAGACACACCACAGGTTCCGCAAGGCTTACCAGCACTACACCGTACTTCCCCACATACACTTCTACAACTCCATTCATATTCTGAACAAGAATCAGGTGGATGATAATTATGATCTCCAGAGGAACAGGTGTTTGCACTACTTCCACAACTTGGTATCACATCACAAGGTGGTGGATCACAACTTCCACTTGAACACCCATGAGGACAATAAGTTGAAGTTTCACTACAAGAAGAATCTCTTGACTTTGCATAATCTCCATCACACCAAGAACTTGGAGTACAAATTGGTGGTGCTGGATCACAACTTCCACTTGAACACCCATGAGGACAATAAGTTGAAGTTTCACTACAAGAAGAATCTCTTGACTTTGCATAATCTCCATCACACCAAGAACTTGGAGTACAAGTTGGTGGTGCTGGATCACAACTTCCACTTGAACACCCATAAGGACAATGAGTTGAAGTTACACTACAAGAAGAATCTCTTGACTTTGCATAATCTCCATCACACCAAGAACTTGGAGTACAAATTGGTGGTGCTGGATCACAACTTCCACTTGAACACCCATGAGGACAATAAGTTGAAGTTTCACTACAAGAAGAATCTCTTGACTTTGCATAATCTCCATCACACCAAGAACTTGGAGTACAAGTTGGTGGTGCTGGATCACAACTTCCACTTGAACACCCATAAGGACAATGAGTTGAAGTTACACTACAAGAAGAATCTCTTGACTTTGCATAATCTCCATCACACCAAGAACTTGGAGTACAAGTTGGTGGACAGGAACCACCGACACAAGTCCCAGATGAACAATAAGTGCCTGTTCCTGAACAAATATAATCACAGGAGTTTCCATTACCAGAGCAAGTGCCTGGCACAATCCCTAATGGACTTGTTCCACAAGTAACACTTGATGGGGATTTACATGTCTCACCTGCATTCTTCCAACAGGTTCCACAGGAAGGAGGTGGAGGTGGACTCACAACACAAAAACCACTAACACAAGTCCCAGATGAACAGTAGGTACCTGTTCCTGGACAACTTCTAGTGCAGGAGTTTCCAGTACAAGAGTAGGTACCTGATGGGTCTGGTATTGGACTTCCACATAATACACCTGATTTGGAAGCACATGATGGTGCACTACATGTATTAGCAGTACATGAATTACTCTTACAACAACCTGATAGACAATTGGTACCTGTGCCGACGCAGGTCTTGGTACAGTTTGCACCACTAATGGAGCAAATGCCAGATACATATGGCATTGAAGTCCCACATGATACACTGGAAGGAGGATCACAAGTCCCGACACAAGTTCCACAAAGTATTGGTACACAACTACTACCATCACAAATATATGATGAATATGAACATTTGGTGCCTGTTCCTGGACAAGTTCTAGTGCAGGAGTTTCCAGTATTAGAGCAAGTGCCAGATACAGCTGGTATTGAAGTTCCACATGATACACCGGAAGGAGAAGAACAAGTCCCTTGACAGGTTCCACACAGTTTTGCCTTACTACACATACCCGAATTATTTCCCCCATTCAAACCATCACAACGCCATCTGTAGTGGGTGGGGGTGTCAGTATACGCTCCACCGTTAGATGTCCCACTTGTACAGCCATTTCTTACCGCATTATTGCATATTCCATTCACAGGAGTAGAAGGGATTAATTTGCTACACATACTTGAGTTAGTTCCACCATTAACTCCACTGCAATACCATATATGATGAGTTGAATTGGAAGAGGAGTTGTAAATGTTACCAATAATACAAGTGTCTTTACCCGAACCGCATACGCCATCTTCAGCAGGGAAAGAAATAAAATTTCTACAGCAAAAAGATCCCATTTTGTCATCATCACTGCTATTAAAATTTGGATCTAATCTGAATCCATAAATGTCATATTCCCCTGAACCAACCTTTGTCCAGCTAGAAGGACAAACTATGCCCCTCGTCCAAGTACAGACTCCCTTTTCACACCTCCCTCCAACTTGGGCATCAACGTAATCTTTATTAACTGCATCACTTCCATTTATCGGAGTTGGAACATCAGTTATCTTGCCAGAATCTCTCAAACTCAATGTACTGTTTAAAATAAAATCAGGAGAACCTTCGTCACTTCCTAAAACCCCTCCTCTTACGTCAGAGGCATTATGCCAAACACTGTTTGTATCCGCAAAAACAAGAACTTCTATCCCCGTAAGAACAAAAAGAATGGCAAAAATACTAATAAAAATTCCAAATAAATTTCTTCTAATCATGAAAAATTCCCCTTTGAAAAATATATATAAGTTAGTTTAAACTATAAAGTAATGATAAGTTCAAGAAGTCCCACTATGATTAGAATCTGCTATTCAAATGTAGCATAAATAATTTATAAAAAAGAATAAAAAATAAAATTTAGCAATTACAGATTAATAATTGCCTTTTTTTTAGTAGATTTGCAGACTTTGATGCTATAACCCTGACCCTTGCAGGACTATCCTTAAACAACTCAATATAAGAATTCACTGCTGCAACAGGCATATTCATTACTACAATATCAAACACACTAAATAAAGATTTTCACATATTTTGTAGGCTCAAAAACATGCTCCATGAAAATTATTCACATCTTGGAAATTTCGGTTTTAATTGGATTCTTTATACCTGATTGTTCTTCTTTTGGTCTAAAATACTTTAATATGACTCCTCGAATCAATGGGAATATTTTCTCTGCGAAATATACCATATCATTTTCTAAAGTTTTATAATATGCAAAATCTATATACAACTGTTGTATTTTTGGATTACTTCTCACATACCTAATATTATGCAGTAACCCTGGGATTATCTTATTTTTATACTCAAAAACATTTCTAAATTCCCATGTACCATAGTGCCTCTTTACTTTCTTATTCCCTACAAGAACCTCCCTTACTACAACATCTCTTGCTTGAATATCTAATGCAAACTCAAACCATCCATATTTAGAGTATTTACTCTCACACCTTGATTCCCATCTGGTTTCAAACTCCATTGAAGAATCGGGTCTTGTTAACAAAAAAAACTTTTTCTCAAAAATACCAGGAGGTCTCGTTAGATTCCTCTTAGGATCTTTATACTCACTTAATGGAGCTGAAAACTCAAAAAAATTACCTCTTTTTATTCCATCCTCCGTTCCCCATTTATCCTTAAACTCATCAAACAATAAATTCTGCATAAGTGTTGCTCTCATCTCCTTATAAAAAGCACCTAAATCAACTTCGCATGTTATATACTCTTTTCTAGAATTTCTCCTTAACCTAATAGAAATTACACCCGTTTTCTCTACTATTACTTCCTCTCTGAAAATTTTTTTTCTCTCAAGTTTTGGTATAGGATACATATAAACATAATACATGTTCTTATCTTTTAAATATTTTTAGTCTCTAAGCATAGGTTTATTAAGTTTGAAATACTAATAAAATATTAATGAGTAATTTAGAAATAATAGAATCATTTAGCATTAAAAGTCCAACAAAAAATAACATTGTAAATTTAGTTTTAGAAACCATTGATTTAAACAAACAGGTTTTAATATTTAATTCTTCAAAAAGTTCAAGCGAAAAAACAGCAGAAGACATTGCAAACTCAATAAAAAAATCAAGTGAGGAATTAGAAGATTTATCAAAGAAAATATTAAAATCTATTCCAAATCCAACAAGACAATGTAGAAGACTTGCCAAATGTGTTCTTAAAGGCGTAGCATTTCATCACAGCGGACTTACTTCAAAGCAAAAAACCTTAATTGAAGATGCCTTTAAAAGTGGTTTGATAAGAGTCATTTCCTCAACCCCAACTCTTGCAGCAGGACTTAACTTGCCAGCATATAAAGTAATAATCAAAGATTACAAAAGATACTCTTCAAGAGGTTATAACGACATTCCTGTTCTCGAGTATCATCAGATGAGTGGTAGAGCAGGAAGACCCGGAAAAGAAGAAATAGGAAAATCAGTTTTATATGTAAAAACAGAAGATGAAATTGATAGAATTACAACAAAATACATATTCGGAAGTCCTGAAGAAATCATTTCAAAACTTGCTGTTGAACCAACCCTTAAAATGTATATTCTATCTCTTGTTTCAATGGACATAATAAACACCAAACCAGAAATTGAAGAATTTTTTAAAAGTACTTTGTATGCTTACCAATATAAGGATTTAAAAAGTTTGAACCATAATATCTTTAGAATCTTAGACATACTCAAAGAATATGATTTTATCGCGCAAGAAGATGGATATTACATTGCAACACCTGTTGGGAAAAAAGTTTCCGAACTCTATCTAAACCCTGACACAGCATACTATTTCATTCAAAACATCCCTAAATTCTTTGAAATTTTTTCAAAACCCAATACCACAAAGTATGATGTTTACCAATTATTGCACTTCATTTGCAACACTCTTGAAATGAAACCCTTATTCAGGGTTTTCAAATATGAAGAAGAAAATTATATAAGAAAAATTGAGGACATAGAAGACTCTTATATTACCCAATTTGACCCATTTGAGATGGATTACAATGAATTCATAAACACATTCAAAACCGCAGATATACTTGAAGACTGGATTAACGAAGCACCAGAGGATTACATTTGTGAAAAATACAAAATCACCCCTGGGGAACTTAACTATAAAAACGAAGTAGTTGATTGGTTATTATACTGCTTAGAGGAAATATCAATTATGAAAAAGAATTTCTATTTTAAGAATTTTCTAAACAGACTTAGAATAAGATTCAAAGTTGGAATCAAATCCGAACTACTCCCTCTTATCTCATTAAAAGGAATCGGACGTGTTCGCGCCAGAAAACTATTTAATGCTGGTTTGAAGAAAATTTATGACTTGAAAAGAGCAGAGCATTCAACTATCTCAAGAATTGTTGGGGAAAGCTTAGCTCTAAAAATTAAAAAACAAATATCAGAAGATACTAACGAAAAAACACTGGACTTAGACAAAAAACCAAAAGAAATAAAAGTTAGGTCTGTAACAGACGATGAAATTGAAGAATTAATTGAAGCAGAACAAGAATTTGAAAAAGAAAAAATATCAAAACAAACAAGTCTCAATCAGTTCTTTTAATTTTCTATCAAAAAATCCATTCCTTGAATTTTTACAGAACCATTTTAAACTCAATCTCTAAACTAATTTCTACAAATCCATAGTTAAAGCTATTACCCACAACAAACAAAAATTTATAATATATCATAACTAAGTTATATTAAAATGAAAAAAGAAAAATACATGTCTTGGGATTCCTACTTTATGAATATTGCTATTATCTCTTCCTTTCGCTCAAAAGACCCCAAAACTCAGACAGGTGCATGCATTGTTGATACTAACAAAAAAATCATTGGAGTTGGATACAACGGACTGCCAAGAGGATGTGATGACGATGACCCAGCTTTTTGGATGGATAAGGATGATTCAGACTTTGAACACTCAAAACACTCATACGTTATCCATGCTGAAAAAAATGCCATTTTAAACTCAATCACAAGAGACTTAACAAATGCAAGTATTTACATAACTCTTCATCCCTGTACAACATGTGCTCAGGCAATTATTCAGACAGGCATCAAAAAAGTAATTTATCTTCATATCAAGCCCCACCACGAAAAAGAAAACAAAGCAGTAGAAAAAATGTTTAAATCCTCAGGAGTTGAACTTATTTCATATGAAAACTTAGACATTAAAGACAAAAATATTATAGAAAAACTTGAAAATATAAGAGAGTTTTATAACTAAATCAATTTCTCATCTGAGCCATCTTCTTTAACTTCATGAACATGAATACAATTAACAGGACAAGACTCAGCCGCATCCATATTATCCTCAAAATCCTCAGTTAAAGGCTCTTTATTAGAACCTAACAACTCCTCCTCACCATTTCCACTCTTCACATGATTTACAATTGAGGATTTCCCATCATTTTTCATAACCCAATGTTTGGGGCAAACACTCGCGCACGCAGAACAACCAATACAAATATCCCTATCATGCACAATCTTATATTTCTTTCGCTCAGTCATCTTAAAAATCTAATCCTTATAAACAATAAATAACAATAAGTATAAAAACCTTACCTAAAACTGGTTCTTTTAATAATTCGAATCTTTTTTCAATTTGATTAATATCGGTTGCTAAATAATCTTATGATATAATCTCTCGATTTTTTATGTGGCTTATATTTTTTTAAATGTTTATACAAACTTGGATTAATTGCTTCTTTCACTGCATTACGACTCTTCCCTAACACAAATATTTTATGAACTTTTTGGAGATTTCTCAAACCTAAAAGGATTACATTCAAAGCATACAAATCACGATCAACTTCTTCGAGTCTTTCCAAATCTAAAGAGGTTGCACTACTAGCATCCAAATCACGACCAACTTTTTTGAGTATTCTCAAATTTAAAATGGTTGCACTACTAGCATCCAACTTACCACCAACCTCTTGGAGACTTAGTAGAGATAGATGAGAGGTTGCACTACGAGCATCCAAATTACTACCAACTGTTTCGAGTTTTTCCAATTTTAAAGAGGTTGCACTACCAACATCCAAATTACCACCAACTTTTTGGAGATTTCTCAAATTTGAAAAGGTTGCACTATGAGCATCCAAATTACCACCAACTTCTTCGAGTCCTTCCAATTCTAAAAGGGTTACACTATGAGCATCCAAATTACCACTAACCTCTTCGAGACTTGGTAAATATAGAGAGGTTGTACTATGAGCATCCAAATTACCACCAACCTTTTGGAGTATTCCCAATTTTAAAGAGGTTGCACTACCAACATCCAAATTACCACCAATTGATTTAAGTTCCTTATATGAAAAAACTTCTCCCTGTGATTTATCAGTAATACTACCCTTAATTTCCTCAATTATACCTTTTCTATCATCACTCAGCCATGTAAAATCAAAAATAATCCCTGAATATGATAAGAACTTCTTAAATACCTCATAATTTCTATCATTAACAGCAAGTTTTCCTTTAATTATAAAGTCTCTCTCATCTAACTCTGAAACACTAACTATCCCTCTCTGTGTCAGGAATTCATTATCTTTAAGTTTAATATTAACAAAATCTTCTTCTATCTTATTAATATTTTTCTTATTAATCAAATTTTTAAGAAAACTAAGAAATGCTTTATAATACTCCTCATCACCTTTTAATAAAGTATCTTTCACTTCCTTAATCTGTTGGATCTTCCCATTTACTATATCATATTTTATTATTAATACAATAGTGTCATCAGATCTTCTAAATAAATATTCCTCATGTTTAATTAATTTCTTAGATTGTTGCTCTAAATGAGGTTCTGAGACCAATTTAACTAATTTATAACCGTTATCTTCAAATAAAACAACTTCTGGATGAGCATATCTAGGTTCTAATATATCCTCATTTGTTTTATTTTCATAAAATTTTAAAACACTTTTGATGTCTATTGAGAGAGTGTCTAAAAATCCTCCATTTACTTCTGGACTCGTTTCATATTCTTCAATTGCATCGCATAATGTTGAAACGTTTATGCCAGTGGGAGGAAATTTAGAATTAATAAATCCTGAGAGTTTTACCCTTAAAAGATATTTCTGCTTAGCATCTAATTCATCAAAACCTCTCTTGACCAAACCTTGCTCAACATCAGCAGCGATGCGGTTAACATCAGCAACGATGCGGTCAACATCAGCAACGATGCGGTTAACATTAGCAATGATGCGGTCAACATCAGCAGCGGTGATATCTAAATCCTTATTTTTATTATCTCGTGTTGTAATCTTACGTGACCGAAAACGAGATAAAAAACTCCCAGATATGGTTTTTTCTTTATTACCATTTAAACCTGACGTCTTAAAAAGGTTGTCTTTAAAATACTTGCTCAATTCAATAATTTCCTCTGCGTAAACTTGAATTTTATTTTCTAAATCAACCTTTTTTGCTTCATCCTCCTTACTATATAATGAAACGAGATACCTAATACGGACATTTAAAAAGTTGATAAGTTCTTCTTGGGGTTTACGGTCTATTTTCTCGGAAACTTTATTTGCTATATCTATTAAGTAAGTTAAGTTTCCATGTAATTCATCCTTTTTCTCAATAAACCCATGTAAGTGAGATTTATCAAACTGAGATAATAATTTAGTATCAAGTTTCTGAAATCTATCTAAAATTATCTTAAATTCGCGAAGCTTCTTTTTTAACTCATATAACACTAAATCAATATTAAGCCCAAGCATAATTTCAAAAGTAATAAATATGTTTAAATAAGTATGTATTCATTAATGGTTTAGATATAACTAATAAGGTTATGTTAAAAATTAGGGAAGTTTTATTATTTCATCAAATACAATAGTAGGTTCTGCAACAGAGTATGTTATAACTAACTTCTAAAATATATTTTTAAAAAGTTATAAAGTAATCATCAACCGATGTGTTATAAAATAGAAAAGTCCCAAATTCTAAACAGAACCCTAAAACTAAACAATAGAATCTTAAACAAAAATAAAATAATTAAAACTATTCAAAACCATCCTTAAAAATTTTATTTGCAAGTTCCAAACCTCCCCTTTGCGAAACCCTACCTTCCTTTAAAACAATTACTTCATCAGGTTTAATATATTCAAGAATCTTATTATAATGTGTAATAATTAAAATGCCTATCTTCTTCTTTACTCTCACTTCTTCAATGGATTCACAAACCCGTTTTAGAGAATCAACATCAAGTCCTGAATCAATCTCATCTAAAATAGCATACTCTGGTTCAAACAAAAGCAATTGCAAAATCTCAGACCTCTTCTTTTCTCCTCCTGAAAAACCTGAATTTACAAACCTCCCCCGAAACTTTGAATCAAACCCTAAAATATTCATCTTCTCATTTAATAATTTCATAAACTCACCTATCTGTAAATTAGTTCCCTTAACTGAATTATACGACTGTCTTAGAAAATTACTCATAGACACACCAGAAATTTCAACAGGTTGCTGAAAAGACATAAAAAGCCCCTTCTTTGCTCTCTTATCTGAATCAAGTTCAGTTATATTCTCCTTATCCAATAAAATTTTTCCCTTTACCATATTATACTTGGGATTTCCCATTAAAGCATTAGAAACAGTTGATTTACCTGCTCCATTTGGACCAATTAAAACAACAACTCCACCTTTTGGAACATCAAAACTAATATCTTCAAGAATTCTCTTATCATTAACATTTACACATAAACTTCTAACCTCAAGTTTACTCATAAAATAAATAACTAATACTACTTTATAAAATTAACATAGGATTTAATCCTCTTAATCTTCTTGCCTCTATAACTTCCTTGCACACACCAAAACACAAACAAAAACCCTTAGAAATTAATAAGATACATTCCATCCTGCAAAATCAAAAAGTTTTATAAAGCAATCCTCGTTAATTTACATATAGTTAGGGTAAGTTAAAATGAAAAGAGTTGGGGGATTTAGAAGAAAATCCAGACATAAGATGAGAAAATCTATCTCAGAGAAAGGAAAACTGCACATTAGCAGATTCCTTGGGACATTTGAACTAGAAGATAGAGTACTTTTAAAAGCATACTCAAGTTATCAGAAAGGATTATTCTGCCTAAGATTTCACGGGAAAATCGGTGAAATAGTAGGAAAAATAGGCAAATGCTACAAAGTCCAAATAAAAGATGGAAACCAAAAAAAAGAATGCATTGTTCATCCCGTCCATCTAATTAAAGTTTAGAATCTTAAAAAAATCAAAAATGAGCAATTACGAAATACTTTCAAAAGAACCAATATCAAACACGCAAGTTAAGAGCATAATCTCTAAAAAAGCAAAAGAAACAGAAGAATTAACATATAGAGAAAAGAAAACAAAAGATTACCTAAAAACCTATACTAAATTAAAACTATCAGACTTTAAAAAAGCAAGAGAAGAATTATTAACATTAGAAATCCGAAGAATTGAAGAAAAACACATAATAAAAATATTAGACATAATGCCTAAAAACGGAACAGAACTTCGTGCTATTGTCTCACACTCAGGCATGGTCTTTGTCGATGAAAGTGTTGAAAAAATATTAGAAGTTCTCAAAAAATACAGATAGAACTCCCAATTTTAACAAATATTTATAAATTTCTAAGTCCAAGAATTATAATAATAAAAAATGAATGAAGAAGAATCTAAAGAAAAAGGGAAAGAAGAATACGCCATAATATTAGATATTGTTACAGATTCCCCTAACTCATTCAAAAACCAAGAAATAGCTCAGGCAGTCGGTACTAACTCATACACACTCTTAGAACTCGTTCCAAAACAAGGGGTTATCCTAAAATCAGGACAGAAAGTGTATATAGGAGATGGAAAAAGAGATGAAATACAATACATTAAAAGGGCACTCTTTCCAAGCAAACTATCCCCAAGTTCAAAATCAGAATTAATATTTGCAATAACTGATATTATATGTGAAAAAGAAAAGGAATTTATAAATTTCTTCAATTCAGCAGGTCCAATCACAATAAGAAAGCACTCTCTTGAACTAATATCAGGAATTGGTAAAAAACACTTACATGACTTAATATGTGAAAGAGACTCAAAACCATTCTCATCATTTGAAGATATTAAAAAAAGATGTCAATTCATCCCAGACCCTGCCAAATCAATTGCCCAAAGAATAGTTGATGAAATTGAAGGAAAAGATGATTTCAAATTCTTTACAAGAAAATAAATCCAACTAACTCTTCCTTCTCTTAGACTTTAATCTCAAATACACATAATGCAAAGGATTTTTTGATTTCCTATTTCTAAACTTATTTATATCCTCATCTACTATCTCCTGAGGAACTCCTATCCCGAAATAATAATTAGCATTACTAAAATTAGGAGGAGATAAAACCTTGCTTTGAGCCTTAAACCACAACATCTGAGCCATTAGATAATTAGACTTTAAAGGATTGCTCTGCTTATCATTCCACTCCTTAACAACCTTTTCAACTGTTTCAATATCCCATTTAACTGATGTTAAAAAAGTCATAAGCAAAAACAAAGCTCTCTTTCTCCCATCCTCAAACTTATTACTTAAAACATACTGAATTGTTCTTGGAAAATCAGAAACTTTAACATCCTCTGTTATCTCAAATGCAAAACCCTCTCCCCTTCCTTTCAGACTATTCTCATATTCCAAATTCATCTTATCATACATATAATCCTCATCAGAATAAACCCTCTCAAGCAAAACCCTTCCATCCTGCCCATACCCAGAATCATATCTCAGAAACTCAAATTCCTTATTAGATGAAGGATTTACTATTTGGGGCTTTGCCATATCCTTATCAAACTCCATTACCTTATCCTTATCTACTGGAACACTAACAAGCCCTGACTTCTCATTTAAAGAATATGGCATCCTAAACAGATGTCTTGAAGTAATCAAAATAGTATCAATATCTATTACCTTCATAAAATTAAACTCATTCCTTTTTTCATTGTGCTCTAAACTCCCTTGAGGAATTGAATACCTCTCACAAATTTGCTTGATTGCCCTAATCCCTCCTCCCTCATAATCCAAAATAGCTTTCGAAATCCTTGATTTAAGTTCATGTATTAAAAACAAAACTGTCTTCTTTGCCATATCCGGAAAGAGTAAACGAGTTTGGGAAATTCCTGAAACCAAGCCAGGTGCTTCTGGTGGAAAAGCCTCAAAAGGAATTCCAATATGAAAACCTTTATTTCCTGAGAACTTAACTGTAACATTTTTAATGCCAATTCCTTCAAAATAATCAAGAATAACTCTTGCAAAAAGTTTTGAATAAATAAAATCCACCCCATCCAAATCAAGAATTAAATCCCAGCCAGTTCTATTCTTATTCTTTTCATCTTGGGGTAATCTATCATTTCCCAAAAGAAGAGGATTTGCCCATCTCTCCTCACTGCAATGAAAAGAAAAAACTCCCTTCCTGACAAGACTTCTAACATCAGAAACATATTCTATAACATCAGGTCTTTTCCCAAAAAAACCATCAAACATAACACCAATCTCACGATCTTTTGCAAAACTTAAAATAGCCTTCTCAATTTCAGGTCTGCTATAATAATTCCTTGCAAGGATTTTGTCCATACAAAAATCTGCAATCCCATATTTAAATACTTTATTTATTTCCTACTCAAATCAACCACAATTTCTTCTAACCGCAAAACCAAAAAAGCACAAAAAATATAAATAAGTGAAAAGTTAAGTATGCATGGCATATACTTATAAATTAAAGAACAAGCGAAAAACTGTTTATGTGGGTGTCTCTAAAAGCCCAAAGAAAAGAGCAGTTCAGCATAAAAATGATGGCAAAAAGTTCACAAGTGCTAAAGTGACTTCAAAAAATTTGCCAAGAAAAAAGGCAGAAGCAAAGGAAACAAGAGATTTAGAAAAACACATGGCAGAAATCCTAAATATAACAAAACATTGACCGGAAAAGGGAGAGAAATAAAAGGAAAGTGTCATTACCGAATTAGTGATAAAGGGGTAAAAGAGAATGCCTCAGAAGTGATTAATAGAAACAAAACACTTCTAAAAAGACTAGCAAAACTATAAATATGAGAATTTCCAAACTTTCTTTTGAAACAATAGTAAAAGTTCATAATGAAATAATTAGAGAAAGTGGAGGAGAATATGGTGTTTTAAATCCCTCTGCCCTACTCTTTGCTTTAGACCACATAAGTTATAACAATTCAGAAAATAAATTTTATCATAATATTTTTTTATTATGTAGGAATATAATTTCCCAACATCCATTTATAGATGGAAATAAGAGAACTGGACTTATGATAGTAGAAATCATTCTAAATGATAACAACTTAAGACTAAAAATTACCTAAAAACAAAAAGAACTATTTGTTTTAGATGTAGCTCAAGGAAGATTTGACGATTTACAAAGTTTATCTGATTTTTTTATGAAAAATATATCCAAAAAGTACAAATAAAAACTTCACTCAACCTTGAAAATCTCCAATGCATCAATTCTCTTATCCAAACCCTCAATCTCTTTTCTCAAATCCTCCAACTCATCAGAATCACTTGTTACAATATTTAAAAAAAACTCCTCAGAACTAAGACTCTTAATCGCCCTAACTATCCTCTCATTTGAACGCAAAAAAGATGTAATTTTCAACTCAGTCTCCTTATCCAAAAACTGAAACCTTAATATTGCCGCATACTGATTTAAACCCAACTTATTAAAATTAATAACTGGAATTATCTCTCCTAAAATTCCCTGCTCACGCATCCTATCAATCCTGTACTTTACAGTATCCGAACTAATATTTAACCTCTTTGCAATTCCTTTGTACTGAGTTCTTGCATCCGACTCTAACTGATTAATAATCTCTCTGTCCTTCTCATCCATCTGTACAATATCCCCTGTCTTAATAACCTTAAAATCATTATCTCTCGTATACTCCTCATCAAACACCTCTCTTGCAAGAGTTTCCCTCTGCGACTCCTTTACCTCCTCAGAACTGATAATAGTATAATAATTTGCCAAAACATCTGAAAACTTCTCAAGAATCTCTGAAAGCTTCAACTTAAACTCATCAACAGACTCCGCATACAACCTTACAATCAAATCCCATCCCTTTTGAGACTTAACAATCCATATAAGATACTTATTCCCAATATTTTCCCTGATAAACTTCTCCTTAGAAACCTCATCATCCAAATTCAACTTAAGAAAAATAATATACTCCTGATAATGAAGTGCCTTCTCATTAAGCTTTGGCACAAACTTAACAATCAAATTCTCCTTAATCAATCTCTTTATTCTATAATTAACAATCTCCCTACCCAAATCAATTTCCTTAGAAATACTTGAAGAACTTGCCCTGCCATCCTCAAGCAATCTCTTTAAAATAAGCACATCTTTCTCTGTAATAATAGAATTCTTCCTGTCCATCCTATCAAATATTTAGAGAATTTTATTTATAAACCCTTCTATATACCACCAAATAAACAATTCAACTTCAAAACAAAAGAACAATAAAAAACTACTCACAATAAACCAACTCACATTACATCTTTGCCACAAAACCTCTGCCCTACCCTCCCATTCACTTTTTTACCTTCTTAACTAACCCTTCAAAACTTTTATAAAAACAAAAATCTTAACTTCTACAAGGCCAGTCCTGACAGATAAGGTAGAAGCTCTGCCTCCTATGGCTTATTTTTAAGTGAACTGTGTCAGATGGGGAACCAAGCATCACTAAACTTATCTCTGAGTGCTTAGGAATCGTGGGGTGGACGATGCTGACAGGGTAGCTGGCCTAACTTAAAAATTCTAAACTCACACATCACAGACCTTAAACAAATTTATCTCTACTAAAATAACAAAACAATTACACAAAAAATTACAAAAAGAAAAAATTATCTCTTAAACAAACCACCTAAATCACTTGGCAAAAATATAAATTTCTGAGAAGCATCCGATGAAATATCATTAATTGTCTGAAGAGTTCTCAACTGCATTGCTCCTGGATACTTACTTAACATTGAAGCCGCCTTTGCTAAATTCTGTGAAGCCTGAACTTCTCCTTCTGACTTGATAATAATTCCTCTTCTCTCTCTTTCAGCTTCTGCTTCTCTTGCCATAACCCTCTTCATATCCTCTGGCAGTTCAATATGCTTTAACTCTACTCTATCAACCCGCAATCCCCAACTATCAGAAGCCTTATCAATTATAGTCCTGATTTTATCAGAAATTGAATCTCTGTTTGCAAGCAACTGATCCAAAGTTACCTCACCAACCACATCTCTCATTGTTGTCTGAGACAACTGAGAAATAGCATAATAAAAATCCTCCACATCAAGAATTGACTTCTTCACATCAAACACATAATAATACGTTACAGCATCAACATTCATAGACACATTATCCTTTGTAATACAATCCTGTTTTGGAACATCAACTGTCTTAACACGAATATCCACTCTCTCATACGACTGAAAAATCGGAATTACAACATTTAATCCCGGACTCATAATTGATGAGAACCTCCCTAAAGTAAACTTAATCCCTCTCTCATACTCAAGTATAATCTTAATACCAGATAAAATGAAAAGGACAATTACTACAATAATAAATATAATTATACCATCCATAGCCATTGTAAAATACTTGGATTATAATTATTTATAAACTTTATGTGTTCAAGGCTCTGTCCGGAAATTGCTTTTTCCAAAATCTATGCTAACTATATTCAATCAAAGAAAGAAATTATTCGTCAAAAGTTGCTTTATTGATACAATATTTTAAGTTCTCTTGAATTTCCGGACAGAGCCGTGTTCAAGGTTCTGTTCAATTTGAGAGGGATATATAATTTTTATAACAAAATATAAAAAGACTAAGTCAATATTATTTGGAGTAACGGGATTATTATTTTTAGGAGGTTGTGAACCACAAACAAAAGGGGAACAAGTTTTTGAAAGTAGAGGCTCTAATATTACTGATGGGAAAGCAATGATTTATGAGGAAGATGGAAACATAGAACAACCTGAAGACTTGGAGAACAAACAAAATAAGGAAGAAAAAGAAAAAATATATTATGATGATTATGGAAATGTTGAAAGAGTAGAATATGGAATATTTAATAGGTATGGAGAATTAGAAGGAGAAGGAAATATAACATATTACTATGAGAATGGAAATATAAAGGAAGTAAGAGAAGGAACATTTAAAGATGGTTATATTGAAGGAGTAAAAATAACAAAATACTATGAGAATGGAAATATATTGTATGTAGGAGAAAGAGCATTTTATGGGTTTGAAAAATTAAGTGGAGAAGGAATAAGTACGTATTATTATAAGAATGGAAATAAAATGGAAGTAATAGAAGTAGCATTAAATATATTTGGAGGCTTAGAAGGAGAAGGAAAAGTAACAGTTTACTATGAGAATGGAAATATAAAGAAAGTAATAGAAGGAACATTAAGAGGTGGAGCATTATCAAAAAGAGGAGATGGTAAGGGTACACTTTATGATGAAGATGGGAATATGATGATGTTTAAGGAATATAGAAAGGGGATATTAATTAATGAAACAAATTATTAATAAAGATATATTCTGGGAGTTAATTATTAACTACCCCTAAAAACAACCAGTACCTGTGTTCAAGGCTCTGTCCATAAATTCAAGAGAACTTAAAATATTGTATCAATAAAGCAACTTTTGATAAATAATTTCTTTCTTTGATTGGATATATTTAGCATAGATTTTGGAAAAAACAATTTATGGACAGAGCCGTGTTCAATCTAAATTAATATTATTACAGCCATAACTATCATAACAAGATTCTCAATAATTGTAACATAACTTAAAGGAACCTTAAAAACAACTCCTAAACAAGCACACTCTAAAATAACTCCCTTTCTAAGCTTGCCAAAAATCCCAATTGTTGTCGATGACAATACAATAATTGTTATCAAACTTAGAATTTCTATATGATATTCTAACAAAAATAAAACTCCTAAAACAAATTCTATAAAAGGATAAACATAACCATAAAAAACAAAATTCTTGGAAATTAAATCATATTTTGAAAAACTCTCCTTAAATTTTTTTAAATGTATTACCTTAAAAAATGAAAAGAGTATAAAAAATAATCCCATAAAAATAACCATAAAATTTCTTTGACTAACAAATGATACTAAACAACTAATAACAAAAATATACAATAAAAAAATCAGTACAATCCTATATTTAGAAATCAATTCTAACAAGTTTTTCATAATATTAGTTTATATTCTCTTTTTTATAAAATTTCTCTTTCAAAAAATCTTAAATATTCTCAAAATATAAATTCATATGATTTAAACTTTACATAACTATACTATGTGGAATAGTATTCTGTAATCTTTCAATAGGTAAAATTTCTATATTAAATAACTTCTAAGTTTACCTAACATTTTATAAACAATTAAATCAGTTAAATCATATGGAAGATATTGAATACTGTGCTCCAAAGAAGAAAGAATGGATTGATATGGGGTATGTGGTTTTAGCCCTTTCATTTATGTTTGCCTTTAGCTTTACACGTTTTAATGATGACACTAACACCGCCTTTGCTCAGGCATTTATTACATTCTTCGTTTTCCTTGCAGTTCTATTTGTATCAAGACAAATCTTCATGAAATACTATGCTCTTCTAAATGGCTTTGAAATAAGATTTAATCAGTCAATATTTAACAGATACGGATTTGCATCCTACGATACATTATCTTATTGGGCACATGAGGCTGAAAAGAAAGTAGGTGAAACCACTTTAGATATTTATGGAAAAGTTAAAAAAAAAACCAAACCTCCCAAGTACAACTTTCATAAATTAGAAGGTATTGGTGCATCTATAATTAGTTTATTCATTTATTTATTGACATTAGGTTTTATCATTTACCCAAATATATGGTCTTATAAATTTAAAACAATCCCTCATAGATTTGTAGGAACACAAAAAAGATACGAAGTACACATGAGAACATATTTATTTAACGTTGAAGTTACAGATTACCGTAAGAGCCTAATATACATGGCAGGGTTCATATACTATTTCATTTTCGGATATTTACTTAAAGCTTTCTTAGGTGGAACAGGAGAATTTTACCTCTGGTTTGTCTTTGCCTTATACTGGATTGCTCTTATCACACTAATTCCAATTCCTGGTTCTGAAGGCTTTGAATTCTGGAGAAGAAATGCTCTTGCATGGATACTAACTCTAACTATCTTAATTACGGGAATGATTTCACTGCTTGTTTTAAAAAGTTTCTGGTATGTGATTTTATCTGTGCTTTTGGCTTTCTTAATTGTTTTATTCACAAGACTTTGGAGAAGTCTAATGAAAAAAGAAAGTCTTAGTGAAAGAGGAGAGTGGAAACATCCTAAAAGATACTAACTAAAGATGAAAAAAACTCAAATATCAACTCAGACAATATTTTATATATTTATGGCAATAATTTTTGTAGCCATACTATTCTTTGGGTATCAAAAAATAACTGCTGTTAGTGAAGTAATATCTGAGCAGGAAAGATTAGAAATAATAGATGAATTAGAAGATGCTTTTGGGTATTGCAATGACCCACTAAATCAAGGAGGAAGAAGAAAATTAGAAATTCCAAGCGATAAATTCAATTACATATGTATATTTGATGGAGAATTTCCTAACAACACTACATCAAATCCAGAACTATACAGCCAGATTGGTGGAGAAGGTAGTGATCTCTATAACGAAGTCAAGTTATTAAATAAAACAGGACATAATGTTGGATTATTCAAATTAGGAATTGGTTCTGAGGGTAAACTTAACACTGAGGATTTTAGGACAATTGATTCATTTCATGTTGATTCAGATGGAAACTTTGGACATTGCTTTGGTGAAATTAATAACTCTGGCTCAGTTATTATTGATTTCAATTGCTAATGTCATCATGAATATAATAATCCTAATCTCTCTTTTTAACCAAAAGTACCAATGCAATTGACCAGATTACTTCCAAAAACCTAATTCACAGTAAAAATATTTTTAAATAAACTTGTTTTACAAAATATATGGATGACAACTCTGCTAAAACTCAAGCAAAAGAAATAATGGATAAATTTATGAATGCTATGTCTGATATTTCAGTTGAAGAAGAATTTATCCTGAAAAGAAACAAATGCTTTAGAGAAGATAGAATGGGATGTGAAACTGATGAAGACTTCAGACAAAGATTTCTATCAAACGCAAAAAAGACATCAAAAAATGCAATACTTACAAACAAAGGAGACTGGGAAAAATGAAACACAAAAGAGAACAAATATCAAAAAAAAGAAACACAAGTGATTTAAATAAGAAATATATGGCGCTCACTATAATGATTTTAATGATACTATCAGTTGTAGCATTTGCATTCATATCAAGCACAGGAAGTGGAAACAACTCACAAAACTCAGGTAGAGATATCTCTTTGGGATTAAATTACAGAGATGAACAGGGAAATACATACTACGGAGCAAGAATAAACGAAGAAGAATTCATTTTCATAGAAGGTATTGAAGGCTTTGAAGGAATTGAAAGTTCAAGACAACTTGCGGAAAGAATTAAAACAAAAAAAATATTAAAAATCTACATTGACGAAAACTTCACATCAGGAGATGCAGTTTACCTAATTGAAAAATCACTTAACGCTCTTGAAATAACTCACACTAGGATAAATGAATTAAGTTGCGATTCAGAAACATTAGTTATAACAAACAAAAGAGATTTTGAAGGAGAATGCCTTGTCTTTGAATCTCCAAAAGGAGAAGAAAACTATTTATCTCAAGCCTTAGTATATCATCTCATAAAAGATTACTAACGCTATTTCTTCTGATTTGTTTCCTTTTTACTTTTAGATGCCTTTTTTTCAGAAGGAATAATTGGGGATTTCAAATCAACCTTACCATTAACTATTTTCATCATAGTTTTGCACTTAGGATAACCATTGCACCCAAGAAACTCTCCATAAGAAGACTTCCTTAAAACCATCTTCCCCTCATTACAAGTAGGACAAACCATTCCTTCCTCCTCATACTTCTTCTCACTACTCATCTCATCTTCATCAGGATTAATACATACCTTCTGCAACTTCCCCTCAGACTTTCCAGCAAGAACCCATATCTTGCCATTCTCATCAACAGCCCCTTCCTCAATACCTCGTACAATATTTGCCTGCGGAACATTAAAAATTGTTTTACAATCTGGATACTTATCACATCCTATAAACATCTTCCCACTCTTTTTAGCTTTTCTGATAAGAAGAACACCTTCTGAGCAATTAGGACACTTTGCAATCTTTAACCTTGAAAGATCTGAAATCTTAGATGCCTTAGCAAGTTTTTTTCCCAATTCAACCTCACTGCCTTTAATTGTATCTAAAATTTTCGTTAATTCAGCCTTTGCAACATCTAAAACCTTCTCAGGTGCTGACTTCTCAGAACGGATTTTCTCCATCTCCTTCTCAAACTGTCTTGTAAGTTTCTCATCAACCAAATCAGGACACTCATCAAAAATAACCTCATCCATCCTAATTCCCAACTCAGAAACCTTAATCGACTTACCCTCAATATATCCCCTCTCTCTTAAACTATCTAAAATTGCCGCCCTTGTTGCCTTCGTTCCAAGATTTCTCTTTTCAAGTTCCTTAATAATTGAAGCATCAGTATACCTCTTAGGTGGAGATGTCTCCTTCTCAAGTTTCTCAATCTTCTTATTAACAACCTTAGCACCCTTATTAAGGCTTGGCAACTCAACTTCCTCAAACCTCAAATAAGGCTCATACAAATCATGCCAGTTCCTCTCAACAGTTCTTGTTCCCCTTAACACGAAATTATGAGAATTCACATTAATGCTAATAACATTTGTCTCACGAACTGCATCCTCTCCAAACACCGCTAAAAACCTCTTAACAATTAAATCATATAACTTCTTCTCAGCCCCTTCAAATTTTGAGGGAATTTCTCCTGTTGGATGAATTGCAGGATGGGCAGGATCATCTTTCTTTCCCTCATTTGGTTTAACTTTGGGATTAACTTTTAAAACCAGTTCAACCTTATCCCTATACATAGATTGTCCTGCAAGTCTCTTCAATTTATCATTCAAATCAAGTTCCTTTGGGAGTTTCTGTGACGACGTCCTTGGATACGAAGTATACCCTCCCACATACAAACTCTGAGCAATCTCAAGAGTTCTCTTAGGTGAAAACCCAAGCATAGTACTTGCCTCAATCTGAAGAGAAGTCAAATCAAAAGGAGTTGGAACTTTCTGCTTAAACTTTTTTGCAGAAATATCTTCTATAACTCCATCCTTGCCAGTAGTCTCACAAACAACCTGCTCTGCCCATTTCTCATCAAAAACCTTTGTCTTGTCAACAGAAGACTTGACACCCTCAGAATCAGAAAAATCAGAAACATCACTTCTAACTTTCTTTGCTTTATCCAAAGGCATCTCATACTGAGCCCTGACATCAACACTATCACAATCACCATCTAAATAAATCTCACAAAACTTCTCAGGCTTAAATGCCTCAATTTCCTTCTCTCTATGAGCTAAAAAATGAAGAGTTGGGGCCTGAACTCTTCCGGTAGATAAAACCTTGAACTGATTAACTCCTCTTCTTATTGAAGTAGTAAATGCTCTTGACAAATTAATACCATAGAGCCAATCAAGCTTATGCCTTGTGGTCCCTGCCTTTGCCTGTCCCCACTCAAGATGACTCTGCTTATTCTCATACGACTTAACCAACTCATTCTTTGTAAGAGTTGAAAACTTCATTCGGTTTGCATCACTCCTATTTAAAGCCAAAGTTACAATATTAAGTCCTATAACCTCTCCCTCAACATCAAAATCAGATGCAACGGTAACCTCTTTAGCATCCTTTCCCAAAGCAATAAGAACATTAACATAATCCTTTGTATAAGCCAAAGCCTTACTTAACTTATACGTTGGTTTCCATTCAGTTTCAAAAACAGGATACTTCCAAGACTCCCCTCCTTTCTCACTAAGAGAATATAAATGCCCAACAGCACAGCCAACTCTAATTTGCTTTCCATTATGCGTTAAAGAATAATAATTAACTCCTTTCTCCCTTAATTTGAGAGGGGTATTATCAGCCAAAGCCATTGCAATCTTCTGGGCTGCCTGTGGTTTTTCAGAAATAATAAGTTCATACATATTTAATTAAAGTAGAAGAAACTTTTTATAAGTCTTTGTTTTAAAAGAATTACAAAAACCAAACTAAAATCAAAAACTCCAAAAAACCATTCAAAAATATCAAAAAACATAAAACCCAAAAAAACTATCACAACATCTAAAAACTCATAGCCTATAACTTTAACTCTAAATACAAATTCCCTTTATCATACTGTAATTTCCTTACCCTTAAATTTACACTCATGCAAAGACTCTTTAACTCATCCTCTCTAAACAAATAATAAAACCTATTAAACTTCTCACTTTTATAAGTATAAGTAACTCTCACTCTCTGCTTACTCTCATCAATAAACTTAAACTTTCCCTTCTCAATCTGCTTATCTAAAAATTCTTTTTTGGGAAACCAATTTGAAAGCAAAATAACACCATTAGACTTTACAACCCTTCTCATTTCATTTAAAGCCTTTAACTGTTCCTCTCTCTCAAGCAAATGATGAAAACTTGCAATACAAATTACAATATCAAAAGAATTACTCTCAAAAGGCAGACTCTCCAAATCAGCCTGCGCAACCTCAAACCCTTTCTTCTTTGTAACATCAAGCTGATTCTCTGAAAAATCACAACCCACTAAATTAAAATCACAAAACCCAATCTTTAGGGCATACTCCAAATGCCTTCCATTCCCGCATCCTAAATCAAGAAGTTTCAAATCTCCCTTATCCGAAAAACTATCAAGAAACTCACAAACAACTTTCCACACATATCCTCTCTTAGAATCCCAACTGAAATCAAATCATAAGTCTCTTCATTAACCTTTTTATAGCGCATCACAAAAACAAATCCTGCAAATTTTATATATTTAAGCAAAAAGAAAATCAAATCATAAGTCTCTTCATTAACCTGCATCACAAAAACAAATCCTGCAAATTTTATATATTTAAGCAAAAAGAAAACATCATAATCTGAAATCCCAAACAAAACTTTTTAAATCAAATTGACTTTTAAAATCTATATGGCAAAGACTGGTTCTAAGAAACCAAATGAGAAGAAAACTGAAACAAAGAAAAATCCCATAAAAGACTATCTAAACTTTAAAGACACAGAAGAAATAAATGTTGCAGATAAAATTGTTAGTAAAGTCATAGGTCAAGAAGATGCACTTGAAGTTATAAAAAAAGCAGCCGCCCAGAAAAGGCATATCCTCCTGCTTGGAGAACCGGGGACAGGTAAATCAATGCTTGGAAAAGCACTTGCAGAAATACTTGCAACAAAAAGTGCACTAGATGTTCTGTCGTATCCAAACCCAAAAGATGAAAATAATCCCATTATTAAAATCACAAAAGCAGGAGATGGAGAGAAAATTGTAAGCAGTTCAAAAGCAACCCAGTTAAATGGCATGAGTAGAGGACAGGGAGGAGCACTAATACTATTTCTAATACTTGGATTTGCAATATCTTATTACCATTACTGGAGATGGATTACTGAGAAGATTCCCGATGTAGTATATGCTGGATGGATTATTGCAGATGTTATAATAATTGCCTTTCTTGTCTTTGCAATTGTTCTCTCATCATCTATCTCGAAAAAATCAGGGCTTGGAGGCAGTGCAGATCAAACATCACCTAAACTAATAGTTGACAACTCAAACAAAAAAATCATATTTGAAGATGCAAGTGGTGCTCATGAAGGAGCTCTTTTAGGAGATGTGTTACACGACCCTTTCCAATCAGGAGGATTAGGAACACCTGCCCACCAAAGAGTTGTTGCAGGGATGATTCACAAAGCAAATGGAGGAGTCTTATTCGTAGATGAAATTGCAACACTAAAACCAGAAATGCAGCAAGAACTACTAACAGCAATGCAGGAAAAAGAAATGTCAATTACAGGACGTTCAGAACGTTCAGCAGGAGCAATGGTTAGAACAACTCCCGTTCCCACAGATTTCATTCTAATTGCGGCAGGAAACTTAGAAACTCTAACCCATATGCATCCTGCTTTAAGATCAAGAATCAGAGGTTACGGTTATGAAATTTATATGAACGAAAATATGGAAGATAACTCAGATAACAGAAAGAAAATTATTCAGTTCATAGCGCAAGAAGTAAAAGGAGATGGAAAAATACCTCACTTCACTCCTCAAGCCGCAGAACTAATCATACTTGAAGCAAAAAAGAGAGCAGACAAAGGAAACAAACTAACAACAAGATTTAGAGAACTTGGAGGAATAGTAAGAGCTGCAGGTGATATTGCAATTGAAAAGAAACATAAATTAGTTGAAACCATGGATATGAAAGATGCATTAACTAAAATCAAATCAATTGAAGGGCAGATGATATCTCGATACATCGAAATAAAAAAGCAGTATTCAGTAATTAGCACAACAGGTTCTGAAATTGGAAAAATTAATGGTTTGGCAGTTGTTGGACAGACACCTCCTTATGCGGGGATGATTATGCCAATTGAAGCAGAAGTTGTAAAAGGTTCTAAGGGTGTATCATTTACCGCAACAGGAAAACTTGGAGAAATCGCAAAAGAATCCGTAACAAATGTCTCAGCTCTAATTCAGAAAATGTTTGGAGAAGATTTAACTAAGGACCATAGTGTATACATTCAGTTTGTTCAGACGCATACTGGAGTTGAAGGTGATAGCGCCTCTGTTGCAATTGCAACTTCAATTGTTTCAGCCTTAAAGAAAATTCCAATTAAACAGGACTTCGCTCTAACTGGCTCATTATCAATAAGAGGTGAGGTTCTTCCAATTGGAGGAGTTAGTGCTAAAATTGAAGGAGCCTTTGAATCAGGAATTAAAAATATAATAATTCCTCAGTCAAACGTTCAGGACTTAGTAATTCCAGAGAGAATAAGAAAAGAAGTGAACATCTATCCAGTACACAACTTCGCTCAGATTTTAGACAAGATTCTTGATTGGAAAACAAAAGATAGTAAAACAAGAAATAAAGTTAAGAAATTATTGAAGTAATATTATGCAAAATAAATATTTTATTATTTATTTTCTTTTTCAATCACTTCAATTTCATTAATTCTTCTCCTATGTCTGCTTTCTCCAATGAAATCAGTTTCTAGAAAAACTTTAATTATCTCATAATACTTAGAATGATCAAACTCTCTTGAACGAAGAGTTAAAACATTAGCATCCTCATCAAGTCTTGCCATTTTAGATGAATACGTGTCAAATCCCAAAACTGCTCTTATTAAATTAATCTTATTTGCAGCAATACAAACCCCAACACCACTGCCGCATATTAAAATCCCAAACGAATTCTTTTCACTAAGAACCCTCGCGCAAACTTTCTTTGTAATCATAGGATAATCATCATCTAATTTGAACTCAAAAAAACCAACATCCTCATACACACAATCAAGTTGCTCCAAAATATCCAAAATCTCTTTCTTAGTCTCAAACCCAGCATGATCACAACCAACAAAAACCTTCATAACAATTCACAAACTCAATCAATTATAAATATTTCTAACCCAAAAAATATTAGAAACACAAATATCATATTTCATATTAGAACTATCACAACCCCCACAAAGTATCTTCCTTTCTCATAATCTCTGCAATCTCTTTTAAAGTCCCAACCTCATCTTTACTTAGAAGATCTGAATTTCTCTTCAAACTTCTAAAATTCTCCTCTCCCATAAATGAATATAAAACCGAATCCTCCTGAGCATGCCTTCCTATAACCAAATCATCAACAGAAATTGCCGCAGACTTTCCAAACTCTAACTCTTTAAGATTATTAGAATTATCCTTAATCGACTTTAACTCCCCAACCCTTTTACCATAATCATTCATAAGCCTGACCCCTGTCTTAGCCTTTCCCCCTGTAACCTCAACTCCCACAATCGCAGGATTTGACGCCCTGAAAATACAATTAGATAAAATCTTTACTTTAAACGGCATAACCAATGACTCTAATCTTTTTCTGTTAATTTCAATCTCTTTTTTCTCAATCCACTGCGATGCATCCTCAACCAACTTATATATAATATCATTTGAAATAACCTCAACATTATACTCCTTTGCCATTGCAAGAGTATCATCATCTATCTTCTGTGAAAAATTTAAAACAAGAGCATTCTTAGGATTATGCTTTAAATCTGCACCTGCATCAATTACATCCTTTCTATTCACTTTTCCAATCAAAGCCTTTCTTAACGGAATATTATGTTCCTCTAATATATGCGAAAGAGCTTCAAGTGAACCTAAAGTATCTGCCTTGATAAGAACACCCTCATCACTGTGATTTATTGAAACTTCTGCTTTTTCTCTCTCCAACTCCTCAATGTATTGGTTCAGTTCAATCTCTGTTACATCTGCCCGCGCAGTAATTATGGGCATTCCTGCTTTAATATCCTCTAAATCCGGACAGGCTAACTTAATTCCTGATGCAGCCCAAACTTCCTTAACTACTTCAAACTTAGTAGAACTATCTCTTATCTCCGTTAATTCCTTTGGCTTCAAAATTGATTTTAACCTTGACTTCTGAACCCCATCAATATCAAGTGCTAAAACCACATCATCCGATTTTATAAGCCCATCATACAAAATCACATCAATTGTCTTTCCAAGTCCCGTATAATCCTTCACCTCAAGAATAACTCCCTTTGATGAATCAAGATTTTTAATTGTTAACTTTTCCTCCATGTATTTCTGAGTAAGTCCTGTAAGTGTTGAAATAAGTTCAGTTATACCTTCCCCTGTCTTTGCTGAAATTGGAACAATCGCAACAGACTTTGTAAAATCATCAATCCTATCAAACCTCTCAGAATTTATTCCAAACTCAGCAACTTTTCCTACTATCTCATATATCTTTTCCTCAAACTTATAATTAACCCTTTGCTCCTGAGAATTTATACTATCAATTAATTTCATTTTAGGATGAGAATCCCACCCTGCAATATTATCTATCTTATTTGCCGCAATTACAAATGGAGTCTTCATTGACTTTAAAATCTCAAGAGCCTCAATCGTCTGGGGCTTAAAACCTTCATTAATATCAACCACAAGAATTCCAATATCTGATATTGATCCACCTCTCTTTCTTAGAGAAGTAAACGCTTTATGCCCTGGCGTGTCAATAAACAAAAGTCCTGGAATCTTTATGGCCTCTTTGGGAATAAACCCCTTAACAATTTTAATTAAATTTTCCTTGGAAACTTCTGTTGCTCCTATATGCTGGGTAATACCTCCTGCTTCTTTAGAAATAAGTTTTGAGTTTCGTATAAAATCAAGAAATGATGTTTTTCCATGGTCAACATGACCCAGAACTGAAATAATTGGCTGGCGTAAATAAGACATAATAAGTCACCTCGTTTAAACATAGAACTAATTAATCCATATGAGTTTATAAAAGAAATGGTTTAACGGCACTGTCCATAAATTCAAATTTAAGAATTAACAACTCGAAAAAACAATGTTTAATTTTGAAACTTTTCCAAACTATATACAATTATATACGTTTGTAAACACTTGTATATAAACTACAACAAATCATATCGTTTTCGGTGTTTTTTTTTGTTATTATGCATAATAATTATATACATTTGTATATAAACCACAACGAATCATATCGTTTTAGGTGTTTTTTTGTTATTTCCACTATATACAATCATATACGCTTGTAAACAAACTGTAACGAATTGTATCGTTTTCGGTGTTTTTTTTGTTGAGTTTGAATGACTTGTTAAATTTGTTTGTTATTTTCACCATATACAATCATATACGCTTGTAAACAAACTATAACGAATTGTATCATTTTAGGAGTTTTTTCATGTTGAAATCTATTTTTGATGTTTTCTCCCATGATTATCTTTAGAATTTTGATGTTTATAAAGATATTTATTTGAGGGTTCTGTAACAAATTCTGCTACAATTTCTAATGTGTTTTCCGCTGAAAATCTGAACATTATACTGTTCATCTCTTTGATTATAGTGATGATGATAATAGTCGGAATAGGATACAAATATAAAATACTTAATGAACTCCGACTTGGAAAGAGCAACACGCAAAAAAGCAAACTCCTCTAAATCCTTGATTGCTGTAATTATGTTTCTGAATCACTCTCCTCATAAATTCAAGAGAACTTAAAATATTGTATCAATAAAGTAATTTTTGACAAATAATCTTTTTCTTTTTCATCAATATTTAGAAAATTACACAACTACTCATAATCAGAAAGCACTTTGCTATCTGCTCTTCATTTTTAATTTTCTCTAATATCTCTTTTTAATTCCTTTATTTGAATTTATGGACAGAGCCGGTTTAACCTTTCATTAATAATTATCATAATGAGATAGATATATTTTCTCTCCACAATTCTTGCAATGTATTGCATCAGGCTCGTGATGGTGAAGCCCACAGGAATTGCACACCACATTTCTTTTTCGAGAATCATGCAATAAAAATTTCAGCAAAGAGGAAATATGCCAAGGTATAATTATTATACCACCAAGAATCGCAAACATTGTAATTAATCTGCCAAGATATGTTGCAGGAACAATATCACCAAAACCAACTGTCGTTACTGTAACAAGTATGAAATAAAGAGCATCATCAAAAGATTGAATATTTGGATTAACTTGATTCTCAAATGCATAAAAGAAACCAGAGGATACAAATATAATCATAAATATCATAAATAACAACCTGATAATAAATAGCTTATGAAAACCACCCTTACTAAGATGTAATCTGTGTGTTGAAAGGTAAATCTCTGAATATCTAAGTATTTTAAAAAATCTAAAAATTAATAAGAACTGCAAGTCTGATAGCCCAATCCAAAAAGGAATAATTGCAAGTATGTCAATCCAAGTATATACTGATTTAAAGTATTTCTTTTTATTTCTTGAAACCCAATACCTTAAAAATATTTCAAATGTAAATACTAAAACTATTAACAACTCAATATAATTAATGACCTCTAAAATCATATCTGACAGAGGATATGTTCCAAGCACATAAAGAACTGCACTTAATAAAATTAAAAATACAATTACTAAATCAAAATGATACAATCTCTTGTTATTATTATATCCAAGGTCTTTCATGTGAGACTTTGTTAGATTGTGTTTTGATTTTAACATCTAAGCCATCTACCATTATTAAACTTTATAAACATTTACTTTTCCCATATAGTGTGTATAAAAAAATATATAAAATCATCAACAATAGATTTTTCGATCATTTATCTGCTTTAGGAAGTTTTGAAATATGTACATTGTACTTTATTCTACTGCTCATTTTTGAGTTATATCCTGAGGCTTTATTTTATTTCATAGGATTTTTTATAATACATCTTATTGGAATAATAGTTAGAAGTTCTGTTAAAAAAGACAGGCCAACACCTTCTAAATATTCCGGAATTTTCGCAAGATATTACAATCCTTCATTTCCTTCAATGCACATGGCAAGAATTGTTTTTGTAGGTTTGCTTTTTATAAACTTGTTTAAAAAAATTGAGTTTAGCATTTTTATGATAATAATTATGATTATTGTAATGCAGTCAAGAATTCATATGAAAAAACATGATTATTACGACATATTAGGAGGTATCTTTCTGGGAATTTTCATATATTATTTGATTAATTTAATCTTATAGGTTTTTTGTACTAAAAATATTCTACAAATTTTTTATTGTATTATAGTTCCTTTGAATTCATTTCTGTCTAAGTAATTATTTAGGCTTGTTAAATCCTTTCCATTTATGACAGCAACTTTTAATTTCAGTTCTCTGCACTTTTTTGATGCAATAGGATCAAACGGAGCAGACATCCCCGGACTCCAGGTATCACCTACTATTTCGCAAAAATCATCCCAGCAAATTCTCTCATATCTTTTTGCATCAGTATTTACTCTCGGGTCTTCACTATAAACATACTCAACATTTGATAAATTAATTACATCCTCTGCATTGAATTTTTCCGCTAAAAGAACTGCAACATAATCAGAACTAAATCCTGGTTTCCAACCCGAACCAATTAATATTTTTTCATTAAATTCTATTTCTTTTAAATCTTTAATAGGGTTTTTAATCACAAAGAGGTTTGCCTCACTTTTAAAAATTATTCTAAGCAAGTGACCATTAATTCTTGTTGCATGAATACCAAGCCAATCCTTATCAGAATCATCAATTTGTGCAATCTTCTCAGTAGCTATTTGATACTTTCTGGCAGTTTTCCCTCCACCTGTTATTATTATAAATCTATCTCCCTTTTCAATTCTCTTTAATATGAACTGCTTAAATTCTTTTAGAAACTCAAAATCTATTTCATCTGGAACTATTAAAGAACCCCCCAATGAAATCACATGCAAACCCATTCTAATAAAACCAAGAAATAAATCTTATTTAAAGTTTTCTACAAAGATAAGAATTTAAAAATGAACTAAATAAAACTCTAAACAATTACCTCTAACTTTCAATTCTTGAATAGGTAATTGAACTAACACTTTACCCTACAAAGATTTGAACTATTGTATTAAAAACTCTCTCGAAAACAAATTTAATCTTATTGCTTGTAGCTTCATTTCCTAAATCATCTACTGCTCTAAGTGACACATTAAACTCATCCTCATTTTTCCCAAACACTCTTTGTGAAATATCTAACTCAATAGTAAATTCACCTTTACTCTTTGGCTCTTTACTATTCTCTTGACAACAACCATTAATTAAAGTGGAAACTGAAACATCTCTATCAACTGTTCCATTTATTATAAACACATTAAAATTATCTGCAAACTGCACATCCGAGATATCAAACGGAATTCCACTCTGAGAAAGTCCTATTATTTCAATACTTAATGAATCATCCCGTGTTATAACTATCTCCTTCTCTGTTTCTTCCCCATCCCAATTTCTTGCATTCAAAGTAAACGAATTAGAACCTCTTGACAAATCAACAAAACACACAAAACTAAAATCATCAAAGTAACAAATATCTCCATTTATAATTACATCCGTCAAAACAGATTTACTTGTTATCTGTCCCTGAACTACTCCCTTATCTGCATTTGTCAATAAATCATTCCCATTAAAATATATCTTGAAATCTATCTCCGCTCTTGTAGGATTTGCATTTAATGTATTTCTAAAATCTTTATATAAAGAATTCCCTGCCATATCTGAAACATTAACACTTATTCTTCTGCTTGTACCCCCATCAACAAAATAGCACTCATCATGCAAACTAATCCTCTCATAACCACTGCAACCACCTAAACTTGATGAATTTCCATCTACTAATATACTCAGAGCATTTGCGTCAATATTTGAAAAAGTTCCATCAATTAACACATTAACTCCTCCTCCATTCGAAATAAAATATACCTTAGGTTTCATATTATCAACACTTATTATCTCTCCATACGAATCAAAAGGATTCCTACTTGACTCAATCCCTCTTAACAGAGGAGTTCTTATCCCTAACCAATCAACTGGAGATAACTCAAACCTCTCATCACTAATAACAAAAGGATTTGAATTAGAAGCCTCATAACTATATATCAAAGAATTTGTCTCTTTGCTATATCCATCTACCCTTCCAGAAATTAACTTAGAATACCTATCTAATTTCACATCATTTGATGAATCATCATAAAATATAGGTAAGACCTTTTTAATTGCATTATCTGAAACATCATAACCCCTAACTCTCAAATCAGATCTGTTGGCTGGATTTGAAAAAATTGCTTCAAAATAATTACCATACAACACATAATTATTACTTCCACCCACACTTAAAGATGAATAATTAAACGAAGAATCTATTATCTGTCCTGAAACTCTTGCAAAAGAACCTTGCCCATAACTTGATTTATCAATATAATTCAACTTCAAAACAGGTCTCTCAATAGACGAATAATACTTAAAATTAGAAGTAAACACATCTCTATTTGAATTAATGTGTCTAAGTTCCAAATCTCCCGAGGGCTCACTTATATTTAACCTTAAATCTACAGAATTATCAGACCTAATATTATAATCAACTACTTCTCTTCCATCTAACCTTATTGACTCAAATGCTATATTCTCAGAAAAATACAATACTAACCCATTCATTCCCTCTCCTAAGAATAGATGATTTCCTATCCTCTTTGATGACCTTCCATCAAAATCAATTCTCTCAATAGCAGTTAAACGAGGATTAATACTAAATGTCCCTGAAATAGAACTTAATTTTGATGCTCTATCTCTTGCTACAACTTCATAAGAATTCTCACTCTCTTGATAATTTTCCAAGTTTACCATATAATAATTTGACACTCTTTGAATTTTATTTGTACTAACCTTAACACCATTAATACTTACATTCATTGTTTCTAAATCCACACCAGTATCATCTGTTATTTTGAAGACTAAATTATATGTACCATTTAAAAAAGAAGTACCAGATACCAATTCTATCTGTGGTTCTTGCGTATCATAATATATATAACCTGAAATATATTCTCCATTATATCCTTCAATATAAACATAATTCTTCCCTGGCTTCAAATCGCTAATTTCTACAGAATAACTTCTATCCGAGAGAACTACTGAATTAATATTCTCCCCATTTACATAAACATTTACAGGTAAGTCCATATTAGTATTTCCATTAATAGTTACAGTATCTTGCGAAACTATTTTGAAATCCTCTAACGGATTTGAAGTAAACCTGAAATTTACATTCAAATATGTTACATTTACAGAAGTTGAAGCATCCTTTGTTTTAATCTCTAAAATATTCTCTCCTTTATTTAACAGAACAAACCCTGCAAAAGTATTATCACCTGCTGAGAGAACCTTATTTCCATTAATATAAACAGGAACTCCCTTCTGTGTTGGACTACTTAATGTTCCTTCAACATAGAAATTTCTCTTCTTTGAAAAATAACTATTATCACTTGCTTTAACAGTATTTGGCACTGAACTTAAATCAGAAATAGTAATGTTTTCTACATTCTGCTCATTTGAAGGAGATTCTTCTTCAAAGTAAATTATCCTCTCAATAGTATCAGATTTAATTCCATTTGTATTATTACTATAAAAATAAACTAATGCTCTATTATTTGAATTTCTATTACTGAGTTCTAAACTAAACACTCCATTCTCATCAGGCCTTACCTCTCTAAGAACTTCCCCACTCTTGCTCTGGGCAACAACACTATACAATGGATTTGCATAACCCATAATTGTAATTGTGTTTGCATTAACTCTTAAACTTGGTTCAATTACAGGCGGTTTTGAATTTGAATTATCAAATATAAACTCAAATTCCTTTACAGTATGATTCTTTCTCCTATTGTATGCTATCACTTCTAAAACATATACTCCCGGCTCTGTAAACGGATCTAAATTCTTAATTGAATTACTTTCTATTGAAACCTGAATTTCATTACCTCTGTTATTTTTATTAAATATTCTGGCATTAAAAGAATCCAAATCATTCTCATCTGAAATGTCCAAATTAAAGATATTATATGGAGAGTCAAATATTATACACTCAGAATCATACGAGTCAATTTGGCAGTCTTGTGCATATAACGAAAAAACGCAAAATAATGAAACTATTACAAAAACAGTATATATTCTTTTTAGCATAAGGCTTTATCTTCATCAATCTTAAAAAAATTAAGTATTAATAAAAAGTAGTAAAATAAAAATTACAGATGTAATTCCTTTGCATTCAACACATCCTTTGCACTATCAAACAACCGGCCTGTTAGTTTTAGAGAATTTACTTTAGACACATCAGAAAATGAATCTTTGGATTGCTCAGAGTTTGTAAATCCCTCCCTTTTGTACTCATAGACCAAGTCATTAGCATAATCAATAAGATATATCTTATCATCATAAGATAAAATTTCCGCTTGTTTTTTGCCATCATAAACCAAATTCAACTTCTTTCTATTAGTCTCCAATAACGCATTTGACTCTCTTAAATTCTTAATCTCAGACATAACATTTCTTAACTCTTTAAGAACCTTGTTTACCTCAGTTACTGTAATCTTTCCCTCATCATAATCTGCCTTTGCCTTAATAATGTCCTTTAGAGCTGTTTTTGTAAACACTGAAACTTTACCCGTCTGAACATAATCCTCTCTGAATTTCTCAAATAAATCACTCTCAGACAGACCACTATAACCAGGAAGATCAGCCAATTGCTTAATTAACTCATTATATGAAGTAGATACGGATTCCTTTGTTCGGCTCTCTGAAATCTCTTCAAATATCTTTTTGATATTTTTTAAATAATCTTCCGAATTTTTAATCAATCTATCTAAATCCTTTCCTTTAATCTCAAAAGATTTATCATGTTCAATCTTCTTAAACAAACCAATTGTCTCTTCCAATGTGTCAACATCTTTTTTGGAAACAATCTTTTCCTTTTCTAAAAGCACACTTTTAAACATTCTAACTGTTTCCTTTGGTGTTGTGGGATTAAATCCCTTGAGCATTAAAATTGCCTGTGAAGGTGATAAAACCGCGCTATATATATCATTTACAACTATATCTGTAAAAATTTTCTTTGCCCTCTCAATTAATTGAGTTCCAACATTCATATGCATATCAATAGCCTCAGGCGAAGGTCTGATCTTTCCAAGTTTTAGAAGTTCTTTCCATGCGGAATAAATTCCCCTATCATAAAATGGAACTCCATCTCTTAGAAAAGTAAACATTACTGGATGAGCATCCTTTAAAGCATCCCAGAAATCAGTTAAAAGATACACCTGAATATGAATATTAATCCCTGTAAGAGCACTAACTTCTCTTGCCATCTGCCAGATAATCTTCGTCAGTTGATCCTTTACCTGAAATCTTGGCATCCTCTTAACATCCGTATCATCAATTACAACAAACACATCAAAATCATTAGATTTTTCTCCGCGAAGCCACGAACCTGCTCCTGCATACACTACCACATACTTCTCAAACTTTTGCAAAAGCATGTTTCTGTGAATATCAATTGTTTTCAGTGCCGAAATAAATCCCCTTGAATCCTCAAAAATAAAAGAAGTTCCCAATCTCTTCAAATCATCATAAATACCATCAAAGCAGTTCTCTCTAATTATTGAAATACTTGTTCCAAAAAACTTTACGTTTTTATCTGATTTTAAAGTATACTCAAAATACTCATGATCATAACCATCTCTCTTCCTCTCCTCAACTAAAAATTTATCAAACTTATCTTTAAGAATAATTCTGGGATCAAAAAAAGGAATTGGTTTCTCAAAATCATCAAGAAGAAAATTTAGAGTTAACTTATCAAAATTTGGCTGTGGGACATTATTTTTAATCTCCATCTGAGGGGATAAGTAAAACCCCATAGACTTACCTTTTGAATTAGCATTTATTGCATCTACAACTGCTTTAAATGCCTTCTCCTTTGACTTTAACTTGGATTTAATCTGAGGTGGTAACTTCTCAATCTCTTTCTCAAATAAAAATTTCTGCTCTGATTCTTCCTTCATTTACAATTAAAAGTAGAAGTCATCCTTTTATAAGTTTTTTGTGTTTTTTCAATAGATACTTTAAAAAATTAGAAAAATAATCCAATTTCAGATAGAATTCTATAATTATAATTAAATTACTTACTCTTAGATTAAACAACTTATTTAAATTAATAAAGTTTCAATTCTTTGTATGACCCTAAAGTTAGAACTTTCCAAAATAAGAAATTCATTTTCTAAAGTTAGAGAGGATATGCTGTTTCTATCTAAACAGGTATCTGAAAACTATGACCACTTTTTAAATGAGCACTCTAAGATTGAGAAAAAGATAACGGAACTATCTGATGAGGTAAAAGAGCATATTAATAGTATTAAAAGAAATCATATTCATGCCCCAAACCCCAATATAACAGAAATTAATCATATAAAAGAACAGATTAAAGAATTAAAAGAAGAAGTTTCAAACACACACAAAGAGCACTTCAATCTCTCAAAAGTTTTAGAAGATATTAGCAAAAATAAAAAAAATATAAAAGAAATAAAAGAAAAACTGCATTCAAGTGAACTTGAGATATTTCTGCTTAAAGAGAAATTATCAGAGAAAGACATAGAAATTAAGCAGTTAAAAGATGTTTCTAAAACAATTTTTAATATTGTCGATGAGTTATCAAAAGTTGAACTTGAGATGCTCAATGTTAAAAGTAAATAAGGATGGACTTTGAGCAGAAAAGAAGGATGAGTAGAAACGAGGAGAAATATCATATAGAGAACCTAAAAATTGCTCGTGAATTCTCCAAAGAAATCTTAAAAGAATTCAACGAACTCGTAAGAGCAATTGTTTTATTTGGTTCAAATACTCACGACACTTTAAAGAAGAATTCAGACATTGATGTTATGATTGTTTTAGATAATGTTTCCGTTTTTGTATCTCCTGAACTTCGTGAAGCATACTCAATTATAACAAAAAAACTTAATGCAAGTGTTGGAAAAAACAAAATTCATATAATGACGATGAACCTATCTGATTTGTGGGATATGTGCCGCAGAGGAGACCCAGTTATGATTAACGTTTTGCGTTACGGACTTCCAATATTTGATAGAGATTTAATTGAACCACTTCAATATCTTCTCGAAATAGGAAGAATAAGACCAACCAGAGAAAGTATCTATAATTATATGGCAAGATCCCAAACCCTTTTAGATGAAACAAACAAACACATTCAAAGTGGGGTTTTAGATTTGTATTACTCATTAATTGATATGGTACACGCAACTCTTATGTCATTTGGAAAAGCCCCTCCATCCCCTAAAGAAATGCCCAAAATCTTTGTCAAGACATTTAAAAATAACAAAAAATTATCTGCTTACTCAAAAGATATTGATGAGATATATAAGATTGGAAAAGATGTTGAACACAGGAAATGTGAACTAAGTGGCTCTGAACTTGACAGACTGAAAAAAAAAGTTTCTAAAATTGTTAATAATCTAAAAAAAATAGTAGATAGCGAAATCTCTAAAAAAGACCAGTTTGAATTGTAGAGAATAATTCTGAATTTTTTAATTATAAAAGAACTTAGGTATTACTTCTAAACTGTTCCTATGATTTGCGTTTATGATAGGTTGGGAGACGATTTAACCCTATTATTCCTCCCAAAATTGCTCCTAAAACTCCTAAGAGTACTCCTAAGTCTGCTCTAAAAAATATCCTTCATAACATTCCAAAAATCACTGCTCCTAAAACCGCCCCCATTATTATATACATTATTAGTTTCATATTTCATCTACTCTTAAATCTTTTATTTGTTCTTTGTATTTAGAAAATTTCATTCATAAAAATAGGATGCTTGTGTTTTTTATAAAACTATTCTATGGAAGGCTCTGTCCGAAAATTGTTTTTTCCAAAATCTATGCTAACTATCTTCAATCAAAGAAAAAAATTATTTGTCAAAAATTGTTTTATTAATACAATATTTTAAGTTCTCTTGAATTTTCGGACAGAGCCCTATGGAAAATCTTTCTATTTTGGTTTAATTTCCATTTTCTCAGTATCCTTCTTTTTCTTTTTTCTAATTTTAATGGGAATTATGTTAAGGAAAAAAATAAAAACAAAGAGTTATTTTTTACATAGTAAAGAAAAGATTTTTCCAAGTCTTGAACTAGATAAATGCCATATGAATTTAAAATTGATGAGAAATATGAAGGTATCTCTCCAAAGAATTTTCTGAAAAAGAAAATAGACTGCAGTTATGATTCTATATTCAAATACATTAAAGATAAAAGAATAACTCTTAACAAGAAGAAGATTAAAAGTGACATTAAATTAAAAAAAGGAGATATTATCAAAGTATGGCTTGATACCATCCCAAAAAAAGAAGAAAAAGAAGAATTAGTAAAAAGAATATCAAAGAATTTGAAAATCTCGATGATTTACCAAAATAAAGATTTTCTAGTTTTAAATAAATCTGCTGGTGTTGTCGTTCAGGGAGCACAGGATAATCCTACCTCCCTATCGTATCATCTTGAATACCTACGCCAAAAAGACAAAGGAAGTGAGAATTACTTTCATGTTCACAGATTAGACAAAGATACATCAGGGGTTTTGGTTTGTTCTAAAAATATTATCTCTTGCAGGAATCTAAACAAGGTTTTTCGCGACAAAGATATGAAAAAAATTTATGTCTGTCTGTGCTATGGAAAATTTAAAAATAAAAAGGGCAGAATTGAAGTTAATTTAGAGAGAACTCCTCCTGAAGTTAGAGAGAAAGTTGTTGTTTCAAAATCAGGAAAATACTCTTTGAGTTCATACAATGTAATTCGTGAATACAAATTCAAAGGAGATGTCTACTCTCTTGTTGAAGTTAGCATTAAAACAGGAGTAACCCATCAGATAAGAGTTCACATGAAATACATCAACCATCCAATTGTCTGTGATAAAATGTATGGCAATTCATTTGTAAACAATAATTTTAAACGAATACTTAACAGACAGTTTTTGCATGCTAAGATTTTAGAATTTAAATACAATGATAAAAAATATTCTTTTGATGCCCCGCTAACTGACGATTTGAAGAAAGTAATACAGGTTTTAACAAAGTAACAACAAAAATTTATAATTGAGTTAGATAAACTTTTTTTATGAAGATAGCATATTTTGAACTTGAAATGTGGCAGGAAAAATTCCCAAAAGATGAATATATTTGTTTTAAGAAACCTCTTTTGAAAAGTCACATTAAAAAAATTTCCGACTGTGATATTCTTGTTGTGTTTATCTACTCCAAGATCAACTCAGAAATTATTAACAAGATGCCAAAATTAAAATTAATCTGTACCATGTCAACTGGGTTCGATCATATTGATATTGAGTATGCTAAGAGTAGAAGAATCAAAGTATGTAACGTTCCTTCATATGGCGAGAACACTGTTGCTGAACACACCTTCTCATTAATTCTTGCTTTGTCACGAAAATTATACCCTTCTATTAAGAGAACTCATGAGGAAAAGAGATTTGAAACAGATATTAGTCTTAGAGGTTTTGACTTGAAAGGAAAAACTCTTGGCCTTATAGGTGGAGGAAATATTGGACTGAATGTTGCAAAAATTGCCAAAGCTTTCGATATGAAAATTTTAGTTTTTGATATATATAAAGATAAAAACGCTTCAAAGAAGATTGGCTTTGAGTATGTTTCCATGAACATGCTTTTAAAAAAGTCCGATGTTATCTCTTTACATGTTCCATACAATAAACGCACTCATCACATGATTAACAAAGAAAATATTTCAAAATGAAAGATGACGTAGTAATTGTTAATACATCCAGAGGTGGTATTATTGACACTTCTGCTCTTTTAAAGGCGTTAGCAACTAAGAAAATTCAAGGTTGCGCCTTAGATGTTTTAGAGGAGGAATGTGACGTTTTAGAAGAGAGTTCCGTATTATTTGATGAATTCAAAAAGTCCTGTAATCTAAAAACCATTTTAGAAAATCATAAACTAATGAAAATGAACAACGTAGTAATCACTCCTCACAATGCATTTAACTCATACGAAGCTCTTTTAAGAATTTTGAATACAACCATTGACAATATTAAAAGGTTCAAGAAAAAGAAAAGAATTATTACACAAAGAATGTAAAACCTTATTCCTATATGAAAAATTTGCATTAAGTTTATAAATAATAATTTACTACTGTTAAATAATAATGACTTTAGAATTGGGAATTGGGAATTGGTATTGAGGATGTGGAACAACACACAAGTATAGAAAAAGCAGAAGAGAGGACATATCCCAAAAAATCTCCTTATGTGAAAATACAACATCTTGGCTTAATGGGAATAATGGATTGGATTTCTAATTCCAATATATTTAAAGAATTGTATAATCCCAGTAAACCACCATACATTTCTTTCGATCAAAAGAGAATATTACTAAAAGGATTTGAAGCAGAATTAAAAATTATGTTCTCATATATAGGATATGATAGTAAAAAGATTACTACAAATATAGATACTAAGGATCTTAATATAATATTTACCCGAAGAAGAACTTTAGGTTTAGGTCCGGCAGATGAGAGTATTGAGTTTTCACTCACAAATTTTGATGTAAAGAATAAACATCAATTAGCAAGAGAAATTCTGGATGTGTTAAGAGACTCCAGACTTGTCCGTTATTCTAATGAGAATAAATTACAAGAAAGAATAGATTCGATGGAGGAAATCACTCTCAAAAGAAGAGAAGATATATGGGTTTACAGCATCTAACAGAACATTAATAAATTAGATACAATAAAATTTTATATAAGGGGATTCCTAACAAGTATACTTATTACATAGTTAAAACCAATTTGTTTATAGAACCAAGTAAAATCTTTTCTATGTTAGGATTAAATCTTCTCAAAAAAAAGAAAGATATTAATTCTTTATTGGATTTTACTAAAATAGGTTCTGATAATAAATTTATATTTGAGGAGCATATCGATTATCCCATATCATTCATATCTTCGGAAAGTTTAGACCCAAATACAAAGTCAAATGAGACTCTATTTAGTTTATACAAATCAGTTAGTTATTTAGGTGATGAAAATTTATTTAAAGAGCATGATTTGAGTCTGGATTACCTTGTCTTAAAACCTAAACTTTTAGGAAGAGAATTTTCAAAAACATCATCCATCTCTCTTAAAAAAAGTGCCTTAATTCAGATTGTTAGTGGAGAAGGCTATGTCCTGCTTGAAAAAGTAGAAGATAAAAGAATCTTAAACATTGTAAAAGTTAAATCCAATTCTTATGTTTATGTCCCAAAAGGATTTTCATTTGCATTTATTAACTCTTCAGAAGATAACGATCTCTGTGTTCTGATATTAAGAGATTTGAATTCCAATTACAGTTTCAATTCATTTGAGAGAGAAGGAGGTTTTTGTTTGTTCTACATTAAATCTGGATTCATAAAAAATATGAATGCACAGCCAGATTATAAGATAAATGATTTTGAAGGCAATTATGCTGAAAATTTGAAATTCAATGAGAATATTAGTTTATATGATGAATTTAAAAGACTCCCTAAGGAGTTTCACTTTCTAAAAGATTAAAAAATTAATTCATAAATCCTAAATACAAAGAACAAATAATATATAGAAATTGCAAGCATTATCAAACCTGCAATTAAATTAATCTGTTTTTTGTATTCTACAAGTTTTGAGATTACCTGCCTACTTGCTCCTAACGATAGTAGTGATAATATCAGAAGAGGGAGAGCAATTCCAATTCCAAATGTTAAAAAACTTAGAAGAGATGACAAAGGAGACTCAAAAAGTAGTGCTCTTGTGAAAAATGCCGCAATAAATCCTGGGTTGCAGGGCATAATTATTGCTCCAAAAAAGAATCCATAAAGCAGTGCATTTATCTTTGGATTCTGAGATTTTTTTGTATTTATATGGGGAGTAAGTCTCGAAAAATCAACATTGAAAATTAATAGAATACTGATTATTACAAGTATGAAAAAGGCGATAGGAGAAATTATCTGTATAATATTTGTCAGAGATTTCTGAAATAATGTTGTAAATAACAATCCCAATATAAGCATAAATGAGATTACCCCTAACGAGACTAAAAGTCCTAATTTGAGAATCTGATTCTTATCATCTTTATTTGTAATTTGGTTTGCCAGATATGACAGAAACCCAGGGTAAAGAGGAAGAACACATACAGCAGTTAAAGGTGTTAAAATTCCAAGTACAAAAGATGTTGCTATATCATTTAATAACGCCATTTGGAAATATTTTATTTAATTGATTTTTTAATTGTTTGGTTCTACGCCATATAATTTAGTATTAGGATGAAAGGCATACCATGCAAACCAGAAATCACGCTCTTTTGGAACTCTTTCGTTTGTATCAAGTCTTAGTATATCTACATCCCCTCCAATATTTTTTGTAATTTTAATTTCAATCCCTCCTACAATATCCTGAATTGGTGTTTGAGATTTTATGTCTTCTTCTCTATAAGCAGAATATTCACCATTAATTTCAATACCAAATATTACTGTTTTTGGATGAACTCTATCATCTCTATTATCCACAGGAAACATTAAAAAAGAATCTTCATAGTAATTCCCATAAGGGTCTCTGCCATAATCTCTTTTCATCCCTGTATCCTGACTTAATACTTGCGAGTTTGGATTTGCAATTTTCCAATCTTTCCATACAACAGTATCTAAGTCAATCGGAATTAATTCCTGTCCTGTTAATTGTCCTATTATTGCCAATCCTCCTATTTGTTGCCAGTATGTATCAGTTTTTTCATCATACATAATAAGATTTGAATTGTATAATTTGCCCGATGTTCCAAACCTTGTTTCAATTCGTTCTCCTTCAATTTCAATTGTTCTCTCGTACCCTATCCCACTCCCGCAAAGAGGACAGTATGTTATAAGAATTGGATAACCTGCGACTACATCATTCGCAATTTCATGCCAAACCATTATCTGATGAGGGTATACCTTTGTTTCATTTTTATATCTTAGCACAAGCACTAATTCATTATCTTCAATCCATTTATCAGCTTCCTCTACTGAAACAAATTCGATATTTTCTTTCGCCAAGGCTGGAATTCCCTTATCAATCCCAATACCTCCTTTAGGAGGACCTCCTCCTCTGATTAAATTAGGATTTACCAAATATTTTGTTCCATCAGGTGTAGTTTTGATTTCAGATTCTATTCCATTATTTGCAATCTCTGATTTAATTTGAGAGTCATTAAGAGGGGATTTGGATTGAGGAGAGATTATATTTGAATACACAAATAAAACAAGCATAATAATCACTAAGACAATTATTATGTGAATTACATAATTGTTCTTTTTTCTGTTTGCTTCAATGCTTAATCCTTTATGCCTTTTTCTTTTAGACATTTTGACTGCACTTTTCGTTTATTGATGCTTTCAATTTTTCAACTGATTTAAAGCCTCTGTCAAGAAAGTAAGAGTTTCCGTCTTCACAGATTAAAATCATTGGAACAATTGGAGCAGATACAACTTCAAGCCCAAATTCATTGGTTAATTCTTTTGTTAAATCAGGAGGAGAGATTGAATAAATCCAATCAAATCCATTTGATTGAATATGTTTTAAAATTGTATTTTTATCTTCATTTGAATCTATATCAAGTCCTATTGAAATTACTGTGTCTCCAATTTCCTCATGAAGTTTTTTGATTTCTCTTTGTTGCTGTGTACATTTAGGACACCATACTGCAAATGATTCAAGAAGAATTGGTTTATCATTTAGTTCTCCTATTGTATAAACTTCACCAGTATTTACATCTTCTAATTGTATATTATGCCAATCAGGAGTTTTAAGTGTTTGAGTTTCTTCCTCAACAGTATCCTCAACTTCTGGAACTTCAACTTCTTCAGAGTTATCTGTTTGAGTATCATCCTGAACCTGCAAACTTGGAGCATTTTGAGGGGCTTCAACTTGACTACTGCATCCATATAAAAATATGGAGATTAATATAAAAATTGTTATAATTACATTTTTCATACAATTTATTGTATTCATTTATTTTTAAATCTCATCTTTAATATATGTTTTTAATTTAGTTGAATAAACAAATAGAAAAATTGATATTTTTGTATCCTTTTCACTAAAAACTCACAGAAATTTTATATAATCTATATACCTCACATAATCTAAGAATGGAAAAAATTCAAGTAATAAAAACAGAAAATTACAGGAAATGTTATGAGAAATTAGATAAATCTATACAGAAACAAGTAGATAGACAAGAAAAAATCTTGATTAGTAGTGGTGGAAGAGGGAAACCACTTTACAAAAATATATTATTTGAAAGAAAATCAGAAAATTATAGAATATATTACTTAAAGAAAGATAATGATAAAATTATTTTAGTTTTTATTTCAATTCATAAAAAAACAAACAAGAAAAGACAACAGGAAGACATTAATAAAATAATAAAATTGATGTTAGAAACTAATAATTTTCAACTGTAAATCTTCCTTCTTCAAAGTCATCTAATCCTTTTTTAATACCTTTTAAAACTTCTAATGTTTCTTTATCTGTCACTATGATGTCTTTTTCTGTTTCTATAACAACTCTATTTTTAGTTTTTTCCACTTTCTAAATTTAGGAAACCCAAATTAATTGTCCCATGTTTAAAAAACAGTCACCCTTTCACTTGGACTTATTTCCTTAATATATTTTAATTAGTTTATAATTTATAAAATTATCTAATCTCCAAAAATGAAAGCATGTTTTGAAATAAATTAATAAACCAACAATAATTGTAAATCTTCCTTCTTTAAAGTTATTCAATCTTCTCAACAACTTCATACTCAATTCTCTCAAGAACACAAAAATCCGTCTGATAAGTATATGCTCCGCAATTTAAAAACGTAAGTACATCACCAACCTTGGGATTTTTCAAATAAACCCGATACCTTAAAATATCAGCAGAATCAGGAGTACAGCCCTTTATAACAAAAGGACTTCCCGAACTCTTATCAATTTCCTCCTCCACAATCAACTTAACATTTGCAACTATCGTATCAAGCATCCCATTAAACACAGAAACATTAACAAAACAGGTATTATCATAAACTGTAATAACCCTGCACTTCAACCTCACAGAAGGAGCGGCAATAAATCTCCCTGGTTCTATCACCAATTTTATCCCAAAATTATCAGTATAATCCCTTAACTCTTTAATCTTTGAAAAAATAGAATCCAATTCATTATCATGGGAATTCACATACTTTGCAGGAAGACCACCTCCTAAATTAATAACATCAATCTTTGAAAGATAATCATCGCCTAAACTCTGTTCAACTTCTTCTCTAAGATTCCACTCAGACACATTCTGAGTTTTTCTGTGAAAATGAACTCCAAGACTGACAATCATATCATTCCCACTTAACGTATCTATCCACTTTTTAATCTCCTCTGTTCTCATCCCAAACACATAATGCCTGCCCGTAAAAATAGAATTCTCTCTTAACTTCATCCTCAAAAGCAAATTTATCTTAATATTCTTCTCAGTCACAAAATCAATCAACTCATCCAAAACAATTGGATTATCAACCACAAAATTTCTAATACCACAATTAATCAAAACCTCTTCCAACTCATTATCATGCATCTGCGTGGGAAAATACCAAACCTTACTCTTATCCTTTACCTGTTGCAATTCATTAACCCCACAAACACTAATATAACAAGTCTCGCTCTCATTTAAAATCTCACCAATCTTTGGATTAGTTTTCCACGAATAAGAAACCTCATCAAAAATTTCTTTTAAAATTTCAACCTGACTAAATACTTTTGATTTCTCAATTATAAATTTAGGTTTATCCATCTTAAATTAGTTTTTCATCACTCAGAATTTCCATTGCAAGACTCATCGCAAGTGGAAAAACAATTGAAACCTCTCCATTAACAGTAACCGCATCACTCTCATCTTTAATCTTCCCCCACGATTTCGCTTCAGAAGTTGTAGCCCCAGACAAAGACCCTGAAGATGATTTAGCAGTAGTCATATACACCGCATACTCTGCTCCCCCATTTAAAAGAGTTGATAAAATCGCATGATGTTTTGAAATTGAACCTCCAAGACAAATCACTCCTTTCTTATCATTATGGTCTGTTGATAAAACAATATTCTTAAAATCCTTCACAACATCAACTATAAAATCAGGATTCTCTTCCTGAAACAAATAAAGATGAAACCCGAACGCTCCGTCCGTTATTGCAGGACAGAAAATCGGAATATTTTTCTTAGCCGCCTGATACAAAATGGAATTCTCATCATTTAAAATCAAACCAATCTCCCTGAAAATCTCAGAAGGAGTCCACCTCTTCTTTATCCCATATAACTTCTTTAAAATTGGTTTAAGTTTATCCTCCAATTTCAGATATGACTGATTATCAATTAAAATATTTCCTACACGATTTAAACCTCTCTCATAATTCTCATAATCATCCGAATTAAAATTTCCAAGTAAAAACTTCTCACCACCTGCTTTCATAATATCTTCCTCAATACCTCCAATTGTTGTAACACATATTTGAGCAAGTCCCTTCTCTATCACCTGTGCAAAAAACCCTCTAAGTCCAGAAGTTACCATATTTGAAGTAAAAGTCAAAAATACTTTCACACCCTCTCTTTTCATCTTGGCTATCACATAAGCTGCCTTCTTCTGTTCCGTTGACTGATAACCAATACTGCCCAGACTGTCAGCAAAATCTTTAACACTCATTCCCTTTTCCCATTTAAAATCTTTAACATACTCAACCATTTTTATTTAGAATTATTAAAAAATAATAAGAACTAAGTTTAGACATTCCATCTAAAATTAAAAGCCGAATAACCTTTGTTTAGAGAACTTAGTTTATACATAACAAAAGAAAACAATCACTTCTTTAAAAAAGTTTCAATTAATTTTAAAACATTTCTTTGGGTAATCTCATCCTTATCCTTTTCAATATAAAACTCACCAATATCAGCAGATTTAACCTTTGGAAGAATTATTTTAACAAACTCTATAAGTTCATTAATTCTCAGTCCGCACCATTCACTATAATAAGTTGCGGGAGCATCATCAGGATCAAGCACATCAACATCAATGCTTAAATAAATCTCTTCTCGTATTCCTCTTAGAATTTCTTTTATTTTCTCTGCATCTCTTAAAATATCACTAATTGTATAAAAATTAACTCTCTTCTCAGTTAAATATTCAAACTCAGTTCGGGAAAAAGTTCTAATCCCAAACAAGTAAATGTTTTGGGGACTTGTAAATCCATTATCAATTAAATTTCTTAAATAATCCTCATGAGAGACAACATCTGTTGATACTTCACAATCGGGATGTGCATCAAAAACAACAAGTTTGCAGCTTTTATTCTCTTTGGAAAAAGCCTTAATCAAAGGATATGAATTAGAATGATCTCCTATTACTGAAAGAACAAACTCATTTCTGTACTTGTCAAAAGCACTCTCAATTAAAGAATTTGTTTTAACCATATCATTTTTAAAAACAGAAACAAGTTCTTTATTCTCATATTCAGTTAATTCATACAAACGGGAAACAGACTTATCATCATGCTCTTGTATATACAAATGCCCATTCCAGTTTGAAATAAATAATAATTGCATTGTATATGAAAGTAAATTGCCATTTAAAAATATAATTAAATTCCTTAAACATATAATCAGATGGAATATTACAAAAATCTTATTTCATCTCCTCTTTAAATTTCATATCTCTTTTTTTGCGGTTATAACTAATAACAAAATTATGGGCACTGTCACGAACTCTTCTTAAAAATAACATCATCTGTGAATTATCATCAAAAATTAAAGGTTTGTTTAATTGAGGTTTGTAAATTTCATTTTTATCTCTCATCTTCCCCTTGCTTATTGAAATAATATCTATCTTATCTGTTAAACCTAATTTATGAAGAGATTTCAAAGCAGAATTAAGTTGTCCCAAACCCCCATCAATAATAATCAAATCAGGAAGTTTTGATTCCTCATCAATTAATCTCTTGTATCTTCTGTAAATAACTTCTCTCATTGCTCTCACATCATCATTTTTTCTCCTAAAAGACTTAATCTCGAATTTCCGATACCCTTCCTTATCCTCAACCTGATTAACAAACCTGACCATCCCCCCAACTAAAAAATCATACGAAAGATTTGACATATCAAAACACTCAATTATATTGGGAACTCTTTTTAAGTTGAGTTCTTTTTTTAAAACATTTAAAACATTCTTTTTGCCAAGAGTCTCTTTTGCATTAGAATCAGCAAGTTTGGACAGTTTCAATTTCTCTCCTCTTTGGGGCTTAGTTAAAATACACTTACTGCCTTTAATCTTTGATAAATAATTTTCCAAAATTTCCTTCTCTTCCTCATTTTCCCAGAAATCAATATTTACAATAATTTCATAAGGAGCATAATTTGAAGAATAATACATTTTAATAAACGACTCAAACAAATCATCATCATACTCAAATTTAAAATCCTTCTTCCCTGAAATAACTCCTTGATTAATATTAAATAAAGTAATCACACAATCATTTGAGTTCTCATCACAAACTAAGGAGATAACATCCTGATTGTATTTCTTAACAAGTTCAATACTCTGCTTTTCATTAAGAGACAAAATTGCCTCAATCTGATTTTTTATCAAAAGGGCTTTTTCAAATTCAGAATTATCTGATGCAATTCTCATTTGGGTTTTAAGACGATTTAAAACAGACTTTGTGTTTTTCCCCTTCAAAAACAATTTAGCCTCCCAAACAGATTTAAGATAATCATCTCTGTTAATTTTATCAATGCTTGGGGCAGGGGCAAGTCCGATTTCATAATTCAGTTTGGATTTAGTTGAATAAGTTTTATTAGTTACAAGTTTAAAAATCCGAACAGTTAAATCAAATAGTTCTCTTCTGATTGAGCCATCCGTAAAAGGTCCAAAGTATTCTCCGTCATCTGTGATTTTTCTTGCAAACATAACCTTTGGAATTTTCTCATCTGTGATTTTTATGTGTGCGTAAGTCTTGGAATCCTTCAAGAAAATATTATACTTAGGTTTGTGCTTTTTTATAAGTTTATTTTCCAAGATAAGAGCCTCAACTTCTGAATTAACAATTATGTATTCAACATCAGAAATATTTTTAACAAGAAATTTTGTCTTGGGGGAACTATCATGCCTTGATGTAAAATATGAACCAATTCTGTTTTTAAGATTCTTTGCCTTTCCTATGTAAATAGTATTATTTCTTGAATCTTTGAAAATATAAACCCCACATTTACTTGGAAAAGAACTTCTTGAAAACTTATACATACAAATAACTAAAATTCCAATATTAAAAAGTTTTTGCGAAATGAATTATTAAACTCTGTGGTTTATATTCATAGTTGAAAAGAAGAAAATTAATTAAAAGAGAAGATATTTTTAATTATAAATGAAGAAAGATAAAAGTAAAAAACACAAATAACAAACTCTCTTAATCAAACCTTTTTGACCACATCTCCTTTGCAAGTTTTCCTGTCCGCATATATTTATCAAGCAGATTCTTTCTCTTTGCCTCTTTCTTCCTTTTATTATGCTCCTTTAAAGAAGAATTTACTTTACCAATTAAAATCTCCTTCATTTCTCCTGATAACAACTCCCCTTTCTCATAACTCTTTTTAATCCTCTTAATCTCATCATCATCTTCCTCAAACAAACTATACAGCCACTGATACGAAACATCAACACTGCAATCCCCTCCTTTCTTTCTGTGCTCCTCAACAGTCTCCCTGCCACCTGAAAACGCATACTTGTTAACCTTCCTCTTAACAATCTCTGGCTCATCAGTTAAAAGAATTGCCTTATCTGGCTCACTTGCAGACATTTTCCCATCAGGACCTGTAAGTGCTGTTAAAAACCTTGACAAAACAGTGCAGTTCTTCTTATACCCTAACTTCTGGGCAAAATCTCTCTGAAGCATAAAATAAGGATTCTGATCAATCCCGCAGGGAATTAAACAATACCCCCTCTCAAAAAAAGTCGGAACAATCTGCAAAGCAACATAACCAATCATCCCCACATTTGAATCATTTGTAAACCCAAAAGTATTCCTGACCTGAGAAAAAGTCAATTTCTTTGCAACTCTCATATACAAAGGATACATCTGAGAAATAAACAGGGTATTTCTAAAAATAAAAGTCTTGTTAGGATTAAACCCAAGTGCTGCTATATCATCCAAATCAGACTCAGTCATCTCATCTATTTCCTCTCTCTTCAAATCCTTCTTAAAAAGAAACTTCTCATCATCTGGAATCTGAATATACAAATTACAGTCAAACAAATCCTGAACATACTTCGTAAACCAAAAAGGAATCAAATGAGCAATATGCATAGACCCTCCCGGTGCTCTTCCAGTATAAAGAAAAATCCTCTCGCCTTTTTTATGAGAACTAATAATCTTATCCAAATCTATTTGGGCGAAAAACAAATTCCGTCTTAAAAAAATATGAAGTTTCATCCCCTTCTTTTTTGCAAGTTCCTCTAAATACTTCTTCTGAGAAGATGTAATCTCCGATACCCCAAACTCACGAATTAACTTACCATAATCAACTTTCCCCAAAACACTCCATGGCGTTACTTTCGCATCCTTACCCATACTAATATTGGGAAACAACTAATTTATAAACATTTAGTTCCATCCTCCTTGCAGATTTGTAATTTCTAAACAGTACGGAAAAATTTATTAACTCCTATTAACATTAAATATTTATGAAAGTCTTAATTCTTAGCGGACCATTAGAACAAGAATTAGATTACGACCCCAGAAGACTATTTTTAGAAGAATGTGGTTTATCTGGTGCTATAAATATCCCTGATGCATCAATAATTGTTAACCATATGGCTAAAATTCAATCCCATAGAGGAGAGGAGGGGATGGGTCTTTCCGCAATTAACGGAAGAAGATTAAGATTAGAAAAAAGGGACAGACCACCAAGCAATGCATTTGATGATGACTTCCTAAAAGAAAAACTACAGGGAAAATTGGCAATAGCCCATGGGAGATACTCAACATCAGGCTCAGATAACTCAAAGAAGAACCTGCAACCCCTTAGATACGAAAATAAATTTGGAGAAATGGCAATTGCCCACAACGGAAATTTGGTTAATATCAAACCAACAAGAGACAGATTAATGAACGAAGGTGTGAATTTTAGATCTGCAACGGATACAGAAGTCATAGCCCATTTAATTGCAAGATCCCCCAAACCCAATCTAGAAGAGGCAATAATTGAATCACTGTCTCATGTGGAGGCGGCTTATTCTTTTTTGATTTTAACACCTGACAGATTGTATGCCATAAAAGACAGATTTGGAATCAGACCCTTGGTTTACGCCCAATATAATGGTGGACACATTGTTGCATCTGAGGATTTTGCCTTTTCCCAATTTGAGAATGTAAGCAATGTAACCGAAGTTGAACCTGGTGAAACGATAATATTTGAAAGAGATTCAAAAGATGTAAAAAGAATTCAATATAGTAAAAAACCAGACGAGAGATTTTGTATCTTTGAGGCTTTTTACTTTGCGGACCCTTCAACAAGACACAGAAGATTCTTTCATGAAGAATTCAGAAGAGAAGCAGGAACAGAAATAGCAAGACAGGACCCCTCTATTGCAAACCGATATGACGTTGTCGTTCCTGTTTTGGATTCTGGGAAGAACGCCGCCTTTGGATTCTGGGAAGAAACAAGAATTCCATACAGAGAAATCTTAAAAAGAAATAGTTTCTATGCAAAAGATAAAAGAAGATCCTTTATAGCTCCAACCCTGCAAGAGAGAGAATCCATAATAAAAAGGAAGTTCTTTCTAAGAAGGGATTTAGTTAGAGACAGAAGAGTCTTACTTGTGGATGATTCAATTGTTCGCTCTACAACCGCAAAAACATTAGTTAATTGGGTTAAAGGAGCAGGAGCAAAATCTGTTGGCATTGCGATAGCATCCCCTCCTATCAAATATATCTGTCCTAATGGGATTGACTTTCAAAACAAAAATGAAATAGTTGCATCATATATGAGTATTGAAGAAATTAGAAAAGAAATAGATGCAGATGAACTAATATATTTAGAATACGAAAGACTTCATGGTTTGGTTCAAAGAACCTATGGTTGTGGAATTTGCGATGGATGTTTTAGCGGAAATTATCCTGTACAACCTCATACCTCTTATGTTAGATTGTGTTAATACAAACATTGCGAATATCAAATTCATAAGAAATACACCCAATCCTAAATCTCGAACTTATTAAAATAAAACTACTGAATCTTGGAAATCTGATGAAGATACTCCTTAAACAAATTAATTACCTCAGATGGACTAGTCCAAGCAAACATAAAGATTATAAATAGATAGTTGACTACTTTCAATATGATAAAAAAATTAAAACAAGGAATCGTGGGAATATTGCTTGCTTCTGGCATATCTGCTTGTGGATATACAAATTATGATCCTGCCCTTACTGAGACATCAAGTATTAACAATGCATATACAGAAGAAGGAACATCAAAGCACTTAGGATTTATCCCCATAAAAGACGACTTATTCGGATGTCATATTGGCTCTGGAACTTTTCCAGATATCTACAGGGATTCTGTTAATAGTGAACTGGAAATCCCGTCCAAAAGCACACCTCACATCATTCCACTTCCCAAAGTGACCGAAGGATTAAAAAATTATAAGTCCATAGGAATACTAAAACCTGAACAGATAATGGAACTTATAGAATTAGAAAATTTGAGATCAAGTATTGATAATTATATTAATTCCACACAAAAAATAACTAATGACCTTGAGGAGGCATTGGATAGAAAATACAATGTAGAATTTATTCATTTTCTAGAACTATTAGAAAATTACTTAAGAGAAAATAATGAGATGATGCGTTATATACATGGTTTAGACGAATGTATCCTAGATATATACAAAGAAATTTCTTCTCAGAGAAACAAGAAATTCCATTATTGACATCTAAATAAATTGATTATAGTTCCTTCAATCTCTTTCTAGTTTATTAGCATACATTAGTTCAATACAATTATTTTTAAAACTTTCTTCTGACATATCCCAGAGAAAACTATTGATTCTTAGATATTTCATGAAGATACTCCTTAAACAAACTAATCACTTCATCTCTTGCATACTCAACAAACTTAATTGAACCAGCATGCTCATGCCCTCCGCCTTCCGCTCCCGTGTGAGGTATCCTCTTATCAATCCACTCACTGCAAAAATAAGGCACTGAAAAACCCTTAATATCATCAGACACTCTGATAGTTAAAAAAGTTGAACCTGAAGTCATTGTAATTATAGGTTTATCCAACTCCTCCTCAAACATTAAATGAATCTGATTTGTTGACTTACCAACTGCTGGAAACTGCCCTCTTGAAGTTCCCCTCTCCCCATCAAAATCACACACATAAAAAGGTCCAAAATCCTCAACCTTTGTATAATGCTTTCCAATCATTCTTGTCTTAGCATACATCCTTTCAACCTCTGGGTACAGCATATCAACAATTGATTCCTGTATCTGAGGTGTTGCCCCAAACAAATCATCAACAAACTCTCTTGCCTCACTAAACTTAATATAATGAGACTGCAAATAAATAATCTCTCCCAATTTCTCCATATACTCTGTCTTAAACCCATTCTCATTAGCAAGTCTCACATAAGTAACCCTCTCCAACCCTTCCGTATGATCCAAAATAGACGCCATTGCAGGAATCATAACAGAATTAGAATTCCTCACACACACAAACCTTGCCATCTCATAACCCAACATTCCAGAACACACATTAGAATCAAACCCTTCCAAATAAGGATTAATATGCCCATCTACAATATAATCCACTGCAACTTTTCCGTTTTCATCCAATTCTCCCGGATAATGATGATCCAATACAACAATCGGACAATCATACAACTTCACCTGCTTGTATCCCAAAATATCCTCCTCAGTTGAACCATTATCTGTAATAATAACAAGAGGAGGCTTTGCCCCATTTTTTACCTTATCTCTTAACCAATAAGCCATATCCTTCTGAGCATCCTCATACTCATAAAAAGGAGCCCTCGAAGGAGCTCTTTTATAATTCTGATACTTCAAATTCTCATCACCAGTAACCTCATCCATAAATCCCAAAATTGCTCTCTCCATGCAAATCGCAGAAGAATAGCCATCACAATCTGCATCATGTCTTAAAACAATTGGTCTTCTCTCAACAACTGCTTTTCTTATAATTGTTGCAACCTGGATAAACCTTGGCTTCAATGCTTCTAATACTGGTGAATTAATTGAGAACTCCATATCCTTTGGCATATACAATCTCTCATTTAACCTTTCAAGATGCTCCTTAAATGTTCCCAACTGCTCATCTGTGAGTTTATTCATCTCAATAACTTCACCTTCAACTTTCCCTTGATGCTCATTAACCACTGCCTTAACATAAACACAATCACCCACATCTATTTGAGGAAAAGCCCTGACTCCTGGTTTAACAAATGCCTTAAAAGTAAAATTACAAGTTCCATCATTTAAAACCATAAGAGTGGGACCTCCTGTTTGTTTAATTACTTCAACTTTAGCCTGAGCCTCAAAAGTATTTTTAATATCCTTCTTAGACAAATCCTTAAACTGTTTAATATCCATATTAAAACTTAATTACAATTAGTTTATAAAGTTTGGCGGATTATATTTAGAATTAAAACATAAAAATCACATTCCAAATTAGTAACACATACAAAACAGAAATATTTATAAAATTGTAACCCTAAATAATTTTAGAAATGGATTTCTTAGAAGACGTTAAAAAACAAATTAAAGAATATACAAAAAAATATAATGAGAATGTAAGTTCAATTTTACTTAAACAACTTGAAGAGAAACAAGATTTAAAGAGCAGAAAAAATTACGAAGGACATATCACTGCCAGTTGCTATGTTTTATCTAAGAATGAGAAAAATATACTTCTTGTTTTTAATAATTACTTCAATATGTTCTTACAACCTGGAGGACATTGTGAAAGTTGTGATGATTCCACAATTTCAACAGCGTTTAGAGAATTAAAAGAAGAAACAGGAATTAACAGAAGTTCTTGTGAATTGCTTGATAGCATCCCAATTAGGATAAATACTCACACTGCCCCAGAAAATATCAGGAAAAATGAGAAAGAACACAGACATCATGATTTTGGATATTTGATAAGATTAAAAGAAGAAATCCCAATCAACTTAGATGTAAATGAAGTAAGTAGTTTTAAATGGGTTCCTATTCAAAACGTAGAAATTGCACCCAAGAACTTTTACGACAGAATAAAATCCCCGTCGTCATAGATTGCAAATCAAATATGATTTTATTTAAAATAATCATACAATTCTAAAACCCTATTTTTCAAATCCTCACTATCTCTTATCTCCTCTTCTAAAAGTTGCCTTATTTCTCTATATTTCTTTGCACCAAACCAAAAAGTCATATACTCATAATCTAAAACCGTCTTATCAGAAAGAGAAATCTTGCCATACACAAACCTTGACTCCTCAAATCGTAAAAACGGTTCAAACGACAATTCCTTATTAAAAAACTCTAACTCCTTAACATCATCAATACTCATCTTAGACTTTAACCCCACAATAATATCTTTTCTTATATTCTTCTTCTCTACAAAGACTATCTTTCTGAAATTTCTCTGCTCAAACAAAAACCCCAAATATCCCATAAAATAACTTGTTATAAAAAAACTTATAAATTAACTCATTTAAGAATTACTTAGGAGGATGAACAAAAAATCCAATGCGCAGTTGCTAAAGGAAATTGAACAAGACATTTTAGATAATATGAAATGCCCTCTAAAAGATAATGCAACTAATTTAGTTTTTGGCAAAGGAAACCCCAATGCAAATATAATTTTTATCGGTGAAGCTCCGGGAGAAAACGAAGACTTAGAAGGACTTCCATTTGTCGGGCGTGCAGGAGCGCAATTAGACAAACTGCTTAATACCATAAACCTTGGAATTGATGATGTTTACATCGCAAACATTCTAAAATACAGACCCCCCAAAAACAGAGACCCAACAATTGATGAAATAAAAAGACACACACCATATTTAATCAAACAACTTAAAACTATAAAACCCAAAGTTGTTGCAACACTTGGAAATTACTCAACAAAATTTATTCTCTCAGGGTGCAAACCTGACGAAATGAAAAAAATTCAAGGGATAGCGTCACTTCACGGAAAACCCAAAAAATTAGTCTTTAACGATATAGAATTTGTAGTTGTTCCAATCTATCATCCTGCGGCAATGTTATACAGACCCCAACTTAAAGAAGACTTAGAAAATGATTTTAAAACAATGAAGAAAATAATTGATGGAAAACTAAACATAGAAAGAGCCCAAAAGGACAAAAGTTTGAATGAATCCTAAACAAAACTATAAATTATCCAATTCATAATTTATTATAGTTATTGCCTGAGATGTAAAATAAATCTGCTCCCCTAATGATAACCTATTCACATTCTTTTTAAGATACTTCTTTGTTTTCTTATCAAACCCATCATAATCTCCAAGTATGAAAACCCCATTTTCCAATTTTTTCTTTTGAATTTTCTTTATATGCTCTCCTGCAAAATCAAGAATAAACCTCTCCTCATTATTTTCCTCAAACTCCTTTATCAATTCTTCAATTGTCTTAGAATCAACAAATACTCCACCACAAACCTCTTTAATCTGTCCCTCGCGAGCCTTCCTTAAACACATCTCTATTATCTTTTTAAGATTCTTCTTTGAAATTACATTCTCCTCATCATACTTAATAGTAATATGCCTTGGAGCATTTGGAGGTCCCATCATAATCAAATGCAACTCAACATCACAACGATAAGTATTTGATGCAAACATCGCTGAAATAATAGAATGAAGAAGAATATCAATTCTGCCTGATGCCTTAAGATCTGAGATTTTTGGAGAAGTTGATGCTCTCTGTGAATAAACTATGAACTTTCTCATTCTTGCTCCTCTTTCACAACTAGTGAACTCATTTAAAGTTTTGAATTAATAGTTATTTAAATTGTTTTTCCTATCAAGTTTCATAGATTATCATCATATTTTTCTAATGAAAACTAAAAATGCTGTATGGTCAATTTCTTTTCTAAAATTTGGTCTTGCAATTCTTCCTGACACTTTCCAATTTCTAAGAACCACCTCAGAAATTTCCTCTAAATACAAATCTTCCCTACACTCTACTGAATTTGCAATATCAATTATCTGAGTAACAGATGGAACATAACATACTACATAATGCCCTGATTTTAACCCTGATAGATTTTTTTCAAGTATAATCTGTGGATTTGGCATATCTAAAAATAACATGTCAAAATTCTTTTCCCTATGAATTTTCTCACCTAAATCCAAATTAACAACCTTAATATTTGAACAATTATTCACTTCAATATTTTTATTTACTATATCACAATAATCTTTTCTGATTTCATACGTGCGAACTTCCTTACAAATTCTTGAAAAAAACAATGTAGCTCCTCCGCTACCTCCTCCTGCCTCTACAATTATAGAATCCTTTCCAATTCCAGACCTTGCAGCAATATAACCCAAATCCTTAGGAGTTACAATCTGAGGCCCCCTTTTAATTTTCTTGGATTTGTCATAAGAATTAGCCATAAAACACAACAATTTCCTATCTGTATGAGTTTTAACAATTCCTCCAGAATTTTTTAATCCCTCAAATTCTTCTTTTTTCACAACTCCTTCTTTGCAATGAAAATCTCCATCACCATTAAAATAATAGGTATTCCCCTCCTTTAAACTAATTAAAACTCTCATTATCAGAATAGAAGATATTAGTAATTATTTATATAATTATTTACAATATAATCTTGAAAATATTTGAGAAGTAAGAATTAATTGCAAACCTATATCTTTATTTTTTTGAGGATATATTATTAAAAGTTAAAATATTAGTATCAGAAGAAGTCTGAGTCTAAAAATTCAAACTGGACTATCTTTATATTATAACTTCCAATATGAAAAAAATCGTCGAATAATCTTTAAATGATGTCCTCTATCATGACCTCTAAAGTGTATCAAATAGACAAATCAGGTTAAATCCAAAAAGTTTATAAATATTGGGCGAGTTTAATAGAATATACAAATTTCTACTGTTGTAGATTCGGGGTTCATCCTGTGGCTCAGTCGGGAGTTTAATAGAATATACAAATTTCTACTGTTGTAGATTTAGCAATTTGACAGCCACAGAGAGAAATAGTTTAATAGAATATACAAATTTCTACTGTTGTAGATGCGAACCGTTGGGATGTGTTAGGTATTGTTTAATAGAATATACAAATTTCTACTGTTGTAGATTGATAAAATAATCTCATATATTCATTAGTTTAATAGAATATACAAATTTCTACTGTTGTAGATCCCCCTAAATTACATTTTGGACATGAATTGTTTAATAGAATATACAAATTTCTACTGTTGTAGATCAATGGTCTTGAAGTACCATAACAATTAGTTTAATAGAATATACAAATTTCTACTGTTGTAGATTCTTAGATATCAAATAATCTCAAACAACAACTAAGTCTTCTTCCTCATTCTTTGCATATCCAAACCTTAAAATCTCACAAGAATTAGACAAACAAAAAATCAACACACTATCACTCTGCTCAAACTTCTTCTCAAACTCTCCTTTTAATCTTGATATGACAACTTCCAAAACTCTTTTGCTATTATTAATTTCATACACTGAATACTGCAATCTTCTCCCATATTCCATAATAAACTTAGAAAACTGCGTTCTTAATTTATCATCCTTAATATCATAAGCTAAAATTATCATTTTGGATCCTCCAAAGAAAAAACAGGAAAATCCTTAACATCTCTATCTTTCATTACAGAACGATAATACTGCTGAACATATAAAAATATCTTCTCTTTATGCTTCAAAATCTCTTTCAAAAAAAACTGTGAATACTTTTTGTTAAACTCTCTTTTAACAAAATATTGTGTGTTCTTAATTCCAAAATCCACCTCATTAATCTGTTTTAAATTAAACCCTTTCTTAATTTTCCTATCAATAATACACCTGAAAGGTTCAATAATGTCGCACACCAATGATTTTCTCTGATAGAATAACTTATGGTAAAATCCATAGTAAATATCAAAACCATACAATCCCAAGTTCGCCTCAATAAAATTAAACAAATATGAATATCCAATATCAAATAATAAATTAAAAATATCTTCTCTAACTCTTGGTCTTCTTGCGTTAAAATCTAAATTTTTAAAATAAACTTTGAAAAACAACTTGGAAGCATTCCCTTCAATACCCAACAATTCATTATTATTTTTGGATTTCTCAATGCTCCCTATGAAAAACTTGACTTTTGCAATAGCTTTCTTCTCTTGAGGTGTTTTGTATCTTAAAGAGTTCATCAAAGAAAGTTGGTTCATAACTTTGTTCTTGACTATGTGCTTTGAAATTTCAAAATCATTTTTGCTCATGTACTGTTTCTTACGCAATAAGAAATTCCCTTTATTATCTGGAACTACGCTAAAGTATGGTTTCAGGTTAAAACCTAAAAAGACAATTGGAAAAGCAAATTTTTTGGCATTTTTTATCAGAACAGAAGTAATGCTAAATTCTCCTACAACAAAAACAACAAAAATCTTATGGCAGGAATGCTGCAATAATGTTTTATTCTCTTCATCAATTAACACTAAATTTGAGTTTCTAAATTTTAGTTTTTTTGAATTATCACTCTCTATTAGAAGAATTTGCTTTGTCATAAAATCAGGTCTACTCATCATTTTTATAATAATCACATAACTCCCTATAAATGCACATTTTACACTTGTTTGGATTTTGTGAAAAACTTTCATCCTCCAAATCAAAATTTTTCATATCAAAAATAATTTTTTTTAAGTTTTCTTTATCCTCATTTGTTGGCAAATTGATTTCAAATCTTTTATTATCGCTTAGAGAATGGAAACACAAACTATTGATTTTATAACCCATTTCAGTTAAGCAAAAATATTGAGCAAAGATTTGCAAAAGGTATCCATCATATATTTTTTTGATTTTCTTTTTTCGTTCAATTAATTGTTTCTTGTCTAAATCCAGTAAATCTATTTTTCCTGCAATTTCTAATTCATCACTATAAACATCAATTCCCTGAAGAATGGATTTCTTGGAAGAATATTTTGTCTCATCAATAGTTTTATGTGCATTTCTTCCCTCCTGCTGATAAGAACTATGAAACAAAGTCTCATCATAATCTGAATATAAATTATGAAAATATATACTTCTTGGACAGAAAGTAAAATCATTCAAATTTGAGATCTTAATGTAATCTTCCACTTTCAATTAATCTCTCCACATCTTCATAGTTTTTAATAATTTGCTTATTCTTCCTCTTTATTCTATCAAATAAATCTCTTTGCTTTTGCGTTAATTCTGAATTGTCATATTTTACTTCAATTAAATATTGTTTTGTCACAAAATCAATTTCAACCCCATTTTCCAAATAATAATTTATATCCTCAAACGGTTTTCTGTTCTTATGCAGATTTATAAAAACTAAATTCTCAAAGGAGTTTCCTTTCTCAAAAGGAGATAAGATATTCTTTAAGCCATTATCTATAATGTAAAATTTTTTAGGAGAAGTTATATTTTCATTTCTGCTTCTTGAAGATTTCTCACAAGAGAAGAACAAATAAGTTTTCTCAAAGTAACTTATATACCTTTTCACTGTTTCTGGCTTTATTTTTAATATATTTGAGAGTTTATTGTATGATGTAGGTTTTCCAATTCTTGAACATAGGAGTTTGAATAATTCTTTTATGGTTCTCTCATCTCTTATTTTATAATATAAAATTATATCTTTTTCAATAATGGAATTTACGACTTCTATTAAATATTGCGGGTCTTGTTCTATTGTATATTGTGGAATTCCTCCTCGTTTTAAGTATTCTTCAAAATATTTTTTGTTTAGACTTTTGTCATATTTTTGAATGTTTAAGCCTCTAAATTCTAAGAATTCTTTATAATTTAAGGGATACACTTCAATGGTTGTTGTTCTTCCTGTTAGGAATGCTTTTTTATCATCAAGGTAACTTGCATTTGAGGAAGAGCATAGAACTTTTAAGTTCCAAGAGTCATATAAGTTTTTTAGTTGTTGGTTAAAGTTTTCTAAATAATTAATTTCATCAATAAATAAGTAGAAATCTTCATCAAATTTTATATCGTTGATTTCTCTGTATGTGTCGATTATTTCAAAGATAGTTTTGCCTGTGAAAATGATGTTATCGCAACTTAGGAATAAAATTTTTTGAGGGGATACTCCTTTTTGGTTTATTAAATGGTTTATTGTTTGTTTCATTAGGGTGGTTTTTCCAACTCTTCTCATTCCTGTCAGAAATAGGATTTCTTTTTTGTTTAGGTTTTCTAAAATTCTTTTGAGGTATTCTTCTCTTATATGTCCTTCTTTGTTAGAATAATTATTCTTCCAATGAGGGTTGAATCTGATTAATGTTTCTTCCATATAGTTGTATGTATATGATTATTTATAAAGGTGTCGCCCTATAAGGAGATAGTTTTGGTTAAAAGTGTCGCCCTATAAGGAGATAGTCTGGAAGTGTCAGTTAGTTTTGGGTGTTACTCAGTTTTCCAATGTCCTTATAATCTTTTATTTTCTTTGCAACATTATAAGTAGCAACTTTATCAGGGTTATCAATTTCTTTTAAAAATTCATACTTTCCACTTATACTATCAGTATCAAAAACACATTCACTATTCTTATGTTCACCACATAAATACCTACGCTCCTTCAATTTCAAGTCTTTTATAGTCCTTCCTTTATCATTATTGTTTTTATCCCAATTCCATTGCTTCTCACAATAAGGGCACTCAGCACTTGTTCCCATCTTACTTACAAAAATAATTGCTCCAAACTGCTCAGAGTAATTTTTCATTTTATTTGTAATCTTCTTTTCCTGTTTTTTACCTAATTCTTCTTTTCCAGTTTCCTTCTTTATTTCCTCTCTAAGTTCATTCTCCCTACCCTTTCTCAAATCCTCTCTAATCTCAATCAGATTCTTAATATGTGGTGGAACTAATCCCAATGTCTGAAACTTGTTAAACAAACTAAACTCCAACCTTCTTGAAATATTAATATATAATTCTTTAAAATGTTTATCAACATCACCAACGTTCAAATCCTCTAAAATAACAAATCCCGGATATTTCTTCTGTAAAAAACTAATAACTCCTATCATATTAGCAACAACAGAATCTCTTAAATGATTTAATTTCACAACAGATGGTTTATGTTCACTATCCTCTTTTTCTTTAAGTTCTTTCAAATACTTCTGCAAACTATTAAAGATATTCTCTTTTGTGTACTTGAGATTATCCTTAACCAACAAACCCTCAAATTTCTTATCAAAAAAATAAATTTCCTTACCATCTAATTTTAAAGGAATTGAATCAACCTCACTCTTTTCCTCATCCCATTCTAATTTTGAGTCTTTATTACAATCGTCAAAGATTATTCTCTTAACTCCTTCTTTTTTAAGCTTTAGAAAAGTCAAGACATCTCCATTTAAAATAATTTTATCTTTAATTACCTTTGCAGTTGTCAAATCTATGCAAGTGCAGGTTTTTTCATCAAACCAACTCCTATCATCAGTTCTGTCAATAAAATAAGAAAGATTAGCAATAACTCGTTTTTCTTTTATATCTGTAAAATTAACCATCTTTGAACTCGGTTTTTCTCTTTTATCATAAAATCCCTTCTTTAACTCATAACACTTAATGTCTTCTTCACCTTGTGGAAATTTAGGTTTAACTAATGTGTCTCCATTAACTTCATAAGTTTCGTTCTTATCAAATTTAGCAATGCACAAAGTCGCAAGTTCAATTTGTCCCCTATCAATTCCATACTTGTAAAAATCATTCCAATTTCTTTCGTTAAATTTATCATTAAACTTATTAATCTCTTCTAATAGTTCTCTTGTTTCTGCAAATGCTAACTCAGGATATTTCTTACCTGCATTTAAAGAAAAACTCGTAGTTAATGTGTATTTGTCTTCTAAATTTCTATGTTTGATTTTATCTAAATCAAAATCCTTATCTATTAAATATTGTCTTAATTCTGCATTCTCTTTTCTAAGATATATTTTTATTTCAGGATTTATCCTAATAGATTTATCACGCTCCCAGAACTTATTCCATATTTCTTCTGTGTGTCTTTTATAATTACTTTCAGGAGTTTGATGAGTGTTTTTATTTCTATTCTCCAAGTCATAAGAAGTAATCTTACATTTAATTATGGAATGATTATCAATCAATTTATTTAGACTCTCATTTGAAATTGAAATCTTTCTCCAATCATAACAAGCATTCTCCAACTCCAATTCAAAATCATTCAAATTATTAGTTTCAAGAACTTTTGTCAAATCAAAATGTTTTAAGTCTAATCTTTTTTTAGTATAATTGCTCCTTAATACATTTTTCAAAAATGGAAGCATTAATTCACTTTTTAATTTCTCATCATAATTTCTCCTCTTCCTTTTTTCTAACTCATCTTTATCATCTGTTGCTTTTTTCACTCTTTGAAGTTCATTACACAAACTTCTATCTTCTCCTTTCATCTCACTCGCAAAAGTGCTCTCCTCTGCAAAACATAATTTATGAAGTGCTCTTTTTGTTAAAGATTCCAAAACCCAAATATTATTATCACTTCCTGATTGATTGACTTCTAATTCCTTCAACTCATCCTTAACCTTCCTTCTCTCATCTTTTGGCACTAACAAAACAAATTTATCATTTTTATCTTCCAAAAATAAAACCCAAAACTTATTATTCTCTGCTTCAATTCTCTCTCTTTCAATCCCTTTGATTTGTGCTTTTAGTCTCCCATATCCCAAAGAAATTCTTTTAAAACTCTCTATAAGTCTCCACCAATTTTTAAAATGTTTGTTATCAACTCTTCTATGTGTTTCCCTATCAAAATATTTTCTTTTAATCAAAAAGTCTCCTCTTCCTTTTTTCAATTTTTGAGCATCAGGTTTACTTCCATAATTACTGTACTGATTTGCTCTGTTATTTAATTCAATTTTCTGCGTGAGATTTTTAACTTCCTCAATATGTTGCCTATTCCCAAAAAGAAAAAATCTGTTTTCTAAGTTCTCAAGACTTTCTTTTTTACATAATTCAAAAAATAAACTTTTCATCTCTGCTTTCAAATCTTTTATTAAAGTTTTAATTCCAAAAATATCAAAATAAACTTTGTTCTCACTTGAACTCCTGATTTGTTTATACTCTTCTAAAAATTTAATTTCCTCACAATTAGGTTTCTCTCCAAAATTAAAATCACCAAATCTCCCAATCTGTAAAACTTTTGAATTCTTATCATAATAGTATTTCTTCTCATCTAACTGTTCCTCAACCATCTTTATTTCTTCTTCATAATATTCCTTTGGTTTTTTATTCACAGTATAATAATTCATACTTCCTTTTGCAATACATAAACCTACACTTTGAGAAGGCAGGTACTCCTCTTTAAGCATCTCTAATTGCTTTCCAAATTTATCAATATCTTTTGTTAAATTCATAATCTTTATTGTATCATTCTTATGGTTAGCATTTTCAATAAAATCTCTAATAAATCCAAAACATTTATTTGAAGAAATTTTAAGTAAATAATAACCCATTTCTGCCCTAAAGCCTATAACTGATTTTTCTGGATCTTTCTTGTTCAGAGGGCTTTTTTCATATAACTTTTTTATTTTTTCTAAGTCATCACCAAATTCTTCAAACCATCCTTTAAAACCATCTTTGACATATTGGATTTGCGAAATTGAGAAATCCTTTCTTCTATTATTTTGATAAAATTCATTTTTAAAATGGATTTTTAACCAATCTTTTTTTACAGTGATAAGTTTGTCATATATTAAATTATCTTCTTTGTCTCTTCTAAATTCATTGTCTTCATCTTTCACATACAAAAAATCCTTTAAATCTTGAGAAATTTTTGAACCATTTTTATAGAAATTTTCAAAATCAATTTCTCCTTTATTGCTTCCTTCTTTCTCAATATCCCTTAAACTTCCTTTACATTCTTCCAAATTAAACCTTATTGCTTTTGTGTACTGGTATTCACCAACACTTTTATTATTTTCTGCCATTTTAGATTTCACTTCAACTACATCTCACTTATGAATTGTATTTAGACCTTTGTCTATTCACAACATCATCCCTCTGAGCATAATTTTGCCAATCAGTTTTAGATATACCTTTAATCTTATCTTCTGGATTTGAATCAATTCTATTCAAAATAATAACTCCCTTCCTTGCAACATTATACGCCCCGTTTGCATCACTATCCTGTGGAAGTTTTGAATCATCCTCACAATTACGACTATCATAAAAAGGCTCAACAGGGGAAAGTATAAAATCAGACTTGTGATTATGAACTCCTTCATTCATCTTGGAACTATCGGTAACTCGCATATCTAAAAGGCGATTGAAATGAGCAGTTAGTTTAGCAAGAAATTTAGATTTATGAAATTTCTCTGTATTATCAGAATCACAAATCCCTTCTTTATAATCCTTTTCTGCTTCTAAAACAAGTCCTTCTTTCTCAAATAAGTCCTTTAACTTTTGATTAACACTAATAACCTCATGAGATTTCCATTTGCCATTCTTAGCACTTTCATATTCTGGCAAATCTTTTTTATCAGCAGTCAATTTCCTTTCTTTAAATTCTGACCTGTCTATATGACTATGAATTGTCCATTTTGTTCTTGTTAATTTTGTTTCATCATTTTCGTTTTTATCCTCATAACTACCTGTCATTCCTTTAAGATTTTTTAATTCATAAGTAAATTCAAAATGTTCTCCATTATAAATAATAGAATCAAACTTACCAAAGAATCCTTGAGAATTTTTGGCATCCTTATATTTATGATAAAGACTTCGCATATATCCTGTCACAGGGTCAGTTTTAGATGTGTAACCTGCCGTTGTATAAAAAAGAATTCCAGATTGTTTGCCAAGTTTTTGAAAACTATCAAATTTGTTAGTAAGTTGATAAGCCCTTAAATGATGTCCTGCCTTTCCAAATTCATTATTATCCTTAAAAACCGAATAATTTAATTTATCAATTAGAGCCTTCTCAAATTTCTGATAAACTTGTTTTTCAACTTTAAACCTTCCTCGCTTAAAACCGAAATTTAAATCCTCTAAAACAACAATTGCATTATGCTTAATGATAAGTTTGCTGAGTTGATGAACTACTTGTGACAAATAGCCCTCTTTCAATTCTTTAATATTTTCTATCGTCTCCCAATTTTCACGAGCACCTGCCCTCTCTTTCTCTTTATCATTAAGTTTATCCCAATAGTTAATTTTTCTTGTCTTACTTTCGCCTTTAGGCTTAAAATCATTATCAATTTCATTAAAACTTCCTTGCTCACTTCCCTGTCCCAAAATATCACCTTGCTGATCAATAACTGTATAATATAACAAATTTCGTTCTCCCCTATCAATTCCTATGATATTTACTTTCTCCAAATTATCCTTTATGTGTTGATTGATTTCCTTGTTGATATAATCAGTTCCTATTGCCTTAAAGTTAAGAGTGATAGGACAATGAAAAAGCAATTTATCTTCACTATACCTTTTATCTTTTAAGATTGGATTTCTCTCACCTTTCTCAATTCGTTGTTTAATCTCCCCCTTAATGATGTCACTATGGTGTCCTTTCTCCCGTTTACTTTGAGAATATTTAATCGAAGTTTTACGATAAAAAATTTCTGCTTCCCCATTAAGTTTAGAGACTACATCTTTTAAATTATTTTCATCAAACAAAGATTTCCAATACAAAGTATGTAAATTCTTTCTTCCTTTGCTATGAGGTGAAAAATCTTTATTATAAATCTGGAAAAGATAAATCTTTTCATCATCTATCATCTTGTTAATATAATTCTCACTTATATTAGAAAATGTGATTTTATAAATACACCCCGATAGTTGATTGTAAAATTTATCCAAAGAATCATAATTTCTTGTAAAAGTATCTTTGTAGTCGTAATTTGCTTCTGCAACACTTGTATAACATTCACAAAAATTTCTACAAAAATTAATCCATTTAGTAAGAGCATCCCTATAACCTTTCTCATCTTTTGACAATTCCAAATATTTCTTTTGAAACTTTTTTGGTCTTGTATCATTACTCCTTTTAGAAACGAAAGAATTTGTGTTTTTATCATAAACGAAATTATTTAATTCAAAAATTTCTTTTGTAATAATCAAATCTTTCTTGAAATTTTCTTGTTTTTTCTTGTCTTTGCTTTGCTTAAATATAGAAGTATTAAAATCATTATCGCTATTTGTAAAATGTTTTTTAACTTCGTTTAATTGTGTACTACATTTAGGAATCATTGTTGTTCCATCTTTGAAGAATTTATAGTTCATCTTCTTATAAATGCTGCCTTCTCCTTTAATTAGCAACAAATTTTCTAATTTCTTTCTTAACTCGCCAAGTTTTTTTAACTCCTCCTCATAAACTCTTGTACCTTGACTTTTTTTGTTAATTTTATTTTCTTGTTCACTAATTTTTCCTCTTAAACTCTCTATTTCCTTTTTATGTTTATCATCATCAGCAAACTCAAAAAGTCTATTATTTTCTTTATTCATAATTGCTAAATAGAATTGTTCATCTTTAACTAATAAGACTGCAGTGTTGTCAGTTTCCTTATTCAAGTCCCAACCAGCAGCTAAAGTGGAATTTTCAAAATTCAGTTTAAATTTCTTAGTTGAAAAATCTTTTTTGGTTAAGAAATTACGAGCCATATTATAAAGACGACTAATCCGATTTTCATCAAGAAAACTTTGAATGAACTTTTTCCATGAGTCATTCTGCTCTTCACTTTTATCTAAATCCTTTTCTTTTACACTTAAACTTCTAAAAAAACTGAACAAATCTCGAGAAGCATCCAAATATTCCTTAATAGGCTTCTTTTCTTTTTTATCTAAAACTTCATCATTTAAATTTTCCTTATCCTTTAAAGACCCAGTACATTTCTTATAATTACAAAGAGTTTCCTTCCTCTGATTTAGCAGATAATAATATTTAGATTTAAAATAAGATAAAAAAATATTTTCGGATTCCATCTTCCCATCCTTTAGCCAAGGACGGTTTGTTTTATCTGCAGTTTCTATAAATTGCTCATAAAAATTACTTTTCTCTTTATTGCTTTCATTTGTATCAACCCATTCTCTTTTCTCCTGAAGTTTATCCTCTATCTCTTTAATCGTAAATGCTTTTCGTTTTGCTTGTTTTTTCTTTTCTGTATCCTCAAATCCGTCTAAATACCATTGTTCCAAAGCATTCCAACTTCCTGTTAAATCATTAGAGATAAATCTCAAACTTTCTTTGCTGATATAAATCTCATTTCTATTTTCTTCTTTCCTAGACTCTTCTAATTCTTCTAATAAATCGCTGAAAGATAATTCTCCACTTTCTTTGTTACCTTTCTCAATAAAATTAATTAATTTAGTCTCATCTTCCACAAACTCATCAATTTTTTCAATAAGACCTTCATTACTTTCAAAAGCCTCAATAAATTCCCCATCTTGTTCGCTTAAAATTTGTTTATAAAACTCTTGTAAAGGTGGAAATTCTTTACGTCCTGCTCCTGCTTTTTGGCGTGTTAAATTAACCAATTCATTAATTCCTTGAACTTTTGATTTTCCTTCTTCTTCAGGAATACCTCCAAGAATTTTATTATACATATCAATTCCCTTTTGTGATAAAAAAGATAGAAAACATTCATATTTAAAAATTTCTTCCGCATTGAAATTTAACTTGCTCTCAACTTTTTGTAACTCCTTATCCCAACTCCAATCTTTTTCTTCCAGAGTGTCTTGATATTTTTTTATTGTTTCCCTCAAATTTTCCCATTTCTTGATATTATCAAAATGAAATTTTATGTTTTGCTCAAACAAACGATGAGCAACAGAAGTTGATTTAAAATGCCAATTATCATTATTACCTTCACCTTTAATATCATAAACATTTTCCCTATTCTTATTAAAGCCCCCAAAGTAACTATTAAAACCATCAAACTCCTTTATTGACTTTGTGGCTTTTTCATCCTGAATATAAAACAATCGTAAAAGAGTAAAAAGAGTGTCAGTTTTCTTATATAAATGCGATGTTTCACGAAATTCGTAGCCCAAACATTTTTTATATTCTTTGAGTGTTCTTTCTAAATCTTGAATTTGCTTGTCTAGTTTCCTTCTTTCTGTTCGTAATTCTTCTAACTTTTCAGTTTCACTTTTAGAAGCCTCTTTAATTTGCTTAGCAATACTTTCTCTTTTTTCTTTCTTTCTTTTTAATTTTTGTTCATCATCTGCCCGCTGTTGCTTTAAATATTCTCTCTTCTCTTTTAGAGTTTCAAAAAATTCAGAAGTACTATTATCCAAAATATCAACCAATTTACTTGCCAACTCCTTTTGAATTCTGTTAATCACAACATCATCCCAATCTTTCTTGCTTTTAGTATATTCATTATAAAATAACCCTATTTCCTTATTTAGATTATCCTTTTGAAATGGAGAAATATTTTCATCAGATAAAGCAAAGCATAAAAATTCACGATGTAAATCATCTATCAGCCTTTTAACTTTCTTATATGCTTCCGCTCTTTCCTTATCTTCCAAAATCAAATCCGCCAAAGACAAATCAAAATCCTTCTTCTCTTTTATATTTCTCACTAATTCCTCTGTTTTCCCAACAGGTTTCAACTCAAACCTTAAAGTCTTAGACAAACTATATTGATTTGTAAACTCATCCCATATGCAATTTTCTGATTCTGCCATATACTAAGGGAAACAATAAATGAATTATAAACATTTCTCATCTAGTTTTCATGTATTGTCCGCAAAAAATTTCCCACCTTGGAAATTGAGTCTTTTATGAAACTAAATGCTTTGGACATTGAAAAGATAATTAAGCGTAAGAATAAAGGTGTTTCATCTGTTTTTATTGCTAAGCAGTTCAATATTAGTAAAAGAAGAGTTAATCAACTTTTCTTAGAATTTAAGAAAACAGGGTTACTTCCTGTTTTGCAGAAGAATGGCATGAAACCAAAAAGAGTCTATCTTAGAAGTTTAGAAAGAAGAATTCTTTCTTTGCATTCAAAACTAGGGTTTGGAGCAAATTACATTTGTCAATATCTGCGTAAGAAAGAAAACTTTAAAATTGCAAATAACTATGTTCATATTGTGTTACTTGCAAATAATAAAGCAACTGCCAATCCTAAAAAGCAAAAGAGAAGAAAGCCATGGATTCGTTATGAAAAACCATGGTCTTTAGATATGGTTCATATGGATTGGCACTATAATTCACATTTGCAAATGTGGATGTGTGCGGTCTTAGATGATAAATCAAGGAAAATCCTTTGTGGAGGCGAGTTCAAAAAACAAGAAGCAAAACACAATATTGGGTTGATCAAACAAGCTTACAAAACGTATTTGCATATAAGACCAATTGATATTTGTTTGACTGATAGAGGCAGTCAGTTTTATGCAAATAAGCAAGAGGGTAAACAACAAGGCATATCTGAGTTCCAAAGAGTTCTTGCCAGGTTAGGAATTACACATTCAAAATGTAGATATAAACACCCTCAAACCAATGGTAAGTTTGAGAAGTGGAATCATACCTATGAACTTCATAGACAGAAATTCAACACATTTAATGAATTTATGGACTGGTATAATCATAGACCGCATGGTAGCTTGGATTTTGATACGCCTGAACAAGTGTTCTGGCGTGAATTAATGCCATGGACATTAGGTAGGTTTATAAAAATGATTGGAGGTAATAAAAGTGGGAAAAAGAATTAGGACAACACACTCGAAGAACTAGGTGACGATATTTCAAATTAAAGAATTTAATTGAGATGAAACTGGAAGTTTACTTCCATGGAAGCGATGGCTTCAACTCCCAAAAATTCCTGCTAAATCCACATTACATGATTGGATGAAGTCATTTAATTTAGAATTTATTAGAGAATTGTTACATCAAACAATTTCGGAGATTAAACCTGAAATTGTTGCAATTGATGGATCAGGAGTTGATACTCAATATAAATCATCATATTTTCAAAAACGTTTAATGGACTTTGGATTTAGAAAACCAAAAACTCCATGGCATAAATTAGACATCATAGTTGATGTTAAATCTAAAGAAAAATGGATTTTAGATTTTTCTTTTTTAATTAAACAACAACACGATTCAAAAGTTGCTTGGCAACTTTTTAAGCGAATTTAAAGAATTGCACTTTGGTAGTTCCACCAAAGAATTATGGAACTAAATGTGTTCATAGAAACTATGAACGTGAAAAGTTCCATAAGCAATATTATGAAAATGAAAAATTATATTCATTAAGAAACAATGTTGAAAGTGTGTTTTCTTCTTTGAAACGAGCTCAAGGACTCAAAATCCGTTCTAAGAAAGGATTTATGAAAAAAAGAGAGATGGGTTGGCAAATGGTTTGGTATAATATTAGAAAAAAACTTTCTTGCATAAAGTTTTTTGTTCAATTTATAATTAAGAATTTGATTGAAATTATTAAATATTTGAATTTTAATTTGAAAAATCAAATTTCAACTAATTAAAAATTAGTTTCCGGACAGAGCCAACCTTACAAAAATTTTATAAACATTGAATTATAGCAAATAATATGCCTCACCAATGTTTAGGATGCGACAGAATTTATAACAACTCATCAGATGTAATCATAAAAGGTTGCCCTGATTGTGGTAAGAAACTATTTCTATACATAAGAGATATGCCCAAAGAAGAAGAGGAGCAAATTGAAATCTCAAAAAGAAACAAAGAACTAATCCTAGAAGAAATTGAATCAATGACAAACATCCAAGACATCGAAGAACCAATTATCCTAAAACTTGAAAACGTAAGAGTCCTTGCTTCAGGAAAATACGAAATAGACATCAACCAACTCATGAAAAAAGAAAAACCCCTAATCTATAAAGTTCAGGACGGCACTTATGTAATTGACTTAAACTTTCTGGTGAACGAAAATGAATGAAAAAAAACTATCACTAAACAAGAAACTTGACAAAATCCTAGAAAACGAAGAAGAAATCCTAGAAAACCAAAGAAAAATACTAAGCAAAGAAGAAGAAATAAAAGAACTTGAAGAAGAAGAAATCTCTAAAGAAGAAGAAATAAAAGAACTTGAAGAAGAAGAAATCTCTAAAGAAGAAGAAGGTCTTAAAAAAGTCATTAAAACAGAAGAAGAAACCCTTGCTGAACTTGAAGAACTTCAAAAAAACTTGAAGAAAAGCTTCTCATCAACTCTGAAAAAAATTACCAAAAGAGACATATTCAAAGGTTTCATTGGTGCATTCATTGGAGTCATAGGACACTTTGCCTTCATCAAAGCCGCAGACATTGCAGTAAAACTTAGCATAACAAGAGCAACAATCTTATACCTCATTGCATTCATCATAATTATAATTATGCTTTATTACTCAGGATTTAGAAAAGTTGAAATGAGAATCACCATGAAATTCATGCCCATTCGGGCAAGCCTTTTATTCTTAGTCTCCATCATAACAGTTATCTTTGTAAACCTCATTTTCGGGGAGATTTATCCTCCAATTGAATTTAGTGAACTTTATAAACTTGTAGGTGCAAGTATTATATTAGCAGTTATAGGTGCTGGCACAGCAGACTTGATAGGAAGAGTTAATGAAGAATGAAAAATCCATTTAGATTTGGCAAAAAAAAAGAATCCAATGAATTTAAAATAATTGACGGAATAATTAAACTTATGAATACATTGAAAAATAAAATTGATGTTACAATCTATACTCTTACCGATGATCAGACTTACAAGGACATAGTAAATAATGACAATGAAGGATTTACTAAGAGAATAGATACCATCAATGAAAGCAGGGATATTATGATAAGGAATATTAAAGATCTAATAGGTGAAAATGCAAAATTCACATTCATAAATGAAATTCAGATAATCAAAAAACCCATAACCAACAACAGAGAAGAATTACGCCGTTATTATACTAAAATTAATGAAATTCTACCCCATGCCATACAAGCACTTGTTAAACTAAGAAATGAAAAAACATTAGAGAAAAAAGATTAATCTTTAAATAATACAAACTTTTATAAAAAATTACTCTATAATAACTTATAGGATGACAGAGAAAGAAAAGCTTTTTGAAGAACTAATTAAAAAATCAGGCAAATCCAGAGAAGAACTTGAAAAACTTGTATCCGACAAAGTTAATGAACTATCTGGACTTGTATCAGAAGAAGGAGCAATATACATAATTGCAAACGAAATGGAGATTAGACTTGACACAGACAGACCCAAAAGAGAACTTAACCAACTGAAAATTGATGAAATTACTCAACCAAAAACCCCTGTAAGTTCGGTTTGCAAAGTTGTCAAAAAATATGACAAAGTAAATTTCTCAAAAGACTCAGGCTCTGAAGGAAGTGTTCAATCAATACTTGTGGGGGATGAAACAGGAGTTATAAGAGTTGTTTTTTGGAACGACAAAACAGAACTTTTAGATTCTGTTCAGGAAGGAGACATTCTAAAAATTATTAATGCATATGCAAGAGAGAACACAAACTCGGAGAGAATTGAAGTTCACTTCGGACAATACTCTGACATTGAAGTAAACCCGCAAGGAGTTGAAATTGAAGTAAAAGAATTTGTCCCAGAAGACATTGAATTTGAAGAAAAAAAAGTAACTGAAATTAATGAAGGGGACAAAAACATTAAAATCGCAGGGGTCATCACCACATTCGACATCCCAAGATATTACCTCGGATGCCCTGAGTGTTATAAAAAAGTCTTTCAAGATGAAGGAACTTACAAATGTGCTATGCATGATGAAGTTGAAGCAATGCGAATTCCAATTGTAAACATTGTCGTTGATGACGGAAGCGGAAACATATCTGTTGTAGGATTTAGAGACAGAGCTCAAGACTTAACTAAATTAGACAAAGAAAAACTACTTGAACTAACAGAAGACATTGACAAATACAACGAATTCAGCAAATCCATAGTAGGTTCTAAAGTAGAACTTGGAGGAAATACCAGCCTAAGCCCTTTAACAGGAGAAAACCAAATCCTTGTAAATCAAGTTATGTCTCTTGACTTGAAAGAAATTGATGAATTAGCAAAAGAAATCATCAGTGAAGACGAGAAAGAAACCTCACAGGAATCAGAATCTGATAACGAAGACAAAAAAAATAAAACCGAAAAAGAATCCGATTTCTTAGACGATGAAGATTTAGACATTGAAGAAATTGACTTCAACGATGATTTAATGTAAACACCCCATCTGTAACACCTAACATTTACAAATTCAATAACTCTTAAATTTTCCTCAAATTCTTAATTTATACAAAAATTCTTTTTTGCGAAAAAATTTATAAACAATCTCTTCTTTTTTCTGTTATGAGCAAAGACTATTACAGAATTTTAGGCATTGAAAAAAACTCTTCAAAAGAAGATATTAAAAAAGCATATAAAAAATTAGCTAAAAAATATCATCCCGACATTTCACAAGAACCAAACACAGAAACTAAATTCAAAGAAATAAATGAAGCCGCAGGAGTTCTCTTAGATGATGAGAAAAAACAAAGATACGACACATATGGAACAGAAGAAGGTTCCTTTGGATTTAGTAGTGAGGGAGGATTTGACCCTCGTGACTTTGGAATAAACTTAGATGACATCTTTGAACAGTTTGGATTTGGTTCAGGTTTTGGTGGAGGGTTTGGTGGATTTGGAGGAGGTTCAAGAACCCACAGACCAAAAAGAGACATGAACATTTACATTGAAACCCAAATTGACTTAGATGATATTTACTTCGGTGCAGAAAAAGAAATCACAATCAGCCGAGAGGAAAAATGTGAAACCTGCAAAGGGAAAGGTGCTAAATATTCAAAAGACATATCAGACTGTTCCAAATGCAATGGCTCGGGAATAATTTCTGAAACAAAACAATCTCTCTTGGGCGTAATCAGAACCCAAACAATCTGTCCTATGTGCAAGGGTTCAGGAAACATCATCTCAAACCCTTGTCACACATGTTCAGGAAGAGGAACTGAAAAAATAAAAGACAGAGTTGAAATTAAAATCCCAAAAGGAATTGAAAACGGAGTAACCCTAAGAGTCTCAGACAAAGGAAACTACGACAGAGACTCTAATTCCTATGGAGACTTATATATAAAAATTCACATCAGAGATTCAAAAGATTATAGTGTGGACGGGGCAGACTTGCATAGAACAATAAACATCAATTTCATATCTGCAATAATTGGCGATGAAGTTGCAATAGAACACTTTGATAAAACTCTCAGTGTAGAAATTCCGCAGGGAACTCAGCCCGATACAACTCTCAGATTAAAAGGAAAAGGTCTTCCTCATTTCAATTACACAGGAAAAGGTGACTTATACATGAAAATAAATATAGAAATTCCCAAGAAAACTACAAAAGAACAAAAGAAAATTCTAATGGAATACGTGAAAACTCTAGATGACAAAAGCATCTTAGAAAAAATGAAATCACTATTTAGATAAACACACATACAAAGAATTTATTCTCTGTCCTCTTTATTAAATAGTTACTAAATACTATATAATTTAATTGAGAGATTTCTTTATGCCACAGAATAAAATTGCGGATTTTAGTGTTGATTACATCTCAATCCTTGACAAAGAAGGAAACAGCGACAACGAACTAATGCCTGATTTAACCGAAAATCAAATTAAAGAAATGTATCACTTAATGGTCCTGACTCGAACATTAGATGAGAAATTATTCAACCTTCAAAGATCCGGAAAAATCGGAACATACGCTCAGGTTAAAGGACAGGAAGCTTCAGAAATTGGAAGTGGATTTGCTCTTTTGGAAAACGACTGGCTTGTTCCCTCATTTCGTGAGATGGGTGTTTTCATTGCAAGAAAAGTTCCCCTAAAACCATTGGTTCAGGGCTGGAATGGGGACACAAGAGCATTTGCCGTCCCGCAAGGCGGAAGAAACCTTCCAATTGCAATCCCAATTGCATCCCAATGTTTACATGCAACAGGAATTGCTTGGGCAAGCAAACTAAAAGAAGAAAAAGATGTTACAATAGTTTACTTTGGAGAAGGTGCAACAGCAGAAGGAGATTTCCATGAAGCTCTTAACTTTGCATCAACACTAAACCTTCCAGTTGTATTCTTCTGCCAGAGAAACGGCTGGGCAATCTCAACACCTTCCACAAAAGAAATGAACTCTCAAAGCATTGCCCAAAAAGCAATTGCATATAACATGAAAGGAATCCAAGTTGATGGAAATGATATTTTGGCTGTTTACAGAGTAACAAACGAAGCCATTAACCGAGCCAGAAACGGAGAAGGTCCAACTCTCATTGAAAGCGTAACATACAGAATGGGTGACCATACAACATCCGATGACTCCTCTAAATACAGAACACAGGAAGGAACACAAGAATGGGAAACAAAAGACCCAATACTTAGAGTTCAGAAATACTTTCAAAAAATAGGAACATGGAATGATGATTACAAAAAATGGCTTGATGAAACAGTCTCGAAAGAAGTTGAAACTGCAATTGAAGAAGGCTTAAACGTTCCTGCCCCAGACCCATCCCAATTATTTAACAACACATTTGAAGAAAAACCATGGATGCTAATAGAACAAGAAAAAGAAATGCTTGAAGAAATACAAAAAAATTCAGAAGGTGAAAATCAAAATGGTTAAAATGCACATGGTTTCTGCACTTAATAATGCACTTGACATTGCTATGGCAGAAAACAATAAAATCATCTGCCTTGGTGAAGACGTTGGAGTTGATGGTGGAGTTTTCAGAGTAACAGAAGGACTGCTCAACAAATACGGTGAAAAAAGAGTTGTAGACACCCCTCTTGCAGAAGCAGCAATTGTTGGTTGTTCAATTGGCATGGGTTTAAACGGAATTAAACCAATCGCTGAAATACAATTTAGCGGTTTCTCATACCAAGCCTTCCATCAGATAAAACAACACATGGCAAGATTTAGACAGAGAACAAATGGAACACTCACATGCCCAATGATTTTAAGAGCACCTTGCTCAGGAGGAATTCGCGCCTTAGAACACCACAGCGAAAGTCCCGAAAGCTTTTTCATACACTGTCAGGGAATTAAAGTCATCATGCCAAGCGGACCTTATGATGCAAAAGGTTTACTCCTCTCTGCAATAGATGAAAAAGACCCAGTCATATTTCTAGAACCAAAAAAAATTTACAGAGCATTCAAAGAAGAAGTCCCAGAGGAAAAATACACAATTGAAATTGGAAAAGCAAATATAAAAAAAGAAGGAACAGATATTTCAATAATCACATGGGGAGCTATGACAAAACTTGTTTTAGATAACATAGAAGCCATTGAAAAAGAAACACAGAAATCAATTGAAATCTTAGACCTTAGAACTCTATGGCCATTTGACATTGACGCAATAACACAAACTGCCAAAAAAACAGGAAGAGTGATTATTGTCGCAGAAGAAACTAAAAGTTGTTCTTTAAGTTCAGAAATTACAGCCCAAATCCAAGAAAGATGCATTCTTTACTTAAACGGCCCAATCCAGAGAGTCACTTCTTGGGATTTACCATACCCTCAATTTGCTCTTGAAAATTTCTTCCTGCCCAATGCAAAAAGAATAACAAAAGCAATCAAAAAAACTCTTGAATATTAAAATGGTTTACGAGTTCAAATTCCCAGACGTTGGAGAAGGAATCACAGAAGGAAAATTAGTCTCATGGTATGTTAAAGTTGGAGATGAAATAAAAACTGATGAAACCGTTTGCTCTGTTGAAACAGACAAATCAATAATTGAAATTCCCTCGCCAGTCAGCGGAAAAATATTAGAATTAGTAAACAACGAAGGTGATGATTTGAAAGTTGGAGACATCTTCATGAAAATAGACAATGAAACATCTAATGAAGATACAAAAGAAAACAAATCTCAAAAATCAGAAGAACTCCCCCAAGAAATCCACAAAGAAGTAGAAGAAACCATTTTTACTGAAAACTTTCCTTCCCCCGAACCGAATTCTCCTCAAATATTAGCAATGCCAAAGATAAGAAATATTGCAAAGGAAAAAAGAATTGACTTAAGTACAATCAAACCAACAGGTTCAAAAGGAGAGATTACTCTCTCAGATTTAGGACAAGAAAACGAAACTCCTATTCAAGACAACATTTCACAAACTTCTCAAATACCACAAACCAACAATCAGGAAGAAACACAATCTCACGACCCAACTCCTCACAAAAACGTCCAGAACATAGAATCTCATCCAAACTCACAAAAAGAAACAATTGCATCACCTTCCGTTCGTCAATTAGCCCGCGATCTAAACATTGATATTAAAACTATTGCAGGAACGGGAGAGAACGGGAAAATTCTTGAACAAGACATTAAAAAGACAGCACAGCAAATTGAACCAGATGACACACAACACAAAGAAAATGAAGAAGTAATAGAAGAAGAGAAAGCAGAATGTAAAGTATCTCAGAAAATAAATACAGACCACTTAAACAAACAAAACTGTGAACTAGATCATTCATCGGATAAAAGAATTCCAATTGATGGAATAAGAGAAGCCATTTCAAAAAAGATGACACAATCCCTATCTAAAGCCGCTCAAGTTACGATTTGCGATGAAGCAGATGTGTCCGAACTTGTTAAACTAAGAAATCGCGAAAAAGAAAAACTAAAAGAAAAAGGGATTAAGCTTACATACCTTCCATTCTTCATAAAAGCATTTATTGACACTGCAAAAGAATATCCTTACTTCAACGCAATTGTTGATGATAACTCCAATGAAATAATTTTAAAATCTCAATACAACATTGGCATTGCAACAGACACTCCAAGAGGACTCTTAGTCCCTGTTATTAAAAACGCAAACAACAAAAGCATTATAGAACTATCAAATGACTTAGTTAATTTAACTAATCTTGCAAGAGAAGGAAAACTAAAATTAGAAGATATGGAAAACGGAACATTTACAATTACATCAATTGGAAATTTAAGAGGACAGTTTTTTACTCCGATTTTAAACTACCCACAAACTGCCATCTTAGGTATTGGAAAAATTACAAAAAAACCAGTAGTTAAAAACGATAAAATAATTGCGCGTGACATTCTCACCTTATCTCTAACTTTTGACCACAGAGTTATAGATGGTGCTGATGCTTCAAGATTTTTAAAAAAATACATTGAACTAATTGAAGACACAGAATTATTATTTATGGAGAGTTAAAATGGTTGTTGGCGAATTAAGTATAGAATGCGATATTGCGGTTATCGGCTCAGGACCAGGCGGATACGTTGCAGCAATTCGGGCGGCCCAACTAGGCAAAGATGTAGTAATTGTTGAAAAAGAAAAAAAATTAGGAGGGATCTGCTTGAATCTTGGATGCATTCCAACAAAAGCTCTTATTACTTCCTCTGATTACTTCAATGTTCTAAAGGAACTTGACATGATGGGAATCAATGTTGAAAATCATTCTGTTGATATTAACAAAATGAATGAATGGAAATCAGGAATTATAAACAAACTTGAATCTGGAATTCGTATGCTCTGTGCAAAATACGGAATTGAAATCATTGAAGGCATTGGAACATTCAAAGACAAAAACACATTAGCAGTTGCAGGACAAAGTGATGTAAATGAAATCAAATTTAAAAATGCAATCATTGCAACAGGTTCAATCCCAGCGCAAATTCCTAACTTTAATTTTGATGGAGAACATATCATATCATCAAACGAAGCAATTGACTTATCAGAGATTCCCGAAAAACTTGTCATAATAGGTGGAGGATACATTGGAACAGAACTTGGAACAGTTTATGGGAAACTAGGCAGTGAAGTTCACATCCTTGAAGGAACAGACAGATTAATAGGTGTTTTGGATAAAGAAATTGTTGATGTCGTAACAAAAGAAATCTTAAAATTTAATGTTAATTTGCATTTTAAATCCTTAGCTAAATCATCAAGAATTGAAAATTCCAAAGTTCAAGTTAATTTTGAAGAGAATGAACAACCACAAAGCATAATATGTGATAAAGTAATGGTTGTAGTAGGACGCATCCCAAATTCTAAAACATGCAACCTTGAACTCGCTGGTGTTGAATGTGACGAAAAAGGATTTATTAAAGTTGATAGCCAGATGAGAACAAATATAGAAAATATCTTTGCAATTGGAGATGTGGTTTGTAATCCCATGCTTGCCCATAAAGCCTCTCGTGAAGGAAAAATTGCCGCAGAAGTTATATGCGGAATTAATTCTTCTTTTGACAATGCAGTAATCCCAAGTGTTGTATTTAACGACCCAGAATTAGTTAGTGTTGGAATGACAGAGGATGAAGCAAAAGAGAAAGGGTATGAAATCTTAGTTAAAAAATTTCCATACTCCGCTTTGGGCAGAGCTTATATGTTTGATAGAACATCTGGATTTATTAAAATGGTATGTGAAAAAAAAACCAAAAGAATTTTAGGAGTTCATGCCGCAGGACCTCATGTATCAGAAATAGTGGCAGAAGCAACTCTTGCAATTGAAATGGGTGCTAACGCTGAGGACATCTCACTAACAATCCACCCTCATCCAACCATCTCAGAAGGATTATCAGAAGTAGCTGACTCAATTCTTGGAAAAGCCATAAACATTTATGAACCCCCAAACAAAGAAGACAAAGAAGATAACTAAAACCGATGAAGATATTTTTTTAAATCCACCTTATTATCATTTGAAACTTCAATCCCATCTCCTTCAAGCAATCTCTTTTTTTCATTTATTCCCAACTGATATGAACCCAAACCACCATCAGATTTTACAACCTTATAACAAGGATTTCTCTTAATATCCTTATTCTTGACCATAGCATTTCCAACTGCTCTATATCCAACAGAGCCAAGAGAATGTGCTATTTGCTTATACGTTGTAACCTTTCCTCTCGGTATACCCTTCAGCAACTCATAACATCTCTCATTAAATGATTTTTTCATATTCATATCACACAAACCTAATTTCCCATAAAAAAAGCACTCCATATATGTCCATCCAAATCTTCAAAATTTCTTCCATACATAGTCCCATAATCCTGCGATTTATTAACCTCCTTTCCTCCTATATCTATTGCCTTCCCAACTAACTCATCCTCTTCTTCTCTACTATTCATAGACAAAACATTCACAACCTCCGATGCCTTACTAACATCCACAATCTCCTTACCTGAAAAATCCTTAAACTTACTTTCCTCAAGAAACATTGCACATACATTCTCATTAATAATCATACAAAGTGTATCCTCACTACACCCCCCTTCATTAAATGAAAATCCTAACTTTGAAAAAAACTCTCTCGAACTCTTAACACTTTTAATTGGCAAATTAATAAAAACATCCTAACCATAATTCAAATATCACTCATAAATTTAAAAGCTTAATCATTTCTGAGAATAAATCTGACACAATCTCATACAAAATAAAAATTACAAAAGCACTTAGAAAATCTCAATAAATCTTATATCCACATAACCTTATAAATAACACACAACATATGATTCATATGAATATCCTAATAATTACTGCTCACCCATTAAAAGATGGATTTTCAAACAAGATTGCAAATGCATATTCCAAGGGGAAAAAATCAATAGGAGACAATGTGAAAATTCTACGTCTATACAACAACCACAAAAATATTAATTATTTTCAATTCAACAGCAACTCAAAAAAAGAAATGGAATTCATTAAAAAATCCCAAAAACTAATCTTTTGGGCAAATGAAATCATTCTATGTTTTCCAATATGGAACGTGGGCGAGCCTGCAATACTAAAGAACTGGTATGACTCAGTTTTCATCTCAGGCTTTTCTTTTAAATTCAAAAAAGGGGGCTCTCACGACAAATTACTCTCTGGTAGAACAGCAAAAATATTTGTAACATCTGATGGAGAAGCATGGAAATACAAACTAATAGGAAACCCCATTAAAACCATATGGAGATTTGGGAGACTTGGATTTTGTGGAATAAAACTAAAAGAATTTAACTATCTTGATAAAATGAGAAAAAGAGATGAAAACAACCGCAAAGAATCTCTAAAAATGATTGAAAAGAACTCAGCAAAAAACTAATTACAAACAATAGATAATTAAACGGCAGGACTGGGATTTGCTCAGTCACTACGCTTACGCTTCGTTTGGAGGTCAGTGAGACAAAACTTACACCCGACAACAAGTTCAAATCCCTTAATAGGATTTAATCAAAAACAATAGACAATTAAGCGGCAGGACTGGGATTTGAACCCAGAATTCCAAAAGGAACAAGATTTCAAGTCTTGCGCAATACCAGATTATGCAATCCTGCCTTAAACCCAAATATCATTACAGTAAAACAATAACAAATCCACAAGAATACAACCCAGATTTGTAATAAAATAAATGCCAATTCTTTTATATATCTTACTAACATATAATATATTGTAATCCTTCACAAAACCAAAAATCACAAAGAAGTAAACCTTATAAATTAAATAAATTTCTCATATCATATTAAGGTAACAAAAATGACAGACTTATGGCATGATATTGATAGAAAAAGTGTAGAGGAATTCAACGTAATTGTTGAATGCCCCAAAGGAAGCAGAGTAAAATATGAAATTGATAAAAAAACAGGACTAATAAAATACGACAGAGTCTTATATTCTCCAATGCATTACAGCACAAACTATGGGTTTGTTCCCCAAACCCTTTGGGAAGATGATGACCCATTAGATGTTCTAATATTAAATGAAGAACCAATTGTTCCAAGAGCATTAGTTAAATGCAGAGCAATTGGAGTACTTAATATGATAGACAGCGGAGAAGGAGACGCAAAAATATTAGCAGTCCCAACCAAAGACCCAAGATGCTCACACATTAAAGACATAAACGACATATCACCACACATCTTAGAAGAAATAAAAGAATTCTTTAAAGTATACAAAAACTTACAAAAAAAAGAAGTCTCTGTTGGAGACTGGAAAAATAAAGATGAAGCAATCAAATACATCAAAAAATCATTTGAAATGTATGATGCCAAATTCAAATGATCTTTTCACTCTTTTCAAAAACAATTAAAAACAAAATCAAATAATTTTTTAAATAGATAAATTATACTTATTTTATGACAGCATGCGAGATGTGTGGAAATGATGTTAAATCTTTAACAAAAATTAAAATTGAAAACTCATCAATGCTTGTATGCAATTCTTGTAAACCACTTGGAAAAGAAGATCACACTACAAACAAAACTCATACATTCAAGAAAATAAAAAAAACCAATGAATCAAACTATGATGTGGTCTCAAACTACACCAATATAATTCAATCAAGTCTCTCAAAAAAAGGAATAAACGTCAAACAACTTGCAAGAGCCACAAACATAAAAGAAAGTTCTCTCAACAACTACTTAAAAGGTTCAATCAAATTAGACATTGAAACTGCAAAAAAAATCCAAAATTTTTTAGAAATTAATTTGGTGTATGAATGTGAAAATGACTCAGATGTAAGAACAGAAGACTTTATGAATGATGAAAGCCCACAAAAACCATCGCTTGGAGACTTAATACAAAAACAACTAAACAAAAATAAATAAAAATGGAAATCTCACAAATCATACTAAATATTTTAAACATTGAACTCTTAGGAAGCGAAATATGGAGATATCTGGCATTTGCATTCTCACTTGTATTATACTTTCCAATATCAAAAATTACCAGACATATTCTAAACAATGTTCTCATTCAATGGGCAAAAAAAACAAAGATGAAATTTGATGACATTCTCATAAAAAGTCTAAACCCTCCCGCTAACATGTTTGTTTTCGCATTATTATTTTACATAGGCTCAAAATTCATCACAAACGAAGGATTACAGGTAATCTTTGCAAAAACCCTTAACTTCCTTCTTATCATCCCCATAGTTTACTTCTTAATTAAATTCACAACAGAACTTGCGAGGCAATACATAACAAAAGGATTAGGAAATAAAAAAATAAGCGAGTCTGCTGTTAACATTCTAATAAGAATAATGAGAATAATGCTAATATTTGTGGGTGCATTATTAATTCTTGCAAATCTTGGATACAACATATCCGCTCTTCTTGCAGGACTTGGAATTGTTGGTTTAGCATTCTCGCTGGCGGCTCAGGACATCATAAAAAATTTCTTTGCAGGACTCTCATTAATCTTTGATAAAACATTTATCAAAGGAGAAAGAATAAAATTCAACGGAAACTCAGGAATTATTGAGGAATTAAAAATTAGAACAACAAAAATTAGAACATACGACGGAGTTCTTCTAACTGTTCCAAACTCAACACTTGCAGATAACATAGTAGAAAACATCACAAAAACTCCAAGAATTAAAGTAAAGCAAACAATTGGTGTAACCTACGATACCTCGTCCAAGAAACTAAAACAAGCAAAAGAAATAATACTAAAAGCAATAACTGAGGAAAAACATGCAGATGAGAAAAGAATATGGATTTATTTTAGCAACTTCGGGGCTTATTCTTTAGATATCATTGTCATATATTACTCAAAAGATTTAAACGAAGATGACTGGCCTCAAAAAGTAGAATTCAAAGAGAGAATTAACTTTGCAATCAAAGAAGGTTTTGAAAAAGCAGGAATTGAAATGGCTTTCCCAACCCAAACAGTAGAACTAAAAAAATAAATCAAGGCAAATCATACTTTTGCTTCATTCCTTCTTTATCAATAGATTCGGACAAATCATGCTTTTGCTTCATTCCAATATAAACTATACCTGAAATATCCCTTATAACACCTCTCATTAATTTCCACCACCTTTCCTCACCAGAAGGCTTCTCTTTCTTCTCAATAATTGCAACAAATACATAAGGAAATTTTTCTGCAGCTACAATCCCCATATCTCCATACAAATGAGCAGTAGTTCCAGTTTTATTGTAAACCAACACTTTGTCTTTTTGTATCTCTTTTGCTCCGTACAACCTATTTCCTCTCCGCGAGCCCATCAACCTCAATATTTCTTCATAACGAGGCAGTTCTCTTTTCCGCAATGATTGCAAAAACCTTCTATAATCATGTGCTGAGGCTTTATTCTTATAAGTTCTCCCTAAAGGAGGAATATTCTCAACTATCTCTGTATTCTTAAACACATACCTGTAATTCTCATTCAAAATCTTCTGTGCTTCCCGGGGGCCACCTATCCGTCTTAAAACCCAATTTGTTGCCCAATTACTACTCCCTTGAATCATCCTTCTCATTCTTGCTTTGCTTTTTGGCCCATACCTTAACTCTCTCTTCTCAACTTTATGGAAAAAAGCAAGAGCCACCAGTGGCTTTATCATACTTGCTGCCTGCATAGGAACATCTCCATTAATATCTACAACCACCTGTTCATTCGTAAGATCATAAACTAACCATGCCGTTCTCACATCTGAGGAAATAACTCCCTCCTCCCTATAATCACGTATTCTCTCTAATACTTGATTCTCAAGATTCAAATCTGACTCCCTTTCTACAACTCTGTTGTTATCATACATCCCCCGAAATACCTTTTCAGCCTCAGACACACTCATATCTGAAGAAGACATAATTGCAGCTACCAATCCTGTTACCAAGACCTTTCTAAAAAACATATATACATATAAATAGCTTAGAAGTTATAAATGTTTTTACTGTTTAGTGATTAATACTGGGTCAGCTCCTCTTTCTCAACTTTAAGCAAACCTTCCACAAACACCAAACAATTAACAATCCTCTTAAGAGTTAGCAACGATCTTATCCTTCATCATCTCTACCACGCTCTCAACATCCAAATCATTACTTATTGAAAAGATCCTCCCAGACCTTCGCACTCCACTCCCAATACCCCCATCACTCAAATCCCTATACCCTCTCTCAATACCCTCATAAAAACAAACATCAAGAGCCTCAACCTCTAAATTCTCCTTAACCTTTCTATCACTATATCTTCTCTGTATATAAACACTCTTCAAATCCCTCAAATCCCTATTAATAACAAACAAAAAATCCACTAACTTAAAATCAATAAAATGAGTAAAATGCCCTTCAAGAATTAATGTCCTATCTTCTCTTCTGCATTCTCTTATCAACTCACAAACATCCTCAAGCAAAGCATCAAGATCAAAACTAAATGTCTCATATTCTGGCACATCTTCCACCTTATGCTTCCTTGCCAAATCACTAAGAGAAACAACCAAACAATCCAATCTCTTTCCCAAACTATCAGCTATCGTAGTCTTCCCGCACCCAACACTTCCACTTATCGCAATAATCACCTTAAAACCTCAATTTTTGAATCATCCAAATCCTTAAACAAAAAATCCACATACTTCTCTAACTGTCCATATATAAACTTAGTCAAACTCTTTGAATCCCCCATATCAAGAGCCCTTAAATACTCCTCACGATTCTCAACAGAAATATCAATCATAGGAAAACCAGACCTATCTAAAATAAAATTCATAAGAAGTCTTGCCATTCTTCCATTCCCATCCGAAAAAGGATGAATAACAACAAACCTCATATGAAACTCAGACGCAAGTTCTATTGGATGAACCTTATACTTATTTCTCTTATAAAAAGAAAGCAGTTTTCTCATCTCATAAACTATATCAAGTGGGGGAACAGGAACAAAATCTGCTCCCTCAATAAACCTCATATCACACCTATATCCCCCAATAACAAACTCATCATCGTCCCCTTTAAACTCTAAAACAGAATCCATTAAAACCTCATGCAACCTCTTAATAAAATCCTGGGACAAACCAGAAAACTCACTCATCATATAATCAATTGCCTTCTTATGATTTCTAACCTCTTGCAACTCAAGTAACTTCTTCCCCTCTATGGACTCATTTTTATTAACTACCAAATCAACCTGATAACGTGACAAAGTATTCCCCTCAATAGAACACGAATGATAAGTATATCCTGTCTTAAACCTCTTAATCAACTGCGACTTCCCCTCACTTGATAAACTTGAAACATTTCTAAAAAACCTTCTCTTGAGCCTCTCGCAACCATCTAAAAAATCAGAACTCACTTTATAAGGTTCAAACTTCAAACCCGAACGAATCATTTTCTGAATCTTCTTCTCATTAAACTCAACCTCAAGATTTCTAATAACTTCTTGTGTAGGCACTACTTTTCCCAAATATTTCAAAGTCTTAGAATAAACCTTATCACGTATCCTATAAGACTCAACATAATAACAATACTTCTCATTACCTCTAATCTTAGATTTAACATATGCTAACTTAACATCACCTTAAAAATAATAAGACTTATTATTATATAAATTTTTGGGCACTACAAAAACACAAAATTTAAAATGAAAATATAAATTAAACTCTTACTGATAAGGTTTCTGTTCTCTTAAACTCTTTATCTCTTCCTCACACCTTCCCAACATTTCATGAATCATTTGTGAGGTTTTAGATATATTATCTCCTTCCTTCTTTCCATAATTTAATATATCTACAATTTCCTCCTGACTCTTTTCCAAGATACTTCTCAACATAGAAATTTGAATTCCTAATTGTCCTCTCAATTTTATTATATCACGTTGAAACTGTTTAAACATAGGAGTTCTATTATATTCAGCAACGAAGAGAGAACCATCAATTACTTTCTCTTCACCATTTAATGCAAGAATAAGAAAACCAACAATATCTCTCATGCTCTGTATAACCTCCAGAATCTCCTCTATCTTAATTCTCTCTTCTGATATTAACTCCCAAAGTTTCTTTTCCCTCTCATCTAAATCCTTAAAAAAATGCTCAAGATCCTCTAAACTTCTTATATTTATTACTAACCCATTCCTATACTTTCCAAGTAAACTTCCCATCTACACTACAAAAAACTCTAATATTTATAAACATAATTATTCCAAATAAGAAGTAATACTTAGCAAATAAAACTTCACTATTTTAAAACTTGAAAATTTCAATCCCTGAACTAATCCTCAAGGTGTTTAACACAACCCTTCAAAACCAAATCTGGCTCATCATCAGAAAAATCAATTATTGACAAAGAAGAATTAGGAATATTTATCAACAAAGCATCTGAAAAATCCAGATTCAAGAGATTCTTTATAATTAACTTGATAGTTCCAGCATGAGAGACAATCAAAACCTTTTTACCTTTAAACTCCTTCTCCTTTAAATCCATAAAATTCTGCAGTCTTTTCGCATGTTCACTTCTACTCTCACCATTTGGTGGTTTTTTTTCAAACACATCCGCTTCCACCAAAGAATTAAAACCCACATCAGACCAAAACAAACCCTCCCAAATACCCATACTACGCTCCCTTAATTTCTCATTAAACATTACCTTACTTGGATGAAACTTTGCAATCTCTTCTGCTGTATCTTTCGCTCTTTTCAAGTCTGAAGAATAAATAAAATCAAACATTTCATCTTTCAATCTCTTCGCAATCTTTCTCGCCTGATTGCAACCCAACTCAGTTAAAATATAATCACCATGGCCTTGAATAATCCCTTCTTTATTCGCAAAAGATTCACCGTGCCTAACTAAATACAATCTCATTTTCACTCTATCCACTCACTTGGCTCGCCCTGAAAACCAACAATTAACTCAGGGGACTTCTCAGCTTCAACCAATGCTCTCTTTACCTGAACATAAGCATTTTCATACGAATTAGTATTCTCCGAGATATGTGACAAAACAATTTTCTGATTATCATTACTGCAATCAACCAAAGCATCAATGCACTGATGAACTCCCAAATGACCAAAATCTGACATTAATCTATGCAAATATGTATCTGCGAAACTCTCTTTTGAGTTTACAATATATCTCTCACAATAATTAACTTCAAAAAAAACCAAATCAAGATTCTTAAGAGTATGTTTAATCTCATCGCTAGCACAACCAAGATCAGTAAAAACTCCCACTTTCTTAACTCCATCATCAAAAACAAAAGAAATAGATTCTTTTGAATCATGAGGCATCTCAAGAACCAATACTTTAAAATCCCCTATCTCAAAAGCATCATATTTCCCAACAATCCTAAAATTATCCAAATTATTCGCAGCCCCAAATTTTAAAACTTCCTCACAAGTCCCTTTTGAAAGATACACAGGACAACTAACCTTTCCTGCAAAAGACCTCAATCCCAAAATATGATCACTATGTTCATGAGTAATACAAACACAATTAATTGAATGAACACTAACTCCTCTCTTCTCCAAAATCTCACATATCTTTCCAAAAGGCAAACCCAAATCAACCAAAACTCTAAACCCTTCTTTTGACTCAATGTAAAAACAATTCCCCGAAGAACCAGTAGATAAAGAAAATGCTCTCATAAAAATCCTTAAAAAAACAAGTATATAAATATTGCGGGCAAAACAAACTCTCTTACAATTTAATTTCATTAAACCGCCAAATTATTATATGGAAAACAGATAAAACATTAGAGAAATTCTCTGACTTTATTTTCTACAAATACTCTAAAGAAATATTTACAAGAAAGGCAAAGACAAATATATTTAACCACAAACAAACTAATTCAACTTCTCTTCAATTTGGGAAAACACCTGTGATACCGTTGCATTACCATCAACAACTTCAACATACTTCTTAAACAAACTAAAAACAACATCTCTGTGTTTATGGAATACTTCCCTTCTTATCTTAAAAGTCACCAAACTATCATCAGACCTTCTCTCCTCAGAAAATCTCTCATGCAATCTCTTCTCAAGCTCCTCCTCACGAACATCAATTGAAATAACTTTAATTAAATAATCATTAGCCTTAAAATAATCCAAAAGCCATTTAGTTTGCTCCTTTGTTCTTGGAAAGCCATCAAACAAAAAAGACTTCCCTTTATGCTTCTTTAGAAACTTCTCCAAAAGTCCAATCGTCACATCATCAGGGACCAGATTCCCATAATCAATAAAAGACTTAGCCAATTTACCAACCTCAGACCCCTTGCCTATTTCCACTCTGAAAATCTCTCCCGTTGAAACATGAACTAAACCATATTTATCACAAATTAATCTAGACTGAGTTCCCTTTCCACTTGCAGGAGCTCCAAGCAATATTAAACCTAAATTATTCATTTTAAACTAAAATACAAAAACAAAGCCAAAACAACCCATGTAGAACTTACAACAACCACAATCCAAAAATAAAGCTTCGTTTTCTTCTTCACATAAATAATTCATAGTAACAAATTTATAAATATTTGTAATACTAACTCTCAAATCTCTGTGTTCCACATAACCGATAATATTGCTCTTTTGTCATAATATCAACATATTGATTTGACTTATCATTAAAAGTTGCTCCAACATAAGCACCCAGACCCCCTGCTGCTCCGATCACACCTATTTTTAGGTACTGCCTTAAAGCAATTGGTTCAACAGCCATAGTCCCCCTAGTCAACTCAACAACTTCCAATTTTGCCAAATCTCTAAGTGCCTCAAGTTCCCTAATGTCATTTCCTGATGCCTTCCATTTATCAACAATACCAAAGAAATTGTCTGATTGAAAAATTCTCCTTTTACCCAATAATTTCCCAAGCTTTTCCTGCTCTTTTTTTTTCTTAATAATTGACTTACCAATATCATCTAAAGACCTAACATTTGATTCATCCATCAATTCCACCAAAGCATCAAGATTCCCTGCCTTTTTAGAATCCCCTGCCTTTCTCAAACCATCAGCCACACTACTAATGTCCTTATTAGTCCCTTTAAAATTCTTCACTTTATTAAAAGCTTTAAACTTTCCACCAATTGTCGTAACCTCCACCACATTATCTGAATGTTTCACACTCTTCGATCTTTTAGTAAACTTCACAAGCCCAGAAATTCTCTTTGTAATTTTTGCAACCTTTACGGCAGCGCCTCCTATTTTAGCCCCTGCCCTCACAATACTAGCCACAGTCTTGGCACCAGAGGCAGTGCAAGCCGCCCCAAAAATAAATGCTCCAGCTACAGTCCAACTAGTACCTACAGCAAGACCACATGATATCAATGATATGCCGCCCCAGAGAACCGTTTCTGCAAGCAATCCACCTATGATTGCGCCCCCTACTCCCCAAGCAGCACCTGTTGTTGCACCCTGCAACTGTTCCTCAAAACTCTTATCAACTCTGTTAAACCTATAAACCACATATGTTTCCTCATTAGGATTAATTTCTTTCAACTTCAAATCAACTAAAACATTGTACTGACCAATCAAAACATTTGTAAGTTCCTTGAAAGCCTGATCTCCTCCCTCATCATCCCCTCCTCCTTCTCCAAGAAGTTCACTAATTTCAACACCAATATCATCTATTTCATCATTTTCAACATCATAATATCTCATATTAATATAATCACTATAATTTATGCTCTCACTATCTTTCTTAGTATACTCCTCCCCACCAGCCCACACAACAAAATCAGAATAAGAATACACTTCCCCATCCTTAAGATCATCATCAAAAATCAATTCCCCACACACAAAACACCAGTTTCCCTCAGCCCCAAAATTACTTAGAAAATCATACTCTCCTTCGCCGTATCTATACCAACATCTTGCCATCTCATCCCCAACTTCCTTAAAAACTTCCTTCTCATCACTTGAACTTATCTTCACTCTATCAACAACACATCTTCTCTTCAACTGGGAAAAAAAGTCATTCACATCCTCAAGATCTGCAAACTCTGCAGCATCCTTTGAAGTCTTGAAAGCCTGGTTTGACTGAACACTAATAAGAGCTCTGCAAGCATTATCCTGAGTTACATCAGAAACAGAAGAATTAACAGAATTAAAAAAAGCAAAAAGCAAAAAGCAAGTGATAACTGCAATCACTATTCCTGAAAACACACTCATTACACCAATATTATTTCTAAATATCATTCTCAATTCTCCTCCTTCATAATAGGTATTGAATTAAATTGCAAAGGTGTTAAGTAGACATCCACAGGTCTACTTAAACCATTAATTCCCTCTGAGATTCTAACTCTGTAAAAATTCGCATTATCATTTCCACCTCCCAATATTGCTCCAATACATTCTAAGGTTCCTTCGCAACGTGAAAACGCAAGACCATTCCTATCAATTTCTTTTGAGTCTACCTCAACTCTCTTACCTAAAAAATGATACTTGAAATCCTCCAGATGACTATTTCTTTTCCTCCTCAATGCTTTCTCATCAAACTTATAAAAACGTGGGTTTCTATCCCCCTCGCGTCCTACATAAAAATAAGTACTCTTATCTTTTACATATATCTCTTTACAATAACTATATCCATTACAATTGATCCCATGAAAATTAAAACTATAAACAAAATGGGTTTTTTTGTCTTCAGAACTCATAGAGGATACATCAACATTTTCCAATACCTCAAACACAGATTCAAAAGGAACAGAACTTGAACTATACTCATTTAAGCCAAGATCTCTGCGTTCCTTTAACTTAAACTTCCCTTCCTGTTCTTCACATAAATTAATACCTGCACGCACAAAACTCCTATAATCTTTATTATCTCCACGAAATTCGTTACAGTATTTTGACTCAGAACTAGTACATATCCCACTATTCATCCATCTTAACTCGAAATACTCACTATCCTGACTATCACTAGAACACGAAAAAAATAACTCATTATTAAAATAATCTATATTCTCGAAATTTGAAGGATCAGAGTAGAATTCACTAAGTCTTCTTTCGCTAAAAATCTTTCTTGAGCACAAATTATTTTTAATAAGCATCTCAGAAACAGAGTTTTTGTTCACAAACAATGTATTTCCCTCATCAATACCTTCCTTACTTAAAACCAAATAACCTGTTCTTTGCATCTCTAAACCTCTATCCTCAAAAACGCCAGATAAAAGATGATTCTGGTTATTAAAATCCGGAATTAATACAATCAAATCCTCATCTAATTCTTTAATACTCAAACTTCCATAATCACCAAACCTTGTCCCAAAAAAACCCGTCCCTGTAATGTCAATATCAACAGAAAATAGGCTCCCTTCATCTGTGGCATCTTTTCTTAGAGAAACTTGTGATCCTTTATAAAAAGTTACTCTGTCAACACTAAATTTAGAAGGACTCTTACCCTCCACAAACTTAGGATAATCTTCAAGCTTCAAAATATAGACCGAGTCTGTTGTGATAACATAGAAATAATTCTCCCCATCACTCTTTTCTTTAATTTGGAAATTCTCCAAGTTAAACAACTTCAGAATTCCAAAACAATTAGTCATATCAGAATAATAACTTGAAGATTTAATTGAGTAATAATCAATAAAATCTGCGATACTTCTTGCATTATCTTTTGCTATTTCTAAATTGGTAGGTTGACCGCCCAAAAAAATGTTAATAAAAATAAATAACAAACTTACTAACGCGGCAACCGACAACAATATTGCAAGAAGAGCTTCAAGTGCCATAAGCCCATTTCTATCTCTCCTACAGGAAAATCTCCTCCTCATATAACTCCTTATCTTCTCCAAATATTAAAATTTGCTTATTCTAACGCAATAGTAAAAATAGAATCAAAGCTAATATAGTTCACTTAACTTATGTATTTTTGTTCTACAAGAAGAACCCAGACCCCTTGATTTCTATTAGAAACATACGAAACAGAAACACCCATTCTTTAACACCTCAAAACATCTATCATTTATTCATGTCTCAATGCTACAAACATTCTCTAAAAATATTTTTCTCAATCCCCTTCATATTCCAATACTACAAATACTCTCTAAACATTTCCCTCTCTATCCCTCTCGTATCTTTATTCCCTTTCATCTCTCTTATGCCTCAATACCTTAAAATAATCCTCTACAACCGAATAACTAACCACTTTCTTAGTATTTCCATCCTCACTTAAAAGAACTAACTTTCCATCCTTGTTTACAGCCTTAACTACATACTCAATCCCTTTCAACTCAATTTCATCTCCGCAAGTTATTCCAACAAGAGTTAAACTTTGAAAATATTTATAAACATTCTTTGATGTGAGTTTATCATACCCAACAAGTTTTCTTGACCTTCTCTCAGATACAATATATTCTCTCTTAAACAAGGAAAGAATATCACTCATTCGAGTATGATATCTGAAATAAATGTCAAAACCATTATCTATCTCTTCTACTTTGTTAATAGTATCAAACTTGTCCTGCATAAGTCTAAGTACTTTTTTCTTTGTACTCTGCACATCATTGAAGAACTTAAAACGAAGATGTAATTTCATCTCATAATATTCACTAGAACTTCTTATGCAGGAACTACACATCCTCTGTTCTATAAGCACTTCCATTCTAAACATACCTTCCATTTCTAATTTATAAATAACCTTACCAAAAGTAACAACATAAAAAAGTTTATTAACATTTGTATAAGTGATATAAATTCTCTTCAATCTTATCAGAAACAAATCTATATGTAAGAGATGAACTTATATATGAAATCAAATTTCTATTCTCTTTTAATAAAGAGTAGAAACTATCTTCAAAATCTTTCTAAGATATACCCAAAACATTATCCTCTATCTTATGTAATTTCTCTAAGATTTGTTTTGTAATGTCTATACTTTGTCTAAACTTTATATAAACTATTTTTGGAAATATAAAAATAAAAAGAGTCAAAACAATCAAAGGCTACTAAATATACATTTAAATGTAATGTTTCACTAGTATTAAAAGAAATAATATGTGTATGTTTTCTGTCTTAAAAATGTCTAAATATTGTCTATTTTTGTCTAAGAAACGTCTATTTTCACTCCTTTCTAAACAGAAAGAATTATTTGAAGTTAAACGAAACATAAAATGTTGCACTTCTTCTTTTTCCTTTTCCACATGAAACTAAGGTCTCATTGTCCAATCAAGAATCTCCTCCATTTCAAACTCCAAGAACACATTTTGTAATTCAGACACAACCTCACACCTACAATAATGAATAGAAAAGACATATAAACAATCAAATAACAACATAAATCGTATAAATAAAGCCAAAATCGCATAATCTGGTATTGCGCTAGTCTCGAAAACTAGTTCCTTTGGAATTCTGGGTTCAAATCCCTGTTTTGGCGCTTCAACTTCCGCTACTCTTTCACTTACCACTTTCTATTGATCATAAGAAATTTACCAAAAAAAATTCATAATATAGAATTCTTGTAAGTCTCTTATTGAATCTAAACTTCGCTTACTACCTTCTACCAACCACAAAAATCACTGTAAAAGATAATAATAAATACTTACTTGTGTTTCTTATCTTGCGATTAGATCCCATAAACTATTATAAAGAATCACAAGACATAAGACCATTGTCCCAGAAAATATACATTATATCACAAACCACTCTAAAAACTTATAAAACATCAAACACTTGCAAGATATATGCTTCACCTGATTGGAATAGGATACAACAAAAAGCACATTAACTTTGAAATGCACGACGCCATAAAAAACTGCTCACAGATTTACTTAGAACATTACACCTCTTATTATGAAACGGACTTCAACGAATTATCTGAATTTTTAGGAAAAGAAATTGAAATATGTAGCAGAGAAACTATCGAATCAGAAATTGAAGAAAAAATACTTAAACCTTCAAAAGAAAAAGAAATTGCTCTTCTAATCTTAGGAGATCCACTTGTTGCAACGACCCACACAGACCTACTACTAAGATGCTCCAAGTTAAATGTAGAGTATAAAATCTACAACAATATCTCAGTTGCAAACCTTATAACCAGAACAGGACTTCAATTTTATAAATTTGGAAGAATTACTTCAATTCCCTTCTTCTCTGAAAAATTCATGCCAAGAACACCATTTATGATTTACTCTGATAACCACAGAATAGGAGCTCACTCTCTATTTCTACTTGACTTAGACCCAAACAATGAAAATCAGGAACAAAATAACGAACAAAATCGAGAACACAAACAAAGTTACTTAAAAGCATTTGAAGCCCTCCAATTTCTTCTTGACATACCGAAAATAATGATTGAAAACGATGAAATAGAAGAAAAAGATTCCCAGATAATAGATGAAGAAACCACAGCCCTTATATGTTCAAGATTGGGCTTCTCCGATGAAAAGATAATATATGATACAATAGGAAATCTTATTAAACTTGACAAATTAAAAAACTTCAAAGAACCATTATGCATAATAATTCATGGGGATTTACATGATATGGAAGAAAAATACTTAAACAACTTCAAACTTCGTAAGTAAATAAACATTAAATACATTGAATGAACTCCTCAATAAACACAACTAAAAAACCATAACTCAACTAAAGTGATAGGGCAAATCACATATACGCAAAAATTACAAATAAAAAATAACTAATTAAAATGGCAGACAAAATAATATTCGGACAAAAATGCATTCTCTATAACAAAGAGGAAGACAAAATACTTATAATAAAAAGAGGCAATTACAAAGACGATGGAGGAAAGTGGGATATTGTTGGAGGTTCTGTAGATTTTGGTGAAGACTCAAAAAAATCAATAACAAGAGAATGCTTTGAAGAGACAGGCATAAAAATATTTAACCCTTAGATAATAGACCTTAACTCAAGACTTCTAAAAAAAAAAGAACTATTTTTCATACTTGCAATATACTTCTGTGATGAATTTAAGATACCTCGAAATGGCATAAAACTAAGCAAAGAACAAGTGAATACAAATGGATAAAAATTGGTTTATTTTTAAATATTTAACAAAGTCTAATTACTAATCATATAGAAAATCTAATATTAGGGAACCAAAAGAGAAATGAAATAACAAACAATTCATCCCCTTACAAATTAACTCTCTCAAACTCATTAGATAAACCTAACACCTCTGTCTGTACTGACTCTTCAAACCATTCTAACTGCTCGAGTGTTCCGATTCAAAGAAAACAAAAGCTCATAAAATTCCTAAAAGAAATAGACAAACTAAAATCAATTAATCGTGCTATTGATTTACTTCACTTGAACAGACGTGAAAGCGTAGCCGAACACTCTTGGCATTTAGCGATGATGATCATAACTCTAAAAGATGAACTGCCAAGAAAACTAAACTACTCAAAAATGCTTGAAATAGCTCTTATACATGATTTGGTTGAAATATATGCAGGAGACACATTTACATTTGATAAAAAGGCTCAAGAGGATAAAAAAGAAAGAGAAGAAAAAGCAGCAAATAAACTTTTTAAAATCCTGCCAGAGGATTTAGAACAAAAATTTCACGAAATATTTCAGGAATGCGAAACCAGAAAGTCAGAGGAAGCCCAGATAGTTTACTCACTTGACAAAATTCATCCTGTTATGCAGAATTTACTCTCCTGCGGAAAAACATGGAAAGAATACAAAATAACTTTTAAGGAACTTGATGAAAATAAAAGACCGAAAATGAAATACAATATAGAAATATACAATCTATACGAAACATTTCTTGATGAAGCAATAAAAAGGGATTTGTTCTATAAAAAATAAACTATACTGCTCGCCCATAATATACAGGATTACCTGAAGAATTTGTATCTTTCCATCCTCGTGCTAACCTCTTGCCATTTGATTACTATAAAAGGTATTCTTACAAACAATCTTAAATATTTAAACTTTTATTACAAAATTTCAGAGGTTACATAATTGCATTATTTACTTCGTCATTAAACATTTAGATTTTTATGTATGACTCTTCGCAAATGGCAAGCCGCACTACCTCGGTAAATTTAAACATCAATACTTTCATATAGAACTTTACAAATATAATAACAGCAAATTATTCATTAAAACAAATTTAAATATTCAGACTCTTACACAATGCCTCATAAACTCTGCTCTCATACTGAGAATTCTTCTCTTCCTCCTGCTTTACCAAATCAAGAGATAACATCTGCTTTAAAATCTTAACTAGTTCTTGTTTATTTTCCTCTCCATCAAGAACCTGACTAATTACATCATCCTCAATTGACTTTGAATCCTTGCCTATATCCACATTATAAAGTTTCAACTCCGATGAAGTTAACTTATATGCATTTTTCAGAATTATTAAAGCTCCCTTCTCATAACAAAATGAAACAATCTCACTTAACTTCAAATCAGAAATCTTTCCATCGACAACTCCTGAAATTTCCAAAAGAAGAATCTTATTCCTAAAATTTCTTTTTGATAACTCTTTCTCAATCATAATTCTTGCATCAATTGGATTCAAATTATCTATCTCAATCCTTACATGCTCCTTCTCATAAGTCTTCAAAAAAATTCTCTCAATTTTCGTCTTTCTTGTTTCAAAATCAAACTCACACATATTAAAACTTGGAGTCTCTCTTTTCAACTCTGAAAAATTGTTTGGAAAAAGCGGCCCGGGATATGAAAGAATTCCACTTCCGTATTCTCCTTCCATATGTGTATGAACATGTCCTCCCGCATAATAATCAAACCCAGAAGGTAAATAAGACATCACAGCATCAGAATTAACATTTTTCAAAAACTCTGGCTTAAAATCATTTAATGTTGTATGAAAAAGAAAAATATTAAAATTATCCTTTGATAAAGTATTTGCATTTAAATTTATATATATATTTTTATCAAGTCCGTTTTTCTTCCCCAAAACTCCACAAAGAACTGCCCCACAGGCATCTTTTGTAAACTTAAGATTTATCTTATTTCTATCAACATAATCAAACTTACAAACATCAACAAACATCCCTGCCTTCTCTAAAAGCGTTAAATATGACTTTCCTGAATTAGAATAATCATGTGAACCCCCTATTATATAAAGTGGAATATCACATTTCTTAAGTTTCATTAATTCCACTACAACCTTTTCAACCAATTCAATTGGAGGCATTGCATTATTAAAAATATCTCCTGCAAACAATGCAAAATCGGGTTTTAACTCAATAATCATATCTATTGATTTTTGAAAAGTTTCAAAATTAAGATTTGTTAGAATTCTCTCTCTCCAGCCCCCCAAATGCAAATCTGCAAGATGTGCAAACCGGATCTTCTTACCCATAGAATATTAACAAAAATTGTATTTATATAGTTTGGGGATAATTCATTCTCTTTCTAATAAAGCACAAATCTTCCTAACTTCTTCATCTCTAAGTTTTCTTCTCTTACTTTCTATGAAATTACGCAATTTACTAAGAGATACTACCATCACCCATTTATGTCTTATGTCATATTCCAGGTTATTTTTTATTGGTAAAAGGATTTTTACAATACTCTTTAAAATGTGTTCTCTCCTTCTTCCAATCTTCATTTTTAGGTATCTATATAAAACATCTCCTTCTCTATCTACTTGTTCATGAGGAGAAAAGCCTTCGTAAGATTGAGATTCTGTATACTGAGAACTCCAGTTCTTAACTTCTATTACAAAGATACCTTGAGGACTTGTCACAACAAAATCAATCTGTGCAGATTTCATATCTTTAGTTCCATTATACCAATGATATTCCCCTAAATCCAGATATACATCTTTATGAATAAAATAATTATCATTTAATTTTCGTAATTCAGTTAAAACTTTACGTTCTCCTAATGCCCCAGCATAATCTTTAGAATTTTTGATTTCTTTCAAGTAATTTATTGATTCCTCCAGTCTCTCTTCTGTCTCTCTAAATTTTTTCCTTTCAAAATCAATCTCCTGCCTTAAACTTCTTTCTTGTTTCTCAAATTCTTTTTCGGGATTTTCTTTAAGTTCAGAAATTTTCCTTTCTTTATTAACAATTTTTGATTTGATTAATTTAATAGCATTTGGTTTTAGTATCTTTTTTTTAATAAACGAATTTGTATAATTATAGAATAAATTAAATATAAAGTAAAGTTTTTTTTCAGAAAACACCAATTTTTTGCAATTTTCAACTCTTTCGTTATCATCCTTTATTTTTTGTTCCCAATTTTTGTGAGTACTTTTTTCCTCTTTGTATAAATTTGATAGTTCCTTTTCCTCCTCTTTAATTCTTTTTGGAAATCCCTCTTTATAGAATTTCTTTTTTCTCTTAATTAATTCCTCTTCAAGTTTCTTAATCTGTTTAGGGAAAAGTTCTCTTTCCTCTTTTAGTTTTAATTTCAACCCATTTAATCTATCTTCAACGTCCTCAAATTTAGAAATCCCTTTAAAATTATTAACCAATTCTTCTTCTGCTCCACACATCTTATCAAATTCATATGCCATAATAAATAGAAGCCCAAAATATTTATAATATTTGTCTTTACAAATCACTAATTTTTCAATTTAGATTATATCTTCTAAGGGTTCTAGGTATATAATTAGAAAGATGTAAACTCTAAATATTTTGAAACTATTTTATTCCAAACCCATTTAAAATCTCATCAGCATGATTTTTTACTACTGGTTTTTCAATTATACTTACAATTTTTTGATTCTCATCAATAAGAAAAGTCTGCCTTAAAGTTCCCATAAACTCTTTCCCCACAAATTTCTTCAACTTCCAGACGCCATAAGCTTTATTTACTTCTAAACTCTCATCAGAAACAAGAATAAATGGAAGTTCTTTCTTCTCTGCAAACTTAATATGAGATTTAACTGGATCCTTTGAAACTCCAATAACCTCAATATTATTTTCCCTTAATCTTTTAATATTATCACGTAAATTCTTTGCCTGAATAGTACACCCAAAGGTTAAATCTTTTGGATAAAAATACAAAGCAATCTTTTTACCCTTAAAATCAGACAAACTAATCTTTCCCTCCTTTCCATTAATTAAACCAATGGAATTAAAATCTGGTGCGACATCTCCAACCTTTACCATATAATCTTAAAAATGAATGTTTACTTATAAAACTTATTTTATTGTATTTCTCTTATTCTAAGATACTGCTCTAAAAATTCTTTCCTCTAAAAAACAAATCACGACAAACTAGGGAATTTATCTTCTCCCTTTTTTAAATTCTTTTTTTCTGAATAAATCATAGGAGGAAGTGTTATTATAGCAAGTGTCGTCATAACGATAATAACAAGAGTTATGAAGACTATAAAATGGCTTGTGGGACTAATCTCTAATTCTTTATCTTGTATATTTAAATTTCTGAGTTCTGTAATTAAAAAGTTAATATCTTGAGGATTAACATCTTGGAAATCACTATCAGAAGCCTTTATAATTAAGTTTTTAGAAACTTCTTGCAAATTATGCAGATGTCCATTTGCTCTAACGCTGTCTTGTCTATATATATTAATTAATGCGAGTATATGTCTTTTCAAAATATTTTCAACTTCTTCAATTTCTTTTTCACTTCTGCTATTTAGAAAACTAATTAAAAACCTAATCTCTTCTAAATTTTCATTACTTACCTCCTCTTGTAATATATGTTCAACAACAACTTTGGGCTCTAAGTTCCTTGCACTATTCAAATCATTCGCTCTATACAAACCACCTCCTGCTGTAGCAATCGCCATTAAAACACCTACAATTGACGCCTTAATTTTTCTACTTAAAAGTTTTCCTAGTTTCATAATTTAAATAAGCCATGTTTATACTTTATAACTTTTTGCTTTACAAGGCTCTAAACAAATAATAGACTTTTCTTTCTTGGTTAAAAATCAGCATGATTCAAGAGTTGCAAAGAAACTTTTCAAAAGACTCAAAATAAAGAAAAGTGTCATTGTAGCAGATAAAGGATACTTTTCCTTTGATCATTTGGAAAATCTCAAAGAAAAAGATATAGATTTGATTTTCCCACCAAAAAATTATGGAAAAACTAAACATAATATATTTGAGCATTTTAAAATCAAACAAAAATACCTGAAAAAATAAAGAAATATACAATAAAAGGAACAATGTGGAGAGTGTGTTTTCATCTCTTCTTCCTTAAAAAAATTAATTTATGGACAGAGCCCTTTACAATCCTATAACAGCAAAAATAATTCTCCTATCTGTATCTTCCAAATTGAAACTAACTAAGAGAATTTAATTTAGTTACAGACAAACGAAATCTTTATATAATAGTAAACATTGAATTTTTCATGGAATTAATATTAGAGAACCCAAATCTTCTAAAGAAAAGCATAGAGATAATTTCAGACATAGTTTTAGAGGGAACAATTGTATTTAAGCCAGATTATATGGAACTTGTAGCACTTAACTCGAATAATGTAGTTATGGTGATTTTCAGATTATTGCAGACCAATTTTGAAAAATATGAGATTACTTCCGATGTTCAGATTTCTCTGAGTTTGGAACATTTGAGCAGTGTTCTAAAATCATGTGATGACAGAGGCAGATTAACCCTTAATGTTGATTCAGACTCAAACAGATTAAAAATCATAAGTGAAGGTAATAACAAAAAAGAATTTGAACTTTCGTTAATTGATTTTCAGGACGGAAATCTTCAGAAAATTCCTGATTTAGAATTCCCTATTAAAGTTATATCTTCAAGTTCAGCATTTACAACAGCGATTAATGATTTGGGATTTTTGGAAGAAGGAGTCACATTCAGTGTTTCCAAGGAAAAATTTTCAATAGAAGGCAGAACAAATTCAATGGCAGGAAAAATTGACTTTGAAAAAGACATTGATATTTCATACAAAGGTGAAGAAGCAAATTACAAAAGCAGGTACTCAATGGATTATCTAAAAAAATTCATAAAAGCAGATAAGATAGTAAACACTGTTGAAATGAGTTTTAAAGATGAATACCCGTTAAAGATTGAGTATAAACTTATTGACAGATTGTTATTAGGATTCATTTTAGCCCCAAGAGGAGAGGAATAAGATTAATATTATTTACCATTCTTTTATTTTAGAATTAATGTGTGATTATCCTTTTAATAGTTATCCCAAATCTAAAAAATTTATCCAATAATTCTTAATTTTTGAACATTTATGAAGTTTATTAATATAAATTGAAGTGTCTTTATAAAAATTAAAGTATATATTAAAGAAAAACTATTTACTATTATGGGTAAAAAAGAAATTGGAATCATATTTCTCACTTCAAAAAGTAATCTTGAAATCCTGAAAGTTTTAGATGAGAACAAGAATGCCTATGTTTATGTGGGGCGAGGTGGAGATGGTGAAAATCCTCAATTTTATAAGTTTGATGAATGGGTGTTGAGGAGAAAGAGGAAGAACCTTTTAGATGAATTTGATTTATTATCATCTTTACTAAGACTTTCTATGCACACAGTATTTTCTGTACGTGGCTCTATCAATTCAAAATAATGAACTTCATCTGCTCCTGAAGCTGATTTAACATGAAAAGTTTTCTCAATCACGCTACTATCACGAACATCCGTTTGAATATTACTATCTTCATTATCCTCTCCAAATGCATTATATGTATGAAAATTATCTTTGTTTAATACCTCTGCCTCGTTTTTTGGTAAAATACTCATATACACCTCACATTGAGACTTCTGAATACTTCTTGAGGTGGTTCTAAAAGGCAGGAGATTATTTCTCCTTAAATTTTTTCTTTAATCTTTTAATGGTTCTTTGTTGGTTTGGATAGTTTTTATTCCCAGATTTTTGATTACTATGACCTTCTAAAACTGTGACTTTCCCTAAATAGACAACATTATTAATCACAATTTCCCCAGTTTTAATTTCATAGTAAAATCTAAATTTGTCAATCGCAAACTCGCAAAGCAAGTTTCTGTTCTCATGTTCCAAAACATGCTTTCTATTGGGAGGGATAGGATTCTTTCTAAGAATCTCCAACTCTTTCTTAAATCTCTTTTTAAGATTTGCATCTTTATTGTTCTTTAAAAACTTCCAAACTCCTTCCTTAACTTTTACCTTCCACATCCTACAACTTGTTTTTTATTTTGTCCCAGTCATATGAACGTTCTGTTTTAGATATTCTTTTTAATCTTGCGATTAACTCTTTTTTAGTCTCTTTTCTTGCCATAAGATAATTATAATTTGGTTTTTTATAAATTTAACTCTGAATTGAGTTCTGTTTTCTTATTAATTGCATTTAGGATACTTCTTTCAAATTTATTATTTTCTGATTTTTCTAATAACTGATTGTATGTCTCTTTTGCCTCAGGAGATAAAATTACCCTTACTTTTTTCTTCATAGTTCTAATCCTTCGTTTATAGCATTTCTTAGGTTTGTATTTGTATTGTGAATCCAAGAGATTCCCCTTATACTTACAGCAATCTTATTACTTCTTTCAAGGTATTCTAATATTATCTTCAATGTATTGTGATTAATTTGCTTGGGGATAATTTTTTTTAATGATGCAATACTTATAATGCTCTCATTCATATTACTTAGAGTATCTTCCACCATAATTCTTATCTGCTCTTATATTCTAGTCTCAATAGATTTTTTAGTTGGATGAGGGTTAGTTGGATTATACATAACCCATAAATTCTAAAGATAAAACTTAACTCTTATATCTAAATGTTCTTACATACTCTTTATGATTGAACCATTCTAATATAATTGAATAAATCTGAACTTTATCATTTTCCAAAACATAAATAATTCTATATCCTGAGGGCAAATCATATTTCCAAAGAGAATATCCTTCAATTAATCTTAAATATTTTTTAGGAAGCCTATCTTTAGGTATTGCAACACCGCAAAAACCATTTTCTTCCAAGTCATCAATTGCTCTGTTTATCCACTTGTATAATCTTTTTTGTTGTTCATCTCCTCTTGATAGGGATTTATACGTTCTTTCAAGTTCTTTGTTTACAAACAGAACTTTTGTACGTTTCTTAATCATTTTGCCCCTACTGAGTTTTTCAATAGTTTGCCACTTGTGATGCCAATCCACACAACTTTTCCTTCTTTGTCAATACCAATTTTATTTGAGTGGATTAAGTAATTGAGAATTACTGAAAACGTCTGATATCTCATTTTTTTTGGTAATTTCTGCCATAGTGCTTTTCTTTTGTAAATTGCAGAGTTTTCTGAAATAAATTTCTCTACCATTAGAATTGTGTTTAATTGCGGATATGAAAACGCATCCTCAAACATTTCTGAAATTATTCCTTTGGCTTCCATAGTTATATTAATATGTATACCTATATAAATTTATTGTTTTCTAATTTTTTGTGTAGTCGGGTGACATATGTCACCAGTTAAAAAATTCTTTATTTTCCCAATTTCATGAAGAAATATGAAATCCGCAAAGAATTTGTTAAGTTAAGAGTGAAGCAATTTTCTTATTCAAAATGTCAGAAAATTTTGAAGAGTAAATTTGATTATAATATTACTATTCGTACTTTAAAACGTTGGCAACGCTGTTTTAATAAAGAATCCAATTGGGATTTTTGTGACAACTCTCAAAGACCAAATAAAATCTGGTATAAAGTAACCTTGGACATTGAATCTAAAATTATCAATTTAAGAACTGCAACAGGATGGGGAGCTAAAAAGCTCCGTGATTCTTTACATTTAGACTTACATCCAGCCACTGTGAATGAAGTTTTGAAACGCAACAATTTAACTAGAAAAGAACATAACAGAGGTCAACGTAAGAAATATGTTCGTTTTCAAAGAAAACATGCAAATTCGCTTTGGCACATAGATGATAGCGAATTTGGAAAAAAAAGCAAAATAATTGCTGTAGTTGATGATGCTACAAGATATTGTTTAGGAATCTTACAGGTTCCTACTGTAACAACCATGGTTGTTACTGAATTTCTTGATAATTTAACTAAGGAGTTTGGAACTCCAACTCAAATAATTAGTGACAATGGTGCTCCCTATGGATTAAATAGCAAACATTCTAAGTTTGATGTTTGGTGTCGTAGAAGAAAGATTGAACATATTCGGACTAGAGTAAAGAGACCTCAAACAAATGGAAAAGTCGAAAGACTTTTTGGAACAATTGAGAGAGAAATTAAATATTGTAATGAGGATTTAGAGAAATTTAGAATGAGATATAATCATTTTAGACCTCATGAGAGCTTGTTTTTACAAACTCCAGCAAATGAATTTTATTCATTTGAAAGAATGTTGAACTGGTGACATATGTCACCCGACTACACATGTTTTCTAATTTTTTTATCTTATTAATAGAGTATATGAATAGTTTATTTCCTTAACTACTAAATATTAAAAGTAGAAATTCAAATTCCTATTATCTTACTATCATTGAGTAGGGATAACTATATAAATAACAATCTCTTATTATTTTAAGTATTAAAGAGAGTTTTCACAATAAAACTCTTAAATGTTAAAAGGCATGCATTTAGTTATTTAAGAATTATATAAACTTTATATGATGGTGCAAGTTTCTTTTTAATTAACAATGGAAACAACAATTAAATTAGAAAAGCGAATAGAACCTTCAAGAAGAAGATTCTTACAAGGATTAGTAGGTGCTGGTGTTACTGCATACACATCATCTGCATATACACCATTTGCATTTGCACAAAGAAGAAAGAGAATCTCAGATGAAGCAAGAAACAGAATTTGGAAAAACTATCCCCAAATGCAGGGTGCAATTGATTTGATAAACAGAGGTGCTTTTGAAGGATTAATTGATTATGCACTATATCCAAATCAAGGATATTATGACCCAAGAGGCATTCCTACATCAGTAAGGAAAATACCAAGAGGAGATATGGACACACCACACTATTGGCTTCTTTTAAAAATTCTTGAAGGTGATGGTTATAATATCTTTGCCGACAATAACGGAGAACCTTTTTTGGGCGTTCCTCCTCCTCCTTCCCCTCCATCAGGTGTATGGTATTTCGCAAGAGGGTTGAGAACCGGAAGTCCTGACAATGAAAGTAATTTACTTAAAGCCTTGTACATAGGAGCAACAGGCAGTCCGGATGGAGCAGAACCAATAATAAATGGTACATTTATGAATGTATCTGGAGTTAGAGAAAAAGTTAGGGAATGGAGAGAAGAATATGACTTTGCCCCACATTCAGATGAAGGAAATCATCTGTTAGCATATAATCTAAACATTCTCAGGGAAGCCATTTTCCCCAACACAGAACATTTTAAAGGCAGAGAACTTGTAGAATTAAGTCTTTTGGGACTGGAGGATTTTTATGATGAGGTTTATTCACCTGAAAAGAGTAATATCTATGGAGGAAGAATAGTTGGGGATTTAACGAAGAAGGATAAGTTGCCTGGATATTTTATGATTGATGAAGCAGGAGCAGAATCTCCTTTACCCGTGTTAAGATTTCATAGTAGGTAGCGAGAAAGAGAAATTAAAATTCCATTTATCGGTCTCTGATTGATTATTTCATCTTATTAACTAACCCCTCCATCTTCTGGAGTTTTTGTTTTTTCTTTCCGTTGAACTCCACCACTTGTGATTCTGTCAATTGTTCCGGGATCACATTGTCTTATTCTGAATGTTCTTGATATAGTTACTGGTTCTTTATTTTTTTTAGGGTCTTTACTCTTTTGATGATATGTTATATACAGAGTAACTTCTTCTTCAGGAGTTCCTGTTGGAAGTTTATATCCTGACAATTTTAATTTTCCCTTATAAATATTGTCTTTATATTCTAGTTCTGTTTCCAGTTTTATTGGATCACTTCCTTCTCTCTTAAATATGTGATTATCTATTTTTTCTAACTTGTTATCCTTACTATCTCTTCTCTGTTGTGCAAATGAAACTCTATAATCAAAATCTTCATTATCATTTTCAATAACAAGTCTTCCTTCAGATTCATAATTAAATCTCTTACTATTACTTACTGCTGAAATTATTACTTCCACATTTAAATCTTGTTCCTCCCCTTTATTTCTGACACAGACGCTTTGCTTTTCAAATGGTCTTACTATATCAAATATAAAATTCACATCTTCATCATCTTCATTTTCAGCATTCGGAGCAACAGTAAATCTTAGTTCAAGCAAATCATTTAAATCCACATTTCTTGACACATCTATGTCTTCACCTACTATACTATAATTTCTGAAATTATCTCTTGTTATTCTTCCTGCATTGCTTGGTAAAAGTCTTAACAATAATTTGCATGAACCTGCCCGCAAATTATTTAACTGGTTATTATTTTGGTCTGGCAAATTGACAATAGGAAGAAATGTTTTTTGTTCTTGTCCATTAGCATTTGTCAAAAATATATTGACACCCCTCGCAGGAACTTGATTCAACCTTAATTCTACTTCTCTTACTCCACCTCCAATTTTGGAAATACATTCATCACCTAAACTGCTTAAACTTATGTCAGTAGTACTGCTCCCACTAAAAGTTACAGCATTGTTGCTTGGACATGTCTCTTCATCATCACCAATCTTAAACTTAACATCACTCAAATCAAAACTTGGGGGTGTCCCCTCAAATAGTCCCTGCTCGTATTTAAATCTAATTAGGGTTTCTCCACTAATAGAGATAGAGCCTGTATCTTTAAGTGTCGCTGTTGCAAGAGGGTAAAGTTCAATCTTTCTTAATTCTGGAATTTCCTCTAGTTCTATTATTTGGGGATTTAATAAAGATAATGGTTCAGATTTTGGCTGGCTCTCACTTCCTCTTCCCTGTCTGCAGTCAAACATATAATGCAAATTAACATTATCTATTTCACCTACTGAATTTGGTCTTATATCCAAGAAAGCATCAATGTTCACCATGTTTCCTGGATACAACACAGGAGTTGCCACTCCTCTTGGATTTGGAATAATCTTTGTTGCATCCCTGCTTAATCTGTGCTGGCTAAACAATGCATTCTCTGTAAATATTGCATCACAGTGAATTCCTCCAAACTCTGCAACTTCCCCTCCTTGAACAGAACTTGGCTCAGAAGTACCAGTTCCAAAAGCTCCTGCTTTCCAATGACATCTTGCAAATAACACATCACTTGGAACAATAGACTCTTCATTAGACAAAGTTGTTAAAGTCTGCCCATCTAATTCATATTCATGTCTCGCACGTATAATATTAAACCTAAACCTTCCTGCTCTATCTGTTAAAGGAACAACAGTTGATTTTAACTCACCTCTTCTTACATTCAAAGAAGGAACTCTAAGACGATTAATAATATGTCTATCTCCATGAGAACTAATCCCTGGAGGACAGTATTCTCCATGAGGTGCGGAACTATCACATATAAACTCAATTTCTGTTGTAACCGTCTGTCCTCCTGACAGAACATAATATGAAAACTTATACTGAACAGCAATATCACCAGTTATAGGATTATAACCAACAAACCTTGATGTTGGAAACATTGGCCCAAACGTTGGTTTAACCTGATTCTTATCAACAGCCGTTAAAATATTATCTGTCAAAACGCTCCAATCACCTGTAAACGCCGCAAGACAAACATTCTTTGTAATAGATTGAGTTGAGAACCCTGCCTGTTCTAAAAACGTATCATCATACCTATCGTTAATAATCTTATCTCCTTCATTTGCAGAACGCAGAACCTCTGTAAAAAAATTACCATCTCCAGTATGATAATCCCCTCCCACATTTCTTTTCGGTGAATCTCCTACTGTTTTGTATAAAATATTTGTTACAACTTCACAAACACCCATAGAAAACAACCTCTCACAATAAGCACCCTTCACAACACCTACCTTTGCCTGATCTAAACACTTATTAATAGATTTCATCCATTTAAGAATATTCTTTGAATGAGAATAAGTATCAGTTATAACCCCACACCTTATAGACTCAATAATATTATCCTTGGGATTTTTCCCAGGAACTCCAGAACCTTCCCATGTGGGAACGACCCCGTCATCATCAAGAGTAAAGAAATTACATCTTGTACCATCATACTTAGGATGACCTGTTTGCATGCAAACCCCAGACATCTCCAGCAAATCAACTTTTTGATGCTTTACAGTTTTACATTCACTATATGTTTTATCTCTTCCTACATCTGGTTCACCATTTCTAAGAGGCACTTTTTCTAAAACAGCAGGTTCTCCTCCTTCTGATTTTGTGCATCTCTTCCAGTTTCCTCCTATTTTTATTGGGTTATTTCCTGTACATTCTACTTCCTTTCCATCATCAATACAACCTTTACCAAATCTTGCAGGTGCACACGTTGGTCTTACGAGTTCTCTTGAGAAAGTGTTTGGATTTTGAAGCCAACTCTGTTCTATCCTTTCATATCTCTGAACTTGTCCTGAAACAAGAACACCATCAAATTTCCCTTCTCCATAGAAATCACAAGGATCACCAATTTTCAAACTATCAAATGTTGCAAGAAGATCTCTTGTACCTCCATCTCCAGACTTATATATTATTGCATCATCCAGAACACTTCCACCTCCAGAACCAAAATAGTCATCCCCCTTGGTGTCAATAATCCCTCCACCACCTACAGTTGAGCTTCTATTAAAATCACCAAATCCCTCGCACCTCTGAGGAGAAGGAGAACCAATTATCCTATCACAAACAGTAAAAATTTGGCGTCTATATTCCTTTATTTTATTTTCAATATTTTTAATTTCTTCATTATCCTTACTTAAACTCTTCTTTGAACGTTCCTTTGCAATTCTAAATGTATTAACTAATCTTATTCCTGTGCAAGCAATAACACCTACAACAGAAGCATGTCCCAAATAATTAGTAACCTTCTCTACCTTATCAATAGTGGTGTTTAAATACTTCTGCAAACCCTCTATCATTTTTGGAGATAACCACTTAGTATGATCAAAAGGTCTATCAATATCAATAGTTAGAGGGAAATAAATTAAATTTCTCTCATCTATAGGAATTCTTGAATCCTTAATCTCATATGTAACCTTTCCTCCAAAACCTAATTCAAGTTTAGTTGGATAATCTTTAGGCGGCAAATTCAAAGGATTAATCCTTATAGGAACATAAACAATTGCATCCCCTGTATTTCTATCAAAATAATAAGTAAGTCTGGCATTTTCAATTGAAATATACCTATTGTCTGGATATTGTCTCGTATCATCTTTTCTAATATGAAAATGACTTAAACGAGATACTTTTCCTGGTCCTAAGTACTGGAAAGTTGCCTGCAATCCAAACTCACTGCCTGAAAATCCTCCCCTCAAATCAGTATTAGACTCAATATCACCAACAGTAAACGAATTAGGAATAGGAACCACCTCTGTAACTTGCCACAGAGTATTGCCTGAATCAAGAGTAAGATCTATATTTTCCATTACAAAATTTCCGAACTTATCTGTCATTGCAAAACAGACCTGATTTCTTGATACAACCTTCTCCACCTGATAACTTGTTTCTTTCTCACTTGCATGTTCATATCTTCTTGCTTCGCTTTCTCTAAAAGAATCCTCATGAAGACTAATTAAAATCTCAAACTTGCCCTCACTATTTGATGTAACTTTTTTCCTCTTTGAAATTAAACTCAGAAGGGAAAGTTGCTTCTCAGGTAAATTAACCTCAGGCCCAAACACTCTCCTACTACCAAACTGTCTCAAATTTCTTATAAAAAAGCTCTGATTATTATAATTCCTGCACGAAACTCTTTTTCCATCTTCATCAAGAGCATCTCTTGGAATTGTAAAAACCGTTAATTCAACATCTGGTTTATTAACCTTACCTTCAAGTTCAAGAATTGGAAAATGAACTTTTGAACCTGCCTGAGGATCAAGTTCGCCTCTCAAAAGTTTTGGTTTCTTTGTATCAACAATAAAAATATGAGCCTCCTTATGCAAATTACCTGCCATATCATAAGCATTAAGCGTAACATTATTCTGTCCATCTTTAAGCCTTAGCTCTAATTCATGAAAATCCAAAGACACATCCAACTCCTCAGAGAAATTCTTATCATTAAGTGTATAATTCAAAACAGAAGCATCAGTTGAAAAATTCAAAATAATATTCTTTTCATTTAGAAAAAAAGAATTATCTTCCTTAAAGACTTTCTTTGAATTATCAACATTTGAAGAAAAATAAATTCCAACAATATCAAACTGAGGTCTCACAGTATCAGAAATTACCTCAACTCTCTTCTCACCATTGAAGATATCTTTTCTGTCTACCTCAGTTGTAATCAACCTAATTGAATTAACCCCTTCACGTAAGCCCCCAATGGTCTTATTAAACTTATTCCCATCAAGTTCAATACTTTTTAACAATCCAATATTACCAATAACTCCATCATGATTTAGAACATAATAAAGAGGATAAGAGGAATCACTAACTGTACCCATTAAAACAATCTCATCATCATCTGTAATATTTACAAAATCTCTAACAGTAATAACATTTGAATATTTCTCATAATAAATTGTCTCTTCAAAAGTTTCAAGTTTTGTTTTATCTTTTAAAGACTTTGCCACAAACTTCAAAGTATTCTCCCCATCCATAAAAAGATTCTGGTTAATCTCATCAAAAACAAAAGGAAGCAGTTTATCCTCAACTGATATTTCCCCCCTTGTTCCACCAATTTCATCCCTTATTGTAAGAACTTCTCTCTTATCCCATAAAAATTCAAGTGTCTGTTTGGGTTTTAAAGTCTTATTCGCAAAACCCATTATATTTAACCTGTAATCTCTCTCTGAATGATTATTCATAAAAATCAACCAAGAACTCCGAGAAACTTCATAATTAGAAATACCTCCTGTAAGATAAATTGTTGTGGCATTATCAACTAAGTCTATTCTGTCAATATCATTATCATTTACAAACAAGCTAAGTTCAATCCCTGATGAAGCTTCCCCACTTATAATAACCTCTCCGCTTAGATAATCATTTTTCTCCAACCGAACTTCAGGAAAAGAATAAGAGACAGAAATTAAACTAACAAAAAGCAAAATAAATACAAAACACACAGATGATTTTTTTATTGTCACTTATCTCAAATCCCCAAAAACAAGTTTTATTAGTGTTTTGCTTTACTATATAGTGAATAGAAAATCAAATTTCAAACACACAACATAAAATACATTGCAAAAGTCCTCTTTAAACTCTTTTTTAAAGTTCCTCTATAATTACAGAAGAGACATCTATTAAATTAGTTTCATGTTGCACAGAATTCGTTGTGTAAATCCCATCAAAATGCTTTTTCATTTTTTTAAATCCATTCTCAGTAAAAAGTCCGTGAACACCTATTGCAAAAACAGACTTAGCGCCAAGTTTTCTAATTTTAATTGCAGATTTAATCATTGTATTCCCCGTTGAAATAATATCATCTACAATTATCACATTCTTTCCTTTAAAGTCTATCTCATCAGTCATTTTCACATCAACATTTCTTGTGGTGCGTCTGTCCTTATGCAGAACTGTATCTTTAACATGAACTTCTTCTGCAATCTTATCAGCCCATTGATATGATTCCTCATCAGGACCTGCAATAACCAAGTCCCTTTTAGAAAAATTCTTTTTAATATGTTTTACAATAACTGAATTTGCAGTAAGATTCTTGGCAGGAATTTTAAAAATATCTTTCATTCTATGAATCCTATGAAGATGAGGATCAATGGTTAATATTTTATCTACATACAAATTCATCAAATCAGACATAATCAATGCATTAATTGCATCACCTGAATCAAACTCTTTATCCTGTCTCATAAACCCTAAATAAGGTGCTACTAAAACTACTTTCTTTGCCCCTTGCATTTTAGCGGATTTTGAGGCAAAAATAATCCTCAATAAAGATTCATTTGGATTTGGCTGAAAAGATTCAATTATAACTAACTTCTCCCCCATAACATCCGATTTAAACCTTAAATAAATTTCACCATCCGGGAATTCCCTTACATCTGTCTCAATATACTTTGCTCTTATTGACTTTGCAATCTTTCTTGCAAGTTTTTCCGAATTCATTAAAGAGGTTAGTATAACCATAAAGGTTATGCAAAAAACACATTTATAAATATTCTTTGTCATTGATTCTGTAACAAAATATAATATTCTTTTTAGTTATAATATAACAAGTTTTAATTCCATCGTCGTAATATGGTAAAAACTAATTCTCTCTAAATCAATCATTTCATTTCGCATCAGAGAATTTTTTCAGAAGTTAATTTATGAATTATTGTTACTTTCAGTGAACACACAAACACATATATATTGAAACTTAAGGAAAAGTCACATGAGGAAATTTAAGACATTTATAGTTTTTATAATAGTCGTTCTTTTTTTTGGATTATTTTCAGTTTTCAGTGCAACAAGTAATGTTGAGCCAAATGTTGGTATCAGTCCTAATGAAGATTACTATAAAGAAGAAAACTTCAATAGGAATGGTTCTAATGGAAGTGGTTTTAATGAAGATGATTTTTACGAGAATAGTTCTAATGCAGACTCTGATGGAAATGAGACAATATTAACAAATAATAGCATGGATGGAGTTTGTGATGTAAGTGTTGATAAATGTATAAATGGAACTTATCAGAACTTTTTAGATAATTCAACTCATTATTTGTGGAAGTGTAATGGATTAAATGGAGGAAGTAATATTTTATGTATTAAGGCAAAAATTAAGTCTAATCATACGAGTAATAAGACTGGCAATCACAAACTAATTACTATTTCCAATGTCACAAGGGCAGGTGAAAATCATAATTGTAAGAGTATAGGTTGTGATTATCTTGTTAGTGGAAGAAATTTGTATAGTAATATTGTTGTTAATGGATATTCTGACAATGAATCATTATTATTTTCAACTGAACTGAAACTCATATATGATGATAACGATGACGCATATTTTTTTAGGGTCCCAAGAGGTGAAAATTTATGTTCAAATGGAACAGAAAATTGCATTATTTATGTTACGTTTAGAGAACCTAATAGGAATAATACAATAGGAGGCTCATCATATAGATGGTATATCTATTATTTTTATCATTCTGAACCTAAAATTATGAACGTATCTCAAGATAGGAGAGATAATTACAGAAGGTTTTTTGTTATTGGAAGAGATTTAAATGATAATATCAGTGTTAAATTATATAGAGAAAGTAATGAGAGGAGTCTCTCATTTTATGAAACAACTTTAGAAAGAAAGAGTTTATATATTGCAAACTTAGGACAAATCAAATCATATACAGATGGTTATTTTGATGTTCCAATTAAAATAGAATTATGCTTGAATAATAAAAGTAGATGTGCAGTTTATATTGAATTTACACATCCATCCTCGCCAGAAGAAGATCACATTAATGGATTTAATATTGATGTCTACGAACCTTACAATATAACAATAGAAAATGTTACATATAATCGTTTTACGAATAAAATAAGTATTGAAATATACAACACTCTGAATAGCCGCCACCGTCTTTATGAGAGGTATATGCTTAATATTTCGCTAAATGACAAGAATAGTCTTAGTTCTATCTTTGAACCTTCAAATGGTGGGAAGTTACTTACAGAGATTAGTTTGACACCTTCATTATATGATAAACTCACAAATGAATCAAACACGGTTAATTATACTGCTGTGCTTTATGGAGGAAATTTTATAGATAGGAATAAGAATAACGGTTTGATTTTCAAGAATATACTTGCATCACAAGAGGGAACTTTTTCTTCACAAGAAGGAATGATGAGTGGATGTTATGGATATTGCGATATAGGACCTGTTCTGTGGATGGGAAATGGGGATCTCTCGAAGTATGATTTATTTTTCGTAGTTGAAGGGAAAACCCAAGAGGAAGTAGAGGATCAATTAGATAGGATCTTCGGAAGTGGGGACTATTCCTTGTTTAAAACAAATCCCTTTATTGGACAAGAAGATAAGTTTAATATTTATTATGCAATTCTCTCTGAAGCATATGATTATTCTTATGGAAGTTGTAGATGGAGTTCTGGATCAGATGAAGGTATTGAACGTTTTAGTAACATTTTTAATCAAGACTGGATAGATGGAAAGGTTTATTTTAGTCAGAATCCAAAGATCTGGGGTCATGCTAAGTTTGGTGAGTATATTAAGATGTCTTATACCTGTTCTGGTGCTCCTGATACTATTTTTATTCATGAGTTCGGGCATATGTTCGGACATTTGTGGGATGAGTACATTTATCCTAATAACAATGGTTCTTCTGCTATAAATAATTGTCTTGCAGGAGAGGGTTTAATTGATGAAGAAGAAAGATGTGAGGAGGGGTGTGAACTAACTGGAACACATAGATGGGAGAACATCTCTGAGTTTGATGAAGAGGTATTCTCTGGATGTACAAGTCCTCTTCTTTTTAGAGACAAGTTTCAGAGAGTTATGAGGAGTAGTTCATCAGTACCCATTTCTGAATGGATAGACGCATGGGGTGAAGTTAATGAGTATTATCTAAGAGAGAAATTAGAGGAGGATTATAGTTAAAATGAAATGGAAATTAAGTTTGATGTTGTTGGTTTTAATTGGTTTTTCAATGAGTGTTTACGCTGAGAGCAGTGAAGATGAAAGCATAGATATAATGGGAGTTACTCTAAGTTATTTTAGTGGGGAGTTTGAAGTTAAGAATGTTTATGTGATTACAGGATTTCCAACTAAGGAGTCCCAATATTCTACACATATTCTTAATATAGAGAATAAGAAAGGAAAGAATCTTTATTCTGTTAAGTTCTCAATAGGAGACGTGCATTTTTCCCCACCAGATGAAGATTGGTTTGATGAGGATGGAAATCAGATTTTTATTCCAGAGTTTGTAGAACAAGAGGTTAGTGAAACTATTTTTGTTCCGTATTTTGAAGATGGATATTACATAGTCGTTGAGGATTTAGAGGGAAATGAGATACTAAGAGATAATATACCGAAATGGTTTGGGGTTATCCCAGATGATATAGAGTATGAGGTTGTGTTAGATGATGAAGAGATTGTAGGAGATGAAAAGAAAGAAGGAATCTGGATTTGGATTTATTTGGTTTCAATATTGATAATTGTTGTTATATGCATTATTGGAATTTTGTATTTAATAAGGGTTAATAAGAGTAATGATAGTTAGATAACTTAGATAAAATCTCTAATTATTTTTTGTTAAATTTGAATTCTAAAAAAGAACCAGTTAATATAACTATGAGAATATTAATTCTTTTTCATCACAAAAACATGCTTCTTTTTTATTTAAACTTTGAGAAAATAAAACTATTTATAATCTACTTTCTTTATTTTTAGTGAAGAAATCCCAAACTTTTTCCCAAGTTTTCTAACTTCCCCTTTCTTTAAATCATCAAAATGATGATCACTTGTTATAAAAAGATTACACTTCCACTTTATTGAGGTTGCTAAATGGATGGCATCTGTAACGGACAGATTGGGAAACATTTCTGACACATTTCTAAGAATGACATCAATGTCATCATTTCCAACAACTTTCAAGCCAGTTTTAACCATTCTACTATAGAGGTTAACAAAATCAGATACTGCCTCAGACCCTTTTTTGCGAAAAATATTTGCAAATGCCTCACCGACACCAAGGTGACTTATAATAGATTCATTTCCAAAAGCCTTTTGTTTAAGTATCTTTTCATAAGTACTTGTGTTCTCAATAGTGCATGAATCATAATACCACTTCTGATAACTACCTTTCTTCCTATTAGCTTTTGTACTGCGACTCATAATTTACTTTAAAGTTCCATCCATTTTCATCTTCTTCAACAATATTTCAATTTCTAAATAATTATTTTCCCTTGCGTGTTTCCTTTCAAATTTATCCAACTTATTACCAATTAAAAAAAATATCTTATCTCTCTCTCTTTTCAAGTCTTTTTTTGTTATATCATCATAATCAAAAGAATCAATATCTTTTTCTGTTAATTCTGTCATTAGATTTTTCATCATTTTGGCAACTTTGACACCTCCTCTATAACATATTTTACCTCTTTATCATTAGCATTTTTCAATTCTTTAAGTCGTGTAACTGCAGAAGTTTCTCTCATTCCAAGCAGAAACCTCAATAGATGAAAAGTTGTTATTAACTCAAGTTTGCGAGAGTCTTTGTTTTTAATAAAACCTTTAACTTTCTTAAATCTCTCCCCCATATCAGGTGAAGAAAACTTTAAACCCATAATTATATTTTTAGGTTCTATATCATATAAAATTCTCGTTAAATCGGGGCAGTATGGACCTCTTAAATACAAATTAAAGGAATAGTAAGGTGTCAGACCAAACAATTGGCTTATATATTGAACTTTTTGAGAAATAAGTCTATCATCAAAATTACTTCTATTTCCAACTCCTAATTTCTTTAATACAGAAACAGTGTATAAAGAATGATAATTAACCTCTGCCATATTTACTCAAATATTTTATTTTTTATAAGTCTTGCTCCTCATTACAGCGGACTTAAATATTTGTGAAAGTTGCAATGATATTCAAAATAATCAGACGATTACATACATAAAAAATAAGGCAAAGTTTAATAAAAAAGCAATAAATTAAATACTTATTAAAATGCCAAAACATAGCAAAACTCAAGAACTTGCAATTGCTGTTAAAAAAGAAGAAAATATATCAGAATGGTACACACAGGTGATTTTAAAAGCAGATTTAATTGAGTACACAGATGTTTCAGGATGCATGATATTTAAGCCCAATTCATATCAAATATGGGAAAAAATTCAAGAACATATAAATAAAGGCATTCAAAAAATGGGAGTTAAAAATTCCTATTTTCCTCTCTTTATACCCGAAAGACTATTAACAAAAGAGAAAGATCACATTGAAGGCTTTGCCCCAGAAGTTGCATGGGTTGATTATGGAGGGAACACAAAACTTGGTGAAAGATTAGCAATAAGACCAACATCAGAAACCATAATATATGATGCATATTCAAAATGGATAAAATCATATAGGGATTTGCCTTTAAAACTTAACCAATGGTGTAATATTGTTCGCTGGGAATTTAAACATTCAACGCCTTTTTTAAGAAACCGTGAATTTCTATGGCAGGAGGGACATAGCGTCTTTGAAACAAAAAAAGAAGCAGATAAAGAAGTTTTGGATGTTCTTAAAGTATATCAATCAACTTATGAGAATTTACTAGCAATTCCTGTGACATTGGGGAGAAAATCAATAGGAGAAAAATTTGCAGGAGCAGATTATTCATATGCAGCAGAACCCTTCTCACCAATTGATGGAAAATCCATTCAAGCATGCACATCTCATCACTTAGGACAGAATTTCGGGAAGGCATTTAATATCGAATTTTTAAATAAAAACCAGAAAAAACGAATTCCCTACCAGAATTCATGGGGATTCTCAACCAGAAGCATTGGCACATTAATTATGATTCATGGAGATAATAAAGGATTAGTTCTCCCTCCAAGAGTTGCACAAAATAAAATTATAATAATTCCTCTGCTATTTAAGGGAAAAGAAAAAGAAGTTCTAAAAGTAGCACATGAACTCAAAAAGAAAATATCCAAATTCAATCCATTACTTGATGATGATTCAAAAGAAAGTGCAGGATTTAAATATAATAAATGGGAAATTCAGGGAATCCCCATAAGAATTGAGATAGGTCCAAGAGATATTGAAAATAGGAAATGTGTTGTAGTTAGAAGAGATAATTCAGAGAAAATACAATTGGATTTACATGATAAAAATATAACTAAGAGATTTGATGAAATAATTAAAACTATGCATAATGAAATGTATGCAAGAGCTCAGAAATCAATGGAAGATGTAACAGTTGAAGTAGATAATTTTGAAGACTTCAAAAAGGCGATTAATCAGAAGAAAAGATGCCTTGTCCCATGGAAAGAAGATGTGCAAATGGAAGATGAGATAAAAGATAAAACAGGTGCAAGTTCAAGTTGTATCCCATTTGCCTTTAAGAAGAGAAGCCTTAAAGGAGTTAAGTGTTTTTACAGTGGAGAGAATGCAACATGTTTCTCTTATTTCTGCAAATCTCATTAATTTTTATCTAATTCCATATATTTCTCTTGAGTTTCTCTGAAAATCTTTAATGCCTCAGAACCTTTCTTTGTTATCGAATAACCTATATGAGCTCTCTTTCCAGATTTCACAATATCATTTTTAATGAGATTATTTTCAATTAACTCTTCTCTTGACTCATTTATTGTTCTTGAAGAATAATACTTTCCAGTTCTTGGATTTTTTAATTTCTTGAAATCATCAAACCTCAAAGGTGTTTTATTTCCATCTAAAACTTTTAAAATTTCAAGATTGCTCTTTGAAGTCAGAAAAACAATGCTTCTATCTTTTTTACTCATAACAGCAAATGGGTTTTCTCTAATATATACTTTGATTTTTATAAAGAAACTCTAATTTATATTAATAAACTTCATAAATATTCAAGGATTTCATATTATATGAACCTTAAAAATGATTTCATTAAACTATTAGAAGAAGATTACGGGTTTAGATGTGATGTTAAAAGAATACTTGACATAGATGAAATTGAATCAAAAATTGAATTTCAAACATTCAAACTACTCTCATCCTTCTCTCTTATCTCGCAAGAGGCTTTATTATAATTTTTCTCCTTAACAAACTCCGGTCTTGTTATTGTAGCTCTATCTCCTTCAAATTCCATAACATCTCCGATGAGAGGCAAAAACACATTAGTATTTGGAAGATTTTCTCTTGCAAACCTCTGGGACTCACACAGAGCATCAAGATCTCCATGCTGTAAAATCAGATTCTTTGGCTGGATTGAACACATCATCTTCCGAATAGATGTTTGACCATAATGTGCGGAAAAATCAAACTTTCGGACATGGCACTTAACGGGAACTCTATGATGATGAGAATAAAACAAATGATCCTCAAAAATGAATCTTCCATTAGTTCCCTTTGCCTGAAAGCCAGTTAAAATAATAAAATTATCCTTTTGGGAAATATAATGCTCGCAATACCTCATAACAGGACCTCCCTGAACCATCCCCGAAGTTGAAACAATAACAACCCCTTTCTTTCTTGCAATCTCATCTCTCTCCTTTGGATGCTTAATCATAATCACCCTATGTAACATTGAACTGAGCAAATCTCTATTATCAATATAAGGATCATCAGACTCTATAATCATACTTGTTAACTTTCTTGCCATACCGTCAAGATAAATAGGAATCTTTTCATCAAGCTTTGATAAAATAATTAAAATCTCCTGAGACCTTCCAACTCCAAAAACAGGAATTAATGCAGAACCTCCCAAACTTATACATGTATGAATTGAATCAAGAAGTCCCTGTTCTGATTCCCTCTTATCAGGATGAGGTCTGTCTCCATATGTATTCTCTGTAATCAGAATATCAATATCACATATACTCTCTAACTCTGAAGATATCATCAAATTAGTATCTTCTGTATTAATATCTGATGTATAAAGCAATTTCTTCCCCTCAAGTTCAAGAAGAATAGAAGACCCTCCAGGAATATGCCCTGAATTCAAATACGTAAACTTAACCTTCCCATCATGCGTCTCATACTGCTTATCATATTTCACATACCTCAAATCATCCTTTACCTTTCCAATATCACGTTCAGCATACGCAGGATGCAAATGCTTCAACCTTTCAATATGATAATTATCCTCTAAAAGCAAATTAGTTATCTTCCATGTAAGAGGAGTTAAATAAATAGGACACCTTAAATTTTTATGTTCAAGCATTGGAAGACCCCCACTATGATCCAAATGAGCATGAGACAAAAACACACCGCTTAACTCATACACCTTATCCAAATACTTAGGATACTCTGCTCCCTTTGATGTAAACTTAATCCCAACATCTATAATATATCTTCTGCCTTCCGTTATTACCTCAACACATGATTTCCCAACTTCACCTGCCCCTCCGTGAAATATGATTTTCATAAACATACCCTACAATTTATATTTATATTTATTTGTCACTAAAACATTCGAAGAAAACATCATTTCAAACTAAGTTCTTCGTACTTGACACAAACTTTATATACATAAGCCTATATATATATTTCAAGTAAAAATGAGTGATGCTATAACTATTCCAAAAAGTGAATATAATTTTCTAAAAAAGTGTGAGAAAACCTTAAAAAGCATAAAAGAAGATGATGTATTAAGAGAAGAAGAGATTAAACTTATTGAGGAAGCTAAAAGAAGCAAAAAACTAAGCAAAGCAGAATTTTTAAATAGATTTGACAAATTGCAAAATGCTTAAAGTTCATTACAGAGAACTATTTTTTTAAAGATTTGAAAAATATTAAGGATAAATTTCTACAAAGGAAGATTGTCAAGAAAACTCTTGAATTTGAACAAGGAAGTGAGCCTTTTGGAAAAAAGTTGAAAAATGTTTCTTATTGGTCATTGAGAATTGGAGGACATAGAATTATCTTTGAGAAGAAAGGTAATGACATTGAATTTTATAGAATTCTTCCAAGAAAATTTAAGTATAGAGAGTTAAGATAATTCAGTAAAAATACATAATTACTTAGTAAATCTCAACTTCTAAAATATCATCAGGACTAATCAAAACAAATCCGAAGAAAACATCATTTCAAACTAAGTTTCTTGTACCCAAATCCATCAAATTCTGGTTTTAATAGTGCTAATATTTATAAAAACTATACAGTTTAAAATTTTTATGAGTGATGAAAAAAAGGATAGTTTTGGAAATAAAATTATTGATATCCTTAAATCAGGAAAAGTCTGGATTTTGATTCTTTTTATAATTATAAGTCTTTATTCTATAAACTATCAACTTAATCCAGATGGTGTTGTCATAAATGGAGTTGGCATCTCATCACCTGCTGAAAACTCAGGAATGCGTTTTGATAACAACTTAGGACTCACATCATATGAGAGAATTCTCTATTTGGACAAAAAACAAATTAACACAGTTGATGACTACTACAACTACATAAACAACTCAGAATCTAATTCAAGTCTGACAATTAGAACGGACACAAACCCAAGCGGATACCAAATACAGATAGGCGAGATTAATAACGAAACAATTTCAGAATATATAGGCATTGCAATAAGAGATGCCCCAAAATCAAACATTAGATTAGGAATTGATTTGTTGGGGGGTTCAAGACTAATATTAGAACCTGTAGATGAAATTACAGATTCGGATTTTGATTTACTTGAAAATACTCTTCAGTCAAGACTTGATGTTTACGGAGCATCTGGAACCAAAGTAAGTAGAATAGAAGATACATTTTCAAGCAAGAAATTTCTAATGGTTGAAAGTAGTCATTCAAACAAAAATGACATCTTGCAATTAATTGAGAAAGAAGGAGTCTTTATTGCAAACATAGGCAATAAGACAGTTTTCACAGGAGACAACGTTGCTCGTGTATTTAACGACCCATCCCATCAATTCTTTGAAGGTTGCAGTGGAGATGAAAGTTCTGGTTATATCTGTACTTTCTCATTTAGTTTTCAGATTGACTCCGAAGGTGCAGATAACTTCTTTGATGTATCAAGTACTCTTGGAGTTGCAGGAGGGCATCTTTCTGAGAAACTATATTTCTATTTAGACGGAGAAGAAATTACAGACTTAAACATTGATAAAAGTTTTAAATACAGCAAAATTACAAATCCATCTATAACTATTTCTGGAAACGTTATGCAGACAGAAGAACTTGCAATTGAAAGTGCTAAAAAAGAAATGAGATTTTTGCAGGCAATCCTATCAACTCAAAACCTCCCCTCAGAACTTGAAGTTGTTGCATCATATTCAATTACCAGTTCAACAGGGCAAAAATTACTTGATAACGCAATAATTGTTGGTTTGATTTCTTTATTAATTGTATCAGGAATAATTGCATTGCGTTACAGAAACATTTCTATATTTATCGGGATTTTTATAGCTCTTGCAGGAGAAGTTATAATTGTTTTCGGGATTGCGGCATTTATGAAACTAAGCATTGACTTAGCAGCCATAGGAGGACTCATTGCTGCAATTGGTACGGGAGTTGATGATCAGGTAATCATAACAGATGAATACTTTCGTGGGAAAAATTCAAAACTATCGAGCAGAAAAAGAATCAAACATGCTATCACAATAATTATGCTTGCATACTTTACTACTCTTGCAGCAATGATTCCATTGTATTTTGCAGGATTAAAAGTTCTCCAAGGATTTGCCTTTATGATTATAATAGGAGTAACAGTTGGGGTTTTAATTACAAGACCAATGTATGCAACATACTTAAGACTTATTATGACAAGCAGGGCTCAGAGAAAAGAAGAGGAGGAAAATGATGATTAAAAGTGGCATTTGTTGATTTTCATTGTCATTTAGACTGGGAAAGTTACGATGATAAAAGATTTAAAATTGTAAAAGAAATGAAAGAAAAAGGAATTATTGCTCTAACAAACACTCTAAACCCTAAAAATTACGCACAGGTTTGTGAGATGTTTAAAGATTACGATAACATCAAAGTATGCCCTGGACTTTACCCTCAGGATAGTGAGAAAATCTCTGATACAGACTTTAAAAATTATCTCAAATTAATTGAACATAAAAAAGATGAATTCATTGCAATAGGAGAAATTGGACTTGACAGGCATCACACAACCAACCCGGATTTATGGAAAATTCAGGAAAAAAGATTTCGTGCATTAATTGAACTTGGCATTAAAATAGACAAACCTCTTATCATTCATACAAGAAAAGCCGAAGAAGTTGCATTGACGATACTAAAAGAATACGTTGAAAAACACAATTTTCGAAAATTTAATTTACACTGTTTTAGTGGAAAGAAAAAATTAATAAAGACAATAAAAGAATTACAAATATATTGTTCAGTACCATACATTGTAAAAAACACTCAGAGTTTTCAAATCTTGGTAGAAGAACTTCCTATAACGCAGTTGCTTGTTGAAACGGACAGTCCTTTCCTGCACCCGCAGAAGATAAGAAATTCACCTCTGAGTGTGCCCTTTATATATGAAGAAATAGCAAGAATTAAGGGCTATGATAAAAAGGAAATTGAAAATATTATATATGCAAATTTTCAGAAAATAACAATGCAATAAAAAATGTCAGAAATCAAAGTATTAACAATTCCCCTATCAAGGGAAAACAAGGATGTTAGCTACAAATATAAAAAAGTTGTAGAAGATAGAAACGAAATAATCGCAAAAAGATTTAATATGAAGCCATTAGACATTACATTAAAATTCTATTATTCAAAAGGAGAACTTGTTAGTTCACTTGGCCCAAACTATGATGGGACGGGAGTTTACGCAGGATATGTTGATGGGACAGATGAAATAATGGTTTTGCATCCTGATGCGGCGCAGGGACTTTTAGATAACTTAGACAAGGAAATCTTAGTTCTTATTGACTATGATCTTGTAAAATTATATTTATGCAAGAAATATTATCCAAATCTAGAAGACTTCAAATTATACTATAAATATGTATCAGAATCATTAGCAACTTTTTCTGCTGGAAATTATCGTGAAAATAGCATCAAATTTGACATTAAAATGCATTTTGATGGAAAGAAATACAGAAAAGATCAGGAATTGAATTTGGTGTTTTACATCATGTTTAAGAATTCAGGACTTAGTTTTATATATGAGAATTTAGATACAATTATGTCTGATATGGATATTAAAAGAAGTATTTTTAACATTTACAAAAAATCAATAAATGACTTGTTAAAACCTGAGAAGGAAAAAGTAATTGAAGAGCAGAGACTTAAAATGGAACTTGAAAGGGCAAAAAGAGCAGCAGCAAGAGAACAAGCAGTAAACTCAAGCAATTAAAATAATTTGGATATAATTGGCATATATTCTCTAAAATTAGGGGTAATCAAATGTCTTAAATAAAGGGCTTTAGTCCCTCTTGGTTGTGAAGTGTGATATCTATATAACCTGTTTGCTATGCAGTCAGCAGTATTTACAATGGGTATGGTTTCATCTGCCTGAGGGACAGAATCAATTCGAGGCACATTCTCTAAGACAAATTCCAACCCATTTATTATCTTTTCAAGCACACTTGTTGAAGTCTCTCCATCAGCAATTACATATTCTATATCTGAGTAAGCTCTAATTAATTCTGCATAGATTACAAAAATCACACCATTTGGTTTGAATAATTCTTTGTGCTCTCTATGTATAATAATATATTTGAATTCCTTACTTCCTATCACTCCTTTTTGTTCTCCTTTATGTCTGATTTTTTCCATGTCTTCTTTCCTTATATATTTGTCTTTATTTGATGGTGCTCCAACAAAAATTTCAGGAAACCTGCCATGATTTGATTCATCTATTCCTAGATATCTCATATCATTTTCTCACATTATAGATTTAAGTACTTTTTGGTTAATTAGTTCTTTTATAATAGTGACGCAACCAGCAAATTATAAGAACTCAAACAATAAATATAAATATCCTTTTCAATACCTTTCATACTATAATAATTGAGAAGAGATTACTTACTTATGAAATATGGAAAAGATAGACTATTATAACGAAATATCACAGGGATATGAAGAACTTCACAAAGAAGAACAACTTGAAAAAATTGAAATAATTAAGAAATTCCTAAAACCATCCAAAACAGACAAATTACTTGATGTTGGCTGTGGAACAGGAATAAGCACAACCCCTTGGGACTGTGAAGTTTATGGATTGGATTCATCTATAAAACTTCTTAATGAGGCTAAAAAGAAAAAGCACCCAAATGCAAAATGGATTCTTGCAGATGCTCAGAAAATCCCTTTCAAAAGTAATTTTTTTGATTACGTAATCTCAGTTACTGCACTTGGAAATTTTGAAGACATAGACAAAGAACTTTTTGAAATAGAAAGAGTTGGAAAAAATGACTTTATTCTAACATTTCTAAAACACTCTCCAAAAAAGGAAAAAATAACTAAATTGATAAGAAGCAAATTCAAAGTACTAAAAGAATACGAGCAGAAAAACGATTTAATATTCATATGCAGAAAGAAATAGAGGGAATTACTTCTCCTTGTGCTTCATAAGAACCTTAGTTTGAAGAAGTGATACAACTTCATCTAAATCCTTGTCCATTTTATCAAAATGTTCAATCACGTACAGATAAACAAAAAACAATAACAATGTCCCAACACTAAGTGATGCAATTAAAAGTTCATTTGACATTAACTTTGAGAAACTTGAATAAATTGCTATTAGAATCAGCAGAGCATAAACAATTACAGTCTTTGATAAAATCATACTGTACTTCTCCTTGTTAAGTTTTGTCTTCTCAACAATCAGATTAATAACTGCCCCATCTAAAAGTGAGAACTCCTGAGCACTATTTTTTTTGATTAGTTGCATATATTTCTATTAAATTAAAATCTATATAGAGATTTGTAATTTTTATAAAGTGATGAATTCAGACAGAGTATAATCAAAAACTTAAGAAACACATAATGATAAAAAATTAGAGTAATTGTTTTAAATTATTAAAATCTTATAAAAACATTTTACAAGAATCTTATTATCAAGCCAATTATCTCTATTTTCATCTGTATTGCAAGATGTTTACCAGTCTTAGAAGACAAAGTTTTAAAAAGGCAAAAAAAGGGAGATTTCTATGAGTGAACAAGATTACAAAGCTGAAAACATAAAAGTTCTAAAAGGTCTTGAAGCAGTTAGAAAAAGACCAGGGATGTATATTGGTGGAACGGGGATTGATGGATTGCATCATCTTGTAAAAGAACTTGTGGACAATGCAGTAGATGAAGCCATTGCAGGTTATTGCGATAAAATAAATATTACAATTCACAAAGACAACTCAGTTACAGTTGAAGATAACGGACGCGGAATTCCTGTAGATAGGCATTCAGAGGGAAAATCTGCAGCAGAAGTAGTTTTTACAGTTCTTCATGCAGGAGGTAAATTTGATGCAAATGCATACAAAGTATCAGGAGGGTTGCATGGTGTGGGCGCATCTGTTGTAAACGCTCTATCAACCAATTTAGATGTTGAAGTTTACCGTGATGGAAAAAAATATGAGATAAATTTTATAAACCAAAAGGCAGTATCTGGGCTTAGAGAAACGGGTCCGACTTCAAAGCAGGGAACAAAAGTCACATTCAGACCAGATGAAAGCATATTTCAGACAATTGAATTTGATTTCAAAAGTATGAGAAAAAGATACAGAGAAGTTGCTTTTCTGACTCCTCAGGTTAAAATCATTTTTACAGATGAACGCTCAGACAGTGAGGATGTCTTTCATTATGAAGGTGGATTAAAAGATTTCATTAAATATATGACTGAAAATTCAAGACAACTAACCCCTATAATTGGACTCAATGGAGAAAAAGAAGGAATTGAAGTTGATATTGCTTTAACATATACAGATTCATATAATGAAATTATTGAAGGATTTGTAAACGTCATTCCGACTCCAGGAGGTGGAACTCATATTAGTGGATTTAAATTAGGGATTACAAAAGCAATAAAAGATTACATAACAAATAATGGCAAGGTTGCTGATAAAAAAATTAATCTTAGCGGAGATGATATTCGTGAAGGGATTGTTGCAATTATTTCAATAAGGATTTCAGAACCTCAGTTTGAAGGGCAGACAAAAGATAAACTTGGAAATCCAGAAGTTTTGCAAGTAGTCTCAAATATTTTCTTTGAAGAGTTCTACTCATATTTAGATGAGAACCCAAAAGCAGCACAGAGTATTGTTGACAAAGCAGTTCAGGCTCAAAAAGCCAGAGAGGCGGCAAGAAAGGCAAAAGATCTTGTTAGAAGAAAAAATGTTTTAGAGTTTTCATCTCTACCGGGAAAACTTGCAGACTGTTCATCAAAAGACCCTTCAAATTCTGAATTATTTATCGTGGAAGGAGATTCAGCGGGAGGTTCAGGCAAGCAGGGAAGAAATCGGGAAACTCAGGCAATTCTGCCTCTTCGGGGAAAAGTTCTAAACGTTGAAAAAGCCCGTCTGGTTAAGATTTTTGAAAACGAAGAAATTAAGATTCTTATTTCAGCTCTTGGAGTAGGTTTTGGAGAGAGTTTTGATGCAGAAAAATTACGTTATCATAAAGTTATAATTATGTGTGATGCAGATGTTGACGGTGCTCATATTGCAACTCTTCTTTTAACTCTTTTCTTTAGACACTTCAAGGAATTGATTTTAAGAGGATATATTTATCTGGCTCTGCCACCCTTATATAAAGTAAAAGTTGGCAAATCTTCTCAGTATTTATACAATGACTTGGAATTAAATGAATTTCGAAACGCAAACCCTAATCAGAAAATTGAAATCCAGAGATACAAAGGTCTTGGTGAGATGAATGCAGAGCAGTTATGGGAGACAACTCTTGACCCAGACACGCGATATCTAAAGAAAGTAACAATTGATAATGGAATTGAAGCTGATATAGTATTTAGCATGCTTATGGGCGATAAAGTTGAACCAAGAAAAAACTTCATACTAGAAAACGCCCAGTTTGCAACAGACCTTGATATCTAAAATTAAAGAAGTTATATTAATCCATAATAACCTTTGCATAAATTGAACTCCTATGTACCAATCCAAACTTTAAAGCATCTATTGAATCATTTACTGCATCCCCTAAAAGAAGATAAGTATTCTCAGGAATAATAGGATAATTCTGTGCAAACAATTCAAGCACCTTAGAATCTATATAATACATCTCTCCAACAGAATTAGTAAGAACATCACCATTAATAAATAATCTATTACCATCAAACCCAAAACTATCGTTTGGAATGCCCTTTATCTGCTTAATTAGTAGATTCACATCTCCGCTAAAATTAAACAAAACAACATCTTCTCTCTTTAAATCCGTATAATTCACATCAAAAAAAATCTCCGTCCCATCCTCAATTCTTGGACTCATTGAACTCCCATTAACAACAAACGAGGGATAATAAATTCCCATCTTCTCAATAACTATCTCATCTCCCAAAATTGTCGCATCTCCGCCTGTAACAACATTTCCAACAGAATCAGAACAAGATACAAAAAGCACAAGTATAAAAATGAATATAAACCACTTCATAATAACAAATAACTTTATGAGTATTTAAAGTTTGTCAAAAAAAAACAAAAAATCACTTAAATCTTGTATCATAAACCACTCTTGCAATCTCAACTGCATTCAAAGCCGCCCCCCTTAAAATCTGGTCTCCACAAACAAAAAACTCAACACTATTTTTCCCAAACACAAGATTATGTCTTAACCTTCCAACCTCAACATCATACTTCTTCGTTGCACTAACCGGCATTGGGTACCTGTTATTTTCAATATCATCAACCAACTCAAGCCCTTTAGTATTACGAATTAACTCTCTAAGTTCATTAATATCAACCTCTTTTTGCGTCTCAACTACAATGCTCTCACTATGAGCCCTAAGGGTTGGGATCCTAACACATGTACAAGAAATATCTAAACTACTATCCCCTAAAATCTTTCTTGTTTCCCATACAACCTTCATCTCCTCTCTCGTATATTCATTCTCCTCAAATCTATCAATGTGGGGAATAACATTAAAAACAATTGGATGAACAAAAGCCTCATTTTTCACATCCTTACCCTGAAGAGCATTCTTTGTTTCCTCTTCAAGTTCACGCATCCCCAAAATACCTGCCCCGCTTGTTGCCTGATAAGTTGAAATAATCACTTTTTTCAAACCGTACTTATCACCAATTACTTTCAACGGAATTATCGCAATTGCTGTTGTACAATTAGGATTAGCTATTAAATTTGAATCACGAATAGAATCCGCATTAATCAGGGGGACAACTAATGGAACATCCTTATCATACCTAAAAGTTGATGAATTATCAATTGCAACACATTTTGAATTATTTAACTTCTCAAGATTCTTCTTTGGCCATCCTCCTCCAATTGCCCAGAAAACAATATCAAACTCATTATAGTCTACACTATTTGCATTCTCAATAGCAATCTCTCCTTTGTATGTACTCAAAACTTTCCCTTCTGATTTTTCTGATGCAAACAACCTTAGTTTTGAAACTGGAAATTCTGTCTTCTCCAAAACAGACAAAATCTCTCTGCCAACCATTCCAGTTGCACCAAAAATCCCAACTCTTACGCCAGACACTTTAAATACTTTCCCTACTCATAACTTTAAGAACTTTTTCTTTATTAAAACTTTCCATCTCGCACATTGGAAGCCTGTAATCCTCTTCACATAATCCCTTTTGCGCTATCATAGTCTGAAGTTTCAACATTAACCCCATTCTCAAAATGGCAACTCTCTCAATATCCTTATTCATACGTCCATATCCAACAATTGGAATATTTACCATAAAAAGGCGAATATATTATAAATTATAAATTTTTCTTTAACCCAAATTCCTATGAAAACTAAGCCTTTTGTTTTTACTGTTGATAATTCAATAATCCCTAACAAACTAACTCCTTATGCAGAACTTCTATTGCTTTTTGAGTGTCTTTTTTTGAAATTACAATTCCAACGCTTATCTCATTTGTTGATTGAGAAACCATCTTAACATCAATCCCTGAATTGAAAAGAACTCTAAAAATATCTGCCAAATGATGTTCAACTGATTTCCTCTCCCTTCCTAAAATACAGATGATAGAATTACCCTTGGAAACTCTTACCTCAGAGAAATTCCTTAATTCCGATACAATACTATCAAGATGAGCAGTATCGCCAATAGTTATTGAAACATTAATCTCAGAAGTTGAAATCATATCAACTGATACCTCGTACTTCTTGAAAACATCAAATATCTTTGAAACAAAACCATAAACCTCAATCATTCTAACCGACTTAGCTGAAACTACAGTAATATTTTCCTTTGATGAAATCGCTATGAAATTTCTTCCCTGCTTTTCACGAATAATTATTGTTCCGCTATTTCTTGGCTCAAATGTATTCAAGATTCTTACAGGAATATTTTTCTTAACAGCAGGAATAATCGTTTTAGGGTGAAGAACCTCTGCCCCGAAATATGCAAACTCAGATGCTTCCTCGAAACTTATAATTGGAATTCTTTTGCCATTCTTAACTATTCGCGGGTCTGCGGTTAAAATTCCACAAACATCAGTCCAGATTTGAATCTCTTCCACATCTAATGCGCATCCAATAAGGGATGCAACATAATCCGAGCCCCCTCTTGAAAATGTTGTAAAATTACCTTCTTCATCCTTCCCTCCAAAACCTGTAATAATTGGTATATGCTTAAAATCAGAAATAACATTTCTCATAACATTATATGAAGTTTCAAGAATTTTGGCATTTCCAAAATTAGAATCAGTAATTAAACCAATATCTCCTGAAATATGTGCTTCTGAACTAATCTCTTTCTTAGTAAGAAGTTCTGCGAGAATCCTTGTGCTCATTCTCTCACCAAAAAAACAAACATGATCATAAACCTTAATGTCAGTTTGAGAATTACTTTTTAGAAATCTCTTCAACTCAGTTAACTCTTTTTCAAGCAAATTAGAATTAAGATTCAAATCAGATAAAATTCCAAGATGAATTGAAACTATTTTATTATATGAATCATAACACAAGTTTGTTGATTCCTCAACACATTTTATGAGTAAATCAGTAATCTTTGAAACCGCAGACAAAACAACAATGGGATTCTTATCTTTATTTTGAGAAACAATTTCGCAGACTCTGTTAAACATATTTGCATCTTTAACAGATGATCCACCAAACTTCATAATTATTGACATACCATTTTGTAATGTGATGTATTTAAAAAATTATCTTTGAGCAATAATCATTTTACACAGGTAACTTTTAGCAATGATTTAAATCTTAACTCTTTGACAATAATAAAGTTTTATAAAATATTTTTGGGGAAAATCATCAATGAATTATTATAAACAGGATATTAAATCTATTCTCAAACAGTTAGATTCCCAAACTAATGGACTTAACTGGGCAGAGGGGAATTTAAGAATTGAAAAGTACGGATACAATGAACTTCAAATAGAAAATAAAATAAATGTACTAAAACTATTTTTTTCCCAATTCAAATCATTTATAATATATATATTGCTATTTGCTGTTGTTTTGTCATTTGCGGTGCAAGAATACATTGATGCAGTAGTAATCTTAATCATTCTAATAACAAATGCTTTTGTTGGATTCTTTCAGGAACTTTCAGCACAGAAATCACTTAATGCATTAAGAAAGCTGAACACAGTACAAGCTAAAGTATACAGAAGCGAAAAATTAGTTGAAGTAGATTCTAAATTTTTAGTTGTAGGAGACATAATCTATCTTGAAGCAGGAGACAGAGTTCCAGCAGATTGCAGAATAATAGATTATGCAAGATTAAAGGTTGAAGAATCTGCCTTAACAGGAGAGAGCCTTTCTGTGTATAAAACCTCTGATATGATTAAAGAAGATGTTCAGATAGGGGATCAGAAAAATATGCTCTTTTCATCAACAACTATTCTTGAGGGCAGTGCAAAGGCGGTAGTTGTTGGAACTGGAATGAACACAGAGATTGGAAAGATTACAGAAATGATTAATGAGAACGAAGAAAAACCAACCCCTCTTCAGAGAAGATTAGATTCTTTTGGGAAAAAATTAGGGTATGCTGTAATTGCAATTTGTTTAATCATCCTTGTAACTTTTGGAGTTAAAGAATACATAATAAATGGCTTTTCTCTTGTATTACTTCTTGATGTCTTTCTAATTGTAGTAGCGTTAGCAGTTGCGGCTGTCCCAGAGGGACTTCCTGCAGTTGTAACCATCACCCTCTCAATCGGAGTTAAAAAATTATTGAAGAGAAATACTTTAGTTAGAAAGCTTTCATCAGTTGAAACTCTTGGTTCTTGTAACGTTATATGCAGTGATAAGACGGGAACTCTTACAACTAACCAGATGACTGTTGAAAAAATATGGACTTTGGATAACTATGCCCAAGTTGATGGGGTGGGATATTCCCCCATTGGAACAATCTCAAAAAAAATAAACCCACTTCTATTAGAAATTGGAATTAACTGTAACAATGCATCGCACTATAAAAAAGATAATATGTGGCAGATCTCAGGAGATCCTACAGAAGCCTCTCTTTTAGTATGTGCCAAAAAAGGAGACATTCAAACACACTATAAAAGATATGATGAACTGCCATTTGATTCTTCAAGAAAAAGAATGAGTGTTCTTATAAAAAAGGAAAAAGAATTCTATACTTATACTAAAGGAGCTCCTGACCATATTCTTGAGATATGTACCCATGCCATTAAAAACAATAAAAAAATAAAATTAACACCTCATATAAAAAAGAAAATACACAAACAAATTGATGAATATTCTAGTGAAGCATTAAGGGTGCTTGCTTTTGCATATAGAAAATCTAAAAATAAAAGAGATTTCAAAGAAAAAGATTTAATCTTTGTAGGACTTTGCGCAATGATGGACCCTCCAAGAGAAGATGTAATTGAGAGTATAAAAAGAACAAAAGAAGCAGGGATTAGAGTTATAATGATTACAGGAGATTATAAAGAAACTGCAAGAGCTGTTGGAAAAGAAATTGGGATTGAAGGGAATTTATTAACAGGGCAAGAACTTTCAAATATGTCAGATGATGAACTAAATAAAGCCCTAAGGAATAATACAAATATATTTGCAAGAGTGATTCCTGAGCATAAGCAAAGAATTGTTGCACAATTGCAAAAACAGGGACACACTGTTGCTATGACAGGAGATGGAATTAATGATGCACCAGCACTTGACAAAGCAGATATAGGTATTGCTGTTGGCTCTGGTACTGATGTTACAAAAGAGGCAGCAGATTTAGTTCTTCTTGATGATTCTTTCACAAATATTGTAAATGCGATAGAAGAAGGAAGAGGGATTTATGACAATATACAAAAATCAATAATGCATCTTCTCTCAGGTAATCTTTCAGAGATTCTAATAATATTTATTGCAGTTCTTTTAGGCTGGAATCTACCGCTTACGGCAATAATGTTATTATGGATTAATTTAATAACAGATGGTTCTCCCGCTTTAGCTCTTGCAGTAGACCCATATTCACAAAATATTATGAGAAGAAAACCTAAGCCAAATAATGAAGGGATTCTTCCAAAAGATAAATTATCTCTAATTGCATATCTGGGCACAGTTAGCTCAATAATAGGGCTTATATTATTTAATTATTATGATGGGTTTGGAAATTTAAACTTATCTCAAACTATGATATTTAGTTTTATTGTCCTCTCAGAACTCGTTCTTGTTATAATAATTCGGCAACAATATGAAATTAGGCAGTTTACAAATAAATGGATATGGTTTGCATTATTTGGTTCAATACTACTGCAGGCAATAATTATATATACTCCATTAAGTAATATTTTTGGACTTGCAGCCATTGGATTAATGGAGATATTTATGCTACTTATTTGCGTGCTTGTACTCTACTCATCATATATAATATATAAAATATTGAACTCAAAACATGCAAACTTGCAGTGATTTTTAGATTAAACTATTTATTTTTTAAATTTATTGGTATAAAATTCCAAAAATTTTTATAATTTAGAAGAAAATATCCATTTTAATCTTATTTTTACTACTTTTTCACTTTCTTTAAATCCACTTAAGTCTTTCCCTATCATAATTGGTCCTTCAACGGCTATGTATAGGGATTCTTTTATTTGCTTATCGAGAAAAAATCCTTCTGGTAAATTTGATTCAAGAAATTTATCCACTAATCTTCCAAATCTATAATTTTTATAGGATATGAAGTCTCCATCTTTATGAGAATATTCCATTAGATTCTCTATTGGAAATCTACTTCTTCCTGAAGAAACTTGTGTTTGTGATAATTGACTCATAATGCATAAAGTTTTACTTTGAAAAATATAATGATTATTTCCAAAAAATGAAACACTTAAGACAAATTAATCATAATACTATGACAATATTTCATTTTTTTATTCCAATTTTTCCTTTTATTAAAAAACCTTTATAATTATGTGTCTTTATTCCCCAATTATTATAATAATAGTAGAAAAAATCTTAATTTTAGCATAAATTAAATATATATGTGTTATTTTTAATCAATTTGTGAAGAAAAATTAATAATTATAAAAAATTAATAATTTTATCTGGAAACAACAAAAGACTTAACTTTCTCTAATAATTTTTTTGCTTTTTTGTCATTTTCAAAATGCTTTCTGGTTGGTTCAAGCAACTCATTAATGTATTTTGCGGCACAATCTTTAATATCAATAGATTTAACACTTCCGTCTGAGAAATCCTTTTCTAATTCCTCATATGACTTATATTCTAAATTTCCTCCGTACTTCTCAGGTCTCTCCACTAAGATTTTATCATACTTCTCAAAAATAATATACTTAAAATACTCTAAAACTGGATTATCCTCTATGACTTTGTCAATACAATGAGCTTTTCCGAATTTTCTTAAAACATCTTCTCTTGAATCTGTCATAAATATTGCAGTATCTGGCTTGGATTTGCTCATTTTCATTGCAATCTTTCTATCAATTACTTCCAATTTCTTCTCAATAGCAGCAAGCGTATACGCATCAGGTATTGCTAATTTATCAATATCTTTAGATTCAAACTTCAAAAGCCCAAGCAACATATGATGATGAAGTGCAATTGGTTTTCTAAAACCTAACTTAGGAAAAACATCACGTGCAAACATATTAACCTTTCTCTGATCAAGCCCTAACTGAGCAATATCTACTTTTAGATGATATATATCTGCCGCCTGCATTAAAGGATATACAATTTGTGCAGAAGGATTTCTAATATTTTCTGCTCGTCCCATAATCTGCCCGCATTTTAAAACCCTTGAAATAGTTGCATTCATAGAAAGTTTCAGAACAGTTTCCCAATAACTAGGATTTTCTTCATAAAATTTCTTAGCCCAGATAAATTCAACATTCTCCAAATCCATTCCGCATGACTTCCAGACTTCAATTGCATACTCTCCTGCTATCTGGATTTTCTCTAAATTTCCCTCATACTTATTATTAAGCATTGCAAAATAATCTGCAACAAAAAATTTAAATTTAATTCCGCAGGATGTCAATTTATTAACATTAATCGCCCTTAAAAGACCCTGCGCGATATGAATCTGCCCAGAAGGTTCAAACCCATCATAAGCAATTGGATTCTTTTTTTTCTTCAAAAGTTCTACAAGTTCCTCTTCATTAATTAACTCTTCTGCAACCTGCTTTATAATTCCAACTTTTTTCCCAATTATTTTAGACATACCATTCACACTTCCTAAAAGTTTATAAAAATATTCCTTCTACGGCTCTGTTCGAAAATTGTTTTTTCCAAAATTTATGCTAACTATATTCAATCAAAGAAAAAAAATATTTGTCAAAAATTGCTTTATTTATATAACATTTTAAGTTCTCTTGAATTTTCGGACAGAGCCCCTTCTACATTAATTATTAAAAAGTAGTTAAAATACAAAAATTTATAAATCTTAAAATTTCATAACATATTAAATAAGATGAATGAAGAAAAACTTAAAATAGCTTTTGCAAGAGTTAAGAGAGATCACCAAGAGTTGGCAAACAACCTTATCCATGTTAACTCTAAAATAAATGACTTATCACGTATGGCTATATTAAGCGATGAAATAAAAGAAAAAATAAGAAAATTAGATACGATTAATTTAGAAAAATTTATACTTAATCTTGAAAATGAATTTAAATCTATAAATAATTTAACAAAGGATTTCAATGACAGATTCTTAGAAGCATCAGGATTTATTAAGAGTTTTTCAACAGAACTTGAAAAATATAATTTTGAATTAGTTGATTTAAAAAAAGAAATGAACAAAACCCGAAACAAAGAAGCAAACAGCAGACTTGACATAAAAGTCCTAAACGATAGATTCATTGAATTACAAGAGTTGCTTTCAGAAAAGGTAGAAATTGAAACTAAATCTCTTAGAATGGAATTCACAGAAGAACTTGCAAAAGTATATGATGCAATTCATGAAAAAATCAAGAAAAGAAAATCCAAATCTCCTTCCAAAAAGAAACCAGAACTACAAAACAACACTACAAAAAACATGGATGCAGAAAGAATTCCCGAAAAACCAGAAACAAAAAACCCTAAAAAAGGAGATGGAAAAATAAAAAAAGCAGTTAAATGGTTATTTATAGATGATGAGAATGAGGAAATGTCTTCAATAAAGCAGGAAGTAAAAAGATTCTAAGTTAATTCTCCCAATATTTTTTCTGCTTAAAACTTAATCCTTTCTCTATAAAACCTAGAAATATCTTAGCATCAAACTCATCCATTCCAAACCGATTTGCAAACTCATGTGATGATATAGTCTCTCCGTTTTTCTTTGACGTTAAAAAATCAGCAATCTCTTGAGCTTTGCTATCACGAGTGAGTCCGTATTTATTAGCAATTCTATCAAATTTTTTCTTATGTTCTAAAATATCCATCTATCTGTGGGTGAAATAAAAAATCTTCTTTCCTGATTTATCCTTTGAGTCAAGCCTAACAAACCCGAACCTTTCAAACTGAATACTTGAACCCTCCCTTAAATTATGTAATAATTCTGTAAACCCTCTCAAACGAGAATTATCCGCTAAAATAACTCTAACTTCCTCATTATTTTTAAATGGAACATAATGAATATTTCTTTTAAACTTAAAATCCTTTGAATATTCCTTTGAGATAAATTTAACTACCATAACACTTTTTTTCTTCTCAATAATTTCAAAATTGCCCATATGCTTTAATCTAAGTTTATCGCACACATCCAAATTATCAAAATCTAATCCGTCAATTAACCAATCTTGTTCCAATTTAAATTCACGAAATCCTCTTGAACTATCATCTGGATGCTTATTTAATTTGATTTCTTTATTTGGAAAATCATCAATATTTAAAATATGCAATGTCTTTGGATTATGAACGAAAAAACACCTATCTGATTCAGTTTCAAGAATTTGTTTGTTAAAATAATCCAATCCCTTATGATACTCCTCTGATGTTATTTTAGAATCCCTTTTTGAAATCCCCAAAGAAAGAATGAATTTTCTAAATGCCTCCGCTCTATATCCTCTTTTTCTGTATGATAAAATACTTGGAACTCTTGGATCATCCCACCCTGAAAATACTTTCTCTTCAATCATCTGGGTAAGTTTTGTTTTTGAAAGTTCCATATCAACAAACTTCATTCTCCCAATATGAAAATAATTAGGAGGTTTCATCCCAAGAGCTTTATGAATAAGCATTTGCCTTTCCATATTAATCTCATGATCCTTTCCACGAATAACATGAGTTAATCCCATTAAAACATCATCAATAGCAACAGCAATGTTCATTGTAGGCCAAACCTTATACTTATATCCAACTTTTGCATGTTTATTTTCATTGACTCTTGCAAGTACGAAAGATCTCATTGCAGGATTTTTATGTTTAATATCACATCTAAACCTGAGAACAGAATCCTTTAATTCTCCTTTCATAAACTTTTCAAATTTCTCTTTTTGAGTATCAAAATTCATTTTAGCATGTAGACACATCTCACAATTATTAGTATATGACTTAAACGTTTCACTATCACAATTACATACATAAATCTTATTAATTTGGGCAAGTTTTCTTAGGTATTTGTAATATATTGGAACTCTCTCTGACTGATAGAAAATTTCATCAACATTTCCATCGCAAATCCATTTTATATCATCAATTACTTTATCATAATTTGAAATGTCAATATTATCAGGATTTGTGTCTGCAATTCTTACAATGAATTTTCCTCCATATTTCTTTTTGAATTCATGGTTTGCAATGATTGGAAACAAATGACCTAAATGCAAATATCCCGAAGGTGCAGGCTCAATTCTTACAACAACACCATTTTCTGTATCTGGCAGATTAGGGAGTCCATCTTTTTTTTGCATTTCCTTCTTTTCTTTTCCTTTAGTAAAAAAATCAGGATTTAGTTCTCTTAACTTATCACTCTGTTCCTGCATTGACATTGAATTAACATCATCCACAATTTTATTAATTATGTTTGTGCATTCGCCTATATTTGATTTTATTTTAGGAAATTTAGAAATACTTTTTCCCAAGAGGACTTTAGGATTGGCTTTTCCTTTAAAATTTATTGCGTTTTCAAGTGCCTGCATAAATACAAATTCTTCAAACTCATATTGATCAATATTCATTTTTTATTTAATAATATGAGTTACCTAACTTTTATAAATATAATCCCATTAATATTCTTATGGATGAAACTCAATATAATGAACTTTTAGAGATAGCATATAAGGAATTACCTCAATTCCTATACAAAAAAGAAAGATTTGAAATTCCTCAGGTAAGAGGCAGATTAATAAAATCGAGAACTGTTGTAAACAATTTTAAGGAGATTAGTTCTGATTTTTCAAGATCTTTAGAGCATTTATCTAAGTTTATGTTAAAGGATTTAGGAGTTCGTGGGGAAATTGATAGCAGAAAAAATTTAGTTCTTCATTCTCGGTTTTCACCAACAGCACTTAACAAAGCAGTTGAAAAATATTACAAATCATATATTGAGTGTCCGCACTGCAATAGTCCTGATACAGAATTCTCTAATAACGAAACGAATCTTGAATGTAAGGCATGTGGACATCTGGAAAAAATTCCAAAATTATAAATTTCTTGCAAATACATTCCTCCCATATCAACATTCAAGCAGTTCACAAATTAATGCCTTTACTCAATAATCAGTATAAATCATTAAAACATACTTGTGATATGAAAAATTAGTATAAAATGGATTTAAGTAGTATTGCTAAAAATTTAAAAGAAGGTTCTGTAATGTGCCTTAAAGAAGATAAGGATATTCTCTGGTTTGATGAACTGGGAATTGAAGATGTTCCATTAGTTGGAGGTAAGAATGCATCTCTTGGGGAGATGTATGTTTCACTTACAAAAATAGGTGTTAAAATTCCGTACGGATTTTCAATAACAGCACATGCATATAGAGATTTCATTGAAACAACTAAAACAAAAGAAAGAATAAAGGAAATCCTATCCGACTTAGATACATCCAATCTTTTAAACCTACAAGAGAGAGGAAAAAAAGTTCGTTCAGTTATTATGGATGCACAATTTCCGCAAGAACTTAGAATGCACATAATTAGTGCGTATAGAAGAATGGAAGAAATGTATGGGAAATACATAGACGTTGCAGTAAGATCCTCAGCAACCGCAGAAGATTTGCCAGATGCATCATTTGCAGGCCAGCAGGAAACATATTTAAACATCCATTCAGAAGAACAACTGCTTCACTCATGTAAGAGATGTTTTGCATCCCTATTTACAGACAGGGCAATATCATACAGAGAAGATAAAAAATTTAACCAATTTGATATTGCATTATCAATTGGAGTTCAGAAAATGGTTAGATCTGATTTAGCATGTAGTGGGGTTATGTTTTCAATTGACACAGAAACAGGTTTTGATAAAGTAGCAGTCATAACAGGAGCATACGGATTAGGGGAAAACGTTGTGCAAGGAGCAGTAAACCCTGATGAGTACATTGTTTTCAAACCTACTCTTGAAGAGGGGTACAGACCTATAATTTCAAAAACAGTTGGAGAAAAGCATATGAAAATGATCTACGATCAGACAGGAGGAAAAATGACAAAAAATGTCTCAGTTCCAAAATCTATGCAAGAAAAGTTCATTCTAACTGATGATGAAGTTCTCCAACTATCCAGATGGGCAATTATAATTGAGGACCATTATAGTGCCAAGAAAGGAGAGTACTCCCCAATGGATATGGAATGGGCTAAAGATGGCAAATCAGGAGAACTCTTCATTGTCCAAGCAAGACCAGAGACAGTTCAGTCAAGAAACGATAAATCAAAAATAACTACTTATTCAATGGCTGAAAAAGGAGAAGTTATAACTCATGGAGTTGCTGTTGGTTCAAAAATTGCTCATGGAAATGTGAAAGTTGTTTTTGACATTCACGAGGCAAATAATTTTAACGAAGGTGATATCTTAGTAACAGATATGACAGACCCAGACTGGCAGCCAATCATGAAAAAAGCCAGTGCGATTATTACAAACAGAGGAGGAAGAACCTGTCATGCCGCAATTATTTCAAGAGAAATGGGAGTTCCGGCAGTTGTTGGCTGCGGCGATGCAACAAGCGTATTAAAAAATAACCAAAAAATAACTGTTTCATGTGCAGAGGGTGAAATAGGAAAAGTTTACAAAGGACATCTAAAATACAAAGTATCAGAGACAAATATAGATAGCGTTCCAGACACGAAAACAAAAATCATGCTTAACGTTGGAAATCCCCGTATGGCTTTCTCACAGTCCTTTTTACCAAATGATGGAGTAGGACTTGCAAGAGAGGAATTTATTATAAACTCTGGAGTTCAGATTCATCCAAATGCTCTTTTATATTTTAGAGAATTAAAGAAAAACAAAGAAGCACATGAAGATGTCAAAAAAATTGAAGAACTAACAAAAGGATATAAAGATAAAGTTGAGTATTATGTTGATAAACTATCAGAAGGAACTGCATTAATAGGGGCAGCATTTTACCCTAAAAAAGTAATCATAAGACTATCAGACTTTAAATCAAATGAATATGCAAATCTAATTGGTGGAAAATTCTTTGAACCTATTGAAGATAATCCTATGATAGGGTTTAGAGGTTCATCAAGATATTATTCACCTCATTTCAAAGAAGCCTTTAAACTTGAATGTCAAGCTATTAAAAAAGTCCGTGAAGAATTTGGGTTGAAGAATGTTTCTGTTATGATTCCCTTTTGCAGAACAGTTGATGAAGCAAAGAAAGTTCTTCTTACAATGAAAGAAGGAGGACTTGAAAGAGAGGTTGATGGATTGCAGGTTTACTTAATGTGCGAGATACCATCAAATGTAATTTTAGCCGACCAGTTTTTAGATTTAGTTGATGGATATTCTATTGGAACAAATGATTTAACTCAACTAGCCTTAGGACTTGACAGAGATTCAGAACTTGTATCAGAAGTTTATGATGAAAGAGATGGTGCTATTTTAGACTTAGTCTCCCATGTTATCCATAAATGCAACGAACGTAGAAAATACATAGGTATTTGCGGACAAGCCCCTTCCGATTACCCTGAATTTGCACAATTTATCGTTGAGCAGGGGATTGGGACAATGTCTCTAAACCCAGATACAATAATTAAAACAAAATTAATGATTGCCGAACTTGAAAAAAAACTCGCAAGAAAACCAGTTAAATTCAACGTTGGATTTAATCCTGTTCACATTGAAATTAAGAGTTCTCCGAGTTCTGTTCCAAAGAAAAGTTCATCGAAAAAGAAGGTAATTGTTAAGAAAAAATCTGTGTCAAAACCCAAGAAAGTCTCCAAATCCAAAAAGAAATAAATTTTTCAAATTAGGAATATCTTTCTTCTCATTGTTTCTATTTTTGATTTCTTCTTTCCACTTTGAACTTCTTTCCAGTTTTTTAGATATTTTTCAGTTGTCATTTATCATTTTAATTTATAATTATCCATCAACTGATGCTTAAAAAATAGAAAAACCAACTGAATTTATTACAGAATCATTGACACAAAACCTTTATAAAAGATGAAATATTTAAGATTCTTAAATGATGGTGAAAATACTAATGATCACTTTATTTCTATTTTTGTCATCACTTTTTATTATTAACACTGCATTTGCTCTCTCATGCTCCCCCTCTTATCCTGTGATTGGGGAGGTTGTAGATTTTTCTTCTGAGAATGGATCTTCATACAGCACTGTCCTTCTTGAAAATGTTAAACTTTTTAACATATATGACAATGATGACTTACCCCATGACATTAGTAGTTCTGATTTTTATCCTATTGATGCATATGAGGACGTTGTCCATAGTTATATTAATGGAGAGAAACTACCAGAGTATGATCAATCTGAAGTTTCTTACTCACCAGACCTATCAGAGTATAAAAACGTAGCCATTCAGGATGTTGTACTTGAGAAAATAGATATGAAGGCAGGTGATATCTTAATTAGTGGACCTCCTTTTCATGTGTGCAGTTATAGTTTCATAGGAATTTTTTCGCAGGACGGAAAGTTAAAATATGTAGTTGTTAGTAGGGGTTCATACGACAGTTATTCCTATCGTGAAACGGAAATTGAAGTTGCTCCCGGCAGAGAAATAAAATGTGATAATGATAGTTGCAAAGTTCAGGTGGATTATAGGGTTGGCGATGAGAAATTTACTTTGTCTTTAAATCAGTTTTATTCGCCTGAGGCGGAAGTTTTCAGTTCATTTACTCTTTTAGATTCAAGCGACTATAAAAAGAGAGAAGATGATTTTGTACTTGTTGACTCTGGGATGAGTCGCTATGTAACTTATATAATTGCCTTTTCTAAGTCTGCTGGTGACGATAAATGTGAAAGTGTAGAAGAATGCGATGAGACTGAGGAGGAGAACTCAGAAGGCATTTTCAGAGCAATAGTAAATTGGTTTAAATCTCTCTTTTCTTGATGGTTCTGTTAACTTTTAGAGACCTAGTAAATTTTAATCTACAATTTTTTTAAATTGTTTTCAATCTCTCGTTTTTGTTCATCTGTAATTAGTGTATTACCTCTAAACATATTTTGCAATTTATTTTTAAACTAATATCAATACCAATCCATTCCCCCTAGGTGTTCTTATTCAGAGTTAATAAAAACCATTATATAAAGAAAAATTTTGAGGAATATTAAAAATGGCAAAGATGAATCATAAATTTACAATATTGGTTTTAGTTCTCTTTTTAGGAGTTTCTCTTGTATGGGGTGCATCAGCTAACGTTGAACCCAACGTTGGTTTTGATAATACTAACGATAATAATGTTCGTGGTGGTGTTGTTTCTTTTGATGGTGTCTGTGGTGAATTTAATAATTGTTTGACAGGAATATTTTCAGATCGTCCTGATAGTGAAACTCATCACAAATGGGTTTGTTATGGAATTGGTAGTGGAAAAGATTTAAATTGTATGTATCCGAAACCTTTTAATAGTACTCCTTCTGATAAAAACTCTGATGGTGTTCCTGTTGATGGTGTCTGTGGTAATTTTAATAATTGTTTGACAGGAATATTTTCATATAGTCGTGATAGTGAAGCTTATCACAGATGGGTTTGTTATGGAATTAATGGTGGAAAAGATTTAAATTGTATGTATCCGAAACCTTTTAATAGTACTCCTCCTCATAAAAACTCTGGTGGTGTTCGTGCTGGTGTTGTTCCTGTTGATGGTGTCTGTGGTAAAATTAATAATTGTTTGACAGGAATTTTTCAAAGTCATCCTGATAGTGAAGCTCATTACATCTGGGCTTGTTATGGGATTAATGAAGGAAAAGATTTAGGTTGTATATATCCGAAACCTTTTAATAGTACTCCTCCTCATACTCTTGTTGGTGTCTGTGGTGATTCCCCTTATACTTGTTTAGTAGGGGGAATGGATATTAAGAAAAATTATAATAACAGTTATCTTTGGCGTTGTGCAGATGTAGAATGTAAAGCACCACAACCATTAATTTTCAATATATCAACTAATAGTTATGGGAAAGGTTCTAATTTATCTTATTATGTATTTAATGTTTTTGGAGAGAGTTTGAGGGATAATATAGACGTTTATGGTATTAGTGCTGAGGGAAAAGGGTTCAGAAGTTTTATGAGAGGAACAAGTAAAACAGGTAGTACTGGTTATTTCACAGTTCCAAAAGAAGCAAATCTGTGTGGTTCTGTAGACAAATGTGCAATTCTTATTGAATTTGAAGAACGACTATTTACAAACACCAAAAGTAGTAAATATTGGTCGTGGCCAGGATTAGATATATATTATATAGACAGCAAAAAAGTTGAAGTATCTAATTTTTGTAGCACACTAAACGAAACAGAATGTGCAATCGATAGAATATGTGAGCCTAAATTTGAAAGTTTTTGGCAATGGTTTAAATGGTTTGATAAATGTATAAATCCAGAAGCATTTAACGAAACATATTCACTCTATATAGAATATGATTGAAGAATAACTCCTAAATCTTAAAATGGGAGAAGAAAATAAAACGCCGTATATTGATGAGGATTACCATGAGGCGTGGGTTAAGTTTTGTGTTGCTAACTTCAAAACTAAAAAAGTGTTAAGCAAAATAATAACAGAAGCAATGGAACTGTATATGGTAAATTTTGAAAGAATAAATTAATTATAGTGGATGATTAAGATTTTTTCCACCTTTGAATGTTATCATACAAAGTAGAATAAGGAACACCTAACTCCCTCCGCTAACTTATAAAACTAACCAATCTACGGCTCTGTCCATAAATTGTTTTTTCCAAAATCTATGCTAAATATATTCAATCAAAGAAGAAAATTACTTATCAAAAATCATTTTATTTATACAACATTTTAAGTTCTCTTGAATTTATGGACAAAGCCTATTTGATGGTTCTGTTAAGAATTCGGCTGTTTTTTCTATTTTATTAAGCATCAGTTGATGAAGAGCATTTTTCAATATATCATTCCGGTTGGAATTTACATCTAAATCACTTACTTGGGCTTGTGTTTTTTCATTCAAACCTAAATGTGGTCTAATGAAGTTATGATAATTCATGAATAAGTCATAAAGTAAAAGATCTGAATTTGCTCCAGAACCTCATCATAATAAACTATATAAATAAACTAATACTAATTATATAATATGGAAGAAATTTTCAAAGAATCAGTTAGAAAAGGATTTATAGCATGTAAATCAGACATTGAAGAAATAAAAAAAGAGAATGTCTCACTAAAATCTAAGATTATATCACTTGAATTCCAGAACAAAAAACTCCAAGACAAAATAAACGAACTCTCCATTCAAATAAACGCAACAAAAATGGCTCTTGATTACATCAAAGCATTTACAGAAAATCAAAATCAAGCAAATATCCAAACACAAACAGAACCAGCTAAACAAACCCAAACCCCAAGAACTAACTCACAACAAACTATTTCGCGAAACAAACCACTGGACTCATATGATGCACTATTAGAATTTAAAGCCAAAACAAACAAAAGAGAAATTCTGAAACAAAAACTTCTCTCAATGATTGGAGAAAACAAAATGAATCTATCTGAGTTAAAATTTATGTTCGTTGAACACTTTCGGTATTGCTCCAAAGCAACATTTTACAACTACCTAAAAGAATTAGAAATTGAAAAAACAGTAAAAATTGAAAGAGAAAACGGAAAAAATAAAATCTATCTCTCTAACATCTCACATCAACTATAAACAAAAACTAAGTTTTATAATAAACTTCTTTTAGAGACACCCATGTTAATCAGAATTAATATTAATCTCCTTTAAATCCTTCTTCTCAGAATCAAACTCAAACACCTTAAAAGTCTCCGCCAAATTAATAACCTTTGTCTTATTAACAATCTCTTCAAGTCCAGAGGTCTCGTGAATATGTCCAACAAAAGTAACATCTGGGCTGAAATGTTCTAAAAATACTCTCGTTGAAGGAACACCTGCTATAATAGGATAATAAGGACCTGAATCTGAAATAACAGTTCCAACAGGAGGCAAATGAGCCAAATGAATCTTAAAAGGGATATTTTCAATTGCTTTATAATTCTCAATAATATTTTTAAGAACCTCATCGTCAGGCGTCTGATTAGGCCCAATAGCCAGATAATTGCTCCCAAAAATAGCCAAATCAGAATTTACAATAATAGGAGAATTTCCAACCATGTGAATATTATAATGCTCCTTTAAAGAGTGAATTTTTTTCTTAGTCTCATGGTTTCCTGGAACCATAAATATTCTCTTACCCTTAAACGGCTTAAGCAATTTAGTGAAATCGTCAGATTTATCAGACAAATCACCTGTAAAAATAATAAAATCTATCTCATCAAGATTAACATACTTGGAAATATTTTTAGGGAAATCAAGATTAGAATGCCAATCACTCGTTGCCAAAAACCTAACTTTACTCATAAAACTATTAAGAAGGTTAAATATTTAAAGGTTTCTCCAAAAACTCAAACTATAATCAATAATATCCTCATAAAAAATTGTTATAGAATCCCAGTAAAAAAAGTACAGACAGAACAAAATAAGATATTTAATTGTTCTTCCCATAAGACAGAAATAAATATACTTTGAGAATTGAAATCTAAACCCACCGTAGAGAACAGTTAAAGCCTCAACGGGACCTGGGAAAATATTCCCAAGAAACAAAATAATAGCCCCTTTCTTATTTACTATTTCAGCATATTTGTCATAATTCTTAGAAAATAACTTCTCTAAAATCCATCCTCGTAAAAGCCATCCAAAAAAATAATTAAAACTAAGCCCTACCAAATTACCAAAAAGCATAGCCAGTATAACAATAAAAGGGGAATGAGAAGTTGAACTTAGAAAATATATAAATAAAGCTTCTGAAGGCAGTGTCAAAAAAAAGACACTTCCAAAAATTGCAACAAAAAAAAGTCCTTTAACAGTATTATTTACAATCTCACTTTGAACACTTAAATATCCCTGATAAATTGTAGGATTTAATTTAAGCAATTCCTGAAGCTGACTTAAAATAGGTTCATAAAATAAATAAATCAAAAGTATAAACAAAACAATAGACCAGAACTTTAACCTTTTTTTCTCTTCCTCAGTTATTTTAGGCTTAAACTTTTGAGCTCTTCTTTTCCTTTTTTCCTTTTGAGATGGTAACTCAAATCTATCCAAATCATCATTTAACTCAATATAATCTGTCATTTTCTGTTCTTAAAATTAAGTCATATTTAATTCTTTAAAATACTTTCCTATTATTAGGAATAAATTTAATTCTCTTGTGTTGTGATTTTAGGATAATAAACAAATTTATAAATCTAAGAGATAAAAACTAAATATGGCATATGATGTTCTAAGTGATGACTTGTTTGACAATGATGATAAAAAATCTCATAAAAAGCATAGAAAAAGAAATACAAAAGAATATGAACATAAGAAAACAGAATCTTCCAAGCCACAGATCAGAGCATTTCATATTCATTTAGCATTAATTTTAATAACTATTGGATTGTTGTTATACTTCTTTTCAGACATATCAGAATCATTTACAAGTTCAGACGACGAAGGAGAATTTCTGATAATAGCCAAACTTGAGGATTTTAACCACACATATTCAGGTGACTTAAAACTTGAATCAAAAAAATTCACAATACACAGCAGAAATGGAATATTTGATGATAAATCAGGGGAAATTCTAATAAAAAACTATAGTGGAGAAATAATATTAGAAAACAAATCAATTGTTTTCATGGGGGTAGGTGATACAATAGAATATAAAAGAAATAAAATATCATTAGACTCATCAGAATTCACATTAACATCTTCAAGGAAAACTATAATGAGTCTTTTCTTTCACAATTTAACTCTAAATATTAGTTCAGGAACGGCAAGATTAGATGATTTCCTTAATTACAAATTAAGCAATTCAGAAATAGCACTTCAAAACTATAATGCAACAATAGTTCATGATGGTTCTTTTACTTTCTCAGGGCAAACAGATAACTTTGTTATAACATCACCTCAGAGTAATCTGAGAATCTCATATGAGAAATAATCTAAAAATTATTATAATTCAAAACGAGGTTTTATAAATATTATATGGATTAGTATAATATGAAAAGAGTTCTAAATGGGGAGTTCGAGTTAATTTAGAAGAAGGATTAAGAAGAACAATAAATTATTATGAAAATGTTCAAAATAAGTGATAAATTAAAAAAGCAGATTTATTTTGTAATCCCTGCATACAATGAAGGCAAACAGATTGGAAATGTTTTAAAGGAATTATTTGACAATGGATATTCTAACATAATCTTAACAGATGATGGTTCTACTGATGATACAAAAAAACAAGTCCAAAAATTTGAAAAAAAAGGATTAATTCTTCTTTCTCATATAATAAATCGTGGACAGGGAGCGGCTCTTAAAACAGGTATTGACTATGCTCTAAAAAATAAAGATTGTAAATATATTGTAACCTTTGACTCTGATGGTCAGCACAGACTCTCTGATTTGCCCAATCTCGTAGAACCGCTTGAGAAAGGAGAATGTGATATAACTCTTGGCTCAAGGTTTTTAGATAAAAAATCAAAAAAATTAGTTCCATGCTCTAAAAGAATTCTTCTAAAAGGAGCATTGCTCGTAACATATTTTTTATCAAGGAAGTGGTTTACTGATACTCACAATGGATACAGAGTTATGAACATAAAAGCCGCAAAAAATATAGAAATTGAAATGGATGGCTTTGAACACGCATCAGAAATCTTAGATGAAATAGTCAGAAAACAAATAACTTATAAAGAAGTACCAGTATATATAGACTATAGTGAATATTCAAAAGCCAAAGGGCAGAAAATTTCCAATTCAATTAAAATATTAATAAAAATGGTGTTTAGAGGTTAAAAATGGATTTCATAACAATTTTCTTTATAGCAATTTCAATAATTATGCTAACATACATTTTCTTGAGTTTTAGATTGCAAAAGAGAATTAACCTAATTACTGAGATTTCTTTTCTTTGCATTTATTTCCTTTTTTTGCTGATAATAATTTTCCCTGAAATTTTAAGATGGTTTGAAAAAATATTTGGAGTTAATTCAGCAATTAATTTTATTGTCTATCTAAGTATTTTTATTTTATTTGCATTAATGTTTGTGCTATATAAGAAATCAGAAAATCAAAGAGTTGAAATAACTAGATTAACAAGAGAAATTGCATATTTAAAACATGGGAAAAAAAAGAAATAATATTATAAGAAAATCATTAGGGTCTAAAAATTCAATCTTGAAAATCTATTTAAACTCAAATTGTGGTTCTAGTTTTAATATTTACAATTGATATGGAAAATGGTTAATTTGGTTCCAATAAAAATTTTTAAGGAATTTCTAAATGAAATCTTTTCTGGAGATTCTTTCTTTAAAAAGATTTTTTGGGTTTACTTCTTTGTTTTCCTAATAGCACCATTAGGATATCTAATAAGACTCCTCTATTCAAGGACATTGGATTTAGCAGAATTCGGATTAATATATGCGATTTTATCTTTTTTGAGTTTTATTTCTGTGTTTAACAACTTAGGTATGTCACAATCCTTAATCTATTATATTCCAAAGTATGAAGCAAGAAAAGATTGGGATTCTATAAGAAACATAGTTTGTTATAGTTTTCTTTTCCAGTTAATTTTGAATTTAATCATTATAGTAGTTTTATTCTTCATTAGTTCATATTTAGCACAGACCTACTTCAAATATCCATCAGCGGAATACATCTTGAAAATATTTTTAATTGTATTTCTTGGTTCAAATATGGTTTCAAGTATAGTATGTCTTTTTAACGGACTGCAAAAAACCACACAAGTTCAATTTGCGCAGTTTTTGAATCATTTCTTAATATTATCACTTTCCTTGATTATAGTATCCTTTAGTTTAGGTGATAACTTACTTGAATCATTCTCTTATGTCTGGGCTTTTGCAGTTGTAATATTAGTTCTTTATTATTTTATCTATTTCAGGCTTGCTTTCCCTGTGCTATTTGAAAAATTGCCAACATGGGATTATCCACAATTTAAATCAATTCTTAGTTATGGCTTCTACTCTTTTATAGCAGATTCAATGCAAGTATTATTAGTACAGATAGATATAATCTTGATAACATACTTTTTAACATTGGAATCTGTTGGTTTATACAGCAATGCACTCTCAATACTCTCAATATCCACAATACTATTATTTCCTATTACTATATTTTTCATCCCTATAATCTCAAAATACAAAGAATTAAAAAAAATTGATAATATTAAAAGAGTTTTAACTCTGATTTACAGTCTTGGTTTATACATAATATTACCTGTTACTCTAATTCTTGTTTTGTTTTCGGAAGAAATCATTGTATTACTTTTTACAGAAAAATTCTTAGGAGCAAATCAGGTTTTAATTTTATTTTCATTTTTTGCATTTTTCTCGATTTTATCTACATACAATATAAATATTTTGTTAGGTCTTGGTTTGGTCAAAAAGAGAGTAAAAATTCTTATTTTCGCCATCTTATTTAATATAATGTTTAATATAATCCTGCTTCCTAGATATGGAATGTTGGGAGTTGCAATAGCAACAATTATTAGTTGGATAATATTATTTGTTGGAACCTTTTATGAGATTAAGTCCCAAATTAATTTTAAGATTGAAGTATTCAACATTTTCAAAATAGTGTTATTAAATGTAGGATTTTTTATCCTAGTATTATTCCTAAAATGGATAATAATTCTAAAAAATATTTATTTAGAAGGAATTATAGTCTTAGGAATTGGATTTATATTCTATTTGGTTTCTGGTTTCCTTTTGAAGATAATAAAAACTCAGGACATTGCCATTTTTCTTCCTGAAAAATATGCAAAACTATTAAAGTCCAGACATTGATTTTTTGTGAATTTGAGAGAAAGCAAAGACTTATAAAATATTTTAGTTTGTATTCCTTATGTTTTATATTTTTTATAATTTGATTAATGAAACCTTTTTTAGGGGGAATTAGAATGAAAACAATTTTAGTTACAGGAGGAGCAGGATACATTGGAAGTGCAATTGTAAAAAGAACATTAGATATGAGATACAAAGTTTTAGTAATTGATAATCTATTAAAAGGTAGGAGAAAATATGTTGATAAAAGAGCCCAATTCTTTAAGATTAATTTATGTGACAAGAAAAATTTACTTAATTTTTTTCAAGAACATAAAATCGATTGTGTTATTCATTGCGCTGCAAGAAAGTCAGTTGGTGAAAGTGAAGAACATCCTCAATTGTATTTTGATGAAAACATTTCTGGAACTATAAATCTTTTAGACGCTATGATATATGGGAAATGCAAAAAAATTATTTTTTCTTCAACTGCTTGTGTTTACAAAGAAAATTTGAGAGGAATTTATAGTGAACATAACAAACTCTCTTCTCAGAATGTTTATGGTTTTACAAAAATAAAATGTGAAGAGATAATAAAAGAATTTTCAAGAACATTAAATATGAAATATGTCATTTTTAGGTATTTTAATGTTGCAGGTGATATTGGATCAAATTATCAGGAAAAAGATTCTCAGAACATCTTTCCTGTTTTGTGCGAGTCTATAAGAGATAAGAAGACTTTTTTTATTTTTGGAAACAAATATAACACAATTGATGGCACAGGTGCTAGAGATTATATACATTTATCAGATGTGATCTCTGCACACACAAAAGCAATAAATTATCCTAAAAATGAAATCTTTAATTTAGGAACTAAAAAAGGAACAAGTGTCTTGCAAATAATAGAAGAATTTGAAATCCAGTTAAATAGAAAAATTAATTTTAGGGTTAAAGGGAATAGAGCAGGTGATGTTGGGAGATGCTTGGCAAATCCTAAGAAAGCAAAACAACTATTAAACTGGGAAGCAAAAAAAGACTTAAAAGAAATTGTATGTGATTTTATCAAAGGTTATAATTTAAAATAAAAAAATGCCTATAATATGAATAAGAAAATAAAAGACTATTTGAAAAGAGAAGAGATTACTTTAAGGAATCTATTAAATCCAAGATTTCTCTTAAAATTTTTCTACAAAACACGTTACTTGCATTTTTGTATAACTGGTACAACAGGAGTTCTACTAAATCTATTTTTCTTATGGCTTTTTGTGGAATTTATTTTTCTAGAAAGTGAATATTTAATATTTAATTTCTTGGTTATGAGTACAACTCTTGGTGTAATTATAGGACAAACAATTAATTTGATTTACAATTTTTCCCTGCACACAAAAATGACTTTTAAAACTAAAAAGGACCATAAAAAAAGATTTACTATTTTTATTGTGTATTCTTTATTTATAACTTATGCAGTGATTGTTCCCTTAATTTTAATATTAAGAAATTTTTTTGAGCATCTTTTCCCGCACATCTTTTTAAGATTTTTAGTTGGATTTGAATATCTAATAGCATCTGCAATTGTTATTTTATTCTTTTCCTTTTTCAATTTTATTGTATTTAAAATTTGGCTGTTTAAAGAAAAACATAGACATATAAATTAAAATTGACTTTTAAAATAAGATGAAAGATATTTTAGTAAACATTACATTTCCAGTTTTGAATGAAGAAAGAATTTTAAAAGAGGATGTCATGAAATTTTATAATTTCTTAAAAAAATCAAAATTTCCATACAGATTTGAAATTACTATTTGTGATAATGGAAGTATAGATGACACCAAGAAAGTAGGTGAGAAATTAGAAAAAAAAGTTAAAGAAATTAATTATTTAAGACTAAGCAGAAAAGGAAGAAATTTTGCACTAAAAAGTTCCTGGACAAAATCAAAAGCAAGTGTTGTCTCTTATATGGATATTGATTTAGCAACAGATTTGAGATTTTTCCTTCCTATGATAAATATGATTATAAAAGACAATTGTGATTTGGTTGTTGGAAATCGTTTAGGACTTAAATCAAAAGTTATTGATAGGAATTTTAAAAGAGAGTTTCTATCAAGAAACTATAATTTGTTATTGAGGATGTTTTTTTTTCATAAAATAAGAGATCATCAATGTGGATTTAAAGCAATAAAGAGAAATTCTTTTCTAAAACTAAATAAAGAAATTCCTGATATAAAGGAAGAAATTTGGTTTTTAGATACAGAGTTAATAATAAGAGCAATTAAAAACAAAATGAAAGTTGAAGAGATTGATGTCATATGGAAAGATGATCCAGATTCAAAAGTTAAAGTTGTCAAAGCAGTTTTAGAAGATTTGAAAGGCATAGTTAGGCTTAGAAAAGAGTTTTTATTTAAATAATTATTTTTTTATGAGATATTTATTTACCTTATTCTCAACAAACTTTAACATTTTTAAAGGAATGAATTTTGTAATTTTATTTAAAAAAGCTGCTCTTGGTAGAAACATCTCAGGATGGATTATAAATACAGGTATATTTTTCGTTTCTTCTTTCTCCCTTTGTAATTTTGGAAAATTCTTCAGTTTGCTTTTCTTAATAAATACAAAAATGTTATTTCTATAGCACCTTTCTACCTTTTTATTGTTCCAAATTTTATATCTAATACAATCTATCATCTCATATCCTTTTCTATTAAATTTCTCAATCCAATATTGTGGCTCTTGTTCATTTATATGATTAGTTCCTCCTTGAAAGGGCAAAGCCGCTGAAAAAATTATCATGTCAGAGCAATCTGTTAAGTTTTTTATAAATGTGTCTGTATACTTGTTTTATATATGTTCTAAAACTTCTAAAGAAATTGCCAAATCAAATTTTCTATTCAAATTTATTTTTTTTGGCAAATCTCTTTTTAGAAAAAATTTATTGTTAATCATTAATTTTTCTTTTTTAATTTCATGATTATCAATTCCTAATATTTCACATCCATACTTCTCAAAAATATTTAACCATGTCCCAATTCCGCAACCAAAGTCTACAACAGATTTCACTTTTACGAAATCCAAGATAATTGGAACAACTTCTTTTGCAGAAAGAATAGAACTGTTCTTTTGTTGTTTATAATAATTATCATCATATACTGACATAAAATTTAAGAATAGCAACTTATTTATAAAATTGTGTAAGTATTATTTATGTAAAGAATGTAAGTGGATTAAGGAATTTATGCTAATTACGAAGAAAAGTGAAGAAGTCATCAACAAGGAAAGGTGAAGAGAACCACAAAGAAGAATTAGAAATGAGATTAAATTATTTTGATACAAATCAGGTAAGAAAGTATCTCCCGTTTATCTTATTATCTCTTGTAGCAATTTCTTTCTTATTTACAAATTATTATTTGACAAAGGATTTAAAATCAATACCTACTTGTATTTATGGTTGTGATTACTATTTTGAAAATGGAATTTCCCAGAATATGGCTTTGGACATTGATTTTGAAAAATCTTCTTCGCACAGTTGGTTAAACCAAACAAATTCACTTCCAAAAGGGCAATTTTTCTTAGTTGCAGTCTTTTCAAAACTAACGGATTTTAAAGGAGATAACTTTTGGAAAAATTATATATACCTTTCTTATATTTTTATTATTTTAGGAATTATATTTTGGTTTCTGCTATATAAACTTTTCTTTAACAATAATTACCTTGCTTTACTTTTATCAGTTCTATCTTTCCAATTAACAAGTCTTCCATATTTTAAATATAGAAGTGTCATAAACATTCTTCTGCCTATACTGTTATTTTTCTTATTAAAAATGTTTAATGAGAAAGAAATCAATTATAAAAAAATAATATATGCCATATTATCTCTTATAATTGGAGTTTTATTTACAAATATCCATGCTGAAAGTTTTTTCACATATATTTTTATTGTCTCATCACTTTTCATATTTTACATATTATATCCCATAAATTTTTCAAAAAACTTTCTTACAGATTTTATAAATAAAGTGAGAACCCCAAACAGTCTTATATTAATTTCTCTTTCTTTTGCAACAATCCTTATTAGCATCTTTTTAGGTTGGTGGAAAAAAGTAATTTTTGAATATGGTGGAAAAACTAATGCATTTAAATTTGACATACATATTGATCTCACAAATATATCAAATTACTTTGAGACCTTTTTTAACTTTGTAAAGAATATTTTCTTTAATTTCTCAGATATTAAAACTTCTCTTATTTCTCTTATAATAATTATTGTATTCATAAGTTTATTCTTTATTAAGACGAAAGATAAAAAATTTTTAGAATTAGACAAACATCTTTATTTCGTTATTTTTTTATTTTTCATATCAATTTTCAATTATTTAATAACTGCTCCTTTGTTTGATAAAACCCTTAGCCCAAGACATTCATTTGGATTTTTATTTCCATTTTTTAGTGCATTTATTGTTGGGTATTTATTTGTGTTTATTTCTACAATCCTAAAAGATAAATACAAAAACTATATTAAGTATAAGAATATCTTTTTGATTCTCTTAATTTTCTTATTAACATTTGGTTTAATAAATGATACAGTTGAAGCGAAGAGTAACGATAGATTTTGGCAGGCTGGAAAAAATGAACTAAATACAAATTATCAAGAATTTGATGATTTTGTAATTAAAAACGATTTGCAGAAAGATATTTTTATAACAACAAATGAATTAGGTTTCGCAATTCATGGTGTTTCGGGAGTTCAATTATTATCAGGAAGACAGTCTCATTTTTTCATATTTGGGGACTTTCAAAAATATTGGCTTGATTCTGCAATAATATTATACTCAAACAATTCACAAAACAGACATAAAGTCTTGGAGAAATATAAAAACTTAGCAAAATCAGAAAACAAGGAGATTTATTTGTATTGGGATTATTATTGGATAAACAGCGAATGGCAATTTGACCAAGATGGGAATGCTCACCCATTTGACCCACTAAGATTTGAAGATAATTCGGATTTAAGAAAAATCTTAGATGATAACCGAATAAAATATTTTATCAGAGAAAATGATATATTTGAGCCCTCAGCAAGAAATTCTCCTCATGTAACAAAACTTGATATTTTGTATATCTCTCCTGAGAATTATAACAATTACACACATCCTTGGAATAATGATTTAAACAATTATTTAGAAGAAGTTTGGGTATATGAAGAAAGCGGACAAGTTTTAGGCAAGGTTTACAAAGTAGTTTTGGATTAGTATAGATTTTTTTCATTTCAATATATTTATAAGTTGGAGAAGTTTATTTTCTTTTTATGGAAGGCAAACCTTTTGTTTCTGTTTTAATGCCTAATTACAATTGTGAAAAATATCTCCCTTCTGCAATTGAAAGCGTATTAAATCAGACTTATAGAAATTTTGAATTTATAATTATTGATGATTGTTCAGATGATAATTCTTGGGAAATTATTCAAAAGTATAAGAAAAAAGATAGAAGGGTTAAAGTTTTTAAAAATAAGAAGAATTTAAAAATTGTTAAGACAAGAAATAAGTTGTTTGAAAAAATGTCAAAGAAAAGCAAGTACTTTGCAATTATGGATAGTGATGATATTTCTCATAAAGAGAGATTAGAAATTCAAGTTAAGTTTTTAGAGAAGAATAAAGACTTTGTCGGATGTGGTAGTGCTATTGAATATTTTTGGAATGATTCAGGCAGAAAACTAATAAGATATTATGAAAATGATTTTGAAAAATTAAGACACATAAGTTTAATTAAATCACCGTTTCCACAGCCAGTAATGATGATAAATACATTTATTCTTAAAAAAATAGGTAATTATGATGAGAGGTATGAAGTTTGTGAAGATTGGGATTTTTGGATGAGGATTTTACATAAGTATAAAATGACAAATCTTAAAGAAATTCTATGCTATTACAGGCAATCTGAAAATCAAAGTAAAAATAAAAAACTAAAATTAATGATTCTAAATGGAATAAAATTAAAATTAAAATATATGAAAGGTTTAGATTATCTTAATTTCTGGATTTTGGCAAGGTTATTCTCTGAAGTAATCTTTCTTTTGCTTCCAAAAAATTTATTGTTATTTCTTTTTTATAAAATGGAGTTTAAAGGAAAATGAAAACAAGGAAGCTGATAGCATATCTGATACTAGCCCATAATCAGGAGAATCATTTTTATGATTTGATTAAAAGATTAAATAATAAAGATGTTTGTTTTTTTGTTCATATAGATAGAAAGTCAAATCAGGAGTTATTTGAAGAAAAAATGAAAGATTTGGATAATATCTCTTTTGTGAAAGAGAGAGAAAATGTAATTTGGAAAGGTTTTAGTCCAGTTCAGGCAACATTGAAAATGATAGAATTAGCCCTTAATTCTAAGTATAGTTTTAAATATTTTATTTTGTTGAGCGGAGTTGATTATCCAATAAAACCAAATAAATCTGTTTTGGACTTTTTCAAAAATACAGATAAGAATTATATTGAGTTTTCTGAGATTAAAAGCTCAAATAATTATCTCTCTTATTTTAAGAATGAACAAAGATGGTTCAAGATTTCAAAATGGCATTTTTATGATACTTTTAAAATTAATTGGAATTCAAGAACAGGTTCTCTAAAACATCAGATTTATCGAGTGTATATTTTGTTTAATATTCTATTTCTAAATATTTTTCTGCCAAGAAAAAGTTTTCCAAAAAGTATAAATAAATATTATTTTGGAAGTTCTTGGTGGTGTTTAAATAGAAGTTCAATTGATTATATTTACAATTTCCTAAGGAGTAATAGAGCTAGTGATTTAATAAAATTATACAAATATTCTGATTCATCTGATGGAATGTTTTTTCAGACAGTTCTTCTGAACTCAAAATATGAGAAAGAATGTGTGAATAATAATTTAAGATTTATTGATTGGAATAAAAAAAGAGAAGGACCAGCAATTTTAGATAGAAGAGATTTTGAAAAAATTAAAAGGAGTAGCTGCCTCTTTGCAAGAAAATTTGATTTTGAAAAATCAAAGAATTTAAAAGAGAAGATAAATAATGAGATATTAAAATGAAGAAACAAAATAAAGAACTAACTCTTGGGATTTTAATAACTACAACAAATGAGAATATTGAAAGAATTAAAAAGGAACTTTTATCCGAGTTAATTAAGAATAAAAGTATTGATGAGGTTGTAATTTCCCATCAGATTTTTGATAAAGTTACAAAACCCCAGAAATATCTGACAAAAGGAAAAGTTAAGTATTTTTATATGTATGATAAAGGTTTATCAAAAAATAGGAATAATGCTTTAAAACATTCAAAAGCAGATATTTGTCATATTTGTGATGATGATTTGATTTATTTGAAGAATTTTGATAAGATTATAAAAGAAGAATATGAGAAAAATAGGGATTATGATGTTATAACCTTTCAGGCAGTAAATGAAGGAGGTATAAAACATTTTAAAGTAGAAGAGGGAATGCATAACAGGAAGTCTATATTAGGCATTAGTAGTTGGGGAATTACATTTAGAAGAAAAGTAATACTAAAAAATAATTTAAAATTTGATGAAGAATTTGGGCTTGGGGCAAAGTATTGTGTTGGAGAAGAAAATATTTTTTTAAAAGATTGTTTGGATAAAAATTTAAATATTAAACATATGGATAAAGCAATTGTATTTCATAAAGATGAAAGTAGTGGTATTCAGTATAGAGATGAATTAATAAATTCAAGGATAAAAGTTTTTATTAGAATGTTTGGTTTCTTTGGAGGAGTTTTTGTTGTGTTTTATTTCACAATTTTCCATTATAAGTTTTATAAAGAAAAATATTCAATATTTAGATTTTTTTGGTTGAGTTTAAGAGGTTTAAAAAAATGATTAATGGTAAAAAATTTATGTTATTTTTCTTGGAACATAATGATTATTTAGGGAGAAGTTCTTTAAAATGAAAAAATTATTAAAATATATTAAGGACAAAAGAAACTCCAATAATTTTGTTTATATAATTCTTTTCGGTTTATATGATTTGCATTTGGAACATATTTCATTTACTGAAATTACTAACCCTAAATATTATAACCCAGATACAAAGAAATATGAAAGTTTGAGAAAGGAATTTTCAAAAAAGAGAAAGTTAGGAATAAGTGGATTTATGCGAATTCATAATGAAGAAGAGACAATTGAGAATGTAATTTTATCATGTATAGGTGGATTGGATGAGCTTATAATTTGTTTAAATAATTGTTTTGATAGGACGGAAGGAATTGTCAAACGACTAATTAAAAAATATCCTGATAAGATAAAATTATATTATTATAATTATGACATCTTTCCAGCATGTAGTAAAAATCATCAGAGTTCAAAGTTTAATAATATTAGAAATCTTGCCAATTTCTATAACTACACCCTACACAAATGCACATTTCAATATGCTGTTAAAATAGATGGTGATGACTTGATGACAAAGGATAAATTTGAAAATATTTGTAAATTGATCAAAAAAAACGGATTAAAAAAATATTTAGGATTTTTTGGTTTAAATCTATATAAATATGAGAATGAAATTTATTTTTTTGGGAATGAACTTATTGCTGGTGGATATGACAGAGGATTCTTTAAAATAAATAGATATACTTATTATTTGAAAGACAAATCTTGTGAGGTTTTTAAATTTTCAAAGTTATTTAGATTATTAGACTATCCTTTATATTTTCATTTAAAACTTGTCAAAAAAGATAAGGGATTATTAAATCATAGTTTGAGTAAGAAAGAAATAGTCCTGTCAGATACTCTAAAAGAAAGATATTCTGATAGATTAAATAAAAGTTTTGAAGAGCTAAATTTATTAACTTTTAGAGAATTAGTTAAGAAGTATCCACAATTTAAAAGTTTGAAATTACCGAAGGAATATAAGGTAGAAAAATGAAAATATTTAAAATTAAATTAATTAATATAAATGACAATTTAATTAAAAGTTTTAATTCTTTCTTAAATAAAGAAAAAATTAAATTTGTAGAATCTAATGAAAATTTTGACATCGTTATGTTCGGTAGTTTCCCTGATTTTAAAATCCTAAATAAGTATGAAGACAAAAAGAAGATTTGCATTTCAGGAGAAAATTTAATTGTTAAGATAAATGTAGTTCATATAATTAATAAAATATTTAAAAATATATCTTCTTTAAGAGATTCTTTACTCTATTTTTTTATAAAATTTGAGATAAAAAATTTTAACTTGCCTTTTTATATTTACAAGAAAAATATAGATTATATAAGGAAATCAAAAAACTCAATTGTAATAACTGATAATTTAATAGAATGGAACTCCATAAATATCCCTTCAACTTTTATTTATGACTACTCTTCTTTATTAAGAATTGACAAGAAATTAAGAAGGAATAAAAAGAAGAAATTTTGTGCTTTTATTGTTTCAAATCCTTCAAATCTAGATAGATTAATCTTTTATAAAAAATTATTAAAATATAAAAAAATTGATAGTTATGGAAATGTCTTTAACAATTGTAAAATATCTAATAAATTGGAAAGAAAGTACGGAAATGACTTTAATAAGATAAATCAGGAAATTTATAAAGATTACAAATTTGTAATTTGTTTTGAGAATTCTTACGCACAAAATTATATAACTGAAAAGATTATTAATCCTATGATTTCTAATAGCATTCCAATTTACAGAGGAGCTTCAAATGTGAGGGATTACTTTAATACAAGTTCATTTATTAATTATGATAACTATAGTAGTTATGAAGAAATGATAAAAAAGATAGTTGAACTTGATAATGATGATGAAAAATATGAGGAATTTTTAAAACAAAACTTTTTAAGAAAAAATTTCTTTGAAAAAATAAATAATGAGAGAAAGAAGTTAGTTGAGGCTTTATTAAAATGAAAAGAATTTTATTTTTATGTTATTCAATGAAAATTGGAAAAGGAACGGAAATGGTTATGACAAAAATAGCAAATGAATTATCAAAGAATCATAGAACATATTTCTTAACCTTATATGACTTAAAACCATATATTAAATTTAATGGGAAATATGAGAGTTTAAATTCAAAATTTGAGATTTTAAATCCTATCCTGTATCCTTTGAAAATGTTACAATATTTTTACAGAGCTTACAAAATAAAAATATACTGTAAGAAAAATAATATAACACACATAATTTCATCTCTTGAAGAATTAAATATACCAGCAATATTTAGCAAAATCATCTTCAACAATAAAATAAATATTTTTGTTTCAGTTCATGTGAATCCACAAGTTTATTTAAAATCTAAAATTAAAAAAATGTTGATATTAAAAACATATAGGATTGCAGATAAAGTTATTTCAATTTCTAAATATCAAGAAGAAATATTAAAGAAGGATTTTAATTTAAAAAATACAGAAATGATTCATAATTTAATTGATTTAAGTGAAATAAAGGAAAAATTAAGAGAAGAAATCTCAAAAGAAGAAAGAGAAAAATACTTTCACAAAAAATTTACGTTTATAACCATTGCAAGACTGGTTGAAAGTAAGAATTTATTTGTTTTATTTAGGTGCTTTAGAAAAATAGTAGAAAGAGAGAAAGACACAAATTTAATAGTTTTAGGGGAGGGAGAATTAAAAAAAGATTTAGAAGAATTTATTGAAAAATTAGGATTGAAAGACAATATATTTTTATTGGGGCAGAAAGATAATATTTATTCTTACTTGAAGGAATGTGATTGTTTTGTTTTTCCAACTTTATCTGAAGCTTTTGGTATGGTATTACTTGAAAGTTTAGCATCAAACATTCCAATAATTTCAACTGATTGCATAAGCGGTCCAAGAGAAATTTTATGTCCAGAATTAGAAATTAGTGCGAGAATAAAATATCCTTATTATGGGAAGTATGGTATTTTAACACAACCATTCTTGGAAAATGAGGATACAAGAAAAACATTAAATGAAGAATCATTAACAAAAAAAGAAATTGAATTATCTAATATTATGCTTAACATTATTAATATCAAAAAATTACAAAAAAAATATTCAAAGGGATTAGAGAGAGCAAGAGAATTTGATATTAAAAATATAATTAAGAATTGGAAAAAGTTATAAACTCATTAAAATTTTAATTTATATGATAAGAGTTTTAAGGAATTTTATTGCTAAGAATATGAAGTTTTTTCTAAGACTGATTCCTAAATCATTTACAGATAATGACTTAATAAATGGTCTTAATGGTGTTAGGCATTACAGAAATATTAGTAAGATTATAGAATCTAACAAAGTGGATTTAGTTTTGGATATTGGTGCTAATTATGGCATATATTCACTAATTTTGAGAAACTTTGGATATAGTAAAGACATCATAGCATTTGAGCCTGTGAAGGAGAATTTTAGAATCTTGAAGGAAAATTTAAAAAATGAAAAGAACATAAAATTAGAAAATAAAGCAGTAGGTGACAAAAACCAAATAAAGCAAATTAATGTTCTTGGCTACAATAAAGGAGGCAGTTCATTTTTAGAACCGACAAATCATTATAAGGACAGATATACTGAAAATGTCAATGTTGTAAGATTAGATGATTATTTTGATGGAGGGGGAGGAAAAAATATATTCTTAAAGGCTGATGTTCAGGGTTATGAAGATTTGATATTGAAAGGAGCAAAACAATTATTAAAATCAGATAAAATTAAATTAATTCAATTAGAACTCTCAACTAAAGATTGTTTCTACAAAGGGCAATCTAATTTTTATGAAGTTCAAAAATTCTTAGAAAACTTCAATTTCAGGTTGGTTTATGTAAAGCCAAACCAGTTTGATAATGAAGGGATTTTGGAAGGTGATTTCTTTTTCTCAAAGTAAAATTCATTAAACTATTTGTCTTTATAAAAATTAATGTGGGGCCCATAAGGATAGGAATTATTTTTTAGTTCATCAATGACTTGTTTGTAAGTTAAGTTCTTCCTAACAGTATATAACAAATCTTTTCCAACTTTCATTTTATAAAAGGGTAGAATAAATTTGAAGATTTTTTCTTCATAAAAAACTTAACCATAATGGCCCCTCATTACTCATAATTTTAATTTTAAAACCTATCTCTTCCATAATTTTCATAAATTCAATGCATTTATCCAAATCTAAAATTTGATTATGAAATTCCAAACAAAACCACAAATTTTTAACTTTCTTTAAAAATCCTTTATTTCCCTTTATTAAATTATATTCAAATCCTTCAATATCTGTTCTTATAAGAACATTTTTCAAAGGGATGTTGTTTTCCTTAAATAATTTCTCTAATGTTTGAATTTCAATTTTTTCAGTATCTGCACTTTCTGTAAATTTGCTTTTATACAATGAACTCCAATTACCTTGCTTTGGTATAAATATTTTTGAGAATCCATTTCTATCTCCTGCTCCAACTTTTTTAATAGAAACTTTATCTTCCAAATTATTTCTTAACATATTAAGTTTCAAAACTTCAAAGATTCTACCAACAGGTTCAATTGCAAGGATATTTGCTTTGCAGTATTGATTTTCTAATAAAACAAAATCCCCAATATTTGCTCCTAAGTCTATGATGTTATCTATCTTATTGTTTTTTAAGATTTCTTTCATAATCCCAGTATTTAATGGTTCTTTAACATTTATTGTTAATATTTCTTTGGTTATCCCAGTATCATCCACATCAATAAATATATTTGAATCTGTCTCTTTATATTTCACATCTAAAAGTTTTAACCCTTTCTTATGATGCAAAAATCTACCAATTTTATAATAAAAAAATTCATACAACTTAAAATATCCATAAAATGGAAGGCAAAAAAATAATCCTATTGTTTTTTTGAGCATAAAAATATAAAATAATCCTTAAAAAATTAAGAATTACATTTGATAATGTTTTAAATCAAACAAATAGAAGTTTTGAAGTAAAATTCAATTCTTCATCTTATCATTTAGGAAGTCTAACAACTTCTCATTTGAATTTATAAAATCATAAAAATATAATTCTCTTATTTTACTATTAGTAATTCTACATTCTTTTGGATAATTATTAAGAATTTTCTTGAATTTCAGATTATACTTTTCAAATATTAAATTCTTATCAAACACTTCTAGATTTTTGTATAATAAACCAACATTCTTCATATACAAATTTAAATCTGGCATAAACATTATAACTTCTTTATTTAAATAAATAGAATTAAAGAATAATGAACTATAATCATTTACACTTACATCTATGAATGGGAGATATTTTTCTGATGAGATTTTTCCAAACTTAAAATTTTTCATCTGTAATTTGATTTGACTCTCTCTAAATTTATCTTTATCTCTTGGATGAAGATTAATTATAAAGAACATATTTTCATTGTCTCTTATAATTTCCATAAATTTTTCTAAGATTAATTCTATTTTTTCTCCTGTTTGTCTTCCTTCCCATTTATCTCTATATGTTGGAGAGAATAAAACTATCTTTCTATACTTCTTTCTGTATTGCTTTATCTTTGATATCTCTTTTTTATCCTCTGATTTCAAAAATAATTCTATATTATCATAAAAATATAGTAAAGGTTCTCCAAATTCCAAAATTTGATTAGGATGTAAATCAAACGCATATGAATAAATTGAGGAAGTTAGGAATGAATTTGTGACGAAAAAATCAATTTCTCTCCTATAATTCAACACTTTATTTTTTTGGTCTAATAAAGTAATCTTTTTTAGAGGTATGCCATGATGTAGTGCAATAACTTTCTGTCTCTTAACTTTTACGACGTTGCTTCCGTGAGTAGTCAGGACATATTTTGCCCTAAAAAAACTCCAGATTCCCTTAATACTTAAAATCTTAATGGTTTCTTTATCCTCCTCTTCTGAAATAAATTTGAAATAAAATCTAACATTTTTTTTATTCTTTTTAAGATATTCGTGAAAAATGTAGCAGTTTCCACTATATCTCCACGGAGAATATAATATAACGAGTTTGTTGCACTTCGGAATAAAGAAATTAATAAATCTTAAGATTCTTTGTAGGAACAGATTCTTTCTTAGAGTCATATATAAATAAAATTAATAAGTTTTATAAATATTCTCTTTTTTCCTTAATTATGAAAGCAATAATCTTATCTGCAGGAGTTGGTTCTAGACTAAGACCCATGACAAATAATAAACCAAAGACATTAGTTGAAGTTAATAATAAACCTATGTTAGGTTATATCTTAGACTCTTTGATTGAATCTGAAATTGAAGATATTATTTTGATTGTTGGTTTTGAAAAAGAGAAGATAATGAAATTCTGTAAAGAAAAATATCCAACTCAGAATATCAAGTTCATTGAAAATGAAATTTATGAGGATTCAAACAATTCATATAGTTTATATCTTGCAAAAAAAGAGTTAAACGAAGATTTCATATTAATGAATGCAGACTTAGTTATTGAGCCATCAATTATAAAAAAGTTAATAACAAAAAAAGGTAGTTCCATAGCAGTTGATGTCGGAATATATAATGAAGAATCTATGAAAGTTATAGTCAGAGAAGGGTTAATTGAAAGGATTTCAAAAAAAATAAGTCTAGGAGATTCCCATGGTTGTAGCATAGATATTTATAAGTTTATGAAAAAAGACTGCATTAAAATAGTGAATGAACTGAAAAGAGTTATTGAAATTGAGAAGGATTTAAATCAATGGAGTGAAGTTATATTAGATAGATTATTTTCAAGAAGAGAATTGAAAACAGAGGTTTGTGATATTTCTGGTTTTAAATGGTTTGAAATTGATAATTATGAGGATTTGTCACAAGCAGAATTACTATTTAATATTCATTTACCTAATTTAAAAAATAAGAATATATTTTTTGTAGATAATGATGGAACTTTAACTAAAGATAGTGAGATGTTAGGAGGCTCTAAACAGTTTATAGAAAAGATAAAAAGTAAAAATAAATTTTTTCATTTATGTACAAATAATTCTTCTAAATCTCCTTTTGATTACATGAAATATTTTAGCAATAAGAAAGTAAAACTTAAGGAAAGTGAAATTTTAGTTTCAATAAATCCATGTATTGATTTTTTTAAAAAGAGCAATTTTAAGAAAATATTCTGGGTTGCGAATTCTAAAATTACAAAATACTTGAAGAAAGAGGATTTCATTTTTACTAAAAAAAATCCTCAAGCAATACTTTTAACTTATGATAACGAGATAAATTATGAGAAAATTAAAGATACAATTGACTTAATAAGAGAAGGAGTTCCTTATTATGCAACACATATAGATATGTTTTACCCTTCAAAAAGAGGGTTAATCCCTGACATTGGATGTTTTATGGATATGATTTTTAAGTGTACAAAACAGAACCCAGTAAAAACTTTTGGAAAACCATCAATAGATTTTATAGAAGAAGCAATAAATAAAAATAATTCAAATTATGAAGATTGTGTAATAATTGGAGATAGACTTTATACAGATATGAAAATGGGAAGCGATAAAGGTATTATTAGGATTTTAGTTTTGTCTGGAGAAACAACAAGAGGAGAATATGAATTACAAGACAAAACAAAAGTTGATATAATTGTTAATAGTATAAAGGACTTAATTAAATATATATAGTTTTTTATATGACACACCTTTTCATAATCCTAATATTTAATGGTTCTTTAACATTTATTGTTAATATCTCTTTAGTTATCCCTGTATCAGTCACATCAATAAATATATTTGAATTTGTCTCTTTATATTTAACATCTAAAAGTTTTAACCCTTTCTTATGATGCAAAAATCTACCAATTTTATAAATATCAAATGTCTCTTGTTCATTAATAAACATAAAAGCATTACCAACATCTGGAAAGTATAGTTTAGTTTTATCAACTTTTAAAATAATTTCTTCTGTTTTTCTTCTAAAAAATTTGAGTTTAATATACTCTAATTTTCTTTTGCATTTATAAAATGTTAAAATTCTGAAATAAATATTTTTAGGAAGCAATTTTAAAATACCAAAATAGATTTTAATAATGATATTTATGAAAAAAACCTCCTTGTTTTTCCTAATGAATCTGACTGTCTTAACTCTCAGTTTCCTAATCATTTTAACATCTTCCTAACTTCTTTCTCATTTTCTAATATCTTTTTAACTCCTTTCTCAAAATTTCTTGGTTTAAACTCTGGAAGAATTTTCTTCAACTTTCTTATATCTGTTCTCTTCTCAAAAGTTCCATCTGGTTTTGACTTATCCCAAATTATCTTTCCTTTAAAATTTGTAATACTTTTCATAATATTCACATATTCCTTTATAGAATAATCAAAGCCAGTACCAACATTTATAATTTCACTTGAATCATAATTCTTCATTAAATAAATAAGAGCATTAGCACAATCATCATTAAACAAAGCTTCTCTTCTTGGTTTTCCTGAACCCCAGAATATAATTTCTTTTAAATTTTTTTTTTTTGCCAATACAAATTTTTTAATTAAAGATGCTAAAAAATGCCCATTTTCCAAATCATAATTATCACTAATCCCATACATATTTGTAGGCATAATGCAAATAGAATTTATATTATATTGCTCTCTATATTTTTGACAAGCAATTATTCCTGTTATTTTTGAAATAGAATAACCAATATTTGTCTCTTCAAGTTTCCCACACAAAAATCTACTCTCATTTATAGGTTGTGGGTTTTCTTTTGGATAAATGCATGTTGAACCAGTATATAATATCTTTGATTTTTTTGAAAAGTTTTTAACGGCATCTAACAAATTTAAAATCATCATTGTGTTTTCGTACAAGAAATCTGCCTGATGACTTTTATTGCCTAAAATTCCTCCAACTAAACCTGCCACCGTAAATATAAATTGTGGTTTCTCCCTTTTAATATAATTTTCAACTTTCTTTTTATCAAGCAAATTCAGTTCTTTAGAAGAAGGAGTTAAGATATTTTTGAACTTTTGTTCTCTTAATAATTTTACAACAGAACTTCCTAAAAGCCCACTTCCTCCTAAAACTAAGATTTTTGAATTTTTTTTCACTTTAAAACAAAAACTCTCCCTTATTTTCTTTCATTAATTTATAATCAGCTTTTACCATTATCTTAACCAAATTCTTAAATTTTGTCTTTGCTTCCCAGCCTAAATCTTTTTTAGCGAGAGTAGGATCTCCTAAAAGAAAATCTACTTCTGTTGGTCTAAAATATTTTGGATTAACCTTTACAATAGTTTTTTTTGATTTCTTATCTATACCAGTCTCATTAATCCCTTTTCCTCTCCACTCTAAATCAAAACCAAGTTCCTTTGCACAAAGTTCAACAAACTCTCTAACACTATGAGTCTCTCCAGTTGCTATAACATAATCTTTTGGTTTTTTGGATTGAAGTATTAACCACATTGCTTCAACATAATCTTTTGCATATCCCCAATCTCTTTTTGAATCTAAATTTCCAAGTTCTAAAACTTTTTGATAACCTAATTTAATTCTTGATAATCCAAGTGTGATTTTCCGAGAAACAAAATTAAATCCTCTCCTCTCACTTTCATGATTAAATAATATTCCATTGCAGGCAAAAATATTATATGCTTCTCTGTAATTCTTTATTATCCAGAAACCATACAATTTGGCAACACCATAAGGACTTCTTGGATAAAAAGGAGTATTTTCATTTTGCGGAGTTTCAAGGACCTTTCCATAAAGTTCAGAACTTGATGCTTGATAAAATTTTGTTTTCTTAGAGAGCCCTAATTCTCTTATAGTTTCAATAATTTTTAAAGTTCCAATAGCATCAATATTTGCAGTGATTTCAGGAATTTCAAAAGAAATTTTAACATGACTTTGCGCGGCTAAATTATATATCTCATCAGGTTTTATCCTTTTTATTAAACTTATCAAACTAGTTGTATCTGTCATATCTCCATAATGCAGAAACAATCTTTTATCCATTATATTTTTATTTTTATATAAATGATTTATTCTCCATGTGTTTATTGAACTTGACCTTCTAATCATGCCATGAACTTCATAATCCTTATTAAGTAAAAATTCTGCAAGATAACTTCCATCCTGCCCAGTAATCCCTGTAATAAGTGCCTTTTTCATATTATGAATATTATTAATTCATTTAATTAATTTTTGTTTTTGAAGCACCTCTTACATTCTTTTGATTAATAGCATTTATTTTTTAATAATCTCAATTTGTTTATTTCTTGCAACATATCTTAATCAATAAATTATGTAACCATTTAATTCTTCTTATGTATCTGAAAATAAAGTTATACAATTTGCTTTTATAAAAAATGTTTTGAAACCTTGACACTATTATATAAAAATATAACTTTTTCTTAAAGAATCTACTTCTTTGGTTTATAAAAATTTTATCAAAATAGTTTTGCTTTAATAATATAAAATTATTTTGCTTTAATATATTATCAACTTTTTTCAAATTATTATTATCTTCTACACTTATAACATCAATGAATGTTTTTTGAAAATTAATATCTTTTAAAATATCCTCTTCTCTTCCTTCAATATCTAATGATAAATAATTTATTCTTCTAATCTTCCTTTCTTTTAAAAATGTAGAAATTGCTATAGTAGATATATCTATCTCTTTAACTTTATTCTGTTTTTTCAACTTCTTTCTCTCTATATTGGAGAACGAAGAATAAATTCCACTAAGCATTGGAGCATCTTCAATCAATAAAAATTTTTCCTTTCCTCTTTTGTTTGAAATTCCATAGTTCAAGCAAATTGTTTTCCTTTTAGACTTTAATTTCTTAAAATATTTGGGTATAGGTTCAAAACACCATCCTCTCCATTTTAGCTGTTTCTCAAAGAAATAAGTATTAGATAAGGTAATTCCATCAAAAGCTCCTAAATCTAAGAAAACTCCATTTCTAAAATCCTTAAAAACTTTTTTGTGTAGAAATTTATCTTGTCCAACTTGACTATAATATTTCATAATATCTAATTACAACAAGAATTGTTATATAAATTTTGTGAAAATTTGGCTCTGTCCGAAAATTAATTTTTTTAAGGAAGAAGAGATGAAAACACTATTTGATACTAAAACATTATTATTTTTCTTTTGAAAATTATCCAATTTTCATAGAAGAAAATTACATAAGAAAGTTTTTTTCTTATGTTATACCACAGAATATTCCATGCTATTTCTCTTTTTTTCATAAAATGTGTCCTACTTCTGATATTTAGTCCTTGAACTCTCTTCAGGGATGAAAACACACTCTCCACATTGTTCCTTTTATTGTATAATTCTTTATTTTTGTGATATTTTTGTTTGATTTTACAATGCTTAACGATATTATGTTTAGTTTTTCCATAATTTTTTGGCGGGAAAATCAAATCTATATCTTTTTCTTTGAGATTTTCTAAATGATCAAAGGAAAAGTATCCTTTATCTGCGACAAGGACACTTTTCCTGACTTTTAATCTTTTGAAAAGTTTGTTTGCAACTTTTGAATCATGCTGATTCTTAACCAAGAAAGAAAAGTCTATTATTTGTTTAGAGCCTTGCACATCACAAATTATGTCTAATTTATGCCAAGGAGATTTGGGTTCAAATCGTATTCTATGTTTGTAATAAGTAGTTTTATGGTCTGCATCAATTCCCGAACCATCAATTGCTACAAGTTCTGGGTTGGAATTCTCTAAAGAAAATCTAATCAAATCTCGGATAAAAGAAACTGAGAAGGACTTTAACCAATCATGGAGAGTTGATTTTCCTGGAATATGTTTTAGTTGCAACCAATGTTTCCAAGCAGTTAAAACGCCGTCTAAATTGCTTACGAACCTTCTAAGAGATTTTCCTGATTGGATATATAAGACTATTATAGCAACTCTTTGATAATTATTAAAGAGTTTGCAACCCCTCACAAAATTGTGAGGCCTTAACCTTAAACTATGACAAAGTTTAAGTATTTCTTTATGTAAACTATTAGTAAAGTTGGTTGTCTTTAGCATAAAAAACTACCAACTTTACACTTTATTAATTCTTTGATTTGAATTTTCGGACAGAGCCGAAAATTTACTGTTCATTTTATTGAGTAAGATTTATAAATATAAGAGAGAGTTATTTTTAATGCTTTTCTTAGACACCATTTCCAAAAGATTTGATTTAATTGAGTGAAATTTCAAAAAATGAAAAAAAATAAAAGAATAGTAGTTACGGTAAGTGGATACTTTGACCCTCTTCATATAGGACATTTAGAATATTTGGAAAAAGCGAAGCAATTAGGGACTTATCTTGTTGTCATTTTAAACAATAATCACCAAGCAAGACTTAAAAAAGGTAAAGAATTTATGGATGAATTAGAAAGAAAGAAGATATTGGAGTCAGTTATTTACGTTGATGAGGTATTTATAAGCATTGATAAAGACAGAACAGTATGCGAATCTCTAAGAGCAGTAAAACCACAAATTTTTGCAAACGGAGGAGACAGGAACAATCAGGAAATACCCGAAAGTGCTGTTTGCAGAGAATATGGGATTGAACTTGTAGATGGTCTCGGCACTAAAATCCAGTCATCTTCCAACCTTATAGGTTCTGCGAGATATTTGGAAATTGGAAATAGACCATGGGGTTCCTATTTTGTGCTTGAGCAGAGAGAAGGTTACAAAGTCAAGCGTTTACTTATTCATCCAAAGGGAAGACTATCCTTGCAGTCACACAAAAAAAGAGAAGAACATTGGGTAGTCACGAATGGAACTGCAAAAATAACATTAGATGATAAAAAATTAGAATTAAAAAAAGGAGAAAGTATAACTATTCCAAAGCAATCAAAACATAGAATTGAAAACGAAGGAGATTCTCTTCTTGAAATAATAGAAGTGCAGATAGGAGAGTATTTAGGAGAGGATGATATTACTCGTTATGAAGATTTTTACGGAAGAGTGAAATAAGTATTAATTACTAGGAGTTAAGATAGTTATTAATTACATAGAAAACTTAGATTAAATATGTATGATTTTTATATGACACACTTTCTTATAACAAAATTTATAAACATCTTAAAACTTGATTTCTATATAAATGACTAAAAGCAATGTTTCAAAGAAAAAACTAACTTCTAATGAGAATGCTTCCAAAGTAGAATTTAGAACCATAAATACCAACATTCTCAAAAAATTACTACCTGTTATTTTAATCTTAGTAGTTATGAGTGTGGGATTTTTTGTAAGATCAGGACCAGTCAGTTTGGATGGACTTGAAGAGAGAGTTGAAGCAAGTGTACACCTGCAAATTCAGAACATAATCAGTTCACAAATTGAAGCAAATTATCCGAACCTAAATGACATAAACAGGCAAGAATTAGTAAATAAGGAACTTCAAAAAGTAATTGAAACAGGCGATTTAAGTATAATTGGAGAAAGTGCAAATTTGAATGAAATTGTCAGAACTCAGAGCGAAAATATCAAAGAATTATTTAAAGCAGACAATGGGCAGACATACTTAAATGCAATTGATCCTTACTTTTTTTTAGGTTTAAGTGAAAATTACTTAGAAAATGGACATACTGGAACATCACTTAAAAATATTAATGGAAAAGAGGTACCCTGGGTTGATCTCAGATTAGCTCCAGTAGGTGGTAGTGGAACTTATGAACCAGAGTTTCACATATGGCTTGAAAGTAATCTATTTAAATTAAGCGGAGTGGATGAAAACTCAGATATTGGAGAAAAAACCAGAGTTATTTTTCTACTTTCAGTAATTCTTGCAATTTTATGTTCAATCCCTGTGTTTTTAATTATAAGACAGTACTCAAATGATTTAATTGCATTTCTTGGTTCACTGCTCTTAGTTTCAATAGGAACATTTGTATCAAGAACCATTGCTGGATTTGTAGATACGGACGCATATAATATCTTATTTCCTCTAATAATTGTTACTTTCTTAGTATATGCACTTGCTATAAAGGATTTCAGATGGAGAATATTTTTGGGATGTCTTGCTGGGCTTTCCCAAGCTATATTTTTATGGGCATGGGGAAGTGGTTGGTTTATATTTTTGTTCACATCAATTTCCTTGATTGGATACTTGATTTACCTAGTCATATTAGGATTTTTAGATGCAAAAGAATCTCCCAAAGCCAAAGATACAATGCATTTTAAAAGCATTATCACAAGAGAAAATCCAATTAATAATGTAGTAATCACATTAATTGGATTCTTAATTTCTTCTGCAATATTTAATTATCTAATAAATTCAGCGAACATTTTCAAATTAACATTCAATGGTTTGTTCGGATCTCTGTCAGGACTTGCATCAATTTCCCAATCCAATATCTGGCCAAATGTTTTCTCCTCAGTTGCAGAATTAAATCCCGCATCATTTGATTCAATAATTAGTTCTGTTGGAGGAAAAATCGTTTTTCTAATTGCAATGATGGGACTTGTAATGCTATCTATTGATTTCAAATCCAAAACATCTAAACATATCATTGCAAGAAGAATCCTTTTACTATTTTCAGTTATATGGTTCTCCTTTATAATATGGGGTAACTTTTTAGAATCTTTTATCGCAAACACACCTTATATATTTTTAATATTATTAATGCTTCCAGTTGGAGTTGGGTTATTATTAAGTCTTCTTAACTCAAATAATTCAAATAAAATTTTCCTTACAATGTTACTATCAATTTGGGTTGCAGGAACAATCTTTATGAGTTTAAATGGAGTTAGATTTATCTTATTATTAGCCCCCACATTTGCAATCTCATTTGCTATGGGACTTTATTATATTGCTACATATATTAATAAATTTATTGCAGGTGAAACAAGTATTAAAGGTAATTTGGGTAAGATTATCCCTGGATATGTAATTATTTTAGTCATATTCTTAGTTATCTTTGTACCTATCTTTCAAAACGCTAATGCAATTTCAAAAGGAACAACCCCTAATTTTGATGATGCATGGTATGGTGCAATGTACAAAGTAAGGGACAATTCAAGTGAAGATGCAATAATTACGTCTTGGTGGGATTTTGGACATTTCTTTGTAGCAATTGGTGAGAGAGGAGTTACATTTGATGGAGCATCACAAACAACCCCAAGATCTCATTGGGTTGGAAAATTACTTCTTGAATCAGATGAGCAGAAATCACATGACATTTTAAGAATGCTTGTTTGTGGAGGAAATGAAGCCCATAATATTATGCTCAACATAACTAATGGTGATAATTCTGATGCGGTAAAAATAAATAAAATTATCTATTCAACTCTTGGAGAGAATATTTCAAATACAAGAGTAATTATTGAAAACAATGAATATTATGATTTCACTCAAAGTCAGATTGATGAAATTATGAATTTATTAGCATGTGATGTTCCTTCTCAAAACTTCCTTATCACATCTGGAGATATGGTTGGCAAGGCAGGAGTGTGGGCTCATTGGGGAAGTTGGGATTTTACAAAAAAATATGTTCATGACAATTACAAATTAAAATCAGCACAAGAAATTGCCAATTTAATTGATGAAGATTTAACTCTTATTGACAAACACATTAATGAATTAAAAGATATAGACATAAGAGCAACCACAGAGAATATAAAAAGAGAAGACTTGACAAATCAATGGTTTGCTCCATATCCTTCATATATTCCGCTTTCTGGAAGATATACTTATCCTTGCTCATTTGATAACGGTTCTTTGGTTTGTCAAAATGGCATAGAGATAGATTCAATTACAGGAAATATAACATCCCAGTTTAATGAACAGGTTAAATTCAAGAACTTAATCTTTCCGCAAGCGGATGGAAATCTTAGAATTGTAGAGCAAGATTCAGATGGTGATATTGATATTGTCTTAGTTCCAAGCTATAATGGATTTGAAGCTTTATTAGCTCAGAATCCGTTGGGTTCATCTCTATTTACAAAATTATATTATCTTGATGGTTATGGAACAAATTTATTTGAAAAATTTGATGACAAGCAATCTGCAACAGGCGTTAGAATTAAAACATGGGAAACGTTATGGAATAAAACAGAAACAGAGGAGAATTTAAACGAGATAGATTTAGATAATATTGAATTTGAAGTAAACACAGAAAATTTGACAAAAAATACTGATGAAGAACTGATGAAAGAATATAATGAATCTCTAAACTCATCTAATTAATATTTAAATCAATTCATTTAGAAAATCTAAAGTGATCTTTTCATATAGTTTCACATCCTCACTGGTTTTAGCCTCAAACCTTGTAGTTATCTTAGGAGAAGTATTAGACGCTCTGACAAGTCCCCAACCATTCTCGAACTCAACACGTGCTCCATCAATAGTTATTATATCCTTAATTCTAATTGGAAAATTATTCTTAGCCTTTTCAATAAATGACTTAATCACTCCAAACTTTTTATTCTCTGCAATCTTAATTGTAATCTCCTCTGTTGAATGAACCTTAGGTATAAACTCAAGTTCCTTCTTAAAATCAACTCCTTTATATACGAGTTCCAAAACTCTTAGAGTATTATAAAAACCATCATCATACCCAAAATACTTATCATTAAAAAACATATGCCCTGAAAGTTCAGTTGCAAAACTTGCATTAATTTCCTTAATTTTCATCTTCAAATTACTATGCCCTACCTTGCACATAACTGCTTTTCCAATTTTATTAATCTCATCATACATAACATCTGAACACTTAACCTCTCCAATAACAGTTGGGTTATCCATATGCTTTGCAATAATTATCGCTAAAATATCGGGTTTAATTATAATCCCATCAATTAAAACATAGAACCTGTCACAATCCCCATCATATGCAAAACCTATATCAAAATCATCTTTCCTAAATTCCTCCTCAATGAACCTAAGATTCTCACGAACAAGAGGGTCAGGCTGGTGATTTGGAAATGTCCCATTCATCTCTTCAAATAAAATCTTAGCGTTTAAATTAAACATATCAGCCAAATTTCTTACATAAGGACCTCCCATTCCATTACCACAATCAAAAATCAATCTCTTATTCAGACCTTTCAAAAAACTAAACTCTTTCTCCAAAAACTCGATATACTTTAAATTAATATCTGACTCCATAAATTTATGATTATCCTGTATTTCCAAAGAACTGTTAATTACTTTCTTGCCTAACTCTTCAATATCCTTTCCAAAAAAAGGCTTATTATCAATTGTTATCTTAAATCCATTATCCTGAGGAGGATTATGAGATCCGGTAATCATGATAGATGAACCAATATTCACACCTTCATATTTCTGATACGTGGCATAATAAGCAGTTGGAGTTGCAACAAGTCCTAAATTAATAACTTTAAGCCCTGTCTTGTTTAAACCAGAAATAAGCCATTTAAACAATTGCTCAGAATGTGTTCTGCAGTCATATCCCACTGCAACAAGATTCCCCATTTTCTTAATCTCAAGCCCAGAATAATAACCAATATTCTTAACGGTTTTCTCATCCAAATCCGAAGGGAAAACTCCTCTTATATCATACTCTCTAAAAATATAACTCATTTTTGTTCCTTTTCTCTTAAATCATAAAAATAATTAGTTGCTTCAACAAACCCATGTATTGAGCCGCAATCAAATCTCTTCCCTTCTAACTTATATGCAACAACCTTTCCTTTCTTTGCCTGTTCTAAAATTGCATCAGTTAATTGAACTTCTCCTTTTGAATCAGGTTTTGTGTTCTTTAGAATTTCAAAGATGTCAGGCGTTAAAATATACCTGCCAATAATTCCAAGATTTGATGGAGCACCCTCAGGAGAAGGTTTCTCAACCATATTATCTACTTTTGTAATACCATTCCCAACAGATTTACCAGAAACAATTCCATACTTAGATATTTCATCAAAGGGAACTTCTTCAACCAAAACAACACTGCACTTATATCTCTTGTAAACATTTATCATCTCTTTTAAAGTGCAGTGAGTATTGTCTTTTCCAATGCACACATCATCCGATAAAATCACAGCAAAAGGTTCGTTGCCAACGAGGGTTTCTCCTTTTAAAACAGCATCTCCTAAACCTAACATTTGGTTTTGTCTTGTATATGAGAAAGTGCACTCCTCAACAATCCTTTTAATACCCTCTAAAAGACATTCCTTTGATGAACCGTTTAACTGACTTTCAAGTTCATAATTATTATCAAAGTGGTCCTCAATTGCCCTCTTACCCCTACCAGTAACAATTGCAATCTGACGAATATTAGCACACATTGCCTCCTCAACTCCATACTGAATTAAGGGCTTGTCTACTAATGGGAGCATCTCTTTTGGCATAGCCTTTGTTGCAGGGAGAAAACGAGTTCCATACCCTGCAGCAGGAAATAAACATTTCTTAATCATTTTCTATCTTATGAAAACAAAAGATAAACTTTAATTTATAAATCTTTATGAATATTGGTTCTGTCCGGAAATTCAAATTTAAGAATTAATAACTTGAAACAACAACTTTTAATTTTGAAACTTTTCCACATCATATACACTTGTAAACAAACCACAACGAATCATATCATTTTAGGTATTTTTTTGTTATTTCCACTGTATACACTCATAAACAAACTATAACAAATTGTATCATTTTAGGAGTTTTTTCATCCTGAAATCAATTTTTGATATTTTCTCCCTTGATTATCTTTAGAATTTTGATGTTTATAAAGATATTTATTTGTGGGTTCTGTTAAGTTTTAGTCACCTACCCAAAAACAACCAGAACCTTATTTCTTTACCCCCAAAAACTTTCTTTACTACTCCCAAAAAAACTTATGTTTTAGGAATAACTAAAAAAGATTGTGATGAAGATGAATGCGAAAATTCTAAACAAGATTTTCCAGTATTTACTTATTTAGTTTTTAATATTGGTGAAACATTAGATGTTAATAGGTTTGAAATTCCTAAAAATGATTTAGATAATGCAAAGAACTTGTTTAATCAATTCAAAGGAAGCCCAAATAATTTTCAAACAGATGATCTGAGATGTAAATTACAATCTATTAAAAAGTTTGAAAATGAAAAATATTGGCTTATTGATAAATGGTGGAGTAAGGAAGAAAAAATTAAACTTGGCATTGAAAAAAAAGAGAATATTGTTTCTATTGAAGAATTTAAAGAGGAAATTCAAGTTCTTTCTCTAAAACTTGTAGAATGTAAATCTCTTTTAGATGAGATGAAAGTTGGTATTAACGATAAATACAAAACAAAATCTATTTCCATAATAGAAATTTTTGATACTGAAAAAGGAAATGCGAAATATACAAAAAATATATGTATAATCACAAAGGTAAATTTCCAGTTTATTCTTCTCAAACTTCAAATTTAGGGGAAATAGGAAGTATTGACACTTATGATTATAATGAAGAATGTTTTACTTGGACAACAGACGGAACTTATGTTGGGAGAGTGTTTTATAGAAATAATAAATTCTCAATTACTACTCATTGTGGGATTTTGAGAGTTAAACCTGAATATAAGAATAAAGTTAATTTTGAGTATATGAATTTCATATTAAACCAAACACTCCCTAATTATAGATAGGGAGAGGGTTCTAATAAGAGATTAGGGACTGAAAGAATGAAAGAAGTCCAAATTAAAATCCCAATAAATGAAAAAGGGGAGTTTGATTTGAATATGCAAAGAGAAATAGCAGAAAAATATAACAAAATTGAACAAATTAAAGAAAAATTAAATAAAAGTTATGAAAAAAATAATAAATTTAAATGTCAAGATATAAGCACCCGACACTTAACAAATTAGAAAAAGCACCCTAATTTTGAACAGAACCGTATATAAAGATGAATTAAGTGTAAGAGTGCTTATTAGGATATTCAGAAAAGGTAGTGAGAAAAAATTAAATATCAGTAGTTCTTTTAATACTTAGAGTTATCTTCTTTCAGATAATTTTATAAATTATCACTTCTTAGTAATTACTAAGTGGTTAAACACTTTTATATTACTTTTTTAAGGTGTATGAAAATATGAACATGTCTTTCAATGAGGAAAAATTCAAATCTGTTTTACATTATATTATAAAAGAGACAAGTAATATTCAAAAAGTCTTCAAAACTTCATTATATAAAATGTTGTATTTTTCTGATTTTAACTTTTACGAGAAACATAATAAATTAATAACAGGTGAGATATATAAAAAATTACCTCGTGGACCTGCCCCCATTCATTTTCAAAAAGTTATTGATGAATTAAAGAAAGAAAATAAAGTTAGGGAACTCAGAGTAACATTTCCCGATAATAAACAAGGACATAAATTCATATCCTTGATTGAACCTCATTATAATTTAACTTCTGAGGAAATAAACGAAATTGATAACACCATAAAATTATTGAGTTCAATGTCTTCAACACAAGTAAGTGAATATTCTCATGGAGATACGCCTTGGAAAGTGGCTAAGGATAAAAATAATCTAGACCCTGAATATGTTTTTTATAGAATTCCCCTTTATTCTGCAAGAGAACAAGAAAATGAGAATATCTGAAATTATTGAATTAGATGAGGCTAAAAAAGATTTAGAATTTCTCTCTAAGAAATATAAACATTCTTTTAAAGATGATTACAAAAGATTTAAAACAATTGTTTTTAGTGATGAAGAATTTCAAGAGATTGAAAGAGTTTCCATTAAGCACGCTAATACAAGATGTAATAAGAAAACATTTTATAAATATAAAAAATTTAGATGTAGAGAGTTACAAAGTACTTCTTCATTTAGAGTTATATATTTTATAATTGACGGAATATTTTATTTAGTTGAAATATATTGTAAAAAACAAAAACAAAATGCTGATTATAAAAGGTTCAAGAAATATTGTGAATTATATAATTAACTCTCTCTCATCGCCATCTAAAAATTATGAAAAAATATCAGGTATCTAAAAATTAACAGAACCCATTAATCCAAATATTTATAATACATAAATGGCTTGATTTTTCAGAGATGAACCTAAAAGAATTTGAGGGGAAATTAATTCTTAGAAAATATGGCCTGAATATTCCAAAAAGCACATTGATTTGTAAAGAAGATGCAATTCCAAAATTTAAAAAACCAGTCATTCTAAAAGCCCAGACATTTTCAGGAAAAAGAAAGGCTGGAGGAGGGATTATGATAGTTAAATCTCAAAAAGAAATGAGTGATGCAATATCTGATATTTTCTCAAAAGAAATAAATGGTGAAAAAGTTTGCGAAATTCTGATTGAGGAATTAATTAATACGAAAAAGGAACTTTACCTAAGCATAACTCTTGATACAAAAATTAGAAGACCTCTTCTTGTTATATGTTGTCAGGGTGGTTCAGATATTGAAGAATTAAAAGAGAATTCTCCCCAAAAAATTAAAACTCTGGAAATAAATGTTTTAGATGGAATTGATGAATCAAAATTAAGAGAATTAACTTCTGAATTGAATTTATCGGATGAAGAATTTGAGAACTTTTTTAATCTGACAATCAAACTATTTCAGATATACACAACAAGAGATTTAAAACTCCTTGAGATAAATCCATTAGCATTAACAAATAATGGATTCTATATATTAGATACTAAAATAATCATTGATGATAATGGACTTTCAAGACAGGAATTTCCATTTGAGAGAACCACAGGTTACAGAAAAAGGACAAGTAGAGAAAAAGAAGCAAATTTAATTGATGAAGATGATCATAAAGGAGTTTCAGGAAAAACATTTATTGATATGGATGGAGACATAGGAGTTATGGCGTCAGGAGGGGGAGCAAGCATTATTGCAATGGACGCTTTAATTAGTTATGGGGCAAAGCCAGCAAATTATACTGAATATAGTGGAAATCCTCCTGCATATAAAGTTGAGAAATTAACAAAAATTGTTTTGGATAAAGAGAATTTATCAGGATTATGGATAGTTGGAGGGATAGCAAATTTCACTGATATTTATGAAACACTTAAAGCGATAGTTGATGTATTAGTTGAGAAAAAAATTAATTTCCCCGTAGTTATAAGGCGTGGGGGGCCTAATGAGAAAGAGGCATTTGAATTAATACGAAAAACCGCAAAGAAACATAATTTGAATGTCTCAATTTATGGGCGTGAAACTCCTATTACTCTATGTGCTAAATATATGGCAGAAGCATCTAATAATTTTAAAAAGGAGGTTAATAATGGCAATACTAATTGATGAAAACACAAAAGTTCTTGTTTCGGGAATTACTGGCAAAGAAGGTTCTCGTTCAACTAAGGAAATGTTAGATTATGGTACAAAAGTAGTTTGTGGTGTTACACCAAAAAAAGGAGGACTGAGCGTTGAAGGAGTGCCTGTATATAATTCAGTTGATGAAGCAATTAAAAATCACCCAGAGGTTAATACTTCGGTCTTGTACGTTCCTCCAATGAGAGCAAAAGACTCTTTAATTGAATCAATTAATGCAAAAATACCATTAGTTGTATGCATTACCGAGAACATTCCCATTCATGATTTTCTTGAATGTTATGAAAGAGCAAAGAAAAATGGAGTTCGCATAATAGGTCCTTCATCTGTTGGAATTATAAGCAGTGATATTTGCAAAGTTGGAAGCATAGGCGGAGCATCAAATGTTCAGTATTCAAAAGGTTCTGTGGGGATTATTTCAAAATCAGGAGGGATGACAAGTGAAACTGCCCTGCTTTTAAAAAACAACGGAATAGGAACATCAACAGCAGTAGGCATTGGCGGGGATGTTATATGCGGAAGTGATTTTGTTGATATACTCAAATTATTTGAAAAAGATGAAAAAACCAAAGTAATTGTTTTATTCTGTGAAATAGGAGGAGAGTATGAGCAGAGAGTAGCACAGGCAGTAAAATGCGGTGAGATAACAAAACCAGTAGTTGCATTTGTTTCAGGGGCATTTGCAGAAAATTTACATGGAGTAAGCATTGGGCATGCAGGAGCAATTATTGAAGGAGTTAATGCAACAAGAACAGCAAAAGTTAAAGCATTTGAAGACGCAGGAATAAGAGTTGCAAAAATTCATCATGAAATTGTAGATTTAGTAAAAGAAGTCTTAGATAAATAAATTTTATTTAGTACTAATATCTACTAATAACTACTAAATTAGTAGATAGGTTTATATATAATTTAGTACTAATATCTACTAATAACTACTAAATTAGTAGATAGATTTAATATGAAACTTCCTCAGAGACCAATAGATTGGAGAGAGACATTCAAAAAAGAATCAAAGCAAATGTTTGAAATAGTAAAGGCGAAGAAACTTTTATCAAAGATATTTGATTTTAATAGGAAGTACTTATATTGGTCTGAATTGATATATAAGATTGAAGATGAATCTCATAGGAAGTATATCTGGACATTTATGAAATTTTTACGTTCAGAAAAATATGAAGATTTCAAATTTAATTCAATAAAATTAAAGTATTCTTTAATTGCAGACTTCAATAGAAAATTACATAATTTTGATAAGTTTTTAGCAGGAAATATTGAGATTCAGAGAAAAACATTGGGTTTACAAAAAAGAGATATGATTAGTTCTTTGATGGAGGAAGCTATAGCTTCGAGTGTTATTGAAGGAGCCTCAACAACAAGAAAAGTTGCAAAATCTATGCTTCGGGAAAGAAGAAAGCCTAAAACTGAATCTGAGAAAATGATTGTGAATAATTATGAGGTTATGCAGTATGTCTTGAGTATTAAGGAAAAAAAATTAACGCCTGAAATATTACTAAACATCCAGAAAATAGTAACTAAAGATACACTTGATAATCCTGCTGATGAAGGAGCTTTTAGAAACAATAATGATATTTTTGTAGGTCCTCAAGAGGCTATTGCACATATTCCTCCTGATTATAAGAAGATTTCTAATTTAATAGAGAAATTGTGTGATTTTGCAAATAAAGAATCTGATGAATTTATTCATCCAGTAATAAAAGGAATTATATTGCATTTTATGATAGGATATATCCATCCATTTAATGATGGCAATGGAAGATGTGCAAGAAGTGTGTTTTATTGGTATATGCTATCCCAGAGATACTGGCTTTTTGAGTACATATCAGTTTCAAGAATAATTGTTCGTTCAAGAAAAAAATATGATTTATCTTATCTATATACAGAATATGATGAGATGGATTTGACATATTTTATAAAGTATAACATTGAATGTATAGATGAATCTTTAAGTGAATTAATAGAATATATCAAGGTAAAGCAAAAAGAACAAAAGGAAACTAAAGAGATATTATATAAGAATCCTGATTTAAACTTAAGACAAGCAATGATTCTTGAGGAATTTATGAAAAATACTAATAAGATATTCTTAATTAAAGAAATTTGCGAAACTTATAAGGTTGCTTACCAGACAGCAAGAACCGATTTGTTGTTATTAGCAGATAAAAGATTCATAAATAAAAAAATGGCAGGGAGAGCATTTGTATTCTCATTTAATGAAGAAGATGATATTCTCAGTTGAAGTTTAACTATTCAAAAATATATAGATTCCTTACTTTACAGAAGAAATTTTGCTTAGGATATATATCAAAACCTTTAAATAAAATTACTTAGAAATATATTTAAAATGATTTGGAAAACAAAAATATCGAAAGCTACAAAAAACAAAACAGTGCTTAGAGGTTATGATTTAGATGAATTAACGAAGAAGCTAAATTTCACTCAGACAATATTTCTAACACTTAAAGGGGAATTGCCAACCAAAAAAGAAGAAAAAATGCTTGACGCAATACTTGTATCATCTGTTGAACATGGAATTGAGCCATCATCAATTATCACTGCAAGATGCACAGCGGCCGCAGGCAATCCATTTAATTCATCAGTTGCGGCAGGAATTGGAACATTTGGGAAATATCATGGAGGAGCAGTTGAAGATTGCGCCAAAATATTAAACCAGAATAAATCTGCAAAAGAAATTGTATCAAAAGCAGTCTCAGAAAAGAAAAGATTATTTGGTTTTGGACATAAAATATATACTAAAGACCCAAGAACACAGACATTATTGAAAATCGCAAAAGACAACAAAATCTATGGACAATACTGCAAGAAAGCACAGGAGATTGAAAAAGAACTTGAGAAGCAAAAAGGGAGAAAACTATGCTTAAACATTGACGGATGCATAGCCGCAATCATCTTGGATATGGGTTTCCCCCAAACTCTTGGCAATGCATTCTTTATAATTTCAAGATGTGTTGGAATCTGTGCCCATGTTCACGAAGAACTAACAGAAGAAAAACCAGTAAGAAGATTAGAAGATACAAAATACATAGGAAAAAAAAGCAGAAAACTCTAAATTCCATTTCTCAAATTTCTATTGTAGATACCATAATATTTTTAATGCATAAGTTCTCATTTAATATTATGCCATATAAATATGAGAACGTATATGAATTTGAAGAGGACTCAAAACTCATGTTAAACTGTTCTTTGCGTGAAATTGAAAAAATAAAAAAGAGTAATTTGAAAATCTGCGAAGTTGGTGTTGGCAGTGGTTTTGTTATTTCAAACATTGCAAAAAAATATTCAAAAAATCATTATTTTGGATGTGATATAAATTCTTACGCAGTTAATCTAACAAAAGAAGAATCATCAAAAACAGAAGTTAAATTTGAAATATTAGCATCAGATTTGCTTTCAGATTTTAATCAGAGATTTGATATGATTTTATTTAATGCTCCTTATCTGCCGTTTGAAAATAAAAATGATTCTTTTCAAAATATCTCAATTAAAGATAGGGCAATTTATGGAGGAAAAAAAGGATATGAAATTGCTTTAAGATTAATATATCAGATAAACGATAAACTAAACAATGAAGGAATCTGTTTAATTATTATAAGTTCTCAAACTAATTTAGATTACATTAAAGAAAGAATTGAAGAGAATTTTTTTGAGTGTAAATTATTAGAAAATAAAGATTCTTTCTTTGAGAAAATCCATTGCATAAAAATTACCAAATCAGAAATTTTGAAAGAACTAACAGACAAAGGCATTACACAGATCAAATACTTAGATTGTGGAAAACATTCAAAGGTCTTAGAAGGAGTTTACAGTAAAAATCCAGTAATAATTAAAATTGGAAAATCACAGCACATTCAAAAAGAAATCGCCTTTGAGAAGAAACTTCAACAGGAATCCTTTGTTCCAAAGATGTTTCTTTATGAAGATAATTTTATTGTTTGTGAAAAAATTGAAGGAGAATTAATCGTTGATTTTTTTGAGAACTGCAAGAGCAAAGAACTTCTAATTAAAATTCTAAATAAAATATTAGATGCAACAATAAGACTTGATGAATTTGGAATTAATAAATTTGAAATGATTAATCCATACAAGCATATTTATATTTTAGACAGCGAAGAGATTAAATTCATTGATTTTGAGAGATGCATTTATACAGACAAACCAAAAAACACAACTCAGGTTCTTGAATTTTTCAGAAGACATTCCAAACAACTTTCAAGAAACAAAATAAAAATTGATGAAAATAAAATATTCAGTATTTCAAAAAAATATAAAAAAAAGAATTTCAGGTTTGGAATAGAAGATGTTTTATGTGAATGAGGATTATATCTTTAAATTTGCATTTAGTTTGAGACAGGGCTTTGTACGAAAAGTAACAATTGCTTTAAAAAAGATTAAAACATTATATTATATATTGATAATTTTAATTATTTCTAATTTATTATTAATTCTTAATGACTTTTCGTACAAAGCCTTGAGACAGAAAAAGTTTATAAAAACAAGTACACTTATCACATTACTATGAGAATAAATAGAGTCATCATAATATTAATTGTTGGATTGAGTTTGCTCTTCGCTTCTTGTTCCAAGACAACATATACAGAAGTTCCCCAAGAGACTCCTAAAGTTGTAGAAGAAGAAATATTGGTTGAAGTCCCACTAACAAATGTAGGAGTAATTGCTCCACTTACAGGAAACTCCGCCCTTGATGGACAAGAAACACTAAAAGTTATACAACTTGCCCAAAGAGTTTTCGGAGAGAAAATAAATCTGATTATAGAAGATGGAAAATGTGAAGGTCCAAAAAGTGAGCAAGCCGCCAACAAATTAGTAAATTTAGATGACGTAAAATACATTCTCGGAGGAATTTGTAGTGATGAAACTCTTGCAGCCGCACCTATCGTAGAAGAAGGAAAAGTCATTTTAATTTCAAGTGCTTCAACTTCCCCAAAAATTACAAACGCTGGAGAATACATTTTTAGAACAGTCTCATCTGACACTTTCCAAGGAAGAGTTATGGCAGAATTCTCAAAAAAAATGAGATGGAACAGAATTTTCATCCTATACGAAAATACTAATTACGGACAAGCACTTGCCCAAGTTTTCAAAAATAGTGTTGAAGGGATGGGAACAGAAGTTACATCCTTTGAAAGTTTCAAAAAAGACGAAACAAATTTCGGGCCAATTATTGAAAAAATCATAAATTCAGAAATTGACGCTCTTTATTTCGTTCCACAAAATGCCAAAAACGCCCAAACATTTGGAGAACAATTAAGAGAGAAAAATGTAAAGATTCAGATTTTAGCAAGTGAAACATTTGAAAACAATGAATTAGCACAAAGTCATGGAGATATCTATGATGGAGCTTTTGTAGCAAGTCCAAAAGTTGATGAAAATTCTCAAAAAGTAAAAGAATTCAAACAGTTATGGGAAGAAAATTACGGAGAATTCAAAAATGAAATGGGAACTCTCCTATATTATCTGTCCGCATTTGAAAACTTCAAACTAATTTCCGAAAGCATTGAAAAGTGTGGAGAAGATACACAATGTGCCAAAGAAAACCTAAACTCCATAGAAAACAGAGAAGGTTACATCGGAACTTACTCAATAGATAAAAACGGAGATGTCTCAAACACCAAATACAACATCAAACAACTTAAAGAAAACAAATTCCAAATTTACGAATAAACAAATAAATTTTTATTTTTTAATATTTTATGTTAGAAAATTACGCATTATATATTATAATAACAATAAATATTTTTCTAATTTTGACAATAGGACAAAACATCACCATCGGAAATTTTGGAAGAGAATTTTCAAAGAAAATATTGCATAATTACAAACAGCGATGATAAAAAACAAAAAAATTCATTCAAATAAGTTAAAGTGATGCCCACATACAATGGTAAGAATTAATATTATCAACCCTGAACTTCTAAGTGATCAGCATCTGATTGATGAGTTTAACGAACTTTTAATGTTTAATCTCATATATCAAAAACTTTATACAAAAGACATCAGCAACTTGCAGATGAAATGAAAAAAAGGAAATTTAATCCAACCAAACACAAATTCTGGAGCTTAAATGATTTTCCTATTGAACTTCAAAATGACTGGAAGTCCACAAGAGAAGATGAAACTATCATAATTCAGAGAATAATAGAAAAACTTAATGAAAAAAGTGAATGGTATAAATATTATGGGGAGAAGAAAGTAGACAAACTCCTTATAAAAAAATTAAAAAATTATTAAAATTTCTAAAGATAAACTAAATAATCATAGTAATCAAAACAGAATAATTTCAAGTTTGGAATAGAGGAGGTTTTGTGTTAATGATAATTATTTCTTTAAATTTATTTTTAGTTATGGGAGTAAATATTTCACATATGAGAGAACAGGCTTTGTACGAAAAGTAACAATTGCTTTAAAAAAGATTAAAACATTATATTATATATTGATAATTTTAATTATTTCTAATTTATTATTAATTCTTAATGACTTTTCGTACAAAGCCGAGAGAACATAAACTTTTATAAAGTTTGGTTCTAGTGTAAATTCAGTTGGAGATAATTATTAATATTATGTGGGTAGTTTTAAAAAGAATAAAGGTATTAATAAATTATGAATTGGTTGTATCATAAAAATAAATTAACAAAAAATTTCTATCACAAAACATAAAAAAAGATGTCAGACGAAAAAATACATTACAAAATAAACATTGAAAGAATAAACTTTCTAATTGACTTCTTTAAAATCACAAAAGAAAAATTCTTAGAATTGACCAATGAAGGATTAAAATCAGATAAAAACAAAATAAAATTTGAAGACTTTGAAAATAAAATTGAACTATCAAAAATCAAAAGAATAGACAAAATATTCAATAAGGGATTATGCTGGTACATAGACACTGAAAAACCAAACAAAAAAAATAATTCAAGCATATTCTTTAGAAAAAAAAGTTTCAACTCAAAAATAGGAATTGAAGACATAAAAATAATAGACGAATTTGAAAAAAAAAGAATACTAACAAGTATTCTGTGCAATAACATAGACTTTAAACTCCATAGAAAAATCAAAAAATTTGAAGTTAATGATGATGTTAATGAAATTGTAGAAATAGTAAGATACAAATTTAAGGAGATTGAAGAAGAACTGATAAAAGAGAAGAAAATAAAAAAAATCCACAACAAAAACACAAAAGAGAATGACAAAAATTACTTAAAGAACCTATTTAGAATTATTGAAGAATTTAATATATTTGTATTTGAATATTTAGAAAATCACAATAAGAAAGAAAAAGTTAATTTTGAAGGATTTTACATAAAAAATATCATAGTAGTAAAAAGACAAGAGAATTTAAGAAAAGAGATTTTCACACTGCTTCATGAATTTGCTCATTATCTCCTAGAAGAAGAAGAAATTGATGAGAACATAGACAACAACTTAAAGGATATAAAAAATAATAAAGTAGAAAAATGGTGCAATGAATTTGCTTTCAAACTATTATTGGGCGATTACAAAGAGACTTTTTATCAAAAACTTCCAAATAAACAAAACAACTTCTGCCAAGAAGAAATCATAAATTTAGTAAAAAAAACATATTTGAACCCAATTTCTTTTTATACTAACTTTCTGATAAATAAGAAAATAGATTATAAATATTATACAGACAAAAGAGATGAAATAGACAGAAACTTTAAGAGAAAGATAGAGAGAGAAAAGAAACAAAGAAAAGAAGAAAATAAATTGAAAAAATCAAGTGGACAAAAAATTTCTCCTATGATTCCAAAGGAAATAAAATCAGAATTATTTTATGATATTGTGAAAATAAACTTTGATAGAGGAAAAATTGATGATAGAGATTTCTGTAATTATCTAAACATAAAAAATGAAAAAAGCAGAATGGAGACTTTCTTGTCAAAATGAAATTTATGATTGACAGAAATTCTTTAATGAACTTAGAGAGATATTATCCATTTGATAAACAACATAATAAAACAGAATACGAAAAATTTAGAACGTTTTTCAAAAACAAATTCAAAAACAAAGAAATAATTATAATTGACAAAGTTGATAACGAAGGAATAAAGATGATTAAAAAAGAGTTTGAAATAGACAATAGAGTCATTACAAACACTGAAAATATCTTAGATACTTTAAATGAAATTTCCAATAATGAAAAAAATATAAACATCAATCACAATTTAAATAGTGAAGCAGAAATTGAAAGAACAAAAGAAGATGAAAGAGAAAACAAAGTGGATTTAAGTTTAATCGCTTATTGTGTATATTTAAAAAGACAAAAGAAGTTAATTAATGAGGAAGTTATTCTAATTACAGATGAGACTAAAAATGAGAAATACAATACAAAACTATACAAGAAAATTCCTAATATTTGTAAGAACTATAGTATTGAATGTAAAAATCTTCCTTATTTGATATTTGAATTTTTCAGAGATGAAATTCAATTTAAAATAAATCTTAACCAAAAATAAAAATGTATGGTATTTTTCGCATTAATCTCTGTAATTTTTCCATACAATTCACCTAATCATTTTATATAAATTTATAAAGATTTAAATTTTAATGTTCATTATGAAAAAAGCAATACTTAAACCGGACTTCTCCCCCAGAACTTACCAACAAAGTATTTTTGCTAAATCACTTGATAAAAACTCCTTAGTCGTTTTACCAACAGGACTTGGAAAAACCATAATTGCTTTAATGCTTGCAGTTTACTATTACAACAAAACAAACAAAAAAATACTGTTCTTAGCCCCAACCAAACCCCTTGTAGAACAGCAGGAAAAAACATTTAAACAATTCATCAAAAACGAAAACGAATTTAAATTCCAAACTCTTGTTGGGACAATCTCTCCTAAAAAAAGAATTAACTTATATGAAAACTCAGACTTTATCTTTTCAACTCCCCAACTCATTGAAAACGACTTAATCAATGAAATAATCAAACCCTCTGATTTCTGTTACATAATCTTTGATGAAGCCCACAGAGCAATTGGAAGTTATTCGTATTGTTTTATTGCAGATGACTTTTCTCGAGAATCAAATACAAGATTTTTAGCACTAAGCGCATCCCCGGGGACATCAAAAGATGAAATAAACACAATCATTTCAAACCTGAAAATTGAAGAAGTTGTAGTCAAATCATGTGATGACCCTGACGTCTTATCATACGTTAACAAAACCAAAATTGAATACATTGAAGTTGATATGCCAAAAGCATTTGAAGAAATCAGAGACCTCCTTATGATTTCATACAACAAAAGACTATCAAAACTAAAAGAGATTGGAGTTCTACACAGGAAAAATTTAAACATAGTTACAAAAACTGATTTACTTAATTTGCAAAATGAACTAAGAGCCCAAATAGGAACAGGAAAGACCTCAAAAAGTGTATGGGATGCAATCTCAATCTCAGCAGCATTAATGAAACTTGGGCATGGCATTGAACTATTTGAATCAGAAGAAGTAAGCAGTGCTCACACTTATTTCCATAACATATTAAGACTAAATGGAGATAACTCAAAAGCCGCAAAAGAACTCTCAATTGATGCATCATTTAGACAAGCCTATGAAAAAATAACAAGACTAAAACAAAACTCAGTTCTACATCCCAAACTAATCAAACTAAAAGAATTAATTAACTCTGAAATCAGAAAGCATAAAGACCTAAAAATCATCATATTCAGCCAATATCGTGACACCGTAACTAAAATAGTTTCTGAATTAGAATCAATTCCCAACATTAAACCAAGCATTTTTCTTGGGCAGGCAATGAAAGGAGGAATTAAAATGTCACAAAAAGAACAAAGAGAAATCTTGGATAGTTTTAGAGAAAGCAAATTTAACATTTTAGTCTCAACAAGCGTTGGAGAAGAAGGACTTGACATTCCAAAAGTAGATTTAGTTATTTTCTATGAACCAGTTCCAAGTGCAATCAGAACCATTCAGAGAATTGGACGAACAGGAAGATTTAACGAAGGAAGAGTATACATTTTGCAAACGGCAGGAACTCGTGACATAATTACAAGATACATTGCAGGAGCAAAAGAAAAACGAATGTACAAAGTCTTGGACGAAATAAAAAAGGCTATTAATTCTGACACATCCGATTCAGGACTTAATAAATTTATCAGAGAAAAAAAATCTTCATTAGAAAATACAAACATAGAAAATTCTAACGATGCATTTGATTCAAGAATTCCAATCTACATAGACCAAAGAGAAAACACATCATTAATTAAACAATTGCACAAAATTGATGAAATAAAAACAATATCAAAACAACTTGAAGTAGGCGATATAATAATTGACGAAAACATTGGAATTGAAAGAAAAGAAAAATCAGACTTTGTTAATTCCATTATAGATAAGAGATTATTTCCCCAGTTAATTAATTTAGTAAGAAACTATAGAAGACCCATATTAATTTTAGAAGGTTCATCTAACATCTTTTCACTTAGAAACGTAAACCCCAATGTCATAAGAGCCTCAATTTCTGCAATCACAGTTGATTTAAGAATTCCAATAATTTACACTGACAACATAGAAGAGACAGCCAATATGATTCTAACAATAGCAAAAAGAACTAAAAGGCCTAAAAAGGAAGTCTCCTTGGCAGACAGTAAGAAATTCTTTTCTCAAAATGAAGAACTTGAAAAAGTTGTTTCAACAATCCCAAAATTAAATGTCGTAACTGCAAAAAGTCTTCTTGGAAAATTTAAATCACTAAAAAATTTAGCCAATGCAAGCGAGAAGGACTTACTTGAATGTGAAGGCATTGGAAAAACAAGAGCAAAATTTATTTCTGAGTTTTTTAAAAGAAAGTACACTGAGATATAGTATATTGTATGTATCTCATGCTTTCATTCAGAAACAATGACGGTTCCAGTTGCCTGTGGGTTTATGTGATCATGGAATCGCCATGAACCAGGTGTATTGAAAACAAACGAATATGTTTCTCCCATGCCCTTTGCCTCACATGCGTCAAATATAGTATCTTTTTCAGAAGTGAAGCATTTTACGATATTAGATCCTGGGTATGCGGTGTGTGTGGGGTGGAGATTAGAGGCCGGCCAAAATGCCTGATCATCATTAACCCAGGTAACCTTTTGTCCAATTGAAATATGTACTGTGTTGGGAACATACTCACTATTAACATACCGAATTACACCATTATCAGTTTTCTGGACATCATTGGCAACACCTGTTTCATTGCTTATAGAAAGCGGTAACGCCCAAGACGGTTTTTGTGTGTTACATCTGTCATTATGTTGTTTAGGTAACTTATTACAGAAATCATCCATCCCTTCAGGAGGAATGACCTGAGCCGCAATATTTATTAATTGATCATAACATTGGACACGAAAAGAGGAGTGATGATCCAGTTTACAGAATGCAATTGCCCTTTCTGCATGTGTCTGATCCCAAATTAAATCGGCAAGCACACCGCTTAAACATATATTCCTATTCTTTATATCCTGAATTGTCCCACATAACTCAAATGATTGAACGGGATCCTGTAATACTGAACCTGAAATTGTTCTTCCCATGCTGCCGAAACAACTATGTTGAAATTGTTCTGGTATTTTCGCGCACTCATCTCCTATATGTCGTGGACTTCTCAGAAGTGTTAGCATGCGATCTGTCTGAAGAAAGTAACATGTATTTTTGTATTTATCATCAAGTATGGTGCATGGATAGTGTGGATCATCATTAAGATACTCAGTAATATGCTGTTCTTCATTTTCTGTGTCACTGCTCGCAAGACCACCGACAATGTTTTCCATAAAAACACCAGAATAACATGAATTACGATGCTGTTTCTGTTCAATTAAATCACATGCATTCAATGCCCCATGAATATCATAATCAAACCATGCCATCAATCCGTGTCCAGTACCGTGAAGACATTGATGTAAACCAAAGGTTTCCTTTTCTTCCCTGCACAACAGTTTGATACTGTTTAGTAAGTTGTCAGTTCCCTTATCGGCAAAAAATGCCTCAGTAGCGCCGTGCCTGCATCCTGAATGGCACTCAACACCGCAACTTTTAAATGCAGTGCTGCCGAGCAATTCATACCCTCTTCTCCCTAATTCATGTGCGCGATTATGGCAATCAATGCCATTGGCATATCCGAGACGACTTAAGGATTGTGTGAGTGAACGAAGATTGTATGTTTTAATCATTTCATCCATAACCTCATCATTATACAGCAACTTTTCAGAATCCTCTTCAGGTTTTAAAATTTTATTTGGTGTATCAATAGTTATTTTATCTATAACAGCATTATCATACAGCAACTGCTCAGAATCCTCTTCAGATTTTAAAGTCTTATTTGGTGTATCAATAGTTTTCTCTTCAATTAGATCACTACCAGAAAATCCATCCAGTATCAGCTCAAAAGAGGCGCGAATGAGTATCCAAATCTTTCGCATTGAGTCTCTGATAAAAAAAATCAGTCCTGTTTCTTTCTGTTGATTTATATATGTGTGGTTATTCTTATCCTGTATCTCCACATCTTCAGTTTCTAAGTGGTTATCCATATCCAGTACCTCTTTACTACTATGACTCAGACAGTCATCTTTAAATTCATCAGGTACAATGTTACAAACCTTTTCGTATTCATCATAATCTGTAACTAAATTACCAACATTAGCACCAACCCATTTAAAACATTCTGAGGTCATATTAATTGCCGTGCAAAATTCTGATGATCTTTCAAGATTTAATGTGTCAAAATTAGCAAGATTAGCAACTGCTGCCCAGTAGCATTCTTGTATATATTCACTCGGAAACCTATCACAGATATGAACAGCAGTTTCTATGAAATTTCCTTCAAATGATCCTCTTAGAACTTTCTGCCAACCCGGATTCGTTGTCATAAGTCCTATAGAACGAATACAGAATGTAGTATGGTCCCCTGCATTCAGACATGCGTTTGTGGCATTTTCTAATGAATAATTAAAATAATCTATTAAATATCCCGCATGGTTTTCGTAGCATTGCTGACGATATTTAGTATCAACAGTGTTACATGGCGCGAGCGGGTCATCTTTTTTAAAACCAAGCAACGCATCCGACTCTCCACTGAATTTTCCATTAACATTTTCCATAAAAACTCCCTGCCAACATCCTTCTTGAGCGGTTGGAGTTGACAGTGTATCACAAAGATTTAAGGCTTTTGTGAGATTATAACTTACATAAAACATATAACCATGCCCAACACCATGATAGCAGTAAAATCTATCTTTAAGGGGGGTTGAGGGCAGACTTTCACATATACTTTCTGCGGCTTTCGCAGGCTCATTATGTTTTGCCAGTGCTTTTTCAAAAAATCCATGCTGGCAGCCGTAGTTAAAATCAGCAGGACATCGTAAAAAAGATTTTCCTGTTGCACCTAAGTGGTGAGATGCAGACCTTCCGATTGTATGCGCTAACTGATGTCCGTCTGTTTTTATTTCAAATAAAGAACTTGCCATAATGTCTTGTAAAACCACTATTGCCTTTTCCGGACCGTTTATTGAGACTATAGCATCAAGAATTTCTTCTGCGCAAAGATATGATTCATTTTTACAAACCTTAATGTAACATGTCTCTCTCTCTTCTGATTGAGATAGGCATGTTTTAATTACATCACGCATTTGTTGAGAATCAGAAATTGCGTGTTTCTCACCTTTATGTGCGAATCCATCTAAAATCAGTAACCCAATTATAACTATCAGTATAATTTTAAGTTTCATACTTTCAAATTCTCACATAGGTTTTATAAATTTACTGAAAAATACTTATAAAAAAATATTATAACTATATCAAATAAAATAAAAAATTTAGAGCCGAAACAACATAACAATCAATCCTAAAAAGGTAACCATGGAATTGTTTGGGCTAAACCTTGCATAACTCCACTTACATATAAAGGAGTTAGATAATACGGAGCAAATCCAATCGCAAGAGCAATAACTAATTTATGCCATAATTTCTCCTTAAACCCTCTTCCTGAAATACCTTTTACAGCGTGAGATGTAACCATCTTAATCATCATAAACAAAGTTACTAAAATTGAAACAACTAAACTATTACCTGACTCATCAATAAGCAAAAACCTAAGCACCCATTCAGGAAACCACTCCTGAGATAAAAGCCATGGGACATTACTGGCAATTAAAACACCAATTATGGAAAAAAGAAGCCCATGCCACATATCACCAAAGAACTGACGCCCAGATGTCATATTTTCATCTTCATATACAAAATATGCCTCAATTATCCCTATTATCACGCCTACAAAGAAAGGCAGAACAATATGTATAGTTACTTCCTCAGCCATTTTTAATCAGAATCCTCAACCTTATGAATCTCTATATCTCCAAGGTGCTCTTTTTGTTTTAAATAAACTTTGTTTTGATTATGCAGGTGTAAAAGAGGCATGAAAACCTCTAATAACTCAATTTTACTCCTTGCATTTTTTGAAATATGCCCAAATGTAACATGTCCTTTCTTAGATTTCCACTCACAAACAATTAAATCATGAAGTTCAGAAATTATTGTTTTTAAATCTTTTTTCTTCTTCTCAAAAATAGGTCCATCATATTCCCATTCATGATTCTTGTAAAAAAAATTCTCACGACGTCTATTACTTTGCTTAAAAGTATTCTCTAATAACTTAACCAAGTCAAAAATATTAACCTTTCTCTTTCGGGCGATTGGATTTCTCACCTTAATTGCATACCTTTCTTTTCTCTTAAAATCAGAAATATCCTCTAAATGATTATCTATTTCTTCAAGAGATTCAATCTCCTCCATAGAATCATCACTTCTCTGAGCCTGTGCAATCTGTTCCACAATTCCTCTCAAATCCTGCTCCACTAAATTTTCCGCCTTAGTCTTAAGCAAGAATACTGCAATTGTTAAGAACTTACCAGAAGAGTCAAAATCAACTTTTTTCAGATTTCTCATAACTTCAAGATACTTCTGAGTTAAAACCCCCAAATCAATATCCCAAGGGTTAAGATTTTCATCGTGAATTAACTGATACAAAAAACTCTTCCAATTAATTTCATTCTTATCATTTGCAACCTTTAAAATTCTCTCTTCTGGTCTTATATAATCAGCAGTCTCACCATGTTGAATATCCATATATTTCCCAATCAAAATCCTAATTTATAAATCTCTGTATTCTTTATCAAGTAGCATAAACTGAAACAATACTAAGACTAACTATAAAACGAAAACATACAACTATTTCCCTGAAATTATCTCAATAACATCACCAAACTCTAAAACATGTTCCTTCCCAACTGACATCTTTGTTTTAATATTATTTGCCCGAATAAAATTCTTACCAAAGTCTGTATGCAACCTGAAAGCAAAATCAAGAGCGGTTGCATTACTCTCCATTAAAAAACAATCAGGCAGGACATTTCCATTCTTATCCTCAAGTTTAACGCCCCCAGGGAAAATAAGTTTCATTTTAAGCAAATCAAACACAGCAGAATTTAATGCCTCCTGAACTCCTGTTGTTTTCATAACATCTAATGCCTTTCTTATTTTATCTAAACCTGCAATTTGTATATCACTTAACCCAGAACTATCTACAATTTCAAAACCTGAATCCCCAGGAACATACATTAAAATATTAGAATCATGACCCTTTCTCAAATTAAACTCATACTCTGCCATAACTGGAATAATATTATACATTGGAAACTGTTCTCTTAACTTATTTAACTTAGTCTCCCACAAATTATTTTCCAAAAGAACATCGCATTTATTTGCTGCAATAATCATTGGCTTTGAAACCTCTCTAAGTTTCTTGGCAAGTTCAAACAAATTATCAGAAATACTAACCTTATCAAGACTTAACTCATTTACAGCCCAAAGGATCTGCCTCTCTGAAATCTTAAGCCCTGATAAAACAGAACCTAAAGCAATCTCAATTTTCATATCCTGCATTTTAACCTTCTTTTCAATATTTTCCCAGTGTTTTGAAATAATATTAAAATACCAGTGATTTAACTCATCCTCTAAAAACTCAATATCATTTGCAGGATTATATGAATTAATCTCAACAATTTCCCCTTTATCATTTGTTGCTCCAGACAAATCAATCACATGAATTAGAGAATCTGCCTGCCTTAAATCATCTAAAAACTTATTTCCAAGTCCTCTACCTTCATGTGCCTTCGGAACAAGCCCTGCAACATCAATTATTTCAACAGGAACAAACCTGTAATCCCCTATCACATACCCCTCTCTTGGATTTGAATGCTTATTAAAATCAAGGGCCGGATCTCTTACCTTAACATATCCCATTGCAAAATTAGGTTCAATCGTTGTAAAAGGGAAATTTCCTGAAGGAGCATTTGCAAGAGTTAAACTTCTAAAAAAAGCAGACTTCCCAACATTTGGCTTACCAACAATCCCTATAATCATAAAATAACATCACGCATATTTGTTTAAAAATATTTACATTTCCCCAAATTATTTAAACAAATAAATTATAACATACATATGGGTGAATTAAAACAGGTAATCTTAGTCAGAACAGATATAAAGATGTCAAAAGGAAAAACAGCAGTTCAGGTAGCTCACGCATCAGTTGAAGCAGTATTTAACACAAACAAAAAATTAGTCTCAAACTGGCGAAAAGAAGGAATGAAAAAAATAACTCTAAAAGTTGATTCATTAGAAGAACTAAAAAAATTTGAGAAACAAGCAACTGATAACAATTTACCCACTGCTTTAATTACAGATGCAGGACATACTGAATTACCTCCCAAAACAATAACTGCTCTTGCAATAGGTCCTGCTCCAAGCATTAAAATAGATAAAATAACGCAAGATTTACCAAACCTTTAAATTCCATCACTTACTTCATTTAGACTAAGCCTTCCTAATTCCCTTATACTCTAAAACTATACACAAATGCTACAAAACCTAAGATAATACTTATTACTTCCCTTTTACCTGAGCTAAGATTCCATCATTTCTTCTAAAAAACAAACCGAACATAATCATAAAAGATATTAAAGATACTATAAAAATAGACACCCTAATCATACTCTGCAAATAATTCTGATTATCATGTCTTGCATCAAGTGCTTTCTCATATGAATCTCTCAAATTAGGATCATCAACACCATATATATTCTTATCACTTAAACTGGCATTAACATACTTCAACTCATCACTCCAGACATTATCCTCAACTGCTATAATATAATAAGATATCTCTTCGTCAAATGCAGATAACATAAGACTAAACAGGAAAAGAAACAAAATCAAAATAAAACCCACTACAACTAAGACATTATTCCTTTTTCTTATATTTCCTACTCCCTTCACCATTGTGATTAAACATATTTTGCAAAGCCACTATATAAATATTTGGATTATCTGTGAATTGTGTAGTGCAGTGACATATGTCACCACCTCAACTTTCTCTGAAAGTTGTCAAACTCATAAGAAGGAGTTTGACCAAATAAGCCCTCATGAGGCCTAAAAGCATTGTATCTATATCTAAATAACTCTAAATCATTGTTGCAATACTTAATTTCTCTGTCAATTGTTCCAAACAAACGTTCCACTTTTCCATTTGTTTGAGGACGGTTAACTCTAGTTCTAATGTGCTTAATCCCTCTTCTTTGACGCCATTTATCAAACTTAGACTTCTTACTTGTGAGTCCATATGGTGCTCCATTGTCACTGATTATTTGATTAGGATTTCCAAATTTCTTGATTAAATTATCAAGAAACTGTGTTACAATTGGCGTTGTAACAGTTGGAACGTGTAAAATACCTAAACAATAACGAATGGCATCATCAATGACTGCAATTATTTTACCTTTTTCCCCAAATTCACTGTCATCAATATGCCAAAGTGAATTTGAGTGTTTACGTTCGAAACGAACGTATTTAACCTGAGACCCTCTATTTCCTTCTTTACGAGTTAAATTATTCTCTCTAAGAACTTTATTAATGGTTCTCTCTGAAATATCCAGATTAGGTAGGATTTTATGAAGCTTTTTAGATCCCCAACCAGTTTTATATCGAAGATTTAAAATTGCTTTCTCATCTTCTAAAGTAACTTTGTAATAGATCTTGTTTGGTCTTGTAGACTTATCTTGATAATCCCATATTTCTTTATCAAAACGTTGTTGCCAACGTTTTAAAGTACGAATACTTACAAAGTATTTGCACTTCTCAGCAAGTATTTTCTTGCATTTAGAATAAGAGTTTTGTTTAACTCTTAGTTTTATGAAAACTTTCCTAATTTCGTATTTTTTCATAAAATTAACAAGAATTGTTAATTTTTAGACTGGTGACATATGTCACTGCACTACACAGATTATCTGTGAATAATACAGACAAATAAAACCTTAAAACAACATTTCAAAACCAAACTTTATAAATAAATTACTCCCTGCTAAGTTATGAACAACTCAAACACTGATATTTTAGATGAAAACACAAAAAGGACTACTGGCTCTAATGCAATAATTTCAAACATTGAAGCCGCAAAAGCAGTTGCAGGCATTGTCAAAACAACTCTTGGCCCTATGGGAATGGACAAAATGCTAATTGATTCAGTAGGCGATTCAATAATAACAAATGATGGCGTTAAAATTCTAAAAGAAATGGAAATTGAACACCCTGGGGCAAAACTTCTTGTTGAAGTTGCAAAAACACAGGAATTTGAAGTTGGAGATGGAACAACAACAGCAGTTATACTTGCTGGTGAAATGCTTAAATCTGCTCAGGAATTACTTGACAAAAAAATCCATCCCACAACAATTACAAGAACATATAAAAAAGCACAGGAAATGGCTCTTTCAATATTAAAAAAAGAAGCAATAAAAGTTGACCCGCATAATGAAACACTAATAAGAGATATTTGCGAGACTGCAATGACAGGCAAAGTTGCTGAATTTTCAAAAGAGAGATTATCTGAATTAATCTGTACAATAACAAAACAAATCCAGGAAAAAAACTCAATAGATATTTCAAGAATTAAAATTCAGAAAGCATCAGGAGGGGAAATTGAAGAAAGCTCACTAATCAAAGGAATTGTACTTGATAAGAATCTTGCAAACCCAAATATGCCTAAATCATTAAGAAATGCAAGAATACTTCTCTTGTCAAACCCTCTTGAAGTAAAAGAACTTGATTCCGATGCAAAGATAAATATTAATTCTCTAAAAGAATATGAAGAATTCATGAAAGGAGAAGAGAATTATCTCTCATCAATAGTTGATAAAATAATTGAATCTGGGGCGAACGTTGTAATCTGTCAGAAAGGAATAGATGATGATGTTGCATATCAACTTGCAAAAAACAATATTCTTGCAGTAAGAAGAACAAGAAAATCTGATCTGGAAAAACTATCATACGCATTAAATAAGAATATAATTTCAGGAACTAATGATATTAAAACAGAAAATGTAGGTGTTGCCAAAGAAGTAAATGTTCGCAAAATTCTAAATGAGAATTATGTATTTATTGAAGGTTGCGAAAATCCCAAGGCAGTAACTTTATTTCTTAAAGCATCAACTAACCATATTCTTGATGAATTGGAAAGAGCAATTGAAGATGCATTAGGCGATGTGAACTCAATTCTTAAATCAAAGCAGATTGTTGCAGGAGGTGGAGCAGTAGAACTTGAATTACACAAACAATTAAATGAATATTCAAAAGAATTTCACGGCAAAGAGCAATTAATAATTGAAGCCTACTCTCGAAGTTTTTTATCCATCCCAAAAATACTCTGTGAAAATTCTGGATTTGATGAAATTGAAACAATCACAAAACTAATTTCACAGCATGAAAAAGGAAAGTCCAAATCAGGAATAAATTCATTTGAAGGTGTTGTAATTGATACAATAAAACACAAAATAATTGAACCAATCAACATTAAATCTCAAGCGATAAAATCTGCAACTGAAACCTCATCTATGATATTAAGAATAGACGATATTATAGCCGCTAAAAAACTCTCAAACTCAGATATATCCAACCTCTAAGTTTTGTAAACTTTATCATGATGTTCATACTTACAAAAGTAAACAATGCTCTTGTTGTCTAATAAAAAATTATTTAAATGAACTTCCTAAGATAATATTATGACTAATATTCAAGGGGTTATATTTTTTGACTTAGATGATACACTTGTTAATAAAATAGAATTCTTCAATTATGCAGTTAAGACCTCCCTGCAAGAAGTAATTGAGAATGGATTTGATAGAGCCCCTCTTGATGCCATAGTAGAAGAATATCTAAGAATATACAGAAGAGATAAAAACGCTCAAAATCACTATGATTCACTTTTCTCTAAATACTTTGAAGATGAGGATTTGATACAAAAATACACAGAAATAGCAGTTGAAACGAGACATAGAATCAAATCCCAGAAGTATAGAAAATACAGATACAAAAGAACCAAGCAAATCTTGGAAGAACTAATTGAAAGAAATTTTATAATAGGAATTATTTCTGATGGAATTTGCTCAAAACAAGAAGAGAAACTTAAATTACTGGGAATTGATGAATTATTTGATACTGAAAATATATGGATTACTAAAAAACAAGGATTTGAGAAATGCGAAGAATTTTACAGAACAATTTACGACACATACTCACAAAAATATAAAACACTAAATATATGGATGATTGGTGATAGAGAAGATAAAGACATAACATCTCCGAAAAGAGTTGGATTTAAAACTATTAAAGTAAGAGGAGAAAATGGCTTAGATGAACACACACAAACAATAGCAGATTACGAAATAGAAGCAATAGATGATTTGGATATTTCTGCATTTAGTGAATGAAATATGGCAAGATACATAAAAAACAAAAAGGCGAAAGGAACTCTTACTGAGAATGAACTCCTTCATACATTCTGGGACAATAACTGGGTTTGTGTTCGCGTGGCAGGTTCAGGTTCAACAAAATACCCAGCACCAGATATCTTGGCATCAAACGGATTTCGCAAAATAGTTATGGAAGTAAAAATGGTAAACGAAACAAAAAAATACTTCCCAAAAAAAGAAATAGAAGATTTAGAATTCTTTGCCCAGAAATTCGGAGCTACATCTTGGATTGGCGTTAAATTCATACAAGCCCAATGGTTTTTCATACCAACATCAGAACTCAAACAAACAAAATCAGAAAACTTTGCAATTGACATTATCACCATGAAAAGAAAAGGATTCACATTTAAAGAAATGATTGGAGAAAACCAAAATGAAAACATTTAACGAAAAATGCTATGAATTGCTAAGAACTGTTCCGAAAGGAAAAATTACAACTTACTCATCTATTGCTCATGCTCTTGGTTGCAGAGCATACAGAGCCGTAGGAAATGCCATGAATAAGAATCCCCATGATACAAATAAAGTCCCCTGTCACAGAGTTGTTAAATCAGATGGTAGATTAGGAGACTACGCCTTTGCTCCTGAAATAAAAGTAAAAAAATTAGAAGATGAAGGAATTCAAATAGAAAAATTTGGTGGCACAATAAAAGATTGGAAAATTAAAAACTTTGAAAAAGTCCTATATGAATTCAAACTCTGATTACTTTATTTATCATCCACAACAACATCCAAATTCTTATTTTTCTTCTTTAAGTATCTTGACAAATAATAACTTCCAATAAGCAATATTGTAGAGAAAATTACATATGAAATAATTGTCTTTGTTTCAATCTCAGAACCACTTCCTATCATATGTCCGATTAAAACAAAAATTATAAGCCCGGGGATAATTCCTATAAAAGTTCCAAGAGCAAATTCTCTTTGTTTCATCTTAGTCAAACCTAAACCATAATTAACGGCATCAAAAGGAGCCCAAGCTAACCTTAAAATAAGAGTTGTTGTAAACCCATCCTCTGTTGCTCTTTTATCAATTTTTTTTACCCATGAAATATTATAATCTCCATCCTTTCTGAAATACCTTGCAACAAAAAATGCTAGATTAGCTGATATGTTCTCACCAATTGTAGTAATGATCATACCCCATACAGGTCCAAACAAAGCTCCTGCAAGAGTAGTTAAAATAGATGCTGGGAAAAAAATTAAAGGACGAATAGTATAAGCAATAATAAAGATGACCCCTGCCCAAATCCCTAAATCTGCCGCCCATCTATCAATTATATCCCCAACATGAGAATAAATATCAAATATTGAAACACCATTATAAATAAAATACCCAAAAAAACTTCCAATAAGAATTAGCCATAAAATTCCTATCACAATTTTTGCCCTTTTCATTTTCTCTTAACACTGTCTGAATTTATATCAACATAACCATTTGCTATAAGATTGCCAAGTTCGGTAAGCCTTATACAAATCCTCGATTTTGTCCTCTTAGTCTCAACCAAATTCATTGAAACCAAACCCATTGAATCTCTATTTCCTCTAAGATGATATGCGATAAGAGGAAGAGACATCTTGGATTTCTTTGAAAGCATCTCCATAGAATCAAACTTTCCATTATCATTAATAAGTCTTAAAATCTCCATTTTCTTATCATTTACCGCATTATAATATGAAAATTTCATAATTGGATACGTTATAATCTCATCGCCTAAAATTCCAATTGCTGCAATCCCATTAACAAATGCAGAAGACAATGCAAGACATGAAGTCATATAATCACAATCTACATTAATTACAATAGTATCTCCTTTATATAAAGACTCAATATCGCGAATCTTCATAAAAACCTCTTCAATATTAGGAAAATCTGAAATCTCATAAACATCAATATCTATATCATGTTTCTCTAAATTTCTCTCAATTCTTTTTGCAGATTTAATGTATTTACTCTTTACCAAAAGAACAATAACATCAGGATAAAATCTCTTAAAACCCTTAAATAAAATCTCTTCACAGTCCTTATCTTCCCCAACAATTCCAATTAAAACATTTGCCATTTTTCTTATTTTTATATGAACATACAATAAATACTTTAATTAAAAATATTATTTAATTTATAAATATTAGTTTTAATCCTTGACAAAACTATGATAAAGAAAATCTATTGATAACTTAGATTTACATACTCCTCAAGATCATAATAATTAGATTCATTAATCCCCAAACTCTCCTCTAAACCATATAAATGATTATAAGAGCAAACACCTCTTCTCCAGATGCAACTCTCCTTATTATTACAAGCCTTCTCACTTTTAATATCATAACAATTTAAGGCTACACACTCTCCATATCTGAAAGTACAATCAGACGAATTCTCGCAACTAATTTTATCATTAGACTTAGTAAAACACAAATAATCAACATCACGAACACTGCAATAAAAATTCTCACAAATATCATCAATACATACATCTCCTGATAAAGTTCTATCCAAACCATTAAACCTATCAATTTCAACTAACTTAGTCTCACCACCTTTAATGCTAAAATCTGAAGACACAGTATCTAACACTTCATCACTATAAAGATCTCCATTATTAACAGAAACCTTTGAACTATGATCTACAATACCTTCTAACATTACTCCTATCTTATCTTTACTGCATGCAGTATCAGAAACAATCACTTTAATAGGCAACTCAAACTCAGAATCATCAATATTTCTATCAATAGATATTATATTAAACCCAAAAACTTTATTATATACATCTTCATTAGTTATCTTGGACTTTGTTGAAAGTTCAATGCTCATCTCAAGAGGTACACTTGTTTCTCTCTCAAAACAAATTCTTATAATACCCTTATCGGATTCATCTACATCTCCTGTATCTAAATCTCCCATTAAATCCTCATAAATACCATCCCTACCTATTAATTCCAAATACCTGTTCCAATCACTAATATGAACAGTAAAACTATCACATGTCCATTCCTTTATCTTTTTAGAACCATTATATTCAATTCCAACAGTGCCGTTTTCAAGTACTGTCTCAAATTCCTCTGGTGTAAAGACTTCCCTAAAATCTGGGGTGTCCATTGCTCCCAAAAAATCTAATGAGTTATCACTTTGACCATCATCACTTCTCTTACATGAATATGAACTCTCTCCTAAAAAGCCTCCCTCTGTGCAAGTAATATTAACATATCCAAGATTAAACTGGTCAAAAATAATCTTTCCGGATTCACCTAAAAATGAAATTATGATCTCAGAAGTCATTCTCTCCTTACCATCCTTTGTGGCAAATCTGGCTTTCATGCTAAACCCCTCTGAAAGAATCCCAAGAAACCCAACATCTACATCATACGATAAAGCCACATTATCCATATCCCCAAAATTATTCACATGCATTATATATTCATCATAAGGATTAACAAAATAATTTCTTATATCATCATAGAACAAATAACTAAAAACCCCAATTAATAATAAAAGAACTATAATTATCCCCCAAATCAAATTTGTATGTTTCCTCCTGCCAGAATCAGGAGATCCCAATTCAGACACACTCTCAAGTTCTCTGTATATCTTTTCAATTTGTTCTCTCTTTGCTCCTGCGCTAATTAATTTATCTATTATTACATCTTTTGAATATGAATCCTTGTATTTAGAAACATAATCTCTAATTATATTCTTATCCATACTCAAACTCATACAATCTTAATTTTTAAACATATCTTACTATTTATTAAGAGACATCATTTTAAGTTAAACAATAAGAAAATCATATATTCATAGTTATATTAAATCATACAGAATTTACTTCTCAGATTCCTCTTGCTCCTTCTCATCCTCTTCCTTCTCTTTTTCTTTCTCTGGTTCTAATCTTTCACCTAAATAAATTTTATTTATCTTCCCAACTCTAATCCTATTTAATATCCTCTTAGAATTCAACTTTGTAATTATCTTGCTTAAATTTGACTTGGATATAGATGGAAGATGATTCAAAATATCATATTGTGAAATTCCATTATTTTCCTTTACAATATCTGCTACATCTTTCTCATTCTCTGTTAAATACTTCTGAGTCACCTCCTCATACTTATCAGAAATCTCCTTTTCTTCATCCTTTGATACCCCTTCTGCCTTTGGCTTCTTCTTTACTCTATCCTTCCTTTTTAGTCTTATAAAAAACGTCAAAAACACTATCACAATTATTACAAAGACAGCTATTATAAGAATTGCTATTATTCTAAAATTCTTAGACCAGAAACTCTCTGAAACCTTTTCACTCCCGAAATTAACTAAAAATAAAATATCCGATGTTACGTTTTCACTTTCCCACTCAACGTTATCCCTTGTTTGCGTGTAATCTCTTGGAAAAATTTCAGTTATATCCCCAAAATTTTCATACATTTCCATACGATGAACTAATAATTCTACTGGGAAATCAAAATCGGAGTATATTGAAAATGATTTTTTGGAAACTACCTCCTCTGACACACTATATGAAATAAACCTAACTGAAAAATTATTATTTCTTATCTCATCGGGTCTTAGAATTAAATAATCCCCTACTGTTGTGTATTTTAAATCCTCTCCATCTTGATTTATTGCATAATCTATCTTTGCATCCTCACTTGGTTTTTCAAATGAAAATCTCTTATAATCATCCTCTTCATCAAAATAGAAATTATATGTAAATATAGTATTCTCTGAGAAAATATCAGACTTAATTTCCACAGTAACTCCAAATGCAGAACCTAAGCAGAAAAATAGCATTAATATCACAAAAATACGTGTATACATATTATTATTCATATAAGAATGAAGATTTATAAATCTTTTCAAACTCTCTAGTATATAGCATTTCATCACTTAAGAAATATTAAAGTAGGAGAAAAGTTAAATGGATGATAAAGACACAAATATAAAGCATATTGGGTTTATAATGGATGGCAATAGACGTTATGCTAAAAAATTAGGTGTTGATAAATCGGAAGGTTATAAAGCAGGGCTAAACACATTTCTAAAATTTGTTTCATATCAGATTAAACATAATATTTACGAAACCAGTTTTTTTGCTCTCTCTGAGGATAATGTCCAGAAAAGAGGTTCTAATGAACTTGAGGTATTAGGGGATATTGTAAAATCTTTTTTTGAAGATGAGAATGTTAAAAATTTCTTCATATCAAATAAAATCAAAGTAAATTTAATTGGAGATATTGAAAAACTTGAAAATCATAAAAGTCTTAAAGGAAAAAAGATAAATAAGAAGGCTGTTAATTTATGGAATCTCAAAAATAAAAAACACAAATTTATTGTAAATATACTTATGAACTATGGCGGTGCAAGCGAGATAATTAATGCCACAAAAGAAATCTCTAAAAGAGTTTTAAATGGAGAAATTAAGATTGAATCTATTGATAACAAACTAATGAAAAAATATATGTGGACATCTAACTCCCTACCCCCTCAGATAATTGTCAGAACAGGAGATTGCCCCCGTTTATCTGGATTTTTATTATGGGATTCAAAATATTCTGAAATTTATTTCACTCATAAACTATGGCCTCAGATGGATGAATCAGATTTTGTAGAAATTCTTGATTGGTATAAAAAAATTCAAAGAAACTTTGGCAAGTAAGTTCTTAAATTCAGAAAATAAAAAACTATTCTAAGAGAATTATTCTAATACAAGAATTCGTTCTTCTCAATTATAAATTCCTTAATTTCCACAGGTTTTGTTATTATCTTGATTTCATTTGTTCCAAACCTTAAATAAGATACAATTGATTTAATCTCATCACGTTTTAAACTCATAGTCTTTCCATTCAGCCTTATATCAATAACTTCCTTATCAAAATCCCCATACATTATCACATCAATTATATCATTAAACGAATTTATTGTAAACTTGTATACCTGCTGGTCATTAAAATAAACCTTATTAATTGAATACGCAACAGTATAGAAACCATTTGTTTCAAGTTCTAACACATTTGCATCTGGATTTAATATATTCTTAGGTACATTACCTGAAATTTTATTATACCTTGACAAGCAACGAGGATTTTCATTTGATATAGTATACCCATTAACAGTAATCTTAATTGCCTCAGAAACCTCTTTCTTTACATTACACTCAACTACTAAATCAATAAATACTCTCTCAAGAAACTTCTCATTATCGATCTGAAAATTGAAATCTCTTTTATTATTTTCCTGATTATAAATAACCTCTGCAACTCTAAACTCTGAAATATCCATCTTATTCCAATTAATTATATTATACCATCTTGGCTTCTCTAATTCAAAAGATAAAGTTGTTTTCGTAAAATTTTCAGGATTTTGTATCCTTATTGGAACCCTGATGGGAATATCAGAATTTCTGGCAAGGGTTTTAATAAACTTCTTACCATCAACCTTAATTATCAAATGATTATCTCCCCAAACCCTGTCAGGATTAAAATACAGCAAAATATGCTTCACATCTTGAGGATTTAAAAAAGTTAAATCCATCTCATAATTGTTAGCACCAATAAAATTAGCATTTAACCTAAATGAACTTCCTAAATAAATCACATTTGTAACTTCCTTTGAACCTAACTCTATATTTGGAAAACTCTCAGTTACTCTTCGTTGCCTTCCTATATCCGTATCATTTAAATAGAATAAATAAGAATCATAAGAATCAGAATCTCCCCCTTCTCCCTTTTTCTTTATGAATGGGTTATCTGAATCATCTGAACCAAAAAAAATAGAGCCTACAACTAATAAAAGTGCCATAGCTATTATCCCTATAGCCACTTCATTTACACCTTTTTTATTTCCTATATTCATTTTAGATATTCACCACATGTTTTTGCATAATTGTCCTAATTGCCTTTATATCCTTCATAAGAATCATAGAACACTTAGTTATTTCATCATTTGCAAAATACTTATCATATAACTTAGAACCGAATTCCATAAGTGCACTTCTAGTTCTCTTTTCCTGAAAATCAGGCAGAACATATGGATTAATTATGATGCTCACATTTCCCTTTGCAAGAATTTTTGTTTTACCATTAACCTTAACTTCCGTACCCTTTCCTCGCATGCTAATTTTAAGAGATAGAATTAACATATAATAGTCTGTATATTCCAAATCAGCCTCAGCATATGAATCCATACGCTTTACTCCATCCGTATTTTTCTCAATATAGTTCTTCTCAGTCCAATCATAATGTCTTTCATCCTCTATAAATCCTCTTATTTCATCATACAACTTATACATGTCAAAATAACCATCAAAAGAATACTGTTTCTGAGAACCTGCAGGAATTTTATCTAAGCTACCCATAATATCTGTTTATATAACATGTTTCTGTTTTATAAATATTTCTCTTAACGTTGCCGTTAGGTTTAAATAATTAGAAAATTTTTTAAAGAAGGTTTACTGTTTTTTTTATATGGTTCATATATGTCTTAGAAGGAACTTCAAGAAAACAACTGAAATGAGTCTAATTCGTTTGGTTACATCATCATCTGTTGCTATTTTTGTAACTGTCTGGGCTTTATACTTAGCATCATTTAATTTACCTAATTCAGTAATAGGATTTATTGCAGGTGCTCTTATGTTAGTTTCATTTGTGTTTTCTTTTTATAGCCCTTTTATTCTTGAAAAATTTGGGGATTATGTAATCTTGAAACTTAGTGTTTTTATGATTTTTATCTCCTTTCTGTTAATATACTTCTTTGACAATTTGTATGCATTTTTAATTCTTAGTTTTGTCTATACATTATTATATGTTTTAAAAACGGATAGCTTTGACATATTATTTAGAGATGAATCTGATATTGACAGTCTTAACAAAGTTGAAGGATTAATGTATGCATTATTTAACTTTGGACTTTTTGTCGGGCCATTTATTGCAGGATATATTATGCAGTTGTTTAACATTAGAAGTACTTTTCTTGTGGCAGGTTTACTAATGCTTGCAGCATATTTTATGTTTTATTCAATGAAAGCCCAAATACCATACAAAGAAAAAATTCAGAACTCTGAAAGTGCACTTCATTTAGCTAAAGCTTTTGTTGAATATAGAAAAACCATACTGCCATTTCTAATTGTTTGTGGAATGTATATCTGGTGGTCTATGATATACATATATATCCCATTGTATATTATAGATTCGGGTTTTGATACAAGTATAATAGGTTTTTTTATGGGCATTGTTTTATTGCCTCTTGTAATAAATGATTACTTTATAGGAGTTTTATCTCAGAAGTATGGTTTTAGAAAATTTTTCATTACTGGGTATTTTATGTTATTTGTCTTATCTCTTGTTATGTTCTTTCTACATGGTAATTTATATTATGTTTTAATTCTGTGTTTTATAGCATCATTTATGATATCTCTAATTGACCCTCTTCAAGACAGTTATTTCTTTAAACAAATCACAAGAAGTTCTGATGAGGAGAGATTTTACCCAATCTTTGCAACCTCTGAATATTTTGGGCATTTTATAGGAAGAATTGCTCCTGCTGTTGTTCTATTATTTTTACCTGTCTATTACATCTTTTTATCAATTTCTTTTTTTATGTTCATTCTGTTTCTAATAAGTTTAAAAGTAAGAGATTAGATTTTGTAATATGAATTCCTTCAAGTCAAGTCCAACTTTTTATCCTAGATTTTAGTTTATCTCATTAGTTTCCTACTATGCAAGTACAAAAAGCATTTAAAATATTACTCACTTGGGATATAGCATGAAAAATCCAAAGGCAGTATTGGTTATGGTGGTTGTAATGACATTTCTTTTAATTCATACCTCATATCAGCATGGTAATCATGCAAGTGCAGAAACAATATTAAAACATACAGTGTATTCTCCATTTAATACTACATTAGTAGATACTGAGAATGAGTATATTAAGGGGGGAGGAGAGACAGAAGATGCGGGAATAACACCAATATCTGATAGATTCAAGGATTTAAATTATCCTAGTGGTCTTACAGATACACCTTTTTGTAAGATTGGTGGTTGGTATACAATAAATGTCTATAATGATCCAGGTGAACATGCGAGGGGTCCCCATGTTCATCCCCGTGCCTCTATATTCAATGAAAGTTTTGAATTATTTTATTGTAAAACTACTCTTGACTTAGCAAAAAAAATAAAAATTCCAAGTTCTTGGGATACAACAAATGATCATTTGACATTGTATTGTAATGACGGAGAAGGACTTGGCACAAATACTATCAACTTTGAAATATGGACAAGAAATTTAGGAGCATACAAACTATGCATATTAAAAAATCATGATAGAAGCGCAAATAACACAGTAATTTATGGTTTTGAAGTTGGAAACTCAGTCATTGATTCTAATTCAAATTATTTTTATGATAAAGATGACTTAGGTGATAATCATATTATGAAAGAATTTAGTACAGATTCTACTGAATCTAATAATTATACATTCTCTAATAAAAATTTTAAATTTGCATATGATCTGGAGGATAGTTTTTTCACATTAACAGATTCTAATAAACCATTAGATAAAGATTTAGACTTACCAACCTCTCTTACTGATAATTTATCAAGGGTTTTAATTTTAAACAGAAGAAATGGTGTAACTGCATATGGATATGAAACGGCACATAGATTATATAGCGGGGGAGGAAATTCAATAAAACCAGTATATGTTATTGATTTATCAGACTTCTCAGATGAAATGACACAGGAAAGATGTGAGCATATGTTAGCAAGTTATGGGAATGGAATTAAATGTGATGAATCAAAGAAAATTATAATAGACTCAACAGAATTTGATGAACCAAAAATTCCATTTAATCTATTCAAGAACATAGTCCTAAGTGCTCAAGATGGATAGTACAACAAGATAAATATTCCACAACCACAAGAAACACCAAATAACTTTCCTTAAATTAATTAAAATGAAAAAATTGAAGAACAATAAAAAGGCTATTGAATTAACATTTCAGACAATTGTAATATTTATTATACTAATAATTGTTCTAATATTTGTCATTGTGTTTTTCACAGAACACTTCACATCAAACAGTAATGTAGCAAAAAACATTAGTGATGGAGTAATTGATTCTGCAAGAAATCTAAACTAATTCTCGTAATCAAAAGCTCCTTTTGAAAATGCATTTAACGATAATAAGGCACAGTTAACTCTATTTGGGCTTATTTTAATACCTACTAAATCAAAAATATCCTTCTCTGTTAAACTTTTTGCATCCTTAAAATCCATTCCAATTAACTTAGATGACAGAAGAGAAAAAGATGCAGTTGAAAGAGCGCAACCTTCCCCTTCAAACTTAACATCTGAAATCTTTCCCCTATCAACCTTAACATAAATAGTAAACTCGTCACCACACAGAGCATTCTTCTCATATCTAAAAAAAGTATAGTCATCTAATTTACCGACATTTTGAGGATTCTTATAATTGTCCATCAACTGCTCTTTATAAAACTGCTCTTCATCATCCATTATACAAAAAGACTATCAAAGAACTATTATAAAAGTTTTTATTTTAAATCTAAAACTTCTCATATCACTTGGAATTTTAAGTTCTTAAGCATTTAAGATTTTCTAAACGAATCCATCTATCTAAACTTTATAAACTAAACTCAATTTCATCTCTATATGAAAAAAACATCTCTTAAAGACTACTTAAGTGAAACACTTGGAGAAGACTTGGCAAAAAAAGTAAACAGAGCATTTGAAGTAGTTGGAGACATTGCAATAATTGAAATAAATCCTGAGTTAGACAAATACTCAAAACAAATTGGAGAAGCCCTTCTAAAAACAAACAAATCCATAAAGACAGTTCTAAAAAAATCAGGAATCCATCATGGGGAATTCAGAACTCAAGATTTAATATATGTTGCAGGAGAAAACAAAAAAGAGACTCAATACACCGAAAACGGAATAAGACTTAAAATCAATCCCGTGGCAGTATACTTCTCAGCAAGACTTTCAACAGAAAGAGCCAATCTAATGGATAAATTAAAACCTAATAAAAGAATTCTTGTAATGTTTTCAGGAATTGGACCTTACACATTTGTTGCCATGAAAAAACAACCTGACATTAAAAACATCACATCAATTGAAGTAAATCCAGAAGGACACAAATATGCATTAGAAAACCTAAAACTAAACAAAAACCTCATAAAAAAATCAAAAGATTACAAACAAGTAACACAATTTCTAAAAGATAACAACATCCTCTTTCACGAAAAAGAATTAATAAGATTAATTAACAATCTAAAATACACATTCATTAACGAAGATGTAAGAAAAGTCATACCAGAATTAAAACTAAAAAAATACACAAGGGAAATTTCAAACTACCACAACGAACTCTTCACGATGTCACCAAAAGACATATCTGATTTCTTAAAAGATGCCAAATTCAAGGAAATATTCATTGACTTAGACAACTTAGAAGATAGAACAAAACTAAAAAACTTATTCATAATATTTTCAGAAAAATTTAATTATATACTAAAAACAAATAATAAAAAGTACATATTTGATGATTATATAACTAAAACATACCTATTAGACGTTCTAAGAGGCGATAACATTGAAGATATAAACAAATTTGATGAAATATATATGCCCCTCCCAAAAGACTCCTCATTATTTCTTAATGTGGCATTCAAAGTTGCAAAACCCCAAACAATAATTCACACATATGATTTTGTTTCATATAAAGATTTCCCAGATAAAACACAGAAATCAATTAAAGATATTGCCCAAAAAAATAACGTTAAAATACAAATAATTCAGACAAGAAAATTAGGACAATACTCTCCAAGAAAATACAGGGTATGCTGTGACTTTAAAATCATCTCATAATTATTCCTTAGTTCATTTCTCTACAATGGTATAACTTATATCGGTGCACCGTCAAGGCATGGCATCCGTAGCCGCGAACAGTCGAAAAATTCTCTAAATTGTCTAGTGATGCTGATATGATTATAATATACATATCTGATTTTCTATGCAAGATCAAGCAGTCAAAGGACAACTACTTGATTTTTTAAATTGCTCCAAATTTCCCCAATTTTTCTTTTTATAATTCCATGTGGTAAATTTCAGCCGTATATCAATGTGTATGAACTCGGCTTCCTTGTTCACTCCCATACCTTTAAAACCATATTTGCGAGCAGAACATATAAATGCTTTCATTTTTTCATAACTCCACCCCCTGGTACTGATATCAACCGCTGTTCCTCTTAAATGTTCGGAATTCCTGGCATCCGACACATCATCGTTATGTTTGGGGGATCTATAGGCACTGTTGATGATAAGTGGTTTATTCAAACCAATGTCTTGGTGCACTGCTTTAAGTTTGGACCATACAATATCTCTGACTCCCTCATACCTCTTTCCGGGTCTTTCATCAGTGTAACAACCTCTATTGCAGTTGCAACTCACCACACATTCGCTTAATTTTATCATGCCTCCTCTCTCTATCTCATCCTTTATTTTCTCTTTATTTGTATTCGTCTTATCCTCATCCTTCCTATCCTCATCTGTCCTGTCCCCATCAGTCCTATCTTTATCCGCCCTATTCTCATTTAATAAATTCTTGAACTTCTCATGTAATTTACCACCGCAACCTAAATTTTCTTTCTTTTCATTATCTATATCAGAACTATCACATTGCTTAAAATACTTTTCCCACATTTCCCATCTCTTAAAATCTTTCTCCTCACAACTCTTCTCTAAAAGCATATCCTTAGTACATCTTTCAATATTACACAACTTATCTGTTCTCTCGCACTTCTCAATTGCCAAAGCTTGGGAAGGAGTTAAAATAACATTAGGAGAATCCTGAAAGAACTTACCAACAACTAAAATTATAACTAAAATAACCACTCCTATAATGATTAGTTCTATAACCTTTTGAAGGGACAACTCAACAGCTTTTTTATTACCTATTGGGCTTCTCATCTTAAACTCTATCCCTTAATCACTTCAAAAGAATGGAAATATCTTCTAATCTTCCCGTGGATTTTAGCTTCAATTTCCAAATCAGGAATCTTAATATCTCCTAAAATACCTTTCTTATTCACAAGTGCAAACCCAATAATTCTTGAATCATTCTTTTCAAACCTCTTAAAATTCCAGACTAATTTGAACTGATTTCTCCCCTTCATAACATGATTTGGTTCAGTTAATAAAAAAGAATTATCCCTAATCTGAAGATACCCAGGCATTCTAAAAATAATCTTCAACAAATCAATCTCGGATTCCTTTATATTTTCAAACCCAATTTTAACCTTCATACTTTTAACACCCTCATGCTCAACTTTCTCAACTTCATAAATATCAGTTTCAACATCTAAAGGATTTGATGATTTTCTAATATACCAATAAGTTGCAACACATAAAACAATTAAAACCAAAAGATAAAGTGTCAGATAATTAACTGAATAAGTTATAGATTTAGTCTCCCCTTTTTCCAGAGGAATGTTAAATTTTATTCCCTTGTCTGTTTTTTCATAATTATCCGAACCTGATGATGAAAATAAGAATCTTTCAAAAAACCCAAGTTTTACATCCCTAACATAAGTATCAAAAACATTACCATTATTTGTTACAGTAATCATAACCTCATCTTCAAGAAAATTTGATTTAGGTTCAACAACTTCATTTATTTGCCTAATTTCTACAACATTTATTAAACTATTCGCAAACCATTCTTGAGCAGTGTTTGTATTATTCTCTGTGTGTCTAATAATAACTCTCGCCTCGTACTCCTTTGGATCAATCTTAGGAGATATTTCTGCCTGATAAACTTTATAATTTAAAGATTTTGAAAAAGTATCATCAAAGTTCGCAATCTCATGTTCACCTAATTCTACTCTTACATTAACTGAAATTTCCTCTCCCATATTTTTTACTTCAATAGTATAATCCAAAGGAGATGCAGGGGACACATCACTTACTGCAAATCTTGGATTAAAAATTATTGGAACAGAATTAGGTTTCTCGATTTTAACACGGAACTTCACTAAAACTTCTTCATTTTTTCCTACTACCTTAATAGGAAGATCAAATTCCCCATTATACTCATTATCCTGAGAAATAATTATCTCCTCAGGGGAAATAACATCAGTACTGTAATCAAACTCTGAATTAGCACTATAACTAAAAGTAATCAGCTTTTTTTTGTTAATTCCTAAATTGAATGTTTTATAATTTACTTCAGTATCCCATCCTTTCTGATCAAAAATTACAACTTCAAAGTTCTGAGAAGAATCCAAATTATTATTAACTTCAAGTGCGAATTCTCCATTAATATCATCATTAAATACAATACTTTCCTGAGTTTCAATTACTACAGAAAAATCTCCATTTTCATTCAAAGTTATAGCAAAAGCACTACAAATGCCAAATAAAATCACAAAAAATGTAATAATAAAGGATTTAAAAATCATTTTCTCCCCCTTCCTCTTCTTTTGATTTAGCTTTAATTTTTTTAATCTCATCTTCTAAATTTAATTTAGAAATTATTTCTTTATATCTGTTTCGTATAGTAACCTCCGTAACTCCTGAAACATCTGAAATATCTCTTTGGGTTTTCCTCTCTCCTTCAAGTAAGCCTGCGATGTATAAAGCCGCTGCTGCAATTCCTATAGGACCACGGCCAGAAGTTAATTCAAGAGATAAAGCCTTTGATAGAATCTCAACAGCTCTTGACTGGGTTCCAGCCCCATAATTTAGAACAGATGCAAATCTTGATATGTAATCTACCGGATTTGAAGGCAAAATCTTAATTCTAAGTTCTCTTGTAATATAACGATAAGACCTTCCGATTTCTTTTTTATCAATTCCGGATGCTTCCGCGATCTCATCTAATGTTCTGGGGATATTTTGTCTTCTGCATGCTGCATATACCACACCTGCTACAACAGATTCAATACTTCTCCCCCTAACTAAGTTTTTCTGAACAGCTTCAGTATACACCTTTCCTGCTTCCTCTTCAATTGAGGATGGTAGATTCAGAAAAGATGATAACCTCCTAAGTTCTCCTAATGCAATTTTAAGATTCTTTTCCATAACTGTTGAAAGTCTCTTCTGCCACCTCTTTAATCTCTGAAGCTTATATCTTTGTTTCTTATCCAGAGAAAAAGCATCTGATTCAGAACCAATTGCAGTTCCCATACCCAAATCAAACTTAGTATATGATGTAGGTGCACCAGACCTTCTCATCTCGGAATCATCACTTTCTTCAAAATCCCTCCATTCCTTTCCAAGCGAAATATTCTTTCCATCAATTAGAAGCCCACAACTTCTGCATATTATTTCTCCCTTATCCTTGTTGTTGTAAAGATTAGAACTTGCACACTCAGGACATTTTTTAATATTATCTCCACTCATTTGTTATAAACTGTAATCTTTTAAAAAATATTCAAAATTCAATTCTATTACCACAAAGTTTTTAAAGTTTACTAAAAACAAATGGTTTTCAATTTATAATACTCTGTAATTACTATTAGTGCTAATTATATGAATTAAAGACTATTACTCAAAATATTTATGCATGAATTCTGACCACCATAATCAAATAAAAAATGAAAAGAAACATAAGAATATATAGTCAGAGTTTCTATCTAATGATGTACTAAATTCTTTCTTTAAAGCCATATTTCAATGGAGAAATAAAATTACAAGTAAATCAATTTAGAAAAGTCCTCATCCCAATAATTTTTTAAACTATTATTTCTTTCCTTTTATGAAGTTGTAATGAGTGATGTGCCAGACATAGACAGATTTTTCTTAGAAAAAGACAGAATTGCAGTTTTTATAGGGCGTAATGGTTCTTGGAAAAAAAAATTTGAAGAGACTTTTAACTGCAAAATAAACATTAATTCAGATAATGGCGAAGTAATAGTTGAAAGCAACAACCCAACATCTCGGTTTGTATTATCTAATATTATTCACGCAATAAACTATGGACATAACCCTCAGAGTGCAATAAAACTTGAAGACGAAAACTATGTCTTAGACGTAATTGACATAAAAACTATGGTTCGCGATCACAACAGATTAAACACAATTATAGGAAGAATCATTGGAAAAAATGGTTCAACAAGAAAGTTAATTGAAGACATAACAAAATGCAACGTTAGTGTCTATAATAACTATGTAAGTATTATTGGACCTTATGAGAACACTACACTTGTACATGAAGCATTGGAAATGTTAATCAATGGAGCATCACACAAATCCTTTTATTTGTTCTTAGAAAGAAACAGGGTGAAAATGGACACAGGACTGCTATGAACTGCTCTCATTTATTCAAACACAGAAAAAATTTCTAATTCATCAATTCATAATATCAAGTAGTAACGAAAACATTAAATCATATTTCATTAGAAAATACTATGGATGAACAAACATTAAGAACCAAAGAAGTTTTTATAGAAAGCGAGCTAAAAGAAGCCTATCTATCATATGCTATGAGTGTAATAATAGGACGTGCTCTGCCTGATGTGTGTGATGGGCTAAAACCAGTTCACAGAAGAATAATCTATGCAATGCAGGATTTAGGAAACACATTTAACAAACCTCATAAAAAATCTGCAAGAATTGTTGGAGAAGTAATAGGTAAATATCACCCTCACGGAGACTCCTCAGTTTATGATGCAATGGTAAGACTTGCTCAGGACTGGAATATGCGATACACCCTTGTAAACGGACAGGGAAACTTTGGAAGCATTGATGGTGATAATCCTGCGGCTATGCGTTACACTGAAGCTAAAATGTCTAAAATTACAGAAAAATTCTTATTAGACATTGAAAAAGAAACAGTTGAGTGGAGACCAAACTTTGATGACTCACTAAAAGAGCCAGTTGTTCTTCCAACCCGAATCCCTGCCCTTTTAGTTAATGGTTCTTCGGGAATTGCTGTGGGTATGGCAACAAACATTCCTCCTCATAACCTAAGAGAAATATTAGATGCTGCAATTGATACTATTGATAACCCAGAGCAATCAGTTGAAGAATTAGTTAGAAAAAACCTCGTAAAAGGTCCTGATTTTCCAACAGGAGCATTAATGCTAAACTCTCCTCAGATTCAGGAAATATATATAAATGGAGAAGGTGCTGTTACAATGAAAGCCATCTGTGACATAGAAGAAACAAATAAAGGACGTGAAATAATAGTAATTCATGCAATACCTTACCAATTAAACAAAGTAAACCTAATTAACCAAATGGTTGAAAATGTAAGAACTGGCAGAATAAAAGACATAACAGACATAAGAGATGAATCAAACAAAAAAGGCATAAGAGTTGTAATTGAGATAAAAAAGGATTCAGACCCTAATATAATCCTAAACCAATTATACAAATTTACAAATCTTCAGATGAATTTCAATGCAAGACTCTTAGCTATCGTTAAAGGAGTTCCAACTATTCTAAACCTGAAATCATATCTTATGAACTTTATCAATTTTAGAAAAGAAATCATAGTAAGAAGAACTAAATTTGAACTTAAAAAATCCCAAGAAAGACTGCACATCTTAGAAGGATTAACAATTGCGCTTGATGATATTGATGATGTAATCACTCTTATTAAAAGTTCCAGATCAGGAGTTGAAGCAAAAGAAGGTTTAATGGGCAGATACAACTTATCAGAAATCCAATCTCAGGCAATCTTGGATATGAGATTACAAAAACTAACAGGACTTGAAATGGATAAAATAAGACTTGAATACAAAGAAATCCAAGAACAAATCAAAAGATTAAATTTCATCTTAGATAACGATTCCGAGCAATACAAAATAATCAAATTTGAATTTGAAGAAATAAAAGAACAATTTGGTGACGAAAGAAAAACTAAAATAGTTGCAGATGAGGGGACTATGAGCATTGAAGACTTGATTAAAGATGAAGATTTTGTTGTAATGATTACTCAAAATGATTACATTAAAAAAGTTCCTCTTGAAGAATACAGATCTCAAAAAAGAGGAGGAAAAGGAGTTAATGCAAACTTTAAAGGGGAAGATACGATTAAAAACTTATTTGTCTCAAATTCAAAAGATAACATCTTAATATTTACAAATGATGGAAACATAAACTGGATGAAAGCTTATGAAGTTCCAACAGTTAAAACTACTATGAAAGGGCGTCCAATTGTAAACTACATTGATTTAAGAGGAAAAAAAATTACAAACATTATTAATGTATCAAATCTGCAGGAAGGATATTTAATATTTTTAACAAAGAAAGGAATTATAAAGAAAACTGAAATGAAGAATTTCTGCAGGCCAAGGGCAGGAGGAATTAAAGCAATCAATCTTGATGAAGGGGATACTGTTCTATCAGTAATCTATACAAAGGATGTATCACAGGATTTAATAATTCAGTCAAACGTTGGCATGGCAATTCGGTTCAGGCAGAATGATTTATCCGTTCTTGGAAGAACAGCAAGAGGGGTTAAATCTATGAATTTAAGAAATAATGAGGAAGTTGTAGGTATTGAATTAGCTCAGGCGGGAAAAACTCTTTTAACCGTCACAAGAAAAGGATTTGGAAAAAGAACTCTATTATCTGAATATCCAACCATTAAAAGAGCAGGACGCGGGGTAATTGACATTAAAACAGATGAGAGAAACGGAGAAGTTGTCCGGATGAATGCTGTTGGTGAAGATGATGAGATTTTAATTATTACAAAAAAGAAAATTGTACGAACACATGTATCTGATTTTAGAATTATCGGAAGAAATACAAAAGGTGTAAAAGTTGTAAACCTTGAAGATGATGATGAGATTCTAAGTGTTGAAAAAATCACTAATGAAGATAACAGTGAGGATTAATTTCATATTTATATCTTTATCTTTCATTTATAAGATGCTATTTTAAGAATATACTTATTAATTGAAGAATTTTAATCCTTTATAGTTTCTTATTTCTTGGCTGTTCTCTTATTGCTGGTTTCTTTGAGAATTTATTGTCTAATTTACCTGATAAAAATTCCTCAATAATCTTAGTTAAAATCCCAATAAACTCCTCTTTTCCCTTTTCATATTCTTCACGGGTTACAAATTCTATAGGATTCCATAAATCAATATATTTCTCAAGTTTTGCAACCTCATCTCTTGTTGTCATAATCTTTAATTGCTTTGAAACTCTCAAGTTAAACTCCTTAATTGAATTAATATTCTCTCTTAGACTTAATATATCTGCTCTTAAGGATTTAATATCCGATGCAATTTTTTTAAAATTTGATATAGAATTATGATCAAGCAGTTCAATCTTTTCATCTGCTAAATCAATCTTTGATTCTAAATCCTTTTGTCTCTGGGTTACTGATAACAGGGCTTTTGAGTGAGTATCAACTTTATCATAGAATGCTTCCTTATTCTTGTCATCACCGCCAAATATATTTGTAGGCATATATCCAATCTATCTCTAAATACATTTTAAATATTATAGTTGTAACTATGGGATTAAAAATAAATGATGGAGAGTTACCTCTAAAAGTAGAATACAAAATCTTAAAAAACCAAGAAATCAAAAGAGGGTAGATAATGGCTTTTTTAGCAGATAGTTTTGATAGATTTGGAATAGACATAGCAGGATTTTTAAGTGATGAGTATTTTGTTATTGGTTTATTGTTTATTGCATTTCTTCTTGGAACTTTTGCTATGTTTAAGGGTCTTTTAAGATTTTCATTCAAAAATTCTGGTCAGTTTCAGAAAAAAGAAATAAATGTTATTGCATTAATGCTATCAATTATTAGTTCTGCTGGGATTTTCTTTATTTTCAGAGATAGCCCTTCTACAATGATTTATCTCTTTGGGGGATTTGGTGGTTTGTTTATTGTAATGTTTTTGATAATCTTTTTGATGCATACAATGTATACATTTGCAGAACATTTTAAGGATGAAGATGGTCTTTTGGGCAAGGGAGTTGGATGGATTTTCATAATGTCTTTAGGAGTTGTTCTTAGTAGTTATCTGCTTCTTGGATATTCAAATCAAGTTATAAAAGGACTTACGAACAGTGGTTTATTTAGCTGGATTTCTAATATAGTTGGTGTTGTTACTGAACTTGCATTACTTGCTGCAATTATTTTTGGTTTTATATGGCTTTTTAAAGGCAATGGTTCGGAAAATAATGATAGTAATGCACATCCCTCATCTGATAATGATTCAGGAGAAGGAATTTTTGGTATTTCAAAGAAGAAACAGAAGAATAGAAAGGATGCTGGGGAGATTAAAGGTGTTATGGGGGATATGGTAAAAGGGATTCAAAGGGCAGACAGTGCATTTCGTGAAAAACAGGAAAAGTTGCAGGAATTAAGTAGAATGGTTCAAGCGCAAGCAGATAACTCTCTTCCTCAACAAAACGAGCAACAAGAAGGAAGTTCTCAAGGAGGTGAAAATAATGGAAGTAATCAAAGTGGTTAGTTGTGAATTAGGAGGTGATTTTTGAAAATGTCAAGACGAAGAAGAGATAATGTAAAACTTATTATTGTTCAGAGAATAATCCAACTTAATGATACTCTTATAACTGAAGTTACAAGATGGATTAGACAGATTAATGATATAGATGAAATTTTAAAAAAAGATGAGAATTTGGAAATTGAAGAGAAGGATATGAGTATGAGTTTTGGAAGAAGGAATTTTTCCAAGAAATACAAAGATTTATTTAAATCAATTCAAATGTATGATAACGATTTAAAAAAGAGACTTAACAAACTAGAGGAATCATTAGAACGTGAAAATAAAGTACTTGCAAAAGTTTTATCAGAAGTTAGTGTTAGAGAAGTTACAATATCTGCAAGTCTTTTTACAAGCATTGTAGAACATAACAAAGAACAGGTTAGAATTTACACAGATTTGCATAGAAATTATTGGAATTCATTCTTTGGCAATATTCAACAAGTAGTTGGAGCTTTTGAAGAGGAGGTTTCAGAAGATTCACGTTTGTTTGTAGAGAAGTTTAGCCATTTGTGTGATGTACTTAGAAATGAACATAGAGAAGGAAAACCTAATGTTGAGGACTTGTTTCTTCATCTCATAGAATGTGTCGACATATTAAACAGATATATACCAGATAATAATTCAAAAGAAGTATTCATACAAGGTATTGAAGAGAAATCACATGCAAAAAAATTTGCAGATAATTATTTCAATAGTAGAAATGTTCGAAATCAAATCTTTTCAAATAAAAACAAAATTCATAAATTGATTTTAAAGGCGAGAGATGGATTTAAGGCCGAAGGGATTGATAAAGATGGTAGAAAGAAAATTAAGAAATTTACAAATGATGTACTTAAAATCCTATTTAGAGGGATTGAGGAATTTAAGGATAGGATTGATGATTTGGGAGGAAGTGATAGTAGTTCAAGTGAAGGGACAGGAAGTCTTACCCGAGAAGAGAAACAGAAAATAAAAGAGGCATGGAATCAGATATATAGTCGGATACCTAGTGGAACATTTAATACAAGTGGTATTGTACCAGAAGATAAAGTTACCTTAAAATCTCATTTGATGAATCTAATGGACACATTATTTGGAGGAGAGGAGAAAATTAAGGAGAATAATGGAAGTTATAAGTGTGCACAGTTTTCAAAAGTATGTAAAGAAATTAGCTCATCAATAGAAGGTAGGGCTAAGCAAAGTAATGTATGGAATGATTTACTTGATTATGCAAAAAAGAATTATCTCAGTATCACCGATTGTAATGATCAAAATGTCAATGAATTTCTCCAACGTTTACATTATGTAATATTAGATTTACAGAATCTTGAGAGGTTCTAAAAATAGTAAGATGATCTTTTCATTTAAGCATAAAAATCTGTATTCTGATGTAGGGAATGGGCAATGTGTGTTTATTCCATTTAATTTTAATTATATAAAAATAGAATCTTTGTATATTAAAAATGAAGCAGGAAATCAGTTCAGTTACAGAATATATTTAGATTTGAATTGCCCATTCACACTTACTCAAAAAGGAGTGTATAGATTTAGAATTCAAAAACTAAGAACTTCAGGAAATGTAGTTTATCATTATTATTTGCTTAAAGAATGTGTTCAATTGCTAAAAGAAATATTAGAACCAATTCTTCTTGAAATTATTAAAGGTTCTGGAGATAGACACGCTGACAAACTAACAACACTTGATGAAATAAAAAGAATAAATTCTAAGAAAGAAGATAAAGGAAATGATAAGATTAGATATACTGTTTTACACGTTGAAATAGATTCTGTACCTCAAGGGGAGGAACGAAACCCATTTTATTTTATTCAAAGCCCTGACGAAGAATTATTAACACAACTTTCGGATTTTTCTGAAATGGCAAATGTTATTTATAGCCGTAAAACAATAATGGAAGGCAATGAGGCAAAGAATAAGGTTAAAGAAATATTTAATAAATATGATATACCTGAAGATCTTCAAATGCAATTAAGATCTGCATTCAAGATTGATGCTTTTATAGATAGGGATATGAAGAAAATTCAAGTTGGGTGCGGTGGTATTCTATATGGTCCTTTTGGAACAGGAAAGACTTTTATTATTCAAAACCCAATTAGAGAAATTTTTGAAGGAGTTTTAGGTTTTGGATATGAAGAGGTTAATCTGGTTGAAAATGTAGGTACAGACGATAGTATGTATTGGGGAGCAGCAATGAGAACAGTAAATAGGGTCTTCATGCCTATATTTAAGAAAATTCAAACAGAGCAAAAGCCTTATTTCTACTTTGTTGATGAAGGAGATAAATTTGCCAAGACTCCATCGCATGCAGATGATGATGAAGGGGCAGCGGGTATTAAGAATCTATTAAATCCTAAGGCGTATCCGGGATTAATATTATGTTTGAACACAAATCTTAAGTCTTCTGAGTTAAATATGGCTTTAATTGGTAGAAGATTAGAAGGTGTTGAGATTGGGTATCCTAATGAGGAAACTTGTTTTAAAATGTGGAAGATATATAAAAGACTCGTTTTTGGTGAAGATAATGAAGGGAATATTACAGATGAACAATACAGAGAATTAGCAAAAATTGTTGCTGGTAGAATTGGTATTGATGCTATTGAAAGTTTTTGTTCACATTATAGAACGCTTACACAATCCGAGATAAATGAGGATGTGGATTTTATTGAGTTTAAAAATAAATTTTTTAGGTATGTCTTAAAAAGAGTAAATGATAGAATGGAAAATGACATAAATAAGATAACTTCCAATCCTGCCACTAATCGTATGAGTGATAGTGAAATTGAGAGTATTAGAAGAGATGCACAGGAGCAAATAAGGAGTATAACAGCAGCATTTTCTGGAAAGGATTCAACAGCTATAAATTCTGAATTAATAGAAAAACTTGCTGAGAGTGGAGAGAAGAATCTCTATTTTAAAAATTACAAAATGTTTCGTAAATTACTTTGTGAGGGTGGAGTGAAGGATGCTATTTTTAAGTACTATAATAATAAATCAGAAATAGATGATGAAGATATAAGCAAGTTAGAAGAATGTTTCGGAAATATAGATTTTATTATAAGATTTTATGAATATGCACCTTCTGATGTTAAAAATAAATTATTGCCTCTTATTAATAGCATAAATACACTTAGAAATTACATGATTCATATTCTATTAGATTTGAATTCTAACAGATTTCGAACAGAGTTTCCACATCTTATAACTGAGAGTGGAAAAAATTTAAGTAGTGAACAAATTGTGGGAATTACTACATACCTTATGAGGGAATTGCCAAGTCTTGAATAATTTTATTGATTAATCCTAAGAAGTGAAAGCAAATTTTTATAAGTCATTAAGATAAGGAAAGGATATGTTTAGAAAATATTATTTAGCTCTTTTTGGTTTTCTCTTAGCAATAGAGAATTCTTTCGCTAATACCATTACAGAAACTCTCGTGGACACCATTAGCAGTATTCTTGGTGAAAGGGGCTTGTCAAGTTTAATAACTAATAAATATGTTGTTTTTGCTCTAATATTTATAGGAGTTTTAGTAGGAACTTATAGTATTCTTAAAATTCCTCTGTCTATGGCATTTAAAAGCCATCAAAAAGAAGCCAATGTAATTTCAATAATGATATCATTAATATCAACTACTGGGATGTTTTTTATTCTTACTAACGGAGAACCTTCTCGAGTAGAAGCCGCAATTGCTATTTTTGGAGGAACAATTGGTCTTATAGTTCTATCCATATTTGGAATTTTACTTTTGGTTTTAGTTGATTATATACTCGTAAATACACTTGAGAGAGAAAGACTATCTCGCTGGTGGGTTGCTGGAATGATTGGTACAGGACTTTTAGTAACTTCCGTGTTATTAGTAGTTATAGACAAAACAGTAGAATTATATACTGAAACTTCCATGACTCAGTGGTTAAGTGGGTTACTTTTATCATTAGAAAATATATTTACTATTATCTTAATTTTAACGTTCATCTATATTATTTTCCGAAGTAGGAGAAAAAGCAAAGAAGGGCAAGAATTATTAAAAAGCAATCCTAATATTAGAAAAGCACAAAATATTATTAAAAAGATTAATAAGAACAATAAAAAAATGAAAGAAATACTAAGGGATATTAAACATAAAGTTGGAGGAGGTTCATAAAATGGCAGGAAATTTAATAGCGGATTTAATCGAAGATTTTAAAAGTTTAGGGACATTGGCTGAAGTAACTCAAGATGATTTAAAAACTCTTGAAGGTTTATCTGTAAATCCTGATGAGTTAGATGAAGGTCCACTGGCAAGTATAATTTCACCATTTAAAAAAATGTATCGTAATAATCACTTAAAACTAACAAGTGATGTAAATGGAGCTATTGAACACCTTAAAGGAGTTAGTAAGTATAGTGATGAAATAGTAAAATGGCTTGGAGACTTTAGAGTTATAAGAGAACATTCTGAATTAATGAAGTTATTTAATAATCCTAATCAAGAAGGTGCTACGTTCTCAAGTCAAATTGAAGGATTGTCTCGAAATTTTGATTTATATGTCCAAAAGGTAGGTATGTCTTTAGAAAAAGAAGAAAATTTAATAGGTGAATCTGCTGAAATAGAACATATGTCTACTTATCGTGATAAAATAGTTAAGAAATTAGAAGAAATTAAAAGTATTCAAGGGGAGAATAATTATAAAGACATTAAGGAAATGTTTATAGAGTATGCTACAGGAGAGATAGGTAGGAGAATTAGAGATAGTACATCTATAAGTAAAGTAGTAAGAGAAGTTCTTCCTCAAATTAATCAGTTAATACTTCTGGCAGAAGATGAAATTTTTAAGAAACTTAATGGAAATTTTGATAGTTATAGGAGGGGAATTATTAGAGGTTTCTTTGTAATATTTTTTGGAGATTTAGAAAAGTTTAAAGAAGAAAATTCTAATGAATATCTAGAAAATTGCCTTAAAGAAATTAATGGTCTAGAAACATTGAAATATGGGAATTTTGAAGTAAATATTAAAGACCCAAGTAGAATTGAATATAAAGGTAAGCCCAATGAAATCTTCAAACTTTCTTCTACCACGTTATTGCATTCAGTTCTTATAAGTCCAGATGGTCTTTCTTTAAGGTTTAAAGATACAAATGATGGAAAAGAAGTGACTAAAAAGATTTCTACATTAAACCTAAGGACACCTCCTCCCCAAAAGATGTGACATCTCAAAGAGAGCAGTAAGTTTGGGATGTTGAAGTTTCAACGTCTATTTCTGTTAAGGTTAATAATAATGAAAATAAAAATGATTACTAATGAGTAGTTAAAAAGGAAAGATTTATAAATAAAAGTCTCTTACTCCTTTACATGGAAAGTTCAGGTATTAAAAGAAAAGCTAGCGAGTCAGGCACTCCTAATGGTAGTGATAGAGAAAATAGGTTAACAGAAATCATAGGTTATGTAACCATTGGTAATTTAAATTCATATCGGAAGAAACATCCTAAAATAGCAACAGGAGTATTGGCTCTAGCATTAGCAGGTGGTATATTAGGAATTAAATATTGTGGTAATAATGAAGCAGTTAATGTTCCTCCTACTGTTCAAGAGATCTATACTGAAAGATCAAAGGAGAAAAAACCTGATGAAGTAACAATTTTAGAGGATACATCTAAAGGATCTGATGTTCCAGCTACTCCACAAACACCTAGTGTTCCAAGTAAAAGTGTTGAGAGGCAACCATATAGTAAAGGACCAGAGAAAGAACCAACAAAGGTCCTCTTACAAAAAAAAAGCCATTTAGAAGAAATGTGTCCTAACTATAATCCATCTGAAGAGGACAGAGATGATATACTTAGATGTATAAATAAGGAAGCACGTTATTTAGTTCACGGTAAGCGTGAAGACCAACAATATTTAACAAGTATATCTGGAGTAGTTAATCTTTTAGAAGATGAAAGAATAAGAGGAATTAAGAAAAGAGCAATTCTTAGTCCTTATGCTCAAAGATGTGGAATTTCAGAAGATGAAATAAGAAGTTCGAATATAGAAGATTTAGAAGAAAAGGTAAATAGTTGTTATACCTCAAAATAAAATAATTAATTCTATAATTCTTTAGATAATGTAATTCTTATAGTGGAATCTTTTAATAAGTATTACCATAATTTTACAGTGCAAGATAACTAAATTTATAAGAAAATATCTTATAAATTTTATCCTTCTCAGAAATAAGTAAATCAATAAATAAAGAGACAGTGTTTTTGAAAAAACAAAACTATGGATATATTTTTACATATAAAATTGATTATGTACATACAATTAGGATAGAGTCTCTCTTTAATAAAATTATGTCAGAAAAGGCACTTAATTGTTTGCTTAAATTTATCCTTACTTGGAAGTAACAAATACAAAAGCTTTATAAATAATAAGATATTATTACTATTTAACAGTAAAGAAAATGAAAATGAAAACAAATTTAGAGGGTTTGTGTATACGAGGACTTGCATCCTCATTTAAAAAAAGTATAACGACTGCCGCATTAGCGGCAATGATGGCATCGGGTCCACAAGTTTCCGCACAACAAGCGGCAATGATGGCATCGGGTCCACAAGTTTCCGCACAACAATATAATCTCGCAGAAAGAACAGATTGTGTTAGTGAAAATGTGGAAGTAGTTTCTCTTGATGATAAACAAGGATATTCAGTTGCAAAAACATATTGTCCTAGTAAAGGTAAACCAGTTGGACAATTTAGTGATAGACTTCGAGAGTCTTTGGGTTTGGAACAGGATGAAAGTAAAGTAATAGAGGCATATTATCTTGATGATTCAGGAAAGCCTGCACTTTCTCCTATTGGTGTGTATTGTACTTTGAATGATTCTCATATGACTGACTTAACTCATTTAGGAAGAGATCATCCTTCAGGTGTCCCACTTGGAGTTAGAGTTAGAGAATCTACAGAAGAAGATGGATGTGCTGTTGAATCAGAGGTTCATTATGCGATTGAAAATGATTTCAATGAAAAATTTGAGGATTTAACTGGTAGAATTAGAAAATTAGAAGAGATTGGTAGTAGTCGCCCACAATCAGAAAAATCATCGGAAGCACCAGTAGAACCACCTGAGGTACAAGCAGTTCCTGCAGAACCAGTAGAACCACCAACGGAAGTTGTACAAATTCCTCATTTCGTAGTACCATTAAGAGGTAACAGCACTAAGAATTTACCAGTTGTAGTTTACGAAGATAATTTAGTTAAATCAGTTATAGGATTAGATCCAAGGAATGGATATTCTCCAGAATATGGTAATGCAAGTTATGACTCATTCCAGCTTTCTAATGAAGAAATTGCGAAAGAGTTATTAAGACAAGCAAATTTGGAAAAATTAATACATTCTGTTTCCTCAAAGATAGGTGCTATGGCTGTTAAAGAACATTATGGAGGTGCCCCTGAATTAGGAAGAGATATAATTTTACATGAAACTTTAGGTGATCTTGGTCTCTCTAAAAAAGAGTTACTTAATGGTGGGTTCAATTACGGAGCAGATTCGGCTGCAGCAGACTTAGTAGTAGAAAGAGCTAAGGAGGGAGGAATATATACAATGCAAGATCTTGCTGGACTTACAGACAAAAATCTTCTTTCAAAGTTTCTGGATCTTGGATATAAATTTATAACGGTTAAACGTATTGTCCCCGGCAGTTCTTTTAATCATGTGCGTACTAAAGGAACAAGAAGAGCATTAAACAAAGAGATTAAACGTGCTAAGAAGGATGTTTTTAAAACATGTGGATCTTTAGGCTCCCAGAATGGGAGGATAGCATGTGCTTTTGATAGAGGATATCGTGTAATAGGAGAAATTGTTGGGAACAGAGGTAATAGAAAATGAATAAAAAATTAATTAAAATAGTAGGTGCTGCAGCGTTATTATATGGCGCATCTACATTAGAGGCAGGACCACTTCATACTGGTTATGTTGCTAATTTGGAGAAAAAATATGTAAAAAGAATGTGTAAAGATAACAAAGGATTAAGGGCTAAATATAGAAATAATCTAGAACAGTGTGTACAAGATGTTAATGGAAGTTTCAATCAAAAAGCTCAGGTAGTTAAGAGGTTAATGGATTTCAATGTTGCAACAGGATATCTTGGTGATAGTCTGCCTCGTCTACCTCAATATTCTATGGTAAGTGCTTCTGAAGAAGACAAACTTAGAATAGCAGCAAAAGTAGCAATAGATGTGACTCCAGAAACATTGTCATACTTTAATGCCACAATGCTAGAAGTCAAAGGACACAATAAAATTAAGGGAGACCTTAATGAAGCAATAAGAGATGATATAATTGCAACGGGAGTACTTACTGCTGTGGGTTCGTTTTTCTTAGGAAATGGTGTAGCGAAAGCAGTTGAAGGAGTTAGTCATAAATCCCCTAAGATTATGATAAGAGCACCGGGTGTAAATTAAAAGTTAGAAAGAGGAAAAAATAAAATGAAAAAACAATTACTACTGATGCTGTTTGCAATCTTATTATCTTTAGGATTTGCATTTGCTTCAGAGACACAAGGTGAACAATATCATGTTTTCCAGATGAACTTTGCAGATGAAGTTCCAAATTCAGTATTTGTAACAGGTGGAGAATGTGCCAATACTCTGTGTAGTACATTTAAACCATCATCACAAGTTGAAGTGTACAATGGCGCACAAGCATTTGAATGTGACAGATTATATTCAAATAATGTGAATGACTTCAAATCATGTATGGCGAGAGCTAAACTGAGTTCAAACATTCATCCAATACAAAATAATGGAGATTATGTTGCAGTTAAAGTTAATATACCTAACAATTATGCATTTGGACACTTACTATGGTTCTCAACAGAAGGAGACACATACATACCTTGGTATGCTCAGGTAACATATGACTGTTCAGGTGGAGAAGTATGTTTTTATCCAGCGGCAAGTAGCAAGGGAAATGCAACAGACATTAACTTTGACAAATTTCAAAGAATTGCAATTGCTGAAGTAAGTCAAGTTAACATAAAAAACCTTGACGATGACACAAAACCAATTCAAATAGAGGTTCCAGTTCAAATAGAAGAAACTGTTTGTTCAGCTTATAGAGCAGCTAATGGTAACTATGAAGTTCCAAACTTCCCCCAAGGATACTCTGATCTTAGTGCTAACACAAACATTAAACTAACTATTAAAAACAATCATAACAGCGAAGTGCTATTAACAGAAGATGTTAACTTACCTATTGAAGCAGACACATGTGCAGCGCTTCATGCATTTACATGGACTCCTCCAGAAGATTTACTTGACACAGAAATTAAATTTAGAGTGGAAACAGATGTTGTTGACAAACAAGTAAGTGAGTCCAAAAAAGACTTCCACGAAGTAATTGAAACAATCTACCCAGAAGACCTTACCGGACAATGTTGGAGTAGAGCTTACGATTTAGTATTAACAAATGATCCATATGAAGAATTATCAACAAGTATAGTTGAAATAACTAAAGGAGAGAAAGTATATGCAATATTTAATGCAGGAACATGGAAAGGTAATGAAATAACTCCTCTTGAAACATCTTGGCAAATTAAATTTAACAGTACAGTAGTTAAAGAGGGAGAATTTCAGACTCAAACAAATGATGTGCAGAAAATTACAGTTGATCTAACAGAGGCTATCTCAGTTGTTGATGCAGGAAATTATAGAGTTCAATTAATAACAAGAGCATCAAGTACTCAGAATTGTGATGTGAGTGTACCTGTAGTTCAGAATGTGAACTTAGACGTTCGTGAAATTGATATGTTTGAAGTTGAATTTGAAGTAATGGAAGAAGGAGACCAATACAACAAAATAGATGGAGCAAACATTAGCTTAGTATTAACCGAGTCTCACGAGTACTTTGCAAGCAAACCAGAATATGACAAAAGTCAAACAACTGACACGCAAGGAAAAACTACATTTAACGAAGCTACAAGAGGAGAATACACGTACACAATAACAAAAAGTGGATTCCAGAGAGTTACAAACAATGTAATTGTTGGTTCAGACACAACGGTAACAATCTCTCTACCAAAAAATAACAATGCACCTACAATTGATTTACCTCACAACAGAACAGTAGATATTAAGAGCACATTAGAACTAGATTTAGAAGATTATGTACATGACTTTGAAGATGCATTTAGTGATTTAAATCTTAGCGTAAGAAAAGCATCAGGAAACGCGCAAGTGCAAATAGAGAACTCAAAATTAATAGTAAAAAAGAATTCAGTTGGAAATGTTGACCTTGAAGTAACAGTAACTGACAGTCAAGGGGCATCAGCTAGTGATTCAATGTTAGTTAGTTTCATTGATAACAATGCTCCTGTAATTAATTCATTTGTTGCAAATCCTACTAACGGAGATGCTCCATTTACAACTACATTTGAAATAGATGTTCATGATGCTGATGGAGATACTCTAAGATGTACTATAAACTATGATGATAGAAGTACAAATAAAGAAGGTAACTGTGATGAAATTGATGGAATAACTCACACATACAACACAGTTGGAACATACAATGTAGTTTTAACAGTAAGTGATGGCAAAAATGATCCTGTTAAACAAACTGAGCAGGTATTTGTATTTGAAAGAAACTACTCATCACCTCATATTGGGTTTTTCACATTAGAATCAAGCAATGGTGATTATATACCAACTGATTTAACATTAGTTTGGGAAGTAACTCACCCTGACAACCTTGATACAAAATGTTTCCTTAGAATTAATGGAGTTTCAGAGAGCGTTAATTGTAAAGATACAAAGAATATAAACAACTTTGACAGATTAGGAGAATCCAGATTCATATTGCTTGCAGATGATGGGGAACACCAAGTATCAAGAAAACACATTAAAGTATTTTATAGAGAAGAAGATGAGGAAAACACACCACCAGTAATTGATGAATTCACAGTTAATACAACAAAAAGCACATTAGGTATGATTGCACAATTTACCACAGCAGTATCAGATGCTGATGGAGATAGTTTAAGATGCTCTATTAACTTTGGAGATGGAGTTACAATACAAGACTCAGAATGTGATCCATTAAGAAGTGTAGAACATCAATATAATGGAGTAGAAGACTTCACTGCAATATTTAGTGTAACAGATGGAGTAGACACAACATCAGAATCTATTACAGTTGCATTAGAAGAAGATAAAGTAGAAGTGAATAACACACCTCCAGTAATTGAAGAATTCACAGCAGATCCAACAGAAGGCTCGGTAGGAGTGGAAGTAACATTTACTACAAGAGTATCAGATGTTGATGAAGATAGTTTAAAATGTTCTATTGACTTTGGAGATAGCGTTACAGAAGATGATACATACTGTACATTTTTAGAAACAATAAAACATCAATACAACAGTTTAGGAACATACACCGCAACATTTAATGTAACAGATGGAACAGACACAGCATCAGAATCTATTACAATCACAGTAACTGATGAGGAAAACTCACGTCCAGTAATTGAAGAATTCACAGCAGATCCAACAGAAGGCTCAGTAGGAGTGGAAGTAACATTTACTACAAGAGTATCAGATGTTGATGAAGATAGTTTAAAATGCTCTATTGACTTTGGAGATGGAGTTGCAGAAGATGACACATATTGTGTCTTCTTAGAAACAGTAGAACATCAATATAACACTGTGGGAACATTCACTGTAAGATTTAGTGTAACAGATGGGACAAACACAGTCTCAGAATCTATTGCAATCAATGTAAGAGAAAACAACGCACCTGTTATAAACCGATTTGAAGCAAGCCCTAGCGGAGGACGTTCACCTCTTATTGCTTCATTTTATGTGGACGTAACTGATTCAGATGGAGATAGTGTATCATGTAGAATTGATTTTGGAGATGGAACATTATCACATCAGGATGATTGTTACTTATTAAATGGAGTGACTCACCAATACATAGGAATTGGTAAATATACTGCAAAATTAGTTGCAGAAGATGAGTTTGGTAAGGAAATTTATGCAACAGAAACAATTAGAGTAATATCTCAAGAACCTTTAGTTGAGTTCTTTACTCTAAGCACATCAACAGGAAGTTATATCCTTCCAAATGACATAACACTGCAATGGAAAGCAACTCACCCTGATGAAGTGCCAGTTACATGTGACTTAATAGTTAACGGTGCTAAAACATCTAATGTTGGATGTCAGAACTCAAAAACACTCTCAAACTACAATGTTGAAGGAACTGCAAAATTCGAGATAGTTGTAAGAGATGGATATGGAAACTCAGATAGCAAGAGCATTGAACAATTATTTGCGAAAGTTCCGTTAACTCATGAAAATTTAGACTTGGAAATTGACTCTGTAATTGAACCGGGAGATTTCAGATTCTACTTAGAAGTTAGTGACGAGAGTATTGCAAGAAGACAATTGTACTTAGAACCACAAATCAGATGTAATGGAGTTACAAGCCCGCTATCTAACAGCAGAAAATTAGAAACTTCCGCTAAATCAAGTGTATACATTGGTTCAGTTACAAGATTTGAATTTATAACAAATACACTTGATTACCGTTCAAATATTCCAAAAGAAACTCAGTGTGTATTCTCTGTAAGAGTTACAGACAAATATGGAACAGACCTTGAGTTAAATGAGGATGTAAGATTTGAATACGGAGTGGGTCAGACTCAAATCCAATCAATTAGAGGAAGTGGAACTGACATTGCAAATTACATGCAAACAGCTCTTAGTGGCAATATTGAACCAGGATTTAATTCAGTAGAGTTCAATTTGATAAATAATGAAGTAGAGGACAAAAGAATTACAGTCTCACTATTGAGCAGAGAACTTGGAATCAATTATGTATTGGATAGAAGATTAGAACCAGATACATTACTGAGAGTTCAAATTCCAATATACATTTCAGATAATGTAGAATCAGGAATGTATCCTGTTAGAATTAGTTTCACTGATGAAAACGAAGGAAGACAAACAAGATACACTTACATAAACATTGAATAATCCTTTCAATTTCATCATTTTCTTTAACAAATACCTCTAAATTCAAGTTAAACTTTTTTTTAATCTAAATCTAACACAATCTCATTATTTTTGTAATTCAATTTAGAAACCACCTTTTTTAACTTCTCATCAGAATTAATCATTTCTTTAACATAATCCCACCCTTTTTCTTTCCCAGTTTTACTTATGCGTTCAAGCAATTGCTCAACTAAAGAATAATTCTCATATATCTTATTCCCATACAAATTATATCTCTCATAATCCCTTAGAACTTCCTCTTTTAATTTTTCCTGTTTAGAAAGCCTATTTTGAAGTTTTTTAAACTCAGTGCTCAATTGCTCCACTTTACTATCTTTCTGCTCAATATGTTGCTCAAAATAGCCCTTAATTGCATCATTAAAAGAATTAACTCTCTCTAAATTACTCACTGACTTAAATCTAATAGGAAAAAAATCTAAAATCATGCCATTCTCCCTTAAAACACATGGTTCTTCCTTAGAACTTAAAACAGAATTAACTGAACTAATCAACTTCTTAACGTCCTTAAACTCACTGCATAAAACATCCTTATTAACTTCCAACCTAAAACAAACCTCCTCAGAGAATTTCCCACCAAGTCCTAAATTAATTGCTAAAAACTTAACTAAACTCAAATCAGAACCTCTCAGTTCATCACTTAATTTCATCTCATCTGTATTCATATAAGAAATATCCTTTTTAGGAGGCAACTTGTAAACATCATGAACCATCACATTTCTTGCTTTAAACTTTCTTTTAACCAAAGAATTCAAAATCACATTATCACTATCACAAACTATAATGTTCCCCTTAGCAAAAAGTTCTAAATAAACATAATATGTCTCTATCTTTTCCAATCTTTTCTGCTCAAAACTAATCTTAATAATACGTTCATTTGGAATTAAAGAAATCTCTCTAATAAAAGATGATTTCAAATACTTACGCAGATAAGACACAAAGGAATCAGGCGTGGAACTATCAACCTTGGAATCACCGAGATAAATATACTTAGAGACTTTATTTATCAAATATCTATGCCCAACTCCGCGAACATAAACCCTTATATAGAAAATCCCCTCATCATAATAAAAACTATCCACACGGTTATTCTCAAAGACTTTAAACTCACGAACCAAATAAAATAAATCAACTGATGAAATCTGTTTCATTTGTCCTCTAAACTTCGGAATTGTTCCCCTCTTTCATTTTATCTTCCTTTTCAATCTCCCCAATTATCATAACTTAGCCACAGTTTAACCTTATATAAAAGTTTGTTTTAAGAACAAAAAAATCAAATGTTAATATTTATAAATTCCCCATTCCAGATAAAAATATGAAAGATTTTGAAATACTCAAAGGAACAAAGGATTCCTCATTTAGTGAACAGATTAAAATCAACGAGATATTACAGACAATAAGAACCAATTTTGAAAAATATGGATTTAGACCCTTTGATACTCCAAGCATTGAATATATGGATACTCTAATGAATAAATACAAAGAAGACGATGAAATTGTTCAGGAGATATTTAAAGTAAAAGATAGAGGAGATAGGGATTTAGGTTTAAGATATGATTTAACTGTTCCTCTATGCCGTTATATTGCATCTTCAAAACAGCCCAAACTTCCATTTAAAAGATATGCAATTGGAAATGTGTTTCGAGATGGTCCTATTAAATCAGGTAGATTAAGAGAATTTACCCAGTGCGATGCAGATATTATAGGTATAAAGGATATTTGCGCAGAAGCTGAAACTCTTAAAATGTTTTATGATACATATAAAGAAATTGGAATTGATGCAGTAATTGAACTAAACAATAATAAAATCTTAAGAGGGGCTTTATTACAGGAGGGATTTAAAGAAGAGGAATTGCAGGGATTAATCTTAAGCATTGACAAATTGAAAAAAATAGGCGAAAGAGGAATTCTTGATGAAATCAAACAAAGAAATTTAGATGAGAACAAAGTTAAATCAGCCATTTTCACCCTATCATTAAAAACATTTGAAGAACTTGACAAGAAAGCATCCAATAACGAACTAAATGAAGGAATATCCCAATTAAAAGAACTAGTTAAATATCTTGATAATTTGAAAGTTAAATACAGACTTAATTTCTCAATGTCAAGAGGGCTTGCAATTTATACTGGTAATATTTGGGAAGCATACGACACTAAAAAAAGAATTGAATCTTCAATTGGTTCTGGTGGGAGATATGATAAGATAATTGGGGATTATATACAAGATGGGCGGGAGTATTCTGCATTTGGAGTTTCATTTGGTTTGGCTCCTATTCTAAAATGCATTAAATCAGAAGACAATAAAATTAGTAATACAGAGATTTTAGTTGCTCCGTTAAATTCAAATGAAAAATTGATAAACACTGCATTAAACTTAGCTCAAAATCTAAGAGGAAAGGGTAAAAACACAGAAATATGTTATGATTTCAAGTTAAAAAAAGCATTTGATTATGCGGATTACATAGGAGCAAAAGAGCTTGCAATAATTGGCAGAAAGGACTTAGAGAAAGAAGTTTACACATTAAAAAATCTTAGTACAAAAGAAGAAAAAGAAGTTAAATTATAATCATTATTTTCTAAAGTTAATTGTGTTTTTCTTGGCTTTAGATGTTCATTTTCGTCCGATTAATTTATAAATAAGAAAGCATTTACTTAGAATAGTAACAAGTAGATACTATTGAAAGTGACAAATCAAGACAATTCTAGAGAAGAAGGACAAGAGAATTTAGAAGAGAAAATAGGGCTCTTTGGTAAATTCAGAGGACGAGGGAAGAAGAAAAAAGCAATAGTTGATGTGAGTTTTATGTCTTTACCAGGTCATAAAATTAATCTCAATGAAGGAGGAGGTGTTGATATTAATTCTGAAGAAGGTAAGGGTGTATCTTTGAAAATTCACAAAGAGAGGGGAAAGACTAGTATTAATCCTACAGATGATCCGAACATTGCACATGTAAATTCTGATAGAGAGACTATTTTTGAGTCTTCTTTCCCTGGCATGGATGTTTTTGTTGGTAAAGGAGGGAATCGTTTTAAACCTATTGATGATAGAAATATTTCTTTTAACCTATTAGACAGGATGTTTTTGAATTTTGGTGGTAATATGAAAAATTATTTTCTTGCTAGACCTACATCCAGAAAAGGTATAAATTATATCATTAATGGTGTGATTGGGGTGGTTGAAGCTATCATTCCAAGAGGTGGAGGATTGCTTACTAAGTATGGTGAGAAGGATACTAAATTAGTTCCTGTCTCCGAGTCAGGTACATCTGTTGAAGTAGGTAAGGAAGTTAAGGTGGTTGTTCCAAAAGATAGAGGATTGCTTACTAAGTATAGTGAGAAGGATACTAAATTAGTTCCTGTCTCCGAGCCAGGTACATCTGTTGAAGTAGGTAGGAAAGTTAAGGTGGTTACTCCAAAAAGAAAAAATTTATCTGCGAAATTTGGAGGAGATGGTACTGATACAATAAGTCCCACAGATAATTCTGTTCCAGTTGTTAATGCAGGTAGAGAATTTGAAGCTAGAACTTTAGAGGAGGAGATATTATCAGTGGAACTTGGCAGGAATTGGGCTATATTTAGACCTAAAGGCAAAGGGGATGATAACCCATCTGTAACTTTGCATGATAAGATAGAAGTTACGCCTCTGAAAAGTAGAGGTATAATTTGGAATGTGATAAAGAAAGGAAGATCAGCGGTGGTGACCGCTGAACCTATAAAAAAGGGAGGAAAATTTCTTAGAATGCCCAATGGAATACTTAATCTTAATAATTTTAAATATAAGTTGAGTGATGGGGGAATATTTGATTTTAATAAAGAAAAATGGAAGAAAAGATGGGTTAAAGGACTTTCTTTGATGGTATTAGGTAGCGCATTAGCAGGCGGAGTATTAAAATATCAATACCTAATGAATAATAATGAAGGGAGTTCTCCACAACAACCTCGTTCCAAGCGATTTGATAGTATACCAGAATTAGTAGAGGCAAATGGTATTTATATTTATCATAAGGGTGCTTTTGATAGATGGACAGATGTCTGGTATGATATTAATACATCGCAAGGATTGTGTGAAAAAGATACTTATGTAACAGATAGAGTAAAAAGCAGACATCTTCTAGTAAGACTTGATGGGCGTGTCCCAAGGATTGTAAATACAAATGGGAACAATCAGAAAGAGAAAAAAAACCGAGGAAGAATGGTAGTTTCTCGTGAGATTCTAATGAATTATGATTTGAGAATAGGTCATGGAGGAGATTTTGTTCTCCCTATAAGAAAAGGTGAACAAGGATATCCTTTTGCATTATATTGTAATGGAAGTAAAATGGGAAAAGCAGTTGAGAGGTATCTTTCAGGAACGATACCACCTAATCAATGGTGGAAGGGGGCAGGATTGAAGAACAAGGAACTTAAATATGGTTCAGCATTTGAAGGAATTTTTAAAGATTTTAAAGATAATGAGGGAAATCCTACACTGCCCCAAGAACTTACACACTTACTTAAAGCACAAGCACTTGTTGAGAGTAGATTTATACCAGAGTCTATATCTCCTTCTGGTGCGAGGGGAATTCTGCAATTATTAAGAGGTACTCTTAGTCATTATGGTGTCAAGAGAGAGAATGATTTTAAAATCCCTTATCAAATCAGATGTGCTTATGCACACTATGAAGATAAAATTAAGGAATTCAAACGATCATTGGGAGATATAAGAGCATCTGATGAAGACAAAGCAAAACTTGCACTTTATTTAGCGATGCAGGCATATCATAGTGGGGAAGGTAATGTAAGTGGGATATTAAAAAAACCAGAATCAAAAGGAATCTTAGAAAAACTATTATCTGAAAACAGAAGTCCTCAAGAAGTAGTGCATGGATTGATAATATCAAATTATGGATTTGGAAAAATTTCTAATCGCAAAATAGGAGAAGAGTCCATAAATTACTTACCAAAGATCTTTGCCGCAGAAAGATTTCTATCAGAGAATGAATTGAGAAAGTAGTTAATAAAAATGGATAATAAAAACCTTTACAGTAAAATAAAAAAATATGGAGCTTCGGCAGGACTGCTGTTTGGGCTCTTTTTAGGAGGTTGTGATTACAATTTTCATGATAAAAATAACTCTTCAGATGCTCAAACTAATAAAGTTACAAAAACCCTTCCTTTAGAGTATTCCAAAAGACATCCATCAATACAAGCCTTAATTAAAGATAGAGGTGTTGAATACTACCCTCCTAGTTCTTTTCAAACATGGACTCATTCATTAGTTGATATTTGTACAGGCACAGGTATTTGCTCAAAAGACGAATATAAGAGGCAAAGGTACAGACGAGTTTTTATAAGACTTGATGGAAAACTTGCAGGAACTGTAAATAGTAATACATTACCAGCAAGTATTAGAGGAGGTCAGCCCAGACGATTTAATGAAACAGAATGGAAACAAGTTGACGTGAGAATTAAAAGTGGACATGATTATGTTATTCCTTTTAATCAAGGTGATAAAGGATATCCATTTGGATTTAAATGTAATGGAAACATATTAAGAATCGGAATTGAGAGATACCTAAGGGGAGATATTAGAGGAGAGTATGGAGAATATGGGGAATATAATGTAGATTTTTACGAAGCATCATGGGGTGTTTATGTTGAAAATGGATTTCGGAAAAGAGGGATATTGCCAGAAGAGATATTTTATATAGTTAATGGTATGGCAAATGTTGAGAGTAATTTCCTAAGAAGTGCAGAAAATAGTTCAACGGGTGCAAGGGGAATACTTCAACAGATGCCCAAAACTCTTCAAGATTGTGGAGTTCCTCAAAGTATGCATAAAGATAGACTTGCTCAACTTGATTGTGCTTATAGATATTTTGAAGATAGATTTTCTCATTATGAACCACTAATAAATAATATAAAGATTAGTTCAGAACAAAGAAATGAATTCTTGCTTTATCTGGCTGTTCAGGCTTATCATACAGGACAAGGTAATATAGAAAAAATATTAAAAGACCCAGAATCAATTAAAATTGCAAATAGATTTGTAGAAGAAGGAAGAGACCCTATTGAAATAGTACATGGGTTAACGATATTAAATTATGGACTTGGAAATAATGGGACTAAGGTAGGATTAGTATCTAGTTCTTATCTTCCCAAAGTAATAGCATCAGTTAGAATCTTAGAAGAAGTTAGACGAAAAAGAAGAAAAGAAGGGAATAGGATTAAAGGATATTCACTCCCTCCTCTACTCTTTCCTGAAGAAGAGGAAGGTAATAAATAATCATAACTAACCCGGCTCTGTCCGGAAATTGCTTTTTCCAAAATCTATGCTAACTATATTCAATCAAAGAAAAAAATTATTCGTCAAAAGTTGCTTTATTGATACAATATTTTAAGTTCTCTTGAATTTCCGGACAGAGCCACTAACCCAAAACTTTTATATAAGAACTTGAATTTATTTTTTTATGTCATCAGATAACCTTCCAGTTCAACCGACAATTAATATGGGAATTGTTGGACATGTAGACCATGGAAAAACAACATTAACTAAACTTCTCTCGGGAAAATGGACTGATACGCACTCAGAAGAAATCAAAAGAGGAATTACAATAAAATTAGGATATACTAACTTTACAATATATGAAAACTCAGATACATATTCAACAAAAAAAGAAGAGGGAGTACCTGTCAGGAAAATCTCAATAGTAGATGCCCCAGGTCACGAATCATTTATGGCTACAATGATTTCAGGAGCCGCTGTTATGGATTGCGCCTTATTAGTCATTGCCGCAAACGAAAAATGTCCTCAGGCTCAAACAATTGAACACCTCAAAACACTTGAAATCGCAGATGCAAAAAACATAATCATTGTCCAGAATAAAATAGATTTAGTTACAAAAGAAGAAGCCCTTGAAAATTTCAGGCAAATTAAAGCCTTTCTTAAAGGGACAATGGTGGAAAATGCTCCCATAATCCCAATCTCAGCCCAGCACGGAGCTAACCTATCAAACCTATTAAAATACATCTACAAAACATTTGAAAACCCAATCAGGGACACATCAGGAAATCCGAATATGAATATAATACGTTCATTTGACATTAACAAACCTGGAGAATCATATAAAAACCTAAAGGGGGGAATTCTTGGTGGAGCGATTAAATCAGGAACACTAAAAGTAGGAGATGAACTTGAAATAAAACCGGGACTTCAAAAATCAAAAGAAGGAAGAGTAATCTGCACTCCAATAATTGCAAAAGTTGAGGACTTAATGTCAGACAAAGATAAACTAGAAAATGCAATCCCAGGAGGTTCCATCGCAATTATGACGGAATTAGACCCATACATAACCAAAACAGATTCATTAGTTGGTCAAATTGTAGGAATTAAAGACACTCTGCCTGAACCCTTATCTGAATTAACATTTGAACTGCATATGTTTGATAAAATAACCACATCCTCAGGAGAACACCCAGTTAAACCAATAATATTAGGAGAACCGTTAATGCTAATTGTTAATTCAATGACAACAGTTGGAGTTACCATTAAAGTAAACCCAAAAGAAGCATCAGTTAAATTAAAAAGACCGATTATGGCATTTGGGAATGATAGAGTAGTTATTTTCAGAAGATTTGAAGGAAACAAATGGAAAATAATGGGCTATGGAATAATTAAGAGTTAAATGTATCTTCAGTCACAAAATGTGTAGTATTATGACATATGTCACCACCTCAACTTTCTCTGAAAGTTGTCAAACTCATAAGGAGGAGTTCGACCAAATAAGCTCTCATGAGGCCTAAAAGCATTGTATCTATATCTAAATAACTCTAAATCATTGTTGCAATACCTAATTTCTCTGTCAATTGTTCCAAACAAACGTTCCACTTTTCCATTTGTTTGAGGACGGTTAACTCTAGTTCTAATGTGCTTAATCTTTCTTCTTTGGCACCATTTATCAAACTTAGACTTCTTACTTGTGAGTCCATATGGTGCTCCATTGTCACTGATTATTTGATTAGGATTTCCAAATTTCTTGATTAAATTATCAAGAAATTGTGTTACAATTGGTGTTGTAACAGTTGGAACATGTAAAATACCTAAACAATAACAGGTGGCATCATCAATGACTGCAATTATTTTACCTTTTTCACCAAATTCACTGTCATCAATATGCCAGAGTGAATTTGAGTGTTTACGTTCAAAACGAACGTATTTAACAAGAGACCCTCTATTTCCTTCTTTACGAGTTAAATTATTCTCTCTAAGAACTTTATTAATGGTTCTCTCTGAAATATCCAGATTAGGTAGGATTTTATGAAGCTTTAATAGATCTTGTTTGGTCTTGTAGACTTATCTTGATAATCCCATATTTCTTTATCAAAACGTTGTTGCCAACGTTTTAAAGTACGAATACTTACAAAGTATTTGCACTTCTCAGCAAGTATTTTCTTGCATTTTGAATAAGAGTTTTGTTTAACTCTTAGTTTTATGAAAACTTTCCTAATTTCGTATTTTTTCATAAAATTAACAAGAATTGTTAATTTTTAGACTGGTGACATATGTCATGATACTACACATTATTATAATTAAAATTTATTTACAATATTTTTTTTGAAATTTCTTTTCATCCATACATAATAATATTATACCCTCAATAAAACCAACTATTGCAGGAATAATAGTCCAAAAAAATACTAAGTATAATATACCCATTCCTGTTTGTCCTAAATAAAATTTATGAACTCCAAGACCACCAAATAAAATTCCAAACCATCCTGCTTTTTTTCTACTTAATTCTTTTCCTTCATCTATATGTTGTTTCACACCACAATGAGGACATATCTCTGCTTGTTTCTTAATTGCATCTCCACAAGATGAACAATATACTTCATCAAATTTCTTTTCTTTTACCATTTTTATTGTTTATTTTTCTATGTATATGTGGGAATTTCTTTATATTTTATAAGTTTTTCTATGTATATATGGTAAAAAAATATGTAGGAATATCACTTCCTCAAACTTTAGTAGATAAATTAGATTTATTTTTAAAACATAATAAAGAATATCAGAATCGTTCAGATTTTATTAAAGAAGCAGTCAGAATCAGAATACAACAAATAGAAAATAATAAAAAATAACCTTAATTTAGGTGACGTTAACTTAACAACTCAAAAAATAATTACCTTTATAAACCTTTTCGGATTAACTAAAACTATATTAAAATGGTATCAGGAAGACTAAAATCGCACAGACTAAGAAGAGTTCAGGTTAAAACATCTAAGGGAACTAAAACTCATTACAGACAAAGAAACAGAAGCATTCCAAAATGTGCTATAACCAAAAAACCGCTTAAAGGAATTCCCAGACTGACAAATCGCAAATTTAAAAATTTAAACAAATCGCAGAAAACCGTGTCAAGAGCATACGGAGGATATATGAGTGCAGAAGCACTAAAACAAAAAATCCTAAACGAAATAGTTCTAAACTCAGAAAATAAAAACTAAACTCAATACCTTAAAATTGCTCCAATTCCTCCCAGACCATCAATTATCTTTCCGCTCTCGTTTTTTGAATTCACTATAACCAAATCACCATTTAACTTCTCACAGGTATTCATCAAATCATTTAACTCATTATATGCATTCTCATCTCTTTTTCTGCTAATCAAATCAGTTGTAACAATTAATACCTCACATGAACCCTGAGTTACTTTCTGGGAAGTATTCAAAAACCCATAAACATACTTATCGCCCTTATTCACATTCTCAAGAAACTTAGAAACAATTTCATTTTCAAAACCTAAATTTGAATTTAGCACTAACCCCTTCTCATTAATCTCCTTAATAACCCTTGAAACTGAACTTGCTGAAACATCCGGAAAGCTATAAACCAAAACACTCAAACCAATCTTATCTTTAACATACTTAGCCAACTTATCTTTAAAATGCCCTGCGCCTGCCAAAACGAAATTAGAATAATCCCTTTTCAGATACTCCTCAATTATATTAAACTTCTCCTCTTCCTCATCTACCTCGCTATGATATCCTTTCTTAGAACCAAGTCCCCTCTTCTCAAACAAAACACTAAAATTAAAATCAGTAAACTCAGTTACTATTAAATCATCCTTATCAAGCAAAACCAAAAGATTCTTGGACTTTTTAGATTCCATTGAACGCTTAAGAATTTTCTCCTCAAACTTTAAAACTCTTATCTTTTCAACTTTAACCTTATCATTAACATTAAAACTAAGCGAATGTGCCTGCCCAATTGCGGTAAACTCTGTTTCATTTTGAATCTCTCCCCAAACTCTTAAAGTATCGCTTTGAAAAGATGTTTTTAAAACTTTCAGAACCACAAAAATAACCTTTCTTACCTGCTTTGTGTTGTTATCTCCTATCTTAACTTTTCTCTCTGTTGTGGCAAAAACCTTATCCTCAGGAGCAATAAACTGAGATAAAACCCATAAATCTTCAAGACTCTCAATTAACAATTCAAAATTAAGACTTTTCCGATTAATCAACTTCATAAAATATCCTCACAATAATTATTTAAAAACTTATACATAATAAGGCTCTGTCCAAAAATTGTTTTCTCCAAAATCCATACTAATTATATTCAATCAAAGAAAAAAACTATTTGTCAAAAATTACTTTATTGATACAATATTTAAGTTATCTTAAATTTATGGACAGAGCCTATTTTCTGAGTTGTTAAGTTAAAGGAGGATAATTTATTAAAATTATAATTTTATTTCAAATTCACTATTTTCAAGGAGAAAAAAACTAAGAATGTCGCTAAGAATGTCGCTAAAAGTAATAAAGAGAAAAGATTGGATTCTATATTAGAGAAAATTAAAAATGAAGAGAAGGTAACGATTAGAGAATTAATTCATACGAGAAGTTTAGATATCGATTTTTAAGTTGATAGAAATTATTTTAAAGTTATTCTCTGGAGAGATATCGTAACTGATAAGAAAGAAAAAAATGGAACTACCCAGAAAACTACCCAGAAAATCACTCACAAAACTACTAAGAAAATAGTTACTTTGATTATGAAAAATCCTAAAGTTAGCAAGAGAGAATTATCCCAGTTAGACGGGATTAGTGAAGACGGGGTTAAATTCCAACTAGATAAACTGAAAAGAGAAGATATTAAACCAGGAAAAACAAATAATTGGAACTTTAAAAGAATTGAAATAGTATTATCTGATTTGTTACAGAACCCTTTACACCTAAACCTTTATAATTGCTTCTCTTAACGCTTCTTCTGGCAATTCAAGTTGTTCCTTTCTTTCTCTTCCTATTATATAAATCCAGTATTGTAAATCTGAACTCCATTTAAAGTTTCATTTTGGTAATCTTTTAATATATGTTTAATATTGTTTGTAATATGTTCAGGGATTTTAATGACATCTAATAAACCCAATAGATTAGATGATGACATTAAATTAAGTAAAGTCTCATTAATCATTTTTTAATTAAGTTAAAGTGCCTAAATATAAATTTAGGTGTTTTCATAACTTTAATAATTTCTTCTTTGCAAATAATAGGAATTTTTATATATAATTTATAATCTGCTTTTCTATTTTCTTCAGTTATAATGTGTGGATCAAAACCTTCTTTTGTTAGATATTTAGAGTATAAATTAGATATAAATCGGCAGAACTTTCTTTAAAATCTCTTATTTCTTTTTCAATTAATTGCTCTTTCGTTAAATTCTCATTTTCTTTGTTTTTTAGAAATTTCTCATTATCTTTTATATAATGTTTTTCTGCAAGTGTATCAAAATCATTTTGTAAAAATTCTGTATCTATTATTTTGTTTTTGTTTTCTTTATATAGACCCAATTCCATTTTTAAACCTTTATTGTATATTTCATCAAAAACTTTATCTAAAATTATAATTTTTTCTTCTTCTATTTGTTTTCTATGAAAATTAATTAAAAGTTTGAAATTTTCTCCATAATCATTATAGTAGAAATTTAAACTTATAAAAAAATTAGTATCAGGAATAAAGACTTCTTTATTCATTCCCTATGCCTCCATTCCTTAAATAATAAACATCATCAATTCTATCTTCAATATAATTTATTTCAAGCAATTTCTGATGGAGAAGAGATTTATATTCTGTTCTTTGTGGTACGAAAAATTTCTTGTTTGGATTTTCCTTCTCATATTTCTCTTTCTTTTTCTGTAATTCTTCTCTTTCTCTTTTCAATCCTGCTTCATAATTCTCTTTTATTTAATTTAATTTATTTCTATAATGTATTTCATCTATTTTGTTTAAATTCCTTAATCCTGTATAGAGGGAAGAATAACTTAAAAATGTCTTATTGTAAAAAATTTCAATATTCTCTTTTTGTAGATTATTTTCTTTTTTAGCAAACTCCAAATTCTCAAATGAAGTTTTATATTCATATAATTCAAAATAAAAAGCAAAGTTATAACACCAATTCTCAATTTTATTATTTGTAATTTTAAATTTCTCTTCAATCCCTTCTACTTCTTCCTCATCAATTAAATAATGTGCAAATTCATGGAGTAAAGTAAATGTTTCTTTTCTAACTGATTTTTGCTGTTTCAAAACTATTAAGTATGGACTTATAAAAAAGCCATCAAATTTTAATTTTTCTTTGTTCCATCTTTCTTGCCAATATTCTTTATGTTCAAAAATAAAGATATTATTATTTTCTATTATTTTAAAGAGTGTTTTTAGATATTTGCTTTTCCCCCCCTCTGAATTCTTGTTCTCATCTTGAAAGAATTTTGTGTTTAAGTTCTCTTTTTCATAAATCTTAAAGAACTCTCTAATCTCTTTTACAACATCCAAGACATCATCAGTTTTATAGTTATATTTTCTAAAAACTCTTTTAACATCATAATTTATATTCTGTGCTAAAATCTCACATTCTAATCTTTTATCCTCAAATTTAGATACAACTTTTATATCTTCAAAGTTTAAATCATCCACAACTTTTTTTCTAAAGAAGATACTCTTTGATTTTGTTTTCTCTATATTTTCCATAGATGTGTAAAAGGAAATTCCTTTGTCAAAGATTTTATCAATTTTCTTTAAAAGAGATAATTTTATTTTATCTTTTTTTAAATCTTGGATTTTCACTTTATTTTTAGTTCCTTCATTAATTTTATCCAAGACAAAATCAATATCTACATTAAAATAATATAAAAGGTATTGTAATCTGTTAAAATTAAAATTTACTTCAAATTTGTTGCTAAAACTTCTATCTTTTAAAGGATTTAGAATATTTTTAGACTTCATATCTTATTTAATAATCTTTCTCTTACTTTAAATGTCTTTCTATTAACAGGTTCTGGTCAATTTGGGTAGGTAGTTAAAATTCTGTTTATTTTTAGGATATTTACTAAATAAAATTAGGTTATGGTTATTTTTGGTCACCTGATAATAATTATTAATTTTATTTCAACAACATTTCTATCTTATTATATTCATTTTATCTCACCTCAAAACAAATACCCTTTAAATTCTTATTAATCTCTTCCTCCAATTTATCACTTTTCTTATTGTAAATCATTTTAAAATTTCCCAATGTCCTGCACTTGTTTTTCCAACCCTTCTTATTGCATTCTTAGATTTCAACTTCTCAATGTATTCTTTAACAGTATCAGAACTAATACCTAACTTAATTGCCAACTCATTTCTTGAAATTTTAGAATTTGCTTGTACTTCCAACAACATCTTTTTTTCTAATTCAGTAAGTTCAACTTGGGGGGTATCTTGGGGAGTATCTTAGAGGGTATCTTGGTGGGTAGAAAATCTTCTTAAAATAATTATGCATAATAACAAAAAAAAACACCTAAAACGATATGATTCGTTGTAGTTTGTTTACAATTGCATACAATTTGGAAAAGTTTCAAAATTAAACATTATTTTTTCGAGTTGTTAATTCTTAAATTGTTTTCTCCAAAATCTATGCTAAATATATTCAATCAAAGAAAAAAACTATTTTTCAAAAATTGCTTTATTGATACAATATTTTAAGTTCTCTTGAATTTCTGGACAAAGCCCATAGCATAAATCCATATAGACATTAATTGCAATCTAACAACAAAATCAAACATATCTCTCAAAATAAATATCTTCTTCTGATGCTCCTTTCTCTAACAATTTATTCTTAACCTCTTCTACCATCAAAGACAAACCGCAAACATAAAACTCAGAATTCAATACATCTACTCCATCTAAATTATCCTGAGTATACCCTATTCTTCCTTCCCATTTCTCAGTTGGCTTTGATATAACTGGAGTAAACTTAAAATTTGGATTATTCTCTTCAATTTCCCTAAACTCCTTCTCAAACAAAATTTCATCTTTATATCTAATCCCAAGTATCAAATGCATTTGCTTATCCGTTCCATTTTCAATAAGATTTAATATCATTGACCGAAGAGGACTAATTCCTGTTCCAGTTGCAATAAAAACTATCTTCTCCTTTTGGGATTCATCATCCAATGCAAAAAGTCCCAAAGGACCTTTAACCTTAACCTTATCTCCTATTTTCTTTCTAAAAAGATATGGTGTTGTTCTTCCATTCTCAACAAGATTTACACACAACTCTATTTGTCTTTTCAACTTATTTGATGATGCTATTGAATAAGGCTTTAAGAATCTCTTCCCCTCCGATTCAAAAATCAAATTTACAAATTGCCCGGGCTTAAAACTAATCTCCTTATCCAAATCTATCGTGAATAACTTTGTACTTTTCCCCTCATTCTCTATCTTTGAAAACACACCATTAAAACCAGATACCATTATACGAAAAACAACAGGCGCACCATTTAAATCATTTGTGTTTTAGAACTTAACACAAATCTAAATGATGTTTATACATAACTGCCACATCCTTATCTAGTTTTTTCAGATTAATTATTATCTGCTCTCTAATATCTTTAGAATCTATATGCGAATGACTCTTAGTCCACTTTGTAACTCTCTTTGAAACCACATCTGCAAGTTTCTCAGATTTCTCTTCACTATAATGAGAATTCAATGCAGCAGCATAAACACTTGCATAAACCTTCTTCTCATCATACTCTTCAATATTTGACTTTCTTTTAATAGTTAGTACCATTTTAATTTAAATTAATTGTCCCGTTTGCAATAAGCATTAACAACCACCCAAGCCCGATTAACAATAAACCTGCGGCAAGTCTCATATATGACTTATTTGACTGCTTCCAGTTTTGAATAGACGAAAGTTTCATCCCAATCACTGTAAGTATTAAAATTACAATAAGTGGAAGCACAAATATAATATTATATATTACAAGTAATATAAGAGCCGCTAAATTGAAATTCTGTGCCAAAATTAATGTAATTGCAAGATAAGGTCCTCCTGTGCAGGGAAGTTCAACAGATGCAACAAATATCCCTAAAAAGATTACTGTTCCGACAGACACATTCTGCATTTTTTTCTGGATTTTTTTGGCATATTCTTTTGGGATACTTAATGATATACTTTTACCATACCAGAAATAATCCTTTATCTCAAGCAGTCCCGCCATTACAACAAGAGTTCCAACCACAATTGATATATATTCTGCAACATATAACGGAATATTTGCCATAAAGGCTATAAGTCCCAAGCCAAACAAAAAATAAGTAGTAAAAACTGCAAAGACATACAAAAGTCCTATTTTGATCATCTTGCTTTTCTTCTTTGACACAAGAATGGTTGACAAAAGCAAAATCATAACCCCAATAGCACAAGGATTAATACTATCAATTAAAGCAGTTAGAACAATAGTTGTAAGTTGTGGTAATTCCAATTCAACTACCATTATTCCACCACCTCATATCCTTTCTGTTCATCATAAACCCAATCATCACTTCCCCATGGATCATATTCTTTTCTCAATTCCTTATAATTCTCATATGTCCATCCCTGAGCTGCCCATGAATTACAGATTCTGTCAGTTTTATTTGGCAAATCTACTCCAAACTCTACAATTACACAATCTCCTGATGGAACTAAAGGGTGAGGATAATACATATAATTTTGAACATCCTTGATTCTCATTCCATTTACATATACTGCTAATTCTCCAGATAAATTACCGCACAAATCCCCATTACTTACCTTAATTGTTCCCTTATCCTCTGTTGGAAATACTAATTTAGAATTTGTCAATTCTCCTCCTATCACCTTAAAAAATGAATCAAAATCTATCTCTGAAATATCATCAACAGTTCCTTCCACATGAACCCTATTATCATTATGTTCATGAAATAAAGGAGTTCCAACTTTATTCTTTAGTCCTTTCGGGTTTATCAAGTCTAACTCTTCACCGCACACCCAAACCCTAAAATCTGCATGCCAATGGACAGGACCCTTTGTCTCAGAATTAATATTTTTATATACAGTATGTCCTCCCAAATACAGAGTTGATAACAATACTGGAATTATAAACAATAAGAATAACACTTTTTTACAATTCTTGCTTTTACACTTACTTGGCGGAAAAACAATCACAAAAAATGATAATATAAAGATCCATAATGCAGTCAGAATAATATATAATGTAGGGTCTGAATAATTTACCATTTATCTATTCCTTTTGATATTACCATTAAAGTCAGTTCATAAATCCCTTTAAGTATTGCAATCCAGAAAACAATGATAAGAAATGCTGTAAGATACATCTCTTTTTCTAAGTATTTAAAAGGAAGTATATCTGAAACTGTCTGTGATTTTTCCTCTGATTCCTCTTCATGGACATCATCCACTCCTTCATAGGCTAAGACTATTGGCATAACAAAAAGAATTACAAGAACCCAAACTACTCTCTTGAATCTAACAAAAGGGGCAACCTTCTTCTTCCTCTTCATGCTTCTTTTCTTTCTCTGGTTTTTCTTTATCTACCATATAAATTATCACTTAACTGTATTATTTATAAAGATTTATTGTATTAGTTAAGGGAATACACAACAAATATTAAGTTTCAAAATAAAGAATTATATATTTTTCATAAGATTCTTCAAATCTTTTATAAAATTATCAAACATCTTCACATTATGACTCTCTTCAACATTAGTTTCACTCAAAACATATCCACAATCGGTATCCACTTCAACTATTGCCCTTCCCTTTTTAGAAGGTTTTTTAATCCTTAACGTCTCATCCTCATCAGGAGTTACAAAATAAACCTTAATATGTTTTGTTGCATCATCCAAAGAAAGTTTAAACTTCCAATAACCAGTCAGGGCTACCCTCTCTCTTAATGTAACTTTACTTGAAAGAACCACAATAACCTTACTTGTTTTTGGCTCATAAATAATTATATCTACATCTGGAAGATGTGAACCAAATTCCCCATAATCAATAAGCAAATTTCTTTTTACTTGACTCAATTCCTTTGATAAATTTTCAGATTTTGTTCTTTCAAGAGAATTACCATCTACAATACTTAATCCCAAAGTCCTTACTTCATCAGAAATAATATGAATAATCAGTTTTTCAAGATTTTTGCCCTTGAAGGCTCTCCAAAATTGCTCATGATCTCCACTTGCCGTTGGGTTCATTTCCCAATATTTTTTATGTAAAATCTTTGCCTCTCTAAGGAGTTTAGAAATATGTCTGTATGCATTAACTCCATATCTTCTCTGATTTTCTTCATAAAGTTCTTTTAAATCCTCAAACTTCATTACCATCTTTCTTGAATTTCTCCATTACTAAAATATATTCATAAGAATAAGCCAATCTGTTAGCATTTTGTTTTGAAGTAAATCTTCCAGTTTTTGAATCTCTTGTCTGAGGTAACACCTTTGATGGAATCTTTCTCTTTATTATATTATGTACCTTAAAACCAATATTTAACATAATTTCAACAAAAACTTGAGCATTTAATATTGGAACTCCCCTTAATTCCGTATTTCCAATCACAATACAAGTTCTGCCCTTGCGCTTTAAAACTCTACACATTTCCTCAAAGCATTCTTGCATCTCAAAAAAATAATTTCTCACTGCCTCTGATTCATTTTTGGATTTTTTACTTAATTCTATTATCTCCTGTTTTGCTAATTCGCTCTTAATTCCATTGTAATCAGATTCTTTTTTATGAATTGAACCAATAAAGTCCTTTCTAAATTCACTCACACTATTGGTGTATCCAAGCCACAAAGCACTAAGTTGATGCAAGTCTGCATACTCATATGAAGTAACATAAGGAGGAGAAGTTACAATTAAACTAACAGAATTATTTTCTATGATAAGATTTCTTGCATCTCCCTTCCTTAAATTCAAATAATTACTTAAATTATCCCTAACATCAGAAGGCAGAACTTCCCAATAAGTATCATTACCTTTAACCATTTTCATAATTTGTCTTGTGAATAATTTTAGCGGAGAATCTATCCTTTTATTCAAATCCCTTGTTGGTTTTATGCTCTTCATTAGCCAAATAGAAGCATTCTTTAAAACATTTGAAAAGGCACATAAACAGAAATTACGGATGTCTTTATCATTAATTGTATCTATCCTTCCCAGAATTATACCCAAGTCATATCTTAATTTTTCGTTGGGAAACCAGTACTCAAGCCTTTCATTTTCCGGTATAACAGGCAGGATTTTTACATCTAATAAACTTTTTTGCCCATTGTCAGATTCAAAATAAGACCTTAAATCTGATAGGACTCTATTTATTTCATATTTCAATTTCTTGGGATTAATGGGAGTTGCTTTAACTTTGGAAATTAAATAAGCAACGGGATTTATATCAACTCCCACGACTTTTCTTTTCGCAACTAAAGATTCAATCAGAGTAGTTCCACAGCCCATAAATGGGTCACAAACAATATAATCTACATCTGTATTCTCCTCAATACATCTCCTTGCAAGTTGGGGAATAAACTTGGCAGGATATTTATGAAAGCCATGAGTTGCATAAGATGTATCTTTTTGTGTTAAATCTTCAAAGACCCAACTTGGATCATCTTCCAAATGTTCAAAAATATGTTTTAATTCCACTTGTTTGTTAGGAACTTTCTCTATTAATACTCCTTTCTCAGTATGCAATAATTGTAAGTAATTCCTCTTTTTCTTCTTCGCTAATTTCTCAAATTGTAATTCCATTTTACAACTCTTCACAAAAATAATTATTTTTTACACTCTTAAATCTCATCTTTAAACACTCAGTATAATTATATTTATTAATACAAGAGATTATTATATATACCTTTCTAAGAGTATATAATAGAATAAAATCTTGATGCACATACCGGGATTCGAACCCAGATCTCCGGCTTGGAAGGCCGGAATTCTAGCCGTTGAACTATATGTGCCCCTGAAAAAAGAAAATAATTCTATTTTATAAGTCTTGTTATCTAAGATAACTTATATATTATCCTTTTAAATTAAGAAAACATTTTTAAACTTTCAAATCCTATATATCATATGAAATCAAAAAAATTAAAGTTAATCCTTTTAATCTTTATTATCTTATTTGCCTTAATAGTTCTATTTATTTACAACACTCATAAATCGGTTGAACAAGAACTAAGTGAAGAAGATTTAGAATTAAGAGAACTTTTGAAAAATCAAAATATTCAATCTAATGAACCAAAAATAATAGAGATGGATTTAGAATCAAAGTCTAATGAAGAAACTGAAAACGAAACAATTGAAAACAATGACACTGTAATTTCGCAAACAGAAAGCCAATCTGAATTGGTATTAATAAAAAGCGGTAATTTTGATCCTAATGCTACTGGCAGTGATACATTTCACAGAGGATGGGGTTCAGTCAAATTAGTTAAATTTGAAGGAAAACATAAAATTATCTTTGGGGAAGATTTTAGAGTAATCAATGGGCCTGATTACAAATTATATCTGCTTAAAGAACAAAATATCCAAACAGAAGATGAATTTAATAAAAATAAAGCAGATGCATATAGAATTGCTGATATAAAACAATTTAAAGGTTTTCAGACATTTGAAGTGCCCCAAGACATTAACCCTGATGAAATTGAAAGCGTTGTTATATGGTGCGAGAGTTTTAGCCAGTTCATATCATCTGCGAATTTATATTAATCATATTGAAGTTGTCCCTGTTCTTATGTTTTTGAGATAAAATTTAAAAATATCTTCTGGTGCTATAGATATTGCATAGAACCCCCAATTGTGTCTATTAAACTCACTCTTTAATCTAAGTATATAATCTTTACTAAAACATTCTTCGCGAGGGACTATTAGAGATAAAGTTTCTAATCTTGGTTCTAAATTCTGTGTTAACTCCCTTAGATTTTCTGCTAACACATGTGAAAAAGGGTTGCCATAGACTAATACAAAAAGAGATCCTTCCTTATCTCTTTCTGCTACTTTTATTCTATATTTCAATCCCTCAATAAAAAATTTACCTGAAAATAAAAGTTTTTTATCATCTTTTGTTAATATTACTTCTTCCTCATCTGGAGATATTTGAGAAAAATGGTATGAGGAAGAATTTCTTATTCTATCAGGAAATGGTATTACTTTCCTGCGAGGAGTAGAATCATTTAAAAGAGCACTTTCAAGATCGTGTTTAGGAACTGGCTGTTGTATTGCTTGCATCCTAAAAAAATCTCCAGTAATTAATCTTTATAAACTTTTATATTATATGGGCTTTGTACGAAAAGTCTATATCTTGTATAAAAAAATTTTAAAGTATATTATATATTGATATTTTAGTTACTTTTCGTACAAAGCTTATTATATGCTAAAATCTCGCACTCTTTAATATTAAATCTCCAATTTATTTTTAAATATCTTAAAATTTTCCCCAAAGCCTTAAAGATGAATTTTATAAATGTTGAGAAGATGATATTATTACATGAGATTTAATGTAATACTTGCTTTGTTTGTCTTAACATTTATTAGTGCATGCACATTAGAAGTTGAGAATCAAAGCAGAGACGTTAATGAGGTGAATAACACAGTGGAAGTGGATAATAAAGAATATGAAGTAGCAACATTCTCAGGAGGATGTTTTTGGTGCAGTGAGAAAGACTTTGAGAGATACGAAGGAGTAATTGAAGCAATTTCAGGATATGCTGGTGGAGAAGAGGAAAACCCTACATATGAGCAGGTATCATCAGGAAAAACAGGGCATAGAGAAGCAGTCTCTGTTCGTTATGACCCAAAAATTATAAGTTACGAAGAATTGCTTGAGATTTATTGGACACACATTGACCCAACAGATGACTCAGGTTCTTTTGTTGATAGAGGCTTTCAATATACATCAGCCATATACTATCATAACGAGATGCAAAGAGAACTTGCAGAAAAATCCAAAAAAGAACTTGAAGACTCTAAAAAATTTGACAAACCAATAGTTACCCCAATCATAAAATTTACAACATTTTATCCTGCTGAAGAATACCATCAGGACTATTACAAAAAAAATCCCATAAGATATAAAATTTACAGAGGTGGTTCTGGAAGAGATAGATTTATTGAAGAAAACTGGGAAAACCAGACAGGAGAAAACGAGATTGGGGAAAACAAGATTGAAAAAGAGCAAGAAACCGAACTGCCAACTAATTGGGAAGAATACGAAAAACCAGATGATGGAGAATTAAAAGACGAGCTATCTCCATTATCTTATGATGTAACACAAAATGATACAACAGAGAGATCCTTTGATAATAAATACAATGACAATAAAGCAGAGGGAATTTATGTTGATATTGTATCAGGCGAACCCCTTTACAGTTCAACAGACAAATATGACTCAGGAACTGGATGGCCTTCTTTTACAAAACCATTAAACGAATCTCACATTGTTTTGAAAAAGGATCACAAAATATTCATTCCCAGAACAGAAGTTAGATCAAAGTATGGGGACTCTCACATAGGACATGTATTTAATGATGGACCTGCTGATAAAGGTGGGAAGAGATACTGCATGAATTCTGCGGCAATGAGGTTTATTCCAAAAGAAGAAATGGAAAAAGAAGGCTATGGAAGTTATCTACATTTGTTTGAATAACTAATATCAAATTTTATTATAAACTATTATCCTTTTTATAACTTTAACTCAACTGCTTCAATCAAATATTCTTCAATCTTTTTCCTGTCTATCTCTTCAACTGACTTAATCAAAATGTACTTAACTTTCTTAGTCCCATTAGAAAATAAATTATATCTATCACTCATTGCAAACCCATTTTCAAAACCCATTTTAACACAATCATTTTGTGGAAACAATCCTACATAATAACCTGCCTTAGGATGAACATACCCAAGTCCATGCCAACCCATATAAACTTTCTCTTTTGTATTTGGAAAAGTCTGAAAAATAATACCTGACAACACATCAATAATTTCACGTATGTGAGAGGGATAAAACGAAAGCAATTCCTCTGGATTTTTCTTCATACATACAACAAACCCTAAACAATTATAAATATATTTAAATGTTGAGATTTATTTAAAATTTAACTCCAATCCAATTGGACAATGATCACTGCCCATAATCTCATTATAAATCTCTGCTTTTTCAATATTACTTCTCAAACTCTCTGAAACGCAGAAATAATCAATACGCCATCCCACATTCTTAGCTCTTGCATTAAACATATATGACCACCAAGAATACTTTTTCTCATCTGGATGCAATTCCCTGAATGTATCAATAAAACCTGCTTCTAAAATCTTTCCAAACTTTTCTCTTTCCTTATCTGTAAACCCTGCATTGCCAGGTTTTGTTTTTGTAGTCTTATTAGTATTGGGATTTTTCAAATCAATCTCATTATATGCAACATTTAAATCCCCGCATAAAACAACTGGCTTTTTTTTCTCCAAACCCTTAACATATTCTAAAAAATCAATATCCCATTCATTATACCGATAATCCAATCTCTCAAGCCCTCTTTTAGAATTAGGAGTATAAACACAAACTAAATAATACTTACTAAACTCAACACTAATAACTCTTCCCTCATCATCATGCTTTGAAATTCCCATCCCAAGTTCTACACTCTTAGGTTCAACCTTTGAAAAAACAGCAGTTCCACTATATCCACTTTTCTTTGCACTATTCCAATACTCATAACCAAGTTCTTTAAGTTCATCCCCTAATTGTTCAGGGCGAGCCTTTGTCTCTTGAAGACACACAATGTCCGCATTCAACTTTTTAATAGAATCAATAAAACCCTTCTTAATAACTGAGCGAATCCCATTAACATTCCATGAAACAATCTTAACATTTCCCATAAAAAAGCATAAAACAAATCATTTAAATAACTTTTGAAAAAATAAAAATCCTATTACCTAAGCCCAAGAGCCTTTAAAATACTCCTTAAAAAACTATTCTCCACTTCAAGTTCCTCAATCCTTCTCTGATATTCACCACTATCAACTCTTCTTGCTAAATGATGATACTGGCGCGCCGTATGAGAATTAGGTTTAATATGCACAATAGGACTTTTCTTGTAAATTGCTTCACGCATTGCCCTATCATCCATAATGACACTCACAATAGGAGTCTCAAGCAAACTCTCGATGGCTCTAAGACCCAAATCAAAATTATCCTTGCGAACCTTATTTAAAACAACTCCCTTAACAGGAATTCCAATCTCTCTGGCAAGAGTTACAACCTTAAAAGCATCAGTTACAGCAGGAAGTTCAGGATTTGTAATCAAAATCACTTCATCCGCATTTCTTAAAACTGAAATACTCTCATTCCCAAGCCCTGCAGCGCTATCCACTACAACATAATCACACATCTCTCTCAAATCATCAAAAATACTTTTAATCTTTCTTGAATTAACCTCTGAAAAACTTCTAATTGACAAACTTCCAGGGAGCAATTTAAAACCTAAGGGATGCATATAAATAGCATCATTTAAATTAGCTTCTCCTTTAAGAACATCATTTAAAGTAACTGGAAACTTTGTAAACCCTAAATGCAAACCAACATTTGGAGTTGTCAGATTTCCATCAACCAAAATAACATCTTTCCCATGCTTAGAAAGAGAAGTTGCAAGATTAACACTTGTAGTTGTTTTTCCAACTCCTCCTTTTCCTGACGAAATAACAAGTAACTTTCCCATTTTTTTACTATGAAAAAAGTTAAGAATAAATCTTATATAACCAATTATAACTACTAACTAGCAACAGAACTTAGAGATGAACAAGCCACCTTCAAATTATCAAAAAAATCCAAAAGTTTATTCATATTAATAACATACTCCTCTCCATCAATATATGACACCATACACAAATTCTTTCTGTACTCTCCAATACTATCAAAATCACTTAACAATAACCTCTTTAACAAAAAATAATCTGACAGATCAATATTAATTCCTCTTGCCGCTAACGAATCAGATAAAAGTTGCACCTTATGAGATACAGGTGAATCCCTAAACTCTTGGGCATCAACAAATATATGATATGCTATTACAAAAAAATTTTCGTAACCTACAACAATAGTTCCCATTACCTTTCTGAGCATTTCTGTAGTTCTTGTGAATTTACATGATACATAAATCATATGTTCAATACTATTTAGATGTCTTCTCAGATTAATTAACTGTTCAACTGTCTCTTCCATTTTTTTTAATTTAAGTTTACGATTGCTTGGGCGATATCGCCATCTGCTTTCTCAAGTGCCTTCCTTGCTTTCTCATCCGAAACTCCAGCCTGCTCACAAACAACTTTCACATCATCATCTGAAATGAAAACTTCAGTTTTATTTCCTTCTTCTCTAAAATCCCCTGACAACTGAAAAGTAGTCTGATTACGCATTGAAATCTTCTGAACTGAAGGATTATCAAAAACCAATGTATTTGAAGGTGTCTTTATAATTACACAAGTAGCACCCACATCCTCCTGAGACATTCCAAACTGTTTCATCATTTGTTGAACTTGTCTTGGATTCACGCCAGGTATCACTCTTAAACCATTTACCTAAATATTAGGTATTTCTCCCTCCTTATTTTTTATCTCATTAATCATTTTATTCAACTTACATTAAATAATATCCAAATAAAACCAACAGTTGCGAGCGAAAAGATAATCACGAGTTTAGGGCTAAACTCAAATTTTGTGTGTAAAGAAGATGAAAATCCTCCCACCAATCCACCCTGACCAGAAGGAAGAGAGATGCCACTTTGTTTTCTCGCCATTTAGTACTTAATTAAGACAAGTAATTATATAAACTTTTGGTGTTTCTACAAGTAACAACACATAAAACATTGATACATTTTAATAGAAGAAAGAAACAATCTATGAATAACAAAAACAAACCTATTTAAACACAGAAAAACCATTATAACTATGAAGATAGCCTTAAAACTAAACAAATCCATTAACGATAACGCAAACATTTACTTTGAAAAAGCAAAAAAACTCAAATCCAAAATTAAAGGGATAAATAACATCATTTCTAGAACCAAAAGAGAAATCAAAGAATTTGAAAACAAAAAACAAGAATACATAAAAAAAAAAGAAATAACCTATAAGATAAACCTTCATAGAAAAAAAGAATGGTATGAAAAATTCAGATGGACTAAAACATCAAAAGGATTTCTTGTTGCAATCGGCAAAGACTCAGGAACAAATGAAATTCTTATTAAAAAGCATCTTGAAGAAAACGATTTGGTAATACACACGCAGGCTCAGGGCTCTCCTTTTGGTTTAATTAAAAATGCAAAAGATAAAGTTTCAAAAGAAGAAATTGAAGAAGCCATGCAGTTTGTATGCTGTTTCTCAAAACAGTGGGCGAGAGGATATGGAAATGCAGATGCCTTCTGGGTTTTACCTAACCAAATATCAAAAAAAGCCCAGAGCGGTGAATACATATCAAAAGGAGCATTTATGATAAGAGGGAAAAAAAACATCGTAAAAAACATTCAGACAAGAATCTGTCTTGGAGTAACAAAACACAAAATCAAAACTCCCGAGGGAGAAATTGAAACAGAAGAACTATTCTCAGGTTCAGAAAAAGCCTGCATAAAACTATGCAAAAACAGATACATTAAACTTGAACCAGGAAACTCAAATTACAAAGTCCTAAACAAAGAAATAAAGAAGAAATTAAAAACCCATATTGAAGATTTGCCCAAATACATCCCAAACAACTGCAAAATACTAAAAAAATAAAAAACATTATAACCAAAATTATCCAAGTTACTTCTCATATAAAACGTCTACACTTCTTATATCAAACCCTTCCAGATTTGAACTCCATAACTTCTCAAAATTTTTCCTATCCTTTGACAAACAATACGCAAGCCTTGAAAAAAGAGTTTCACTTGTTAAATTCATGCCATGCCCAAAAGCACTTGTTGCTTTAATATGTCTTCCATATGAATAAACATTCAAATTAACCCCACCATAAACACACTGCGTGCTCATAACAACTTTTGCTTTCTTTGCCAAACTTTCAAGTTCCTTTAAATTCCTTGAATTCTCTCTTGTAAACTCATCTATCTCATCAACTGCCATATGTCCAAGCCCTGTTCCCTCTATAACTACCCCATCATAAAACTCAAGATTTCTTATCTCTCTACTCATTAAATTAGGATGGGACTTAAAAAATCCTATCTTCAACTTAGTATTATACTTAGAATAACAAAACTTGCTTTTGGGCTCTTTTGTAAACAACTCCTCTCGCTTAATAACAACTTTATCATCTACAATCTCTGCAACATGTTCATAATTAATCTGCTTAAAAGCATCTCTTCTTGACGAATGCATCTTCCTAACATTTATTGCATCAAAAATAACAAAACTCTTATCAGAAATATTCCCATGCATGCACACACAAACCCTTCTAAAAGCCCTATCAAACTTTGAATTCTCTTTAATAAAAACTACTGTGGCCCTTAAATTTGAATATGCATCTGAACTTGCTCTATCTGAACTTCTCTGAGCTCCAACTATAACAATTGGAATATTAAGATTTTCAACAGAATACTGCAAAGCGGGAGCACTATATTGAATAGTATCTGTGCCATGCGAAATAATTATTCCTGCAAGATTTTTCTTTCCAATAATCTTATCAATCTCATCTAACAACAAATTCCAATGATTAAAATTCATATCCCCAGAAAAAATATTTCCAATCATCTTAGCCTCAATATGAACTATCTCATTAAGTTCTGGATACATACTAATAAGTTCATTAGGAGTAAACTTAGAAGATACTGCCCCAGTTTTATAATCAACCTTTGATGCAATAGTTCCACCCGTATGAAGTATAACAACTTTTGGCAAATCCATATCCTTGCTCTTATCTCTTACTACCTTTTCACTTTTCCTATCCACTACCGTCTTCTTTGAAACAATTTTGCATTCAGATTTTAAAACATTAGAATTATACCCAGACTTCAACTTAATTGTCATATATCTATCATCCTCCTTCAAAAGAATTCCCTTTAAAACTTCATCCTTATACTCTACTACAATCTCTATGTTCATAACATAAATTCAATCTATAAATTTATAAGTCTTTTGAGTTAAAAAATTTCACACAACTAACAAACACACAAACTCCAGACAACTAAACCTAAAACTATCTACTCCAAGTAATAAAAGAACTTAAATCAGGGGCACTATTAATATTAAATCTATCATACTCTGAATTTCCACTTGAATCAACAGGAGATACCTTTCTAACCTCAATTGAAGTAATATCAGAAGAATATTGCAGATTTTCAATCTTTCCATTGTCATCGACTTCTGAAGTTATTACATTTGGTGAATCTAATTCACTTCTGTACACTAAAGTTTGAGTATATAAAGATTTAACGTCTTCCGATTCCTTAGGCCTCCACTGGATGAAAAAATCATTTCCTACTCTATTTAAACTATAAGACACAAAAACCACAGAACTAATATCGGGTGGTTTATTATCTATTATCTCTACAACATTCTTATATGGCCTAATTAAAATTCCATCTTCCTTATTTAGAACATAATAATTAGTATCACTTGTGGAACTCTGTGAAATATCATACTCCTTAAAAATCTCTCTGAGAGTTCCACGTCCCTGCTCATCCTCTGTAACCAAAACAACATTATAATTCTTTGAATTCTCTAAACTAAACTCAGGTCCAACAAAAACAACTTTTTCGTAATTTGGATTATTCACATTAGAAATATCAGAAGTAACCAAAACATTAGTATCTATTTTTGACAAACTCTTATAACAAAAATTTGTATTGCAAACACCTTTTTCAAGTTCCACATCATCATCACCCACTTTATAAACATACAAACCGTATGAATAAATCTCATCATCAGAATTATCGTCAACATTAATATTAATAGCAAATGAATTCTCCATATCTGGCAAATTATTAATTATAGAGACTTCATCCGTTCTCAAAGATCTTGGCCCAAAAACCTTTTGGGGGATTTTTGAATTATATGAAAGTTTAAGCAGATTCTCATCTGTAAAATAATTATAATTCGGGTGATCTACTGCAAAAACAGCAAAATAAACCTTTCTCCCTTCCTCAAGCAGAACATAATCCTCAGAATCAAAATCATATATCTGATAAACTATTTTACTCTTAATACTATTTGGTCCAAAACCACCTTCACCATCAACTAATAAAAGATTCAAATTCAAATTGCTATCCTCATTAGAATGATAATACTTAACTCCATCAACTGAAATAGAAGTATCATGCAAAGTACTTGGAATCTCGCTATTAACAAGCAAATCCTTCAACTTATTATATTTCTCAGAACCATAAACTTCAGGATCAAAAAAATCCTCATATGAATATAGCACAATAAACCTATTAGAAACTTCCTTTGTTGCAAACTTTGAAATTCTTATCTTTATTGCATTATCTAAAACCTCAAAATTACTAAGAGAATATTCAACCACATCATAAGGAGCCTCATCTAAAACAATCATAAACTCCAAATCCAAATTACCTTCCTTAGAATCAAAATTAACCATGAAAATATCATAACCTTCAAGAGGAATTTCAGAAAGTTCTTTTACAGAAACATCAAACTCACTTAAAATTTTAGAATTCTTCTTACGAATCAATTCCTTAAAAATCAAATTAATACAATACTCTACTTTATTTATTACATTATCTGGAATATCCTCACGCCTTCTGCAAACAGGAATTTCACTTTTCACAGAATCAGATAACTCAGGCAGAACATGATTTATCACATTAAAAAGTTCAGAATAAGAACCTAATACAAAATCAAACTCATATACATTATCTCTTGAAACAGAACCCACATCAGAAGAATACAACTGATTAGATGAAATACTTATCAAAAACTCAGAATGAGAAGCAGAACTAACATCTATGGACTTAAGATCTAAATCATTACTTTTACTAAAAAACCCCCCTATTTCTTTTTTCAATTCTTTTTCTAAATAAATTGCAAAAGCATTATTAAACTCCTCCACATCACTAATACAAGAAACACCATCACTATCATCTGTCTTTGTTTCATCAATTAACTTCTGATTATAAAAAATAGGTGTTTTTGTCTCGTCATAAAGACATCCAACAAAATTCTCTCTATCAAGATCATCTAAATTCCTTTCAATACCATATAACTGGTTATCTATGAAATCATCAATTGACTTTGAAGCATAATTCAAAACAAACGAATTCAAAAAAATCTCTTCATAAAAAGATATTGAATTAGACTTATCAACAGATTTCAAAATAAAAAACTCTTTATCAAAATATGAATCCTTATGACTTGACAAAACAAAAATAAAAAAAGCTAGAACTAAAATAATCATTGCGACAGACATAATATATGGGAAAATTGTACTTGCTTTTTTATTAAACATAATCATCTTTCTTTAAGGACCTCCAGGAACTCTGACAATAGGAGAATTTGGTAAAAACTTATTAAAATAGACTTTAGTATAACCTGAATTAGAAGTTCTAATAGTCACAAAATAATTCAAGTTCAAAAGAGGACCATAATAATAAATAGGAGCATCCTTTTCACTTTTTATATCAAGCAGAGTATCTCTATTAACTTTTGTGCCTGAATGTTTCTCATAAAGTTCATAAATATCTTTTTTTTCTGATGACTTACCAATCTCACTTAGGTATTCTTCTTTATATTCCCCAACCAAAGATAAACTATCTTTAGTATCAAGCCAGATTAAATCATAAACCCTATAATCACGCGAACTGTCTCCAAAATGCTCTTTGGCTTCATCATCACTAATCTTTAGCATCAGAAAAGTATTAACAAAAACTCTGGGGAACTCATATAACAAATCAGGAACACTTTCTTCTATATCATCATTAAGTGCACTTGAAGAAGAAAATGCAAGGTACATTACAACAGAACAAACTACTAAAGTCACTGCCCAAAGCACATATGAATACAACAAATACTGGGCTTTTTTTGAATCTTTCATTTTTTAATAATGAGGAAATTTGTGAACCTTCTTAAAAATATCATAAACCTTTGTTAAATCATCAAATGTATCAAGTTGAGCAACAATATTAGCTCTATCTCTCTTCTTTGCTTCCTTACTGTATTTTTCAGGAACATCAGGTCCACTTGATTTCTTAATATTTTTACTTCTCTTTTCTTCCTTCTTACCACCCCCAATATCAGGTTTAATTACTGAAAACAAATCCGTTTCATCAGGATCTGGAAATTCTTCATTAAAGAAATTCATATATGCAAGCAAATCATCACGAATTATAGCCAATTCTTCAATAAATGATTCCATAATTCTGAGATTATCCACCTTTAACTTCTCTCTATATGATGCTAATTCATAAATATTCCATGTTACTCCCTTATAATTTATATCATTTCTCGTATTGGGAATAAACTGCTCTCCTTGTTGCGTTGTAATCTTCTCAGAACGTCTTCTCTGTGAAAAATTATACTCAATTATTGGTAACTTTCTCATATCTATCTTGAAAACATAAGCAGGATTTTCTTTCCATTTCCTTTTTATTTCCTTAAACTCCTTAGGGGTAATATCCTTATTTTTTGATTCAAAAAAAACATACTTAGGATGAGTTCCTCTTTCTTCTCCTGCTAAAAACCCACTCTTTTTTCTATATTTTCCAGCTATTATCTCAAAACCATTAATAAAAAGTCCATATCTTGTAAACTCAATATCTGTCATCTCATTCTCCCCTCTGGGCTTAAAGAAATATCTTGGAGAAACCACTTTGATATTAGAAAAAGAAGCATCCATAAGATTTAACAAATCAGGATGATTCTCCTCAAAACCGTAAAACCAATTTTCTGAACTTGTTCCTTCCATCTTCCTGTTAATCTCCATCAAAAGAGGTTTCATAAAAGTAATATACATCTGCGTCTGGGCATAAATATTTTTCAAAGCTGAAATCTTAAGTCTAAACGTCATCTCAGTATCCTTAATTGCAGTTGGAAGCCAAGTATAAAACCTATACATAAACCTTGCAGTATGTTCTGATGCCAAATGAGACACATCAACAGGATAAATATCTTCATCAAGTTGCTGCTTAAATGTCTTTTTTGTCTGAAAAGGATCATCTAAATTAATTCCAAAAAACAACTGAGGCAAAAGAGCAAAATCCAACCCCTGTTCTGTCTGAGGCTTGTGCATTTGCCAGATTTTTCCACCATCAACCTCATTCACCCATTTATCCTTTAAATGATTAACCGCTTCATTTCTCTCATTTCTCCATTTCTTCAAATCCTCTGAATTAGGGTTCTCCTTTTTCAGTTCGTTCTGAACCAAAGCATCATTATAAGTTATCTTATCAAACCACTTTTTATAAAAGTGAACTTCCTTAACCTCTTTTAGAAGAGGAATCAAATGCTGACGAATAAGAGTTATCAACTGCTGAAAATTCTCCTGAAAAGCCTTTATTGCATTTCCCTTAATTTGTCTCACATTTCCTCCAAACTGAGAGGATTCACTAAAATAGTGATTATCCTCAAACTTTAGAAAATTCCATCCTTTCCCGTTAGTATGTCCGAAATGAATATGCCAAAAATAAATATCAGACAAATCTACATTAGGTCCATGAATAGATATCCTCAATTCCATAAAAGGTTTATCTAAAGAAGCAGTCCGAGTGTACTCTGTCTTAGCTCTATCTAAAAGCAAAAAATCATCAGCCATTTATATAAACCAATATATTTTTAATTTATAAATTTCGTTCTAACTTAATAAGTAGTGTTTAAAAGCGCAAAAGCAGATTTATAACTAAACAAAAATTCCTAAAAATATGTTAAGCGAATTCATTTCCAAAACTCATATTAAAAAATTGGCAATATACAAAAATAAATTTTCCTGTAACAAACCATTTAACAATCTATCAATACCTAAATTTTTAGACGAAAAACTTGCAAGAAAAATTAAAAACGCCTTAAAAAAAGAGGAATACTACATTGAAGAAAACGATTTATACAAATTCCAGAGAACAGTTGACTTTAAACACCTAAAAAACAAAACCCTAAAAGAACTTAGAAATAACTTGTTATCAGAAGAATTCATATCCTATATTGAAAATCTCACAAATACCAAACTAAAAAGAAACAAAATTGACTTGCACTCTCTAAAACTTCTAAACACTCATTATCTTCTGTGCCATGACGATGATATTTTAGGCAGAAAAATAGCATTCATTCTAAACCTCTCTGAAAACAGGAGCACAAAAGATGGAGGAAACTTAGAATTATTTGAATGCAAAAACAACAAACCATTTAAAATTTGCAAATCAATTACTCCCCAATTTAACCAATTTAACATTTTTATTGTAGAACCAAACAAATCCTTTCATCAAATATCAGAAGTACTGTCAAACAAACAAAGAATATCAATTTCAGGATGGTTTCATTACAAATGAAAATTAACAAAACATACGAAAAAAAATCTATAATCTCTCAGATGAGTAAATACTTTAATCAAAATGAATTTATCTTATTAAACAGTTTCTTTGAGAATGACATATCCAAAATTAAATCCAATATTCTAAAAGAAGATTTTAAAGAAGAATACAACCCAATATCTCACAGAAAAAAAATTCTTAACAAAAAAGACATATATGCTCCTAAAATACTTGAATTATTTAACTATTTTAAATCAAAAGAATTCACTCATTTAATAAAAGAAATAACCCATTTAAACCTTCGGATTACAAACATTGAACTATATAAATATTCACATAAAGATTTCATAATACTAAACGATGAAACAAAACCACAAAACACTGTTGATGTAATATTTGATTTAACCTCAGATTGGAAAAAAGAAAATGGAGGTATTCTAACTTATACAACAAAAAACAAAGAACTCCTATATATAACTCCTGATTTTAATACATTAACAATAGTAAATAAGCCCAAAGAAATTATGAAATACTTAAAATACATAAATAACAAAGCAAAAACTAATCAAATACTTAGATTTGAAATTACCTTTAATATAAGGAAATTACCAAAAAAATAAATAAAAAAATCAGAAAACCTTTCTAAACTAACTCTTTTAACACACCTCTACTTTTAGAAAAATTTATAATCTAATAGAAATTAAAAATAATATGTTTATGCCAAATATTCCAAGAAGAAAAATCTATGAAGTAATGCTTGAATTTGAAGATGGAATGATTGAAATGCAGATTTTGCTCTATAACAGAGATAATTTTGAGAAATTCAGAGAATCATTTTACGATGAAGGTTATCCTAAAATAAGAACTTCCTATAAAAAAATTAAAGTTCTAATGATTATGTTCTTGGAAAACAGAAAATATACATCCCATGAAGAATTTGAAAAGGACTTAAATCATCTAAAAAGAAATGATGAAAATGTCAAAAAACATTTATGGAAGAGTAAGAATTTACCTTTAAAATTCAAATTTCTAATATTAAGAATAGATTATCTTATGAGAAAATATCCAAAAATAAACAACAGATTCATTGCCAGAATTCTGTATCGAAACTTTGACAAGTTCAATTCTCAAGTTCCCAAAATTCTTGAACTAAGACGCGATTATATGAAATAAAATGGAAATATACATTGAAAAAGAAAATACAACAAAACAAATTAAACTTGAAAAAAATGAGAAGATAAAAGAAGTTTTAAAAGAACTTGGAATCTCAATAAACTCTGTAATTCTCGTTAAAAATGATACAATATGCCTTGAAGATGAAACAGTTTCAGATGAAGACAAAATAAAAATCCTCTCAGTTGTTTCAGGCGGTTAAAGATACGTCCACAAATATAAATCCTATTTGTAAATTCCTTACTGTCTCCTCACACATAAAGTTTATTAAAGAGATTTTCCAAGAAGAGATATGGCAAATCAGGAAATAGTAGATTACATAAAAAAATACAAAGACTCATATCCAGAAGAATCTATAAGAATACAACTTGTAAATAGTGGATATAGTGAATCAGAGATTAATGAAGCATTTGGAGGAAATTCACAAGTTACTAATTTAGAGAACGCACATTATGCTGGGTTCTGGATTAGATTTCTTGCATATATCTTAGATTCTATAATTATTGCAATACCTTTAACTCTTGTTTATATTATTCTCAATTTTATATTGGTCTTTATTTTTTCAATAAGTGAAATTGCAGCATTTTTGATTACTTATGTTATATTTGCTGTTCTGCCTATTATTGTATTTCTAACTTATGAATTTATTATGGTTGGAAAAAAGGGAGCAACACTTGGGAAAATGATAGTTGGTGCAAAGATAACTAAAGACAATGGAGAAGAGATGGATATGGGTTCATCAGCACTTAGACTTTTAGGAAAGTTTATTAATTCTTTCACATTATGCATTGGATTCTTAATGGTGGGGTTTACTGAAAAGAAACAAGGACTTCATGATATGATTGCAAAAACATATGTAATCTACAAAAGATAAAATGGAAAGTAATTATGGAAAACTCTTCACATTTTCTTATAATCAGTTAAAAAAGAATAAAGAATTAGTATTACCGTTTTTCTTCTACTACCTAACATTTTTCATTTGTCTTATTCTATTTATTCTTCTCTCAGGTGCAACAAGTTTAATTAGTGAATATAACAATATGGATGATGAATACAATAAATACTACCAAGAAGAATTAGAAAAAGGAAATAATTATCCACAGTCGAAATTAGATTATTACTTTGAAAACTCACAACTATTCAAAGAAAAATTCTCAGGTGATAATCTAATGAAATTAGCTCTTGTTGGCATATTCACATTAATATTTGGGTGGCTTTTAGGAGTTTACTTTCAGAGCATAGGCTATTTTCAGAACTCAAAAGCCGCATCAGAAATAGAATATAAACCAGATTTCTTTTACAGCATGAAAAACTCAAAATACATACCATTAATTAAAGTAAAACTCCTATGGTTTGCAATAATCTTTACGCCTCTTATAATAATAGGTGTAGCAATATTATTATCTTTTACAGTAAATGAATTACTTGGAGTATTATCCATATTCATCGGAATAATTCTATATATTGCCTACATAATATATGTTGGAGTTAGACTATTTTTTTTAATCCCCAAATTATACTTTGAAGAAAAATCTAATAAAGAACATAAAATAAAAAAAACTTCAACTATTGATTTATTCAAACACACAATAGAATTATCAAAAAACAAATTTGCAATATTATTTGTACTCGCGTTAATATTTTATGCATTAGCATCTGTAGTTGATACACTATATGACATCTCCTTTCATTTTTCTATTTTTATGTTTACACTAGGTGCTCCAATGTTCTTATTTATTTTATTCTTCCTATTGATTTTAATCTTTGTATCTGTTCTGACTTGTTACTTGAATTTATTTCTTATGAACTCATATCAGGATTTTAAAAATAACATTTCAATCTCAAAAACCGATAAATAAGATACAAATTATCTATTTTAAAGTTAAGACGCACTTATATATATTTATTTTTCCCTCCTCTAGGTATGAGTCTTTTTGGAAAGAAAAAAGAAAAAGAAGATATGAAACAAACTCAGGATATAAAAAATACAAGTTCAATTTCTCCTAATCAATCTAATTTAAATAATGTGCCATCTTTTGGGCAAACTGCCTCAAACCCAAATCCATTTGTAAACCCTTTTGCAGAGAATAACAATTCTCCTATATCAAGTGCAAATCCAACACCTAATCCCACATTCAATCCAGCACCAAATTCAATGCCTAATCCAGAACCCATCCCTAATGTCCAGATGCCTAATTCTAATCCTCCTATGCCTCCTCCTATGTCACACCAACAGCAACCAATACAACCAATGCAATCACTTTCAATGCCACTACAGGATTTAAATTCATCAATGCCATCTCCACAACCTTCACAATCTATACAACAGCCAATGCAACAACCAGTAAATATACAAACTCCAAATGAAGCACCTTCTAGTACAGCACCTAAAGAAAACAATCAACTATCAAAAGAAGATATTGAGGAAATGATTGATGAAATCGTTGAAAAAGTTATAGAAGAAAGATGGAAAACATTAGTTAGCAATGTTGAAAAAGTTGTATCATGGAAAGAAAAACAAGAATCCCATATCAATATGATTAAAGAAGATATTGTTTCAATTAAAGAAACATTTGACAAACTTGAAAAAAGACTCATATCAAAAATAGAAGACTATGATAAAAATGTACTTGATGTGAACTCTGAAATTAGAGCCTTAGAAAAAGTCTTTCAGAAAATAACTCCTACTCTTGTCAATAATGTTAACGAATTATCAAAAATTGCAAAAGATATAAAATCAGGCAGAGATGCACAAGAAGAATCAATATAAATTTTAACTCTTAAAGAAACCAAAAGAACGTGTCTTCTTTTCTATCAGCCCTGAATTTGTAATATCAAACTCAACTTTTTTAGACTCCTTTCTAAACTTATGCTTTATAAGACATGCTATCTTTACATCCATTTCTTTATCTAACTCAATAATTGTCTTAGACCAATACTCAATAACATTTCCCCCAACCATTTTCTTTTCCTTTGTATCAAAATTAGTGTACATCTGATTTGTTACAAGAATTGGTATGTGAAATGTTCTTGAAATTTCGGTTAGTAATCTTAATTGCTCTCCTAAATTAGTATTTATTTTCGCAGGAGAATCCCCAAGCTTCAGACGATATAACATTACAAGAGAATCAACAATTACAAGTCCAATCTGAGAGGAATTTTTTATCTGTTTATTTAAATTAAGAATAATCTTGTGTTGCTCCTCAAAAGATTTTGGATTTAAAACAATTACATCCTTTAGATTAACTGACTCATATATCTGTTTTAACCTCTCAGCACTAAAACCACCTTCTGTATCAATATATATCACTTTCTTTTTCATTTTCAAAGCAGATACGCAATATTGAAAACAAACTGTTGATTTACCAACCCCAGGAGGTCCATAAATAGTAGTAATTGTATCTGATTGTAACTCCCCTATTATATCATCAAAAAAATTATCAAGTTTTAGAGTCATAAAAATATTTAACCTTACTTTTTTATAAACGCTTTGCTAAACTTTTTTAAAATCACTTAATTTCAGGATAAAATCCATTAGTAGTATTTTTATTAAGCCTAAATATAATTTCTTAATTTACAAATCCTAAATAATGGGCTCTGTCCGAAAATTAATTTTTTTAAGGAAGAAGAGATGAAAACACTATTTGATACTAAAACATTATTATTTTTCTTTTGAAAATTATCCAATTTTCATAGAAGAAAATTACATAAGAAAGTTTTTTTCTTATGTTATACCACAGAATATTCCATGCTATTTCTCTTTTTTTCATAAAATGTGTCCTACTTCTGATATTTAGTCCTTGAACTCTCTTCAGGGATGAAAACACACTCTCCACATTGTTCCTTTTATTGTATAATTCTTTATTTTTGTGATATTTTTGTTTGATTTTACAATGTTTAACGATATTATGTTTAGTTTTTCCATAATTTTTTGGCGGGAAAATCAAATCTATATCTTTTTCTTTGAGATTTTCTAAATGATCAAAGGAAAAGTATCCTTTATCTGCGACAAGGACACTTTTCCTGACTTTTAATCTTTTGAAAAGTTTGTTTGCAACTTTTGAATCATGCTGATTCTTAACCAAGAAAGAAAAGTCTATTATTTGTTTAGAGCCTTGCACATCACAAATTATGTCTAATTTATGCCAAGGAGATTTGGGTTCAAATCGTATTCTATGTTTGTAATAAGTAGTTTTATGGTCTGCATCAATTCCCGAACCATCAATTGCTACAAGTTCTGGGTTGGAATTCTCTAAAGAAAATCTAATCAAATCTCGGATAAAAGAAACTGAGAAGGACTTTAACCAATCATGGAGAGTTGATTTTCCTGGAATATGTTTTAGTTGCAACCAATGTTTCCAAGCAGTTAAAACGCCGTCTAAATTGCTTACGAACCTTCTAAGAGATTTTCCTGATTGGATATATAAGACTATTATAGCAACTCTTTGATAATTATTAAAGAGTTTGCAACCCCTCACAAAATTGTGAGGCCTTAACCTTAAACTATGACAAAGTTTAAGTATTTCTTTATGTAAACTATTAGTAAAGTTGGTTGTCTTTAGCATAAAAAACTACCAACTTTACACTTTATTAATTCTTTGATTTGAATTTTCGGACAGAGCCAAATAATGGAAACATTTATTAATATAATTCTTATTTTTAATTCTATGCTAATTACATCTGATGGACATTTCCAACAAACTGAAATTGATTTATCACAAATTAGATTATATCAATTAGATAAGATTGGAGAGGGAAGACATAGAGAAGTATTTAGATTAAATGACAGATATGCGTTCAAAGTTTTGAAGCCAGAAATTAAAAGAAGTTATGGACCAATCCATAATATTACTATTCCTGCTAATATATACACAAGACTTAGAGTTGGAACTACAGATTTTAACCAGTTTGAATATGATAAATATAAAGAATTTATTGAAAGAGTTCCTGTTGAAATGAGGAACAGATTTTCCCATATTCATTCTGTTGGGGAAATAGAGGAGAGAAGTTTTTCAATTTCAGATTTAGTAGTTAATAGCGATGGCAGTTTGAGTAGAACACTATTGCAATATGACAGGTTAGATGATGATAAATTTTGGAAAAGAATTAAAGAATTAGAAGAGATGTTAATAAGTTTAGATATTCCTTTCCTTGATGTTAGAGGAGGGAATATTGCAGTTAGAGAAGTGGCTGGGGAAGCATACCCAGTGCTAATAGATTTTAAGAGCCTTACTAGAAGACTTTATCCTCTTCAATTTTGGTTATTCTTCAAAGAACTATTATCTAGAAAAATGCAAAGAAGATTTGCAAGGATGAGAGAGAGACATAAACTAAGTTAAACATAATTACGCACAATCATATTTTTTATAAGTACTTTTCTAAACTTTTTTAAAACTACTTAATATTAGGATAAAAACTTAACTACAATATTTTTATTAAATATAACTACACTATCTTATGGACATTACAACAATCCTGATTGTTATAATTTTGGGGATCTTTGCAGGAATATTTACTGGTCTTATACCTGAGGTTCACATCAATACGACAAGGTTTAAAAAAGATTGACACATATCTTCTATTATTGATGCATACAATATCTTATTCACATCCTCGGGCTCAAGTGTTAGAATTGACAATGTTACAAGAAATAATGTGTTTAGATTAAACAACAACTTACCAGAGATGGAAGATGCGTAAGAATCTTCAGTTTAGATTTATCTGGTTAAGATAAAGAGTTTTATCATTGGGGTATTATTGGAAGAGAAAATTATCGTCCAAAAGTAATTGATTTCTGGAGAAAAAAAGTAATAACAACTTATATGTTCAAAAAAAAGTCCAGAACAATATCAGAAGCAGAGATATGCTTAATTTTTTCTTTTTTTGTTAAATAATTTACAGTTTTTTAATACCATTTTCTATATAAGTAAATCAAGAAAAGTAGATGTAGAGTATTTTTTAACAGTCTTTTATATATTTTGTTGAATATACCAAGAGTTCATTTGATGAATGTATTAATTATTTCTGTAATATTTAATCTGATTTAAGTGAGTTTTAATAGCAATAGTAAAAATAAAAAATCACTTTCTCATAAACCTTCTAAGCATTGAGAAATCATCCATACTCTCTCTTGCAAGAGTCTGATAGAACTGATATATAATCATAATCATAAGCAAAATACCTGTTCCGCTTGTTAGTGCATACAGCAAATCCGCAGTTGATGCCAAAAGCCCAATACCAATACCTCCCATAATTGTTAAAGGTATAATGTACCTATCCAAAATCTTTTCAATAATTCTCACATCCTTTCTAAAACCTGGGATTTGAAGTCCTGAATTAATAATCTGCTTTGCCTGAGACTTTGAATCCATTCCTGCTGTCTGAACCCAGAAATATGAAAAAATAGTAGCACCAATGACAAGAAAAACAGTATAAGAGAGCATATGAGTCCAAACATCGAATGTAAGAAAACTTTCTAAATTAACCCAGAAACTTTCTTCTGGTAGCTGGAGATAACTAATAATTGTAACGAATAATCCTTGCCCTTCCTCAAGTCCTCTCCAATTCGTCCAAAGACTTGACCAAAGAACCAGATTAGCACTAAGTGCTGAGATTAAAATAACTGGAATAACACCTGCATAGAAAAAATTTAAGGGCCATCTTATGCTCTGTCCTCTTATTCTTCCAAAAGATAGTGGAATTTCCACATTTACTGACTGAAAAAATACTATCAAAAAGAACAACCCAATTGTAACACAAACAGGACCTAAAACACTCGTTAGAAATGAATAAGTATCTCCTGTTGATAAAAAGTGCAGTCCTGCCCATAATGCCCCTACAGCAGTATCTGTACCTCCAAATCCCCAACCTAAATCTCCTATCTGTGTAAACGGACTAAAAAAACGTAGAAATAATGCTTGTCCTATTCCTGCGGCTATAAAGAGCGAAACTCCACTTCCAAACCCCCATTTCTTAACAATCTCATCCATATAAACTACAATAAATCCCCCAAGGGCTAATTGAAGAGATACAATCCAAAATAATGAAGGACTCTGTGGGGTTACCGCACCAAATGCAACATATACAATTGACTCTACAATAATAAAAGCAAAAGTTAAGAGTTTTTGAGTTCCTGACCATATAAACTTTCCTTCCTCATTGTTTAAATCAATATTAATAATACCCGAACCTTTAAGCAACTGTAACACAATAGATGTAGTAACAATTGGCCCAATTCCCAGAGTTAGCAATTTTCCAATCTTTGCCCCAAGCAATAACTCCAGTGCTTGAAAATAATCTGATTGAGCTGCACTAATTCCATACAATGGAATTGATGCAAGAAATAAAAAAAGAATCAAAATCCCAAAAGTCCATATCAATCTCTTTTTCAGTGTCTGTTTCTTAGCTGGTGAAGAAACCTCTGGAAGACTCATTAATATATTCTTATAAAGTGACATAAAATTTATTAAAATTAATATGTTTAAAAATCTTTGTTATCCAATTCATTGAACAGACTTTAAAACTAGAAACATAAAATTATAAAATAATAGATTTCTTATTCAATACAGACACGAAAACTAAAAAATTTATTTATCAGAATTAGAACTTTCCTCTGATTCACCTAAAACTTCCACTTTTCCACCTACCGCTTCAATCTGTGATTTAGCAGGCTCTGAAATATCATTGCATATAACTGTTAACTTTCTTGTAAACTTTCCTCGTCCTAAGATCTTATCAATCTTATATTTAGTTGAATCAAAAACATCATTTTCAATCATTTTAGAACTAACCATCTTTTCATAATTATCTTCAATATATGATAAAGACATTGTATTACTTGCCTTTTTATGAACAGAATTAAATCCCCTTGTACCAAAATATTCATTACCAGCCTTTAATTTTGATAACTTAACTTCTTTCTTTGCTGAGATTGATTTAAGAATTGACTTAGCATTTGATAATATACTTGTTTTCTTAGCATCTCCTCTCTTACCAGTACCAGACATTCCAATACCTCCTCTATTCCCAGCACCCCTGTGCTTTTTCTTATGTCCCCATCCATGTGAAGAACTTCCTCTCATTCTATGGGACTTTGACTTTTTATTCTTTAACATAAAAAAAGAAACAAAATACAGTTTATAAATATTAAGGTAGTATGGCTCTGTCCGAAAATTAATTTTTTTAAGGAAGAAGAGATGAAAACACTATTTGATACTAAAACATTATTATTTTTCTTTTGAAAATTATCCAATTTTCATAGAAGAAAATTACATAAGAAAGTTTTTTTCTTATGTTATACCACAGAATATTCCATGCTATTTCTCTTTTTTTCATAAAATGTGTCCTACTTCTGATATTTAGTCCTTGAACTCTCTTCAGGGATGAAAACACACTCTCCACATTGTTCCTTTTATTGTATAATTCTTTATTTTTGTGATATTTTTGTTTGATTTTACAATGCTTAACGATATTATGTTTAGTTTTTCCATAATTTTTTGGCGGGAAAATCAAATCTATATCTTTTTCTTTGAGATTTTCTAAATGATCAAAGGAAAAGTATCCTTTATCTGCGACAAGGACACTTTTCCTGACTTTTAATCTTTTGAAAAGTTTGTTTGCAACTTTTGAATCATGCTGATTCTTAACCAAGAAAGAAAAGTCTATTATTTGTTTAGAGCCTTGCACATCACAAATTATGTCTAATTTATGCCAAGGAGATTTGGGTTCAAATCGTATTCTATGTTTGTAATAAGTAGTTTTATGGTCTGCATCAATTCCCGAACCATCAATTGCTACAAGTTCTGGGTTGGAATTCTCTAAAGAAAATCTAATCAAATCTCGGATAAAAGAAACTGAGAAGGACTTTAACCAATCATGGAGAGTTGATTTTCCTGGAATATGTTTTAGTTGCAACCAATGTTTCCAAGCAGTTAAAACGCCGTCTAAATTGCTTACGAACCTTCTAAGAGATTTTCCTGATTGGATATATAAGACTATTATAGCAACTCTTTGATAATTATTAAAGAGTTTGCAACCCCTCACAAAATTGTGAGGCCTTAACCTTAAACTATGACAAAGTTTAAGTATTTCTTTATGTAAACTATTAGTAAAGTTGGTTGTCTTTAGCATAAAAAACTACCAACTTTACACTTTATTAATTCTTTGATTTGAATTTTCGGACAGAGCCGGTAGTATTAGGTGACTTTCTGTACATACTTCAATATCCCAGAATTTAAATATATACAGAGTCAGGCTAAACTATATTCTGAACATAAAACCACTTAATAATTAATATAGAATTTTTTAATTAAAAAATCTCATCAAAAATTATGCCTAACAAGAACTCACTTGACAAAATCTTTTATCCCAAATCCATTGCAGTAATTGGAGCATCCAACGATAAAGAAAAAATAGGAGGATTTATCTTCTTCCAGATAATAAAACAAGGCGAAATATCCCCATACCCTATAAATCTCAAATCTGATGAAATACAATATATCAAAGCCTACAAATCAATTTCAGACATAAAAAAGAAAGTAGATTTGACAATAATTGCAATCCCAAGTGATTTTGTAAACAATGCAGTTTTAGAATGTGCTAAATTAGCCATTAAAAACATAATAATAATCTCAGCAGGATTCAAAGAAACAGGAGATATAGGAAAACAGAAAGAAGAAACATTAAAAGAAATCATCTCAAAGTATAATCTAAACATAATTGGGCCAAACTGTCTTGGGATTCTAAACCCTCAGATAAACCTTAACTGTTCATTTGCAAAAAACATTCCAAGAATTGGAGATGTGGCATTAATCTCACAAAGCGGGGCAGTAATTGATGCAATTCTTGATTGGAGTTTCAAGCACAATATAGGATTCTCAAAAATAGTCAGTCTTGGAAATATGGCAGGTGTTGATGAATTACAAATACTTGAATACCTAAAGAACGACAAAAAAACAAACGCAATCATTTTCTATATGGAAACACTTGAAAAAGGAAAAGAATTTGCACATATCTTAAAAGAAGTCTCAAAAAAAAAGCCAGTTATAATAATCAAGCCCGGAAAATCTGATAAAGCAAAAAAAGCAATAGGTTCACACACTGGAAGTCTTGCTCAGGATAATATCTTAGTTGAAACTCTAATACATGAAAACAATGGAATACTCATTGAAAATCTAAATGAACTATACAACATATTAATTGCCCTTAAAGGAAAAATAAAAAATAACAACAAATTAGCAGTTGTAACAAACGCAGGAGGAGTTGGAGTTATTGCAACAGACGAACTTTCCTTATCTAACTTTGAATTATACAAACTATCGGACTCACAAAAAAAAGAGATTGCAAAACATCTTCCCGAAGAGGCAAGCGTTAATAATCCAATTGACATATTAGGAGATGGTAGTTCCCAGAGATATTTTGCAACACTAAAGGAACTTGACAAAATAAATGACTTGGGAAACATCCTTGTTTTGCTCACTCCCCAGATAATGACAGATTGCACTAATATTGCCAGAAAACTAATTGAATTCTCTCAAAAATCCAATAAAAACATATTTGCAAGCTTTCTTGGAGACAGAGATATTAAAAATGCAGTCACTTGTTTTGATATATATGATTTTCCAAACTTTCAGACCCCTGTAGAAGCAATAAAATCAATGGATTACTTACTTAAATACAAGCAGTTCAAATATGAAAAAAATATTAGAAAACATCAAATGAACCTATTGAAAATAAAAAAGATAAACAAAAGACTAAAAAACAAAAAAGGGCTTTTAGATTATGAATTATCAAAAGAAATTCTTGGTGTTTTAGGAATTGACATATACTCTAAACAAATAATCAAATCAGAAAATGACATAACACAATTAGAATTAAGCCCTCACAGAAAATATGCAATAAAAGTTGATGGAGCTGATTTCATCCACAAAAAAGACATAGGAGGAGTTATAACAGATATTTCATATCTAGATGTTGAAACCCAGATTAGACATTTATATCATAAATTAAAAAAAACAAACTCCCATTTCTCAATAACTGTTGAAGAAATGGTTTTCGGAGTTGAAACAATTTGCGGGCTAAAACATGATGAAGAATTGGGAAACTTCATTATGTTTGGAATGGGAGGAACTTATGTTAGTGTCTTTAAGGATATAAACTTCTCAACGTGTCCTCTAACAAAAGAATCTGCAAAAAAATTAGTTGAAAAGTCAAAAGTTAATACAATACTAAAAGGATTTAGAGGTTCAAAGTCAATTAACTACAATAAACTATATGATGTACTTATTAAACTATCTTACTTGCATGAAACATTTCCACAAATCAAAGAAGTTGATTTCAATCCAGTAATATGCAACAACACAGACTGTTATTTAGTTGATGTCAAACTAATTCTATAAATAAAATTCAGACCTTAATTAAAAGTGTGTAGTGCAGTGACATATGTCACCACCTCAACTTTCTCTGAAAGTTGTCAAACTCATAAGAAGGAGTTTGACCAAATAAGCTCTCATGAGGCCTAAAAGCATTGTATCTATATCTAAATAACTCTAAATCATTGTTGCAATACTTAATTTCTCTGTCAATTGTTCCAAACAAACGTTCCACTTTTCCATTTGTTTGAGGACGGTTAACTCTAGTTCTAATGTGCTTAATCCCTCTTCTTTGACGCCATTTATCAAACTTAGACTTCTTACTTGTGAGTCCATATGGTGCTCCATTGTCACTGATTATTTGATTAGAATTTCCAAATTTCTTGATTAAATTATCAAGAAACTGTGTTACAATTGGCGTTGTAACAGTTGGAACGTGTAAAATACCTAAACAATAACGAGTGGCATCATCAATGACTGCAATTATTTTACCTTTTTCACCAAATTCACTGTCATCAATATGCCAAAGTGAATTTGAGTGTTTACGTTCGAAACGAACGTATTTAACCTGAGACCCTCTATTTCCTTCTTTACGAGTTAAATTATTCTCTCTAAGAACTTTATTAATGGTTCTCTCTGAAATATCCAGATTAGGTGGGATTTTATGAAGCTTTTTAGATCCCCAACCAGTTTTATATCGAAGATTTAAAATTGCTTTCTCATCTTCTAAAGTAACTTTGTAATAGATCTTGTTTGGTCTTGTAGACTTATCTTGATAATCCCATATTTCTTTATCAAAACGTTGTTGCCAACGTTTTAAAGTACGAATACTTACAAAGTATTTGCACTTCTCAGCAAGTATTTTCTTGCATTTAGAATAAGAGTTTTGTTTAACTCTTAGTTTTATGAAAACTTTCCTAATTTCGTATTTTTTCATAAAATTAACAAGAATTGTTAATTTTTAGACTGGTGACATATGTCACTGCACTACACACCTTAATTAAAATAGTAAAATTTAAAAAATATGAAAATCCTAATATAATAATGGGTTACAAAGATTTAAAGAATTTTCAAGGAATATTTGAAAGAGAAGATTTCGACTATATTTCTAATAGTGATAAGATAGATGAGATTAGAGATACTATCCGTAAAATTTCATATCCATTAAATAATGGTCAAAAAGAACAATATGTAGAAAAAATAAAAAAATTCTTGGAAAACTTAACTTCTTTCTATGAATTTCTAACAGATTACAGAAGAAAGAAGAAAGTAGACAATTCTGAGATAGATATGAGTTATACTATTATTTATGGGACATTAGCATCTTGCGTTAGGATTTTTTCTGAGCCTGATGAGAGAAGAAAGAGCATATCAAAAAATTATCAGAAAAAATTCAATAAAGAGTTTATATATGGCTTAACACAATTACTTAAAGGAATAAGAGATGCATTTGAACCAGAGAACATTTCTTCTACTGGCATTAACAGAGATCAACTTGCCAGATATATTTTAGAAAAAAAAGAAGGTTTAGGTAAAAAATATCTGTTTAATAAGCAAGGAACATATGGATTTGCACAGAAGATTAATACATTAAGTAAGCGAGATCTTATATCAACTGAGAAACTTTTAGTTAGACCATCTGAGCGACAAGTTAGAACAATTAATGGTTGGAGGGATTTAGGTTCAAACCAAGATAGAGTAAGAATCCTATGTGTTGTACATAGAAGTTCAATAATAGATAAATTAAGAAAGTTCCCAATAGTTAAGGTTTATTACTTATTTCTTGTAACCGAACATCCAGAATATAAACAAAAATTAACTGGAGAATCTCCAAATGAGGCATTTTTTAAAGCAGCATAACTATCTTATTTGGATTACCACTTAAAAAGCATTATGCCAAGCAAAGAACTTAATCCAAGAAGAATAAAATACTGCGACTTTAATTTGGTTTTCTCGTTTTGAGACTCAAACACTATTTCATCATCTTCCACCTCTTTTTCTTCTCCTTTCTCTGAACTTAACGTAGAACTCCCATTTTCATCAGTAGAATCCAATAAAATAGAATCATTTTCAAATTCCATAATTCCCGACTTAGAATCTTCATTAACTGAAAAAATAAAACTCTCTGATACATACTTAAAAGTCTTTAAATCTGATTTCTTATACTTACAAATTAAACTTAAATTATATGAAACTCTTTTCTCCTTTTCCTCTAACTTTGAAATATTTATTAGTAATGAAATTTCTGAAACATTCTGTGTTATATTATAAACATTTGAAACTTTTGTTCTTACATATCTGGTATAGCAATCTCCCTCATAACTATCTAAATTTGTATATATTTCAAAAATTAGGACTGAATTATTTACCCTTAGACTCGTCAAATTAAAATACTGTTTTTCCCTTGTGTCTTTAGCATCATCTCTTTCGAAAGTGCTATTTGTTTTGTTTATCTCATCTTCTCTGCTTGGTATAGTTATTACCTCTTTCTCATCAAGTCCTGAAATTGTAATTACATTCTTTGAATTATTTATGGGCAACTTAATTTTTCCCTTAATTTTTGAATATTTCCCTATCTCAGTCTGAAATATCTTATTAGAGTTTAAATAAAAATAAACTGTTCTCTTTGAAGTATCTCCTCTATAAATCTCATACACAAGTTCATTTGTTCTATGATTTAAAATATCATTTTCATTTTCATAATTAAAATTTAATGTTTCTCCATCTTTGAAAGTGTAGGTTTTATCCTTTATCCACGATACATTTGTTTCATTACTAATTTGAATCGTAAGATCTTCACCTGAGACCTTCAAACCTCCATTTGAAACCTGAGTTCCACCTGTTATGTATATGGTGCAATTTAAAAACTTATATTATTTGATTCATTATTTTTAAAATCCTTTCCAATAATTAGAGTATAGTTAGATTGAAAGGATTTCAGAAGAGATAATGTGTTGAACTTAGATATTCCATTATCATCATATACTTTCATTTCTGTTAAATTTAACGTTTCATTTGAGTATATTTCAACGAACTCATCACCCTTAAATTTTATCTCGTTTATGTATACAAAAGAATGGACTGAACTCATTAAAAAGAACGAAATCAAGACTGAAAAAATAAAAAGACCATTTATCATAGACAAATATAATTTATCTCAAATTTAAAATTCTTTAAATCTATTTTTTGAAAAAATTCGTAAAATAAACTTATCTTTTAAAAATAATTAATATAAGTTAAATTATTAAATAAAGGAACACTTATATTAATAATGGCTGCAAATCTTTTACAATCATACTCAATAGGGAGACTGAATGGGGAGAGAAGATATTTAAGAGATAATAAATATACTTCAATTGGATACTTTTGCGAATCGCCCACCGATACATGTGGACATGAGTTTCCGATGTCTCTTTTTAATTTAGAGGTCATTAAGAAGGGAATAATTACTATTAAAATGTCACCAGGATTTTTAATGGCAGCAGGAACCATGCCTAATTTATTTTTAAGCTATATTTCATCTTCTTATGAAATGGACCCTTATAGAAGAGGTTCTCTTAAGGTGTGTGATGTGAATGCAGAAATAGATTCAATAGAAAGGGAAGGAGGAGGTTTTAATGAGAAGAATTTATTACAAGGATTTGGCGATTTACCTTTGAAATTTGGAGTATATGAAATTTTTGTACTGGGAAAATATGAAGAATCATTAGTTAATAAGATTGAAAAAGAATTTCCAAAATTTAACGTTGAAAGAAATACATCTAAAGCTCTTCTAGAAGGTGTAATCCTTCAAACATAACTTCTTCTCTGAATTTATTTGCAAGTATCTGAGTTCCTATTGAAATTTTCTCTCCATTCTCATCTATTGTATCCTTGCAGATAACTCCTGCGCATATCCCTGCTAGATTTACTGGTATTGTAAAAGCATCGTATGCATACATTTGTTCAACTGTAATATCTGAGCCTAATTTATGTGGAATACTTGGGGTTACAGGACATAAAATAAAATCAACTTTCTTAAATGCTTTCTCAAATTCTGATGCGATTACTTCCTTTACTCTTAGAGCTTTCTTGTAATAAGCACCATCAAATTCAGACTTAGATATTTCCATACCTCCAAAAATTCTTCTCTTTACTTCATCTCCACCTGAATCTTCGATTTTCTCCCCATATTTAATACCATCAAACTTTCTTGTTCCCGAGAAAAACTCCGTATAAACTATCGGATAATATGCCTGAATTGCCAAATCAATATTTTTAATCTCTAATTCAATTATCTCATGTCCTTTTGATTTCAGAGCATTGATTTTATCTAAATAAATCTGCTTTATCCTCTCATCTCTTATAAAACTTTCGAAGACTTTAATAACTCCTATCTTGTATTTCTTCTTTAACTTGCACTCAGTATATTTGGGAGTTTTAATATCTTCTGTAATCGGGTCATTTAAAGACTTTTTTGCGATTACTTCCAACATTAACTCACAACCATATAAATTCTGTGAAAGGGGTCCTATTTGGTCTAAACTCATAGATAAATCCACCAAGCCATATCTTGAAACTCTTCCATAGCTGGGCTTAATTCCTATTACTGCGCAATGTGACGCGGGGTTTCTAATACTGCCTCCTGTGTCTGAACCCAACGCAATATCGCACAGACCTGATGAAACTGCTGCTGCAGAACCAGACGATGAACCACCAGGCACTCTTCCCTTTGAGTATGGATTATCTGTATTTCCAAAGGCGCTATTTTCACCTGAAGAACCTGATGCAAATTCATCATTATTTGTAACACCTATAATTATTCCATCCTCCTCTTCAATTGCTCTTACAACATCCGCGTCAAAAGAACCCCTGTAATTTTCAAGTGTTTTTGAAGCGCATGATATAAACATATCTTTTTTTGAAATATTAGACTTAATAGCAATACAAAGGCCAAAAAGAGAGCCTAATTTTTCTTCCTTTTCTCTTTTCTCATCTAATTTCTTTGCAATCTCTTCTGCTTTCTCATTAATCTGCAGAAAAATATTATACTTTGAGTTCTTTTTTTTTATATTTGCTAAAAAATCATGAGTATTCTTTAAGCAAGTTAATTTTCCTGTCTTTAAATCTTCTAATTTCTTTTTTATATCAGTATTGCAAACCATATCTAAGTTATTTTAATACATTATATAAAACTTATCATAAAAATATTTTAATGGGATTTCAGGTTAAAATAAAATATTTAATGGGTGCATAAACACAATATTAAATAATTAATAATGAATTTTAAATAATAGAAATAGTTATTAATGAATGGAAATATTTTTTTAATCTTTATATTTACTTATTTTTTTATTTCTATTCGTTAATATTCTTTAATTTAGTAGATATTCTCCAATATTTAAAAAAACAAGAAAAATATTACAAAAATCAAAAAAAGATATTTTTCTATACAAATTTAATGTATTTTTTCTTAATATAAATAAAAGAGAATGGAAACGTTTTTTTAGCGCTTATATTCCCTTTATTTCTTATTTATATTTATTAAAACTCTTAAATTCAGTAATAAACATAATAAAAGCAATTGAACAAGATATATAAATAAGAAGTTAATTAATATGTTATGACTTCATTTGTATATCAGATAAACAAAGAAGAAAAAGAAGATTCCATTGAATTAAAAATTTTTGAAGTGGACTCAAAGCAAAAAACAAAACTATCAAAAATAAAAATTCCCTACACCATATATACAAAAAAAAGCGATTTTGAAAGTCTTAAAATAGAAAGCGAAAAAATTGAAATATCAAAGGAAGAAATCAAAGACATTAACAAACAACAAGTCATACGACTAAATATTTTCAGTTCACAATTATATGAATACATTCTAAACCTTTTAAAAGAGAATGAAATGCTAATATGTGAGGCGGACTTACCATATGAGCACAGATATCTGATAGACACAAATAAACAACTCTTAACAGGTAAAAAAGATGTAGTAGAGCTTAAATACTTATCTTTAGATATTGAAACCATAGGTTCTATAAAAGAACAGGAAATAATCCTAATAAGCACATTTTCACCGCAGGATAAATCAATGAGCAAAGTTTATGTAGATACATCCAAAATCAAAAAAGACAAACTAAATGATGTCTTAAACCATAAATACAAAGACTTTGAATTAGTTTCTTTTCGCACAGAAAAAGAATTACTTGAGAGATTTCGTGAAGATATAATATCTTTTGAACCGCAACTGATTATTGGCTGGAATGTCATTAACTTTGACTTTAAAATAATCAAGCAAAGATTTGAAAAATACTCAATCCCATTTGAACTATCCAAGTACAAAGGAGAAAACAAACTTAGAATACTAAGTGATTTTTTTAAAAACAGCACATTGCATTGCCCCGGAGTTCTAATCTGGGATATAATTGATGTTCTCAAAATGAACTTCATAACATTTGATGATTACAAACTTAATACTGTTGCAAAATCTGTTTTAGACGATGAAAAAATAAACTTAGAAGATGAAGGAGAAGCAGACCATGGAATAACTCTGAAAATAAAAGCCATTAAAAACATGTTTGACAAAGACCCAGTCAAACTAATCAAATACAATTTTAAAGACTCTCTTTTAACTCATAAAATAACTCACAAACTTAACCTAATTGAAATGATGTGCAAGCGCTCCATACTTACAGGAACGCCCTTAACAAAAGTCAAATCCCCTATTGCAACCCTTGATATTATGTACTTAAAAGAACTGCACAAAAGAGGGTTTGTTGCACCATCTAATTTCAATTTCAGTGATACTCAGAGCATTGAAGGAGCTTATGTAATTAATCCAGAGAAGGGGTTTTATGAGGATGTTTTTGTTTTAGACTTCAAATCGCTTTACCCATCAGTTATAATGACATTTAACATTGACCCATTCACATACTTCAAAGAAGGGCAAATTGAAGCCCCAAATGGCGCAAGATTTGATAATAAAGCTGGCATTCTGCCTGAGTTAATTCATCAATTATACAAAGAAAGAGAGACTGCTATAAAAGAAAAAAATTTCATTAAAAGTTTTGTTTTGAAAATCAATATGAACTCATTCTATGGAGCAATTGCCAGTCCCAAATGCAGATTCCACAACCTTGAAATAGGCGAAGCCATAACAGGATTTGCTAGAAAAATAATTATTAAATGCGAGGAATTAATGAGAGAAAAGGGGCACAAAGTAATATATGGTGATACAGATTCAATCTTTATCAAATTCTCCAAGAAATTCAAAAACAAAGAGGAAAAATTTCAATACGGAAAACAAATTGAAAAAGAAATTAATGAATACTTTGGGATTTGGATTAAAAAGAATTTTGGTCAAAAGAGTTTTCTGAAAATTGAGTTTGAAAAATTATTCTCTAAGTTTTTCATTGCAACAAAAAAGAGGTATGTTGGCTTTGATGAAATTACACGAAAAACTCAATTTATCGGGATGGAAGCCATAAGAGGAGACTGGACTGAACTTGCCAAAACATTTCAGATTCATTTAGTTGATTTAATATTTAGCGGAAAATCCAATTCTGAAATTGAAAAATTTATTTCAGATTATGTTTCAGATTTAAAATCAGGCAAATACAATGATTTGCTTGTTTATTCCAAAAAAATAGCAAAACCTCTAAATCAATACACTAAGACAACTCCACCCCATGTAAAAGCTGCAAGAGAACTCAAAGAATTTGATGGGAGATTAGTTAAATACATTATGACTATTGACGGGCCTAAACACATAAATCTAATAGACTCAAGTACACAATATGACTATAACCATTACATTGAAAAACAATTAGACGGCGTTTCAGATGACTTATTAAATGCAATAGGAATAGACTTTAAAAAAATAATTTACTCCAAAAAACAAACCGCCCTTGACAGTTTCTTTTAGATTACATAATGTGGGACAAAACATCTCAGTTAGTTATAAGTGAGTGGATTTAATTATTTTTGGGCAAAATGATGAACTGTTAAGTTAAAGTCAACTAATAAAGTATTTAAATAATAAAAATCCAGATTTTAAATATATTTAATACATAAAAATGGGTAAAATTTATTTTAAAAAACTAGTCACTTACATAGGTTCTGGAAAAGCTAAAAATAAATTTGGGAATTTTATTGAAGGAAGATTTAGGATTGAGATTAATTCTAATGGAAATAAAGTAAAAAAATCTTTCGAAGATATCTTAATTGAAATATTTAAGAAAGAAAAATATAAGTATTCAAAGAAAGAACTTAAAAATTTAATTGAAATTAGAAATTTAGTTATTCATGAAGCATCGGGATCTTCAAAGAAGAGAAATGTTTCTATAAAAAAAACTTTCCGAACTTACTATTCATCTCTAAGGTTATTTGAAAAATTTATTTTAAACATAATTAAATATAAAGGACAATACATTATGAAAACAAGCAATAAGGGGTTTAATTGGGTAGATTTTAAATCTTAATTTCTAAAATATAATCCTTGAAAAATGAAACAAACTCTGTTTCATTAAATACTAATAATGCATCTTAAAAATGTGGGCGAAGGGATTCGAACCCTCGAACCGAATGGACTCGATCTTGAGTCGAGCGCCTTTGACCGCTTGGCTACACCCACACAAATTATAACAGAACAGATAAAAACTATATACCTTATTTTAAAAATATTTGGATATAACATATATAAAAGAAAAAACAATAAATTATTAAAGAAGTAAAATTTCAACATTCTATGAAAGAGAGAAAAACAGTTATTTACATAGGAAACAAAGACAAACCTGAAAAGACAAAAAAATACAATCCGATTAAAATTCTCATAAAAATAATCCTAGTAATGATTCTCATAGGAGGACTTCATTACGCTAACCAATCCTATTCAAACGCCATAAGCCTTCTTGCTGTAACCGAAAATGGTGAAGGAGAAATCACAAACGGTTCTATAATTAATCTATCACTTACAACAAAATCCGGTTCGGGAAAAATCTATATGAATCTAAACACACTAAAAGAAACAGATATACAGGTATCTATCATAAACTCTCACAAAATAGCATGTGACTTATTCCAGTTAGAATGCCACAAATATGACTTCTTCTACGAATTCTCTGACAACACCGCTCTAATCCTAAAAGGACCATCTGGGAGTTCAGCCATTGCAATACTTACTGCTAAAACAATTAACAAAGAAAAAATCCCCCAAGACATTTCAATAACAGGTTCTCTAAACTCAGGAGGCTTAATAGGAATTGTAGGAGGAATTGACGAAAAAATAAAAACCGCTCAAGACAATAACATAACAAAAGTTCTGCTTCCAGTATTTGCCCAATTCAACGAAACAGAAAATACAACAATACAAATAACAAGAACACTTGATGTAATAAATGCATACAACGAATTCGGAGGCAGAAAATACGAACTAACACCTCAAAAAACCAACAACGAACAGTATAAAGCCTTAATGCAAGACTTAGCAGAAGAATTGTGCCAAAGAACAATAACTCTGAGAAATTCAATAAACCAAACAAACATTGAACAAAACTCCTCTGCAGAAAAATACTTAGAACAAGCAGAAAAGAGTTTCAACTCATCACAAATCACCAGAGAAAATTCCAACTTCTACTCACAGGGAAGTTTCTGCTTTAATGCAAACATAAATTACAGAACTCTAATAGAAAACACAGACAACTTATCAATTGAAGAAGTAGACAAACAAATTGAAAACTTTGAATCTAAAATCAATAAGAAAAAAGAAGAAATAAACTCACAGGAATACAAAGACAAAATCTCTACAATAAATGACTTCTACGTATATCTAATACTAACAGACAGACTTGAAGAAAGTTCTGACTTAATAGAGAAAACCAAAAATACAAAAACAATCTCAATAAACAAAAGCAAAGCACTAAATGACACAAAAATAAAAATACAAAATAACATAACCAAAGATAAAAAAGAAGCCCTTTACTCATATGCAGTTGAAAGATTTGAAACAGTTTCATTATGGGAAAGACTCATAGTACATCAAGACACAGAAATCAAATTTGACGATACAACAATTTCAGATGCATGCACTAAAATAAATAGACTAATAAGCCTAAAATCAGAACTCCTAAGAAACTATAAAATTTCTTATCTGGCAGATAGAATAAACAAGCAACTTAAACTAAATGACCCTGATTCAAACAAATACTTATGCATTTACCGAGGATTTGAACTCAATGGAAGAATTGACACACTATTAAATTCTGTTGGAATAAATGAGTCCCAACTAGAAGATTATTCATCTCACATAATAAACTTCACAAACACAAGAATAAATCTAAACACAAACGGAAACTTCCCTCTCATTCCAACAATTTACTCAGAATATTCATCAGACTTATTCAATGAAGAAGATTATGCGGCTTCAATGCTTTACTCAAACTTTGCTCTATCTTACTCCGACTTAAACTTGTACTTAGAAAAAGAAGAGGAAACTAAAAGAATATTAGACATACTCATTAACCCATTATTCTTAGTTGCAAGTCTCATACTAATAATCATTATATAAATTAATATTTTAATAATTTCACGAAACTACTCCAACATCTTAATCACACTATCTAAATCCAAACCTAAACCTAAATTATATCTCTTATTAAAATAACTAACAATGTTTCTAATATCACGTTCATACAAATCATAGAACTCTCTAAAATCCTCATCACTTCTAACTGAGATCCCCGAACCCCAGTCAATTATTACAGGAATACCATCTGATACCAATACATTAAATTCTGACAAATCCCCATGAATTAACTTTGCATCATTTTTCATAATTCTAATCTGCTCAACTAACAAACTAAAAAACTCCTGAGGATTCTTAAGTTCAGTATCCTTTAACATACCCCCATTAATATATTCCATTATAATTACATTATTATACTGCTTATACACAGAAGGAACAGACATATTATACTTATGGCACAGAACCAAATTTCTAAACTCCTTCTCGCACCACTTCAAAATAACTTTTCTTAAATTCCCCTTAATATCTTTAAACCTGTGATCTCTTGAAATATAACTTGAAATCTTTTTAAAATTAGCACTTGTTAGTCTATAAATCTTAACAGCCAAAACAGTTCCGTCATCCTTATATGCAAAATAAACATCCCCTTCCTTTCCTGTCTTAATAGGCTTTCCCAATTCATCAAAAAACTTCTTTCTTTTAAGAGTCTCAAGAGTCCTGAGAGTAAACTCATCAAAAACCCCCTCAAACACTTTAAATTTCTCCTTAGTCATAAATACATATAATATAAAATCTTTTATAAACATATAACTCTGTTATATATGAGTTTGTGGGAATTAAGTTATCTAAGTGAGGTTTTATATGTATATTCAAGATGGAAGTGGTTATCTTGGTACGTACACTCGCTTATGCAAATTAATATCAATTGCTTCTTTCACAATTTCAAAATTCTCTGCCGATACATATATTTTTTTCGCAGAAGAAATTCTAGGTAGGTTTAATTTCCTTGCTCTTAGTATATACAAATCACCACCAACCCTTTTAAGAGTTGGTAGAGATAAAGATACACTTTTTTTTGCAACCATATCACGACCAACTTCTATAAGTTTTTTGTATGAAACACCTTCACATGAAGAACTTCTATCAATAAGACTACCTCTAACTTTATTAATTCTGTTCTTTTCATGACCATGCAAATTAGTAAGATCAAGAATAATTCCTCTTGATGTATGTGAAAGTAATTGTTCCAAAATCTTATAACTACCTTGCCGATAATTATCTTGGAGTAGAAGAAGAATGTTACTATAATTATATTTACACAATGAATGATGATCAATTTCACATTCTTTGGAAGCATCATGGTTGTGTGTCACAGTCACAATAGCTGTTTGATGTTGATTGAAAATGTTCGATATCTCTTCAAGTTTAGGGTTTCTAAAGATTATAGTTGTGTGTTTCATGATTATGTTAGGATATAGATTTATTTATAAATTTATCCCGTGTTAGTGACAAAAATTTAATAATATCATATATTAAATATACAGTCACTAAGAGTTTAGAAATGTTTCATAACACATTTCCAAATACTTCCCTAAAATTTATATACTGAGTATGTTTATTAAAAAATATAATAATGGTTAAAAAATCCCAATCAGAAGAAAACCCCTCACTTTTGAGAAACAAGATAATTGTCTGTATTGGAGGTGGGACTGGTTTATTCTCGCTCTTATCAGGATTAAAAGAATATGCCCTTGGAAAACACAATATCAAAGCAATAGTCACAACTCTTGATAGTGGGGGTTCATCTGGAGTATTAAGAACTCAATTTGGTGTTCTACCTCCAGGAGATATAAGAAACTGCCTTGTAGCCCTATCAAGCGAAACAGAAATACTAAACAAACTATTTCAGTACAGATTCAACAAAAAAATAAACAACCATAACTTTGGAAACCTTCTAATAACTGCTTTGTGTGATGTAACAGGTTCATTTGATGAAGCAGTCAAACAGGCATCAAGAATACTTAGAATCAAAGGAGAAGTAGTCCCAGTATCCTTAGACAGCAATCATATAATAGCCCAGCTTGAAGATGGGAAAACTCTAATCGGAGAAAAGAAAATAGATACAACACCCAACAAAAAAATAGAAAAAATATACCTAAAAAACAAACCAAAAACAAACAAAAGAGCAGCAGAAGTTCTAAAACGTGCAGACATCATAATCTTTGGCCCGGGAGACTTATACACAAGCATAATTCCAAATCTATTATTTCCAAACCTGAGAAATGCAATCAAGAAAAACCAAAAAGCAAAAAGAATCCTCATATCGCCTGTTATGACAAAACCTGGAGAAACCGATAACTTTCCAGTATCCAAGTTCAGAGAAGAAATTGAAAAATACTTAAAATCAGAGTTGACTCATATAATCTCAAACAATCACATGCCCAAAACCTCTGCCCTAAAAGCATATAAAAAAGAAAACAAACACCCTGTAATTATTGATGCAAATAATATAAAAGGAGTTAAACTAATCAGAGCAAACCTGATTGACGAAAACCAATTAGTACGACACAATCCTTCAAAAATTGCAAAAGCCATTGCAAAACTAATCTAAAAAATATACACAAATAAAAATAATGAATAACACTCAACAAAAACAAGCAATAGAATGTTTAAATGTCCCATGCATTGTCATTGCAGGACCTGGTACAGGCAAAACAACACTTATCACAGATAAGATATTAGATTTATTCAAAAAAAACTACAACGAAAATGAAATACTTGCTTTAACCTTTACAGACAAAGCCGCAAACGAAATGTCAATCAGGGTTGAACAAAAATCAAACAAAATATTTCGCGCAAAAACATTTCACTCATTTGCATTAGAAATCCTTGAAGAATTTTCGGAAGAAGTTCCAAACCTTCCGGAAGATTACATCCTAATAAATGAACCAAACCAGAACCTGTTCTTCTTAGAAAACATCAGAAACTTCAAACTCTCATCCGTTGAAACTCTTGGGAAAGAAAACAAAATTGCATATGAACTAACAAATGCCATATCAAAACTAAAAGACTTTGGAATAACATTAGAAAATCTGCCAAAACTGAACTTTGAAAACCTGAACACAAAAGCAGACTTAATCTCAACTTACACAAAATACGAATTATACAAAAAAAAAAACGGACTAATAGACTTTGCAGACATATTACTTCTATTCTTAAACCTAATCAAAACAAACAAAAAAATCTGTGATGAAATAAAAACAAGATACAAATACATCTTAGTTGATGAATTTCAGGACACAAATCACGTCCAATTAGACGTCCTGAAAATCCTTGCAGAAAACAACATAACAATAGTTGGAGACAACAAACAGTCAATCTACACATTCAGAGGAGCCAACTATAGAAACCTAAAAGAATTCAAATCACATTTCAAAAACCACAAAGAAATATTTCTAAACGAAAACTATCGTTCATCAAAAAAAATAATAAACCACATAAACAAACTATCAAATCAAATAGCATCACAAAAAGAACAGCTCAAACCAAACTTGGACACAGAAGGAGAAATAACCCTGACAAGATGTTCAAACGAAAAATCCCAACTAACATATCTCGTTGAAAAAATAAACAACATTGAAGACATTCACCAGAACACAAAAACAATCGGCATTCTTACAAGAAGAAAATATGAAGCAAATCTCATATCAAACTACATGGAGTCCTATGGACTAAACATATCAAAAACAGAAATACCAAACTTTTTGGACTTAGAAAACATAAAATCGCTAATCTCTTACTTAGAGATAATTCTAAACCCAAACGAAGCAAACACTCAAATATTTAACCTGATCTCAAACTTAGGACTAAGATCCCAGACAATAAGAAGCATATCAAGAAAAGCCTCCCTGAACGAAAAATCAATTTACAAAGTTCTAAACAACAATTTAACCATAGAATATTCAGATGAACAAAAAATAATTGAAGAAATAAACACAAAACTAAATGACTTAATAACCCTAAAACTGTCTCACCCTGATTTAACAGACTTAATTCAGCAAACAATAATACAATTCAATATGTACAAAAAGGCTGAACTATCAGACAAAATCGAATCAATAATTGCCTTAAACGAATTCATTAATTTTGCAAACACATTCAAAAAAATCTACAAATCAAACGACTTAAAGAGATTTCTTGACATCTGTGAAAAAGCAAAATCCCTATCAATAAAATGTGACCTTCCCCAAATTAAAAAAGGAAACATTGAAGTAATGACAGTCCATCAATCCAAAGGAAAAGAATATGACTATGTTTTCATTCCATTCTGTAACGACAGGAAATTCCCGATACCATACAGAAGAAATTTATTTGAAACACCCTGCGATGCATCAAAGGAAGAAACCTTAGACGAAGAAAAAAGATTATTCTTTGTAGCTCTATCAAGAACAAAAATAGTATGTGATATCTCATACATAAAAAAAATGTCAGAAAACAAATTAGATTCAAAACACTCTCCATTCATTAAATCATTAGATTTAAACCCCCAAGAATATACAAGAGAAATAAGCGAATTAAACATTAGTACAAAAGAACAAATAAAAACAGACATAATAAGAAAAATCCAGACTTATCTCTTAGACAACAACTTTGAAAAAGCAAAAACAGAAATAAACCTGCTTAAAGACTTATACGGCAAAAAAGACTTAACAAATTACTTCTCAAACTCGCACAATTCAGATTTAAAAAAATACCAAGAAAAACTAAAAAATAAAAAATCAGAATTAGAAATCATTGACTTCAACACTGATGATATATTTTACTCTGTATCTCAACTCCAATTATATGAAACATGCCCAAAAAAGTATCTATACCAATACATATACAAAGTTCCCACAGAATCAAGACACTATTTTGACTTTGGAACATCCATTCACATAGCACTTGAACTTCTGACAAAAGATTTCAAGAAAGAACTATCAGATGATGAGCTATATACAAAAGGAATCTCTTATCTGACAGAAAACTGGATTTCAAAAGGATATGAAAATGCTCAGCAGGAAAAAGAATACATAAACAAAGGCCTTAAAATTATTGCAGACTTTATAAAAAAAGAAAGAGAGTTGCAAAAAGATAAAAGAAAAACTGTCTCGCAGGAGATGGAATTCAGACTTAATATTGAGGGAAGAAAATTAAAAGGATTCATAGACAGAATTGATAAAGTTGGAAATGATTATGAAATACTTGATTACAAAACATCAAATTCAATGGATATGCTTGCAAACATCCCAGACAATATGCAACTCTTAGTATATTCAATAGTCTTAAAACAAAAATTTGGCAAGTATCCGAAAAAAGCAGGACTCTGGTATCTAATTCATGATAAAATCCTATCTGCTCAACCAAAAAAAGAAAACATTGAAGATGTAAAGAAAAGAATTGTTGAATTAATGAAATCCATTGAAAAAAAAGATTTTACAGCAAAGCCCAGCCATTTTACGTGCAAGTTCTGTGACTTCAATAAGATATGCCCAAACTCTAATTTTAAGTAGTAACAAAGGTATAAATACTAATTTTCCAAGATTATTTACATGCTAAGAAAATTATTGATTATCATTACTTTACTGCTAACTCAAATTTTAGTTTCATATTCAGTGTTGGATACCTTAGATTGTGATTACACCCAAAACACAAGCATTCCACCAGAAAATATCTTATTCTATGGACATAATAATCTAAGTTCAAACGTTGCATTGGGGCAAGGTCTATTAAACCTTCCATACTCTCGTTCTTCATATGACTATACTCTCTCATGTCATTCAAATCTTTCAGCACTAAAATTCTATAGTAAAATAATTTATAATCATACTAATGTTTCAGACTATTTCTCCCTATGTGGAGATGATAAGCCGGTTATGTTTATAACAGATTCTATAAATGCAAGAGTTTCAATAAATACTACTAATAAAAATATTACAACAGAGCAAGTATTATGTGCTTCAGTTGATAGGCAGTTCTCAAATTTAGATGTTAGGTGGCACATTGAGGGTGTAGATAGAAATATTGACTATACTAAAATTGGATACACATGTATGTTTAGAACAAATGATAAAATAAATGGACATGTAAGTACCTGCGATAGTAATTATAATTTATCAGTCTGGGCAAGATTATTTGAAGATACTGATTTCTTAGTTTGTGATTTCGATTGCACCAGTAAACTTGATAGGAGAGTTTATAGCGCTTGTGCTTCTAAAATCCCAGAATGCAGAGATGTGCCAACAAATTGCGATGGTGCTTTATATGGAAGTTGGGTCCCATACAACGAAACTCATGAAATTAAATGTTCTGATCCATGGACAACATTTCGTCCAAATGTATTTACTAATTCAGATGTAATAATTGAGTCCAGAGATTCTAATTGTAAGAATATTATAAAAAAAGAATTTGCTGTTTTAGTTGACAACGAACAGGTAACGATGGCTATGTATGTATGTCAGGGTGTAGTTTAGGAGGATAAAAATGACAAAAAAATTTCAAAAATCAAATTCCAAAAAAGCCCAGACCTTTTCAGTTGATATAGTAATTGTAATTGTTATAGTTTTGTTCGGAGCACTACTTCTTGTCTTAGGTCAGATAAGTGAAGTTGAAAAAGAACCAACCCTTGAAGAAAGATATGATACTGCATCATTAGATGCCCAGATAATCTTCGAAAATCTAAAAGAAAGAGGCATAGTGCAACGTTCTGATAACTCTGTTGACACTCAAGAACTTCTAACAATTAATGATGAAAGTATGAGAGAGGAGTTAGGAATTTCAGGAAAATTTTGTATAGTACTTGAAAGAAATGGAAAACTGGTTAGGATTGATCCACAGTCATCAGTAAATGGTGTTGGCTCAGAAGATATTATTATAAACGGAGAGCCTTGCTTAAGTCAATGAACTATGAAGAAAGCTCAAATTTTTATGCTGGATTTTATATTTTCAATAGTTGTTTTAGTAATTGCCATTGTTATTGTCTTTAGTTATTTTGGTTCTACAACATCAAATAAAAATATTTATGAATTAAATAATGAAATTATGGATTCTTTCACGACTACTAAAATTAATTCACTAAACGATGAAAATATAAGACTATATTTCAATGCCCAAAAAATTAAAAATGTTGAAAATACTATCGCTCAACAAGTTGGGGAGTTCTATTTTTTAAACCAAACATCTGATGCGCATGGTTTAACAAGAGATTTTGTATCTATATATATTTCAGACCAAGTAAATATAAATGTTTTAATAGTAAATGACTCAGATGAAGTATCAATATTTAGTAAAACCAATAAAGGTAGTTCATTTCAAGGGTCAGGAATTTCCAGCACTACAAACAGACTTGTTTTAGGTTCTTATAATGGAAGTTTATACTCATATGAATTTAGTATTAGACTATGGCATTAAAAAACAAAACAAACATAAAAGAGAATAAAAAAGCATTTGCTTTTACTATGCTTGCATTTTTTTTAATCTTTCTAATCTTTACAATAGGTTCACTGATTTTATTCTCGGGTTCATACGCAAATGAAAATTTATTCAAAGAGTCAAGAATTTTAAGCATTAATAGTGAAATACAATATTTCAAAGATGTTTATATAAAAAATGCCATATCATATAGTTCATATGGTGTTTTAGAATCTCTTTTGAATTATTCAAGAACAAATTATACTTTTTCACAGGATTATAAAGAGTTCAATAGATTATTTTCGGAAGGATTGCTTAATGGAAGTTTTGACTCAATAGATCGACCAGAATTATCTGATAAAAATTTAGGTTACCTTTTTAGAGAATATCAGGAGACTTTTTCACGAAACTACAGAGGAGATCTTGATTTCAAAGTTAACTTAGTTGGAATTTATGATTTAAGTCCATACTACATTTCCGTTCAGATTAATGCAGATTATAACATTACAACTTATGATAAAATTTCTTTTTGGGATTTTAATGATGATTTTGTTGTATCTGTGCCAGTTTCAGGCTTGTATGACCCTGAGTTTTTACTCTCTGATTCCAAAGAAGTACCCATAACTCCTGCAGAGAATACTTTTGGGCATGCTTCAGCATGGTCACATGTAACTCTTAATGAAACGATTTTAAATATGTATGCCTCAATCCATGAAGAACCCTTTTACAAATACACGATAGGGAAAAGTTTTCTCAATAGATTTCTAAATTTTTCTGTTGGCGCAATGAAAGATGTAATAGGATTTTGGAATTTTGATTATGATTTAGTTGAGAGAGGAGTTTATGACAGAAGCAGAGTTAATTTACTAGGAGAGCATTTTGGAAACTCAATACTTGTTTTAAATTTTAATGATATGTCAGATTTAACAAATGATTTATCTGCATACAATACCTTGGCGCAAACTCATGGAAATCCTTCTTGGGTTAATGACTCATGTATATCTATGGGATGTTTGAAACTTGATGGAATTGATGATTATATTAATATTTCAGATAACCTAAATTTATCTAAGGATATATCTATATCTATATGGGCAAAATCAAATGCAACATCATGTGATAATATAAATACACAGGTTTTAATGGCAGATGATGCTTCGGGAAGAAATGGTCTTAGAATTTCCCAGAGTTCATGTGAATTACTATCTCTTAAAGGCAATAGTTCATATGATGCAATAAAAGTAAATCTAACAGACTATAATATATCTCACTCAGATTGGAATCATTATGTTGTTGTAAGTTCAGATAATGGTTTATTTTTATATCTTAATGGAATTTTTGTTAGTAGGAATACAAACAATTTTACAAAATTAGCATATACTAATGCAGGTGGTTCTTGGCTTGAAGTTGGACATGCGAGAGGAAATAGCGGTTGGTACTTTGATGGTTTAATAGATGAATTTTCATTATATTCAAAGGCATTATCGAACAGTGAAATTGCAGATTTATATGAGGAGAAAAGAGCCTTGTTAATTGATTATAAGGATTCTCTATATGGCAGTGGAATTGAATTTGATGGGATTAATGATTATATCAATATAAGTCTGGATGATTTTACAGGAGATGATTTCAGTTTTTCAATATGGATTAAGCCATATAATAATATAGGAAACATTATGACTTTTGATAGTGAGTTTGCTTTATCAATTAATTCCAGTGAGATATTAGTAAGTGATAATAAGGGAAATGAAACTCATGCCCCATACAATTTCGAATTAGGTGAATATCTCAATATTATAGGAATATATAGTTCATTATCTAATAAAATCTCATTATATATAAATTCAGAGTTTATTAAATCATCAGATGGCTCTTGGAATCCTGACGGGGATGGAGGAATTTTTACTGTTGGCTCGGGTAAGTATCCAAACAATGGAATTACAGGGGCTTATTTTAATGGCATAATTGATGAAATCAAAATATACAATAGATCTCTTACCAAAGCAGAAATTGACATATTATACTCTAATTTCGACTCAGCAGGAAAGGCTTGCTGTAATTATATAATCCCTATTAATCCCCATTTATTAGGCTATAATACCACTTTGTATAACGGAACTATACCATATTCATCAAAATTATTTTATGATATCCACAGGAGAGGAATTCCTATTAATGTTTCTCTTTTTAATTCCATTGGATTTACTTCGCAAAGAGAGGACGAAAATTTCTATAATTTCAGAATAGATGATTGCATGGCAGAAGGATATAATGCATTTTCTGATGATTATGATCCTTATTACTTATTTTACCTTAATTATACAGGTAAAGATTCTGGTAATTGCACATATTTAATTGAACAAGGAATCTATTAATACTAATTTGATTTGATTACTTTGAAGTGGTTAGTAATGTTTTTATTATTTTCGTTAGAACATAAATTAAAATGGATGAATATTTAGTTGAAAAAGAGAGTTCTGGAGAGAAATTTCTAGATGTACTAGTATTTGTTGCAGTATTTCTTGTAACAATTTTTCTGATTCTAGAACTTTTAGGCAGGGGGCTTAACATTAGTGGTAATACTGAGCTTTACCTCTGGGTTAGTGTATTTGTATTTGTAGTATTTATTATTGATTTAATCAGATTAGGAAGTCACTCAAAGGGATTTGGGGATTTTATGAGCAATAATTGGCTTGATGTTCTTGCAACTATTCCTTTTGAGTTAATTGCACTTGGATTAGGTCAAGTAGATCCGCAGACCCTTCAGGCATTCGGCCTATTGAAATGGAGTAAATTCCACAGATTATCTAAACTAGGGAGATTACAACAAATTTCAAGAATTTCAAAGATTTCCAAAGAATTTAAGGCAGCAGCTCATCTTAAAAGAGAAGGTAAGAGATACAGAAGAGATAACAAATTATAATTTTATTTCTTTTTGTTGTCTGTAACTTGTAACTATTCTTTTTAATTAATTAATTTTATATATCTGATAATTATATTTCTATTAATATTATGGCAGCAGATTTTGACCAACATGACCCTAAGGTATTTAAGGAAACTCTTGGTTCATTTGGTACTACAACAAACCCTAACGCAAGAAATCAACTTGAGGAACTTCAGGCAAAAGTAAGACAGGGAGTTAAGCATGTTGAAATTCATCTTATGAACTCAGGGAAGGGGCAGTTTAATATTCAGGATGTTCCAGATAAATATGGTTTTGAGCAGAGAAGAACCATAATGCAACTTGCAAAAATTAACAAGCAGACTCTTTCTGTTCATGGTGATTTTTCCATTAATTCATTTTCAGGCTTGTCACAAAGAGGTTTTGATGAAGTATATAGAGCAAAGAATATAAAAGAGATTGATGAAACAATAAAGTTTGCAGCAGAGACTGCAAAAGGAGGAGCAGTTGTATTTCATTTGCATGAAACAGGTCTACCACCAACACCTCCTCAAGAATTAAATCTTCCTAAGTGGTATCTTGATAAATTAAAGAAAAGCGATGATGAAAAACTAAGAAAAGAATATGAAGATATTATGGAAAATACTTTAAAGAAAGATGAACTTAGCAGAAGATTCGTTGAAAATCCTGACCAAGAATCTGAGATAAAGATAAAATATGAAAATATGAGCAATAGAAAGAAAGAAGAATTAAGAAAAGATTTTGAAATTAATAACTGGAAGGATTATTATCAGTATAATAAGGATGAACAGATTAAGTTGGAACAGGAAGGAAACCCATTAGTTGTTATTGGGAATAGTATTACAAGAGTATCAAGGGAACAGGATGTAATTGATGTTGATAGAGTGCTCAATGCAGAGAAAGAAGACACTAAATATAGGGATTTCAAATTAACAGATGAAGAGAGAAAATATTTAAAAGAGAAACTAAATATTGATATGGACCCTAAGATATTTCATCTTGATGATTTCCAGAGAATTCAGGCAAGATTTATTAATAAAAATGATTATAATCGTGATGATGGTTTAGATAAGGAGAAATTTCGAAAGCTAAGATCCAAATTCATTGAAGAATATGTTGATGTATTAAATACTAATCATAGAATGAAATCTGCAGCGGATGAAGAATATTTCCGAAAAACAATGAAAATGCAAATCAAAATGGCTGAACTTCAAAGAGAGGATATGGAGTTAACCAAAACAAGATATAAAAATTATTATGATGAAATTCAGAAAATTAAAAAAGAAGAAAGAATATTGACAGCCCAACTTAGAGATGCAATTAAATCAAATGATAAGAAAAAAATTGAAGAACTATCAGGAAGACTTGATGGTTATAAGAATATTAATGATTTACCTGAGGAAGATAGAAGAGAATTAGAAGAATTATCCCAAAAAGCAAGAGGAGGGAATTTGCAAAATCTAACAACAGAGGAAAGATGGAAATTACAACAACTTCAAGGTGGTTTAAGGGAAAAGAAGAAATATATTGAGTTTCAGGATGTGGGTCAGGCTGAGTATCATAAATTAGAACGTTATGATGAGATGGTTGGTCAGTTGAATGAGCAGATTAAAAAACTAAAGGAAAAGCAACTTAATGCAAAAGGTTTATCTGATGAAATTTTTGAGAAAAATGCAAGTGCTATGGGACAACTCGGACTTAAAGCTCTAAGATACCAGATTGATATGAAGCAGAAAGCTAAAGAAGGAAAGCAAAAAGTTGCACAGTATGATAAACAAATCAAAGATTTGCAGACCCAATTAAACTCTTCCTCAAACCAGAAAGAAAGGGATAAACTAAATGCCCAGATTCAGAAGATAAAATATGATAAGAGATTATGGGTTGGAACTACTGATTATTCAGATATTGATTTAGAGAACAGACCTCTTTATTTAGCCCCGGAAAACATTATGGCTGGGTATGGTTATATGGATACTCTTGAAGAATACAAAGGAGTTATACGAACATCATGGGAACAATTTGCTCATAAATTATTAAGTAATGAAGAGGTTTATGTTAAACTAAGAGAAGATTACGAGAGAGAAACAGGAAAGAAAATTGTAACAAAAGAAGATGCTATAGAAGTTGCGAAACATCATATTGGAGGAACTTTTGATAATGCTCACGCGGGGGTTTGGCTTAAATATTTTAAGAAAAAAGATGGAGAATCAGAGGAAGATAGAATTAAGAGATTTAATAAATGGCTAAATCAGGAGGCAGAAAATATGGCAAGAGAAGGGGTAATAAAACATGTTCATTTTAATGATACTCAGGCAAAAGATGATGACCATAATTTATTAGGTTCAGGAATATTAGATATTCATGATTTAAGAGAAAGATTAAGAAAAGCAGGAATTAAAGAATCCCTCATTATTGAAGCAGGAGGCAGAGGTGCTGATAGAATTATGCATATTACAAATGCATTTGATATATTTAATCCTGCTCTGCACTCTCAGGAAGCTATGGCTGAGAGGGAAGCAAGAGGATACATTCCTGGCTCAACAAGTGTATCTGATTGGATTAGTGTTAAACGTGATTATGAACAAAGACCTGAGTTCTCGCGATATGGAATGGGTTATAATACTTTTTCAACTCAGGTTCAGCCACCTCAGGGAATGCCAAAGGGAAGTTGGTCGGGGACTGGATTTTTCTGATGCAGTAACAAGTTAATTTTATATAAGATTACAATACTGAAAATTTATTATGGAAATTGGTTTATGGCTAATTATATTAGGATTTCTAATATTAGCTTATGTTATATTTAAACTTATTAAGAAAGTAGTATTTGCAATTATTGCTGTTGTTTTATTAGTAGTTCTTGTATTTGGGGGAGTTGCGGGTTTAGTCTATATTGATATGAAAAACCTTGCAGATAAAACAGACTATGATGTTAATTTTCTCTTAGAGGAAGAAGATGATTACTCATTAGGATTTGGGTTTCCCGTGCGAGAAGGAGAATTTGAGTTGTTAAATGTATACGGATTATCTCAAGATGATATCTCAAAAATAGATGTTGATGAAATTTCAAAATCTGATAATCTATTTATTGTAAGTATTAATAGAGACTTTCTTGAAAGTTTAACACCTGATAAATACCCTGTTGACTCATTTATTTCACCAGAAGAAAATAAGGACTATAATCTAACTTTCACAAATGGAGAAGTTCTCTCTCTTATGAATTCAAAATCTCAGATTAGTGATGTGATTGATATTGTATTAGAGAAAGATGATGTTGAATCAGAGTCTCTGAGTACTAAAATTGAAGAACACCTTCTTGAAAAAGACATTGATGTAGGAACAGCAATATTTTCTGTGGTTTTATCAGATATTTTTAGTGATGAATCAAACTCACTTGATCTAATCACTGGATATAAAGAAGGAGAAATAAACATATATCCAGACAGAATTAGTTTCAAATTAATAAAATGGCTTCCTACAAAAACTATTCAGAGTTTCTTAGAAGATAATCCTTCTAATGAAGAATAATTTAACTATCTAAAAACCAAACTCATCTTTTATCTGGGAAATTGCATTAGGATCTTCTCCACCGTGCCATGTAAACCTCGGTTTTACCTGCATAGTATGTAACCTCTCATTTTTATCATCCATAATAATAGCGCAACCCTTAGTTCTTGGCATTGAATTAAACAATTCCTTTGAGCCTTTATTATTATAACTTAAAAAAATCTTATCCAATGCTTCCAAATCAAAACTTGCAGTCAGCCTGTGAGCTAAAACAATATCACATTGAGTAATTGCATCAGTGTGAATCTTAGCAGGTTGCTGAGTTGCAAGAATAAGACTAACTCCAGGTTGTCTTCCCTCTCTTAAAATTGTTATAAGAGATTTTGAAGATGGAACTATCTCATCTCTTGGGAGAAACTCATGAGCCTCATCAACTATTATCCATGGCATTGGAATATCTCCTTCAATCTCATCTTTTTTCACAACCTGAGTTTTATTTACAATATCTCTAAGTTCTTCATTTTTACGAACAAGCATTCTCTCAACAAATATTTTTTTAGATAATATTCCTAAAACCAGAGCTTTAACCTCCCACCCTCCAGGCATTGCAACATAAGGTGATAAATCCATAACAGTTACCTTTCCTCCCTTTAATATATCCTTAATAGGAGTTCCCCTCTTTGAAAAAATCCCCCAGGACTTAACATTCTCAAACCTTGTTTCAATTGCAAGCTTTGTCTTATCATCTAACCGTTCAAAATTTTTTGTCTCCCTAATCAAATCATCAACAGAAAAATCTCCATCTCTATCAAGTAACTTACCAACAATTCTTGAAATTCCAACCCCTATAATATCATCATTTTGAAGATTAAATGCATTCATCCAATCTTCAATTGTTAACTCATTTGGCTTTATATAAAAAGGAAAATCCACAGGAATGCCATCTTCCTTATATTTCTCATAGAATCCTCCGGGGATATATATTAAAACATCAAGACCCTTCCCTTCAAGTCCCCACTGTTTTAGCAAACCATCTTCTTTCGAATTAGGATATTTCATAGACCAATAAACACCCATAGTATCCATTAAAATAAACGAGAGATTTTTTGAAATACTTGGATCCATATCAGACAATCCTTCTGCAATAGAACCCATAGTATATGACTTTCCCCCTCCTCTCTTTCCAACTATAAGCATCGCATGAGTTCTTGAAACATCTAAATAAATAGGATTAGAAAGTGATGAAGTCTGTCCCATCTGAACATATTGCTTTCCAATAAAAACAGTTCCATCCTTTCCGAATTTCTTTTGATCAGATAAAGTCCTACCTAAAATAATATCATACATAAATAACTCCAAAAAAGATACTTTATAAAGATTTATAACAGATTTAAGGGGTAAAATAAGATATTAACATAAAATCTAATAAAGACAGATAACAAACTATTCCTTATTTCTAAGTTCTCAAACCCGAAATATTTCACTTACTAACAAAAAACAAATTTTATAAATGCGTAAACTTAAAAATATCTATGTTTGAGATTGACGTAATTAGATTTCTAAATGATTTTAAGAATACATATGATGAATATGAAAAACAAAAAATCAAAAAATCAATCTCCGAGCTAATCTCCCAAAATGAGAAAGAATATGAAGAATTTAAAACAAAGGATTTAGATCCCCAAACCTTATCTCTCTTGCAAGAATGTGAAAATATAGTTAAAGAAAAGAAATTAGAACAGGAGAAAGAAGAAGCAACAGATTCGCAAATAGTCAAAGATGCATTTATGAAATGGTCACAGGAATACAACCTCAACTCAAAACAGCCCAATGAAAACTGCATAGCAATAATAAATAAACTAATTGAATTTTACATTGAGAATAGATATGAAGTCATACAAACTATACTTGATATAAATAACGAAGATTCAGATTATAAGGCATTTAAAGCAATGCTAAAAAACAGTATTCGCGGTTACTATGCAAGAAAAATAAGTTCATACATTGAATCTGATAAATTTGAATCGTTAAGTTTATTTCAGAAGTTCAAAAAAGATAGAGACTTACACAGATTGCTAAAGAAAATTGGAAGATATGAATTTGACAGAAAAGAAATTAATGAGGTTTTAACTTAAAATGATTTCTCGTATAATTCCTTTTTTATTAAAAAGAAAATTACCACAAAAAAAGGAGGGTAAGGAGTCAGCAAAAGTAGCAAAAGGTGTTGCAGGAGGAGCAAATGAAGAATATAAGAAAGCGCAAGAAGAACATGATAAAGAATACAAGAAAGGATATGATAAGGCACAAGAAGAATACAGAAAAGCACAAGAAGAACATGATAAAGAATACAAGAAAGGATATGATAATGCACAAGCCTCAGACAGAAAAGCACAAGAAGAAGGAAGACCAACAGAAACAACAAAAGTAGAAGGAACAAAAAAGAAAGAAAAGCAAAAAAAGAATGGAACTCTTAAAAGTATTATTGGTTTATATTCTGGAAGAAGAGCTAATAAAATATCTAAACAAATAAGCAGCAAATCAAACAACACACAGGAAAAATCTTTTAAAGTTATTGATTTAGGAAAATCAATTCTCTCTGGAATATTAATAAGTGCATTAATATTTTTGGCTATGGCTATAGTTGATATACAAAATACAATGAGTTTTGTATTCAAAGATTTAACTGGTTGGATAAGCGATCTCTTTGTATATATTATATCTATTTTTACAGACTCAGGAGTAATTGTATCAGATACAGTAGAATTACTTATTGGATGGATAATTTTATCATGGATATTTGCTATGTTTTTAGTACTTTTTATATCAAGTGACAAAAAAGAAGGATTCTTAAAAGTCACAAGATATATGATTATTGGCATATTACTTGTTGGAGTTTGGGTTGGATTTTCAAATTTATATTTAGATTCATCTCTTTCAACAGGAGAAAATGCCCGAGAAATAGGTGAGCAAGGAGCAGAAAATACACTCACTTTTTGGGATAATTTAAAATGCCTCCTTTTGGATGCTGGGAGTTCTGTTTGTATTGAAAGATTAACTGAGACTGAGGTTAAACAATCCACAAGAATTGATTATTATATGAGATTGGATATGCCAGACTCTACATACTCAAGACGTGATTTAAACAAATCAGTCCGCCTCCAATACACTTCAGTAACAGGCTCAAGCATCGAATTAACTAAGCTTGAATGCTATTATAACTCAAAAAAAGAATCAAACAAATTTTATAATAAAACTCTTGAGATTGAATTTGATACAGAAAATGCCATAACTCAGGATCCAAGGGATTTAACATGTGAACATGATTTGTTAAAACTAAAAGAACACATCTCAAGTTCAAAATTTCAGGAAATTAGAATAATTCCTGTGGTTTATTTCACTGTTGAGAAATCTATTGCGCAAGACATTCTAATTTATGATTATAAAGAATATGCAAGAAGAAATTTGCCCTCTGGACATTCATACTCTGATTATTCCTTAAAAAGTGAAATTAGAAAAGAAGAATCTTTTAATCTTGAACCCACAAGCAATATACCAATACCAAAAGTAACTTTCTCATCAAGTTTTGAAAATTCTCTTCCTGTAATTGTTCAAGGCGATGAACTTGACTACATAAGATTTACTATGAAAATTGACTTTGATGAAAAAGATAGAGATTTAGGAAAAGTTACCAATATCACTATAACTGAAATCAATCCTCCAAGTTCACTTGAATTAAACCCTGAACTTGAACTAATTAATGAGGAATTCTCTGCTAACCGTGATGGGGTTGTAGAGAAAACAATAGAATTAACTGAAAGAGAAGGAGTTACTATTGGAGAAGATGAGGTTTATGCAATACAAAAACTAACAATAAATGCTTTAATAAATGTAGAGAATAGACAAGGTTTTATATACAGATTAGAATTAAGTGACGGAGAAATAAGGGAACTCAAAAATTTTGGAGAACCAGAACAAGAATATGGAACTGGTGGAATAAATGTTAGGTGGTCAGGCAGATTAGATGATAACCAAAAAAGATTTACAAGAGAAAATGCGAACAGTGTAGTTGGTAACTTAAAAAGAATTGAATTTGATGGTACTAATGCATATGAATTTGCAAAGTCCCAAAGTTCTGCCAAAGGAATTCCTTTTGATATGACTCTTTCAATAATTGCGATTGAATCGGATGGGGGAAGCCTCAATGCTAACAGTGGTAAATCAGCAGGATTAATGCAATTATCAGTTCCAACTGGAGAGATATATGGAGTTTCCCCTTCAGAAAGAAAAGACCCAAAAAAAAATATTGAGGCAGGGACTTCCTATCTAAGAGATCTTCGTGGTAGGATTGGTAATGTGAATGATGTTGTTGCGGCATATAATGGGGGAGAATATGGAGAAGATGGAGCTTTAGGAGAGAGTAAAGATTGTCCGGGATTAAAAAGATATGAATGTGAATGGGATGATTCTGAGCACACAGATCCCAATGATGGTTATGATGAAACAAGAGATTACGTTCTAAAGTATAGGATAGCATCTTCTATTATTAAAGAAAAACCTAGAAACGAGGGATAATCTTAAAATTGAATTAGAATTCTCACATTCACTTACTTGAACTTGTTTTTCACTCTTCTAACAAACTCATCATGATCTCTCTTGTCTACAATACACCCACTTGATGCGACATGCCCTCCTCCCTGAGATTTAAGACCTTTTCCGCACTCTCTAACTAATTTATTAACATCAACATCTCCCTTAGACCTAAAACTAAAAGAAACAAATTCCTTTGAATCCTTAAAATAAGCGCACGCAATAACTTTAAAATCAGAAATTCTATACGATAATTCTTCTGAAATCTGGCGGTTAAAACTAACACTTGTATCTGAATGTGTAACAAGAACCAAAGGATTACTATTTTCCAAAACCTCTTTTAAAATCTTAGAATAAACATCTCTAAACTCCCAATATAAATGGGAAAATTTTTCAAAAACACCTGTTTTCCCACTAACTAGATTTGCCTTAAAATCCGCAAAATCCATTTTTGAAATCTCCTCAACCGCAAGAAGTGCAGTTTGAGGTTTGAAAGACTTAAACAAAATATCAAAAAACATCTTAAATCTTATGAAATTACATTCATACCACAGATACTGAATCCATTTCCTTCTTGAAGAAGCAACCCTCATATCATCAAAAGAATATTTTCTGATAAAATCAAATAATTCCTCTCTTTTAGAATTATCTATATCAAACATTGAATCAAATACTTTCCTATCATACTCATACAAATCAATAATAATGTCAAGCAAATAAAAATCACTTAAACTGCCCAAAACAGCATACGGCAGATTTCTTTCATCATCACAGATTCGGTGCATCCAATAAGCACTGCTTCTTGAATCCTTCTGTGAGAAATTCAAGGGATTTAGAAAAAATAGATTTTCATTTTTTTTTTGTAGCTGTGAGATCTTCTCCTTATTAAATATATGATGATCTGCCCATAGAACAGGCCTTTTTCCTATTACATCAAAGAATTCTGATTTAATATGAGGAGTATCAAAAAAAATAACCAAATCATGTTCCTTGCGAATCTGAGTAATTGCTTCATTTTGAAATTCATCATCTTTTCCTAACGGATAACCTTTAAAATCCCTTAATTTTCTAAGTTGTAAAAAACTAGAACTTCCATCAGAATCAGTATCAAAAAACATAATAGGATTCTTTGAATTTTTAATCATTTCACGAGCTTTTAAGATTGCTTTTTTCTCATCCATTATTCATATATAATCAAACAATTAACTCACATTTAATAAATTTACTTTTTTTCTTTTAATGTAAAAGAGCAGAATAATTATATAGTTAAAGTTTATCGTAATACTTATAAGTTCTTCTATTCTAAAAAGATTATACAACAGAGATAGGGAGAAAAGAAAACATATGTTTGCTTCAAAAAAGAGATCTAGTAATAAGAGACACGGGCTGATGACAGTAAGAAGTTTGGTGTGCATGACTGATAAGGAGTTGAGAAAAAAGAAGGATATTCTTACTAAGAAAATAAGAGAACTTAATAGACTTGAAAGCAGAAAAGATTGTAAAAATATTATTGCTCTTTTAGATGGTTATTTTATTCCTGAAATAGATAAAGTAATACGAATTGAACAGATTTTTAATCGCGCATTTGTGGATGAGACAACGGATATTCATATTAAAGAAGAGATTGAGGAACTATTAGTTTGCTTTGAAGATTTGAAGAGAGAAATTCTAAATGTCACTGATCTCAGTCTGTTTAAAAATAGAGTAGAAATTCTAAGAAGATATTTGCAGAAAGAACAATTTGAAACTTATGAAAAAGAGAAGAATGCTCTTATTATGGTAGTGGGAATTCAAAGGAATTCTATTGAATATTGGAAAAAAAAGTTTATGAGAATTGTTTTTTATCCAGGTTTAGTATTTTCTTTCTTGAGTGTCCTTTGTCTTTCCTATAATGATTTTTCTCATAATAGTAAGGAGGTAAATGATGTAGAGCCGATGGTTCTTTTTGACTCATTGATAAGAAACTATGTATTGGAATCTAATGTTTATTATTATAAAAGTATTAAGATTCATAATAGATTAGAGAGGGACTCCAATAATAATGTTGAAATAATCTGTGAGATAGCATCTCGGTACTTCAATTTTGAAAATTTGGCCAATATGGGATTACAAGGGATTGTCTTTTTAAACATACAGGATTTTATCAATGATTATGATTATGAAATTAATATGACATTGGGGCTAAAGGATTTATTAATGAATATAACAGGATTTTATAATTCTATGACAGGGAGAGTTTTTGTTGGTAGTTTAGAAGGTGAAAGTTACACTTTAGAGTTAGATGTTATTTTTCATGAGATGGGACATTTTATACATTTCAATTTAGAAAATAAAGAAGAATTTGATAGGGATTTTATTAGGATTCAACCCAATATTCTTATCTCAGAGTCTGTTAGCATAATGAGATCTATAAGAAATCAATCAGGTGAGAGAGAGTTTAGTGATGAAACTATTAATAAGGAGATGGTTACAAGACTACTTTCAATGATATTACTGACTCATTATTTCATTGGGATAGCCCAAGAGGAATTCACATTAGATGAATTTGTAGGATATTTTTTGAACAGGTGGGAAGAGGAACTTTCAAAGGATTATAAATTAGAAGAACATGAAATTAAATTGAAAGAACTTATACATTTATATCAAAAATGGGGTTTTATCCCTAAGAATCTTTTTAATATCTAAAATTACTATCCAAAATCAAATATATATAAGAACTCATAAGAATATTTGAGCGTGGCTTCCAGGATTTGAACCTGGGTCCAAGCGTCCCAAACGCCCGATGATAGACCAGACTACACCAAAGCCACAATAAAAAGGAATTATTTATTCAGCATCAGAGAAATCATCAAAGGTGTATTTAAAATCTTTCTCTTTAATAATGCCTCTATTGATTAAGTAGTGTTTTGCCACAAGACAAAAAGCAATTGCAAGAGATTTTTTCCCTTTATTATTAATTGGAATAACAAAATCTAATTTATTTGTAACATTATTTGTATCACAGAAACCTATTGTAATATTTCCTCTCTCAAACGCTTCATTTAATATATTTTTATCAGTTAAAGGATCACATACAATTACAACCTTATACTCTTTAAAATTATCTAAAGCAGTATTTGTTAATTTGCCCGGAAGGTATCTGCCTGTGAAAATATCACATCCAACAACCTTTGAGAAAACAGACAATGGTTTTTTTGCATTTTCACGTCTCCCCATAACAACAAACTCAGATGGTTCATATCTTGATAGTATATTAATTAGGCATTTAATCCTTTCATCAGTTATTTCTGAATTTAAGATTTTCAATCCATCTGCTCTTGATTTAAGAATGAATTTATCTGTATAACTGTTCTTAAATCTTGTCCCGATATGAACCCCGGCAGAAAGATAATCTTCCATAGATGCAAGTGTATTCTCATTTGCCATATCTAAAATAAATAAATATCACTTTATAAATCTTAGGTAACTCTGGCTCTGTCCGGAAATTCAAGAGAACTTAAAATATTGTATCAATAAAGCAACTTTTGACGAATAATTTTTTTCTTTGATTGAATATAGTTAGCATAGATTTTGGAAAAAGCAATTTCCGGACAGAGCCGTAACTCTAAATTATAGATTGTATACATAATTCTAAATTAAATCCTGATTAGAAACATATATAAATACAATCTCATTTTTTTAAATATGTCAGAGGTTAAATTAACACATGCCAGTTCCTTAAAGCCGGGAAGTTATATTCTAATTGATAATTCTCCATGTATTGTGAAAGATATTAGCACTTCAAGACCTGGAAAACATGGACACGCAAAGGTTAGAATTAAAGCAACAGACATTATTTCCGGTTCAACTAAAGAGGTTGTAAAACCGGGACATGATAATGTGGAAGTTCCCATCATCTACAAAAAAGAGGGACAGGTTCTGTCAGTTAGCGAGGATTTAATTGAGTTAATGGATATGGAATCATTTGAAACCCTTAGTGCTCAGGTTAAAAATGTTGATGACCAGATTTCAGGGCAAATTGAGGCAGGGCAGACTGTTCTCTTCTGGGAAGTTATGGGTAAAATCCTAATTAAACAAATAAAGGAGGGAGCATAGATAAAAAATGGGAACTTTTCCTGAGGCTGAGGCTAGATTATTTGGTAGTGTGTATATATGCAGAAAGTGTGAGAGAAAGACCAGAGTACCAGTTAATAAAGTCCTTGCAGGCAAAGGAGTTTGTTCTAAATGTGGTTCCAAACAGTTAAGAGTTGTCAGAAAGAGATCTAAAAGTTAAGTAGGTTTGCTAATAGTCTTTCATCACAGATAATGTAACAAAAAGTTTATAAATAATAAGATTTGACATTTACATATTGAAATTAAAGAATGGTAAGGTTTTTAAATTCAAGAAGGGGAAGAGAGGAGTTTATTGAGGACGAAACAGGAGATTATCTTTCAATAACGGAATCTGATGTTGTTTCAGGGAGAGAAGACTCCCTTTTAGATGTTAGGGTGTTCGTTTTGGATGATTACGAGAACATCCGGGAAATATTGGATTGTATTCGAGGTGATAAGACTATGTGCTTAATTGACATTCACCTTTTAAGAAATAAAGATCCTGATGAATTAAGAAGAGCAGTTGATAAACTTAGAAAAACAGTAGAGGCAATCTCAGGAGAATTAGTGGGCTTTCACGAAAACTGGATTTTATCAGTTCCTAAGAATGTTCATATTCATAAGGGTAAAAAGTAATTCTCTTATTTATTATTCTAATATTATTTAACTTTGTAACTGAAATAATCATATGCAGATATAGTATTTTCAAAGAATTCCTTGGCTTCCTCCTCAATTTCTTTAATATCCTTGTATCTCTGGGAAAAATGTGTTATTAGAAGTGTTCCAATATTATTTTCCGCAGCAATCTGGGCGGTTTCGCGAGCACTCATATGATCATATTCTTCAGCCTTATCTGCATGAGTTTTGTATATATAAGTTGCCTCCATTACTAAATAATCTGAATCCTTAACTAAAAGATTGATTTCTTTGCATGGTCTTGTATCAAATACAAATGAAATCTTCATACCTTTTTTCTTATACGTTAAATCCTCTGGCTTGATTTTCCTCCCATTAAACTCTATTGGAAGCCCCATCTTTGCTCTTGCTAATAAAGGTGATTTTTCAAGTCCCAATTCTTTAGCTTTATCTTTATCTATATTTAAGGTATCTTTTACCTTAAAAGAATATCCAATGCAGGGAACACTATGATTTAACTTGGCGCAGTGAATTTCATAATCAGATTTATCAATAATTTTAAGAACTTGGGATGCCTTTGGTTTGTGTTCAAAAACCTCTATTTGGGCAAGTTTTCCTGTAATTGAACCTTTGAGTGTATGTTCTACAAATTTTTTGCTCTTAATTGGGCCATGAATTTCAATCTTAGTTACTCCATCTGTATTTGAAAGAGTCTGCAATAGTCCTGCAAGCCCTAAAACGTGATCTCCGTGCCAGTGTGAAATGAAGATTTTTTTAATCTTTCCAATTGGGAGTTTCATAATTTTAACTTGCTTCTGTGTGTTTTCTCCACAGTCAAACAGGAAAATATTACCGTTATATTCAAGAGCAGTTGATAAATGGTTTCTATCCTTTGTTGGGACCATGCAGGAAGTTCCTAAAAAATGCAGTTTATTTGTCATATTTCTATCTCTTATAAGAATTAGTTGGATTTTATTTATAAGTTTATTTTAAAAGAGTTGTTGGTGTAGAATCTGATATAATCCCGTTTTGAGTGCCAATTCCAAGTCTTTCAAGTAATTTTGGTTCTGGTCCATAATTTACAATAATTGCATTTTCAAACTCTTTTTTAAGTTCTTCTGTAACATCCGGGTAATGTCCTATTTCATCAATAAATCCTATTTCCAAAGCCTTTGAGCCTAAAAATATTTCCCCTGTTGCATATTTCTCAACTTCTCCATATGTCATATTGCGATTCATTGCTACATGATGTATGAAGTTTCTATGGATTTCATCTAAAATATCTTGGATTATTCGCTCTTCCTCTTCTGTTGGTTCTCTAAAAGGCGAATTTAAATCCTTAAACTCTCCTGCTGTTTGTCTTCTGTATGAAATATTATATTCTTTAATAAAATCCTCAAAACCAAGCCCGGCACTTGTTACTCCAATACTGCCAACAGCAGACATTCTTGATGCATATGTTTTATTTGCAGAAACTGCAATCCAGAAAGCTCCGCTAAGTCCCATATCATTAATGAGAGCATACACAGGTTTTTCCTTTTTCAATTCAATTATAGCGTTTGATATTTCCTCTGTTGCAACAGGAGAGCCTCCGGGAGAATTAATATCAAGAATTACTGCTTTTACTGAATCATCATCTTTGAAATCATATAATTGATTTGCAATCTCTCTTGAAGAAGAGGATTTTCCGTAGATGAGTGAATTTGTTTTCTCAGATAGAAGTGTTCCTTCAATTGGAAGTACTGCTATTTTAGGGGACAGGCTCATGCTCAAAGATGAGAACAAACTTGATAGAAGAAAAAATGCAATAAAAACCAAAAAGAACGTTTTAAAACTAAACCAACTTCGTTTATTTTGTTTACTTTCCTGTGGGTCTTTTCTGCCCTTTTCAAACTTAACATAATCAACCATATTTTAGCGTATTAATTTGTGTTTATAAAACTTGTTTTATTTTTATGTGCAAAGAGTTACATTTTTAAATATGTGGTATCTTGATTGTTTATGGTTAAAGTTAAATTATACACGAAAACATATTGTCCGTATTGTCATGCGGCTTTGGATTTTTTTAAGGAACACAGAATTAAAGTTGAAAACATTGATGTAACAGATGATGAAACGCCTCTAAAAGAAATAGCTGATAAGACAAATAATCATAAAACAGTTCCCCAGATATTCATAAATTATGAATTTATAGGTGGGACAGATGAACTATTTCAGAAATATGAAGCAGGAGAATTAGATAAAATATTGAAGAATTAAACATAAGAGGAAATAAATTAATCATAGAAAAAACTTAATTTTTTTGATAAAAAAACCCCTTTAAGTTGACAACTCTGTTTTCCATCCCATACTTATACACATTATAATTTGAAGAAAGAAAAAGTTCTTCAATTAAAGTTTCAGCAATTCTTCCTTTAATCATACCTTCTTTATTTTTCTTTTTTTTATCTGAAAGACCTTTCTCACCATCTGTTATCAATTCTCCTGATGAAGATTCTTTTTGATGCTTTCTACATAACGGAAGATCATAGTTCTCAATAGAATATTTATACTCTTTCTCAGTAATATTTTTATTACAAGTGTTACAATAATGGACTTTTAATGACATATTTTATTTAAAAATCTCCAAGTTTATAAATGATTTGCTAAAAGTCAGTTTTTTTGAGTTATATATAACCCCAGCAACAAGTGTGAGGGAAGGGATTTGAACCCTCGAACCTTACGGACTGGAGCCTAAATCCAGCGCCTTTGACCTGACTTGGCGACCCCCACAATATAAAACATATTTTTGAGTATTAAGAAATAACTTAATCTTGTTTAAAAATGTTTTGGGAATATTATTCTATTATCTATCTTGAGAGTATTGCTATATGAATTGAATTCCCTTGTTGATTATCTTAAATTAATTCCTTTCTTTTTTATTTGAATTGTTGAATAATCATTTAATAGCGCAAGTAGGTGGCAAGTAATTTCAATTCATAATTTTTCAAGATAGTTTTCTAATTCCAAAGCAAACTTTTTTGCTCTATCTAAAGAAGTTTTTGCTTTTGATATCTTAATCTCTTCAGTAGATTCATACTGCAATTTAGACCTCTTTATTCTTTCAAAATCATAACTTTCAACTAAATTATTGGAAATCAACAATGCCTCTTCGCTTGCAATCTCATACTCATTTAAAATATAAGTACTTAGTTTATCTTTAACTAAAACTATTAACGCATCAGATGTTATTTTATGTGCAATTTTATCTCCTACCTTATATCCTAACTTGTATAACACTGCATTTGCAAGATAAAACATAGAATAATAACTACTAACTATTACCCACAAACTTGAAGTATTATCTGTGTACAACTTTTGAGCAACATTTAGTGATTCATTATAATTTCTCATATAAGTTTCAAATATAATTCTCTTAAATTCTTCCTTTCTAATTAAATTTTGATTTAAGTATGATTTATAATTCCCTTTTGCCTCTTTTTCCCTATTCTTATCAATCACTTTAATAATACCTTTCTATTAATCTATAATAGTTCTCTATTCCACTAAGAATTATATTATTCTTCACTATCTCTGTTGCAACACTCTCCCTTTTGGAATTTAACATACTTGAGAATTCTTCAATTGTGAAATCTATAATATGTAAATTTATTGGTAACAATCTCAAGTTCATCTCTATATTTCTGGTTATTTCCTTATTATCTGAAATAATACATATATCAACATCTGAGTTCTTATTTTGAGTTCCTTTTGCATATGAGCCAAATAACAGAACAATAGAAAAAGGATTTTCTATTTTTAAGAGATTTCTGATAATTGCTTTAATGTATTTATTTTTAGATATCTTATCTCTTCTATCATTTTCAACTTTTAATATCAAATCATCAAATTTAAATGCAAATTGGATTTGACTTGTATTTCCTAGCTTATTTTGAATTATTAATTTTTTCTCTAACAGTTTCTTTACGTTTGTATGGACTAATTTATAATCAGATTTAGCAATTTTGGATAATTCATTAATTGAGTAGGGCTTTTTATTTTCAATTAATATTTTTAGTAGTTTCTCTTGTATGTTTACCATAACATAATACTATGTATCTATTAACATATATAAATGTTTACTTTTTGAGGCTCTGTCCATAAATTCAAGAGGACTTAAAATATTGAATAAATAAAGTAATTTTTGACAAATAATTTCTTTCCTTGATTGAATATAGTTAGCATAGATTTTGGAAAAAACAATTTATGGACAGAGCCCATTAATATATTATAAATAAACTGCTGGTCTTGTAGTGACAGCATCAATTTTTAAATATATAATCAATTTCATACACACGAAATAGAAAAATGGCAGGAAGAAAACCACTAAATAAAGTTAGAATGAATATAAAGATAGACTCTGAGTTAAAGGAAATTTTAGATTCCAAGAAAATAGATAAATCCGCTTATATTAACCAAATTCTGTATAAGGAACTTGTTTTAGAAATTCATAGAAACCCCTCTCCCCCGTCTCTACTCTCAAATCCCAAATGTTCCGTCGCAGATTTGAACTGCGGACCACTCGATTATCAGTCGAGCATTCTAACCGGACTGAACTAACGGAACATTGCAAAAAATTGTTAGGGGAATTCTTATGAAATATTCCCCTAGCGCCTCATGCAGGACTCGAACCTGCGACCCCACGGTTAACAGCCGTGTGCTCTACCTGCTGAGCTAATGAGGCATACCAAAAAGAAAGCAGATTATTTTATAAAGTTTTTCTTCTTATATAAATATAATGATAACAAAAGTTGATAACATAATTTTACTGGGCACATCACATGTTGCAACGCAGTCAGTAGAAGAAATAAAACAAGCCATTGAAAAATACAAACCAGAAGTTGTTGCAATTGAACTAGACTATACAAGACTCAAATCTCTACTATCAAAAAATCCATCAAAAATGAAATCATCTATATTCACCTTATCAAAAGAATACGGATTTACAGGAGCACTATTTGCTAAACTTGCTCATTACGTCCAGCAAAGTGTCGGAAAAAATTTAAACATAGACCCTGGAGTTGATATGAAAACAGCATACGAAATTGCAAGAGAAAAAAAGATACCAACAGCTCTTATTGACCAGCACATTAAAATAACACTAAAAAAATTCTCAGACCTTCCATTTAGAAGAAAAATCTCTATGCTTGCAGGCATAGTAAAAAGCGGATTTAAAAAAGAAAACAAAAAATACCTAAACTTAAATATTGTTGATGGAGTACCCAATGAAAAAGCCATATCCAAGATGCTTGAAATTGTAGAAAAAGAAGTTAAAGATTTATACACAATTCTAATTGATGACAGAAACCATGTAATGTCAGACAAACTAATAAAGCTAAGAGAAAAACACCAAACAGGTGACATATTAGCAGTTGTTGGAGCAGGACATGTTAAAGGAATGAAAAAAATACTAAAAGAAAAAATTGCTTTGGGAAACTCATTTAATTACTCATTTACTGTAGAAATTTAACTCAGAATTAACTTGATTAAAGAGACCAGAGATAATAGCAATTAACTTTTTCGATTTCAAAACTCAAAATAATTATTAAACAAGTCTTAACACCTACATAAATTTTATAAAGTTCTAAGATTTTCTTCTACTTGTACAAAAGAATGGTTAAGGAAAATAGAAAAATTGGCACAATTTTAAGAGTTAGCGGACCTGTAGTTGAGGCGATGGGCCAGGCCTTGCCAAACCGCTGGCGACTTGATTATAGTGTGCTAACGTCGTTCAACAGACAAGGTGCAGAATATGACTAACAACTCTTCCACATGCCTATTGATAGTTGATGTCCAAAAAGGCTTTATAAATAACTTTACTAGTCATATTCCTGCTCTAGTGCAACGGCTACAATATGACTACGATCATGTGTTTGTGACGCGGTTCTACAACGATAATCCCTCCATGTTTAGATCCTTAATGAACTGGCATGAATTTGGAAAGGACTCGGTCGATTTCCCTTTAGCTTTTGCCCCTAAGTCAACCGCCTCCATAATTGACAAGACAGTTTATACATGTGTCACCAAGGACTTCTTAATGAAATTAAGAGTTCGAAATATTACCTGCGTTGATATATGTGGAATCAACACAGATGTTTGTGTCATAAAGTGTGCTGTGGATCTTTTTGAGAGCGGCATTAAGTCCAACGTTCTGAAGGATTATTGTGGCAGCGAGGCAGGTTCACGTATGCACAAGTTAGGTCTAACTATCCTAAAGGGATATATTGGGGACAATCAAGTCAAATGACCAATATCTACACTGTTTCCATTGTTCCAAGTTCTTCATTTCGGACGTCGCTGAGGCAGTAGAATAGTTTCAGAATATGATTTATTCACAAAATTATACTATATCTACATAAATTTTATAAAGTCCTAAAATTTTCTTCCACTTATAAAAAAGAATGGCAGGAAAAGATAGGAAAATTGGCAGAATTTTAAGAGTTAGCGGACCTGTAGTTGAAGCGACAGGGATTTTAGTTAAAATGTCTGATATTGTCCGTGTTGGAAATGAAGCCCTTATGGGAGAAGTTATCAAAATTGAAGAAGAATCATTTATCATTCAGGTCTATGAAAATACAATAGGAGTCAAACCAGATGAACCGGTAACCAGTACAGAATTACCATTATCTGTTGAATTAGGACCAGGACTTTTAGGTTCAATTTACGATGGAATTCAAAGACCTCTTGAAGTTCTTGAAAATGAAATGGGTCACTTCATAAAAAGAGGAGTTAATGCAAATGGAATTGACCACCAAAAAAAATGGAAGTTCACTCTAAAAGTTAAAACAGGAGACAAATTAGAAGAAGGAGCAATAATTGGAACTGTCCCGGAATATGACTTTACTCACAAAATTATGCTTCCAAACGGAGTATCAGGAAAAGTTACCCAAATCAAATCAGGAGAATTCTGTGTTGATGAAATAATTGGAAAATTACAAGATGGAACCGAATTAAAACTATCCCACTTCCAGCCAGTAAGATCCCCAAGAGCATTTAAAGAAAAATTAGTTCCAGCAATCCCACTAAAAACAGGACAGAGAGTATATGATGTATTCTTCCCAGTTGCAAAAGGTGGAGTTGCCGCTCTTCCAGGTCCTTTTGGGGCAGGCAAAACAGTAACACAACAATCAATCGCCAAATGGTCTGATGCTGACATAGTAGTGTATGTAGGTTGCGGAGAGAGAGGAAATGAAATGACAGAAGTATTAACAGAATTCCCTCATCTAATTGACCCAAAATCAGGAAAACCAATGATGGAAAGAACAGTTCTAATTGCAAACACATCAAACATGCCCGTTGCCGCAAGAGAAGCATCAATTTACGTGGGAATTACAATTGCGGAATATTACAGAGACCAAGGATATCACGTAGCCCTTATGGCAGATAGCACATCAAGATGGGCTGAGGCTATGCGAGAAATCTCATCAAGACTTGAAGAAATGCCCGGAGAGGAAGGATACCCAGCATACCTCTCAACCAAACTTGCAAACTTCTATGAAAGAGCAGGACTTGTTACAACGCTAAATGGAGAATCAGGTTCAGTTACAGCAATTGGGGCAGTATCTCCTGCAGGAGGTGATTTCTCAGAACCAGTTACCCAAAACACACTAAGAGTTGCCAAATGCTTTTGGGCACTTGATGCAAAACTTGCTGAAAAAAGACATTATTGGTCAATTAACTGGCTGAACTCATACTCATTATATCACGAATCCCTAAGAGAATTCTTCAAGAAAAACATAGACAAAAACTGGGAGGCGAAAGTTAGCGAACTTATGAACATCCTGCAAGAAGAAGACTCCCTAATGGAAATTGTTCAATTAGTGGGCTCAGACTCTCTGCCAGAGGACCAGCAGGTAACCCTTGAAGTTGCAAGACTAATTAGAGAAGAATTACTGCAACAAAATGCTTTCCATGACGTAGACAGATACTGCCCTTTACCTAAAGCAAATGACTTAATGGATTTAGTTCTGCTATTTAAAGAGATTTCTCAAGAAGCTTTAAAAGCAGGGGTTGGAGCAAGAGAAATAATAGAATCCAAAGGAAAATATGAAATTTCAGCAATTAGAATGGAAAAAGACTATGAAAAACTTCTTCCAAAAGTAAGAGAGCAAATGCAATCTGAAATGGGGGGAATAATTAAGAGGTATGCGTAAAATGGCAGTTAAAAAAGAATACAGAACAATCAGTAAAATAGCAGGACCTTTGATTTATGTAAGAAAAACACATCCTGTTGGATATGGAGAATTAGTTGAAGTCAAAATAGGAAATGAAAAAAAGTTCGGACAGGTTCTAGAAACAGACAGTGAAGTTGTAGTAGTTCAATTATTTGAAGGAACATCTGGTGTAAATAAAGAAGCATCTGTTAAATTTCTCGATGAACCTATTACATTAAAATTAGATGAAACAATCAAAGGCAGAGTTCTTACAGGAATGGGAACTCCCATTGATAGCGGACTGGAATTGGTTGGTAAAAAATATGAAATTGGAGGAGCAGCAATTAATCCATATTCAAGAGGACTCCCAAACAATTTCATTCAGACAGGAATCAGTGCAATTGATTTAATGACAACTCTTGTTCGTGGCCAAAAACTACCTATCTTCTCAGGTTCAGGATTAAGCCATAACGACTTGGCTCTTCAGATTGCAAGACAGGCAAAAGTAGTTGGGGAAAAATCAGAATTCCTTGTAGTATTTGCGGCAATGGGAATTACAAATGAAGAAGCCTTAAAATTCCAGAAATCATTTGAAGAATCAGGTGCAATTGATAACGCAGTATTATTTATTAACAAAGCAGATGACCCATCTGTTGAAAGACTTGTAACCCCAAGAATTGCATTAACAGTTGCTGAATATTTTGCCTTTGAAAGAGATGCACACGTACTTGTAATACTTACTGATGTCACAAATTATTGTGAAGCCCTAAGAGAAATTGGAGCGGCAAGAGAAGAAATTCCTGGAAGACGTGGATACCCGGGTTACATGTACACAGACTTAGCTGAATTATACGAAAGAGCAGGAATGGTTAAAGGAAGAAAAGGCTCTGTAACTCAACTCCCAATTCTGACAATGCCAGGAGATGATAAAACTCATCCAATCCCGGACCTTACAGGATATATAACAGAAGGGCAGGTTCAATTGGGAAGAGACTTGCATCACAAAAACATCTACCCATCAATTGATGTACTTCCGTCACTTTCAAGACTTATGGGCTTGGGAACAGGTGAAGGCAAAACAAGAGAAGACCACAAAAAAGTAGCAGACCAGATATTTTCCCTATATGCCGAAGGAAGAGATTTAAGAGGACTTGTTGCAATAGTAGGTGAAGAAGCCTTATCAGACAGAGACAAAAGAAAACTTAAATTCACATCAGAATTTGAAAATAAATTTCTAACACAAGACCTAAGCGAAAACAGAAGTTTCAAGCAGACAATGGATATTGCATGGGAAATATTAAGAACCATCCCTCAGGAAGAACTTACAAAAATAGATAAAAAACTAAGAGACAAATACTATTAATAACTCACCTAAATAAATATGGCAAAAACTATTAGTCCGAACCGTTCAGAATTAATCAGGCTTAAAAACAAAGTCAAAACAGCATCCAAAGGACACAAACTTCTAAAAAAGAAAAGAGATGGATTAGTTATAGATTTCTTCAAATTACTTGAAAATGCAAAAGACATAAGATCTGAAATGATTGAGAATTTCAATACTGCAAAACAATCTCTAAAAAGAACCAGAATTCTCTCATACGACTTAGAATTAAAACTATATTCCAAGACAACAAAGGGCAGAAATTTAATAGATTTCCAGTCAAAAAACATAATGGGTCTTTCAGTTCCCCGGATTAAATCAGAATTCAAGAAAAGAGAATTAATTGAAAGAAACAGAACAGTTTACTCATCTTTTACAATGGATGACACAGTTAAAAAATATGAAGAATTAGTAAACAAAATAATTATAACAGCTGAGGTTGAGACTACAATGATTAGATTATTAAATGAGATTGAGAAAACCAAAAGAAGAGTAAACGGTTTAGAATTCAATATTATACCTCAACTTAGAAAAGCCGAATCTTTTGTTGCATTATCACTTGAAGAAATGGAAAGAGGTAACACAATCAGGTTAAAAAAAATCAAGGCAAAATTAGATAGGATAGAAAAATAATATTAAAATTTCTAAATTTTGATTTACCATAGACTTCATAAGTTGCGTCTTATATTCACAAGCTTTATAAATTTTGTAGTATTACTTATTAATTACAATGATTGATATTAAGGAACTTAAAGATAATCCAAGGCTATTCTATGTATTTGAGAGATTGACTTCTTACATTGCCCCTGATTTCAATGATGAAAAGAAGAGGAATATGAATTATTGGGATTACTTACAAGAATTTGCCACACATAATAGGTTAAATGAGGAATTGTTCAGAAATAGTGCAAGAATGCGGATAATTAATAACTTGACATTTATTACAGTAAATACGAGATTAGTAGTATATGAAAGACTTGAAAATATTCTATATCTAATATCGAAGATTTCCAATGAGGAAGATGTTATATCCTATTTAAATGAACAAGAAAAGTGTGCTCTTGATTTACCTAATATGACTTCTAATGAATTCTTTAATATTAGAAGAGATGAAATAATGACGGATAATGATGGGAGAATCATAAGATTGTATGAGCATCGAGGATGTTTTGGTAGATATTTTATTTCACGTAAATCTAATCAACGTCCTATTAACAAACCAACTCCTAAAATTAATCCCAAATCTTTGCGCTCTTTAGACTGAACTTAGCAAACTGAAATTCTAATATATTATAAATCCCAATAACTATAATTATATAATTGATACTAAAAATCTCAAGAATTATTGAACATGCATAAACAGATGGGATAAGCAAAAAATTACAGATTATCATTTTATGCTGTTTCCAGCATCTTGTCTGTCTAAATACAAAAGAATAAAAATAAATAATAAACCCAGAATTTATAGCAAATAATACCCAGACCCATTTTAAAAGAAGGGCTGTTTTAAGAAATACATACTCTGAAAACAAGAAAATAATTCCAATAATAACATATAAAAAAGGTTTATATTTATGATATATCCTATTATGCTTATCCTTATTACTTCTGTGGATTTTAAACCCAATAAATAAAGTTACAATATATATTAAAAGTTCTAATGCTAAAAAATAATTAAACACATAGAATTTCTAATTTAGACATTTATAAATCTTATCACATATTTTTTTATGTGTAATCAAGTAGCATATGCTACCAATCAATTTTATTGAAGACTTCAGCAGGAGTTTTCTGATGAAGGCTAAAATGAGGTCTAAATTGATTGTAATTAAAACGAAATAACTCTAAATCATTATTATAAAAAGAGCATTCACTTTTAATAGTACCAAAAAGTCTTTCGACTTTTCCATTCGTTTGAGGTCTTTTGACCTTTGTACGAATGTGTTTAAGATTTCTTCTTCTACACCAAACATCAAATTTTGAATACTTTGATTTCCCGCCATAGGGACTTCCATTATCACTAATTATCTGTTTGGGAGTTCCAAACTGGGAAATCAAAGTATCTAAGAACTGCGTAACTACAAATGTGGTGACTGTTGGAACATGTAAAATACCTAAGCAGTAACGTGAACAGTCATCAATTACTGCAATTACTTTACCTGATTCACCAAACTCACTATCATCAATATGCCATAGAGAGTTTGGATTTTCACGTTCGAAACGAACGTATTTAGCTCTTTGCCCACGATTATGTTCTTTACGAGTTAAACCATTACATTTTAGAACTTTATTGATTGTAGTATGAGATAATTGAACAGATTTAATCTTTTGCTTTAGCTTTAGTGCTCCAACCAGTTTTATTACGTAACTCAATTATCTCTTTTTCAGCTTCTTGAGTTACTTTGTAATAAACTTTATTAGGGATTTTAGATTTGTCTTGAAAATTCCAAATTCCATCATTAAATCGTTTATACCAACGCTTTAATGTTGAAATATGAAAAGTTCTACTGAACTTTTTCTCTAAAAGTATTTGACATTTAGAGTACGAATACTTACATTTTAACTTTATGAATTCACGGCGTAAATGTTCTTTTTTCATAAAAATTAGAAAAATTCTAATTTTATATGGTAGCATATGCTACTTTACTGCACATCACATATTTTTTTAACTGTGGAGTAAAAGAAAACTTTATAAATTCTAAACATCAACAAGATTATTATGAGATTATTAGAAAATCAAAAGAGAGGGCAAGGTTTACCTTTAAACGTAATAGTCGTTGCAATTCTTGTAATCATTGTATTAGTTATAATTGTTTTATTTTTTGTAACGAAATTTGGTGAACAAGGTAAGAAGGTAGATGAGACAAGTAAATATGTCTACGACAATTGTGATAAGGAAAAGAATCCTTTAATTGGTAGTATTTATTCTGAAGTTAGTTTTTTTAGGAATGGGAATTGTGATGGTAGGGAACATAAGAAAATTCCAGGAACAAATTGTTGTGGAAAAATATAAAAATCCTTTTTACAATTTTTTTTACTTAAGTAATAATTAAAACCTAAAAAAACTTATCTAATGTTTTTATGTTTTTAATTGTATTCAAACTTCTATCTATTGTTGTCTCATCAAAATCTTTAAGAATTAAAAACTCTCTTACCTTATCTTTTAACAATTCTTCAAATTTAACCTCAACATCTGTTGTTGGTATTTTCTTAAATGTATTATATGTTTCAATCCAGGTATGATCAAAATACTTATGCCAGTCAAGTATCTTAAACATTTCATCCCAGCGATCCCTATAATCCTTTACCAATTTCAGAGCCTTTTTTGGGCCAATCCCCTTTATCCCTCCGGGATTAAAATCCGTTCCGCACAGAATTGCAATAATAATTAACTCATCATTTGAAATATTAAGATTCTTAAGATTTTTCTCTAAATCATAGAACTCAATAGGAACTTCCTTATATACAGAACTTGAAGGAACTTTCCTCCTATTTGAGACAGAAAGATTTCGGATTAAAAACCGAGCACCAAACAAAAGAGAATCAAAATCCTGCGAAGCGCTTGCAAAAACCTGCCCGCTCTTAGTCATGTAAGCCGCCTGCGCCTCACCCTCAGAGGGAGCATCAATAACAGGAAAACCAAACAATCTGATTAACTCCTTAGAATCACAAATCATAGTATCATCTAATTTACTAAGAGATTGAGAATACTTCTTAACATCTTCCATTAACCCTAAATCAAGAGCCTCGCGGTATTTCTCATCAGCCAGAGCCTTTCTCTTTGCTCTAAGTTCTCTTTCCTTTTCCTTTAATTTTGGGGCTTTGCCATCAAAAACAAAAACAGGCTTTATATTATTTCTCTTAAAATAAACACACCTGTTAAACAAACCCTTAATATGAGAAGTAACGTTACCTTTTGAATCAGTCAAAGGATTTCCATCAGGCTGTCTTATTGATGCAAGGAACTGATACAACATATTAAAAGAATCAATTGCAATACACTTATTTGAAATGCTTGATAACTCAATTTCATCATACTCAAGAATATCTTTTATAGAAACACCCACTCTAAACTTTCCCCATTAAATACTTATATAAAGATTTGGTTTATATTTATATCACAAAAAATAGTTTCCTATGTCAGTAACACTACTTAATCATATTCCTAAGGGCACCAAACAGTAACTTCACTATCAAATCCAAGGCACTGGATGCTTGGGCATGAGATGATATATAAAAATATAGAGGATAATGAAATTCTATCGTGCATTTCAACAATAAGAGATTTTAGTTCTGATAAGACAATTGAGATAAGATTGGCTCTGTAATTATTTTAGCAGGAAGTCCCCTTTTTCATATTCATCATATACTTTCTTTAAACATTCAATAATGTAATCAATTTCCTGTTTTGTGTTGTAAAAACTTAGGCTTATTCTTGAAGTTCCACTAACTCCTAAGAGTTTTGCAAGAGGCATGGCGCAATGATGTCCTCCTCTAATTGCAATTCCAGATTTATTTAAAATAGCACAAACATCATGAGAGTGAATTCCTTTGATTTCGAAAGAGAAAATAGGAAATCGGTTTTTAGAGGATTTAGAACCGTAAAGAGTTAATCCTTTAACTTCTTTAATTCTTTTAAGAAAGTGCTTGGTTAGAATCTTCTCATATTTCTCAATGTCAGATAGTCCAATTTTATTTAAGTAATCAATTGCAGCTCTAAGTCCTATAACTCCACAGATGTTAGGTGTTCCTGCTTCTAATCTTTGAGGCAGTTTTGCATAGTTTGATTTTTCATAACTAACTTCATAAATCATGCTTCCTCCAAAGACAGTAGGTTTTAATTCTTCAAGACATTCTTTTTTTCCGTATAAAACACCAACTCCTGTTGGGGCAAGCATTTTATGTCCTGAGAAAACTAAAAAATCAACGTCTAAATTTTTCACATCTGTTTTAATATTGCAGATACTTTGGGCAGAATCAATAATAGTTATTGCCCCTACTTTTCTTGCAAGTTTTACAATGTCTTTTAGAGGACAAATTGAACCTAAGACATTGGATATGTGAGATATTGAAATTATCTTTGTTTTATTGGTTATGATTTTATTTGCAGAGTACATATCTAAATTATAATTGCTGTCTAATTTAATAAATTTTAATTTAGCCCCTGTTATTTTGCAAACTTCCTGCCAGCAAACAAGGTTTGCATGATGTTCAGAGGAAGATAAAACAATTTCATCACCTTTTTTTAACTTGTGAGCAATGCCAAAGGAAATTTTATTTATAGAATCTGTTGTGCCTGATGTGAAAATTATTTCATCTGGATGAGAGTTAATGAATTTTGCAACTTTTTCTCTCGCCTTTTCATATTCATGTGTTGCTTTTTCTGAGAGGGAATGCACTCCTCTGTGAACGTTTGAATTGTATTTTGTGTAAAATTCTATCTGGGAATCAATAACTTCTTTGGTTTTTTGGGTTGTTGCGGCATTATCTACATAGATTAATTTTTTAGAGTTAATTGTCCTGCTTAGTATTGGGAAATCTTTTCTGATTTTCTCAAATTTTTTTATTAAATCTTTTTCATTCATTCTTTAAATTTTATTGTTTTAATTTGATATTAATTCTTGTTTTAGATTTAAAAACGTTTTCACCTGCTCAAAGTAAGAGTCAACAACTAAATTTATGGCATCTTCTCTTCTGATTCCCCTTGAGTTTATATAAAACATTATTTCATCTTTTATTTGGGAAATGCTTGCCCCATGAGAACATTTGACATCCTTGTTTTCTATTTCAAGAATCGGTTCTGATAAGATTGAACTTTCATCATCAAGAAGAAGCCCATTTAGTTTCTGATGTCCCAATGAATTTATTGCATTTTTTTCAATTCTCACTAACCCATCGCAGAGAACTCTCGCTCCATTAACTGCAACCCCATTTACTATTATCTCCGAACTGGAATTTTCTCCAATATGGTTTACTTGAGAGCAGATGAAATTCTCAATTGCGTCTGCATTATATGCTCCTTTTAATTCAAAGCTAGAGTTGTAATCTAAGTATGATTTGATAAAGGAAAATCTTGATTCTTTGTTTATGAAACCGTAGTCAAGGCTTGAGTTTTCTTTCTGATAAATTTGGACAAATTTGAAAATTTCTTTATTGGAACTTGTATCCAATATTTTGCATTTAATGTTTTTTTCAATGATTACTCTGATAATTCCTAAAAATTTTTGGAGGAAATTCAATTCTAAAAATAAGTCTTTTTTAATCAAGATGTTTAATATGCCCTTGCCTGATATTTCTAATTCTGTATCTTCTGTGATTTGAATAGATTTTTCATCTGGTTTATTTTTTTTAAGAGTCTTTGTGTAGAAGTTATGTTCAAAGAATTTAGTATTAAATTTCTGAGTTTTATAGGTTTGATTAAGTTTAAGGTTTTCTTTAAAGTCTGATGTTTCTTTTTCAAATAATTCTTCAATGCGTTTGATTTCTCTTAGAACTGCCATATTACTTATCCAATGGAATTTTCCATTTCAAGTTCAATTAGTTTGTTTAGTTCAACTGCATATTCAAAGGGCAGTCTTTTAATAACTTCATTTGCAAATCCTGTTGCTATCATTTGTTTTGCCTGTTCTTCACTCATTCCTCTGCTCATTAAGTAAAATATTTCATCTTCTCCAATTTTTCCAACTTTTGCTTCATGAATTATCTGGGCATCTAATCTACTGCATTCTATTATTGGATATGTATTGGATACTGAGTTGTTATCAACCATTAGAGCATCACATTCAACTGTTGAGATGGAATTTTCTGCCCATTTTCCTATTTTAACAAGCCCCCTATATGAAGAAATTCCTCCATCTTTTGAGATTGATTTGGATTTAATTATTGATTTTGTATTTTTTCCTAAATGAATTACTTTTGTTCCTGTGTCCTGTTCTTGGTTTTCACCACTAAATGCAATACCCATACTCTCTGACTGGGAGTTTTCCCCAATTAGAATTGAACAAGGGTAGAGCATTGTTCTTGAACTTCCCATATTCCCGTTAAGCCATTCAATTTTTCCGTTTTTTGAAACTATTGCTCTTTTTGTGTTTAGGTTAAATGTATTTTTTGACCAGTTTTCAATGCTTGAGTAAATAACTTTTGCCCCTTCTCCTACATATATTTCAACGCATCCAGCGTGAAGAGAGTTTTCTGCATATCTTGGTGATGAGCAACCTTCAATGTAGTGAACCTCTGAGTTTTTATCTGCAATAATTAGTGTGTGTTCAAATTGTCCTCCTCTCTGGGCGTTCATTCTAAAATAAGCTTGAAGTGGCATATCTATTTTAACTCCCTGCGGTATGTAAATGAAAGTTCCACCGCTCCAGACTGCCCCATGAAGCATTGCGAATTTATGATCTGAAATTGGAACGCAGTTTGTCATAAAATGCTTTTTTACAAGTTCTGGGAATTTATGCAAAGCACTGTCCATATCTTCAAAGATGATTCCTTTTTCTTCCCATTCTTTTTTAAGGTTATGATATACATTTCTTGAATCATATTGTCCGCCAACTCCCGCCAAGGCTTCTCTTTCTGCTTTACGGATTCCCAGTTTTTCAAATGTTTGCTTTATATCCTCTGGCACATCATCCCATGTTCTTGCTGATTCACTCTGTGGGTTAATGTAATAAATGATTTTATCTAAGTCTAATTTGGAAATGTCAGGACCCCAGTTTGGAATACTTGTTTTGTTGAATAATTCAAGCGCTTTTAGTCTTTTTTTGAGCATCCAATCTGGTTCATTTTTATCAGATGAAATCTTCCGGACAACTTCTTCTGTAATTCCTGGTTTTGCAATATATTTTGATTTGGAGTTTGGATTCGCATCATCATATCTGCTCCTGTCAATTTCAAAGTCTGAATTTATTTCCATAATCTAATTACTAATAGTATGTTAGGGTTTATAAATTTAGACATTAACTATTAGTCAAGATATTGTGCCATTTCTATTGAGATGTCAATTAGATTGTTTATTTCTTTTGTAAGAAATTCTTCCCACTTCCTATTTCATATGTAAATAAACCAAGGTGAAAGAAATAATTTTTTGAGTTCTTGTTATGAAATCCTCAGAGTCGATCTCTAATCTGCTGACTTATGTAGTTCCTTCTATCAATAATTTCGCTAAAGTTTATTTTTAAGTCTGCAATTCTTTGGGTGTTTTTGCAAATACTCATATTATTCTTCAAGTTGGACACATTCTTTTCTTGCTTTTTCTATGTCTATTTTCCCCACAGGATTCCATAATTTAAAGTTATAGTTAAATAGGTTTTGTTTGGCTTTTTCTTCATCTTCCTGATTTGTTCCTTTAAAGAGCATAAAGAACATTTTCTATAATTTAAAATTGCACTTTGATTTGTTTTTTTTTCTTCATCTTCTGAGGCTTCAAAGGATTTTCAGGATTGTGTCATAGTTTTATAAATTCTTGATGATGCAATTGAATAACAAATCTTAACCCTAGTAAGATGTCTTAAATTTGTTGTTACTTCAGAGTTTGAGTTAATTTATTTATAGTTTTTAAATGCGAACCTTTCATGGTTGAGAAAAATTTATTTAGAATTTTGTTTAGAGTTTTTGTCTTCTTTTTTGTTGTCTTGGGGGGAGCAACTCTCGTATTCGCGGATTCAAATGGAGTCTGGCATTATGCAGATGATATAAAGGGTGGTGTTTTAGGTGGTGATGAAAGTTTTCAGGATTTTATTTTAAATAGTACATTAAGTTTGAAAGATTCTGGCAAGATAACGGATGTTCCAACTCCGATAAATGGAAGTGATGCAGTTAATAAAGCTTACGTTGATGTCCAACTTGGAGGAGGTAGCTGTAGTAAAGAAGTTTGTACTTGGGCAAGAGGTAGAGTTTGTCCTCCTAACTGGATGAAGTTGGATTCAGGGGAACTTCTTTCAGATGGATTTAGATTAGATCCTAATTTTAATAGTAGTGATGATGATAAAATGGGATCTTTTTGCTGTAGAAGTTTTTCTTCTTTCCCTGCTGGTGGTGAAGTATGCGGTTCGGGTAAAGACATTTGTATTGTTGGAAATTTTTATAACTCATCTTCTAATTCAACTCATTATAATTGGTATTGCAGTGGTGTTAATGGTGGAAATGATACTATGTGCAGTAAAATTAAATGATACTATGTGCAGTAAAATTAAATCTCCTTCTTCCCAATTTTCTCCAATAGAGTAATATGATATCGATCCTTAAATTATTCACAAATTAATAAAGAGAATATTCCTTTATTATTAATCTCTTCTTAAATCCGAGTCCTCTAATAAATTCATCATAAGATATAAATAAATCCATATTGCAAGAAAACTATTTTTTGAATAGAATTTCAAGTTTATTAGGATTCATTTTAACTTCTTTTATAATCTTGCTTGGACCTACAACAGTTAAACCGAGTCTATTTCCTACTAAGACTTTTAAAATATGCTTTTTCACTTTTTGAACAATTGTAGTTGATTCTTTCCCTTCAAGAAAAGCAATCTCAATTCCTGTAAATTTCCCTGACACATTTTCCAGTGCTTTCGCCATCAAATCTGTCTCCTCCTGTGGATTTAGTCTGCCCTCTATTAAGACAATATCTCCTTTCTTAACAATCCTAAGAATTTTATCTACTTTACTTGAAACATCTAAATCATCTAATAACTCATGTGATAATACTTGAACTCCCATTTTAATAAAACTCCTCAAAAATTACCTTATATAAATTATCAATTCCTTTTCCTGTTTTTGCACTGACCCCAACAACTTCATAGTCTGGAAAAACTAATTTGATTTTGTCAATATTGGATTTTTTCATATCAGTTTTATTTGCAACAATTATTAATTTTTTATTCTTTGCAACTAAATTTCCAACAAGGGTAATATTCACCTGACTATAAGGGTTTAATCTGGAATCCAATACAACAAGCACAGCATCAACCCTATCAAGCCATTTTATACTCTCAATAACTCCTCTTGTTGCCTCTTTAGCTCTTTCCTTTGCATCTTTTTTCCGTATGCCCTTTTTAACAAAATCTTCAAAATCAATCTTAGTTGCGATACCTGGGGTGTCAATTAAATTAAAATTTATTGTTCTTCCTCCCTTTTTCATTTCAAGTTTTTCAACCTTTTGAATTTCCCTTGTCTCATGTTCAATTGCGGATTCAACAAAAACTGGTGCATCCTTGCCTAAAACATCTTTCAAGATTCTATTTGCAAGGGTACTTTTCCCTGCATTTGGGGGACCATACAAACCCAAACTAAGTTTCTTCTTTTTCATAAACATACTAATAAATCTTGAAAAGAAATTTGCCATGTATTATATCCTAAAAATTAGTTTAAAAAACTTTCCATTCATTATTAAAAGTTACAACAAAATTTCCATTAAAGTTATAATATATTATTATAGGAAATTAGGAATTAACAATTCTTTCGATTGATGTTATAGCATCCATAATTACATTTCTTGAGAAGGAGTCAATGTTTTGCATATTTGAAATTGTTTCAAGTTTATCCTGAATTTTAAGCAAGTCATTGTTATCAGAAACATTTTTTAATTCTTCAATTACTTTTTCAAGTTCATCTCTAACTCTCAAAGGAGAATCAGAAACAAGCATTTCCAAACCTTCAACTAAGTCTTCTATCAAGTCTTCATCCATTTTATATTTTGAGAGTTTTATCAATAACCTCCAAACTTTTTATTAGGGCGTTTGTTGCAATTTTCAAATCAAGAACTGAATTTGTATCAATTCTAACTGCAACTGCATCATTTTCTTTTGAAACATCAACAGTTATTTTTTTGGTTTTAAAGTCAAAATCTTCCTGAGATAATAAATTAAAATAAATATCATTATTCTCTTTTACATCTAATAAAAATTTGGAAGAAAATTTCATCTGGCTTTAATTGGGTCTAAAATTCTGTTTTGTTTTTTAGATAGAACTTTTGAGGAACAAAAAGGACATCTAATCTTTCGTTCAACTAGTTTACCATTAACTGTTTTTCCACATTCTGAGTTTGCGCAAATATAATCTACCATTTTTTAATACGGTCTGTAAGCTTTACCCACAAATACTTTCTCACAGGCATGGCATTTCCATATCCCATAAGCCATTCTTCTAACTTTTGCTTCTTTTGAACAAAAAGGGCATTTGTGCTTAGATCTTGAAGATTTTTCTATGTCTAATACTTTTTTCCTCAGAGTGTTTCCATATCTTACTCCAAATCTTTTAGAACTGCCTATCTCCTTCATCTTAATATTACAAATAATGCTATTTTCTTTATAAAGATTATGGAATTTTAAATTTTTTCTATGTTCTTTTCTTGCTTTGTTTTTGTCTAAGCTTTATCTTCTTAATTTGTTATATGTATTTCTAATAGAAATATTAAACTATTTTTGCTTTTGGTCTTAGTTAGTAATTTTTTATTATGGGGTAAATTTTATAAAGGGGATTGTGTTATTTATATTTACTTGTGAGCAATCATCCTTTGTGATGTTTGTGATAGACGAAATAGACAACGCATACTATTGTATGTACAAAACTCTAGGCAAAAATGATTAAAGATTTGAATAATTTAGATCTTTGACTAAGAATTCTCGTTGATCCTGCGAGAGATTTCTGCTAGAGGGGTTGGATTAAGCCATGAAAGTGTGTTAGACTTGTTCTAACCGCAGAAGGCTGAGTAACACGTCATTAATCTGTCTTATGGTCCTCAATAATCTTGGGAAACTGAGTGTAAATGGGATAGTTATCTTAAACTGGAATGTTTGAATAATGAACATAAGATGAGATGGCGGCCGATTAGGTTGTTGGTGAGGTAATGGCTCACCAAGCCTACGATCGGTAGGGGTCGTGAGAGCGATGACCTCCAGAAGGACACTGAGATAAGGGTCCTAGCCCTAAGGGGCGCAGCAGGCGCGAAAACTCTACAATGCACGCAAGTGTGATAGGGCAACCCCTCGTGCTTATCTAACGATAGGCTTTTGTTGTGTATAGTTAGCACGACGAATAAGTGGTGGGCAAGACCGGTGCCAGCAGCCGCGGTAATACCGGCGCCACAAGTGGAAATCACTATTACTGGGTCTAAAGTGTTCGTAGCTGGTTTTTTAAGTCTCTTGTGAAAGTTCTGCAGCTCAACTCAGAAATTGCAAGAGATACTCAAAGACTTGGAACCGGGAGAGGTATTGAGTATTGTTTGGGTAGCGGTAAAATGTTATAATCCTTACAAGACTAACTAAGGCGAAGGCACAATACTTGAACGGATTCGACAGTGAGGAACGAGAGCTGGGGGAGCGAACCGGATTAGATACCCGGGTAGTCCCAGCCGTAAACGCTGTGGGTTAGGCTTTGCTAAATCTATGTGATTTAGCAGGATCGTAGCGAAGGCGTTAAACCCGCCACCTGGGAAGTACAGCCGCAAGGCAGAAACTTAAAGGAATTGCCGGGGGAGTACTACAAGCGGTGCGGCGTGCGGTTCAATTGGATTTTACACCGAGAACCTCACCAGGAGCGACAGCCCAATGAAGGTCAGATTAAAGGTTTTACCTAAGACGCTGAGAGGTGTTGCATGGCCGCCGTCAGTTCGTGCTGTAAGGTGTCCTCTTAAGTGAGGAAACGAGCAAGACCTATGTCCATAATTACTAGTCAGGTCATCTGGCGTACTTTATGGAGACTGCCTTGGAAACAAGGAGGAAGGTGTAGGCGACGGTAGGTCTGTATAGCCCGAATCTCCTGGGCTACACGCGCGCAACAATGGTTAGGACAATGTGTTGCAACTCCGAAAGGAGAAGCTAATCACGAAACCTAATCTTAGTTTAGATTGAGGTTTGCAACTCAGCCTCATGACATCGGAATCGCTAGTAACCGGGTTTTATCAGAGCCCGGTGAATATGTCCATTCTCCTTGGACACACTGCCCGTCAAACCAACCAAGTAGGGCCTAGAAGAGGTCACCTTTTTTTGAGGTGGTCGATTCTTAGTTCTGTGAGGGGGGTTAAGTCGTCACAAGGTATCCGTAGGGGAACCTGCGGATGGATCACCTCCTTTTTATAATAAAAACAAAAATACTAATACTTCTTTCTCAGGGATTAGATATATTCTATAAAATGAATGAACTAAAAACAAAGAAAAATTCCACAAGCGTAATTAAGTTTATAGATAATATAAAAAATAAACAGAGAAGAGAGGATTCTAAAAAACTTCTTGAGATATTTAAAGAAGTAACTAATATGAAACCATCTATGTGGGGAACAAGCATTATTGGTTTTGGAGAGTACCATTATAAAAGTAAAAGTGGATGGGAAGGGGATTGGCCAATTACTGGTTTTTCTCCAAGAAAGCAGAATTTATCAATTTATATAATGAATGGGTTTAGTGAATATTAAAATTTATTGAAAGAAATTGGAAAACATAAAACTGGTTCATCATGTCTTTATATAAATAAATTATCTGATATTAATGTTAGTATATTAAAGAAAATAATTAAACATTCTATTAAAACTATGAAGAAAATATATAACGTCAAATGAATTAATCTTGTATATAATCTTACTCTTCTAAATTAAAGATTTAGTTTATTATCATTGGTATCTTTAACACATTCAATTCTGCAATAGAGAATAAAAAAATTTAAATATAACAGACAAAAGAAACAAAGTATCCTTATATATATCAAAATGGATGAAGACTTAATAGAAGAAGAAAGGGAAAGAAAAGAACTGTTTATACAGAAAGTTGATAAAGCAATAGAAGAAGAAAAAGAAAAGAGAGAACTATTTACATGGCAGGGGGTATCTATTGTTTCTATTTTGCTTTGGTATGTTTACTATTTTATTGCCCCACATTTAAGTGTTCTTTTCAATATAGGCAAAACAGGTATCTGGATTGTTATGGCTTTTATATTCTTTGCGGGCACAGCCTTATATAAACTCATTACAAAAATAATAAGGAAAGATACAAGTTTAAAAGCAGAAAAGAAAATAACAGTCATACTTTTATGTTTCGCCATTTGTTTTTGGGTTTTTGTGTGGGTTGGAGTAATTTCTCCACACAATTAAATTTTTAAGAATTTAATATAGATGGGAATAGTAACTAATCCAGATGCAATAGTTGATATTTATTAAAAATAGCTCTATTGAATACTGGCCAGTCAAATACTTTTACTGTGCCAGATATGTCTTCATAATTTTTTCCTTTTTTAGTGTTTCTTTTTTTGTGGAATAATATTGTAACAAAAATTCTTTATATAAAAGGAACGGCAACACTGGGATTTGAACCCAGACGACTATAAAGTCCTACCTTTCCAGGGTAGTGGAATAACCAGATTATCCGATATTGCCTCAAATAATTATTTGTAATAAGATAGATAATATGTGAAATATTTATAATAACTATGAAATGAAATTCTATTTATATAGTTTGCTAATCGTTTTTTATTGTGCAGTAAAGTAGCATATGCTACCAATCAATTTTATTGAAGACTTCAGCAGGAGTTTTCTGATGAAGGCTTAAATGAGGTCTAAATTGATTGTAATTAAAACGAAATAACTCTAAATCATTATTATAAAAAGAACATTCACTTTTAATAGTACCAAAAAGTCTTTCGACTTTTCCATTCGTTTGAGGTCTTTTGATCTTTGTACGAATGTGTTTAAGATTTCTTCTTCTACACCAAACATCAAACTTTGAATACTTTGATTTCCCGCCATAGGGACTTCCATTATCACTAATTATCTGTTTGGGAGTTCCAAACTGGGAAATTAAAGTATCTAAGAACTGCGTAACTACAAATGTGGTGACTGTTGGAACATGTAAAATACCTAAGCAGTAACGTGAACAGTCATCAATTACTGCAATTACTTTACCTGATTCACCAAACTCACTATCGTCAATATGCCATAGGGAGTTTGGATTTTCACGTTCGAAACGAACGTATTTAGCTCTTTGCCCACGATTATGTTCTTTACGAGTTAAACCATTACGTTTTAGAACTTTATTGATTGTAGTATGAGATAATTGAACAGATTTAATCTTTTGCTTTAGCTTTAGTGCTCCCCAACCAGTTTTATGTGTTGTCCTAATTCTTTTTCCCACTTTTATTACCTCCAATCATTTTTATAAACCTACCTAATGTCCATGGCATTAATTCACGCCAGAACACTTGTTCAGGCGTATCAAAATCCAAGCTACCATGCGGTCTATGATTATACCAGTCCATAAATTCATTAAATGTGTTGAATTTCTGTCTATGAAGTTCATAGGTATGATTCCACTTCTCAAACTTACCATTGGTTTGAGGGTGTTTATATCTACATTTTGAATGTGTAATTCCTAACCTGGCAAGGACTCTTTGGAACTCAGATATGCCCTGCTGTTTACCCTCTTGCTTATTTGCATAAAACTGACTGCCTCTATCAGTCAAACAAATATCAATTGGTCTTATATTCAAATACGTTTTGTAAGCTTGTTTGATCAACCCAATATTGTGTTTTGCTTCTTGTTTTTTGAACTCGCCTCCACAAAGGATTTTCCTTGATTTATCATCTAAGACCGCACACATCCACATTTGCAAATGTGAATTATAGTGCCAATCCATATGAACCATATCTAAAGACCATGGTTTTTCATAACGAATCCATGGCTTTCTTCTCTTTTGCTTTTTAGGATTGGCAGTTGCTTTATTATTTGCAAGTAACACAATATGAACATAGTTATTTGCAATTTTAAAGTTTTCTTTCTTACGCAGATATTGAGAAATGTAATTTGCTCCAAACCCTAGTTTTGAATGCAAAGAAAGAATTCTTCTTTCTAAACTTCTAGGATAGACTCTTTTTGGTTTCATGCCATTCTTCTGCAAAACAGGAAGTAACCCTGTTTTCTTAAATTCTAAGAAAAGTTGATTAACTCTTCTTTTACTAATATTGAACTGCTTAGCAATAAAAACAGATGAAACACCTTTATTCTTACGCTTAATTATCTTTTCAATGTCCAAAGCATTTAGTTTCATAAAAGACTCAATTTCCAAAGTGGGAAATTTTTTGCGGACAACACACCCCAACCAGTTTTATTACGTAACTCAATTATCTCTTTTTCAGCTTCTTGAGTTACTTTGTAATAAACTTTATTAGGGATTTTAGATTTGTCTTGAAAATTCCAAATTCCATCATTAAATCGTTTATACCAACGCTTTAATGTTGAAATATGAAAAGTTCTACTGAACTTTTTCTCTAAAAGTATTTGACATTTAGAGTACGAATACTTACATTTTAACTTTATGAATTCACGGCGTAAATGTTCTTTTTTCATAAAAATTAGAAAAATTCTAATTTTATATGGTAGCATATGCTACTTTACTGCACAGGAAATTAACATGAGAGAGAGGAAATAAATTAACTATTGAACCACTTGAATAATAATAATAATATTTTATCATAAAATACTCCATTAACTTAAAAACTATCATTTGTATTCTTTAATTCTAAATCTTTTAATAATTTTATATATTTAGCTGCTGTACTGTTTTGTTTATTTCTTATTTGTGTTGGTGATAATGTTTTTGTAAATCTTAGTCTTGTTGGTCATACTATCCCTCTTGTAAAATTTAATGTAGTTAAAATATCTTTTCTCATTGTTTCAAATTCTTTTTTATTATTTATATTTTTACTTGTCATAATTTCTGGAAAAACTTGATACAATATTTTACCAATTTGAGAACAAAATCTTCTATTAGCATTTCCTTCATGTACTTGAATATTATAATTTATCTCACATAATTTCCCATAAGTATAATTATCCATTTTTATTATATAAATTTATATACCTAAACTTTTAAATATTTATCTTTTATCAGTTCATTCGTACCCCTCTAACTTAACAACTCATCGAAAGGGCTCTGTCCGGAAATTCAAGAGAACTTAAAATGTTATATAAATAAAGCAACTTTTGACGAATAATTTTTTTCTTTGATTGAATATAGTTAGCATAAATTTTGGAAAAAGCAATTTTCGGACAGAGCTATCGAAAGGATACTTTTATAAACCAAATGAAATTATTTTTAGGTATTATGAAATCAGATAGACCGTTTGACAGTCTTATGGAAAGTATAGGTAAAGAGGTGTCAGTTAAATTAAAGGACGGACTTTTGTATACTGGTAAATTGGTTTCTTTTGATATGCACCTAAATATTGTTTTAGAGGATGTTTGCGAGAACTCAGAGAATATTAATGAGAAGGTTTTAATCAGAGGAGATATGATTTCAACAATTAAACATAATAAATCTGATATGTAAAATGAAAGGAACACCAAGTATGGGGAAGAAGAGCAAGGGGAAGTTGCACATAATGTGTAGAAGGTGTGGAAGTAGATCATATCATATGAAAAAAGGAGTTTGCTCATCGTGTGGTTATGGAAAATCTTCAAGGCTTAGAAAGTATAGGGCTGGCAAAAAAGAATGTTGAATTTTTAGATTTTGGGTTGTTTTATTTGAGAGATGACTTTTAGGAGTTTTTCTTTAAAATCATTAATGTTGTTTTTTGTTTTTTGTTTTTTTCCGCTTAGATATTGGTATCGCCCGAATTCAATTTGAATAACTTCTCTTTTAGGTTTGTTTATTCCATATTTTTGAGTTACATATCCGCCTTTGTGTGGTTTGTTTAGAGATGGCTTGATTTTAAATTCTTTTTCAAAAATCTTCGCTAAATGGTTAAGGGTTGCTTTTGATGATGATTTGTTACCATAGTTTCCAAGGTTAATTTCTGGAAAGTTTTCTTTTCTTTTTGTGTCACCTTTTTTATTTGGGGATAGTAAGTAATTTCTTGTATCGTGTATGTCTAAGATTAAGATTTTTTCGTATTTTTTTTCTATCAGAGATATTTTTTTTTCAATTTGTTTGTGGTATTTGTCATAGTACTTTTTTGTTAGATAGTTTTTTAATAGGGCAGGGAAATCAATCTTCCAGATTTTTACTGAGTTAAAGTCGTATTTTCTAAATGATTCTTTTGAATTCCTTTCTCTGTTAGGATCGCCTAAGGCTCTTGAGAAGTTGCAGATTATTATCTGGTTTTTTGGGATTTTTTCAGATAATAGTTTGCTTGTTCCAAAGTCTGAATAGTTTTTTAGAAGTCTGTAATTGTTTTTTTTAAATTGGGAACTTAGAAGTATTTTTAGATAGGATGGTATGTAGTAACTTCCATGAGTTACTAGTATTAAAATGTTTTTTGGAACGGTCTCCATAATTTATCTAAATGTGAGATGTTTATATATTTTTTCCCTTTTTTCTATGGGTTTAGATGGAAGAAGTGATTTTTTAGAACTTATTATATATTTTAATGAAGTATATTATGTGGTATGAATTATCTTAAGTTTCCACTGGAAATATTAGATATTCTACTAAAGGTGTGAGTACTATATACCATAGCACTAAACATTTATAAAGCTGTTAATTTGGATAATATTTCTAATGGGAAATGACATTGAAAAAATACCTGATTCTTTAGATACACAAAGAGATGAATTAGATGATTTCTTTGAAGATTTTATGGAATCCAAGCCTATTTTCAAGGATAAGTCAGTTCTCCAGTCAAATCATAATCCTGATAAGATTTCACATAGAGAGGAATACTTAAAAGAGATTGCAAAAACCCTCGCCCCATCTCTAAGGTTAGAGAGGCCATCTAATATTTTTATATATGGAAAGACGGGAACGGGAAAGACATTGTGTGTTAATTATGTTTTAAATAAGATGTTAAATATTGCAAGTGCAAGAGAGATTCCTTTAAGGATTATTTCAATTAACTGCAAGTTGAAAAAGGTTGCTGATACTGAATATAGGATTATTCTTGAAATTTTAAAAGAGTTGGGACGTGAAATGCCTTCAACTGGAATTTCAACAAATGATTTGTATAAGGAGTTGTATAAGATGCTTGATTCAAGGAAACAAACTGTAATTCTTGCCCTCGATGAGATTGATGCACTTATCATAAAAGCAGGAGATGATATTTTATATAATTTGACAAGAATTAACCCTGAGTTAAAGCAATCAGAGGTAACAATAATTGGAATAACTAATGATTTGATTATTATGGATATGGTTGATGCAAGAGTTAAATCATCTTTAAGTGAAGAGGAAATTGTTTTTCTGCCATATAATGCTATTCAGATTCAGGATATTCTAAATGATAGAGCAATTAAAGCATTCGTTGAGGGAGTTTTAGATGAGGAGGTAATTCCAAAGTGCTCTGCATATGCGGCAAGAGAGCATGGGGATGCGCGAAGGGCATTAGAATTGTTGAGGTTTGCAGGAGAACTTGCTGAGCGTTCTGGCAGTGAGAAGGTTCTTTGCGAGCATATTGATAGTGCTGATAAAAAGACGGAAAGAAACAGAGTCATTGATGTAATAAAATCTCTGCCAAAACAATCCAAACTTGTAAATTATTCAATTATTAAGACTTCTATGCGAGAGAAACATAATCTTGTAACAAATAAGAAATCTCTTGTTATTGAACCAACTACAACAGGAGCAGTGTATGATTATTATAATAAGTTAGCCAAGGATTTGAGGATTGCAACTTTATCTTCGCGAAGAATTTCAGACCTTATTGTTGAACTTGATGTTTTGGGTATTATTAATTTTAGGATTGTTTCAAAGGGAAGGTATGGGCGAACAAGATATATTTCAGTTGGACTTCCTAAGAGTTTGTTTAGTGAAGTAATAAGTATTCTAAAAAAAGATTTGAATTTGGTTTGAATTATTCTTTGAATTAGAAGTGTTAGGATTTTAGAGTCATCAAAATTAGATTTATTGTTATTACATTGTTTCATAATACTTATCTAATATTTTCCAAACGAGAAGTTTTATGATTAAGAAAAATTCACTTGGAATTTTAATTGGAGTTTTTGCTTTTTTATCTGTTTTTTGTTAAGAAACTAAAGGAATAAGTAAGGGATAACCACATAAACTAGAATTTGACTAATTAATATCGGAATTAAATATAATGCATATTTTACAAACTCTTTTTCTTTAAATAAAAAAATCAGGTAATTCAGATTAAAGCTTAACAAAAATAAAATTGAGTATAAAAGTAAATTTACATCAACAACTGAAATAAAAGATTCTACCAGGGAGAGTTCAGCAGAAACTCTGGTAATTTCATTCATTATTCCAATAATTAGAACAAATACAGACAATAAAAATGCAGATGTGATGATTGAACTCTTTAATCTAAATTCAAAACTATAATTAAATCCATCTTGTAACCATTTATATAAGAACCCAAAAGGCAGAGATATAATAATTAAGAAGATGTAATTTGTAATTGAACTTAAATCCCCAAATGAAATCCCAAATATAACTGCTAACATTATTAAAATATATAATATTAGAATTACAAAAGAGAGAAATAATTTGACTTTGCTTTTTTTGTTTGATTCTCTTCCTTCCATTCTAATTTAGAAATTCAAATATATATGAATTTTTCCACGCATTATTAAAAGGAATGCTTTGTCAATAAGTGCAAATGCTAGAAAAACTCAATTATCTATTAATCTTAATATTATCACAATCCGAGATTAGTAAAGTGTTGGTCATAACTGCCGTAGTTCCCGAGCAACCTGCCCACACAAAAGATACACTAAGACACAATACTATTTCAAATTATTTTACCTGAAGAGTAGTATATAATTAATATAAATTCATTTTCTAATATAAAAATTATGAGTGTAAAAGTTGCATATTTTAGTACTGAGATTGGATTGAAATCAGAGATTAAGACATATTCTGGTGGCTTGGGAATTTTGGCAGGGGATACAATTAAGGCGATGGCAGATTTGAATTTTCCATTCTGCGCCTTAACTCTCCTCTACAAAGAAGGGTTTCTTAAACAAAGAATAATTGATGATACTCAGGTTGAAGAGGATGATAACTGGGATTTTTTAAGTATATTAGAGGATACTCAAAAAGAATGTGAAGTGGAAATTGCAGGAATTCCAATTTATGTGAAAATCTGGAAATACGTGCATAAAGGGCTTAGAGGACATGAAATTCCAATATATTTTCTTGATACAGATTTGGAGAAGAATCCAAAATGGACTAAGAAAATCACAAATAAGCTTTATCAGGGGAACAGGTTATATCAGGAAATTGTTTTAGGGATTGGAGGAATTAAAGCATTAGAAGTTCTTGGGCATAATGAAATTGAAAAGTATCATATGAATGAGGGACACTCATGTTTTTTAACACTGCAGCTTTACAAAGATTTAGGAGAGAAAAATGGTTGGGATGGTGATGCCGTAAGAAAAAAATGTGTATTTACAACTCATACTCCAATTCCTGCAGGACATGATAAATTTGATTATAAGCATGTATATGAAGCGTTTACAGATGATACTAAATTAATACCTTGGCATATTGAGAAAATCGCAGGTTTTAATGAATTAGATACAACAAAACTTGCAATGAGTTTTAGTTCTCATATAAATGCGGTTTCAAAAATCCACTGCAAAATAACTAAGGAAATGTTTCCAGATTTTGATATTCATTATATTACAAACGGGGTTCACTGCGAGTCATGGGCAAGTTCATATATGAAGGAGGTGTTTGACAGGAACATCAAAGGGTGGAGAGATGATTATACTAAGTTAACCAAAATATTTAGTGTGCCAAATGAAGAAATATTAGATGCTCATCTAAAAGCTAAGCATGATATGATTAAATTTGTTAATGAACATAATATCATAGATAGTAAGTTAAAAGAGGGAGTTTTAACAGTTGGGTTTGCAAGAAGATTTATTGAATATAAGGATGCAGAATTAGTTTTTAAGAATCTTGACAGGTTAAAAGAGATAGGAGATAAGGTGCAGTTTGTATTCTCAGGCAAAACTCATCTAAATGATGGGATGGGAAAAGCAATTATGAAAAAGGTCATAGAATATGCAAGAGAATTAAAGAATGATGTTGCAATTGCATTTATTGAGAATTATGATATGAATATCGGGAAGATTCTTGTTGGTGGATGTGATTTATGGCTAAACACTCCCATTCCATACCATGAGGCATCAGGAACATCAGGAATGAAAGCCGCAACGAATGGATGTTTGCATTTTTCAACTCTTGACGGTTGGGCAATCGAGAGTTTTGAGAGAAATGGAGGAGGATTTCCAATTTATACATATGAGGATTTAATTACAACTCTTGAATATAAGATAATCCCAAAATTCTCTTGTGAGTTATCAACTGCATGGGTGTCTGAAATGAAACTTGCAATAGGGAATTCCGCTTCATATTTTAATACTCATAGAATGGCAAAAGAGTATATTGAAAAGACGTATGAGATGGATATTAATGATTTTAATCAACCATAAGACTTCCTCCATATGCCTCAATGGGAAAGTCTTTTTGGACAAATTCTATTTTGCATTCTGTGTTATTGAAATACTGCATTAGAGATTTTTCAAATAAATTTAAAGAATGTAGAAAACCTCCAGCTATGAAAATTTTATTCAATTCAAGGGTTTTTGATAGGGATAAGAGAACAATCCCCAAATTCCCCCCAAATTCTTCAAATATTAGTTTAGATTCATTCTTAAAGGAATGCAGTTCATGAACATTAGAGATTTTTAAACCCATTTCTTTTGCTTTGTTAAGTAAAAATCTTTTTGATATTTTATCTTCAATTGAATAATCAGAGTGAAAAAAATTAGTGTGGGAAAAATCAGAACTGAAATCAGATTTTGTATATAATTTTCCATTGATATACAGGCTTATTCCTATTCCAGTTCCAAGAGTTATAAATGCTATATTCTTATCGTGAATTGATTCTTTTAATGCGTAGTAAAGAAGATATGAGTCATTGCAAACTTTTACTAAACATTTATATTTTCGAGAAACCACATCATTGATTCCATAGCCGTTTATTATTTTTAAGTTTGGGGCATCAAGCACAATTCCTTTTTCAACTCTTCCACAAACTCCTACACCAATTCCATTTATTTTATAATCTTTTCTTAAATCATCAATTATTTTAAATAAGACTTTTTCAAAGTTTGCTATGTTATCATTTGGTGTTTTAGTTTTAATTTTTCTTACAATTATATTAGAACATCTTAAAACTCCTTTAATATTTGAACCACCAATGTCTATACCGATATAATATTTTTCATTCATTTTTTAACTATAAGAATTCCTAAGAGTTTGTCTTTTATATGGTCTATATTGCCAAGTTTCTAGGATATAATCCAGAACATCTCTACAATAGCGAAACATATAAATTGCAATTCTATCTGTTTCTTCTTCTGTTCTACTCAAATTAAAATGATCATCTCTGTAATGAACAAATTCATGTAGCAATATTATTAATTCATCGTCCAAGTTCTCACAATTTCTTGGGAAAATTTTTATCCTTTCTTCACTTCTATCATACAACCCTTTTAATTCTTTTATTTTCTGCTCTTTTCCATAATAAATTTTACTAATATCAAAATATTCATCTATAAATAGTTTAAATACTTCTTCTTTGGTTACTGTTTCTAATCTACTCATCCTCTATGTTTTGTATCATTTTAATTTTTTGGTAAAGGTGTTTTTCTACCTTTTATATAGATAAACCCTCTTATAGTTTTTCTATGTATTAAGAAATCTTGATTTGAGATATTATAAATGTTTTGTAAAATAGGCTCTGTCCATAAATTGTTTTTTCCAAAATCTATGCTAAGTATATTCAATCAAAGAAAGAAATTATTTATCAAAAGTTGCTTTATTGATACAATATTTTAAGTTCTCTTGAATTTATGGACAGAGCCGTAAAATATTAAAATAAAAAATGCTTATAATTGTACATTTATTTCCTAAGTCTTTAATGCTACAGTCTGCTAAAGAATATAGATTTTTAGTTAGATTATTTTTCTTTTTTGTAAACTTCTAATTCAAGTTTTCCTTTGTCATATTCTTCTTGGGCTATTTTTACGTAGTCCTTTGAAATCTTTACTCCCTTTGAAACTTTAACTTTGGGTTTGTCGCCCTGAGCTAATTCAAGGGCTCTTGCTGATAGTAATCTTGTTTTCTCAAATTTGTTTAGTTTTTCCATTTTTTTATTCACTTTCTTTTTTTTCTTCCTCTGCATGTTCTAAAACTCTAATGTCATCAATTGTCATTGTTATTGGAATCGGAACAGCCATATTTATCGGTTCAACAACAACTCCCTCTTTACCTGGCACCACACGTACAACTCTTGCCCTATCACCTTTGAAAGGACCTACAATTATTTCAACAATATCTCTCTCAGATACCATTATCTGCTCCATGCCTTTTTCAAAGTATTTCTCAAGGTCTTTAAAATCAATTTGATCTCTTATTACACCTTTGCTGTTAGGGACCCCACGGGTTGCATCAATTAGTTTGGTTAGAGATTCAACTTCAGCAAAAACATATCCTTTAATGTTCTCAACTCGAAATACGCTGTAAATTCCATGGTCTTCTTTGCTTAACAGGGATTTTTGCAAAGAATCCAAGAATTTGTCTTCGCGACCAATAGATGTTCTGACTACATAATATTCATGGTTCTCTTTTGTATCATTCTCACTATCCATTTTATCCGAGTAATCTCTTTAATATGTTGCGCATGTCCATTCTTTTAGTAAAGAATAATCCAAAGGTAGAGAATAGTCCTAGGCATTTTTCTTCTTCTCCAAAACATCCCTTTAATAAGAACTGCCATAATAATTCAATAATAAAGCCAATTAATCCAATTACTAAGAAACCTATGGCAACAATTTTTAAGGTTAGAAAATAATCTTTTTTAGTTGGCTTTCTTGTAACCTTCCATACTCTTTTCATATCAGAAATGCTTTTTGCTATGTTCATTTATTTTTATTTAAAGAAGTTTTTGAGAAATACTAAAAACTAACTCTCTAAACTCTTTGTATATAAAAAACTATTTCACATTTATAAAATTTGTTATAGTTAGGTTCTGTGTGTAGTGCCATGACATATGTCACCACCTCAACTTTCTCTGAAAGTTGTCAAACTCATAAGAAGGAGTTTGACTAAATAAGCTCTGATGAGGTCTAAAAACATTATATCTATACCTAAATAACTCTAGATCATTGTTGCAATACCCAATTTCCCTGTCAATTGTTCCAAACAAACGTTCCACTTTTCCGTTTGTTTGAGGACGGTTAACTTTAGTTCTAATGTGCTTAATCCTTCTTCTTTGACACCATTTATCGAACTTAGACTTCTTACTTCTAAGTCCATATGGTGCTCCATTATCACTGATTATTTGAGTAGGATTTCCAAATTTCTTGATTAAATTATCAAGAAATTGTGTTACAATTGGTGTTGTAACAGTTGGAACATGTAAAATACCTAAACAATAACGAGTGGCATCATCAATGACCGCAATTATTTTACCTTTTTCACCAAATTCACTGTCATCAATGTGCCAAAGTGAATTTGAGTGTTTACGTTCGAAACGAACGTATTTAATCAGAGACCCTCTATTTCCCTCTTTACGAGTTAAATGATTCTTTCTAAGAACTCTATTAATGGTTCTCTCTGAAATATCCAGAATAGGCAGGAAGTTATGAAGCTTTTTAGATCCCCAACCAGTTTTATATCGAAGATTTAAAATTGCTTTCTCATCTTCTAAAGTAACTTTGTAATAGATCTTGTTTGGTCTTGTAGACTTATCTTGATAATCCCATATTTCTTTCTCAAAACGGTGTTGCCAACGTTTTAAAGTACGAATACTTACAAAGTATTTGCACTCCTCAGCAAGTATTTTCTTGCATTTAGAATAAGAGTTTTGTTTAACTCTTAGCTTTATGAAAACTTTCCTAATTTCGTATTTTTTCATAAAGTTAACAAGAATTGTTAACTTTTAGATTGGTGACATATGTTATGGCACCACACATGTAGTTTTCAGGCTCTGTCCATAAATTGTTTTTTCCAAAATCTATGCTAAATATATTCAATCAAAGAAGAAAATTACTTATCAAAAATCATTTTATTTATACAACATTTTAAGTTCTCTTGAATTTATGGACAAAGCCAGTTTTCAGATAGGTTTATAAAGTTCTTACTTTAAAAAAAGAAATTATTGATGTCTTAAAGCAATTCTAATTAAAATATATAACTTTTTATATAGTATATAACACACAATACTTAACTTTTCCTAACCAATTCACAGATTTTTTCCACCTGCTCATCAATGCTCATATCTGAGTTGTCTATTTCTATGGCATCTGGACTTTTAATTAATGGGGATATTTCTCGGTTTTTGTCCTGAAAATCTCTTTTCTCAATGTCTAATCTGACTTCTTCAAAAGTTTTACTAAATCCCCTCTTCTTAAAATCCTCTAATCTTCTTTTTGTTCTCTCTTCTAATGATGCTGTCAAATATATTTTCAAACTTGCATTAGGGACTATGAATGTTCCTGCATCCCTACCATCAACAATGCAATCACAACTATTAGTTATGCGTCTTGCAATTTTATTAGCAAATTCACGAACAATTCCTATTTTTGCATAATCAGATGATAATTCGCATATTTTAGGGTCTCTTATTTTATCATGAACTTCTTTGCCATCTAAAAGAAATCCCCAATTCTCCCCTAATTCAATTTTTAAATCTTTAAAACTTGCCCCATTAACATTTGAAGGTAGAATCTTCTTTTGGTTTAGATAATATGTAATAATTCTGTATATTGCTCCTGAATCAATGTATTTTATGCCTAATTTTTTGGCAACTAATCTTGAAACTGTTCCCTTTCCTGATGCAACAGGCCCATCCACTGCAATAATTAAATGGTTCATAAAACCTCACTCTCATGCAAAATCCAATTTTGCTTTATTGTAATTCTCGGCTTCTTCTAAACTTATAAATCTTGGGTCTTTATTCTCTTCTGTTTTTTTGGGTTTTGAAAATCTTTTAACAAATTTCTTTCTTCTTGAAAGCAGATAATAAGCATACGCAAAGCCCACAGCCATTCCAACTAAATGAGCAAAATTCGCTGTATTATTTGGCATATAAGTTCCCAATAAATCATAGATTACATATATTACCCCCAAAAACCACATAGGCATTGGTATAACAAAAAACAATAGAACTTTAAGTCTTGGAAAAAATACAATCGTTGCTCCGATAATTCCCATAACTCCTGCTGATGCTCCTAAAAATGAATCATATATGAAACTCCCAAATACTGCCGCTAAAATACCTGCACCAAAATATAGCATCAGAAATCTTCTAGTTCCGATTTTTGATTCAAGCAAAGAACCAAAGATAATTAAGGCAAACATGTTAAAGAACAGATGATAAAAATGTGCATGAGCAAACATATATGTCACAAATGAAAAAGGATTAAAGACTTCATTTGACGATGAAAAAATCAATAAACCTCCTAAATTGGGAATAGTTAAAGTCAAGACAAAAATAAATACGTTCGCAATAACCAATGAAAAGACGGCACTTCTAAAATTAATCATATTTTAAATTAATTCAAACTTTTTTAAAAATCTTTGTTTTGTGTTTTTCTCTTCTTAATTTCCAATTATAATTTGTTTGAGAGATATATTTAATTGAAAAAATTAGAAAATTAGATAAAAATTATGAAAAAAGATATAATAATTCTAAGATTGATGAAAAAATTTAACTTAAATCTTTTAAAATCATATTTATCTCTCCCTTTATGGGTCAAGTCAAAGGTTTACTCCAAAACGAGATGCCACGAGAGAAACTGATTGCCTTTGGACCCAGCAATTTAACAGAGGTTGAACTTTTAGCAATTATCCTAAGAACAGGTTCTAAGAAATTAGGAGTCATAGAACTTTCAAGAGATATAATACAAACATTTAATGAAGAAACAATTGCAAGACTTGATTATGAAAGTTGGTTGAATTTTGATGGAATATCAAGAGTTAAGGCATGTTCAATTGTTGCAATATTTGAACTTTCTAGAAGATTGGCTATTAAATCTGTATCTAAAATGAAGTTAAATAAACCAGAAGATATATATAATCAGGTTAGAATGGATTTTCACAATCTGGCACATGAGAACCTTATTGCTCTGTTTACGGACTCAAAAAATCAACTTATAAGAAAAGAATACATATCCAGAGGAGGGTTAAATTATTCAATTGTAGACCCAAGAATACTTCTTAAATGCGCCTTAAAACACAATGCATCAGGCATATTTTTAACTCATAATCATCCGAGCAGCGATACAACTCCAAGTTCTGAAGACATTGAGATTACAAAGAAAATACAAAAAGCCTGCAAAACCTTAGATGTAAGATTTCTTGACCATCTTATAATCGGCAATAATTCATATCATAGTTTTGCTGATAATGATAATTTATAAAGTTATTAGTATTTTAATTTTTATGAAGATAAAACAAATTCCTGAGGATTTTATAGTTCATGAAATATATAGTCCTGAAAAGTTTAAAGAAAAAGATGAGAGGGATGAGTTCTTCTATTTTAAATTGACTAAAAAGGATTACACTCAAATAAAAGCAATAGAAAAAATTGCAAAAATATTTAATGTTTCTAAAAAGACAATTCATTTCGCAGGAACTAAGGATAGAAAGGCAATAACTTCTCAGGTAATTTCAATGCATTATGTAAATGAGGATACTTTAAAGGAAAATCTGAAATTTCTAAATGAAAAAGTAGAGGACTTAGAACTTGAATTTTTGGGGAAGTTTAAGGGGAGAATTAATCTTGGGGATAATCTTGGAAATAAATTTACAATAACAATTCGGGATTTAGAAAATAGCGATATTGAGAAAGCTAAAAATAATCTAAGAGATATTAAAAGAAATGGAGTTTTGAATTATTTTGATTCTCAGAGATTTGGGTATGCGAATAATTCTCATATTATTGGGAAATATATTTTAAGAAATGAGATAAATAATGCAGTATTTGAAATTCTAACATCTCTTCCCCAGAATCCAAATCTTGAAAATATAGAGTTTGCAAAATTCATAGATAAGAGTAAACAAAATATTAAGGAGCAAAATACTGAGATTATAGATAGTGCAATTGAACTTGCACCCAAGTATTTAAGAGATGAAGTGAAAATATTAAATCATTTAAAATCAGCGAAAAATGATTTTCCCGGAGCTTTTAGAACAATCCACAAGAAACTTAGAACTCTTTACATAAATGCATATCAGTCATATATTTTCAATGAGATTTTAGATAAGATTAAAAAAGGGAGAATTAAAACGAACAGAGAAGAAATAAATTTGATAAATAGTGAAACTGTTTATGATGAGGAATTTATGAAAGTGATATGTAACATTCTAAAAAGAGATGGTTTGACTCAGGAAAATTTTAAACTACCTCATATGCCAGAACTTATAAGAAACCAAAAGCAAGTGTCAAGAAAGATTGTAGTTCATCCAAAAAATCTTGAAATAAGCAGGGTAGAGAATGATGATTTAAATGAAGGCAAGAAAAAAATGATTGTGATGTTTGAATTAAGCAGAGGAGAATATGCAACAAATATAACAAAGCAATTATTCATTTAATACTATTTTAATTTTATCGCCTATTTTAATGTTTTCAAGTTTTCCCGGGTATGCTTCAATAATATATTTTGCTTTAGCCTTTGGGATGTAGGACATAATCCAAGGTCTTAAAATAACTTTATCAACAACTTTGAATTTAGAACTGATGAAAATGATTTCAAGAGAGCAAAAACAAAACATCATGGTAACAGCACTTCCATAGCGAACATCTTTTGATGCTGGCATAACCATGCAAACACCCTTAGAGCATCTTTTTTTTCCTGAAAACATTAAGCCCAAAGAGATACTTAGAGTGCCTGTCAGATATTTCATCTCGGAGAGAATTACATTCTTTTTATGGATTAATTTCGCAATCATCAAAAAGAGTTACAGGAAAGATTTATATAAAACTTTCTAAGAATAATTATATGAAAGAAAATCTTAAAAGTATAGCAAAAGAAATTGTGAACTCAATTCATGATAAGGGTTTGTATTCTGATTTTAATTATATTAATCAAAAGGAACTAAAAATTGTTATTGATAAGGAAAATACAAGTATAAACAAGGATTGTGACAAAGGAGTTAAAATTAGGTTATGGGACGGAGAGAAATTTTTGGAGAGTGCAACAACTTTATTAAGCAAAGAAGGTTTAAAGAGTGTTGCATCTGGCTTAATTGAAAGGTACGAAATGTCTAAACATGAAATAAAGAGTCCAAAAAAACTCAAAGTAGATAATGATATTGTTGAAAAGGATTTTGAGAGGAAATTGGAAAAGTCTTTTGAATCTTTAAGTCTTGAAGAGAAAACAGATAAACTTATGAGGATAAAAGATGATATTTTAAAAATAGATGATGATGTTGTAAATGTTCGGGTAATTATGAGCGAGCAGACGGAAAATCATATTTTTGTAAGTAATTCCAAAACGCTTTCTCAGAAGATTTCTCTTGGAAAGATTGCAATGGTTGCTTTTGTTAAATGCGAGGATGGGACAAATAGGATGGTTTTCAAATCACTTGTTGATGATGATTTAAAGATTTTTGATAAGGCTTATGATTCATTTGAAGAGTTTAGAGAAGATGTTCCCAATATGAAGAAAGCCAAGAAATTAAAGGGGGGAAAGTATAAAGTTCTTTTGTCTCCCAAGATTACAGGTCTTCTTGCCCATGAGTCATTTGGGCATGGAATGGAGGCAGATACTATGATGAAAGAAAGAGCATTGGCATCAGAATGGATAGGTAAAAAGATAGGAGATGATAATATAAATATTGTTGATTGTCCTCAAATTGCAGGAAAGCATGGAGAGTTTTATTTCGATTATGAGGGAAATATTGCAAAGAAGACATATCTTGTAAAGAATGGAGTGATTAAAGATCCAATGGCAGATTTGTATTCTAAGACGGAACTTGATTTGGAGAATTCATTTAATTCAAGGTTTGAGTCGTTTGATCATAAACATTATACACGAATGTCAAATACATATTTTGAACCAGCAGATGAGTCGTATAAGGATATGCTTAAAGAAATTGATGATGGAATATATGTAAATGGAAGTGCAGGGGGGATGGAAGATCCCAAAGGCTGGGGAGTTCAGATACAAGGATGCTCCGGGCAGAGAATAAAGAACGGAAAATTGGTTGATGAGTTTTATGATGGTTTTGCATTAACAGGGTTTCTGCCCGATATTATAAAGAATATCTCAGGAGTTTCAAAGGAATTTGAGATAGAAGGCGGAGGTTTCTGCGGAAAAGGGCATAAGGAATGGGTCCGTGTTTCTGAGGGCGGAGCATATTTAAAGATTGATGAAGTAGTTTTAGGGTAAGATGTAAAATGAGTCAGATTCAAATTCAGAAAAATAAAAATACCCAGATAAAGGAGTTGTTGCAGAAAGTGTTAAATGAGAATGAGATTTCTTTCTGGAAGATGAATTCTTACAAGAAAAGAAAAAATAATATTTATATTCAAAAGGATTATAAGATTGAATCAGTACTTGAATCACAAAGAAATGAGTTTGATATTTCAGTTGCAAAGGATTATGAGGATTGTGTTGGAGAGAGTTCATTTAAAATCTCTCAGAGTGCAGATATTGAAGATTTTAGAAAGGAACTTTTGGATGCTATATTTATTTGTTCTAAGTCTAAATCACGAAAGTATGATTATATAAAGAAAGAAGACAAGGAGGTAGATGATTCAGAGATTGATTATGATTCATATTATAGTCAAAAGTTTGTAGATGATTTTGAAACAAAGAATTTAAATCTTTTTTTTGCAGAGAAGTTAGAGATTTTTAAGGAATTAATAGATAGGAACTGGGATGATGAATTACAGATTAAGTTAAATGCTCTTGAGTTTCATAATAATATTGTTGATGAGAATTTAGAGACTTCAAATAGAGTTGTTAAGTCAAATACAAAAACAAATACATATATAGAGTTTGTTTTAACAGCAGTTCATAAGGTTACAAAAAATGAAACTGAGCATATTATTTATAAGAAAATAAATGATGTTTACAGGTTTGATTTTGAGGAATTTTTTAAGGAAAATATTAGTTTTGCAGTTCATAGCGCTAAGGATAATAGGGCTAAGGATTTTAGTGGAAAGGTTATATTAACAAAGAAGGCAGTAATGGATTTTTTTAATCCTGATTTGTCAATGAATTCAGTAATTGCTCAGTGTCTTGCAAGATATAAATATCACGGGGTTACAAGATTTGAAAAAGGGGATGAAGTGATTAAAGGTAAGTATGATAGATTAACAATTTATTCAAATCCTCTGCGTGTAGATAATAATCGTTCACATCCTTATGATGATGAAGGATTATGTGCAAGAAAGTTATGTCTGATTAGAGATAATGTTTTGGAGAATTTTGCGGCATCAAATAAATATGGTCAGTACATAAATGAGAAACCAACAGGACCTTTGGGACCGTTCGAGATAGAAACTGGAAATAAGTCATATAATGAATTGATTAAGGATAAGGATAAGCAGATTGAGATTGTAACGTTTGCGTCATTTTCACCAGATACAATTTCAGGGGATTTTAGTGCTGAGATTAGATTGGGTTATATAATTGAGAATGGGAAGAGAAAACCGTTTAAGGGAGGTTTGTTTACGGGAAATGTTTTCAGGCTTCTTGAGGTGGTTGAGTTATCAAAAGAGAGTATTGATGAGGTTGGTTATATAGGACCTAAGTCAATTAAGTTCCATAATGGCTCGGTAGTTGGACTGTAGATGAAAATGGATTCAAAGTTTTTCAAAAGGAACAGAGTGAAATTTGGCAATAAGTTAAAAAGAAATTCTGTTGCAGTATTTTTTTCAAAAGATGTAATTGTAAAAGGAGATAGTGAGTTTTTTGATTTCCCTGATTCTAATTTGTTTTATTTAACAGGAATTAGTCAGGCAAAAACCAAACTTCTTGTTCATAAGAATTCAAAGGGAGAGATTAATAAGTATGTGTTTATTGTGAAAACAAGTAAGTTAATTGAAGTATGGGAGGGTGCTAAGTTATCAGTTAAAGAAAGTAAGGCAATATCATTGATATGTAATGTGAAGTATTTAGATGAGTATGAAGAGATAGCAGATAAGATATTGTCAAAAACCAAGAATTTGTATTATTTTAAAAATGAGGAATTGAAGGGTATGGAGAATCCAAGTGAGTATAGTGATTACATAAGAAAGATTAAAAGAAGATACAAGTTAAATGGAATTAATTCGTTTGAGATTATAAGAGATTTAAGGCAGATGAAATCAAAAGAGGAGATAAGTGAGATAAGAACTGCAATGAAAACAACAAGTGAGGCGTTTAGATATGTTTTAAGAAATATTAAGTCGTACAAATCCCAGCAGGAAGTTGAGGCAAGTATTAGTTATGTTTATACTAAAAATTTATGTAAGCATTCTTATCATCCAATTGTTGCATCCGGAAAGTATGCTAATATTTTGCATTATATAAAAAATGATAAAAAGTTTAAGAAAAATGAACTTGTTTTAATTGATTCAGGAGCAGAGTTTAATAATTATAAAACAGATATTACAAGAACTTTTCCTATTTCTGGAAGGTTTACAAAAAGACAAAGAGAAGTATATAGAGTTGTTTTGGATGTTCAAAAAAGAGCAATTAAAATGCTAAAACCTAATCTTTTAAGGATTAATTGGGAGAGAGATGTTGCAAAAATGATTCTTGAAAAGTTAATTGAATTGAGTGTTATAACAAGAGAGGAATTTGAAAAAAACAAGGATATATTGAGAAAGTATTATCCACATAGAGCGGGACATTTCTTAGGACTTGACACACATGATTTGGGAGATTTTAAAACTCCTTTTCAGGTTGGAGAAGTTTATACAGTTGAACCGGGGATTTATATAAAAGAAGAGGAAATAGGTGTAAGAATTGAAGATGATGTTTTAATTACAGAGAATGGGTGTGAGGTTCTCTCAAAAATGATTCCAAAAGAAATAAAAAGCATTGAGGATTAGATTTTATGTTACGATGAAAGTTATAAGTAAAGAAGAGATTTTAAGAAATAAGGATTTTTATTTAGAGGAAATAAAGTCTGGAAAGGTATTTATTTATCCAACTGATACTGTTTTAGGGCTTGGATGTAATGCAAGTAATCATATGCAGGTTGAGAGGATATTTGAGATTAAGAAACGGGACAGTAAGTCTTGTCTTATTGTTGTTCCAAGTATTAATTGGATTGAAACGTATTGTGAAACTACAAAGGAAAGTTTGGAATTTGTAAAGGAAAAACTACCTGGTCCTTATTCGTTTGTTCTTAAACTTAAAGATAATTCTCTTAATTTGTCAAAAAGAGTTATTGGTAAGGGAAATACAGTAGGTGTTAGAATCACAAAGAACTGGTTTTGGGATTTGATACGAGAGTGCCAGACTCCATTTGTATCAACTTCTGTTAATATCTCGGGAGAGGAGAGTGCAAAGTCAATTTATGATGTTGATGAATCTATAAAAAGTCAGGTAGATTACGTGGTTAATGATAATGATTTTTCAGGAAAGCACTCTTTAATTATTGATTTGACAAAAGAACCACCTGAAATTATAAGATAATTTTTTATAGAGATTTCAATAAGATGTAACAGGGAAAAAATTAGAGTTCTAAGAGTTGCCAAATAGAAAGTTTATTTTTTTGGTTTCGTTGGCTTCGCAATACAAACATACAATATGATTCCAAGAAATGTTACAAAATAAATTAAATACTGTATATCAGAGTAATATCCAATATCACCAATTATAAATATCACTAAAAATAATATTAAAGCAACAATTCCAATAGGATTATTTTTGAAGTCTAAACCAAAATTATTCTCAAAATGAATTTCTATATCAGATCTGTTGTTTGAGTCATTTCTTTTGGATTTGGAAATTTTATCTTTGTTTTTATATCTCTCTATTCTTCATCATATTCTAAACTTAATCTTTCTGCTGATTTTTCATACGATTTTATCTTAGTGTCTAACTCACTAAGTTCTGAATCTGAAATTTCTTTATTCCAAGAATTTCCAATATGATATTTTCTATCTTCTGATTTATTGTTATAATCTGAACCCTTTTCATCTATATTTTCTGTTTTTTTAATATGGCTTTTCTTCCAAAATGCAAATCCAGATTTTTTTATCGGGCGGCCAAATTCATCATATCTTCTTCCACTTTGTGATTCTCTTACCATTTAAATAAAATAAATAATTAAGCATAAGAACTCATATTCAGACTTTCAAGTTCTTTTTTAGGGTTTTTCATTTCTTTTTCAATTTCCTGATAGTGCTTTTGAAGTTCAATGTTTACAGATGGTTTAACTATTTTCATTGCTTCTTTGAAATCTTCACTGCTTATTTCTTCTGTTTTAATATTACGTCTTAGAGCAATTAGTCCTGCTTCGCGAACAAGTGATTCTAAGTCTGCTCCAACATATCCTTCTGTTTTTCCTGCAATTTGTTTTATGATTTTGTCCTTATCTTTAATTGGAGTCTTTCTCATATGAACTTTTAAGATAGCTTCTCTTGCTTCTAAGTTTGGAATATCAACTAAAACTAATTTATCAAATCTCCCAGGTCTTAATAATGCAGGGTCAATTAGCCCAGGACGGTTTGTTGCGGCAAGAACTTTTACATTGATTAAGTCCTCAAGTCCATCCATTTCAGTTAGGATTTGATTAACTATTGTATCTGTTGTTTTGGATTTTTCCCCTCCAAGTCTCATTCCAGCAATTGCATCAAATTCATCAAAGAAGAGAATGCTTGGTGAGTTCTGTCTGGCTTTTTCAAATAATTTTCTAATGGATTTTTCTGATTCTCCTACGTATTTGTTAATTATTTCAGGACCTTTTACATAAATGAAATTTGATGATGTTTCTGTGGCAACAGCTTTTGCAAGAAGAGTTTTTCCAGTTCCAGGGGGTCCGTATAAGAGAATTCCTTTTGGGGATGAAATCCCAAGTCTTGCAAATGCTTCCTGTTTTTTTAACGGCCATTCTATCATCTCAGTTAGTTGTTGTTTTAAATCATTAAGTCCTCCAATATCATCCCATTTAACACGAGGGATCTCAACTAAAAACTCACGCATAGCAGAAGGTCTGACTAATTTTAACGCTTCTGCAAAGTCTTTCTGAGTAATTTCTAATTTGTTTAAAACATCTTTTGGGATTTCTTCGTCAGATTTTACATTCATATTAGGAAAATGTCTTCTTAAAACATTAAATGCGGCTTCTTTAATGAGAGCCTCTAAATCTGCCCCAACGAATCCGTGAGTAATTTTTGAGAATTCTGATAGAGTTCTTTTAGATTCTTTCTTCATAACTTCTGATACAACTTCATCAGGCATTAGTTTAAGTCCTTCCATCTTATCTTTTTTTAGAGTTTCTTTAATCTTCTGGATATCTATTTTCAAATCTTTGTTTTTTTCTTTCTCTTTCTTTATGAAATTATTTAGAGTGGTTTCATATTTCTTGAAATCTCCTGGGAGTTCTAAGGGCATTCCTCTTGAATGTATTCTTAGTATTTCTAATCTGTCTTCTTCTTTTGGAACTCCTATTTCAAGTTCTCTGTCAAATCTTCCCGGTCTTCTTAGAGCCCCATCTAATGAATCAGGACGATTTGTTGCGGCGATTACAATGATTTTGTTTGATTTGTTTAGTCCATCCATTAGTGTTAGAAGCTGGGCAACAATTCTCTTTTCAGTTTCTCCTTGGACTTCTTCTCTTTTTTGGGCGATTGCATCAATTTCATCAATGAATATTACTGATGGGGAATCTTTTTCGGCCTTGTCAAATAATTCTCTTAGTTTTTTTTCAGATTCACCATAGAATTTGTTTACAACCTCTGGCGCTGATATGGAGTAGAAACTGGCTTCTGTTTCATTTGCTATTGCCCTTGCAAGAAGAGTTTTTCCTGTCCCAGGGGGTCCGTATAAAAGAATTCCTTTCGGGGGTGAGATCCCAAGTCTTGCAAATATTTCAGGATGTCTTAGTGGAAGTTCAACTAATTCTCTGATTTTTTCAAGTTGCGATCTAAGTCCTCCTACGTCTTCATAATTAACACCTGAATCCATTTCACTTTCAGGCTTGTTTGAAATTTCAATTACTGTCTGCGGTCCGATTATCAAGAAATTTGCAGGTTTTGTCATTGCTACTTTGAATTTAGCTCCTGATAAACTAAATCCTAAGAAATCTACTTCTATTGAACTGAATAAGTCTATTGCAAAAGGATTATTTGATGAAAATGAGGTTCTTTTTTCAGTCGGGGATGATGAGATTGTTATAATATCTCCTTGAACTACTGGTTTTCTTAAAAGTCCTTTTTTTATTGTATTAAGTGTTGTTGGGTGAAGGGCAAAGTCTTGCATTGGGCTTAGAACTACTTTCTGGGCTTCTTTTAACTCTGGTTTAAATACTTGAATTTGTTCTCCCACAGAGATTTTTGCATTTTTACGAATTATTCCATCCATACGAATTATTTCAAGTCCTAAATCACTTGGGTATGCTCTATCAACTATTGCAAGTGTTTCTCTTTCCCCTTTGATTCCTATGACTTCACCAACAGACATTCCCAAGTTTCTTAGAATTGCACTATCTACTCTAACAATACCTCGGTTTACATCATCTTGATGCGCCTCTGCAACTTTTAACTTTATTTTCACAGACATAATATTTGTTTTAGTAATCTTTGAGTTTATAAGTCTTATGTGTAAAAAGAATAAATAACATTCTATTTCTAATTTTTTAATTTAGAACACTAATTTTTTGATGCATAGGATATGAGTATTAGTTAATGGAAGATTTGCTTGAAAGTATAAAAGTTATTTGTTTTAATTGTGATTGTACTTCTGATAGAAAGATAATTCATAAGAGAACATTGTCTGATATTAAGAGTTATGTATGCAAATTATTTTCATAAGTTTTCCCAACATATATAAATAATTACTAAACTTATAAGTAGTAAATTTTATATATTAACTTCAATTTCCTATTTTATAAAATGGAAAGAAATATAATGGAAGGGGATACGCCAAGAAAAATAATGGAGACTTATGATAAGGACAAAATAGTCCCAGTCTCTTATGAAAATTATCTTAAAATCATGAATTGTCTTGATCCCGAAAAGAACTATTTAATAGTTCCTGAAGGATTAGTAGGTAGTGATGTTTTTCGTAGTACGGACTGGTCAAATTTTGGTAAATATGTAAAAGATCAAAGAAAAGGAATAGAATTTTTAGAGAATCGTAATTTGTGGAAAAGAGCAAATTTTTTCAATTTTGACATAGGCCAGATATCAGGAGCGATGATTGGTTCTCTTTACGATTGTAAAATAGGGAAATTAGAGGGCGACTCAGTTATTAATTTAGTGCTTGGTAATACTCAGATTGATTATATGTGTAATACAAGTATAATTGAACGTCTGATTGATGAAAGTAGGGTTCATTGTATGGGTGGTAAAAGTAGGGTTCGTTGTATGGGTGGTAAAAGTAGAGTTCATCATATGGATGGTGAAAGTATAATTGAGGAGATGAGATGGAGAAGTAAGGTTTTTCTCATGAGAAATGAAAGTAGTGTTTTGAAAATGTTTGGGCTAAGCAATGTTGTGTGTATGGAAGGTGAAAGTAGAGTTCTTTGTAGGTATGGTAGAAGTAGCATTGGAAGTTGGTGGGGTAAGGAAATTTATCGTTTCTTTTCTTTAGCAGTTTAAATAGAAATAGTTTTTTAAATTGTTAGTTTGTATGTATTGTATGGATGTTAGATACGATCAGCATTTTTTGATTGATGAGAATGTTCTGAACTTAATTATTGAATGTTCCGATATAAAAAGTGATGATGTTGTATTTGAGATAGGTTGCGGGAACGGAGTATTGAGTAGAGAAATTCTTTCTAAGAAACCTAAGAAACTTATTTGTGTTGAGTGTGATAGGAATCTTAATCCTAATATTAATGATGATAATTTTGAACTTATTTATGGAGATGGCTTAGATGAGATTGATAAACATGATTTTAATAAACTCGTTGCAAATATCCCATATTCAATTACAGAACCTTTGTATAGGAAAATTCTGGATACGAAAATTGCTTTTGTTGTTATGCTGTGTGGTTTTGATTTCTATAAGAATTTAAGTTCTCGAAATACTAAATGGAAATATTTTGTGAATGCTTTTTATGATGTTAAATTAGTAACAGAGGTTTTGGGGGATAAGTTCAGTCCTCCAACTAAGGTTAAGTCTGCTGTTGTTAAATTAGAACTAAAAGAGGATGTAAGTAAAGAGGAATATTTTTTTCAAAAACTCTGGGAGAGAAGAGATAGGAATACATACAACGCTGTAGTTTTTGCTCTTGTTGATTTGTTTAATATGTCTAAATCTGATGCAAAGGAATTAGTTAATAAGTTTAATCTAAGTGATGAAGTGTCAAAGAAGATTTTAGATAGTTTGTCAAATGAAGAGTTTACTCAATTAGTTAAATGTGTCTTTAAGTTTGTGAGATTTTAGTATTCAATCAGATAAATAATAAATATAATTTAGAATAAAATGTGAGAAGAGATTTACAAGTCTCTTGCTCCAATTGTTTTTCTTCCATTTGCTTTTGCTCTCTCACATGCCTGCATAATATTCCAGTGTAGAACATCGTTTAAAGCATCAGCAAAATCTCCTGCTACATTGTGTTTTACAACATCTTTAACTTTGGATTTAACAACAAGCATTGTTTTAGCCGTTGAATCACCAATGTAAAGATCCTTTCCTTGAACTGTTTTTCTCCCATTAGCATCTGCTCTTTTTACAGATGCTTTAACTAAACTAACTGCAAGTTTATTTAAAGCATCAGCAAAATCTCCTGCTACATTGCAGTCTCCCGAAACCTCTTTAATCTTAGATTTAACAACAATCATTTCTGCCATTTTTTAATAGTATAAAGGCTTAATCAACCTTTGTAAGTAAGTTAGAAAAAAGATACTTTATAAACATTTCGCCAAAAAACTCTTAAAATCAACTTTATAACCCCATATTTTGATACTACATTGTAGTATGAACAAATAAATCATAATAATACAGAGTCTGTTAGATATTAGAAAATTCTTCTTGAAGCAAAAGTCTTGTAGTAAATAAAAATCAAATGGTAAAATTTACAGAGATTTACCGTTATTGATAATAAGATTTCTACAAAGTTTAAAAAGTAAAGAAATGTTTAACATAAATAAATTATTTTAAAAGTCAAGTAATACTGCTTATGTGATTTATTTTCTCTATGCGTAAAATCTTATCAGAAATTGATTCTATTTTTTCATCGTGAGACACTAAGATAATTTGCTTTATATTTGATTGTTTTAATATGCTACCTAATCTATCAACCTGTTCGTTTGAAAATCCGTCCGTTGGTTCATCAAGTATTAATATATTTAATTTCTGTGTATTTTCTAAATTATTTTCAACGATTTTTTTAAGAGATAATCTATATGCAACTGCAAGTGATGATTTTTCCCCACCAGATAAATTCTTTATATCTATATCGTATCCATTTTGTTCAACTATAACCTCAAAGAATTCATTGAGTCTGATATCTATTTCGTTATCCTCAATTAATTCTTTAAACAGATATTCAAATTCTTCATTAAATTCAGAATAATATTTTGTAAAAACTGCTCTCTCAATTAAATTTATAATTTTCATTACTTTTTCTGAAAGGAATTTTTCAATGCTAATGATTTGTTTTAATTTATTTTCTAATTTTTCATGCTCTAATGCTTTTTTCTTTGCTTCTTTCAAATTCTTTTCTTTTGATGAAATTTCTGCTTCGTATAATGATTTCTTTGATATAATTGATTTCTCTTTATCGAGTAATTCTTCTAAGTGATTTGTAAATTTTAATTTGCTATTTTTTGCTTGTAATTCTCTTGAAGAGATTTTATTTTTTACTTCTGATAATCTCTTCTGAGAACTTAATTTTTCCTTGTAGTTTTTTATGTTTGCTTCAAGTTCTTTTATATGCTCTTTAAGTTTTTTAATTTCTTTCTCTTGATTATTTAAATTCTCTGATTTTAGTTTAATATCTGATAGTTCTTTTCTTAATTTTCTATCTTTCTCATTTAGTTTTTCAAATTTTAATTCATCATCTTTTATATTTTTGATGTTGGTTTCTACTTCTTTTAATTTTTTATCTATGTTTAACTTCTCAAATTCTTCAATTTGATTTCTTAGTTGTCTTAATTCATCATATTTATGTCTTTCTTTTTTTTCTAATTGTGTTAAATGTTTGTATTTTTCTTCTTCTTTAATTAAATCATCTTCTAATTTGTCTAATTCATTTAATTTATTTGAATTTTCTTTCAAATCTTTGCTTGTTTTCTCTAAGGTCTCTTTTAATTTTTTAATTTTAATTTCTATATTCAAAATCTCTTCTTCAAATTCCTCCCCAATATTTCTCTTATGTTCTTTGCAAATTTTCTGAATACATACTGGGCATATTTCAAGTTTTGAAATTTGTTTTATTTTATCTCTTTTATCTTTTAACTGGTTTTGCATATTTTCTATTTCAAGTTGTAGTTTTAATTTTTCATTTTTATTGTTCTCAACTTTATCTTTAATTCCAATTAGATTTTTTAATTTTTTTAATAATTTCCCTATTAAGACTTTGCTATCATTTAGTTTACATTTTGTTAGCATATAATCAAATGATTTGGATTCATTTTTTAGAGATTCTTTTTTATAGTTTAAATCTATTAATTTTCTCTCTAATTCATTTTTTTCACAAATGAACTTTTCGTTCTCGGTTTTATTTTTTTGTAATAGTTCTAATGACTTTGATATGTCTTTTAATTCCCTTTCTATTTCTAATTCTCTTTTTTTTAATTTAGTTTTTGTCTTCTCTATTTCTTTTTGAGAGTAGGAATCAATTTCTTTTTTAATTTTGTCTGATTTTTTAATATCATTTTCCATTTGATTTTTAGTCTCATTTAATTGGGATAATTTTTTTTCTACTATAATTTTTTTTGCATTTAATTTTTCTAAAAATTCGTCTCTTTTAGAGATTGCTTTCTGGCATTTTGAGATTTTCTCTTTTAATATTTTTTCGTTAGATTTTATGTGTTCTAATTTCTGTGATAATTCTTTTATTTCTTTGCTATTATCTTTTATCTCATTTTTAATTTGATTTTTATCTTCAAGTTTTGATTCAATTATCTTTTTATGTGTTCTTGACTCAGATACATAAATTTGTATTGCATCATTTAGATTTTTATATTTGTCAATTCCAAAGATCTTTCTTATTACTTCTAATTTTTTTTCTCCTAAAGAAAACAGGATTTCTTTTAATTGTTCCTGAGGAGCATATGTTGTAAATCTATATATCAGATTTTTATCTTTTGTTATGAATTCTTTTGGAAAATTCAATATCTCAAATATCCTAGAATTTAATTCCTGAGGAGATAATTCTAATAGGTTATTCTTCGTTTTTATGTACCCATTTTCCTGAGTTATAGAACCTGATGTTTTTGATTTTTTTAGTCCTCTGTATATTTCGACAGTATTATTTGTTTTATTATCAATTAGAGTTAATTTGACAGATGCTCTTTTTTCTCCCTTTCTTAAAATATGATAGCCTTCTAAGTCCCCTCTTTTAAATCCAAAAAGTGCAAATTCTATTCCAAGAAGTATTGTTGATTTTCCAGAACCAACGTCCCCAAATAAAGAATTTATGGAATCGTTAAACTCAATTAATTCTTTTTTATAACTTCTGATGTTTTCAAGTTCAAGCGATTTAATTATCATATATTATATATGAAAAAGTGAGTGTTTAATAAATGTTTTGTATTATAAACATAATCCTATCTGTTCTGGCCTAATATCATATAATGCAAAAAGTCTTTCAGACATCTGCATTAAAGTTTCAAATCCTCTAACATTACTCTCATTATTGTTTTTTCTCAAAATATCTTCAATGTTCTTCCTTGAGTCAAGTTTATATTTATCATGTGCTGTTAATTTACATGAACCTAACTGAGATTCCAATAATTTTCTAAGAGTCTTTATTCTAATTTCTACAGCATTTTAAGGATTTCCTTCCCTCAATACTGCTCTAATTGTAGCATTATCTTTTTTACCATAAGAACCCTGACTTTTATAGGGAATAATCAGATTGGGAGGAAACCTTTCTTCATCATAAAATCAATCTTTAATTTCTTTAAGATCTTTTTGTATGTGTGTTACAATTGCAACTCCTGAATTATCAAGAAGAAGTGTGCCCAGAAATAACTTATCTAATAAAACTCCATTAAATCTGTTCTTATCTCTGAATTTATCATTGGCAAATACACTCGGCTTATATTTTCTTTTATTTTTTCTATCTGGACATATAGTTTCGAAAATATCTTTTCCTTCTTCCAAAACTTTGCTAAACCACTCTTCATAAAGTCCATAGACCTCCTCTGCCTTTACTCTTTTTTCTCCTTTTATAGTAAGTTTATCCAAATCCTCCTGCGTTGGATTATATATTATACCAAAATTTCCCAAAACTTTCATAGCAATACTTAGTGAGTACTTTACTCTAAAAAAAATTGAATGAATTCCATAATCTTTCAGAAAATCACCTAATAAGTGTGCAACTCTAACTTTATTAGGACCATATCCATTAAGATCTAAATAACCTGAACTTATGGCCTCATATTTCTTTCGTGTGAGATCACATAAACTTAATTTTTCTTCAATATCAGGTGTTACAGAATCCACCATACCACTCACAACTTGCGCATCATCTCTCATGAAATTCATCCTCCACATTCCTTCTTGCCTCTCTTGTGTATATTCTTCTTCATCGAAGAACCTAGGACTTGTTAAGTAACGTAAAGCTTGAGCATCTCTCATTGAAATACTTAAACACTTCTATCTGAAAATAGTCTGGAATGTGTCTCTATGGCACATTCCAAATCTCCTTTTCTTAAATCACTTAAAATATACTGAATAAATTCAAGAGGTTTACCAGATAACGGAACTCCGAATACAGGATTTACTGAAAGTGAAAGAAGACGAGAGTTTCCCATCTTACTAAAAGAATATCCTCCTGACATTTCCTCAATTCTTCTAATTGTTCCTTCAACTTCTGGGTTCTCTCTTAACTCTAAATAGTGCGAATTCTCCTTCCATTAATAATTAATCTTCTAACTTTTATAAACTTTCTCAATTGGTTATTACTTATTAGTAATAATTAAATTATGATTCATTATGTATATGTACTTTATTTTTTTTGTTTTCAAGCACTAAGGAAAATCTTCTATTATTTGGCTTAGCACAAAAACACCCTTCAAACTTCCCAATTTTACCTGAACTTAAAATCCCTTTTTCATCTAATACTGCAATATTATCACCACTATCATATATTCCTTCTAAGTCACTAGAGACAGGAAGAGAATTTGTGCATGTACTATTTCCTATGAAACAAATATTACTTACCTGATTTGAGACTTTGTAATCAAGAACTTTCTGAGAACCATATGTTCTATAAACCGATTCATAATCATCCTCTATTGTATCATAGAATTTTTGTTCTGCAATTGTCTCTGCATCACCTGTAAATGATACAACAAATTTAACAACTACAAATCCAATAAATGCTATTACGAAAGCTGATAATATATACACAAATACCTGATTTATCTGTCCCTTTTTGCTATGCATATTTTAGTTTTAAATTATTAGTATATAAAATTTACTTGTTATTTTTCAGAATTAATATATGGCGTGTCATACTTTTATTGATATATTGATTTATTTCTTTAATTTCATCAAAGTATTTTAATGCCAGATTTTTAAATTCAACAAAATCTGCATATATTATCACTAATCTTTTGTTAGGTTTTAAGTATTGTTTTGCTGATTTTAAGAATTCTTCGTATAAATTTTCACCAATTTTTCTGCATGATCTTCCGTAAGGTATATCACATACTATTCCATCAACAGAGTTTGTTTTTAGAAATTGAGTTTTTGAGTTTGCAAGAATTCTTGTGTATTTTGCATCAGGATAAAAATAATCAAAATTTTGTTTGAAATATTTTAAATTATTCCATGATATATCATTTCCGATTATTTCAAAACCCATTTCATACGCTTCAAGAAGTATTCCACCAAGTCCGCAAAAGGGATCTAAAATTTTTCCGTCTTTTATCCCAAGCAGATTAACTGATGCTCTTGCTATATCTGATTTTAAAGTGTATGGCATTACCACTGGTCTTAGTTTTGGCATTCTTCTAAGGTAATTTTTATCATTTTCATATATTTTCTTGGTTAGTATGAAATCATTCTCATTTTTAAAGAAAAAGTTATATTCATAATCTGGGTGATGTATTTTAACTTTGGGGTTTTTTATACTATCAAAAATTGGTTTTGCAAGTTCTTTATCGGGAAGTTTTATATTGAAATCTTTTTTTAATCTTTGAGTTTTAATTGCAAATGTTTTGTTGTCTGCTTCGCTGAAATCCATGTTTTCAATTTCATTGTTTAATTTTTTGAAATTTCCTGTAAATAATTTTATGCATATTTTGTTTGTAAGAGTTAGTCTTGATGTAAGTTTGTGATTTGACTCTATCTGGTTTTTAGATTCAAAAGTATGAAATGTGTTGTGGATTTGGGTTAATTTTATTTCTTCTTTAAAATATGTCACCCAAAGTGTTTCAAATTCATATTTTGCAAGTTCTTTGTTTGTTCCTTTTAGAACAAGAATATATTCATACATAATTATAGAAGTTAAATTTTGTTTATAAAAATTGTTGAAATTCTATTACGGTGTATAACTCCATAAGTCTCCAATCTTTCGGAGATGTCACCCTCTTTTAAGGGAGTGGGTCTAAGAGTTGGGGTTAATATGTAGTAATACGAAGTTTTACATACTACAATATATTATTAATATTATGACAAAACAAAAGAACTATGATTTTGATAAAAATCAACATGCTGTTTATTCTCTCTCTTATCACTTAGTGGTTTGTGTGAAATATCGTAAAAAGGTTCTTATTGACAAATTAATTATTAATGATTTGAAAGAACAAATTTACAAAATAAGCGAGTTGTATGATGTAAGAATTAATGAGATGGAAACAGATGAAGACCACATCCATATTTTATTTAGTGCTAAACCTCAAACTGATTTGATTAAATACATTCAATATATTAAAGGCTCAACTTCAAGAAAATTAAGAGAACTCCACAAAGAAAAATTACATAAAGATTTATGGGGTGACAATTTCTGGAGCAGGTCTTATTGTTTGATTACAACTGGACAAGTTACATTAGAAGCAGTAAAAAAATATATTCAAAATCAGGGGTTTAGTAAGAAATGACAACAACATACAAAGTAAGGTGCTTTCCTTCAAATGAGATAGTACAAACAATATTTGAAAACTTTGAAGTATTAAGGAATTTTCATAATTGGAATGTATCAACCATTCTTACTGCAAGAAAGAATAATCAGTTTTTATCTTGGTTAGATACACAAGCAATGCTCCCTAAACTCAAAGAACAAGACCCCGCATACAAGAAAGTTTATGCAAAAGTTTTACAATTACAAAACAGAGAACTTCACGCAAACATTAAAGCAAGAGATGTTAAACGTAAGCGTGGGGATAAAAAAGTTAAAATGCCACGTTTCAAGAATGAGGAGGGAAGTTTTAAGAGGATAGGTTACAATCAATTTGGGTATAGTGTAGATAACAATATTTGTAAATTATCTAAAATTGGAGAGATACCATTTAAGAAGTCAAGAGACATCAAAGGAAATATTAGACAAATCATACTTAAAAAAAAGAGAACTAAATATTATTTGTATTTTGTAACTGATTATGTAAGAACTTGGAAAACAACTGGGAAAAGTGTTGGTATAGATTGGGGAGTTACAAAATTTCTCACGTTATCTAATGATATTGCTTTTGCTTCTTATTATCCTCAATTAATGTATGACAATCTCAAAAAGAAAATATACAAAGCAATTAGCAGAACACAGAAAAATAGCAACAACAGAAACAAACTTAAATTAAGACTTTCTAAAATCAATGAAACAATACACAATAAGAGAATGGATTGGACATACAAAATAAAATTATATCTGTTAGATACATTTGATAATATATCTTTTGAAGATGTCAGAATACAAGATTTATGTAAAATCAAATCTTGGAAAATATCAAAAGAAAAAATGATGTTAAGTTGTTTAGGTATGCTTCGTAGCATGCTGTCTTGTGAGGTTGAAAGCACTAACAAGATAGCAAAAGAAGTAAGTAAAACAAATACAAGTCAGGAATGTTCTAAATGCGGACATATTCCTAAAACTAAAAAAACATTAGCAGACAGAGAACACAACTGTATCAAGTGCGGTCTTGTATGTGACAGAGACCAAAACTCTTCACGTGTTGTTCTGTCTCGGGGTATGGGACAATCCTCATCATTTGCAGAGATAGAACCTCTACACGTTATTAGTCCATTGGATGTAATATCGGGCAAGTTTTATTGTAGAAGCAATTAAATAAATCTCCCTCATTTATGGGGGTGTGGTTCAAATACTATTAAGGATTATCTTAATAATTGCCTTTTGAATGAAAATTGTAATAATTGCAGAGGAGAATAAATATAATGTGAAAGGACTGTTATAGTTTCCTTTTATTTTTGATTTGATTTTAGGGGCTAAATCTGAAACTAAGTCAATAATGAATTTAATAATGAAAACTGCTATAAATAAGATGACAAAATTAAAATATCCTCCAAGTAAAAAGAGAAGTATAAAGATTGAAATGTTTAATGTTAGTTTTACTTTGTTTGTTATCTTCTCTAAGAGTTTGTTTATCACATTGCTTAAACTGATTATAAGGGCTAATACAGAAATGAATAACAGGAGATTAATATATGTATTAATATTTTCCTCAGAGATAAAGAATAGAGTGAGGAAAAATACTGCCTTGAAGATTAGAATAATGAGCAAAGTCATAAATATGAGTTTGTTGTAATTAATTGATTTGATTTTTTTCATTTTATCTTTTTTTGATGTATGAATTAATATTAGAATTAGTATCGAAATAAGATATATTATAAATAGGTTCAAGATAAATTCTAGAAATAAAGTTGAATCCTTAAAAGCAGTTAGAAGTAGAAATATACCAATAAGAATTTTTCCATCTGCTGCTCCCCAGATTTCTTTTTTGTATATGTAATATGATACTAATAGGGTTGCAAGTAATATTATTAAATCAATATAGGATAAATAGTTTATTCTTAGTGTAAATAGAATAAATGAAATTAGAATGAATGAGAAAGTTATTATGTTTGGTACTTTTCTTGTTTTAATGTCTGCTTTTATTGAGATAACTGCAAAGATTAATAGAATGAAGAGTATAAGAAAAAAGTTATATTCCATAGAAGTTATTTTTGTTTAGGATATATAAATATTTGTTCTCATAAGATTATTAGAAAAGAGGATTTAGGATTAGAATTATTTAAGTTCTAGAATTTCAGCTTTAATTGATAATTTTCCACCTCTTGGAGTTCCAAGTATTTCATTACATTTGATGCATTTAATTTCACTTGATGCTCTGGCGAAAATTGTCTGTTCATTGCCACAGGAATGGCATTTAACTTTAATCCATGATTTTTTGTTTTCCATTTTTAATTTTATCTGTATGATTTTTGCCTCTTTGCTCTTGCATGAGAGTTGTTTGGTTTTTTCATTTCTTTAAATCTTGTGTCAGAAACAAGCATGCTTCTGTCATATTCCAAAAATTTCTTTCTTATTTCTTCGCCTTTTGATTCAACTAATGCTCTTGCAATTGCCTGTCTTATGGCATCTGCCTGCGAGTTAGAGCCTCCTCCAAATACATTAATTTTCAAATCATACTTTCCATCTTCTCCTGAGATAATTAATGGTTCTTTGATTTTCAACGCAAGTATTGAAGCACTAACATAATTGTCAAGATCTTGATTATTAATTCGTAAGATTCCACTTCCTTTCTTAAGTGTTGCTCTTGCAATGCTTGTTTTTCTTCTTCCTGTTGTGTGAATAACGTTTGATTTTGCCATTTTATTTCTCCTTGTTATAACCTAATAGATTTGAAATTTCCCCTACTTTTGAATAATAGAATACTGAATTTTCATCTAATTTTGCGGATTCAATAATTTCTTTTTCTGAATTAGCTAATGTGCTTGGAATAGAATTGTAGCATTTAAGTCTTCGGAAGGCGTCAATTCCACGTGCATTTTTGTATGGAAGCATATTCCGAAATGCTCTTTTAACTAAATCAGCAGGGCTTTTTGAATAATAAGGTCCCTGCTTGATCACTTTATTTGAAATCTTGTTTTTATATCTTTCAACGAGATATTTTTTTCTGCCTAAAATCACCACATCTTTGCAGTTTACAATTTTAAATGATTCTCCTAAGAGAAGTCTCTTGCAAATTTCACTTCCCAATCTGCCTAAAATCATATTCTGACCATCAATTATTGTGTAATTTTCTTCTTTATTAGTTTGTTTCATTTTACAGTTTGCTCCCCAATTCAGTGATTTTATCAATTAATATGTCAATTGATTTGTTATAGATTTCTTTTGCATTCAATTGTCCAAATGGTTCTATAATCAAATTTATTTTTCCACCTTTTTCTTCTCTTAAATAAGCATGAGCAGGAGCCCATTTTGCATGTTCTATTCCTTTTCCTAACTGAGCTTTCATATTTACTTCAAGTTTCTGTTTTTGAAATAATTTAGTAATTGCCATATTCTCAATTGTAGGAACAATGTTTGGGTCATCTGATTTAATGGATGATGATAAGACTAATCCTTCTTCTTCTTGTTTTAGACTCATACTGACTTCACATAGGGCGCATCCAATTCCACCGCATTTGCAACTTTCTTTAAAGTTGTATGATTTTAAATCTGTTTTCAGAGGGATAAGTCCTAATCTGTGAGCTAATGTTTCATCATATAAGGGAGAATCATTAATAACTATTTCAACATCTTCAATAGCAAAGGTCGGAACTTCATCAAGGATAATTCTTCTAAATGCATTTATAATAGTAGGATGAGTGTTTTTAAATTCAATGACTGATGCCTCTTTTTGATTTTTAATTGTCTGAGCCATTTTTATACTCTTCTCCCTCTTCTTCCCCCTTTTTTTCTGCATGAGTCATGTGGAATAGGAGTTATATCTTCAATTCTTCCTAATTTGATTCTATATCTTGTAAGCATCCTAACTGCCGCCTGAGCCCCAGGACCTGGTGTCATTGGACCATTATGTCCTCCAACTGCTCTTAGTTTAACGAATAAATTAGTTATTCCCACTCTTCGACATGTTTCGCTAACCTGTTTAGCTGCTGCCATTGCAATATTTGGTGTTGCTTTTAATCTATCTGATTTTGTAACCATTCCCCCTGTTACTTTGATAATTGTTTCACTGCCTGTTATGTCTGTTACATGAAGATGAGTATTGTTGTATGAAGAGTAAATATAAAGAATACCCCAATGCTGATTTTCATCTTTTTTTAGTGGTTTTTTATCTAGAATTGGTTTTATCTCTTTTTCTTTAGATGCTTTTTCAAGTTCTTCTTTTGCTTCTTCTTTTATTTCTTCTTCTGTTTCTGTTGTTCCAGCATATAATTCTTTATTTTTTAAGTCCTCTTTTGCCATTATTCTATTACCTCATCTGATTCTTCATTATCTAATGCTTCTTCTTTTTTATCAAAGTCACCTTCTTTTGGGGTTGAGTCTGGCATTTCTTCCATTTCTTTTTCCATATCATCCATTCCTTTTGTCTGAATTTTTCTCTCCGGGTGATTTTCATCAGATAAACTTGAGTTGCCTTTAAATTCAACAGTTGTTTCTTCTCCCAATGATACGGAATATGATGGAGATGTTACAACTTTCCCACCCACTTTGATGTGTCTGTGCACTACAAACTGTCTTGCCTGTTCAGGTGTTCTTGCAAGTTTCATTTTGTAGATAATGTTTGATATTCTTCTTTCTAATATATCTCTTAGAGTGATGTCCAAAATTTCATCTAATGAGGTTGCCTGCTGATTTAGATATCCTAATGCTTTTAGTTTATCAACAAAACGTTTTGCCTCAGGACTGTTTTTTGTTTCAACATTTCTGTTTAATTCTTTGGCAATTTTTTTATATTTAGAGATTACAAATTCCACTTTTCTTATTTCTCTTTTATTTTTCAGAGTGTAATCTGTAACAAGAACTTTTTCATCCTCAATTGTTTGTTTGTCCCATCTCTTTTTATGGGAAACATATTTTTTTCTGTGTTTTATTGGAAGACCCATTTATTTTCTGCCTCCTGATTTTGATTTCATAGCAGCGATGGTTTTAGAATGTCTGAAATTGGATTTGGTTCTCTGCCCTCTAACAGGAAGTTTTAATCTTAGTCTTAAACCTCTGTATGATTTGATTTTACCTAATCTTCTTCTTACCTGAAGGTCATTAAATTCAATGTCTTTTGTTGCTAAGTGCAAATCATCTCCTGTATCATAATCTTTTCTTTGATTTAGTAACCACTTGGGTATTTCCTCTTTCTTAGGGTCTGTTAGGAATTCTTCAATTTTAGATATTTCATCATCAGATAAGTCTGTGACTTTTTTGTTTTTGTCTAATTTTAGGTAGTGGCACATAGCATTAGCAAACATTACGCCAACTCCTTTTATGTTAGATAAACCATAGATTAGCGTTTTGTTTCCCAAAACTCCTGTTCCCATAATTCTTACAAAGTTCTCTTTTGGTTTTGCTTGTGGCTTTCCCATAGTATGAAAAATGAGAGTTGCTTTATAAAAGTTTGCTGGTTGGATTTTATTTATATAATTTATTGTTATTGTAAGTGACAATACTAAGGTGTGTGTGTGTCAAAGGTGAGTTATTTTAGTAATGCCTTTGTAATTTTTATTTAAGTGGTTTGGTAAGATTTATAAAAGTATGGAGTTTAATTTAGTTATAAGTTATGACTGGGTTGCCAAGTCTGGTCAAAGGCGCAGGACTTAAGATCCTGTCACATTCGTGTTCGTGGGTTCGAATCCCATCCCAGTCATACTTTTTATAGTAATACATACTTCCAAAAGTGTATGCTGTTTCTGAATTAAAAAATTAAATTTCAAAAATTGTTTTATTTAGTTTTTTAAGGTATATATTTTGCTTCTCCTATGAATAAATTTATAATTGATTTAAGATTAAATTTCGTATGGAATTTGCTTTTTTAGATGAAAGTGGTGATAATGGAAAAAATGGAAGTAAATACTTAGTATTAACATTATTATGCACTAATAAAAGAAAACAATTAGTAAAGATAATTAGAGAAACTAAAAGACAATTATTAAGGAATAATAAAAAAATTGAAAAGATTACAGTTGATTTAAATTTTTTTAATAAAGATAAAGAAAACTATTTCAAATTAATTAAATCTGATTCTACCCCCAATAAAGGAATACAATCAATACTATATTTTACTAAGATTGACAAAAAACATATAATGAGTTACTAAAAGACAAAGAAAATGCTATTAAGGTTGAACATCATAATTCAAGATTATCAGAAGAGTTACAGGCATTAGATTTACTATGTGGTGCAATTGCTACAAAATTCGAAAAAAATAATTCTGAATTCTTTGATATTATTAAAGATAATAAACTATCTATAGAGGGAAGTGTGGGGAGTAAGATTAGATTTGAGAATAACAAATAAAACACAAAACCTTTTTTACTTGTCAAACCTTACCACTTAAGCAATAAGTCCTTTCAAAAAGGATTTTATATGTGTAATATTATCTAATACTACTATATATATAAATTTATCTTTTTACTAAATTGTGTGTAAACGGGTGACATATGTCACCAGTCTAAAAATTAACAATTCTTATTAATTTTATGAAAAATACGAAATTAGGAAAGTTTTCATAAGACTAAGAGTTAAACAAAACTCTTATTCAAAATGCAAGAAAATACTGCTGAGAAGTGCAAATACTTTGTAAGTATTCGTACTTTAAAACTTTGGCAACACCGTTTTGATAAAGAAATATGGGATTATCAAGATAAGTCTACAAGACCAAACAAGATCTATTACAAAGTTACTTTAGAAGATGAGAAAGCAATTTTAAATCTTCGATATAGAACTGGTGGGGGAAGCTAAAAAGCTTCATAAATTCCTACTAATCAGGATATTTCAGAGTAACCATTAATAGAGTTATTTAGGTATAGATACAATGTTTTTAGACCTCATGAGAGCTTATTTGGTCAAACTCCTTCTTATGAGTTTGACAACTTTCAGAGAAAGTTGAGGTGGTGACATATGTCATTGCACTACACACCATATGCTTAAAAGTAATTCTTATAGAATAATTATTTAGTTACTTGATGTTTTCAGGTTAAAACTAAATTTATAATGTCTGTGTCTTTGGCAAAATATTTATAAGTAAACTCTATTTTCTTTATAGTGTAATGGTTGAAGCAAAGTTTGATGAGTATGGAAATAAGATAATAAATGAAGCAGGTTCAGTTACGTTTAATTGTCCTAAATGCAATGATGTAGAGATTTCCAGATCAAGAAAAGCAAGAGAACTCTCAAAGGAGTATGTGTGTCCAAGGTGTGGATTTGTAGGTCCTTAAAAAAATGAAGAAAAAGTCAGAAGATTTTTACAAGAAGTATTCAATAGTTATGGGAATTGTTTTAGTTGTTCTTGTATTTGTTTTTCTTTATGTTAATAATACAAAGGATGGCAATACTTCTGAGGAAAAAACAGATGAATATGTTAATGATTCAAAAATGGATGAAGTAAAAAAGATTGCAGTTCTAAATACAAATCATGGAATTATAAAGATTAAGTTGTATTTAGAGGAAAGTCCGATAACAGCAGGAAATTTTAAAAAACTTGTTGAGGAAGGTTTTTATGATGGAGTTAAGTTTCATAGGGTTATTCAAAATTTTATGATTCAAGGAGGAGATCCTCTTACGAAGGATGATTCTTCGCAGAATGGATGGGGGACAGGTAGTCCTGGGTATGCAATTGAGGATGAGTTTATTGAAGGACTGTCAAATGTTCGGGGGACAATTTCAATGGCAAATTCAGGTCCTAATTCAGGAGGTTCTCAGTTTTTCATTAATGTTGCTGATAATACAAGATTGGATTGGGACAAAGAACCTTCCCTGAGTAAACATCCTGTGTTTGGAATGGTTGTAGAAGGAATGGATGTAGTTGATGAGATTTCAAAAGTTCCAACAGTTTCTGGTGATAGGCCTTCTGAACATGTTGTAATTGAGAAGGCTTATATGGAATAATTTTTGGATTTTTATTTTTTTATTTTTTGCGGTTTTAATTTGAATTAGTTTAGAAGGAAACCTTAATCTTATAAAATAAGGTTAATTTTTAGATTGTATGCAGTTAAGCAATCAGGCAAAGTCAGTTCTTGAAAATCAGGGGTATAGAATAGTTGGAACTCATAGTGCGGTTAAGACTTGTGGCTGGACTAAGAATACTTTAAGGGGGAAAGGTGGTTGTTATAAACTTAAATTCTATGGTATAAAGTCTCATAAGTGCATGCAGATGTCAACGTCTATTTCTTGTGCTAATAGATGTACTTTTTGTTGGAGAGATTATAAGTCCCCAGTTTCAAAGACATGGGATTGGAATGTTGATGAGCCTGATATGATATTTGATAAGTCGCTTGAGGCTCATCATGATTTGCTTGTGGGGTTTAAGGGAAATCCAAATACTCCAAAGGTTTTGTATGAGCAATCAAATAAAGTTGAACATGTTGCATTATCACTAACAGGAGAACCTATTACATATCCCAGAATGAATGAGTTAGTTAGGAAGTTTCATAGTCAGAAGATTTCAACTTTTCTTGTGACAAATGCTCAATATCCAGATGCAATTAGGAATTTAATTCCAGTAACTCAATTGTATATTAGTTTGGATGCTCCAAAGAAGGAGTTGTTAAAGAAAGTAGATGTTCCATTGTTTAAGGATTATTGGGAGAGGTTAAATTTATCTCTTGAAATTATGGCGAAGAGACTGGATAGAACCTGCATCAGATTAACCTGCATTAAAGATTTGAATATGATTGAACCAGAGAATTATGCTAAGTTGATTAAGAAGGCGTCACCTGATTTTATTGAGGTTAAGGGTTATATGTGGGTTGGAGCATCTCAGGAGAGGTTAAAGTTTGAAAATATGCCAAAGTCATATGAGATAGAGGAATTTGCAATGAAGGTTTTAGAGCATCTTGATGATTATGAATATGTAACAGAGCATAGTCCATCAAGAGTAATTCTTCTTGCAAAAAAAAAGTTCAATAAACAGACATGGATTGATTATCCTAAATTCTTTGAAGAGTATCCAAGTCTTCTAAGAGAATGGAAGAGAGTGAAGTAATATTGAGAATTAGGTTTAGACTTTAGGGAATTTTTTAATTTTAGAATAAAAGTCTTTATAAAGGCTCTTTTCTTTTTTTTAAGTATGAGTTTAGCAGAGAAATTAAAATTTAGAAAGTTTATTAAACAATTGAAAAGATATAAAGGCAGGCATACGGAACTTATTAGTGTTTATCTGCCGCCTAAAACTGAGATTTCCAAAACAATTCAGACACTTTCTGATGAACAGGGCACTGCAACAAATATAAAGGATAAAAATACAGGTAAATCAGTTATTACTTCGCTTGAACGTATGATTAGAACACTTAAAACTTTTGACAGAGTGCCTGATAATGGAATCGCTATTTTTTCAGGAAATGTTTCAGACAGGGATAATATTTCAGATTTTAAAGTATTTTGGGTTGAACCTCCCAAACCAGTTTCAACAAAATTATATAGATGCGAACAGAGATTTATTACAAAGCATCTTGAAGAGATGGATGCAAATGAAACTACTTACGGACTTATTGTTATAGATAAAGGTGAAGCAACAGTTGGAGTTTTGTGTGGTTCATCAATTAGAACAATTAAGACAATGGTTTCAAATGTTCCAGGGAAACATAAAACTGGCGGGCAATCAGCTCAGAGATTTGAGAGAATTCGCGAAGGTGCAACAATTGAGTTTTTTAAGAGGGTTTCTGATGTTGTAACAAAGGAATTTACATATATGAATGAGTTAAAGGGAATTTTAATTGGAGGTCCTGGTACTACAAAGAATAATTTTGTTGATGGAAATTATATGAATGAACAGATTAAGGGAAAAATTATTGCAGTAAAAGATATTACATACACTAATGCTTTTGGGTTAAAGGAGTTATTTGATGCATCAGAAAATGATTTGGCAGATACGGAAGTTGTTGAGGAGAGAAAAACTATTGAGAAATTTTTTGATACATTAGGCAAGAATGTAGATATGGTAGTCTACGGACTTGAAAATACGAAAGCCGCTCTAAAAATGGGGGCAGTTGATTCTCTGATTATTATTGATGATATTGTTTCCGATGAGGATTTAGAGGAACTAACAAAGATTGCCCAGATATCAAAAACTAATGTTAGTTTAGTGACAGATAAGACTCCTGAAGGTGTTCAGTATAAGGGTTTAACGGGGATTGGTGGCATTTTAAGATATCCTATCTCAAACTAAATCTCTTGTAAATAACAACTAAACTTTATATACTTTATTCTTAGTTTTATAGTATATGACTTCTTTTAGTGATATTTTCAAATTTGTGCTAAAGAACATGTTTGAAAAGAAAGGAAGAGTTTTGTTAACAGTTTCAGGAATTGTTATAGGAATTTTTACGTTTATTTTTTTTGTGTTTGCATCACAGGGTTTGTCAAATGCAATTTCTGGGCAATTCACTGCGTTTGGCGTAAATGTTTTAATAGTTCGCTCAGCAGATTCTAGTAGTGGAGGTCCTCCTGGAGGAGGTGGATTAACAGATACGGATATTGAGAATATAAAAAAGGTTGCAAGAGGATATAAGTATGTAGCACCTTTTATATTTCATACCGGGTTGTATGAGTATGGAAGAAGTAGGGAAGTAATTGTGTCGTTAGCGTATCCTGATAAGTATTGGGATGATGTGGGATCAGATATTGGAATTGAGATGGAGAAAGGGAGGTTTTTACGGCAGGGAGATAGAGGAGTTGTAGTAGTTGGAGATAAGGTATCAAAAGATGGATTTGGGGAAGGAAATGAAATTATAGTAGGTAGTTCTATTAAAGCTGAAAATAGAAGTTTTAGAGTAATTGGAATAATAAAGAACAGGGGGGATTTGTTTGTTGATAATTCAATTCTTTTAACTTTTGATGATATAAAGAAAGTGTCAGGTCAGGATACTTATGGGGGGATAAGAGTGAGTTTTCTTGAAGGGGTTGATTTGGATGAACAAAGAAATGCTATTGAGAGGAAGCTTAATCCAAATAGTCGTGAGAAGAATATAGAGATAACATCTCCTAATCAGGCAATTGAACAGTTTAATTCAATATTAGGAGTTCTTAGAATGATAATTTTGTTTGTTTCATCAATTGCTTTAGTTGTGGGTGGAATTAATGTTATGAATACTATGTATTCTAATATTTTGGAGAGAATAAATGAAATTTCTGTAATGAAGGCTCTTGGAGGGACAAATTCAGATATTAGAAATATGTTTTTGATTGAGAGTTCTATTCTTGGGTTTATCGGGGCTTTTGTAGGGTTTATGTTAGCATACGGGTTAGCTGAACTTCTTTCGTATTTGATTACAAATTTTGGGGGTTATAATGTTCCAGTGAATTTTAGTTTTGAACTTTTTATTTACACAATGCTAATTACTACATTTTTTGCTATGCTTTTTGGAACTTATCCTGCAATAAGAGCTTCTTATGTTGATCCTGCTGATAATTTAAGAGATGAGTGAAGTTTTTTGGTTTGAAGTTTAATATGAGAATTTTAGTATTGAGAGAGAATAAGGATTTTGCATAAATATAATAATTTTTTAAATCTCTTCACTTGTTTTTTCTCTTCTTACTACTTTTCCGTCTCCTGTATAAAAGTTTAAGATTTGGGGGCGTCTATTTTTGGTGTTAACTAAAACGCATTTTCCAATGTCTGGATACATTCCCATTTTTTCTTGGTAATCACTCATTTCAACCCAGCATCCGCACGAGATAATAGAACATCCTTTGTAGTTTTTAATAGCTAATTTGTGAGTATGTCCCACTACAAAGAAGTCAGGCATTTTACGAATTACAAGGGGGTCTCTTTGGTTATCAGGAATGTATAGTGTTGAGCCGTGAGATGGGGCAAGATGTCTTTTTTCAAGTAAATAGGCAACAACCTCTTCTGGAACTTTCGCTCCGCCTTTTTCACGGAGTTCACGGATTTTGTCAGCATAATAGAAGATAGAACCCCCATGATATAAGAAGAAGTCAAGTCCTCCACTTGGGTCATCTTGAAATAATTTAATTATTGCCGGGTTGCTTAGCATTAGAACATTTGGCATATTGTATAGAGCATATGCTTTTTCGTAAGCAATTTTTGGCTGAGGCTCTGATAGTCTGTCTGTATCATGGTTTCCCGGAATTATAATTAAGCATTTGTCTTTGGGGATTTGTGAGAACCATCTTGCGGCTTCATGGTACTGTAATTCTGTTGAGAGAATTCTTGCATCCATTCCCTGATTTGGATATATTCCAATGCCTTCAATTACATCGCCTGCAACTATTATGTATTTGACTTTTTTGGCTATTTCATTTAGTTTCTTGCTTTTTGTCTGGGAGTTTATAAAGTCAACAAATCTTGAAAAGGCATCATCAACAAAGACTTTTGCTCCAAAATGTAAGTCTGAGATAAAGACAACATATTCTTCTTTTTCAGTTTTTTTTAATTCAACAGAGTTAGGCGGTGATGGGACTATGAATTCATCAACCCATATTATTTCATTTCCTACTTTTCCTTTAACCCCAATGCCTTCGTCAAGACAGAATCTTTGAATTTGTTTTATCATATCAGTTTTTTCTTTGTTTGTAAAGCATTTAATGGTTCCTGATTTGTCTTCAATTGAAATCATATAATGTCCGTTTTTTGTTTGGGATATGTCTGAAATAAGCCCAATTACAGTAACCTGAGAATTTGATCCGTACAAGTCTTTTAGTTTGTCTATTCTAACAATGTTTTCGCTTTGAATTCTGTTTTTTAAAAGTTCCGTAAAGTACTGGAGTCTTCTGTTAAAGTATAGTGTGAAGTCTGAGACCGTTATTTTTTTTGAGGGTTCAACGTAATCAAACAGAATGTCAATTTTAAATTTTTTTGCTTTCTCCAATTTGTCTAAATTGTAATTGAAATTCTCTTTTGGTTTGAATATGCTTAAATCAATAGGATATGATTCTTCTTTTCTTTCTTTTTGAGGTGTAAGGGAAGTGTCTGTTAATGGTTTTTCATCGTGTAAAACTCCTAATTCGGCTTTGAGAAATCTTATGAAGTTGAGATAGATTTTCAAAGCTCTTTTGTCTTTGTGATTTTTAAATACTATGTGAAAATCATCCCAGTTTGTTCTTTTTAGTTTTGATAAGTTTTCTTCGTTTAGTTCTATTTCTGAGAAGATGTTTATTAAGTCTTGATTTAGAAAATCAATGTTAAGTCCTTCTTTTTTTAGTGTGTCAAATTTATTTAGAAAGTCAATTTCTTCGTTTTGGGATTTGAATTTGATGTTTCCTAATATCTGAATGTTTTTGGATTCAAATATGTCTAGGATGTTATTTTGTGACATTATTATTTTGTGTCTTTGTGAGTTTATAAATTTGTTTGTGGATGATTGTTTTTATGGTTTGATGAGAGATGAGAAGTAGGGGATGGGAGAGTGGTTGAATTGTTTATGTGTTTATGTGGTAAATAGTTGTCTTTATAAATTCCAATGGATTTGCATAAGTAATGAGATTGGATTATTCTTTTTTTGGAAGGGATACTGTTGTAGTGGCAGAGGATTTGGTTGGGAAGATATTAGTGTATAATAGTAGGTATGGAGTGATAAAGGGTATTATTAATGAAACAGAGGCTTATTCTCAAGATGAGGAGTCATGTCATTGTTTTGGGGGAAAGACTAAGGGAAATGAGGTTATGTTTAAGAGTGGGGGACATTTGTATGTTTATTTTATTTATGGGAATCATTTTTGCATTAATATTGTTACAGAGAAAGAACATAGAGGTTGCGCTGTTCTTATTAGATCAGTGATTCCTCTTGATGATATGAGTTATGAGATTATGGTTAGAAATCGGAGGAAGGATAAGAATTTATGTGATGGGCCTGGGAAACTTTGTATTGCTTATGGGTTTAATAGAGAGCATAATGGAGTTAATCTTTGTGATGAAAGTTCGGATTTATATGTTGAGGATTTGGGATTAAAACCAAAGAAGATAGAGAAAACTAAGAGAATTGGCATTAGTAAGGCTGTTGATTTGGAATGGAGATTTGTAGCAAAGGAGTTTGTTTCTTCTTAGGGTTTTTTGTTATTTCTTATTTGTGTAATAGTTTTGGTTTGAAGTCTAATTTAATTGCTCTTATATACTTATAATCTATTATCAAAATACATAAACAATTAGAATTCGTGTGTTTCTAACCAAAACATTTAAAAATAATTAAATCATAGTATTTTTTCTAAAGGTACAATAGTAAGGGAGAACAGATATAGTAAGTTCTCCTATAAAATTTAATGATGCGAGTTCTGATATTGATAGATACTGAGAATTTTACAAGAAGTATTTCTAAGGTGTGTAAAGAAAGGAAACAAAACAGATATATAGATTGGCATAAGATTAATTCTTTTGTACTTGATTATTTAGGAAAAAATAGACAGTACGAAAAAGAAAATTTAATACATACAAGAACTTATTATTATAATGGTGAGATAACCGATAAATTATTAAAGAAGATAAAAAATGCAGGTGTAGATGAACATATTGAAAAGGCACAAAGAATAAAAAGTAAATCTGAAATTTTTAGCAAACATACTAAGGATTTTTATTTTTTTGAAGTGAAAAGCAAACCATTGCATTATAGCAAGGAAAAAGGTTTATTTCAAAAGGGAATTGATGTAGAGTTAGCAGTTGATTTGGTAAAATGGGGGTTTGGAGATTGTTATGATGTTGTAGCATTATTTTCGGGAGATGTTGATTTGCTTGAATCAGTTAAGACAATAAAAGATTTAGGCAAGCATGTTATAACTTTTTCCTGCGATGGAGTTATGGCACATGATTTGAAGTCTAATGTGGATATGTTTGTGGATTTTTCTAAGTTATCTGATGAATATTTAGATTTATTTTCTCATATTTTTGTAAAGAGGACATGATTATAACAGGCTCTGTCCGAAAATTCAAGAGAACTTAAAATATTGTATCAATAAAGCAACTTTTGACGAATAATTTTTTTCTTTGATTGAATATAGTTAGCATAGATTTTGGAAAAAGCAATTTCCGGACAGAGCCTATGTGAAAAAGAAACTTAATATAATCTTGTATATTTCATATATAACAAGAGTCCACCATATAAAACTCCATAAGTCTCCAATAACCATAAAGAGCATAATAATACCTACAATTATGTCAATAAAGCTAAGTACATCACGACTTGTCAGATAGAAAAAGAGTCCTTTCATCATTGGAAGAGTTGCCCCCACTAATACATATATGGTACTCATATAATCTGCAAAGAATAGTACAAGTAATGTGTGTAAGTCTATTAGGGCAAGCAGTTTAACTATTAGCATAGTATGTACAAGATTATTATTTGATTATAAATTTTTCTAAGTTAAGTAATTTTATTATTAATGTAGTACTTGCAATAGTAGAAATATTAATCTGGAAAGTTTTTTAAATAAAATTGATTTATGATTATTTATGGGGAAGAAACCAAAGAATGTTTTAATTGTGGAGAATCAAAGTTGTCCTGTTTGTTCTAAGAAGAAGGCAACTTTTTCTGAGTATGAGGTTGAAGATCCTTTTGCAGGTGTTATTGCAATTTTTGCTGTAAAGTGTAATTCATGTGGTTTTAAGAATTCAGATATTGAGTTTGCAAATCCCAAGACTCCTGCTCTGTATTGTGTTGATATTGAGAGTGTTAATGATTTGAATATTCGTGTTATTAAGTCAGGGCTGTGTCAGATTGAAATTCCCGAGTTCAAAGTTAGTGTTGATTCTACAATGGAGGGATGTGGATTTATTTCAAATGTTGAGGGTGTTTTAAATAGGTTTAAGAAGCAGGTTGAGTTTTTAATGGAGGATTCTGCTATGGATAATTCTAAGATGAAGAAGTTAAATGGTATTTTAGATGGGATCGAAGAAGTTTTTAATGGCACTAGGAAGATAACTTTGAAGTTAGTTGATGATTCAGGGAATTCTGCAATTGTTTCTGATAAGGCAAAGGTTAAGAAGTTGAAAAAGTCCTAAGTTTAGTTCAAATTTGAAAGTAAAATATGTAAGTTTGTATGTTTTGTTCTGAGTGGTTTTTTAGATTTTTACCCAATGGAGTAATAACTAATGTTTAAAAGTTATGTTTTTGGTTACGTTTTATGGATATTAGAAAGGGGCTTAGATATTTTGTTATTTTAAGTTTGGGTTTAGTATTTTCTTTATATTCTGTTTATTCTGCTTGCGATACCATTCCTAAAAATATTACTGTTAGGTCAGGTGGGATTGATGTTGGAACTTTTGGTTTGGATGATCAAGTTTTTGTTAAACCTGATTTTATAAATAGTCCTTTAACGCTTAGTTTTTTGTTTCATGGTTCTCAAAAGGATTGTATTACTTCTGATAATATTAAATTTAGGTTAATTCCAGATGCAGGATATGGGCCTTTTGGTTCGGTATCATCAAGTCCGATTAATGAGAATTTGTATGTGTTTGTGGTAAGTGTTACTATAAATACTATAAGTATTTCAAATTCTATAACTCCTTCTTATAAGGTGACTACTAAGGATGATAGTAGCGGGAGTGGGAGTATTACTCTTTTAAAAGATGATATTGGACCTGAGATAACTGTTACTTATGATGAAAAAGATGTCTACTGGGATAATAAGTTGATTGAGTTTGAGATTAGAGTTAAGGATTCGGGAGCAGGGCTTTCAAGTTTGATTTTGCCGGGGGGAACTTCAGGAATTATAGATTATGAAGGAAATAAGTCTGATGTTGTTGTTTATAATGATACTCCAAGCAGTTCAAAAACTTATAAGTTTACAGCAGAGGATGTTTTAGGTAATACTTATGAGAAGAATGTTAGTATTGTTGTTGATTCTGATTCTCCTGTTATTTCCAATGTAGAGAGTGAGATGAATTTTTATAATTCAAAGAGGTATTTTGATGTCTCTGCAACTGTTTCTGATTCATCTGTTGCTCTTGGCAAGGAAATTAATGTTTTTGGGAATTTTTCCCAAGTAAATCCTTCTGCCAATTGGGTGCGTGTAAACTGTCAAAATTTAGCAAGTTCTGAAAATACTCTTAATTGCAGGTGGAGGATAGAGGTAAGTCTTGATAAGACTTCAGAGGTTATGGTAAAGATTTTTGCAAAAGATGAGTTTGGGCATAATGATTCCATTCATAAAGATTCTCAGGTGTTTATTGATAATTTAGGACCTCATATTATTGATTTTTATCTTAAGAACAAGTTAGGTGTTAGAAATGTTTTAAGTCCAGAGGATAAGAATGCTTCTATTGTTGTTAAGTTCAAGGATGATTCTCTGCCTCAAGATATTGAAGGAGATATGAGAAGGTCTGAGAAATTTGGTAAAAGTGGATTTTTCCCCCCAAATCCTTCTTGTGATCCTGAGGGAGATGATGTTACATGTGTTTATTTACTGAGAACTGCCCCACGGGCTTATAGGGGTTTTATTTCTTATAGTGATAATTACAGTATTACTTTGTATGATGAGTTTAGTAATTCTAATAGTAAGACTTTTTCACTTGAGGTTGATAATGTTGCTCCTGTTATTGATAGAATTGAGTTAGATGAGGTTGGTACTGATATTGATGACAGGGTTATAACTTCTGGTGAGAGTATAGAGTTTAAGGTGTATATTAATGATTCTAATTTGGATAGTAACGGGAAGTATTTTGTTTTTGGAAATTTTTCAAAGTATTGATCTTTCTGATGACAATGACAGGAGTTGAAGGTAATTGCAAGGCTTGGGATGAGGTTTCGTATGAGTGTTCTTTTAGCGGCATTAGTGTTGGGAATGGTTATTTTAAGAGAAATGTTTCTTTTTTGGTTTTTGATGCTGCGGGGAATGGAGTTAATGAGATGTATGAGGTTGAGGTGTTTAAAGTAGGTGATGAGGTTTCAAGTTCTTTTCGAATACCTGATTTGAAGATTTTAAATCCTATTCACAGAGAGCGTATCAGACAATCTTCTGTTAAGGCATGGTTTAGGGGAAATATTGAGAGAGTTGATGAGACTATGTTTATTGTTAATTATCAGATTAAGGAGTGTGATCTTTCCTTCATTAAATCCTCTGCTTATTGTAGATGGTCCCAAGTTATTTCCAAATGAGGTTGTTTATTTTGGTGATCAGGAGAATGTTTTTGAGTTTGCTATTGAGTCCCAGTTAGCAGCACATAATGGATTAGATACTGATTTAAATGATAAGTCAATGGAGTGCACTATGAGTATTTTAAAGAGAGATAATACTACTGTGTACAATAATCCAGAATTTGTTAATTTCAGTTTAACATATTCCTTTTATGAAGAATATAGGGGCGGATTGCTTAGAGCACATGCAGAAGATATCTTAAGCGATATAGAAGATGCGGAGAGATTAGGAGATTTTTTTGATAAAACATGGAAAGTTTACAGATTTTTTGATAATATCTGTTCAGTAATATCCAAAACAACTGGAGTAGTTAGTACTTTTACTAATGCTTTAAATGGAGTTTCTATGATTCTTAAAGCATCTGGGGTAAAGTCGTTTTTAGGTATTACTCTTAGCAAGTTAAGTATGAAAACACAGGGACCTCTTTCTTGGTTATTTGGCACAAATCCGGTTATCCAGAAAGCATGTGGGTTTGTAACGTGTGAACATGGAGGTTTTATAACTACTAATCGTTTGGCAAAAACTAAGATTGGAAGTAAAATTTCAAAAGGATTTAATAAGTTTGAAAATGCCTGTGTAGATTTAGTAAGTAATCCAATAACCCCAAAAAAAAAAACGGTTGAAAGAATGATCAATCATAAATATAAATTCTGGAAAGTGAATTTGGTTTTGTTTTTAGTTCTTAGTATGTTGTTAGTTATTCCTTTGAATATGAGTTCTGCATTTGCCGATGATATAAAAGGAGGTGAAGTGTCTTCTAGAACTTGCAAAATCCCTTTTAATGTTAAGGATTCTCTTGTTATGTCTATTGTAACTTTATGCATCCCAGGAATTTTAGAGAAAGCACATGAATTGAAGAACAATAAATGCCAGTTAGTTGTATGCAAATATAATGCAGTTCTAAATGATTTAGACCCAGCTTTTTGTGATAAGCAAGACGCTTACAGGAACTTGTAAATTTGTTTGGGGAGAATTATTTGCAATTCCTCCTGCTAGTATAGTTGAATTTTTCAGAGGGATTGTTGCAAATATGCACTTGCAGATCCAATAGCTTTTGGATTTAGTGTAGGAGTAACAGTGCTCAGACACAAAGTCACTTCTTGTATATTGGACAGATGATGCAACTCCACGGTGTAATGTAGGAGCGATTATTTTAGGAATCACAGATATTACAGCGAGTATTCAAAGAATTAAAGGTATTGCAGAATATGGGTTTAGATATTTCAATCCTACAAGAGCTGAGTATTGTGAGCAGATTGATGACATAAAAACAGAGATGGAAAAAATAATAAATGCAACAAATAATGAAAACAAATTAGCACAAGGAGGAGAAGGCTAAAATGAAAAAAATACTTATTATTACTTTATTTGTTATGATGTTGTGCTTTGGAGTTTAGTTTTTGCTCCAGAGGAGATTAAAATTCCAGCTGAACTAAGTACTAAAATTATGGGATTTATGAAAATATCCTGAATACCATCTAACACCGTAATGGTGATAGTTATACATTTAAAGTTACAATTCAGGAATGATATGTATGGATAAAGAAAAGTAATTAGAGCAGGTAGTTTTTCAGATGCACTTAATCTTTACATGGAAATAGAATTTCTAGATGAAAACATCGTTATTATAAGCAAAATGAAAGATTTGCGTATTTTGGTGATCGGGGAGAAGAATTTACTATTTAATGCTGAATTCTATGAGAAATAATTAGCGTGAGGCTATTCCTCCCATTAAGAACAGCGCAACAGGTAACTGAAACATTATTTTGGTAGTCCTGAGGGATCATTACCAGAAGGGTAACAAATTACTAATAAAGATGGAAGAAAGTCATGCATTACAGTATAATAGGAAATTTTCTTGTGATGTGAAGGATGGAGATATAAAGAAATATTATTAAGGTACAAGATGGAGAAGAAAGACTTAGTACAAACCTATTCCAGTCTGGGTCTGCTGATGGTGCTTCTGATCTTCTGATCTTCTGATCTTCTGATCCTGCTGCTACTGATCAAAATGCTCCTAAACCTGCTCCAAAATGGTGTTCCTTCTCAAAATGGTGTTCCTTCTCAAAATGGTGTTCCTTCTCAAAATGGTGTTCCTGATCCTGCTGCTTCTTCCTGCTTCTTCTGCTCCTAAACCTGCTTCTTCTAGTCTTGATTTTACTATTACTCTACAGTTCAATTAGTAGAAGAGTAGCTAGTTCTGGACCTCTACAGATAGTTTGTGAACCCAAAAGTCTATGTCAAAGTTGCTAAAAGATTAGAATGCAGGGATCCCAGTGGTTGTGGAGATATTGAATATAGTTTAGAAGATGTAAATGATGAAGACCTTAAAACCGTTTTTGAAAGAAGAAGCTCTCTTAATACAATTAAAGAAAAAGAAGATTTTTTGAGAGTTTTGAATGAAAATGGAGATTATTTAAGTGAAAATATTGATGGTGTTTTGGCGGAATTTTATAGTAAGTGTAGAATCTGAAGGGTAAGAAAAGGATTGTTAATTTGAATGGATTATGCTCCAAATTTAGGGGAGGTAAAATGGATTGTCTGAAAATTTTTATTGAAAAAAACTCAGAACATTTAATATCCAGAATTGGAGATAGAAGTTTTGTTATTGGGCCAGAAACTATAGTGAAAATGTTTGAAGAACGAGATTCTAAAAGTTTAAAATTATATGGACATATAGCAAAAGCAGTTTTGGAAAAATACTAATTTTGATAATTTTGATGGAGAAGAACTTGAAGCGGTTTATTATAACAGAGAGAAATTATTTCCTGAAGGTGATGAAAGTAATGATATAAAACTTGTGAAAGCTTTGAGTGAAAATGGTGTTATTGGAAAGAATCCTGAAATGGTAGGATATGCAATGGATGTAGATGAAAAAGCAGAATCAAATATTATTGATTGGGAGAAAGCATGCCCTAAAGGGACTAAAGCGAATTGTCTGATTAAAATGGTAGAAAAAAATTCTGATTATGCAGTATCTGTAGTTGAGAATGGAAGATTTAAACCTGATAGAGAAGCTTTGGCAAAATTAGTTGCATACTCAGGATTTGATCATGAAACAAAACAACTAATCTTCGACGGTATTAATGGGAAACGTTGTAAGGGAATCTGGGGAAAAATTACCTGTCTTTTTAAGGATAAATTAATACAACAAGAATTACATAATGAAAATTTTGATGCAGAAATATACAATGTTATAGATAGAAATTCGAAAGTTTCAAAAAAAATTGATACTTGTTTGGAAGGTGATAAATGTGTGAAAGAAGAAGTGATATGTGAAGAAGGAATGAGTGCTAGTAATTGTCGGGAATCTATTGAAATAAAATTATGTCCTCCTACAAAATCTAAAGATGTTTGTGATAAAGCAAATAGGATATTAGATGAAAATCGAAAATTAGATCCTACTAAATTAGTGCAGTATAATAAAGATGTAATAAAAGCAAACATAAAGGCTGGAGGAGTTACATGTGAATATGAAGAGGATAAAGATTGTGAAAGGGTTGCTAAAGCGTGCAGTGGAGATCCTATTTCATCGGGTTGTAGAGATGCTATGACTTCTTATTGTGAGGTTATGGCCAAGAAAAGAAAAGGGAAAATAGACTGTTCAAAAATAATAGGTGGATTAGAAAAAGCTAAGAAAGACCAGTTTGTTGAAACTAATGTTGGTTTTACTATTCTTGATGCTATTCTAAATCCTGACCAAAGTGCTATGGATACAGTCAGACTCATAGGTGGAATCTTCGGATATGAAGCAGATTATACTTGGCTTCCGAATTGGCTTAAAGAGGATGTAAGTTCATCAATATGCCTCGCTAAAATTGATGGATACCTTGATGAAGCAGTTTCTGATGGAAGAGGAGGTCTTACTCAATATGAACGTGAACTTGAAACAGAGCCAAGAACTGGACAACCATTTGATTCAAATGTGGTTGTAAGAGCAGATCTGAGAGGACAACGCTCACGAATTCTTCCAGATGATTCTGTAAATATCATGTATTCATATTACCTAAGAGCACCTGACGATAAAGACTTATTATATAATTTAAGACTTGGTTATATTAAAGATGGAAATAAAGTAATAAAGGATTTATTTAGCGAACCAAGAATTAGAAATCTCTCAAAAGGCCAAACCGTTTCAGATTTCCAATCAATAAAATTACCACCAATTAATGATTCTGAAGATGTAGACCCAAACTCATTCTCACTTAATTTTAGAGCAAAACATAATGATAATAAAATAGTTGATTTAATTGCCCCTATGGTCCTTATAGAAAGTGGAAATACAATCTCAGGCAGAGCTAGAATTTCATCAGGCGGTTCTGGTGTAAGTAATCAGGAAAACGCTTACAGTGATTTCTGGGATGATTAACCCTTGAAATAATGGTTCACAAGAATTTAGGTGGATTTTAAATTCTTCTATTTCATAACTGATTCATTGTTTCTTAAAAAGAGTGGATACTATAACAATTAAATGCATTTCTATTAATTACTATTAATAGTAAACTGATAGTAATTGATAGTAATTGATAGTAACTGATAGTAAAATAATATTTTCCCTTATATGAAAATGTCTTAAAATTCAGGATAGATTTTAGATTGAATTATTAAGAAATATTGTTTTTCATAGAAGATATTTGATTAAATTTTTATTAAGAACAACCCTAAAACCTTTCGTTTCAAACGAAAGATTTATATATAAATTAATACATTACATTGTATGGATAGAAATAAATTAAAATTAATCATGTTAGATCAAAGAAGTTCATTTCTATCAGAAAAAGAATTAATTGATAGAGAAATAGACATAGATAATTACATTAAATCAAAACAAATAGTTCTAATTTCAGGCATAAGAAGAACAGGAAAATCATCTCTACTATATCTCATAAAAAATAAATTAGAAATAAATGATGAGAACATTCTATATTTCAATTTTGATGATGTGAGATTAAGTGATTTTCAAATTGATGATTTTAATTTAATATATGAACTTCATTTAGAATATTTCAACCCAGACTTAAATAAACTAACCATCTTTTTTGATGAAATTCAAAATATGTCTAACTGGGAAAAATTCCTAAACAGAATGTATGAAAAAGGCATAAAGATATATGTCACAGGTTCAAATGCCAAACTATTAAGTTCAGAAATTGCAACATCTTTAACAGGAAGAAATCTTCAATTACAATTATATGTCTTCTCCTTTAAAGAATACCTTAAATATCACAAATTTGATTTTGAATTAAGCACACTAACAACTGAAAAAAGGGTTAAACTATTATCCTATTTTAACAATTATCTAAAATTCGGAGGATTCCCCTTAGTAGTTATAGAAAAAAATTTAGAATTAGTTAAATCATATTATAACGATATATTATACAGAGATATAATCGCAAGATTCAATATATCCCAAGTTGAAGAAATAAAAATATTAGGAAGTTATCTGGCTTCAAATACTGGGAAATTAATTTCATACTCAACATTAAAAGAAATTAGCAAGTTAAAAAGTTTAAGCACACTAAAAAACTATATTGATTATTTTGAAAATTCATTTCTATTTTACTTTTTAAAAAAATATGATTATTCAGTAAAAAAGCAGATATTGAATCCAAGAAAAGTATTTGTTTGCGATGTTGCATTTAGTTCCCAGATAGGATTTAAATTTTCAGAGGATACTGGAAGAGATTTAGAAAATTTGGTATTTGTGCATTTGAAACGATTAGGAAAGGAGACATATTACCATAAAGATAAATATGAATGTGATTTTGTAATTAATGATAAAAGCAAAATAATACAGGCACTTCAGGTCTGCAAGAATTTAGATAGTTCAGAAACAAAAAAAAGAGAAATAAGAGGACTACTTGATGCTATGGATAAATATGAATTAAAAGAAGGCTTAATTTTAACGGAAAATGATGAAGGAAAAGAGATTATTAATAGAAAGAAAATAATCATAAAACCTATATGGAAGTGGTTACTTGAATTTTAAACAAGGCGGGTTCTGTTCAAAATTTTTCGGTTTTTATTGCTTAAGCAAGAAAAGTTAGAGTTTGAAGATTTAAAAAAAGTGGATATGATAAATTACTACAATTTCAAACATTCCCCCGAATTTCAGAGGTACTTTACCCCACCCAAACTAAAAGAGTCTCCTACAAATTGATTTGAGAAAGTGTTTTTTTGGGATTGGTGGGAAAATACACAATTTAGGGAATTTCAGTAAATTTATAAATAAATAAATACATAAGTATTTATTATGGCTTTATTAGATGAAGAAATTGAAACTTTTAAAAAGAATAAAGAGAATTTGTTACAAGATCATTTAGGTAAATATGTTTTAATAAAAAAAGATAAAATTATAGGAACATTTTTTGATAAAAGAGATGCAATAAATCAAGGATATAAAAGATTCCCAAATCAAGAGTTTTTAGTAAAAGAAATTCAGGAATGTGATGAAGAAATAAAATTAAGTAATTATGGTGTTAAAGTCTTATGCCCTTTGTGAATAAAAAATTTCCTGATAAAATTACTCATCCAGTTTTGGAATGTAATTTTATAAATCCTAACGATAATAAAAAAATAGAAAAGAATTGTATTTCTTTAATTGACACAGGAGCAACACATACAGCGGTAGATTTATCTATCCCTAAAAAATTAGGATTAAAACCAATAAGTAAAACATCAGCAATTACAGCAGGTGGAAAAGTTGAAGATGTGTATATATATGAAATTAGTTTAACCATAAAACCATTTGAACCATTAATTTTACAATGTCTTGCAATGGATTTATATGATAAGCAAAGAATATATGCTTTAATTGGATGTGATTACTTATGTAATTTTTATTTTGTATTTGATGGACATTTGAATATGATAAAAATAGGAAAATAAAAACCGACAAATTTTGAACAGAACCAACAAGGTGATAAATTTATAAAAAATCACATTATAAGATTAATATGGAAACTAAAAAAGAGATGATAGAGAAATTCAAGAAGGGAGAATATGATAGAGGTAAAACAATATCATATACTAAACCAGATGGAAGTTTGCCAACTTTTAAAGAATTTAATGAAATGATAGAGAAATATAAATAAGAGATAGCATTAATGGAGTTTAAACCTCAGGTGATAAAATTATTTTACAGATTAAAAACCTATTTAAATATCCTGATCTTTTTAACAAAACTTAAATCCCTATTTAAAATTTTTTCAAAATCCTTTAAATTAATCTGGGATATTTCTGATAAATCCATTACTCTTCTTTTTTCATAAGAACACACCCTGCCCTCTTTAACAAAATAAAAATCCCTGTTCTTTAAAAACTTTTTAATAGAATCTCTCATTGTTACCTTAGGACCTTCTACTTCTTTTATATTTGGAAGATTTTGCTTTTCAAAAAGAAATACAAATAAACATTTCTGCTCATCTAAATTTATCTCAAATTCGCAATGGAAAATTTTAAAATCAAAAGATTCAAAGTATTTTTTGGTTTTATTAAAAGCTCTTTTAAGCTTTGAACCAATAATATCACAACTCTCATTTTCCAAATTAAAATTAAACAAATACGCTATTCTTTTCAAATTATTCTCTTTTGCAAATTCTGATGAAGATTTTAATATCTCGTTTATATTAATTTTATTCTCTTCAAAATCGGAAACAGATAAAGTATTTATTCTATTGCATTCAAAAATAAATTTGGAATAATTATCATAAGAGAGTGCTCTTGCGCAATTTCTATTTTTTACTGTCGGGTCAATTACAACTAAATTTGAAAGTTTATCATGCTCAATGGAATTTTTTGCTAAATCAAATGATTTATAATAAGAATTTATATCAATGAAAGTTTCATCTTCCCATTTCTGAGCATTTTTAATTAAATTAGAGAATGAACCATAATATATTATAAGAATTTCTATAACATGAGCTGAAAATCCATTAATATATCCTTCTGCCCCATATAATTTTTTTGATCTGAAAAACTGCTTTGCAATCCTTATCTCATTAGATAAATCTGGATTCTCCTCTATTTTCTTTTGAACAAATTGAACATGCATAGGAGATAAATCCGTTGAGTTCATATAATCAGAATATTTTCTAATCTTATAAACAGGAACTACTTCAAATCTGATTTTATATTTTTTTGGAGAAAAAATCCCTGAGAAGTAATCTCTTGAACCTTTCTGTTTTTTGTGTTTGATTTTAGCCTCATTTAATATATTCTTAAGATATTGACTTAATCTCTCATCTTTATATTTCATATCAAACCGTACAAAATAATCAATATCACAACCCCTAAGATAAGTTCCCTTTCCAAAACTGCCTCCCACAAAGACATCACATTTCAATCCAAGTCTGTTTGCGGCTCTTTTTAATTTCCTTTTCAGTTTATTTGCTCCCTCTGTTAGGAAATCATGTTCCTTGTTAGTTGGTTTTATATTTTTTAAAACCTTTGATTTAGTTAGATTATCCATTTTTATATTGGTTGGTATGTACTTATTTATATTTTTTTAGTTATATTCCCAAATAATTAAAGAAACCCAAAAACCTTATTTAGAAGAATTTTCGGGTATCCAAGCCATGGAATTCTAATAAGTGCAACTCCTAATACATCTTCTTGTGGAATATCTTTTTCGTAACTTTCAATCATATGCGCGTTATTATCACCTTTTGTCTGAAAATGATAATTGCCTTCCTCATCCTGCCATTTATGTACTACCCTGTGAATTAGCGGCCCAAAATTATTAAAAAATGTTCTATCATTTGGAATAAATATCAAAATGTCTCCTTTTTCAATTTTATCAAAGTCTTTCCCGCGTAAAACCATAACATCTCCTATATTCAATCCATTTTTGTATTCATAATTCTCAAATTCAGATTTTGTGATATTATATCTTGATTCATAATATGAACCGCATAAAACCCAGTACTCATCAAAGTTTAATTTTTTGGAATTCGTATCAAAAACGCTATTTCCACAGATATTACTATTAACAATTTTATGTTCCATACTTCCGCTAACAATTGCAACAACTGGATAATCACTTCCCAAAACAAAACCAAGAGATGGGAAAAATATAAATTTAACAAATAAAAATGCAAAAAAAAATGCTAAAATATACGATAAAACAGAATCATCATACCACATAAATTTCCAAAACTTTTTCATTAAATTAATCAAATCTTTGAATTTTCTCTTCATTTATAATACGTTAATTATTATTTCTTTTTATTCTTATCTGATGGGCTATTGGATTTCTTGGTATCTATACTGGATTTTTTGTCCTTATAGAATTTCTCAAAGTCCTGAGCTTCATCTTCTAAACTCTTTTTCGGACTACTTTTCCCAGATGCTTTTGATTTGGAGTAAAAATCATCAAAATCATCTTGTGAGTATTTTGCATCTTTTCTTCTCTTAAGCAATGTATCCTCATATTTGTCGACTTTTCCTTTATCCACTTTATCAAATTTATCAAATACACCCTGCCCAGATTTTAAAGTGTCATCAATGAATTTGTTTAATTTACTTAGGTGGGAATCATATTTAGTCTTTGGCTTTACACTCTGCTTGTTATCCTGACTAACATTACTACTTCCTGTTGTAGTAAATCTAACTGGTGATTTTCCTAATGGTTTTAATACCTTATTACTTCTTTTAATTCCAAATTTCTCTAATTGAGTGTCTAAATATCCCTTTCTGTATGCATAATATGCTCCTCCACCTGAAATAGATAATACTACAAGTACTATTGCTGCAATTATTAAACCTCCACCACCACCTGAATCTTCCGGATCATCAATACCTTCGAAGTCGAATATACCGCATTCATCTTCACTTGGCTCTGCTGGGGCAGTTGCATCACAAATACCATCAACTATCTTCCCCGGATTACAGTCTTCACATGAATTACATTCTTGGCATGAATCATCGTCTCCACCGCCACCACCTCCAGAAGGACCAGGTTCAGGGGGTAGAGGTGGTGATGGACTAACTTTCTCTTTAGCTCTAACTTCATTGCCTGCTCCATCTTTTGCCCACACGCAAATCCATCTGTTATTCCCCACTTCAATAGAACCACTTATGTAATCTATACTTTCAGTACAACTCTCTTTGGAATTTGATAAGGAATATTTTATCTGCAAGCACTCTCCAGAATCATCAGTGCAGGTTATAGATACTTCATATGGATTCTGGGGATCTCTGTTAATTTTAAGAGTTGGGCTTATAAAATCACACAAATTTCCCTCACAATCAGAAGAGACTTCAAGCATTTCTTCAATATAAACATCATTGCCTGCTCCATCTTTTGCCCACACGCAAATCCATTTGTTATCTCCTACCTCAATAGAAGAACCACTTATGTAATCTATACTTGGAGTACAGTTATCCTTAGAGTCTGATAAAGAGTATCTTATCTTCTCACACCCACTTAAATCATCAGTGCAAACTATGGTTATTAGGGATGAATTCTGGGAATCAGTATTAACTACAAGAGTTGGATGAGTAAAGTCACATTCAGAATCTGTAGAATCTTCTTCTATACATTCTGAATGAAGTTCAGTGCATTCAGGACTTTCAGAATCCTCTGTGCAGGGGGGTTCTTCATTAGGTGGTGGAGGTGGTTGTGGAGGAGGAGATGCTCCAAGAGAATAATTATTACTAGGAGCCTCATTGCCCACTTTATCCTCTGCTAAATAGCAAATCCATAAATAATCCCCTGCCTGAATTGAATCGCCTGTATAAATAGTAGATGGGTTGCAATCAAGTGAACCTGATAAAGAATACTTTATTTGTGCACACCCACTTAAATCATCAACACAGGTTATGGACACATTACCCAATGACTTATCAATCTCTAAATTTGGAGGAGTAGAATCAACTAATATATCTTTTCTTAATTCTGAGCTATTAACTCCAATTTCATTTTGACCAATAATAATTATCTCTTGGGCATTGTCAAGATCATGAGTGATTTTTCTTGGTTTTGAAGTACTATCATCAAGTTTCTCAGAAGAATTTTCACTTTTTATCTCTACGTAATATTTATCTATTTCAATTAAAGATTTAACTTCAAAATCAATTTCAAAGTTACTTGAATTCTTCACATAATCACTTTTTATCTTATTGTTCACGAATGTCAGATTAGATAGCACAAGACCTTCTGAATCATATGTTATTGTAATTCTATTTGGGGATGATACTTCCCTTTCAACATTACAGTATATGTAATATATATTTTCTCCTGATACTAAATCGGATGTAGTAAATGTCTTGATATATCCATCTCCAACCAGAGCAGGTTTGTTATTGTATTCTCCTGCATCAAATTGTGTTTTTGAATATTTACACTCATGATTTGCAGATAGGGTAACTGATACATCTGTTGAGGGCAGTGAAGCATATTTAGGAGTCCAATCAAGAACATTTGAATTTCCAGTTGAGTTTACAATTAAATTATGAATTTTACTATCTGTATTGTATACTTTATCATAACATGTAAAATTTAATGCATGAGTTCCATCATTTAAATCTAAACCTAATTTGTTGTGGTTTTTATTATTTGTTGTGTTTAATTTGATTTTATCTTGCGTACCTGTTTTTAAGAAACAAATTCCCTGCTCTGTAGTTCCAAGGGCTATATCAAATGGATTAAGAGATACTTTGTCCTTTGGAAGAATTTCATATATTTCAATTCCTTCAGTATATTTAGATGTATTTATAAGTTCTTGTTTTCCATATAAACTCTCACTTAGATAAGCTATATCAATGCTATGAGCTTGATTCTGACATGCTATCCAGAACCTGCTTGATGAAGAGAATTCCACATTAATAGAATGGTCTAACATATTTAGAGAACTGTCCATAGAATGTTCTTCTAAATTTCTAAATTTGTGAATAGGTTTGAATCCAAGTAAATTGTCTGTAAAGTAACAAAGTGCACGAACATTTGTTTTAACTTTTATTGCAAAGTTATCCTGAGTATAATAAAGTTTATTTAAGAATAAATCACTGTTTTCAGTTTCAAAGTAATATTTTAGACTGTTATCATCTTTTCTTGTTAAAAGAGTTATGTTAATGTCTAAAGTTCTATACACTGCTTTAAAAGTAGCACTTGAACTTACCCCATAAATGTCAGTAAAATCAACTTTTACAATATTCACTCCATCAGATAAAGCGTCAAGTGGAAATCCAAATTCATTCTCTAATTTGTAATCTGTTTTATATAAACTTTTCTGAGACATTTTATATGCAAGTTTTTCCTCTATGTAAACTTCATATTTTTGAATATGTTTTGAAAATTCTAAATTAACTGTTCCATCAGTTGGGGTTAATTGTACTACTTCATCTTCACTTGGAGAGTTTAATACAGGAGTAGAATTATCAAAATTAACAAAGAATTCACTTGGAGTTGAACGTTCTTCTGTGTCTAATTCATTTCCATAACTGTCAAGAATATTTAATTTGAAAGGACCTAATGATCCTAATGACAAAGGAATTATGCTTGAATTCACAGAACTAATAAGTTTGCTAAAAGATCTTCTTGGGCCACTTGGAACTTTTTTATTAATAACCAGGACATTCCCTCTCCCATATGTTATATTTTTCACAAAAACAGGTTCAGTAGGATTTGTTACAGTGAAATTTATATAAGGGTCTCCCTTTGACACATAGAAAACAAACTCTCTACTTTCATCAAATAAACCTATGGAATAAACTGTCTGTAAAAACAAAAACAAACACAGAAAACCAAATATAATTTTTATAATTTTCATTGAGATTTCAACGAAAAAAAAGAATATAAACTAATGTATACACTTACTTGTAGTGGAGATAAAGATTAATATTAAACTCTCTTTTTGATGTTGCCCACGTGTAGAGCCCCGATGGAGCCCTTTTATATCCTAATTTCCTTAATTCTTTTTCCGAGTCTTCAAAAGAGAGTTTACTTGTATTTTCATAGAATGTTTTATGATTGCTATAATTAAAGCCATGAAGAAGTGTGAATAATTCCTCATTAGGTAATTCAAAACTAATGTAGAAAGGGATTTCCCCTATCAAAGGTTTTATCTCTTCACTATTACTCTGTGTTGCATTGAAAAATCTGTTTAATTTTGATGAGATTAAGAATTTTGCATATTGGCATGCACTTTTATCTTCAGTATCACATTGCACAGAGGTATCAGCATAATTGTGACTATTATCAATGCACAGATTTATTAGATTTTTAATGCTGTCCTCATCTCCTCTTGTCACACAACCACTGCTTGATTTCATAAGAGTGTTTAATGTGTTCTGGGCTAAAATTTTATATTCTTCTTCCTGCTGGCTTAGTTCTTCTCTTTGAGGGTCTAAGGATTTTACCTGAGAATAAATTATTAATCCAAGAACTATTAAGACAAACATAAGAGCAATTCCAAACATTTCTCCCTGACTTTTAAAAGATTTCATATTTAACTAAGTGTTTAATATAAACTTTTATAAATGTTATTTATCTAGGAATAGTTAATGAAATTAAATAGATTTTTCTTTGTTGTGATTCTTCTTACTGATTTGAAGTTTGAGATTGAGGTTTTGGAGTTTTTTGAGCTATAAAATGGAAAATTTAGATGAACAAAGATATGAAATGCTTATTGAAAACCTGCATGGGGCTCAAATGCATGGCTCAAAGGAAGATAATATTGCGGCATATATTGCTATTTCTGAATATGAATATAATTTTGGGATGCTTCAAAAGGCTAAGATTCATTTAAAGAAAGTGTTAGGATTAGATTCTAATGTTATTAATATTAATTATTATCTTGCTTTGATTGAACTGAGTTTGTCACATAATAATTCTGATGCAAAAATGTATTTAGAGCATGAATTGAAGATAAATCCAGATAATAGAAATGCAGAAGAGATTCTTGAAAAATTACAAATTAAATCAAATATTCCCTTTGGTACAATTACTGTTTTCATATTATGTGTTTTAACTTTTGTTATTTTTTATCCCCAGCCTATTTATTCTGAGTTATTAAAGTTTGCACTGTCTGATTATAATTTCGGGTTTGCAACTCTTGTTTCATCAATTTATATGCACGCTAATCTTATGCATTTTGCTTTTAATATGATTATTTTAATTCTTTTTGGTTTGCATTTGGAGAAATACATAGGAACTGCAAGGTTTGTTTTTATTTTTTTTATTTGCGCAGTTATTGGTAATTTGTCTCAGGTTCTTTTTAGTCCTGCAAATTCATTTGTTTTGGGAGTGTCAGGAGGACTTTTTGGAATTTTTGGAGCAATTGTTATGCGTGAGCCATTACTAGGTATCAGAGTTCTGGGATTGTTTAAACTTCCAATTATAATTCTTTTCGGAAGTATTTTTATTCTTAGTTATTTGGTTTCAAATTACTTTTCAGGAGGTGTTATGCTTGGCGAGATTTCCCATATCGCAGGGTTTTTGATTGGAATGTTTTTAACAGGACTCTTTTACAGAAATACTATTGGAGTGTTCTATAACTGGGTTGTTATTTCGCTTGGGTTTGTTGCAATTACTTTTTCTTTTGGAAATTTTATTTCCATTTATTATAAGTATCTCTCTGTTAATGATTTTAATCTTGTTTTAAATGATGTTTTAATAGCATCTGGCAGTTTGCTTCTTGGAGTTTTTTTAATTTTTTATAGTTATGGTAAACTTAAGTTTCTGAATAGGATGTCTGAAGGTGATGTTAGATGAGAGGAGGTAAATTTTTAGGTATTGTTTTAGTGTTGTTTTTGATTGGATTGTATTATTTTGTTTTTTATATGAACACAAGTCCTAATGCAATAGATTTGTGTAATTCTGAAGATGATTGCGTTAATAGTTTAATTAGAGAGTTTTCAAATATTAGTTATTGTGAGTATCATAGTAATAAGTCAAAGTGTTATAATTCTTTTGCGACAAGGTTTAATGATAGTTCTGCTTGCGATTTGACGCAAAACAAGAGTAAGTGTTTGATTAGATATGCTGTTTTGAGAAATGAGCCTTCTTTATGTAATAATTTTTTGGATAGGGATTTTGATTATTGTATTTTCCAGATTGTTAGTAATACAAAGAATTTAGAAATGTGTGAGTTAAGTAATAAGCCTTCTCTTTGTTATTATTCTTTTGCTGTTGAAACAAAAAATGTATCTATTTGTGAAATAAGCGAAAAATATAAAAGCAAGTGTTATGATAAAGTATTAGGATAAATGGATTTGGAGATTGTTAATATTGAAAGAGCGAGGCTAAATGCAAAAAATGATAGTGTTTTTGTAAGGATATATTTAGATGATAAGTCACTTTCCAAGTTTCCAATGCAGATTATGTATTCAAAAGAGGATGGCTTTGATAAATTTGTTTTGGATTATTCGTATGAACGTGTTAAGTTCAGTTTTCATAGGGTAGCTCAAAGGATAGTTCCAAATGTTTTAAATTCTATCAGGAATTATGATGTTAGCATTGGGATAGCAGGACTTCCAAGGTGTGTGTTTGAGATGTATTTTTTAACGCCTAAGAGAAAGTTTGAGTTTGAGAACAGGTTGTTTTTTTATGAGGATAATTCAAACAGAGAGGATTCTCAAAAGTGTATTGATTGTGTTGACTGCACTTATGATAGTGTGTGTGATGGGATTTCCAAAGGTTATTTGGAAAAGTATAAGGAGTGTGTTGAACCTGTTTTTAAGAGTTCTTCTCTTCGTTCTTATTATGAGAAGATTGGAGATTATTTAGAGGATGAGGAGATTGTTAGATTATTTAATATGTGTTTAGATGATTTCTGTTCTGATGAGCGTTTTGGGTACAAGAAGATTTACTTTAGGGATAGAATTTCAACAGGTTCTGATGATTTCAGGGAAGGGTTTTATTATTCAATTTTTAATTCTCGGTTTCAGTTTGATGAAGGTATGGAGTTTTTGGAGAGTGTTTTTGGAGGGAATATTTATCAGTTTAAGAAGTATTTGTCAGATGTTGCATTTTATACAATTGCTTTTGAGATTTTGTCTGATGGTATTTTGAGAAAGAGGTTAATTATCCCTGTTAGTAATATGGACTGCAGTGAGATTTTAGAGATTTTTTCTTTATGCAGATTTGAGTATGATGGTTTAGATAAAGTTAGTTCAATTAAGATTGATTTAAGTAATGAACCAGAGATTGTTGAGGTTGCAAGGGATATGGATATAGTCAAGCCTATGGGCGTTAAGTCAATGTTTAGTGAGTATGATATTGAACAAAAGAAGGCTTTGTTTAGGTTTCTAAATTCAATGCATAAGGATATTGTCTGTGCTAAGTTTAAGGAGAGGTATGAGAATGGGGTTTTGGTTTCTCGAGGATTTGAAGTTTCTCCTTGTGAGAATCTTATTAGGATGAGAGCTCTGGGGGTTTTGTTTGATATGAATTTGTCTCATCTTGAGAACAGAGAGATTTTAGATATATGGTTTGAGGAAAGTGAGTATTCAAATGAGAAGTTTGGGTTTTATTATGCTCCAAGATTGCCAAAAAGAGAACCCGAGATTGAAGAGAGAGCATGGAAGTATTGATATAATTCTTAGAGAGGGTTTTTGTTTAATTTATTGCTCAATATAGATTATTAATAGGTGTGGAATTTTAAAATCCATCTATTAGTTCTTTTATTGCTTTTTTTGGTTCTGATACTTTTGCAACACCTGATGCTACAAGAACTCCTATCGCCCCAAGTTTTATTCCTAATTTGACGTCTTCTTTTGTTTTAACGCCTGCTCCAATTAGAAGGGGAATGTCTCCTACAATTTTTTTTGCTTCTTTGATTAGTTTCGGGTTTGCAGTAGTTATTGATGTGTCCCCACCTATTAATTCTTTTGGTTCTATTGCAATGAAATCTGGGTTTAGTTTTGAGACTTCCTGTGCTGTTTTTAAGTCTCTGACGCAAACACATGTTTGTAATTTCACTTCTTTTGCGGCTTTTATATTCTTCTGTATTTGATTTATGTCTAAGATATGTTCACTATGGGAGATAAGAGTTCCTAAAACTCCAATGTCTTTTAGCGTATGAGGTATTATATAACCAGTATGAGCCCCGTAATCATAATTGTCTATGTGCTGGGAATATGTATTAATTTCTTCTTTTATTATGTCTTTAATGTCTGTTATGTTTGGGCATACTATTATTTCAACCCTTTTTGATGCCGCGTAATCATTAAGTTCGGATACTGATTTTGCAATTTTTATAGCATTATTCCCAGAGGATTCTTGATATGTTTTCAGGTTTATTATAAGTTTATACATTATTTTAATGATAATTTTCTGATTTATAAAATTTTGTTATTAGTTGGTTCTGATGTAAATTCAGTTGCTTTCAGAAAAATGGTGCACATCGGTTGTTAACTGCCTTTTTCAATATATCTTCCCAATTTGCAGAAATATTTAAACCACTAACTTGTGCTGAAGTTTTACCATTCAAATTTAAATGTGGTCTAATAAAATTATAATAATTCTTAAATTCTGTATTATTAATTTGAACTTCAATGCACAAAGTGAAATATAATGAGAAATATTTATATGTTGGGAAATATTTTGGAATTTATGAATGTGAAAATCTTCCGTAACGCAAGACCAGAGTTCTCTAAAAATTGTAACACATTATCAGAGTTCTCTAAATATCGTAACACATTACCAGAGTTCTCTGAATTCAATAAAGCATAATTAGAGTTCTTTGAATTCCATAAAGCATCACCAGAGTTCTTTGAATTCCATAAAGCATTATCAGAGTTCTCTGAATTCCATAAAGCATTACCATAGTTCTTTGAATTGTCTAAAGCATCACCAGAGTTCTTTGAATTCCATAAAGCATTACCAGAGTTCTTTGATCCTCGTAATGCATTACCAGAGTTCTCTGAATTCAATAAAGCATAATTAGAGTTCTCTGAATTCCATAAAGCATCACTATAGTTCTCTGAATTCCATAAAGCATTACCAGAGTTCTTTGAATTGTCTAAAGTATTGCCAAAGTTCTCTGAATATCGTAATGCATTACCAGAGTTCTCTGAATTCCATAACGTAAGACCAGAATTCTTTGATCCTCGTAATGCATTATCAGAGTTCTTCGAATTCCATAAAGCATGACCTGAGTTCTTTGAATTCCATAAAGCGTTACCAGAATTCTTTGATCCTCGTAATGCATTATCAGAGTTCTCTGAATTCCATAAAGCAAGACCAGAATTCTTTGAATATCGTAATACACTACCAGAGTTCTTCGAATTCCATAAAGCATGACCTGAGTTCTTTGATCCCTGTAATGCATCACCTGAGTTCTTTGAATTCCATAAAGCGTTACCAGAGTTCTTTGATCCCTGTAATGCATCACGATTTAACTTTGCTCCCCAAAGTTGCCTATCCTTAAAGACCATGTTATGTCCTCCTGTACTTAGAATTATTCCTAATCCACCAGTATCACATGCTCTAACGTATTTCAGATCTCCCGTAATCATAGCGTATGAAGCAGTTGCAACACCTACTACCGCTTCATTTTCATGAGAAAAATAACTTTTCAAATCATCTGGGTTTTCCTTGTAGTTCTTTACTATTATTTTCGTTATATCTCTTACTCTATTTGAATTTATTGTGCAGTAAAGTAGCATATGCTACCAATCAATTTTATTGAAGACTTCAGCAGGAGTTTTCTGATGAAGGCTTAAATGAGGTCTAAATTGATTGTAATTAAAACGAAATAACTCTAAATCATTATTATAAAAAGAACATTCACTTTTAATAGTACCAAAAAGTCTTTCGACTTTTCCATTCGTTTGAGGTCTTTTGACCTTTGTACGAATGTGTTTAAGATTTCTTCTTCTACACCAAACATCAAATTTTGAATACTTTGATTTCCCGCCATAGGGACTTCCATTATCACTAATTATCTGTTTGGGAGTTCCAAACTGGGAAATTAAAGTATCTAAGAACTGCGTAACTACAAATGTGGTGACTGTTGGAACATATAAAATACCTAAGCAGTAACGTGAACAGTCATCAATTACTGCAATTACTTTACCTGATTCACCAAACTCACTATCATCAATATGCCATAGAGAGTTTGGATTTTTACGTTCGAAACGAACGTATTTAGCTCTTTGCCCACGATTATGTTCTTTACGAGTTAAACCATTACATTTTAGAACTTTATTGATTGTAGTATGAGATAATTGAACAGATTTAATCTTTTGCTTTAGCTTTAGTGCTCCAACCAGTTTTATTACGTAACTCAATTATCTCTTTTTCAGCTTCTTGAGTTACTTTGTAATAAACTTTATTAGGGATTTTAGATTTGTCTTGAAAATTCCAAATTAATCATTAAATCGTTTATACCTACGCTTTAATGTTGAAATATGAAAAGTTCTACTGAACTTTTTCTCTAAAAGTATTTGACATTTAGAGTACGAATACTTACATTTTAACTTTATGAATTCACGGCGTAAATGTTCTTTTTTCATAAAAATTAGAAAAATTCTAATTTTATATGGTAGCATATGCTACTTTACTGCACACTCTATTTGAATTTATCCTGAATGCATTAAAGTTTACAACTTTATCCAATATTCTCTCAAGTTTTGGATTAGTTTTTTCATTCATAATGTTGGCAGCACCTATTCACTTATAAACTTATTCACTATAACATAGTTATAAATTAAAGTTTAATTAATACAATAATATGATAATTTAATGATTAATTTTTTACAAATTTTAAGTAGTTTAGATAGGGCTTTGTACAAAAAGTAAATAATTCATATGAAAAACCTATTTTTTAGATTATTAATTCTTTTTCAAAAATTTTATCTATTTTAGATAGAACAAATTTCATATTAGAATCTAAATTGTTAATAATATAATATTTTTTGATTATTTGTTTCATATTTCAATCTAATTTAAATTTGGTAGTACTGCACAATTATTACCAACTTATACAATAAGTCAAAATATTTATTACTTTTCGTACAAAAACGAAGTCAGCATTTTATAAAAAATGGGAAGTGATTGAAGATATTGATCATTTAAATCAAGAATTTAGAAATTTGACAACTTAGAAAATTTCTTCAAAGTAATTTAAATATTCATTTTTTAATAATATATTATTTTACACAAATTGGGAAGAAATAATAAATCAAGCAATATAGCAAACGAATTTGCACCAGAACCGTGATTAGGAGATTGTTTAGGTTATAATCCATTTATTGTTTTAAGAGTTTTTTTGTAAAGGCTTTGTATTCTTCTACATTGGGCTGGTCAAAGGGATTAATGTTAAGTAATCTTCCAATAATCATTGTTTCAATCATTTTGCACTGCATTATTGCACCAATTGTGTATTCGTTTATTTCATCAATTTCAGTTATTATGAGAGGTTTTTTTCTTTTTGCAAATGCATTTTTTGTTCCATCAATTATAGAGTCCATAATGTGGGTAAATGTTTTAGAACTTATTAGAGGGTTAAAGTTTTTGTATTTGGAACTTATTTTAATATTCTTGTCTGATTTTACTTTAATGAATGAATATATTTTATCATCAGGTCCTCCTAAGTAGAGTTGCCCTAATGAGTGTAAATCAACTGAACCGATTGAAACAATGGGAGTGATTCCTGTTTTTACTATGTTGCCTTTTGTATCAAATTCTTTGCCGCAACTTTCTGCTAAGAGTTGTCTTCCCCAAAGCCCTAAGTTTCTAAGTCTTTTGGAAAAAATGAAAGATACGCTAATGTTTCTGTTATTTTTGTAATTAGAGTACGAGAATAAGGCAGAGTTTAAGGCAGAGTTCTTTGATATAGAAGATGATAAGCATAAATCTCGCATATCTTTTGCTCCCTGAAGTAATTTTTTGCAGTTAATTCCTAAAATCATCAGGGGGAAAATTCCAACCTGAGTGAAGACGCTATAACGCCCTCCAATGTTCTTATTCATTTCAAGAATGTGAAAGCCATTTGCTTTTGAAAAATTATAGAGAGGAGAGTTAGAGATTGTTGTTGCAACAATGTATTTTTTATAGTCTTTAATGTGTTTTTTAAATAAGTCTAAGCAAACTAGAAAGTTTGAGGTTGTTTCAATAGTGCCACCTGATTTTGATATAACATTTAATATTATTTTTTTGTTCTCTTTAAGGTTTTCTTCAATTAATTGTAGTGTGTTTTTTACATCAAAGGAATCAACTGTGTCTAAAAAGAATATGTCTGTATTTATTTTATATGAACCATATATGCTTTCATAGACTGCTCTTGTACCTAAATCTGAACCGCCAATTCCTATTACAATAATTTTATTTGTTTTTGGGATTTTTCTTAGAACTTTTGCACATAAGTTAAGTATGCTTGGGTCAAACGGAGCATTAATTGAACATCTTTCATCTAAGTAATTGTTTGATTTGGCAACTTTTTTTAGTTGTTTTATTTCATTTTTCGCTAAGTCAATAGTCTTTTTTGTGTAATTAGTTTTGGCATAGTTAAAGTCAAAATTGATATGTTTCATATTTTTAATCCGAATATACTATATTTAAAAGTTTGTGTATTACTTCTAAAATTACCACTGTGTATTACAAGCCAAATATTAAATAAGTGAAAGTTTTTGGTATCTTACATGAAACAGACTAAAAAGAAAAAAGTAGGCAAAGAGGATTGTTGTTGTCCCTTACATAAGTGGGGTAAGATTGTGTTTAGCATTGGTATTATAATAGCAATTATTATGACTTTGGTTGCGGCATTTAATGAGCCAGGTGAAACTATGACTAGAGTTGTGATTGCATTACAAATTCTAATTGGTATTGCAGTTGGTTTTCTAAATATTACAAAAGATGAAACAAGGGAATTTCTGTTAGCATCATTAGTTCTTGTAGTGCTAATAGGACCTTTTTTAGGACTTGTAATACAGATGTTTCCGGGATCAGGAGCTACATCAAATATGCTTGAGGAGTTATATAAGTATTTAGTTGTATTAATTGTGCCTGCGGCAACAATTGTAGCACTTAAATCTATATTTAGAAGCGCAAGGGATTGATTAAATAAAATCTTTTGTTAAAATATTTTTTGATTAGAATTCTTCAATGTTGTTTAGGCTTTCAAGGATGCCTTTTTTTTCAAGTTGTTTTATTTCATTAGGTTTGTATTTGTATATTAAATCTGCTTTGCTTTTGTCAAGTTCCCATGGTTCAAGCAAGACGATGTCTCCTTCGCGAATCCATAAGTATTTTTTAACTCTTCCAGGGACTCTTGCCATTATATCACGCCCATCTATTGAACGAATATTCATACGTGAGCCTCCTAATCTTTTTTCTACTATTCCAATGAATTGTTCTCCTTTTGGCATCTTAACTCGGGTAGATTCAGAATTCTGTAAATCATCAACTCCCTTCTTTAAGTTTTTAGCCATTTAAAGATAATTATAAGAGAACATTTATAAATTTAAGTAAGAGTTTTCTAATTAATTTTTTTGCATTAAAGAATATCTTGGATTTGATTTTGTGAAAGAGTGTTACTTCTCAGTGAACAAATATGTATATATATAAAAATTAAAGAATGGAATGTATGAGGTTAATTAAAAATAATACAGTAATTAACAAATTTGTTTTTGTTTTAGTTCTCCTTTTAGGAGTTTATGTGGTTTTTGGGGCAACAAGTAATGTTGACCCAAATATTGGTTATTATGAAGATCCTTATGGTAACAATGTTGATTATTATGATCCTTATGATCCTTATGATCCTTATGGTAACAATGCTGAAGAGAGTATATTTCCTCCAACAACCGATAATTATGTGAGAAATGAAACACCTATAACAGAAGAAGAGATTGAGGATTTTTGTAGTACATTGGATGTGGAAGAATGTATTGAAGGTAAACTATGTGAACCTAAATATTATGAGAATTTTGATAAATGTGTAAATGGACAACAACTTATAACGGAAGAAGAGATGGAGAATTTTTGTAGTACATTGGATGTGGAAGGATGTATTAAAGATATACAATGTGAACCTGGGTATATAAGAACATGGCAAACTCTATTCCTTTTTGAGAGTTTTGATAAGTGTGTAAGTTTAAATATTTTTGAAGTTAGACAACAACTTATAATGGAAGAAGAGATTGAGGATTTTTGTAGTGCATTTGGTGTGGAAGAATGTATTAAAGATAGACTATGTGAGCCTAAGTATTATAAGAGTTTTGATAAATGTGTAAAAGGACAACAACCTACAACGGAAGAAGAGATTGATAAGGAAGAGATTGATAAAAAAAGAGAATCGAACTTAGAGATGGTTAACCAAAGCCTGGAAGATGAATTTGGATATGCTGTTGCTTCAAAGGCGGCAGATGGTATCATTTTGATTGCTGTAGGTGCCCCTGGAGACGATGAAGTTGAGGAGAACACCGGCGCAGTATATGTCTTCGGGCTTCACCGTGAAAAGGTATGGTTTGAGAAGAAGATACTGGCCCCAGAAGAATTTCTTCCTGGAGATGGCTTTGGGCACTCTGTAGAATTTGTTGATGAGCATCTTTACGTTAATTCAAGGAGTGGTCGGGACGGAATGTCCATCCCAATAGTTAATTTTTCAACTATTGAATAGACCAAACACAACTACAAAAAGCAGAAATGTTTTCACGTTTCTGCTCTTTTTTCTTATCAACCGACCACCAAACCAACAAAAACAGTATAATAAATGCACGCCTGATAACGTTTAAAAAATGAAAAACTTGCTGCCAGTCACTATAATAGTAATACTGATAGTCATCACACCCGTATTTGAACAAAAACAAGAAAACATTGAGCTGGAACTGAATATGTAGCAAGAACTCATCCATCCATTTGCCCCACAAAAAACAGAGCAGGAAAGAGTAACAACTGAAGTACTGAAAATAGATATCTAAAAATGGAAAATAAGTAATGTTAACCCAATCAGTGGATTCACCGACTAACCAAAAGAAAACACCACTAACAAACCTGAAGACATCCCACATACAACATCATAATCCCTTATTATGCATCAGCATTTACTTCTTTTACTTCTATTTTAAGTTTGTAATCTTTGTAATCAGAGATTGCTTCTTTAAATGTTTTTGATAGCATTTCTTCCATACCCGCAAACTGTTGGGGAGCTTTTAAAGTTATATTTTTATCTGCAACGCTTACTTCAAAAAGGTTTCTTGGAATTCTCAGAACAGTTTCCATAACAACTGAGATCTTCTCTGCCATATCATCAACTTTTGAAAGTACTTTGTAATTAAGTTTAATGTCTTTTCCTGCAAGAGGATTGTTAAAATCAACCATAATCCTACCTCCTGTAACACTTTTTACTGTCCCATACATTCCATTGAAATCATATGTAATTCCAACAACAGGTTTTAGTTTGTGTTCATCAAAAGCAGATTTGGGGAATGTTTTTATGTAATCTTTTTTTCTATTTCCATAGGCTTCATCGGGTTTTAATTCTAATTCCCCATTATCTCCTTTTATAATAGCATCATCTAATGCCTTTAAAATAAATGATTTGCCCAAAACAATAGTCTGCGGAAGGTAATCTTCAATTTGCAAGTTAGCTTCTTTTCCTAATTTCTCATTAGTGGTCTGAACTAATTTGTTATTTGCATATATATCAAATTCAATCTTTACAAAATCATTTTCTTTGTATTCAGCCATACAAAAAGGAAACTCCAAAACTTTATATATTTTATTGTTGAAAAAATACTTAAATAATTAAAATAAATACAATGAATATAAACAATGAATGTAAAGTTTTAATCTCTAAGATTTGTATGATTTTAGACTTCTATGGTTTCATTTCCTAGTACATACTATTACAAAGCAACAACAAATACTTATAAAAAAATTATAAGGTAATAAATATATGGGTAAGGCAAAGAAATCCCAAGTTAGTATGTTTATTATTATTGGGATAATTATAATTATATGTTCTATTGCATTTATTTCTTTTACTGATTTTGATATAGATATTTTTACAGATGAGAAGTCTTCTACAAAAGTAAAGGAATTTGTTGAATCTTGTCTTGAACTTGAAACAAATAGAGCCCTTGAAAGAATTGGTAATACTGGTGGATGGATATATCCCCCCCAAGTAGGTTTTTATGCACCTTTAGAACTTGAAGAAAAACAACTTTTAGATGACCCATTGGTAAAAGGAGCAGAAGGTGTTGATTTTTTTAATGTTGAAATACCTTATTGGTATTATTATGATGATTCTAGTGAAAGTTTTAGAAATAATCTTATTCCCCCATATAATAATCCCGATGACCCAAATTCAATTCAAAATCAGATGGAGAGATATATTGAAGAAAATATCGAACGTGAATGTTTTAGAAATTTTAATGTGTTTGAAGATGTATATGATATAGAGTATGATAGAAATGAGATTAATGTTGATGTTGAATTGCCCAATAAGGAGAGTAAGGAGATTTTCGTGAGTTTGGAACTTCCAATTCATATTGATGAAATTACAAGTGAAGGAAAAGAGTATGTTGACTTTTTTAGTTTTGAAACTGAAAATGTTCTGTATATTCCATATCTTTTAGCAAGAGATGTGGTTGTAGCAGAGGATAATACATCATTTCTTGAACACAAGATAATTAGTTTTATGAATCCTTATGAGACTACTGATGATAGGGATGAACTTCCTCCAAAGTATGCATTTGAACTTAGTTATGATTTTGACCCATGGAGTGTATCTGATGTTGTAATTAAAGTTAAAGAGATAATTAGTTCAAATTTATTTCTGGTTAAAGATACTAATACTAATATTACACCGGTTGAACTCCCAGCAGGACTTGAGAATAATGATTTTGCAGATGCAGTTCTAAATAGGATACACACAAAAAATTATCTAAGTCAGCATAGTATATTGCTTGAAGATGGAGAATATAAGTTATTTAAAAGGTTTAAAGATTATAAACTTGATTTTGAGTATGAAATGCATCATCCTATGGCGTTTAAAATTAGTCCAAGTGTTGGAAATATTTTAGTTCTTCCAAGACCTGAGGCTTTTGCAGGTATACTTCCAATATTTTTTACAGAGTATGTTAGTGCATATGACATAACAACTGCTGTATTTGTTGAGATACAACCTTCTAAGGGTGATGGTTATACTTTTAGATTCCCTATTGAAGTGAATATTGACAACAATAATCCTCTAAGAAATAATTATGATTTGGAACTTAATTTTAGCGCTTTAATAGATACTTCGGCAAGTACTCTCTCATTAACATGCAATCCGATGCAGTTTATTTCAAAGCCAGTTAGAATTAATATAACTGATCCTATTAATTATGGAGATAGAGAAAGTGATGACCCTTTGACAGGAGTTGAAGGAGCAATAGTTGAGTTTACTTGCAAAAATCTTGAGAAGTGCATAATATTAACAGATACTCCTATTAATGGAAGGTATCCTTCTAAGAATATAACAGAACTTGAGTTCAGTCTTCCTATTAATTGTAATCCTGGAACACTTGAGATATCTAAATTTGGGCACAAAACTATAAGAATTAAAAATTTAAATCCTAATTTAGATGATGAGATTAATCTTGGAGAGTTTGAAATGCCATCCTCTAAAACATTAGAGTTAAATGTATATAAAAATAAAAAAGATTCAGGTACTTCAAAATTTGACGAGGGTGATGCTTTAACACCTGATGAAACAGGATTTTTAATTTTTGAAAGTTTAGAAGAAGAGAACTTTGTTAGAGCTATTGAAGTTAATTCTACAAATCAATATTATTTAGAGATAGACTTAATGCCCGGAAATTACTCAGTTACAGGATTTATCATAGATAATAAGAATAGAACAATCCATGCTGAGACTATAGAATATGATAAAAATGCATTTATACCTGGAGGTAAAGAAGAAGTCCATTTACCTCAGATTAATCTATCAGCATGGATTAGTGCGAGTCTTGAGAGAGATACGTTTGAGATTAAAACAAAACACCTTCTACAAAATGAAGAATTGACAGTAAATTTAATTGATCTTGGAGTACCCAAAGATTATGATGATTTAGAAGATAGTTCCGATGTAGTGAGTAATACAAAAAATATAAGCAACTCAAATAGTTTTGAACCATATTTTGATTAAGGCTTAATTGTTCATAAGAAATCTTTTTTCAAAGCCTAAGACCTTGTTTTTAATTGCTTCAAGTTCATCTGGTGTTGAAATGTCTTTTATAAACAAAAGATCAATTTTATTTATGTATTCTGCAATTAAATCAATGTCTTTTTTCACAATGATTGCTCCTGCTAATTTGCAGACTTCAAAGCATTTTTTTAGGTAATTTGGTTTTATGTCATCATCTATATACGATAGGTTTACAAGATACTTAAACTTGTCGTCATAATCCATTAAAAAAAAGTCCCCTAATTTGTTTACAATATAATAATATTCTGTTAGTCCTTCTGTTTTAAGTCCAATTGGCAGGATATATTTCATATGAGGATTATTAATTTCATTAACTGATGAAGTAAAGTAATATATTTCCCCTTCTCCTGTAACCAGATTTAATGTGTTTGAATCAACAAAACAAGCTTGTGGGTTAAATTGCGGAGATGTGATTATTTTAGTTGCGAGAATATTGTTATATTTAGATGTATTAGAACTTGGGGTTATCTGGGGTGCTAAGTCAAATGGTTTAATTTCTTGGGGGTTTGCATCATCTATTATAAGCGAACTTTTCAAAAAATCCTTATTGGGAGGTTCTCTTTGAATTTCATTTCCTGAAGAGTTAGAATTACCCTGCGGAATCTCTTGGAATGGTTCCTGAGAAGGATTATGTGAATCCTTATTTAGAACAGAATTTGCAAGCATGCCAATAGCACTTAGTTTTTCATCTGATGAACCCCCAAATGATGAGAGATTTGATGTGTTTTCTGAATTGATTTTTGAGTTAGGGCTTGATATTATTTTTTCTGTAATGTTTGAAACTTGGGAAAAGTTATCGTATTCTTGTTTTTCTTGCGTTTTTGGAGTTGATAAATCTATATTTTTTAGTCTGTCTAAAAATTCATCTTTTTCTTCTTTTGGTTCTGAGATGATGTTTGAAAATGGATTGTTTTCAAATGGGGCTTCCTCTTGTTTATTTCCTATTTCAATATTTTCTAAGTCTAATTTAATTTCAAATGTTTTGTCTAAGTGATATTTGTAGTATATTATGTCTAAATCAAATTTCTCTCCAATGTAATCAAGAACAGGAGAGTAAAAGTTCTCAATAAAGATTAATCCATCAATTTTATTTAATATTTTAAAATTAGACAGTATTTCTTCTACTTCACTTGGATTTCTAATTAAGAGATATTTTGGATTGGGTAATATTTCATCTAAATTATCTCTTAGTCCAACAAGGGATATTCTATTGTATGATTTGGATGATTTGTTTAGGATTATTCCATTTAATGAGCCTTTTTCTAATTTGTTATCAACAAGCGATATGTTTAGGATTCTAAGGTTTCCTTTCTTGTTTATGTATAATTCAATGATTGCATCATTTATGTCTTTTGTTGCTTTATTGATTGAAACTAAATCTCCATCTGATAGAATTTTTTTCTGTTTGTGTATTTCACTTTCATTTAATTTCGCGTGGTCTCTAAAAATTGCATGGGTTTGTGTGTTTTCAAAGAATTTAAATTCTTCTCCTTTTGAGTAATAAATCTCACTTCCAGTATAATAATCCACAGGAGTATTATTTGCAAATCCAAAGCTTGATGCAAGAATTAGTGAGATGTCTTCTTTTTTTAAGTAAATATGTTTGTATACATCTTCCGTTTCATATATTTCAAATTGAAAGTTCTTAATTTTTAATAATCTTTGTGAATTTCCCTCAAATTCTAAGTATTTTTTAAGAAGTTGTTTAATTGATGAGAGTATTGCTCCTTTTTCCTCAAAGTATCTTGTGTTAGAGAAATTTTCAGTTCTTAAAACTACATTGAACTTAGAGTTTGAAACTGAATTTATAAAACTGCAACCTTTTAGTTTTATATCCATCATATTTTCAGATATTAGATTTAGTTTTTCCTGAACTGATGCATAAAAGTCATTATCTAAGTTTGATTCAAGTAAATCTGATTCTAATGCATCATTGATTTTCTGCATATAAATCCTAGAATCAATATCTTTTAAATTTTCAAAGAAATCCTTAACTTTTGAATCTTCAAAAGAAGATAGTACTTTTTCTGATGTGATTATTATTTTGTTTATGTTCCCAAACTGCTTATTTAAATTGTAATATATTATATCATTCTCATTTCCTAATATTTCTAATTTATTTTCCATAGTGCTTTTCTGATAGAAATCTTTTTAAAATTTTCTTGAATTGTGTGGTAATAACAAATTATAAGATATGATATTATTGTTTGTTTATGTCTTCAAAAACTTTGTAGAGTGCCTGAGTTCCAAGATTTTCATAACCGCTATCTTTTGCCTTTAGATAGAACTCATACGCTAATTTTAAGCCCGGAAGATGAAGGTTCATTTTTGACGCTTCGTCTAATGCTATGCCCATATCTTTGATGAAGTGCTTTATGTAAAATCCTGGTTCAAAATCATTTTTAACTATTCTTGAGCCCATATTAATTAACTGCCATGAACTTGCAGAACCTCCACCAATTACTTTAAGCACCTTGTTAAGGTCAAGTCCTGTTCTGTATGCATACATAAGGGTTTCAACTGTTCCTATAATAGTTGATGCAATTGATATTTGGTTTGCCATTTTTGTGTGCTGACCTGAACCTGCGGGTCCCATATATTGTATGTTTTTTCCCATGATTTTAAATAATGGTTTTATTTTCTCAAAAATTTGTATGTCTCCTCCTACCATAATTGAGAGAGTGCCATCTTTTGCGCCAATATCACCTCCTGATACAGGAGCATCTAATGAGTGAATTCCTTTTTTTTTTGCTTTTTTGTAAATCTTCATCGCAAGTTCTGGTTTGGATGTTGTCATATCAATTAATATTGAATCTTTTTTTGCACCTAAGAGAATTCCTGATGAGCCTAAGATTACGTTTTCAACATCATCTGGGTAACCTACCATTGTAAATATTATGTCACATTTTTTGGCAAGTTCTTTTGGATTTATAGACCAAATTGCTCCTTTTTGTATGAGATTTTGACATTTGCTTTTTGTTCTTGAATGCACATAGAGTTTGTATCCTCTATTCTGCAAGTGCAATGCCATAGCATTTCCCATAACACCAGTTCCAATCCAGCCAATTTTTATATTCATTTTTCAAATTAAAGATTTGTCATAAGTTTTTAAAAATTTTGAAATTTATGAAAGTTCTATTATTATACTATAAGTACAGATAATTTCTTATATCTTATAAGTTTTACTGTGTAGTGCAGTGACATATGTCACCAGTCTAAAAATTAACGATTAAATAGGTAAATTTATAAAAAAATTAGAAGTCCATATTATAATAATGGAGACAGATTATGAAAACAGAGTTTTAACATTATCAAATATGATAGTTAAACACTTAGAAAGGTTAGTTGAGGGACAAGAATCCCCCAAGGAAGTTTATACTTATGCGGAATACATATGGTTGGATGGCTCCAACCCACAGCAACTGAGATGTAAAATTAGGATTTTAAATCGTCTGAACTCTCCTAAGTTGGAGGATTTTCCTGTTTGGAGTTTTGATGGTTCCAGTACGGGACAGGCTAAAGGGAGTGACTCCGATTGTGAAATAAGACCAGTCTATGTGGTGAGAGATCCTTTAAGAGGGCAGGGGAACTATCTGGTGTTATGCGAAGTTTTTCATTTGGATGGAAGGCCTCATGAGACTAACACAAGACGAGAGCTCTATCGGATGATGAAAGAGCAGGGGGGCGATGATTTTGAAGTGTATATAGGCTTTGAACAAGAGTACACTCTTGTAAACCAGAAAGGCACTCCTTTAGGTTTTCCTGAATCAGGCTATCCATCTCCACAGGGTCCCTACTACTGTGGTGTGGGAGCTTCCAAGGCTTTTGGAAGACAGATCATAGAAGAACATTTGCGGCTTTGTGTGGAAGCGGGACTGAGTATATATGGAATTAATGGAGAGGTGATGCCTGGACAGTGGGAATTTCAGATTGGGTATCGGGGAGATAAGGAGGGCGCTGATCCTTTGAGTGTTTCGGATCAACTTTGGGTAGCTCGTTATCTCTTAGAAAGATTAGCAGAAAACTACAAAGTAGACGTGAGTTATTCCAACAAGCCTGTTAAGGGGGACTGGAATGGAGCAGGCATGCACACCAATTTCTCCACTAAGTTCATGAGGGACTCGCAGGAAGGGTCGCAGGCCGTTCAGAAGGCCATTGAGACTTTGAAGGCTCGTCATGATATTCATATTCAAGATTACGGTCAGGGTTTAGGTGAGAGGCTAACAGGGGTTCATGAAACTTGTTCCATTGATACTTTCACGAGTGGGGTCTCTGATAGGGGAGCTTCTGTGCGTATTCCTCCCAAGACCTCTCAGAAGGGCTATGGCTACATCGAAGATCGCCGACCGGGTGCTAATGCGGATCCCTACAAGATATCTATTTGTCTTGTGGGGAGTATTTGCGGTCTGGCTTAAAGGAAAACTCTTCCCACTGTTGGGCCCAGAACAAATTTATAAATATAATTTTTATATGTCTTGTTTTTTCCTATATTTTATTGGTTTTACACCTCTTATGTTTTTATTCTTTGAATTCATGTAATTGGAAGATAAACTTGATTTATAAATACTCTTGTATATTCTTAATGTAATTTGAATTTGAAATCTAAAGAGAGAAGTACTGGAATGAAAGTTCTTGCAGTAGTCTTAATTGTGATGGTTTTGGTTAATTTCTTTTTTATGATTATAGGAAAGATTAGCTTAACATGGTTCTGGATAATCTTAGTATTTTTCTTTCTTATTGTTAAATTGTTATTTGGTAAAAAGTAATATAAATCCCAAAGTTTTAGGATTGTTATGAAGGCTGATGAAAAGAAAAGGATTTTAAGTAAGACAAAAATTGATTTTTACAGGCAGGTTAAGTTGTATCAGTCCACTCTGAAACCAACTAAGGAAATTGAAGGGGTTGGAAGCGCTTTAATTGTTGGTGAGAAAAATTATCCTTCTCTTAAAATGCACAGTGTGTCAACGAAGGATAGGGAAAATTCTTTTTTCAAGTCATCAGAGGTTGTTAAGAAAGAGTATTTTGATATCTTCAAGTTAAAGGCTAAAAATATTTTAGGTTCAACTGATAATTCACATATTAGAAAAGTGGATTCAAGGATTAAGAAGGAGATTTCAGATATTTACAAGTCTAAGTCAGAGATTGAGTTCACATCAGAATTTGAAAAGGAATTAAAGTTTGATAAAGTAGTTTTGAATAAGGTGTCTGGGATTGTTGGTTCAAAGAATCCTCTTCTTTCTCTTTTGGCAAATGAGAATACTAAGACATCAAAACAAATTGAGAAGTATACTGAGCATGATGTTAAGACAAAGGATGCTCTTATTTCTTTGTATGAGAGAGGTGTTAATGAATCCCAAATAATTCATCTTTTGTCTCTCGGGGAATTTGGTGTAAGTGTTAATAGAAAACTTGTTCCAACGAGATGGGCAATTACTGCTTATGATAAGTGTATTGAGAGTTATCTTCATAAGAGAATTATTGGTTATAATGTAATTAAGAATTATGAGATATATTTTTATAAAAATAAGTCTGATACTCATATTATTATTTTTCTGCCTGATATTTATAGGGCAGAGCATATTGAAGATTGGGAGGGGAAAGTAGGAAGAGATTATGTAGGCTTTGATAATAAACTAAAAACAAGTGAGCCAAATAATGCGGGAGGATATTATGCTACCAAGATTTCTGTTAATGAGTTTTTAGATAATAAGAAGAGGCAGGCAAGTTTTATTGCCATTCGTGTTATAAGCGAGTATGAAGTTCCTTTGGGAGTTATTTTTGTGCGTGAATGTGTTCGCGAGTGTTTGAAAAATAAAGTGTTTGAAACTTGTGATTTAAATGAAGTCCACAAATATTTAAGAGAGAATTATCCTGCTTTTTATAATCATTTTATTAAGAGCAAAGTTGTAGATGAGATTGGGAAACAAAGCAAGTTAGATGAGTTTTTTTAGATTCTATTTTGTAACACAGACTCTTGGTTTTTTAATTATTTTTCCATTTAATTTATAACCTTTCTTAACTGTTTTAATTATCATCCCCATTTTCATTCCTTTAGCATCAGAGTATGAGGCAATTTCATACATTTCTGGATTATATTTTTCTTCATCTGCTGATATGCTTTCAAGGTTTAATTGTTTCATCATTTCATTAACAAGTTTCTGTGTGGTATTAACATCTATTAGCAGTCTTTGAATATTTTTATCTAAGCTATTTACTTTAAATGAATCGTTTTTTGTTATTTCAATAGATTCAGCTATTTTAATTAGATTTTTTGCAGATTCAAAATCAATTCTTTCTTTTTGTATGTTTAATTCATCTTTATGTTTGTTTTTTAGTTTTGCATTTTCTAATTTAATTTGAGAGTATCTGTAATATAATGCTTCATATCTATCGTCGTTACCTGAAAATGCCTCTTTGATTTTTCGAAATACCATAGATATTTGATAATTCAAACATTTATAAAACTTACGAGGAAAAGTTCAACTTTTGGATATTTTAGATTAATGAAAAAAGCTCCCTGCCAGGATTTGAAGCTATTTTTCGCTTTAGCTAAAAATAGTTCCGAGCGAAAACAAAGTTTGAGCGAACGAATAATGGTGAAAATCCCATAGGGGTAAATATTTAGAAAAAGCCCCCCCGTCGGGATTTGAACCCGAGTCGTTGCCTCGAGAGGGCAACATGATTGGCCGAACTACACTACAGGGGGATAGTTCAATAAGAAAGGTAAAAGTGAGAGGTTTAAAAGTTTTTTGTGTTTGTACGAACTTCAAACGTAGATTTAGACCCACCCCCTTAAAAGAGGGTGACATCTCTGTGTTGTCCTAATTCTTTTTCCCACTTTTATTACCTCCAATCATTTTTATAAACCTACCTAATGTCCATGGCATTAATTCACGCCAGAACACTTGTTCAGGCGTATCAAAATCCAAGCTACCATGCGGTCTATGATTATACCTGTCCATAAATTCATTAAATGTGTTGAATTTCTGTCTATGAAGTTCATAGGTATGATTCCACTTCTCAAACTTACCATTGGTTTGAGGGTGTTTATATCTACATTTTGAATGTGTAATTCCTAACCTGGCAAGGACTCTTTGGAACTCAGATATGCCCTGCTGTTTACCCTCTTGCTTATTTGCATAAAACTGACTGCCTCTATCAGTCAAACAAATATCAATTGGTCTTATATTCAAATACGTTTTGTAAGCTTGTTTGATCAACCCAATATTGTGTTTTGCTTCTTGTTTTTTGAACTCGCCTCCACAAAGGATTTTCCTTGATTTATCATCTAAGACCGCACACATCCACATTTGCAAATGTGAATTATAGTGCCAATCCATATGAACCATATCTAAAGACCATGGTTTTTCATAACGAATCCATGGCTTTCTTCTCTTTTGCTTTTTAGGATTGGCAGTTGCTTTATTATTTGCAAGTAACACAATATGAACATAGTTATTTGCAATTTTAAAGTTTTCTTTCTTACGCAGATATTGAGAAATGTAATTTGCTCCAAACCCTAGTTTTGAATGCAAAGAAAGAATTCTTCTTTCTAAACTTCTAGGATAGACTCTTTTTGGTTTCATGCCATTCTTCTGCAAAATAGGAAGTAACCCTGTTTTCTTAAATTCTAAGAAAAGTTGATTAACTCTTCTTTTACTAATATTGAACTGCTTAGCAATAAAAACAGATGAAACACCTTTATTCTTACGCTTAATTATCTTTTCAATGTCCAAAGCATTTAGTTTCATAAAAGACTCAATTTCCAAAGTGGGAAATTTTTTGCGGACAACACAAGAGGGTGACATCTCCGAAAGAGTTATAAATTAAAAAATCCATAAAATTGTAAGAGGTGAGTTTGCGAATGTTAAGAAATTATTTTGAAGTGGATGAAAATACAAGTGTTACTGGCTTTTTAAGGGAAATTAATGAAAAGAAGAATTCTCAATATATTATTCTTGATACTGATAAGGGACATTTTGTTGATTTGAGAAATATTGCCTTAAATGTTACAGATTCAGGAGAAAAATTAAAGAATATTAAAAAAACTCTTTCTAAGTGTGAAGGGAATACTGATTTAGAACATTTAGAACATATGATTAAATGCGGTGATATAGTCATAGAAACAAGTAATGGCGTTTATGATTTTCTTGATGCTATTGACTGGATTTTGGAACGGGGTTTTGATTTTTTAGATGAGCCTATTTCAAATATAAGCAAAAAAGAAATCTATGCCCTTGAGGGAGATGAGAAAATTTCTACTGCAAAGAGGATCCTGCTTGATAATAATATTAATATTCTTCCGATTATTGATTCAGATTTAAATGTGGTTGGTGAAGTTAGGACAATTGATTTTTTGGCATCTGATTTGTTTTCCAATGATGTTTCAGGAAAGAGTGGGTTTTATAATAAGAAGTATAAAGAATCCGCTATGAACATGAGTGTTTCAAATTTGATGAATGGAAAGCCACATCTAATAGACAAAAATTTAAAGATTCGTGATGCAGTTATGTTGATGAGCGAGAAATCTCTACCTTCTGTAATTGTTGTGGATTCAAATAAACTTCATTCTGTTATTTCGTATAAGGATGTGTTTAAGATAATTAAAAATTCACTTGATGGTTCTGGTTATTCAATTGAGTTTGTGGGCAGTTCAAATTTATATGAAGATGAGTTTGATATAATTGAGAAAGCTGCAAAAAAGTCAATGGAGAAAATTTCAAAAATAAGTGAGTATAATAATTTGAAGATAACTTTTAAAGTGCTTGGGAATACTCTTGGTTCTCATCAGAAAAAAGTCCATATGAAGTTTCTTTTATTAGTGGGGAAAAAAGTAATTTCTATTGATAAGGAGATATCAACTGGAACATCAGATGAGGTTTACAATAATAAGAAAAAAGATTCTTGGAATATTCCACAGATGGCTTCTGAGGCGTTTAGGTCTTTAGAGAATAAGGTTAAATCAAAGAAAAGTAGGTTGAAGAGATAGGTTAGTTTTTTTAGGTACACTTATATGTGGGATTTGATTTGTAATGTTTAATCTTGATCTTATGAAATCAAAGATTGAAGATAAACTTAATGGTGAGTTGCTGTGAAGATGCGAGATAGTTAAATAGTTGTATCAAAGTGGAGAGTTAGAAGAAGTTCTTGGGATTAAGAATTAACAAGAGTTAAAAATTTTAGATTTTTATTTTGAAGGAAATTTTATATATTTATTATTTATATTCTAATAATATTTATAAACACAAACAAATTAATTCTATTGTGTAATGGCGGGGTGGCCAAGTGGTTAAGGCAAGAGGCTGCAACCCTCTGATCGGGAGTTCGAATCTCCCCTCCGCCTTTTGTTTTTTGCAAGAAACTATTTTTTACCCAAAGTAACATCTAAAAAGATTTATAAACTTATAAGTGTGGAGTAATTTATGGTTTCGCAACTTCCTCTTCTAACGTTTAATTCTTTGTATGGGATACGCCGAGAGGAGAAAAGATATAAGATACTTCAAACACTTCCTGAAAGGTTTTATGAGGCATTAGAGAATTTTTTTAGTTCCAAGAAATCAGAGATAAAAAAGTTAAAGGAGAATAAGGATGAGGAGAGATATTTAAAGGAAAGAAGAATTTACAAGAACTCAAAAAAGATAGTTCAGGAACTAATTTCATTGAGGTTAAGCAAAATTTCAAGTTCGGCAATTAAATCATGTTTGTTTGGAGATAGTTTTCTCTCGGAAAATACACTGGAGAGAGAAAAAGATTTTTTTAATGCAGTTAATAAGGAATCATTAAAGATTAAAAAGGATTTAATATAAAATGGCATCAGACAAAACATTAGAGAATGTTAGAGATAAAAGATTTTCAAAAGAGATAGAGAAGTATTTCATAATAGGTGTTAGTATATTATTTCTAATTCTTACAGTATTTGTATTAAAAGGACTTTTTTCAGTAATTGTGTTTAGTCTTATTATCTCTTATTTTATGTATCCAATGTATCAGTATTTTGAAAATAAAATTAATAACAAGAAGTTATCTTCGCTATTGACAATTCTTATTATGACACTTTTGATATTTGTCCCTTTTGCTCTTTTATCATATTTTTTAATTCTTAGTATAATCAAAACTATTTTGCAATATAATATTTACATTGAACATCCCGAAATTTTAAATGATGCGTTTGTTAGTTTTTTAGAGAAATTCACAAATTCAACCGTCTTATCCTCTGTTAATTTTTCAGAGATATTTTCAACATTAGTAATATATGTATCAGATTTTGCAAAGGGATTTTTTTCATTTATTCCGTTAGCACTTTTTTATTTTTTTATTACCCTTTTTTTAACTTATTACATTCTCGTTTACAATAGAAAAATTTTATTTTATGTTAATGAACATGTTCCCTTAAGCATAGAGAAACAAAAAGAGATATTAGATAATATTAAAAAGAATATTAATGTCTTGTTTCGAGGACATTTTTTAACAGGAGTTATCCAGACATTAGTTGCATTATTTGGGTATATTATTTTCGGTACTCCAAATATTCTAATTCTAACAGCTTTAACGTTTATCGTAAGTTTGATTCCATATCTGGGAACTCCTTTGGTATGGATTCCTGTGAGTTTTTACATGATTATGATAGGGGAAACATTTGGAGGTACTGCATTGTTTCTTTATGGAGTTTTTGTAATAAGTACAATTGATAATTTCATAAGACCTATTTTAATGAGTGATAAGGATACACTTTCTCCACCTATAGTATTTGTTGGGTTTTTGGGAGGATTTATTACGTTTGGGATTAGTGGAATCTTCTTAGGACCTATTATTATTTCAATTACAGTAACTCTCTTAAAATACTTGAAAGAGTATTATGTGAAGTCATATTAGGATGCAATATATATGTATATGTATCTTAGAAATATATATAAATTGAAATACATTCCCTTAATTATGGAGCAAAGAAAAATCATTAAATTTGGTAATTCTTCATATGTCATAACTCTTCCTTTAGAATGGGTTAAAAAGCATGAATTAAATAAAGGTGATTGTATTGCGATGGCAGAAAATGAAGATTCAATTATAATTTCAGTTGAGAAGCAAGAAAGTGATAAAACAGCACAAATATCTCTTGATAATGTTCCATTAAAATTGTTTAACAAACAGTTAATATCTTATTACCTGAAAAATTTTAAGTATATTAAAATTACTTGCCAGAATTGTATTGAGAGATTAGAAGAGATTAAAGCCTTAAAGGAAAAACTTTCTTCTGTTGAAATTGTTGAGATTCAAAGAGATTATATTATTCTGAAAGATTTAACAAGTCCTGAAAAGTTGAATATTCATTCATTGATTAGTGAAATTATTAATATGGAGAAACTTCTGTTTAGAGAGTTGAGAAAAGGGGAAGGAAGAGATAGACAACATTTGCTAACAAGTTTGGATGCAAATGTAAATAAGCTGTCTTTTTTAGCATATAAGGCAATTAATTATAATTTGGATTCTTGGAAAAACCCAAGGGAAGTAAAGGATACAATCCATTATAGAAGGATCGTTAGTTCGTTTGAGGAATTAGGGGATGTGTTAAAGATGCTTGAATTCTATGTTAGAGAGGATAAGCCTTACATGCCACAAATTTATTCAACAATTAAAGATTTGGAGAATTATTTTACTTTTATCGCATCATTAATAACACTTGAAAGTAATTTGGATAATAATTTAGAACTTTATTTGGATAAGAAACAATCTCTTCTAAGACAGTTTGAAGATTTAAGGGACAGTTTTGGAGAGGATGTAAATTTATTTCTTGTGATAAAGCAGTTATTTAAAGGGATTATCGCACGATTAGAGAGTATTCTGCTTTCTGTAATTGATTTAAATTGTAATAATTGTTCCGCCTGAAAAATAAGGCTTTTTTAAGTTTGTTGAGCTTGATGATTGTAAATAAAGTTTTTAAAGCAGTATAATTATAGTTTTTTATGGGTAAAATTTTTGGTAAGAGAATTATTTTAGTTGTTGTTGGTTTTGGTTTGATTTTTTATGGTTTGTATAGTCTGTTTGGGAATTTTTTACCATTCTTTAAATCAGAGCATGATGGAGAGTTAGAAGTAATTTTTTCATTAGGAGATATTTTAATTGCATTTGGTGTTACAATGCTTGGTTTGTCTTTGTATTATGTTGGTAAGTACTGGCGCAAGTCTCTTAAATATTTAACAAGTTTGTCTGTCTCGTTTGCTTTGCTACTTTTAACTTTTTCAATGATTTTATATCCGATAAATTCTAATGCACAAGAAATTGTAGATTCAACTCAGCCAAGTATAGATTATTTAGTAACCAATTCTCTGGATGTAGGTTTTAATAATTTAACAGAGATTTACTATGGAAAAAATCTGACTCTTGAGTTATATGAAAATGTGGATGTAGAAAAGTACTATGTTAATTCTCTTAATGTCAATCAGGTGGATACTCTAGCGCAGATTCTTGGGTATAGTTATAAGAAGTATATGGATAAATTTATTCTTTCACAATATGCAGTTTCAATAATATATAATCAGATAGCAGTTTTGTCGCCAAAAATCTTGGATGCACCAGTTACACTAAATTCAATAATTGAGAGAGTTGATTTTTCTTTGATTGGAAATTTAAATCCAAGTTTGCTTCAAAGTAATTATCCTATAAATGATAAGGCATATTTTACTGTTCTTTTGCCAAGAGATTTTCAAACAAGGATTGTTTCAATAGGAAATGTTTCTGATGAGGATATTGACTCAATTTGGCCAAATACGAAGCTTGGTTATTCTAATTCGTTAGAGCATAAGAGAAGAGTTATAGATATAACTTTATCAATGGTTTCAAGTGAATTAAATAATTCAAATGTTGAAACTTCTTCATTTCCTGTTCCAACGGTTTTTGCTCTAATTCCTGAAAATATCAGGGTATTTTTTTCATATGATTTTCTTAATCCAAATGTTTCAAAGAGAGTTTTGGAGGTTGGAAGAATGCGTAGTGATTGCGTTAGTGGAAGTTTGACAAATGAGCAGGTGTGTTCTGGAATTGTAGCCACAGAGTATGGGAATTTTATTGCAAATATTGGAAATTTGTCCCAGATAGGAGATAGTTGGGTGTCGTTTAATGTGTCTAAAACTCTTGAACCTGTAAATACTATTGAAAAGCTTGAGAGAGAGATTAAAGAAGTGTCAAGTTTGTGGAAAGTTTCTTTAATTGTTGCAATGTTTTTCTTTATTCTTGCATTTGTACTGTATTTTTGTCATTTCAAGTTGTCTAAGAAGGAAGTAGTTTTCTGGTATATACCATATTATATTTCAAAGCTTAATTTGTTAGGTTTTGTATCTGTGTTCATTTTGATTTTGGTTGGTAGATTAGTTTTATATTCAGATAGATTTGTTGAGTTAATTTCATATGTTGTTGGCAAGGATTCAAATCAGATTATTCCAAAGGAAGTTTTTTTAAGCCTTCCTGCTTATCAGGTAACTGTTGATGTAACTTCTCAGATTGCAGCTTTGTCTTTGTACTATCTATTTTTTAGTGTCATTCTGTTTGCATTTTTTCATTTTATTCTTAAGAAGTCAGTTGACGTTTATTGATTTCTATTGGTTCTTTTAGGATTAATCACTTTGTAATTGTTATAAATAAATAAAATCGTTAGGACTTGAAGATATTATATGTTAGGTAAGACTCTTTTAACTCCAGTGGATGATATTGTTGATTATGTGAAGGAAAAGCAAAATTGTACTATTTCATATCTTAAGGATAAGTTGAATGTACCCTCAAATGTTTTGGAAAGGTGGCTTGTAATACTTGATGAGAGTGAAGTAGTTACGATGCATTATAGAGGGTTTGAAGGGTTCGTGAGTCTTACAGAAAAGCAAAAAGATGAGGACAACAAGGGATCGGATATTGAAAAAATAGAGCAGGTTTTCATTGAGAAATGCAGAAAGAAGAATTTAAGTTTTGATAAGATGCAAGAACTTTGGCCAAAGTTTTTAGAGGAATATATTAATGAGATAAAAAAAGAGTTTTTTGAGAAGGCAAAGAAGAGAGGGTTTAATGAGAAGAAGACTGAAAAGGCTTGGGGAAAGTTTAAGGAGAGTTTGAAGTCGTTATAAAATGGAAAAAGAAATAGATAAGTTTTTAGATGATATGGAAGAGGACGAGGAGGAACCTACGGGAGAGGAAGTTGTAAAGATAGAAGGGAGGGAGAAAAAGGAAGAAAAGCCTATTGATTTGTCTTTTGATGAGGGGTTGAAGAGAAAGTTTCAGGAATTGAGTCAAAGAATAAATGAGGAGGACTTTAAGTTTCTTGTCAAGGCTTATGAGGAGGTTAAAAAATTTGATGAAACTCTGCCTTCAAAGTTATTTGGAATTAATAAGGTTTCAAGTGATTCAGTTATACAGATGGGTTCAAAGTATAGTGATGAATTCTTGAAATTGGTAGATAATCGCGCAAATTCTCTAAATTTTTCAATAAGAAATAATTTGGCTCAAGTGGATAAGGCTTTGGCTGAGAATAATTTTGGAAATGTAATTTATTATTTTAATGAGGTTTCAAAGTTGTATAAGGTGTTTCCAAAGGAGTTTATGGAGCAGAAGATGGAACTTGGAAAGGAGTTAAGATTGAAGGAGATTAAGATAAATGAGAAGTTTGAAATTTATAAGAAAGGGGAGTTAGGAAGAGTGCGTGAAGAGATAATTAGTCTTATAGCCAATCTGAGACAGTCTTTAAGGTCTGAAAATATTTTGGAGATTGAAAGTAATATTAGTAAGTTGATTTTTACTGTTGATATGATTCCAAGGGTGTTTTATTCAGATTTGACAAAAGAGAGAACTAGTGTTGCAAAGATACTTGTTATATCAGAAGATTTTCTAAAAAAGGAATATGAAAAAGATTTTAATAGGAAAAAAGAAGAGATCCAAATTTTAATAGATAAGTATCACAAGTACCAAAATGATAAGAATAGTCCTAATGCTCTTGCAACTTACAACGAAATTTTAATTTTGTTTGAGAAGATTCCTGATGTGTTTATAAAGAAAAAACTTGATTTGTATAGGCAGATAACAAGTGTTTTTAATGGATTGAATAATTTAATTCTTTCGGACAATATTAATTATTTTATGAAGATTTATGAGGCAAGTAAGGTTATTGAGAATACAAGGGATTATATTAGTTATGTGAAGAGAACTAATAGGTATAATGCTTCACTTGTCAATGATTTTAGAAGTAAGTTACTTAGGGTTCCAGCGAGTTTGAAGACAGAGACAGAAGACTTGATTAGGGATTTGGATTTGTTCGACAAGGGGAATTCTCCTCAGTTAGGTGTGATAAATAAGGTTGAAGAGAAGAGTGTACCTCCCAAGATTTTAATTAATAATAATTTTGAACAGGAGAGTGTTAATCCTGATTTTTTAAAGAATTTTAATATTTATTATAATAAGTTAAAGAATGAGAAGGATAAGGAAAAGGCAATGGAATATTATAGGCAGATAGTTTTTTGTTTGAAATCTCTTGATATTGATGATAGTGCAAGAGCAGAGATTATTAGCAAGATTGAGGAGTCTTTTAAGAAGAATGGAATATTAGAAGAGTCAAAGGCAGATATGAAGAGTAATAAAGTTAAGGCTGTAAGTGAGAAGAGTTCACAAGTGTTTCCTGTTATGGAGAACAATAATGCTAAGGCAATAAGCAGAGAGAGTTCTGATGAGATTGTTAAGGAGGATTTGGGTTTGAAAGATGAGGATTTGCATAGAACTATTAATTTAAAGGTTATAAGTGAGGCTTATAATTATTATAATAAGTTAAAGAATGAGAGAGATAGAGATAAGGCTATAAAGGATAGCAAAAAAATAGCTTTTTATTTGAATGCGGCAGGTATTGATGAGGATATTAAAAGGAGAATTCTTCTTAGAGTAAGGGAGTTGGTAAATCAAAATATAAAAAATGGAAGTTATAGATAAGTATGATATATTTTTTGAAAATACAATTATTCCTATTTTGATTTATAGAGATAAAGATGATTTAGTTCCGACATATGAGGTAGGGATTTTGGAAATAGGTAAGTATACTAATATGGTGGTTGAGAAGGTAAAGGAAGATTTGCTAAGGGAAGGTATTTTTGAACAGAAAACTTCGCAGACAATAGGTGATCTTTCGTATGAGGATTTAAAGAAGGCATATATAAGCAAAGTTGAGGAGTTAATTAAGTATTATTTGCCAATGCTTGATTTTGAGACAAGAGAGAATTTAGTGACATATATTATTCAGAGATCGCTTGATCTGGGTTTTGTGGATATTTTAATTTCGGATTCTGGAATTGAGGAGATTACTGTTAATGGGTCAGAGTCTCAAGTTATGATTTATCATAGAAAGTATGGGTGGCTGAAGACTAATTTGAAATTTTTGTCTGATGGTGAGATTAAGAGCATTGCAACGAGAATTGCTCTTGATAATAGAAAGTTCTATTCAAATTTAACTCCATTACTTGATGCTCATTTGAGAGGGGGACACCGTGTGAATGCAACACTTGATGCTGTATCTAAGAATGGAAGTACTATAACAATTAGACGGTTTTCGGATAAGCCTTGGACTGTTTCTGATTTGATAAATACAAAGACTTCTTCGTCAACTGTTCTTGCTTTGATTTGGATTGCAATTGAGAATGAGTTGTCAATTATTGTGGCAGGTGGTACTGGTTCAGGTAAGACTTCGTTTCTGAATGCCATTTCATCGTTTATTCCAGCAGATCAGAGAATTATTTCAATTGAGGATACAAGAGAGATTAGATTGCCTGAATATGCTCACTGGGTTCCAATGGAGGCAAGGCAACCAAATCAGGAAGGAAGAGGAGAGGTTTCTATGCTTGATTTGATTATTAATTCTCTTCGTATGAGACCTGATAGGATAATTATTGGAGAGATTAGAAAGAAGGCGGAAGCTGAGGTTTTGTTTGAGGCAATGAGAACAGGGCATAGTGTTTACGGGACTTTTCATGCTAATACTGCAAATGAGACTGTGTTAAGACTTTCAAATGCACCTATTGAGATTCCTAAGATTTCTCTTAATGCTTTAGGGCTTGTGGTAGTGCAACACAGAGACAGGAAATCAGGGCGAAGAATAACTCTTCAGGTTGCAGAGGTTAATGAGAGAGGTGATGAGAATGTTGTTTTTGCGTATCATCCAAAGATGAAGAAGTATATTTATAGGAACAAGCCTTATTCTCTGCTTAAAAAATTTGAAGAATTTCAGGGAATTTCTGAAAAGGAATTTTTTAGTATGGTTAAAGAGAGAGCGGCAGTTCTAAGTTATATGGCAAAGTTTAAGATTGATAGTATAGATGAGGTTGGGTTAATTATTAATAAGTTTTATTCTAATAAATCAAAGCTTTTTAGAGAGATTAAAAGAAAGATGATTTCCCGGAGGAAAAAGTCTCTTCGCAAAAGAGAGATGTTAAATGTGAGAGATAAATGATTCTTAAAAATTTTATTAGAGGGGTGGTTCGTAACCATCCTGAATTGAGAATGAAGTTAAAGAGTGCTTCAAGTAATCAAACGCCTTTTCAGTATGTGTATATGGCAATAGCTATGACATTTTTTAGTGTTATTGCGTTAGTGGTTATTTTTTTTTTAATTTTTTTGGATGATATTTTGATTTTGGGAGGAATTCTTGCTCTCTTGATAATTATTATTCCTATTGTGTATAGGTTTTGGTTTAATATTGTTGATGTTCAGATAAGAAAGAAAGCAAGAGATATTGAAGGGGATTTATTGTTTATTTCTGAGTATTTTCTTGTAAGTCTTGAGTCAGGGCTGCCTTTGGGAAATGCTATTGAGAGAATTAGTAAACTTGATAGACCAGGGGGAGTGTTTTTTAAGAAGGTTTTTACGGAGTTTCAAACTGGAAAGGATTTGGAAGAGGCTTTAGAGGAGGGAGAGAATTTTTGTCCTAATAATAGTTTGAAAGTGCTTTTGAAGAGGTTAAAAGATAGTCTTGAAATTGGGGTTGATTTAAGGAAGATTCTTGAGAATTTTATTGAGGAGTCGTCTGAGAAAAAAATTATACAGGTTCGTGGGTATGCAAAGAAGTTAAATCCTATTGTTACTATTTATCTTTTGCTTGGGATTGTTATTCCTTCTCTTGGAGTGACGTTCTTTATTCTTGGTTCAGCTTTTTTGAATCTGACACCTGATTTTCTTAGAGTGATTCTGTTTGGGATATTTTTGGCGATGTTTTTGTTTCAGTACATAGCATATACTGGATTTAGATTTTCAAGGTCCACGTTATGAGGTGATTTTTTATGGTTAGTTCAAAAAGATTAAATATGTATGATTTTGGGAAGGTTATTACTCCATACAAGTTTCTTTCTTTAAGGTATACAGTAGAGTTAGAGAATGTTTATGAGAAGGTGAATTTTAGGAATCTTAATTATGCTGTAATTTCTAAGTTGTTTTTTTTGTCGTTGCTTTTATCTGTTTGCTTGTATTTTTTTTCGTATGAGATTTTGCTTGAGTATCTTGGTCAGTATTTGCAAGATAGGGGTATTACCGGTATTTTAAGCGTGTTTGCAACGTTTTTTGTGTATAGTTTGATACTTTATTATTGTGTGCTTTTGGGTTATCTTTTGTATAATCATGGAAGGTATAAGGTTATTGAGGAGGATATTGAGAGGGACTTGCCTGAGTTCATTGATAATTTGGTGTCTAATTTGAAGGGAGGTATTTCTATTGAGAAGGCTATTTTGAAGTCTGTTAGGTATGAGCAGAAGTCTCTTTTAAGGGAGGTTACTTTGATTAATGAGAAGATTATGATGGGAGATAGTGTTTATAAGGTTTTAGAGGAGTTTCGGGCAAGATTTCCGTCACCTGTAATTAATCGTACTTTTCTTTTGATAGGAGAGGGAGTTCGGGGAGGAGGAAATTTGACTTCTCCTCTCGAGAGGATTTCTGAGAATTTGAAGAAGGTTTATCTGCTTGATGAGGAGATTAAGAATAGTTCAGCAGGGTTTTCTATAGTTATTCGTGGCATTGCCCTAATTCTTGCTCCTATATTGTTTTCTTTGGCTCTTACTATTTTGATTTTTGTTAGGGATTTGTTTGAGCTTCTAAGCAAGAGTGGAGGTGAGTTAGGTTCTTTTGCAAGTATTCCTCAGGAGTTTGTTTCATATTTAGAGGTGTTTTCGTATGCTATGATTTGTCTTATTACAATTTTTTCATGTTTGATTACATCTCAGTTGAAAAATGAGAGGCAGTTTGTGGCTTTTAAGTATATTCCTTTTTATTTGGTTTTTGTGATTTTGCTGTTTAACTTTATTTCAGGGATTTTGATTGGTTTTTTTGGAAATATTATTTAGAAATTCCACACTGCTTAGAAGTGAAAAAGTAATATAAAGATTTTGAATTGTTTTATTAGTATTATGAAATTTAGAAATAACAACAGGAAAGGTCAAGTAGCAGTTGAATTCCTAATGACATATGGTTGGATGCTTTTGATTGTGCTAATTGTTGGAGCCTTAGTCTTCAGTTTTGTAGACTTCGGGGGATTGCTTCCCAATTCTCTAAACTTTGATAAGAGCTTCAGAGGAGATGCATCGCAAATGAATGTTATAAGTAATAGTGATGGTGGTGAGATGTTAATTGTTTTAGATTACGTAGGTACATCTGGAAGAATTCAAATTGATCCAGAAGGTATAAAATTTATACCTGATGGTGCTATTGGTGCTGTATGTGGTAGTGCAAATACTGGAAATGATTCTCGTTCAGGAATTAGAACATTTACTATGTCTAGTATTAACTCTATATTTAGTGATGGTAAGACAAGAGGTAATGTTACTTTAATTGCTCCTAATGATGTTCTTCAACTATCAAGAGGAGATGGTTTAGTTGTTGATATTGAATGTCCTAGTACTAATAGTCCTATAATCTCAGGTAACTCAATTGAAGGAATAGTTGAGGTTAAATACATAGATATAAGAACTAAAGTTGAACATACAACAGAAGGAGTTTTAAGAGCATCGGTTAATTAATTTTTTTAATATTGCTTTTATTATTTTCTCTTGAAAAAGAATAGATTTATTAATGATGAGAGGAGGATTATTTTATGAATAATTTAGCTCAGTCTTCGTTTGAGTATTTGAGTATTTTAGGAACGGCTTTTGGGATTATTATTTTGGTCGGAGGGGCATTTGTTGTGTATTCAAATGATGCTAAGTCAACGTTTGATTTTTCGCAGATTAGTTATGTTGGAGATGAGTTAATTGATAATGTGCATCAAGTTTATTTTTTAGGCAGGGGAAATAAGTTTCTTATGAATGCTAAGTTCCCTTTAGGAATTGATAATTTAACTATTATTCATATTAATAAGTCAGGAACACAGATTGATTATTTTAACTTTTCGTTTATAACAGGCGATGGGTTTTTGCTTAATGAGATAGTTATAGCAGATGAGACATATATTAGGTTTGATTGCACGGATTGTTATAATTCAACGCCAGTTGGAGGGAATTGGACTTCATGGTATGAGCCTTCGGATTATGGTAAGGGACCTAAGAAGATTTCAATTGAGTCAAAAGGAGATTGGGTAAGTGTTGATTTTATTGATTGAGTGGTTTTAATGTCTGGGTTTTAGTTCTGGTTAAAATTTAGAACAGAGTTTAAAAACAATAGATTTATAGAATTATGAATATTTTAGATTATCCAAGATTAGATACTATTCTTATGGTAGAAGAAACTCTAAAGAACTTAGACTTTTACCTAACTAAAAGAGAGTTATGGCAAAAATTACCAAAAAAGGTTCAGTACCAAACATTTAGCATAATTATTGATTATCTTATGAAATCCAACAAAATCATGATTGAGAAAAGAAGGATTATCTGGATATTTAACCCCAACCTGACTAAAAAATCTGTTGAAATTAATGCATAAGAATGATTAAAAGAGAAGAGAAAAAAGAATTTAAAGTTAAATTTATTGATAATTCTCTAAATGAAAGTTTAAAAAAATTAAAAAACGGCAATTCATCGGAAGTCTTCTTGTACAATTTAATTATTGGAGGAATCAAACATATTAAAGAAAATCCAAGAGATTCAATTATTGTTAAAAAGAAACAAATTCCTAAAATATATATATAAAAAATACAAAATTGATAATCTAAGGCTCCTCAAACTAAATCAAAATTGGAGAATTGTTTATACTATTGCTTCTGACGAGATAGAGATAATTAGCATTGTACTTGAATGGCTAAATCATAAAAGTTATGAAAAAAAGATTTAATTATAGAGTAAAATAAGATTTTAAGTTTTATGTAACCTACAACAATAGAGATTATAACATCTTTGTAATGAGTTCACCTATTTTATCTCCTCTATCACCTAATACTCCCTTTTTAGCATAAGGCATTTTTATACCTCCTTTTTCAAATCCGCCAATTGGAGGGTGCAACCTGAAAAATGGTTTTATTTTGTATAGGGATTCAAAGTCTCTTAGTTTAACTTTTCCCTCAAAGTAATCTTTTGCAATTTTTTCGGTGTCAATTTGAACATCTGATTTGCCTACACTCTGAACTCTTCTGTCAAGCATTTCTTTGTATGTGCTTTCATCAATTGCACCATAAGTTATATGATCTTTAACTTTATCAATCATCCCTCTGTTTTCATGAGTATCATCTAAAACAGAACATGCATGCTTTTGTTTTAATCTTAAGTATTCAAGTGTTTTCTTTTTTTCATATGATAAATTAACCATCCCACGAACTAATATTACTGCTATTTTATTCATCTTTACTTCCCTCTCTTATGCCACGATTTTCCACAACGGATGGCATCAGTTTTATTTTCTGTAATTGTTTTAATGCATTAAAACTTGCTTTAACTAAATTGTTCTTGTTCTTAGTAGAACCAAGCGTTTTTGACCATACATCTTTAATTCCTGCAAGTTCAAGCATTTTTTTAAGTTCTGATTCAACAACTAAACCCGTTCCTTTTGGTGCTGGCATTAGTCTTACTTTTACAGAGCCTGATTTTCCTTCAACTGCAAACGGAATTGAATGAGCGGTTCCACAGAAACAATCCCAATCACCACAGCCTCTTCTAATCATAATTAAATTTTTCTTAGCTGATTTCACTGCTTTTTCTCTTGATGGAACTGTTTCTCTTGCCTTGCCAAACCCAAGCCCAACTACTCCGTTTTTGTTCCCCGAAAGAGTAATCATGGCAAAACTCATTTGTGGACCTTCCCTTGTTACTTTTTGTGTAGCTTTTGAGATTCTTCTTTTTCCACCGCCAAATTTTCCTTTCGCCTGTCCAACGTTTACAAATTCAGTAATTAGATTTGGAACTAATACTTCTGTAATTTCTTCTTCTATTATTTGTTCTCCAGATTTAATCACATCATCAATTGTTGAGTATTTACCTGCAAGAACTTCTTTTCCTAATTTGGTTTTTGGATTCCAAACTTTTTTTTCAACTTCTTCCCGAGGTCTTTCGCGTCGATAGTCTCTTCTTTTATTTCTGTCTCTGTTCATTTTAGAGTTCTTATAATTGTTTTCTCTTATCATTTTTAAAATTTATTATCTCATTTAACCTCTTTTATTGCTTGTTTTGTTTTCTCTATTATTCCCGATGCATCTTTTGTAGGTAAGTGAGTACCATTTAATCTCTCTTCTGACGGAAATACTGTTTGGGATGCTCTGATTTTAACTCCTGAATCTTTAATGCCTTTAACTGCAGCATATAATCTCCCACCATAAGAAGAGGAGTTTTGAAGTCCAAAGTCAACAATTATTTCTTCTTTTAAGTTTAGTTTCTGTGCTTTCATTCCAGCTAAGTAACCTGTTAAGTAAGATGCAACTAAGTTCCCTGTATTTAAACTGTATCCCAATTTCTTTAAATCAACTGCTTTAGAACTTAGTAACACTTTATCTCCTTTTTGAGAGTATGAGACAAACTGCACAAGCATATTTTTATTTGAGGAGCGGATTACTGCTCTTATCATATTGCTTTTAAGAAGTTTTAGTCGCAGGGAGTAATTAGTCCTTTGTCTTATTCTTCGGTTAAATCTAAAAATCCTGTTTTTGTTTATGTTTCTTGCCATGTTCACTTCACCTCCTCTTTTGTACTTAGCATATTGTTTTGTTCAATGTACAGATTTATGTGCCTTTTATCTCTAAAGAAGTTTCCCTTGGATTTCTTGTATAGTTCTCTGTATGTTTTTTTGTCTAATTTTCCTGAGTCTTTTAGATTTTTCAGGTATGCTCTTAGGGATCTGATTTTAATCATCCATTTTTTTTTGTCACCAAATCTTGCGTTTGCAGTTCCTTTCCTTTTTCCATGCCCAGATCTTCTGCCCTTTGCTTTCTGGGTTGCAATGTGATTCGCTCTGGTTCTCGAATTCCCTCTTTTAGGCTTTAGGATAATTGCTTTTTGGGAGATTAAATCTTTAACGCCTTCTCTTGAGATTAATTCTTTGAGATCTTTTTTATTGTCATTGGTTATATTAAATTTAATTCTCTTTTTTGATGCTCCAAGAGCTCTTGACACAAGTTCTTTTTGTTTTCTTAGATTCATTTTTCAACCTCCTGCGATTTTTTATCAAATTCCTCTTTTTTCTCCTTGGTTTTATCATCAGACTTAACTTCTTCTTTTTTCTCCTTGGTTTTATCATCAGACTTAACTTCTTCTTTTTCCCCCTTGGTTTTATCATCAGACTTAACTTCTTCTTTTTTCTCCTTGGTTTTATCATCAGACTTAACTTCTTCTTTTTTCTCCTTGGTTTTATCATCAGACTTGACTTCTTCTTTTTTCTCCTTGGTTTTATCATCAGACTTGACTTCTTCTTTTTTCTCCTTGGTTTTATCATCAGACTTGACTTCTTCTTTTTTCTCCTTGGTTTTATCATCAGACTTGACTTCTTCTTTTTTCTCCTTGGTTTTATCATCAGACTTGACTTCTTCTTTTTCCCCCTTGGTTTTATCATCAGACTTAACTTCTGATTTCTTTTCCTCTTTGGTTTTCTCTTTCTTGTCTTTTTTCTCTTTTGGAGTTTTTGTTAAATCCTTTATTGCCTTTTCAATATCTTTAATGTTTGAGATGGTTAGTTTAACTTCTTTTGCTTTTTTTAATATCTCTAATTTCTTCTTTTTACCAACAGTTCTTGATATAACTGCTGTTTGGGTTTTTGGGTTGATATTTGCTAAGTCTTTTGGATTTGAGATAATAACTTCTGATAATCCTTTTTTGTTTAAGCCATATGCTTCTTTTGGTGAGCCAAAACCAACCTGAGGCATTGAAGGTTTGCCTCTTCTACCTCTTCTAACTTTATTGCCCATTCCTTTTGGTCTTCTCCATTTAGGAAAAGATAGTTTGGGAAATTGACGGGCTTGTACTCTTTTATATTTTGGTTTTCTACTCTTTAATGCATTTCTTATTTTCAAAGCTAATTTTATATCTGTCATTTTATACATACCTCCTGTGAGGTTTTTCCACAATGAAAATACCATCCTGAATTACTCTTCTGTCAAAATGTGTGATTCTTGTTGATTGTTCAAGTAATGCCGCAACTTGTCCAACTCTTTCTTTATCAATTCCTGAAACTGTGATGTCTTTTGATTTGACTTCAACTTTCACATCCTGAGGCAATTTAACAATTCTTGGAACTTTTTCCCCTAAGAGATTTTTTACAATGAATTCATTTCCTTTAACTTCAACGCTCATAGGAAACTTAGCATATACAACTGATAGTTTGTATTCAAATCCTTCTGTAACTCCTTTAATAATGTTATTTATATGTGCTCTGTATGTGAAAATAATTCTTTTTTCTCTTTTGGTTAATATCTTTGTTTCAATAATAATTTTGTTATTTTCAACTTTTATATGAACTCTTGGATACCTTAATTTCCTTGAAATTTCACCTTTAGGACCTGTTATCGTTAATTCATTGTTTTCATATTTAGCACTAACTCCCTCTGGCATATCAATTTCCTGTGTTAAGGTTTTCCAGATTTTCTTTTTTGTTTGAATTTTTTGGTCAGTCATTTTCAAATATTTAGTAACAGTATGCAACTAATGTACCTCCAATATGTGTTTCTTTTGCCTGTTTTTGAGTTATAAGTCCCTGATTTGTTGAAATCAGAAGAACCCCGAAATCTTTTGCTGGCAGGAATCTTCGTTCATAGGCTTCAAGCTCATTAATTTTTACAGGAAATCTTGGTTTAATAACTCCACATTTGTTTATAGTGCCAACTAAATTAACCTCAATTAAACCCCCTCTTCCATCCTCATGTATTTCATAAGAGCCAATATAACCATTTTCTTTAAGTGCATTTAAAATGCTTAGTATGAATTTTGATTTTCTTAAAGTAACTTTCTTGTTTAAAGCCTTAACTGCATTATTTATTTTTGATAGTGAGTCTGCTAATTGATCGTTTAGTGTCATTTTAATAATTCACCTCCTTAATTTTTGATTGCATTTTTTCTACCTCAATTTAATTTTTTAAACCCTAATTTTGTTGCATTTAGCCTAAAACATTGTCTGCAAATTCTTAATCCAAACTGTAGCATAACACTTCTTGTTGTTCCACAGAAATCACATTTGGTAATTCCTCTCCCAAATTTTCTATCTTTTGGAGCATTATGTTTTTTATATTTTCTCCACTTGGCAGGTTTATTTTTCAACTGGGTTTTTGCTTTTGTATAATCTTTTGAAGTCATTTTATATTACCTCCGCCTCAAAGTTCTGGTTTAGGTATGAGATTACCTCATCCTGAGTTACTTTATGTCTTTTTGGGATTCTTGCAGGTCTTAGTCCTCTGGATTTAATTCTGAATCCACTTCTTGCAAATGTAACCATAACCTCAAAGCCCATAATTCCTATGTCTGCATCGTATTTAATTCCTGATAATTCCAAGTACTCCTCAAATCCAATTGAAAAGTTTCCGTATGTGTCAAGTGATGATGCTTTTAATGTTTTTCCCCGTGAATTTAATATCCATTTGAGAAATTTTTTTGCTTCATCTCCTCTTAGGGTTACTTTGTATCCAATTGGAAGACCTGGTCTTATCTGCCAAGTTGCAAGTCTTTTTTTTGCAACATTTTTAACAGGTGTTTTTTCAGTCAGTTTTTTTAATAGTCTTTCGGCTCTTTGCATACCCTGTTTATCGTTCCCAACGCATACATTGACTGTAACTTTTTCAAGAAAGATATTTTTCATAGAGTTTGTTTTATTTTCTGATGCCATTTTAATTAAACTTCTTTAAATCCTCCTCTTTAATTCCAACTACATAACAGTAATCTTTTGCTGTTGTGTGTACTTCTTTATTTATTTCAAGAGAAACTGCATCTCTTGTGATTCCATTGTAGTTTATGAAATTTTTAATTTTTCCAAACCTGCCCCGGAATTTACCGTCAAATATATACACAAATGAATCTTCTTTAAGGCTTAGGATATCTGATATTTTCTTTTTGGAATAGTCATAAACCACCGTACCATTAACAGATACTTTTTTGAAGTCTTTTTCTGAAACTAATGTGTTGTATCCGTTCATAAAATTCAACTGGAATTTTTTCCCTGATGTAATTGTCTTGTTTGTGACTTTTAAATAAATCAAGTTATCTTTTGCTTCAATTAGTTTTAGTCTGCCAAATGTGTCAAATAGAACAGTAAATTTCTCTTTGGTTTTTGAGATTTCAAATGTGTCAAATATACCAACTGCTGTTTTGATGTCTGAGATTTTTCTGCCGTTTACAAGTATTTCATCATTGTGTACTATGTGTTTTACTTCTTTGCCTATCTGAGCGTAACTTAAGACATCTCTTAGTAATACTAAAACAGATGTTATGTATTTTAGTTTGTGTGAACCTGCTCTTGGTTTTGAAATAAATGTGATATTTTTTCTTTTAATAGGCCATGAACTTGGCATATTGCTTCTTTTTAAATGTCTGCTATTGCTTGCCATTTTATTTTTTAGCCTCCTTTTTTTTGAATTTTCCTAATTTGTCTGCTCTTGCTTTATCTGATAAATCAAGTTTTGTAATCATTAGATTCGAAGGGTGAACAGGATACATTGCATCTGAGCCATCACGCCTTTTAACTGTCACTTTGTCAATGTAGATTTTTAATTTTGATAATGAGACTCTTGAAACTTTGCCACTTAAATCTTTGAACTGTCCTGCCATAACTCTTACTGTATCTCCTTTTCTTACTGGAACTGATCTTGTGTTATATTCTTTTCTAAGTTCTTTTGATAGTGACGCCCCAATTAGTCTGTGTTTTATGTGTAGGGGAGATTTGAAAATGTATTTTCTTTGTTTTCTTTTTTGAGATGACGCCTTCCACTCTTTTGACCATAATTTTTTCATATTCTTTTCATCCCTATACGACTATGTTAGCAATTCTTGCAACCGCTGGAAATCTTTCTCCAACTTCTTTTGCAATTGCTCCTTTTATAATTGTTCCTCTTGGACCTGCAGATTTTTCATCTTTTAGAATTATAGCACCATTTGATTCAAACTTTAAGGTTTGTCCGTTTGGTCTTTTGAATTCCTGTTTCTGACGAACAATTACACATTTTACAACATTATGCTTTATGTCCGGCTTTCCTTTGACAACATTTGCTGTAACTATATCTCCAACCCCTGCATTTTCAAGTTGTCTTTTAACTGTCTTATATCCTTTAACGGAGATTATCTTAATTACTTTAGCTCCTGAGTTATCAACAACTTCAACATTTGCTCCAATCGGAAGCCCTCTTGAGCAGTTTCTTTTAATTGCCTTCATTTTGCTTTTGATCTCCTAAAATTTTCAAAACAACGAAATGCTTTGTCTTGGATAGGGGTCTGCATTCTCCAATAAGGACAGTATCTCCTTTTTTTGCCAAGATGCTGTCAGGATTATGAGCAGAAACCTTAGTTCTTTTTTTGAAATACCTATTATATTTTGCATCTTTTACAATTGCATCCCATCCAACTTTTACTGTTCTTCGCATTGAATCTGATACAACAATTCCTTCAAACATTTTACCTCTAACAGAGAGATTTCCAAAGTAAGGGTCATTTTTATCCTCAGATGTTGTATCCTTCTTTTCTGGTTTGAAATCCACATTATATCCTACTGATTTTTTCATTTTCTTATTTCTATTAATATTGTTATACGCAAAGAAGGTAAATTTTTTATTTATCTACAATAGTAGAATGTATCTTACCTTCTAACGAAAGTACATTTGAAGTCATATCTGACTTAATTAATGCACTTTAACTTCGCTTTGATAAAAGTCATGATCCGAATCTATTCGGTTCATTTTAATTTTTTTATTCTGTTAGTTAAAGTATTAAAGAGGAGGCGTCCATCTATATATAAAGGTTTGCCCTTTATGGTTGTTTTAAAAACTATGTTTCTTTTAAGAATCCTACTTGTAAAGCCATTTCCATGAAGTACAAGAAAATTAGCACTTTCATGTATGACTATTCCACTTTTTCCAATCTGATTCGGATTTTTTGATTCAATTATTTCAATTCTTGAGCCAACTAATGATTTGTATAGTGCCCCAAACTTAAATTCTTCTTTAACGCTTAAACTACTCATTGCATTATTGTATAAGAGAATATATAATATAAAATTTTGTTAGTTAGTTTTAAAGTGAATTATTTACTCTATTCAAGAGTATTCATATAAAAACCTGATTTCTTAGGAACTTATATGAATAGAATCTTTGTTAAATCCCTCTTTAACTAATATTTCAATTAGAATCTTTGTTTTATCAGTTCGTCCAAATAGAATTTCTAAATTACCTCTTTTAATAGTTCCTGCAACAGCCATCTTGTTTTTTATAGTTTTTAAGAGTTCTTTCATTTTTGCAGGCTCGCTATCTATTCCAGAGATTACTCCCCAAAATTTGCCATATTTTCTTCTCTCCACTTTAATTTCTATAAGAGAAACAGTTTTACCCACTTCCTGACAAACACAAAGTTCAGTTGGAAGCCCACAAAAAGCACATGTATTTTCTATCATCTATATCACTTCGTTATTTAATCTTGTTTTTATTCTTGCAACGTTTCTTCTCACTAATTTAATTCTTGCTTTCTTTTTAAGAGAATCTTCTCCTGCAAGAGAAGCCGATTGAAGGTTGAATAATTCTTTTTTTAAATCAACTAATAGGGAATCAAGTTCTCCTGATTTTTTTTCATTATTTCTTCTTTTTTCATCCTTCTTGCTTTTGCTCTTCTACATTAAGTTTTTCTGTTTCTTCTTCTTTATCTACTTTTTGGTTTTCCTCTTCAACATTGCGAGAAATTGAAGTATCTTCAATATATATAACTTTATCAGGAAGTGGAGTATCTGCAAGCATTATTTGTACTTTAACACCAACAACACCTGTTTTTAGAGTTACACTTTCCTGAGCTTTATCAACTAAGTAATCACTTATGTAACCTGTTTTCTTTAAGTATCCTTTGTGAAATCTCCATGATTTGGCTCTTGATGAGGGCAGTTTTCCTGAGATTTTTATCTCACATCCAATAGCACCTGCATTCATAACGTTAGTTAAAGCTTTAAATCCTGATAATTTGAATTTCTGTGAGCCAAAATTTGCAAGGTTATTGGCAATCACTTTAGCAACCAAAGGGGCTGACAGATATAAATCTTTAACTTCACCAATTTTAATCTGAGGGTTTTCAAATTTAAAATTATTCTTTAATGTGGATGTCAGTTTGCGGATATTTGAACCTTGTCGTCCAATTACAAGTCCAGGGGTTGAAGTGTAAACTATAATTCTCTCGCCAAGAGGAGTTCTCTCAAATTTCACTTCCTTAACTGCAACATCTCTAAGTTCCCCTCTAATAAAGGAATCAACTTTAAATTCAATAAATCTATCTTTTAATACTTTTCTTTCTATCATTTTTGATCCTTAGCCTCTATTTTATTTGTATCTGTTTTTTTAACAGTTTTCTTGTTTTCTTTTATCCCAACAATTATTTCAACATTAGTTGATTTCATTTTTCTTCCGGAGTATCTTCCATAATGGTATCTTGAAACTCCTTTTCTGCATGATGCTGATGTAATATATAAGTCATCTCCCAATTCTCTCTCTTCAGCATTTTTCTGAGCTGATTTAATGAGTTTTAGAAGTTCTGTTGCAACATTTTTAGGGTATCCTCCAGTATCAATACCTTTTCCTCTTTTGTGAGCTACTTCTTGCTTGTATCTTGTATATGAAACTACTGCCTCTTGCTTAGTCACTTTTTCAAGAAAGTCAATTGCAGTTTTTAGTTTTTTTCCTTTAATTGCTTTGCAAACTTCAACAGTTTTCTTTAGAGAAATTTTTAAATTATTTCCTGATGCTCTTGCCATAATGATTTTATCGTAGTTTTGGTATGAATATTTGTAGTTTGCCATTTATTTATTTCCTCACTTCAGTTTTTTTAACTCCACCGCTTGAATGCTGAATTCCTATTTTTCTTGTAGGTGCCATCTCCCCAAGTCTTAATCCAAGCATTTCGTCTGCAATCTGAACTGGAATAAATTTCTTTCCATTGTAGATTCCAACTCTTACGCCAACCATCTCAGGCAGAACAATCATATCCCGACAATGCGTTTTTATATTTTTTTCTTTGTTTCTTAGTTTTTTTAAGAGTTTGTTCTCCTGCTCTGTAAAACCTCTTTTAATTTTTCTTCTTACATTTGAGTCAACTAGTTTGCTAAATTCTTCTAATGAGAGAGATTTAAGTTCTTCTATTGTTTTTCCATGAAATTTAAATATTTTGTCCTGAACCATTTTTACTTGTTTCTCCCTGTGTGTCTTGGTCTCACCATTCCAACTTTTCTACCTGGTGGCGCGTTATGCGGAGCAATTGTAGGCCTTCCTTTTCTAAGGGATCTTGTTGAACCATGCGGATGGTCGTAAGCACTCATTGAAACTCCTGATACTTTGGGATATAACTTATTTTTCTTTTTCATTGCCATAAATTTTGAGCCTGCTTTTAGGAATGGTTTTTCTAATCTTCCTCCCCCTCCTATCTGCCCGACAAATGCCCTGCATTCTCCTTTAAGGAATTTTTCTTTTTTTGATGGAAGCAGGATTTTAGTTATACCTTTCTGATGTAAAACAACTGTTGCAAATGAACCTGATGATTTGACAAGTCTTCCAGAATCACCAGAGATAAGTTCAATGTTAAAAACCTGTGTTCCTTCGGGAATGTTTTTTAGCATGTACGCATTTCCTATTTTTATGTCTTCTTTTTTAACTTTTTCCCTTTGGTTTATTAGAATTTCTTTTCCAATATAAGCACTTTCAAATGATGGGATTAGGGCTTCTTTTCCATTTTCATATTTTATTTTAAGTAATGGTGCACTATGTCCTTTTGAATGAACTACATCAATGATTTTACCTTTAATTACATCATCCTTTGGGTAAGCGTTATATGATAGTTTGCCTGCAAATCTAAATGAGTGTGATCTGTATGTTGAGGTTCCTCTTCCTCTTCTTTGTTGTATTATTCTTTTTCCCATTTTTTATACTAAGCCTAATTCAGATGATAAGTCTGATGCACCCCCATCCTGCATGAAAGTTACAATTGCTCTTTTGTTGCCGTTAATGTTATTGACTGTGTTGACTCTTTTTACTTTTTTGCCAAGTTCATTTTCTATTAAGAGTTTTATAACAGGTTTTGAAACTTCCCTTGCTACTTCAAATGTTAGTTTGTTTTCAAATTCAATCATTCTTGTTGCTTTTTCGGTAACTATTACTCTTTTAAATGTGTCATAGAATTGTTTTGATAATTCTTTTTTGAAGGTGTCATCGGAATTGGTTTCTTTTGCCATTTTATTGTTTTAACTCCTCCTTTGAATTTTCTTTTGTAGTTTTGTTTTGAGAATCTGCAAGGAATGTGTCTGTAAATTCTTTCGCACCTTCTAATGTGAATAAGACTGCTCTTCCTGATTTTTCACTCATACCAAAATCTGATACTATTAGTGAATTTGCAGGTATAACATCTAAGCCTAAGATATTTCTTGCGGATTTGTTTAGCACTTTATCCATTGAAGATGTGACAATTAAAGGTCCTCTTTTTGTTTTGTATGTTCTGTTTCTCATTGTTCCTCTCCCTGCTCTGATTTTTCTTGTAGAGGTTCTTTTAATTTCTTCACTAAATCCTAATTTGTTAAGTAAGTCTTTGATTTCTTTTGTTTTGGTTATATCTTCAATTTTTGAATCTAATATGAATGGGTAATTCTGAGGGACTTTCTGTCCGTTTGCGCAAACTAAATCCCTGTTTAATGATGCCATAAATCCTGTCAGAATTGCAAGATTCCACTCTTTATTGTTTATGTTCTTTGTGATGTTTTTTTCTGATCTTGGGGCGTGAGCTTTTCTTCCTCCAACAGTCATGCCTGCAAAAGCACCTACAAATCTGTGTTGCATTCCTCTTGACCACATTGCTTTTTTAGGTGTTCTTGATGCACCTCTACCATATGTGGATCTATATCTTTTTCTTCTTTTTGAAACGTTGATAGAACTTCTTTTACCTGCAAGAGGATCTGCTCCTTTCTCCTGCCTAAATAAACTAAATTCTGAGAGAACTGCTTTTTTGAATATATCGTCACGAATTGTACAAACTGGCATTTCAAATGTAAAATCCCCAATTTCTTTTCCTGTTTTGTCTATTATTTGCACTTTCATTTTCTAATATATGTAATTTGAGGTGATATTTTTGGGTATCTCTTATTTGGCCTTGATGCTCTTGTCAGAGTGATTAGTCTTTTTTTAGGACCTTGAATACTTCCCTTAACTAAGAGATATTCATTTTTAATTATGCCGTATGCTCTAAACCCTCCTGTTCTGTTGATTTCTTCCGGATTGTTCGATACTTTTAGTATCCATTTGTTCCATTCAGTTCTGCGATGGAAACCATGCTGACCCGGTAATGGGATTGTTGTCAGAACTCTTGACGGGGTCCATGCTCCAACGTTTCCTGCATGTCTTCTTGTTTTTTCTGATTTGTGTGATGTTAGTTTTACACCAAATCTTTTAACTGCACCTGAAAATCCCTTGCCTGTTGTTATTGCATGAGTGTCAACTGATGTTCCTGCGGATAGAACCTCTGATGCTTTTATTTCAGCACCTAATTTGGATAATGCAAATGTAATTTGCTCTGATAAATCTCCGCTAATTGCAAGTTCTAAGACTTCTGGCTTCTTTTTACCGATGGTTGTCAGGCTCGGGGTTGTTACAATTTTAACTCTTAATTCTTTTATGTCATTTTCTTCAGCAAATTTAATTAATTCATCAGATGATGGAATTTTTGAGTCTTTTTTGTATAAGTCTAATTTTCTTGCTAAGTTTTTGTCTTTTAAGTTTGTGGATATTTCTTTTTTTATTTGCAGGTTTCCATAGTCATCAAGTCCTAATAGTTTGATGCTTAGAATTTTAACTGGAGGGGCTTCAAGTATTGTAACTCCTAAATCAATCTCAGTTCCTTTTGTTAAGGTATGTGAAAAATTATCTATTACTCCAATATTTGTCATGCCAACTTTGTACGCTGGAAATCCTAAGAAATTAGTCTCTTTTGGGAGAGATTTAACTGATTCCCAACTATTTATTACTGCTGTATGCTTTTTAGCCCTAACTCTAGGCCAGTAAGCCTTACTGCCTCTTTTTCTTGTACTTCTGCTTGCCATTCTTTAAACGCAATTGCCTGCACAGGTTACATTTGCTGTATTGCCTTCACAGGATTACTTTTAACTCTAAATTATATTTAAAAGAGTACTGTAATAAGAAAAAGTAATTTAGTTTGGTTTTTAAAGGTTGGGGTAATTCGAGTGTTTAGTTAAGGTTGGTGTCATATTGTAATTGTTTGTTTTCAATGTTTTTTAGTCTGTGTAGTATGTCTTTGTTTTCTGATATGAATTTTCTCATTTCTACAAATGCATTTATTATCTGAATGCTTATTTTGATTGCGGTTTTGCTGTGAAGTGCTGCTGAGAGCATTGAGACACCCTGTTCTGTGAAAGCGTAAGGCAGGTATTTCCTATATTTTCCTTTCCCTTTTTCTAAGGTTGCAATTTGTGACCTTAAAGAATCATACTCTTCTTGAGTTAGTTGAAACATAAATTCTTTAGGAAACCTCTCACTGTTTCTTTTGACTTGTTGATTTAATCTTTTTACTTCTACTTGGTAAAATTCAGCTAAATCAGAATCAAGCATGACTTGAACTCCTCTAATAATATGAATTTTATTTTCTATGTTTTTAATTAAGACAGTTTTTTCCATTCTGTTTTTATATCTCTACTCTTATTATTACTTATAAGATTTTTTAGAGAGTTTTTCAAAATTATTAAGAATTTGAATAATAACTCGGTTAAATTTGATTCATCAGGTTTAGGACTTTTTCTTTGTTTTCTATTATGAAAGTGCTTAGTTTTGGACCTTTGTCTTTGCCAATTATTAGTCTGTACATTATTTTAAAGAAATGAATTGTATCAAGGTTATGGGTTGTTGCGATTTCTCTAAATTTAGACATCATTTCATTTGAATCGTCAGTTATTTCAAGTTCTTTTTTGAGTCTTGTTATTGCATCTTTTTCATTTTTTTTGAGATTGTTTATGTAGTCCTCTGGAACAATTTGATGAATTTTAAATTTCATTTCGTCTGGAGCGTAATCCCAAAGCCAGTTTTTAGCACATTGGGTTCTTTGTTCTAATCTTATGTTGTCAAATTGAGTTTTTAGTTCATCTTTAAAGTGTTCTTTGATTTTATCAATATTAAAGTCATTTGCCTGAGCAACTGTTGTTAGATGTCTAAAACTTGGCTGGAATGGACATTCTTTCTGGATTTTATCACCATTAATCGCTGAAAGTTCATAAACTCTTTTTAGTGTGGCAAGTTTTTTTTGGTTTTTTTCTTTCTCTAATCCGTAATATATTCTTTCAAGTTTGTCAAAGTCTTCGTAGATTTTTATTACGTCCAAGTCAAATGAGATGTCAAATTCAGAGTTTGGTCTTGAACCTGCAAATAAGTATAAGACCATTTGAGGAGTGTAGACCTCCAAGACATCGCAAACTCTAAGAGCGTTTCCTTTTGAGGATGATATTTTTCCTCCCTGTCCTTTGATTCTGACAAAGTCATACATTGTATATACTGGTGGTTCACGTTCAAAGATTTGTCTGATTATTTCACAGCCTGTTGTGTATGAACTGCCAGCAGTTGAATGGTCTTTTCCCCCCGGTTCAAAGTTTACTTTGTAATAGTCCCACCTCATAGGCCAGTCTGCTTTCCATCTTAGTTTTACTCTTGGGTTTTGTTTGAAGTTGATTTCTTTTTCTGTGCCTTTTTCGTTTGTGTAGGTTAAGGTGTATTCTCCGTCATATGAGATGATTTTGTTTGTGTCTTTTTTTGTTTCGTTGTCGTATATATCTATGGGCATCCAAGTGTTAGGCCGGGATTCATCTCTGTATTTGTTTAATGCATCAATTACTTTGTGTTTGTTATTTAGGACTTTTTTTATTGAGTTCGCATATATTCCGCTTCGCTGGAGTTCATATTGGTTCTGAAAGCCAATCGGGAAGTTGAATACTGAGATTTCGTTTTCAAATGTTTTCATGAATTCTTCTGCATAAGAACCTTCGCCAAATGGGTTTGGAACTTCTCCGTCCGGCATTCTAAGGTATTTTTCCCATTCTTCTGGAACATCACTTGGAACTTTTCTGAATGCATCGTATGAATCCCAAGAGTAGATGAATTTGACTTTTTCCCCTTTGTCAATAAGAGCACGTCTTACCATTTCAGTTGTGATTAGTTCTCGGAAGTTTCCAATGTGAATGTATCCGCTTGGAGTAATTCCCGAATATACTACATATTCTTTTTCATTGGGAAATTTATCTATTGTTCTTTGAGCTGAATTATCCGCCCAGTACACGTTTTCAAATGATATTCCTTTTTTCATTTGATTTTGGTTCTTGTGATTCTTTTCTTTGCTTCTCATTTTATTTCTTGGTTTTGTAATGTTTAAATATTCTTCTGCTATTTGTTTTAAATATTTATCTAATTTATGTATAAATTCATCTTCATCATTCAAGTGTGTAATTACTGTTTTTGATGGTATATGTAAACTCTTATTAGGAAAATTATCTTTTAATGATAAGTTGTTAATTTCATTCACAATTTCATTTAAATTTTTTTGGTCTTTTATATCCTCTTTAATAAATCTCTTAATATTTTCAATTATATTTTCGTATTGAAAAGGACTTGAGTCTAATTTTCTGAATATATTTTCTTTCTTTTGTTTGAAAATATTTTCGCTTTTATTAATTTTATATAAATCAAACATATCTCTTGGTTTAAATTGCTCTCTTGTAATTGTTGCTCTTATTTTTTCTAATATTATCTCGTCTATTGAATATGCATTTAAAATAGGTTTCACTAAATTATAATTTGTAAGTGCTAATTCTGTTTTATCTAATGAATAATAATCAATAATATTTTTTATTTCAAGTTTATTCGGTTTATTTATTAAATCTTCAAAAAATGATATTTCAATTTTGATAGGTGATTCAAGGTTAGAATAAATTGATTTATAATATAAGTTAAGAATGTATAATTTTCTGGAATTTATATCTCTGATGTATTTTTCATTTGTCCTGTCTTCTTCAAATTCTAATTTGGACATATCAGCTATTTTTTTGATTTCGCTAATAATCGGAATAACTCTCTTTTTAATCTCTCTTTCTCTTCTATTTTTTGTTTGTGTTTCTCTTATTTTATTAGCGTCCTGATGAGTAAAATCCAAGTCCTCACTAATTCTATGGTATTTAAGATAATTCTTGGTTAGTAATGTTCCTCCTTTAAATATCAACTTGTCTAAGTTCGGTGTTTCTTGCTTCGCCCAGTTCGATAAGAACAACGAGAGAACATAATCTTTTTCTAAAAAATCTTCTGAAATAGGAGCATGTATCTCTTTTTTTAGTTTATCAACATACAATCTAAGTTCCTTATTATTCATCTTTATATAACCCTTCTTTTACTTTCTTCTGAAATGTCTTTGGATAATCACTTAATATAGAAATTACTTTTGATTTGTCAATTGCTTTTTCTAATTCTATTGGTACTCTTTTTTTGAAATAAATAAAATCTAAATATATTTTCTCATTTAAACCGATATTCTGGGTTATTCTGTTTTTTGTTTTGTTTTGTTTGTAATTATCTTGTTTGTAATTGTTTATGTGCTGAGGTTTTGTTTTTTTGAAGTCAAATTTAGTTCTTATTATTGTTTTTTCTCCTGAGATTTTATTGTTGATAATGTTTATTTTCTTGTGAGCCTGCCATAATATGTTATTTAATTCTAAGCCTTTTTCAAGTGAAATATACCATTTTACATTTGATTTATTTAGAACACTAAACACTAACTCAGATGGATTGTATCTCAGTTGATTAAGTCTTCTTTCGTTATCCGATAGTATATAGTAATAGTTTTGGATTATAAATTTAATTTTTCTATTTTCTCTTAGTTTCTTTAGGTATTTTTCAGGTTCGTCTTGCACTACATCACGAATTAGTTCAATTAATAATTTTTTTGAAACAATCTTTTCCTCCAAATTATCCAATTTAAAGTACAATATGTATATTTCTTTCATTTTTATTAAATTTTATTTGGAAGCGTTTATTTATAAATATATTGCTCAGTATTATTGATTTTTTATCAATAATCAGAAATAATTTTTATAGCATTTTATTTCTTGATTCTGTAACGTTTAAATATTCTTCTGCTATTTGTTTTAAATATTTAACTCCTATATAATCCTTATTTTACTTTGTTTTGAAATATCCTTTCGTAATTATCTAACTTAACTTTTATATCCAAATTTTTTGTTATATGTCTTATGATCAACTATTGCAAGAATAAATGCAATTATCTCTACCTCATTTCCTTTTATTGTATAAAGCAGTCTCCAAAAATTTGAAAGTTCAACTCTGTATAGATTTTCATATTGTGAATATTCCTTTGAAATACATTCTATTTTCATTATCCTTTCCTACAACGTATATTTTATTTGCTTTCGCTCTATGTAAAATAACTCTATTAAGACTTTCACCTTCATCTGTGTCCCCTGCAAGTGTAATTTCATCGTCATCAGCTTCTAATCTAACTTCACTATACTCAACATCATTAGTTCCTTCATACTATATTCTGTTTGGGATTCCTTCAAACTTTCCTGATATTGACTATAAATCTTAGAAATTTCAGACGTTCTATAAAGTGTAAATCTATTTTATTTATATATATTACCAAATCTTCTAGTAATTTTAAATGAATAAGAAACACTTTCTCTAATAAACAAAGCCTTAAAATTAATGAGAAATATTTAATTAAGTAGCCGATATGTTACAAGTTAGAAAGACAGTTGAATTTTTTACAAAACAAAGTTGAAGAGATTTTATGATTTTTATTCCAAAATCTTTTTAAAGGGGTTTTTGTTTCTTTTTAATAACTAAAGTTTAATATTTTAGTGGGATAAAGGTTGTTAATGCAATTTTATACCTAAAAATGGCAAGAATGCATGCAAGAAGGAAAGGAAAATCAGGCTCAACAAGACCTGTACAGGTTGATTTGTCAAATATGACAGTTAAACCGAAAGAGATTGAATCCATTGTCTTAAAGCTTGCTAAAGATGATGTGAAACCAAGTAAGATTGGGATAGTTCTGAGGGATACTTATGCAGTTCCCAATGTTAAAGCCGCAACGAAGAAATCAATTTCTCAGATTTTAAATGATGGCGGAATGGGATTGCAAGTTCCCGAAGATTTGAGTGCTTTGATTCAGAAGGCTCAGAGATTAAATAAGCATTTGGAAAATAACAGCAGAGATACTCATAACCGAAGAGGACTTGCTTTAGTTGAAGCAAAAATCAGAAGGCTTGCTAAGTATTATGTTAGAACTTCAAAACTTCCAAAGGGGTGGAAATACAAGAATTAAAATGGTAAGTTTAGAATATAAAAGTTTAATTAGAGAAGTTTTGAGATTTGTGGAGGTGAGTTATTAGAATGGCAAAGATGGTGAAAGTTTCGAAGGTTAAAAAGGTTAAAAGGAAATTTCCAATTGAGATTCTTGCTCCTGAGCATTTGAATTCAGTAAGGATTGGAAAGAGCAATGTAACTGACTTGAATGCTATTGTTGGTAAGACTTCAAAAGTTAATATGATGTATGTTACAGGCAATGTTAAGAATCAGAACGTAAGATTAACTTTTGTTATTGATGAGGTTAATTCCGGACTCGCAAAAACCAAAGTTAAGACATATGAACAAATTCCTTATTACTTGGGAAGATCTGTTAAGCCGGGTTCTGATTTGGTTGAGGATTCATTTGTCTGCACTTCAAAAGACGGATTGAAAATAAGAATCAAACCATTCATTGTCACAAAAATGAATACAAGTGCTCTTACAAATTCACTTTTAAGGTCAAAGACAAAAGAGTTAGTTACTAAAGCAGTTGAATCTCGTTCATATGATGATTTTATTTCATCAGTGATTGCAGGAGAGGAGCAAAATGCTTTGAGAAATGGTTTAAGAAAGATTTTTCCATTGAAAGCACTTGAGTTTAAAAAAATTAGTCTGGAATGAACCAGTTAAAATAATTTAGAGTTTCATGTAAAAAATGAATATAATTGAAAAGGTTGATGATAAGAATGTGCTAAGAATCATAGTTGATTCTAATGAAGAGTCTTTATTTTCTCTTCTAAAGGTTTATTTAGAGGCTCAGAGTAATGTAGAACTGGTTGGTTCTTACAGGGAACATCATCTTGTGGATAAAGTGGAGTTTTTCCTGAAAGTTTCAAAAGGAAATGCAGTTGATGTTTTTAAGAAAGCTCTTAAGAGCGTTAAGAAGGATTTAGAATCTAAAAAGGTTAAATAAAAAATGGGAATAATAGGGTTTAGTTTTACAAAAATCAATTGTGAAAGAAAAAAGGAAGGAGTTAAGGGAAGTATTGAGATTAAACACAATATTTCAATTGTGAATGCTGAGAAGACCACTTTAAATGTTGGGGGAAATAAAAATGATGTGCTAAAGATTGATTTTAGTTTCAGTGTTTTGTATGGTTCATCTCTTGGGGGAATTGTTATTGAGGGCAATGTCGTTTATGCAGACACAAAAGAGATTATAGATGAAACTGTAAAGAAGTACAAAGCAGATAAGAAATTAAATTCAACTGTTAATCAGCATGTTTACAAATTTGTATATAGTAAGGCAATTATTAAGGCTTTAGAACTGTCAGATTCATTGAATCTGCCAGCCCCAATTCCAGTAGTTCCCAAGATTAATAAAAAGTCCAATTAGAGCGACTTTTTTTGGGTTTAGTAAAAAGTTTTATAAAGCATTTGGAATTTTTTTAAGTATTAAATTTGCTTGTGTGTTTGCCCAACATAGCTCAACGGTAGAGCGGTCGGCTGTAGAATCAGATTGACAGGTCATGATGACTAATTGGATGAAATTTTGACAGCCTCCTCTTTGTGTTGTATTAGATGTAGAAACCGACAGGTTCCCGGTTCAAATCCGGGTGTTGGGACTTAGGGTGTGTCCTAAAGGTAATGCAAATTTATTGCCCAAGTAGTGTAGTTCGGCCTATCATGACGCCCTGTCGAGGCGTCGACCCGGGTTCAAATCCCGGCTTGGGCGCTGAAAAGATTTGAGCATCAGTCCAAGTGGGCTGTTATGTCATAGCAAGGATTTTCACAATCCTTCAGATAAAATCACATAAACGTGTTTTGAGCTGTTAGCTCAGTCTGGTAGAGCACTGGACTTTTAATCCAGGTGTCGCGGGTTCGAATCCCGTACAGCTCGTTGCTTTTGAATCTGGTATGGTTCAGAAGAAAATCAATCCAATTAACTAATTAACAAATGAGTAATCAAAGAAACTTTCTAATACCTAAGCACAGAAAACTTGCAGAAGATGATGCAAATCAAATTCTGAAAAAATATAATATTGATTCCAAGTCAAAACTTCCCTCAATCAAGATTAAGGATTTTGCTATTTCTGAACTTGATGTTTCTGTGGGGGATGTGATTGAGATTTCAAGGGAATCTTTTGCTGGAAAAAGCAAATATTACAGGGTGGTAGTTGAGTAAGATGGTAAATTATGATTATAAAGAAGTTTTAAAGGCGTATTTTAAAGATAGGAAAGTGGTTGAGAGTCAAATTCAATCTTACAACTACTTTATTGAAGAGGGGATAAAGAATATTATATTAAATTTTGATAGAAAAAATATTCCTGAGTACTTGCTTGAAACATATGATGAAGTGAATTTATCAATTAATAATGTCTGGTTGGAAGAACCTGTCCATATTGAAGTGGATGGTTCAATTACTAAATTAACACCTAATACGGCAAGATTAAGGGGTTTAACTTATAGTTCTCCTCTTTATATGAAAGTTACAACTCTTATAGGAACTCAAAAGGATAAGTTTGATGTTCAGATTGCTAAGATGCCTATTATGCTTAAGTCAAGTAAGTGCATATTAAAGGATAAGACGGAAGATGAGTTGATAGAGTTAGGAGAGGATCCTTATGAACCAGGAGGATATTTTATTGTTAATGGAACTGAGAAAGTTGTTGTTCTGATGGAGGATTTGGCTTTAAATAAATTTTTTATTGAGAAAAATTCAAATGAATTTTTTGGCAGAATGTTCTCAGAGAGAGGAGTTTATAAATCACTTCAAGAGATTAGAAAGAACAAGGATGGATCTTATACTTATACTTTTGGCAATTTTAGGAATATTCCCATTTTTTTGTTGATTAAGACTTTGGGAATCACTTCTGATAAGGATATTGTTGCTTTGACAGGTTTGACAGATTCAGATATTATTTTCCAGATGTCAGAATATAGTGGGATCTCAAATACTGAGGAGGCAACTGAATTGTTAAGCAGAAAGTTTAATCTTATTGGTTCTACTAAAGAGAAGGAAGATAGAGTGTCATTTTATATAAATAATTTTGTTCTTCCACATGTTGGTATTTCCAATGAATCAAGAATTACCAAAGCCCAATTAATTTGCAAACTTTTAAAGAAGTATTATGGTGTTTCAAATGGTATTGGTTGTGTTGATGACAAGGATCATTATTCAAATAAGAGAATTAGATTGGTTGGGCAGTTGTTTGAACATTTGTTTGTTAATAATTTTAATGAGTTAATAGTTGATATTTTAACTAATTTTCAGAGAATGATTAAAAGGAGAAGGTTTTCATCAATGAAGATCATAATCAGAGAGCAGTTATTGACGCAGAAGATTAATTCCGCTCTTGCATTGGGAACGTGGTCAGATGGCAGGAAGGGTATTTCACAATATTTAAAGAGAAATAATTATTTTGATATGCTTTCGCATTTGACAAGAGTGGTTTCTCCACTAAGTACTTCACAGGAGAATTTTTCAGCAAGGGAGTTGCATCCAACTCATTTTGGAAGGTTGTGTCCAGTAGAGACTCCTGAGGGGCATTCAATAGGGCTAAGGAAGAATTTAACGCTCATGGCATCAGTTACGTATAGGTATCCTGACTTGAGTGAGGAAATGTTTAAAGAACTTGAAAAGTTGGGGCTTGAGAGGTGTTAAAATGAGAGTAGATGTGTTTTTAAATGAAGTATTTATTGGAACTTGTCTGGATGGGGCAAAATATACTCAAGCTTTTAGAAAGGCAAGAAGGGCAGGTAAGATAGATGACTGCCTGAATATAAGATTTAATAAGGATTCAAGGATTATAAATATTGAAGGTTCACCTGGAAGAGTTGTAAGACCACTTGTGATTTGTGAAAATGGAAAGTCTAAATTAACACAAGACGTTTTAAAGAAACTTAATATTGGTGAGTATGGATACAATGATTTGCTTTCTAAAGGAGTTATTGAATATCTTGATTCTTTAGAGGAAGAGGATGTTTATTGCGCAATGAGTCCAGAGGAGATAACATTAGAACATACTCATCATGAACTCTCACCTATTCTTATGTTTGGATTAAATACAGGAACTGTGCCTTTTTCAAATTATGATGAACCGAGCCGTCTGATGCGTGGACAGAAAACAGTAAAACAAGCAGTGGGATTGTATGCTTTGAATTACAGATATAGAAAAGAGACAGACAGAAATTTGTTAGTTAATCCCCAGAAACCATTAGTTGAGACTTTTGTTTATGATTTACTTGAATTTGATAAACATCCTGCAGGACAGAATTTAACAATTGCAATTATGAGTTATGAAGGTTATAATATGGAGGATGGTATTATTTTAAATCAATCTTCTATTGAGAGAGGTATGCAGCGCACATTTTATTATAAACTTTATTCAACTTCTGAGATTAAGTACCCGGGTGGTTTGACTGACAATATTGGAATTCCAAATAAGGATATTAAGGGCTATCGGATGGAGAGTGATTATAGGTATCTTGAAGATGATGGAATTGTTTATGTAGGACAGCGGATTGAAACTTCTGATGTAATTATCGGTAAGATTTCACCTCCAAGGTTTATAGAGGAGATAGAAGGTTTTGGGCAGATGATTAATTTGAATATTGATTCTTCTCTTGCTTTAATGGAAGAGGAGAAAGGAGTTGTCTCAAATGTGTTTGTTGTTGAGAATCAGGGTGGAGATAAAGAGATTAATGTACTGTTAAGAGATCAGAGAGAACCAGTTGTAGGGGATAAATTTGCATCAAGGCATGGACAGAAAGGTGTTGTAGGAGGAGTTATGAAGCAATCAGATATTCCTTTTAGTGAAAATGGTATTGTTCCTGATTTGATTTTCTCACCACATTCTATTCCCGGGCGTAAGACAGTGTCTCATGTTATAGAGGTTTTAGCAGGAAAGGTTGCATCTCTTAGAGGTGATTTTGTTGATGCTAATCCTTTTGATGGAACTTCTGAGGATGATTTGAGAAAACAGTTAAAGAATATGGGTTTTAGTCCAACAGGAAATGAAGTTATGTATGATCCAAAAACAGGTAAGAAGATGGAAGCAGAAATTTATATTGGTTCAATTTATTATCTAAGGTTATCTCATCAGGTTGTAAATAAACTTCAAGCAAGAGGAACTGGCCCTGTTCAACTTTTAACAAGACAGCCCGCAGAAGGAAGAATTAGAGGGGGAGGGCTTAAGTTAGGAGAGATGGAAAAGGATGCATTGATTTCTCATGGTTCTTCACTTCTTTTAAAGGAGAGATTTTCTGCGGACCAAACGAGAGGACTTGTGTGCACAAGTTGTGGGCATTTAGCTGATCCTTATCTATTCAATTATAAAAGCAAATGTCCTATTTGTGGTGGCAGTAAGTTTGAGGAAGTTGAGCTTGCGTATGCATTCAAGTTATTAATGAATGAGTTCAAATCGCTTGGGATTAATCCAACTTTTGGAACTAAGGATAGGTTTTTTGAGGAATAAAAAATGGCAAATATAACAAAAAGAATTAACAAAATCAGATATACTATATTTTCACCAAAAGAAATTATTAAGCAAAGTGTTGTAAAGGTAATTACTCCTGAAATTTATGATAAGTATGGTTTTCCTGTTGAAGGAGGATTAATGGATTTGAGAATGGGAGTTATTGAACCAGGATTATCGTGTAAGACTTGCGGGCAGTCATATAAGAATTGTGAAGGGCATTTTGGATATTTAGAACTTGCAAGACCAATTTTAAATATTAGTTTTATTGATGATATTTTTATGATTGTAAGGTGCACTTGTCAGGAATGTTCAAGAATTTTAGTTGTAGAGGATAAGATTGTAGAATTAACGAAAGAGCATGAGAAAGCAAGAGCCCAAATGACTACTGAGAAGTTTTTGAAATTTAAAAATAAGTTTCTGCTTGCTTTGTCAAAGATTAAGACATGTCCTCATTGTGAAACTAAACAGGAAGAAATTAAATTGGATAAGTCATCAGTGTTTATATTTACACAAGGGAATAAGAAAAGGTTATTAACAACAGAGATTAGATTTAGGTTTGAAAATATTCCTGATTCTGATTTGCCTTTGTTAAAGGTTTATGATATTAGGCCTGAGTGGTTATTATTAACTATTTTGCCAATTCCTCCAGTTTCTATGAGATCAACTATTACATTGCAGTCCGGTCAGAGATCAGAAGATGATCTTACGCATAAATTAACTGATGTTATTAGAACAAATCAAAGGTTGCATGAACATCTTTTAGTTGGTGTGCCTGAAGCAATTATTGAGGATGTGTGGGATTTGCTTCAATATCATATTTCAACTTACATGAATAATACAATCCCAGGGCTTCCTCCTGCAAGGCATAGAAATGGAGATCCTTTAAAGTCAATTGCTGAGAGAGTTAAGGGTAAAAAGGGTCTTATTCGTAATAATTTAATAGGGAAGAGAGTAAATTATTCTGCTCGTACTGTTATTTCCCCAGACCCAAGATTAAAGTTAAATCAGGTTGGAGTTCCATTTGAGGTTGCAAAGAAGTTAACTGTTCCAGAGGTTGTAACAGAAGATAATATTGATTATTTAAAAGAACTTGTTAGAAATGGACCTATGAATTATCCTGGGGCAAATTATATAAAGACTAAGTCAGGAGCCAAGAAAACTATTGTTTCAGAGGTTCTTGATGTTCTGCTTGATGAGATTGAGCCAGGGTATGTTGTTGAGAGGCATTTGCTTGATGGAGATTCAGTTGTTTTTAACAGGCAACCATCTTTGCATAAACTTTCAATGATGGGACATATTGTAAGAGTTCTTCCAATTAAGACTTTTGCAATTAATCCTGGTGTATGTAAGCCTTATAATGCAGATTTTGATGGGGATGAGATGAATCTTCATATGCCCCAGACTCTTGAGGCAAGGCAGGAAGTGGAAAGGTTAATGGATGTAAAGCATCAGTTGATTTCTCCAGCAAGTGGGGATGCTGTTATTGGCTGCGTTCAGGATTCAATTACTGGTTTGTATATTCTAACTAATGAAATGATTTTAGATAGAGAGGAAGCATTAGAACTTATTTTTTCAATTGGTTTTAAAGATTTGAACAGGATTGATTTTGGCAAGAAGGTGAAGGGTAGTGAAATTTTCTCAGTAATTCTGCCTGAGGACTTAAATTTCATAGGAGAGAGTAAATCAGGTGATGTTCTAATTAAAAATGGAAAATTAATAAAGGGAGTTATTGATAAGAAAACTATAGGAGATGGAGGAGGTACTTTATTGAGACATATTCATAAAAATTATGGTTCTGATTTGGTGTTAGATACGGTTTCATTTATGTTTAATTTGGGAATTCAAACATTGAAGAAGCAAGGGTTTACAATTTCAATGAGGGATTTTGATATTCCAAAGGAAATTGAAAAGGAAGTAAGTAAAATTAATAGCAAAGCATATATGGAGATTGATAAGGTCATTGAGGAGTATAAGAAAGGAAAGTTTGAGAGAGTAGCAGGACTTTCAACAGAGAGTTCGTTTGAAATTAAGATTCTTTCACTTTTAAATGAGATTCGGGATGATAGTATGAAGATTGTTCAGACGAAACTTGACAAGTCAACAGGGACCATGCTTATGGCAGATTCTGGGGCCATGGGTAAGGTTTTATCAATTGTTCAGATGCACGCTGGTGTTGGACAGCAATCACTTAGAGGACAGAGGCTAACAAGAGGGTTTACAGATAGAACTTTGTCATGTTTTAAAAAAGGGGATTTGAGTCCTCAAGCAAGAGGATATATTAAGTCTTCACTAAGAAAAGGACTAAAACCACATGAAGTTTTCTTTGGTTGTATTACGGGGCGTGACGGATTGATGGATACTGCCCTTAGAACTCCCAAGACAGGATATTTGTACAGGCGTATGGCAACGGCAATGCTTGATTTTGTAGTTAATTCTGATCTTTCCGTGAGAAATGAGAGTGGACATATTGTGCAGTTTAAATATGGTGATGATGGTATTGATGTAGCAAAGACAGTTAGTGGGGATTTTGACGTAAAGTCAATTGTTGAGAATACTTTACGAGATAAGATTTAAAATGGCTGAGAATAAATTAGTTACAAGTTTTAGGAAGGAGAATCCAGAGTTTCCTTCATACATTTTAGATAATTTAAGTAAGTACTTGCCAGAGAAAGTAACAAATGAGCAAGTTAAGAGGATTTTAGAGAATGTTGCATCAGAGTATAGAGATTCACTGATTACTCCTAATGAAGCAATTGGAGTAATTACTGCCCAATCCGTAGGAGAACCTTCAACACAGATGACTTTGAATACATTTCACTTCGCAGGTGTTGCAACCCAGTCAGTTGAAGGACTTCCACGCTTGATTGAGATTTTAGATGTTAAGAAGAATTTGGAGCAACCTGTTATGAGAATTCATTTAAAGCCTGAGTTTGCAAGTGAGGAAAAGTTGAAGTTTGTTGCAAGTAAGATTAAGGAAACCAAACTTCTTGAGTTTTCAAATAATATTGATATTAATACAGATGAGAAAATTATTAAGATAGATTTGAATTTAAAGCAGTTCAGGAAGTATAAAATAGAACCAGAATCAATTCTTTCGTATTTGGATAAAAAGATTAGAAATAATGGCCAGATTGTTGATGATAAGATCTTGGTTATTAAAGATAATGCAAATGTAGGTTTAAAGGATTTGATGAGTATTAAGGCACTTGCTATGAGTTCAATTGTGTATGGAATTAAGGGAATTTCAGATGTTTCTATTATTAAGGAAAATGATGAGTATATGATTTTAACAAGAGGAATTTCTTTAAAGCAGGTTATGAAGTTAGATGAGATTGATCCTTTTCGGATTTCATGTAATGATATTTTCGAAACTTGTGATAGCTTTGGAATTGAAGCTACGAGGAATTTGATTATTAATGAAATTATGGAAGTGGTTAAGGCTCAGGGGCTTTCAATTAATGAGAGACATGTTTTGTTAATTGCAGATATTATGACTTATACAGGAGAACCAAGAGGAATGACAAGGTATGGTATTGTTGCAGATAAAACAAATGTTTTAACTAAGGCATCTTTTGAAACGGCTTTAAAGCATGTTTCCAAAGGAGCTATTTTGCATGAGGAAAATTTGTTAAATTCAATTACAGAAAATGTTATGACAAATCAAATGATTCATATCGGAACAGGAGTTCCGAAAATTGCAGTTAGGAAGTCAAAGTAATTAAATGAAACTAATATACTCTTCTTGCAAAATGCCCTATTCCTAATCCTAAAAAGAGAAATATTACAGAGAGTATTGGTAGTGTTAGAATTAGTAATCCACCAATAAAGGCGCAAGCCACTGCAACTAAACCTAATTTTCCTCCACGGCGGTAAATTAGACACATAAATATAAGAAATAAGATAATTGGAAGAACCTGCAGTAAGATGATGTGTCCTATGTTTATTCCAAAGTTGTTTAGGATATTAGTAAGAGCATTAAGAATCTCTTCGGTAGGATTGATTCCAACAGTTAACCATATTCCCGATAAGAAACCAAACCCGATTATTAGTTCTCTTAGACTCATTCCTCTTGATTTAAATCTTCTATACATAGGATAAATGCATATTATTCTATTTATAAAAATTATCTTGTTTTTGATAGTGATATTATAATATTTTTGTAACCTTTTTTTCTTAAAGATAATCTTTATAAAAGGTAAGTTTTAGTTCTATGTATGGCAAAGAGTAAAATTGTTAATGTGGTAACTCTTGATGATTTTGAGAGAGAAGTTAAGAAGGCTAATGGGCTTGTAGTGGTTGATTTCTGGGCCTCTTGGTGTGGCCCTTGTAAGGTGCTAACGCCTGTTTATGAAGCGTTATCAGAGGATGAAGAGTTTTCAGATGTTAAGTTTGTTAAGGTGGAGGCTGATGAGGCTGAAGAGGTTTGTGCTAATAATGGTATTTCTGCTCTTCCTACTTTGAAGATTTTTAAGGGAGGAGATGTTGTTTCCCAGAAGGTTGGAGCTTTGAGTAAATCAGAATTGAAAAGTTTTATTAATTCTGTAAAAGGCTGAGCAGATGTATAAAGTCATCGGAATTGATGAGGCAGGAAAGGGACCTGTTTTAGGTTCAATGTTCATTGGTTTTTCTATTGTTAGTCTTAAGAGTTTAAAGAATTTGAATTCTTATCAGAAAATGCTTAAGGATATGGGAGTTCGTGATTCTAAGGAGTTAGCCCCGTTAAAGAGGAATCAGATTTATAATAAACTTAAGTCTGATATGAATATGAAGTATTCTCAATTAACTCCTGTTTTAATTGATAGAAATCATGCTCGGGGTGGAAAGTTAAATGAACTTGAAATTCGTTCTATTGTGAAAATTTTAGAGGATGAAAAACCTCAACTTGTAATTATTGACGCTTTAACTTCAAATCCTCAGAAGTTTGGAGATGAGATTTTAAGAAGATTGTCTTTTGAGTGCAAGATTATTTCAGAGAATAAGGCTGATAAGAAATATGAAATGGTAGGAGCGGCAAGTATTATTGCAAAGGAACTTCGCGAGCAGGAGTTATCTCAGATTAGAAAGAATGTCAAGTTTGATTGTGGCAGTGGGTATCCAAGCGATCCTAAGACAATAGAGTTTCTAAAGAAATATTATAATAGTTGTGAGTTTGGTTTTATTTTCAGAAAGTGCTGGGATACTTATAAGAAGGTTGTAAATGAGAAGGAGCAAAAATCTTTAAGTGATTTTTAGTTTTGGTTTGTTAGTTAAATAAAAATCTAGGAATTAGAAATCATATAATACACTTCTGCTTATTTCTCCATTGTCAATGTAGATTGAAAGTACGTTTGATTTGCCATCATTTAAACCAAATTCTTGAAGAGTGTCCTGTTCATCTCTGCTAAAGGATTTTTTTAAATGAAATTCATACTTGATTATAATATCCCTATCTGACCTAATCTTAAAAAACTTTTGACAATACTTATTTTTTAGCAGATCTCTTATCTTAGAATTGTTAATTCTTCCGTCAAATAAAACATCATGAACATCATAAATCTTGAATTCCTCATATTTATCATAGTAATCAATTGCGTATCCCCATAAACTCTTTATATTCTCCTTGAAATTGAGATTGTGTCTTGAGTTTATAAATTTTAGATTTTTTTCAACTTCTGATAAATCCCTAAAACCTGTATAATGAGTTGTTCTAACTAATTTTCCATCTTTATAAGTAAAACCAATTGCATAATAAGAAATAATAGAGTTTATTGGGTTGTTCCTTATTAAATCAATAACTCTTAAGTCAACTTTTAGTTTGTTTAGAATTTTTATTATATTATTACAACTTTCTTTTGAATAGATGTAATAGTAAAATAAAAATCTATCACAATCCTCTTCTTTGGGAATAGTGATATTTGGAGATATGAGTTTGTCAAGTTCATTTCTTAGTATTCTAAATGTGTCATATTTAGCCAAATGGGAATTCTCTTTTATTTTTTTCTTTTCATAAGATAATTTATTCCTATTTAATATCGGCTCTTTATTTAATTTTGAACAATAAATCAAATAATTGTCAAAACCTAAAATATTTTCAATTTCATCTTCAGAGAAGTCCTCAAAGAAAATAATAAATTTTGAACTCAGACTTGGATAGTTAGAAATAAGATATTTTTGGAAAATTCTATTACATAAATCATCTAGATTATCTTTCTTTATTATTGTAACCTCGAAGTTTTTAAAATACTCTAAATAATGAAAAATTAAGTGAATGTTTTTAGCTAACTGCTCATTTAATACTATTTTTACTTTTTTCTTGAAATTAAATTTTTTTAACTCTTCTATAACTCCTTTTTCATCCCATTTTCTAAGTTCATAGTAATCGCTCATTTTTAAATCCTTATTATTTAAGTCACAAAGAATATTTATATACTTTTAAGTATAAGTATTTTTTATATGTTTTTATTTGTTTCTGATAGATTCTTATTTATTATCATAATGATAAATATAAAATTAAAACTTATTTTCATCTGTTTCATATGGGGAAAAAGATAAACCAATAAAATCATATGGAGCAGGAATAATTTCCATGAATGTCTGGGAGAATGTTAAGTTTGATTGCGGCAGTGAGTATCCAACCGATTCTAAGATAACAGAGTTTCTAAAGAAATATTATAATAGTTATTAATTTGGTTTTATTTTGAGAAAGTGTGGAGATACATATAAGAAAGTTGCAAATAATAGAAACAAAGTCCCTTAAGTGATTTTTAGGTTTCAGTTTGTTAGTTTGAAATAGAAGTTCTATTATGGAATTTTCTTTTATAGTTCATTTTTTAGTAAAGTAGTAACTAAATTATAAAAGTAAGAATTCTTTATGGTAGATTATGGTTAAGAAAAGTCTTCCCAAAGTTAAGAAATCTCTTAAGTCATTTATTCTTGAGGAAGACGCTAAAGTGATAGATAAATCAATGGTCAAGATTGCTGTAGTTACTTCTTTTGCAGGGATTATGATTATTGATTCAATAGATGATGCAAACGCTTTGTTTAGTGATAAATATGATAAACATTGTCATAATAATGAACTAAACGTGATTTCCAATAAAACAAATATTCAGGGGATAAACCCAAATGATGCTAAATCTGGAGGATTGACAGGAAAATCAATCACAACTGTTCATGGAAATCACTTCAACCACGCAAATGGTAAAGTGTACAATTGGTGGGGGAGTGATGTACCAGATTGTGAAGTTCGTCTCAATATTGACGATTATAGGATGAGTACTCCAGAATTAGATCTTGAAAACAAGTATAATCCTGAATCAGATGGAGATCAAGAATAAATTTACCAAAGTCACTAGAAATTTGAAGAATTAAGAATTTCAACAATAGGATTAGTCTATAGTATAAAAAGATTATATTCAATTGAGAAAACTCTACTTTCTGATATACATAAGTCTTGCATACTCTTGTAATGGATTAATTCTATAAACTAATACTCTATGTATATAACATCTCCGTAATTTTCATAATCATTATTTTTGTCTTCTCTTAATAGTTCTTTATATTGTTTATATCTGTAATCAGTTTTACATGAAGACTTTTTACTGTCTTTTTTCTTAGTTTAAATTTGCAAAGTGCCTTGCTCCACTTTATAGGTTTTCAAGATATAATATTCTATCCCTTGCAATTTTAGTACTGTATGCAATTTCAAAATTAGAGGTTTTTATGTTCTCTAAAAATGGAATGTCTTTATTTGAACTTATTGTTCCAAGTGAAATTAAACATTCGTGTTTGACAATTATTGATTTGTCGTTTTCAAATGTCTTTTTTATTAAGTTTATTGATTTTCTGCATGAGCCCATTTCCCCAATAGCAAATATTGCCTCATAACGGACAAGTTCGCAAGGTTCATTTTGAATAGTATTATATAAAATGTTTAAGGATTTCAAATCTCCGATGTTCATTAGTTCAAAAATTGAAGCTATTTTAAGATAGGAGGGACTGTTTTTATCATTTATTATTTTAATATGATAATTAAAATCCTTAGTCATAAATTTAAATAATCAAATCCAAGTTAAAAATGTTGTTCTGTGTTTTAAAAAAAATTTAGGAATATGAAAAAAGTTTTTAATAAATATTAAATTAAAATCTGTCTTCATGTGTTTTACATGGAAAAAATAAACCAATAAAATCATATAGAGCAGGAGTAATCTCCCTAAATGTCTGGGAGAACGAATATGGCGAGGAAAAGATTAAATCATATTCATTTCAGAGATCATATAGGGATAAATCAGATAAGTGGCAACAAACACAAAGTCTAAGGTTATCAGATCTTCCCAAGTTAATGGTTCTTTTAGAGGAAGCATATAAGGAACAGATAATTTCTGAGAATTAAATTTGGAGAAATAAGCGCCTAGCGCGATTTGAACACGCGACCTGCGGTTTACAAGACCGCCGCTCTACCACTGAGCTATAGACGCATAATAGAAATAGTGCAGTTTTCTTTAAAAATATTTTCATAATGCCGACTTTGTATAACAAGCAATTTCCGTATGAACAATAATAATTATAAGGAGTAATTAATTAAACTTTTCTTTAATTTTTTGTTCAAGTTCTTCTTTTGGTTCATTCACATTAATATTAATTTGAGTATTATTAATTATTATTGTCGTGTTTGACTCTTGCTTTTGTTTTAAATATAGTCTAATGGCAAGAGTAAGTCCTATAACTATTTCTATTGTTAAATTAATATCTATATCAAAAGAAATATTAAAGCCAAGACTTTCCCTAAGTCTTATTTTAAAAGGCACATCCTTATCTTTTAGATAATCCTGAATTGTACCCTTGTTTTGAGTATTACATTTGATTTCCATAAAATAAAGATAAAACTTCTACTATTTAAATATATTTAAAATTAAGTTCAAATAAAATATCATTTCTTCTTTTTGTATTTTCTAAATGTGAAATCTTCAAATTCTTTTTCTTCAATTATTTTGTAATTGTCTTTGTTGAATTTGGGAAAATAAATGTCTCCTTCATAGTTTTTTTTGACGTGGGAGATGTATAAGTAAGTTGCATTGTCAATCATCTGCTCATATATTTTAGAGCCTCCAATTACAAAGATTTCTCCTTTATATTTTTTAGCTTCTTTTAGGGCATTATCAATGCTTGGGCATACAATTCCTCCCTCTGCTTTGTAATTTAAATCCCTCGTTAAAATGATATTTGTTCTGTTTGGAAGGGGTCTGAATTTTTTAGGGAGGGACTCCCAAGTTACTCTTCCCATTATAACAACATTATTCATTGTTGCTTTTTTGAATAGTTTAAAATCTTCAGGCATGTACCACAGAATTTTCGCCCCATCACCAATTACATAATTTTTGGAAATTGCGGCAATAACACTATATTCAACCATAGAATTCATCTAAATAAATTTCTTTATAATATTTCTTATTACGTTTTAGGAATAATTTTAAAAACAGCTAATTCGTTAGAAGTTCCAAGTCTCATTTTAGGTCCCCAAAGTCCAACACCATCTGATGTGTATAGGATAAACTCATCAATTTTAACTAAACCTGATGGGTAGTCAAAAAATAGTTTGAGCATTAGAGTATATGGGAAAATCTGCCCTCCATGTGTATGCCCTGTAATCATTATATCAACCCCTGAATTTTTAGCGGTTAAGACTTCTGAGGGTTTGTGGTATAAGAGTAAATTAAGTTTTTGAGAATCTATTAATTGAGGGTTTTTGTTTAGGATAGTTTCTAAGTGATTGTTATAATTTGAGTCATCAGCTCCAAGTAAATTTATTTCTTCAAATGCATGGCTTTTATTTCTAAGTACTATATAATGTCTGTTTGTGATATCTAATATTTTGTCGTAATCATGATAGAATTCATGATTTCCCAAAGTGAAATATACTGGTACATCAAAGTTTAATAAGGGTTCTAAGTCTTCTTCTTTAAAGTTTCGGGTGTCAATAAAGTCACCTGTGAAAACAATAAAATCAATATCTTCTGTGTTAATTATATTGTTGGACAATTCTTGTATTTCTTTAAGATGATAATCACCAATACTTCCATATTGAGGGTCTGTTATTTGAAGGATGTTATATTCTCTTGAAACTTTGTCTGACTGTATTTCGTATTTATGGGTTTTAATTGGCAGTTCAAATGTAATTATTGAGATTAAAACAATGATTGCAAGAAAAATAGTGAAACATTTTCCTAAGCTAAATTTTAGTTTAATTTTAAAGAATTTAAGAGATATGTTAGTTATGTGATATATTAGGTAGACTGGCAGAGCAAGGGCTAAAATTCCTATATAATAGTTTGTGAGTTGAGATAGTGTGAAAAAGATTTTTCCTGAGCCAAATTCTCCAAATAGTATTAGAATGAATATGGATATTGAGACATACAAGGATATGAGGAATGCTTTTTTTTTGCCTTTGTAATATATTGTAATAATGCTCTTGTAAAAGAAATAATTTAAAAAACACCATACAGAAAAAAATAATGCGAAAAATATGAGTACTCTTATATTCATTCTTTATACAGCAATTGGAGCTTTGATTGGAGATTGGGATTTGTAATTAGTAACTTCAAGGTCATCAAATTTAAAGTCTTCAATTTTTTTCTGTCCTCTGTCTTTGATTATTAATTTTGGAGGGTTGAAACTTTCTCTTGATAATTGTTCTTTTACTTGTTCTATGTGGTTTAGATAGATGTGAACGTCTCCTCCTGTCCATACAAATTCACCTACTTCTAAGTTGCATATTTCTGCGATGATGTGAACGAGAAGTGAGTAGGATGCAATGTTAAATGGTACTCCTAAGAATGTGTCGCAGGATCTTTGGTATAATTGGGCAGATAGTTTTCCATCATTTACATAGAACTGGTATAAGCAGTGACAGGGTGGAAGTCCGGATTTAACCATTTTGGGAACATCATTTGCATTCCAAGCTGAAACTATTAGTCTTCTTGAGTTTGGGTTTGTTTTAATTTGTTCTATTACATCTTTTATTTGATCTACCCCATTGAAATCTCTCCATTGTTTTCCATAAACTGGTCCAAGTTCTCCCCATTTTTTGGAGAATTTGTCATCAGAGATAATTTTTGAGACAAAGTTTTTCATTTCCTCTTTCCATTCGTCCGAGTATTTTGGGAATTTTTTTTCTAATTTATTTTCTTTTAGATAATTCTGGAAGGGCCATTCGTTCCATATTCCAACTTTGTTCTCGCATAAGTAACGGATGTTAGTGTCTCCTCTTAGAAACCACAGGAGTTCATGAAATATTCCTTTGTAGAAAACTTTTTTGGTTGTAAGAAGTGGAAATCCTTTTGATAAGTCAAATCTCATCTGGTATCCAAAAATACTTATTGTTCCAACTCCTGTTCTGTCTCCTTTTTTATTTCCATTGTTTAAAATGTGTTTTAGGAGTTTGTGATATTCTCTGTCAAAATCGTTTAAGTTGTTCATATCTTGGTTTAAGGGCGATTTCTTGTTTGGTTTTTTAATCATGTATAGTTTAGGTAATTTCATATACGTAGTTAACTATTAATCCTTTATTAAATTTTTGTTGTGGGAATGTTTAAGTCTGTGAAAAGATGTAAGTTTTTTGAATTTAAGGACAGGAAAAGAAAAATATTTCATTTGATACATTTGAAATTAATTATATGTGTTTTTAGAATTATTTTTTTATTTTCTTTTAATTTTTAATAGAAAAATAGAAAATAATAGTTAAATTCATAAATAATTAGATATTTATACATTTATGATAATTCAATTTCAAACTAAAGAATTATGGTTCATATAAAGATGAACAAATCCTCGATTTCACCAAGAAATCAAAAGAAAAAAGCGGAATTAAATCTGTTAATAAAATTAACAATCTCGAAATATTAAAAGTTGTAGGATTAGTTGGGGTTAATGGTTCAGGTAAGAGTTTATTACTCAAAGGACTGGACTTTATGAAAGCAATGGTTTTAAATTCACACGCTCATAATGTCAATACAAATATTAATTACTTTCCTTTCTTAAACTATGATGGAAAACCAATTGAATTTGAAATTAATTTTATTGCAGAAAATAAAAAATACTCTTATGGATTTTCTTATACTAACAAAGAAATAATTACGGAATTTCTTGAAGTACATGAATCTCAAAAGCCAACAAGGGTATTTTTTAGAGATGAAAAGGACTTAGAAAATAGATTTAAGATTAACGAGAGATATAAAAGTGAGTTAAAGCCCTTATCTTATAATGTAATCTCTCAAACTTTAATGGTTTCAAGGGCGGTTCAATTGAATTCAAAAATTCTAAAGCCTGTGTTTGATTTCTTTAATAGAATAGTTGATATTCAGAATTTATTTAATGCTCCTGTGGATTTCTCTTTGCTAGAAGATAAAAAACAAAAGGAAAGTTTGTTAGATAAATTATCTTATGCAGACTTTTCAGTTTACGATTTAGAGTTAGTTAAAGAGAAAATAAAACAAGTTTCTCTGTTAGAGATTAATGTTGGCAATAAACCAGATATTAAAAAAAATATCCAAGAAATAGATATAAGTAATTTGTTATTGTTTCATGAGAACGATAAAAAAAATATAAAAGTTAAATTTAACTTTGAATCAACTGGAACTCAAAAGTTTATTCTAATATTTTACAATCTATTAAAATTGTCAGAAGATTCAATTATATTGTTTGATGAAATTGAGAACTCTTTTAATATTGAGATAGTGGAATATATAATAAAATACTTTAATAAAAGTAAGAGTAACCAACTTTTATTTACAACTCATCAACCAGATATTTTAAATTATTTAAGATCTGACCAAATTAATATTATTGAGAAAAAAAATAGTGTGAGTGAGATAATTAACTTACATAAAATAGTCAAGAACAACCCCAAAATTAACAAGAACTACGGAGATTATTACAGAGAAGGAGTTTTAGGGGGTTTTCCAAATGTCTATAAAGAAGATTAAAAAAATAATTCAAATATATTGTGAAGGCATTTCTGAAAAAAATTATTTTGAAGCACTAAAAGGTAATAATACAATTAGTGAATCTTATGTTCTAAAACCAAATTCAAGTGAAAAAGATTTGAATAATGCAATTAAGAAATATGAGAGTGAAAAGCCTAATAAGGAATCTAGATTAAGTGGTGTTGACATTATAGGAGTATTTGTTTATGACTCAGATACATTTAATTTAGGTCTTAAAATAATAAGTGAGAAAATTGAAAAATATAAAGAACAAATATATTTTAGTGAAGAGAATTTTGAAGATTTTTTAAGATGTCACAAAACTACAAGATTTTATCGTGATAGAAAACCTCATTTAAGTAGGGAACTGATTGAAGAGATAAGAAATCTTGATTCTGAATATGTTAGAAGAAATTTAAATAAACCTAATAGATTTAGCGATTTCAAATCTATTAGGTTTATTAATAGAATTATTTGAAGGGAAATTATGAAAAATTAATTTTAACTATTTTTCATTTGAAATTATTCTTTTTGGGTAGACTCCTATGTCCATGAAAGTTTTATGTGTTTTAATAAAGAGCCCTTTTTCTTTGTTCATTACATCCCTGCTTGTTAAAAGAGATTCTCCTATTGCAATTAGTTCCCCTTTTAATGAGAATATAGCAACTTCTTCACCAATTTGTATTCCATCATCTAATTTGGAAACTCCTGGTATTGCTAAATTGTGCCCGTGAGATAGAGAGTCAATGCAGTTATCAAAGACATATACTTTTCTGAATTCTTTTAATATTTCTTCCATTGGTCTTATGTATTTGCAAAGTTCTTTTTCAATAATTTCGTTTTCGTTTTTAACTTCTTTATGTAACTCCCATAAATTGCGTAATTTATCTAAACTAATTATATTGTCAGATTCCGTAAAGGGACCTGCTTTAATGCGTCTTAGTTCAATCATCTGACCGCCAACTTTTAATGATTCAGCCATATCAGAACAAAGTTTTCTTATGTAAGTTCCATGCTGGCAGGATACTTCAAATAAAATGTATTTGTTATCATCTGTTTTGTCAAGAATTTTTAGAGAATATATTTCTCTTTCACGCTCTTCTCGTTTTACCGCACTAATTATTGGAGGGGTTTGTTTAATTCTGCCCGTAAATTTATTAAAGACTTGGTTTAAATTCTCATCAGATACTTCTTTGTGCAGATACATAAGGCATATGTAAACTTTATCTGATTTAAGCATGTATTCCATTAAACGTGTTGCTCTGCCTAAACCAATTACTAAAACTCCGCTAACTTTTGGGTCAAGTGTGCCAGAGTGTCCTGCTTTATCACATCCAAGTAAATTGCAAATAAAATCAGCATTTTGATGAGAGGTAGAACCACAGTCTTTATCAATAATAACAAAACCTCTTTTAATCAATTCATAGATATTTAATTTGGTGACATATTGTCCATAAGAGTCATTTGTTTCTTCAATGGATTTTATTAGGAGTTTAGAGCCTGATTTCATAAATAATGCAAAGAGAATTCTTTTATAAGGTTTACTTAACAGGAAAAACAGGAAAACAAGATTTATAAATGCGATTTCACTTTTTATTTTTATGTTCTATAAAATTAAATTGAAAGATTACGTGGATTTAAGCCCTGATTTGTTTAAAGGAGATTTGAATGAGTCAGTTAGGGAACAATTGCTAAGAAATTATAAGAATAAGACAACAGAGGATTTGGGAATGGTTGTTACAATTGATAGTGTGGATGATGTTGGAGAGGGTTTTAAATTGCCAGAAGATGCTTCAAGGCATTATGTGGTTGAGTTTACAGCTATTGTTTATAAACCTGAACTTCATGAAGTTGTTGAGGGTGAGGTTAGCAGTGTTACAAATTTTGGGATGTTTGTTAATCTTGGAATTATTGATGGATTAGTTCATTTGTCTCAGACTATGGTAGATCAGGTATCTTTTAGTAAGACAGGAAGTATTTTAGGAGCTCAGAGTGGACAGACACTAAAAGCGGGAGATCAAGTTAGAGCAAGTGTTGTTGCAATTTCGTTTAAGGATATTAGAGATGTTAAGGTTGGTTTAACTATGAGACAACCTGGGTTGGGGGCTCTTGATTGGTTATAAAATGGCAGGTAAAAATGTTTGTAAGGAATGTGGATATTTTACAGATGATAAAAAATGTCCTTCATGTGGAAGTTCTGGGTTTGCTGAAAAACACAAAGGTGCAGTTCTTATTTTTGATTTAGATGAATCAGAAGTTGCAAAGAAGATTAATGCAGAACTATCAGGGAAGTATGCCCTAAAATTTAATTGATTTCTATGATAAAATCTAATTTTAATTTCACTAAATTGAAAACTTCTAAGGTTAAGGAGTTATTAGGTAGTCTGGAAGTAATTTATGGATGTAAGTTAGATGAGTTGTATTCTTATGATTTTTTTATAAATTCTAAAAATAAGGTGTATGTGTTTAGCGGTAATTTAAATGGTTTTGATATGAAAAGAGTTAATTTAATTGGTTTGTATTTTGGGACTTATCATAGTGATTCTAAGTTTCGTTTGAGTATTGAGGGTAGTAAGTTTGTTAATCCAAAGAAGAATTTTGTTGTTTTAAAGGAGAAGTTTTTGAAAAATTATTTAGCGTCAGAAAATTTGTTTTTAGAGGAGATTGAAGAGGACAAGTCGCAGGAGAGTGTTTTTTTGATTGTTAAGTGCTCTGGTGAGAATTTAGGTTGCGTTTCTAAGAAAGAGAATTTGTATATTAATTATATTCCCAAGTCAAGAAAACTTGAGTTTAATAGGGTTTTTTAATTTAGATAATTTTTTAAATTTGGGATTTTATGTATTTATAAATGAAAAATAAAGAACGCAAGAGTCTTCAATTGAAATATGCAAGGGAGAATATTAATTTTTTTTTTAGATTGCTTGAGAAAAGGTTTTGTGCTGAGTATGATAAGATGTATGTTCGTGAGATAAAGAGGTTGTCTGAGGGATTTAATATAAGGTTGAGCCGAGAGGAGAAATTAAAATTTTGTAAGAGGTGTAATTTGTACTGGGATTCTAAGTCGCATGAAATCAGATTTGATTCAGATAGTAATGTAAAGGAGTATATTTGCAAGAATTGTTCATATGTTAGAAGGTTTAGGTATAAGTGATAATTTAGGAGTTTATTTTTGATATTTTGGTTTTTGTCAAATTCTTAATGTTTATAAAAAGGAAAATCTTAGCAAAAGTTATGTATACATTAGTTGAGTATAATTCTGATTGTGAATTTTTAATGTCTGAACTGGAGAGGTATAAGCAGATTCCTTTTGCTATGTTTAGGTTAAGTCTTAATGGGAAGGAAAATATTAAAAGTCAGTTGAGGAAGATTCGTGAGATTAGAGATAAGATTGATGCCCAATTCTTTGCAGTATGTGTAAGTGTTGAGAAATTGGAGAATTCCTCTATTGGGATAATAAATCAGTTAAAGCAGGAATTTGATTTGGTGATTGGGCTTGGGGGAACAAATAAGATAAATAGGTTTTTTTTAGAGAATACTCAAATTGATTTTCTTGCAGATCCTCATAATAGTATTTCCAAGTTAAAGATTGATTTTATTCATCATTTTAATTCAGGTTTGAATCAAGTATTGTGCAAGATAGCAAAGGAGAAGAAGATAGGTTTGCTTTTTTCATTAAATTTTACAGAAGAGAGAACAAAGAATATTTTAAGGGAGTTTGGAAGGATTAATCAGAATGTAAGGTTTGCAAGAAAATATGGGTTGCCTATTTATATAAATTTTATTGTTGAGAGAAAAGAGCATGTTAAATCTATTAATCAGATAAAGGCTATGAGTTCAATTTTTGATGTTTCAAATGAACAAAGGATGCAGACAGTTAATGTTTTAGAGCAGAGAGTTAAAGAGAATAGGTTTAAGAAATCACCAGATTATATTTCTGATGGGATTAGAGTAGCGAAGAATTAGAGAATAGTAATAAATTCATATCTTCGTTAATCTTTTAAAAGGCAGGGTAATCTTATTATATATGCTGTACACAAAAGAAGGGTATCCTCAGGTAAATGAAATTGTTTTATGCATTGTAAGAAAGATAACTTCTAATACTACTTTTGTAAATATTCCCGAGTATGAAAAGGAAGGAGTTATTACTATTTCTGAAATTGCCCCAGGGAGAATCAGGAATTTAAGAAATTATGTTATAGAGGGGAAAACAATTGTCTGTAAGGTTTTAAGGGTTGATGAAATTCATAGAAGAATTGATGTGTCTTTGAGAAGAGTTCCAATTAAGGTTATGAAGGATAAACTTGAAGAGATTAAAAAAGAGAGTTATGCTGAGAGAGTTTATTTGGATATTGCAAAGGAATTAAGTTCAGATAAGGATAAACTTTTTGAAAAGACATATGAACCTATTTTTGAGAATTATGAGACAGTATTTGAAGCTATGTACGATATAATGCTTGATGATAAGAAGGCTGATATGTTTATAGATCTTAATGAAAATGAGAAAGAAGTGTTTGTTAGAATTATTAATGATAGGATTAAACCAGAGGAGGTTATTTTTAAAGAGAAGTTTGAATTGACATCTACAAATGAAAATGGGGCCTGGTTAATAAGGGATTCTATTAGTAATTCGTTAGAACCTTTAAATTATGATAAGTTTGAGGTTTATTATCTGGCGGCAGGAAAGTTTGGAGTAACTATAATTCATGATGATATTAAGTCAGCTCAGAAATTGTTTAATAGTTTTAGAGATAATCTTCTAAAGGAAGCTAAAGGGCATGATTTAAGGATTAATATTTCTCAATAGATTATTTTAGATTAATTTTGAATAATTTGTTTTCCCATAAGTCATATTTTATTAGTTTGTTTTCTTTTATTTTTAAGAAATATTTTAAGGTCTGATTATAGCATAAACAAGCGCAGGCAAATGTGGTGGATGCTAACACTCCAACATCACAACATTTTTCATCTTCAATTTCTTTTGGGAATGTTTTTTGAAATAGATTATCATCAGAATAAAATATGCAACTAATGAATTGTGTTTTAATTGCTCCATTGTATATCCAGTCTTTTTTATTTTGGATGCAGTATTTGTTTATGGTTTGTCTTGTTTCAAAGTTATCAGTGCAGTCAATTATAAGATTACATTTTAAGCACATTTTGGAAATGTTCTCTTCATCTAAGAAAGTGCAAAAGGATTCAATTTTAGCGTTTGAATCAATTTTTTTGAGTTTTTTTTTAAGCGTATCTGATTTGAATTGTCCTATGTCATCTTCTTCAAAGTTCTGTCTTTGTAAGTTGGTTTCATCAATTAAATCACTGTCAATAATTGTCAGGTTCAGAAATCCTCCCCTAGCTAAGAGTTCACATAAAACACTTCCAATACCTCCGCATCCCACAACTACAATCTTCTTATCTTTTATTGTTTTGGAAAAGTCCTCAGGGATGAAATTAAGTTGTTCTTGGCGTGAATATCTCATAGAGATATGAATTAAATAAGTTTTATAAAGTCTTTGCAATTACACTTAATTATGAATGAGACAATTAATGAGTCTGTTAATGAGACAATTGCTCAGATTCCTCAGGTTTTAGGGGTAAGTGTTGATGTGCCGCTAACTTTTCATCCTGCGGTGGATATTTTTTTTTTAACAGTTATAACTGCTTTGTTTACAACAATTATTAGGAAGTATTTAACAGATCAGGCTCATATAAGAGCGTTAAAAAAGGATATGAAAGAACTTCAAAAGAAGATGCGTGATGTTATGAAAAAAGACCCCAAGAAGGCTCAGAAACTTCAAAAGGAGGTTATGAAAAAGAATTTAGAGAATATGAAAAATGAGATGAATCCTAAAATCATGCTTACGACAATGATTCCTCTTTTGTTTGTGTTTTTTCTTGTAAGGAAATTATATGAACCATCAGGTGATATTCTATTTTTAGGGTTTACTGAGTTTACATGGCTTGGGACATATATTGTATTTTCAATAATTAATTCAATTGTTATTAAGAAAGTTCTAAAAGTTGCGTAAGGCTTTTGAATTTAATTTTTAAGTGGTTTGAGAAGAGTTGTGTTTTGAGTTGTTAAGTTAACGTCACTTGATTACTGTATGCAATGACAAAAAGCCTATATAAAAATTATAAGAAAAAATATAAGAAAAATGATTATAATAGCAACAGCAGTTATTCGGGGAGAATAATCAGAATATAAATCTAAGTCTTTATATGTTTCATGATACCTATTTGGATGTCTTAATCTTAAATGTGTTTCATTATCTGGGAATAGCTCTAAATTTTCAATCTTATTATCTGTTTTATTATGATTTATATGATGTACTACTTCTTTTGGTTTTAATTTTCTTCTCAGGTGTTTCTCCATTTTCCAACGATGGACAAGCTTACCACTATCCTTAAATTGCTCATACTCATTCTCATTAATTTCAATTTTGTCTTTAAATGTCGTTATTATTTAGTAGTAATTTATTATTTATAAAATTTATGTTAATATAGATAACGCTAACTTAACAACCCAAGTTTTAGTGTGTAAACGGGTGACATATGTCACCACCCTAAAAATTAACAAGACTTGTTAATTTTATGGAAAAATACGAGATTAGGAAAGTTTTCATAAAACTAAGAGTTAAACAAAACTCTTATTCTAAATGCAAGAAAATACTTGCTGAGAAGTGCAAATACTTTGTAAGTATTCGTACTTTAAAACGTTGATAACAACGTTTTAATAAAGAAATATGGAATTATCAAGATAAGTCTACGAGACCAAATAAGATCTATTACAAAGTTACTTTAGAAACTGAGAAAGCAATTTTAAATCCTCGATATAGAACTGATTGGAGGAGCTAGAAAGCTTCATAAATTCCAACTAATCAGGATATTTCAGAGATAACCATTAATAGAGTTATTTAGGTATAGATACAATGTTTTTAGGCCTCATCAGAGCTTATTTGTTCAAACTCCTTCTTATGAGTTTGACAACTTTCAGAGAAAGTTGAGGTGGTGACATATGTCATCCGTTTACACACAGTTTTAGTTTAATTTATAAAGAGATAGTGATTATTTTTAGGTATTAGAATGGCTCTAAAATTAGTGATTGGTACAAAGTCAGGTAAGTCATATCAAAAGGAACTTACAGGAAATGAAGCTGAGGCTCTTTATTCAAGAGTGCTCGGGGATGAACTAAATGGAGATATTTTAGGGATTTCTGGAGCTAAATTTGTTATAACTGGCGGTTCTGATTCATCAGGTTTTCCCATGAGAAGAGATGTTAGCGTTAGAAGAAAGAGAATTCTTATCACTAAGAGTTTGGGATTTAGAGGAAAGTTAAGAGGTAAGAGGTTTGGAGGGCTTAGGATTAAGAAAACTGTTGCAGGAAATAGTGTGCATGAGAAGATGCATCAGTTAAATTTAAAGTGTGTGTCAGGCGATGATAAGGTTGAAAAAATATTTGCTCCACCACCTGAGGAGAAAACTCCTGATAATGCAGAGTCAGAGCAAAAGAAAGAGAGTTAATTGATTTCTATTGTTTCTCCGTCAGGAACTACCCACAAATTTTTACTTTGTTTGTAACCAAGTTCTTCGGCAAGTTCAATCATTCCTTCTTTTAGTCTTATATGTCCATGAACTGGAACTATGTGTTTGGGTTTAATCATTCCCAATAAGTCTCTGTGGTCTTCTCTTGATGCATGTCCTGATACATGAATGCCTTTGAAGATCTTGCATCTGTAAGTTTCAAGTTTGGAATCTAAAACCTGTCTTGCTTCAATGTTTACCTGAGTTGGAATGACTTCTGAACTAAATATTACTTTATCGTCTTCTTTTAACTCAAAAGGTGTTCTGCCTTCTGCAATTTTAGATAAAACTGCATTTTCTTCTCCCTGATGTCCTGTGCATACTGCAATATAATCCTTTTTATTCTTGTTTATAATATCAAGCCAATGATTAACTTCTGATGGTGTCTCGCATATAATTACCCCTTTTTCTCTAAAATCAATTATTCCTGCATTCTTTGCGGCTTTGCTGTATTTAGCAATAGATCTACCCATAAAGACTATTTTACGTCCAAGTTCCTGAGTTAGTTCAACAATTGATTTAAGCCTTGTAATATGTGAGGCAAATGTTGTTATGATTACTCCTTGAGTATTTACTATGTCTGTTTCAATAAATATATCACGAAGCATTTCTTTTACAACAATTTCTGATAGAGTTTTTCTTTTCAGATTTGATCTAACTGAATCAACTACTAAAAGTTTAACTCCTAATTTGTTAAGTTCTTTAATTCTCTCATAATTAGTTCTTTGTCCAAGCGCTGGCCTGTTGTCAAATTTAAAATCATTTGCATATAATATAACACCTTCTTTTGTGTGTATCGCAACCATTGCAGTCTGAGGGATTGAATGCGTCACATTAATGAATTCAACTTCCACGCCTGAGGGCATAACAAAGGAAGAATTAACATTTACTTTGATGAATTTGTTTTTCAAAGGTGAATTAACATATCTCTGAGATTTCATTAAGACCTTCAACACTTCAATTGTAAATGGTGTTCCATATATTGGAGCCTGTGGAAACAATTGAGCCATATACTGAACTGCTCCTATGTGGTCTAAGTGAGCATGGGAAATAACAATTGCTTTAACTTTGTCCTTTTTATCCATAAGCATCTTAGGGTCTGGAATAATGTTTTTTTCAATCATTTCCTCCATACTCATTTTATCAACTTCATCATTATACAAAATAAGATTGCTTAATTGAAGTCCCATATCACATATAATAATTTCATCTTCTATTTCAAAAGCCATCATATTACGGCCTGCCTCATCTACTCCTCCTATACAATGCATTTTTATTGTCATTTTTCATATATTTTGTAATTATGTTTTTTTTTGTGAGGATAAGAATTAGATTTTAGATTTAATACTAAGGTTAAAACCAAAAAAACCTCAAAGGTTTCCTAAGTTTTCTATCAAAATATTAAAAATAAAGATTATATCTCTAATCCTAACCTAATTATAAGTAGGATTTGTTAATTTATAAATATTTGCAAATAATCAAGGTAAGAATAATTTTATAAAAGTATATCATATTCTATTATTATGAAGTTAGTGCCTAAGTATTCATATGAGTTTAATTGTGTGTTAAATTCTGATTTTTCTGAGAGTGAACAAATTAAAAACTTTGCATCGATTATATCTGATAAGGATAGATTTTTGGTTTTGTTGCCTTATTTTGAGAGTAACAAGGATTTTATTGAAGAGAGATTAGGTTTTGAGTTACCTCTAATCTTAGAATTTTATGTGGTTCGCTGCGAGAAATTTAAGTCTTTTAGTGAGCCAGTAACAATTGAGTATAGTATCAATCCACAGGAGATGTTTCTTTTTTTATTTAAGGAAGTTTTAAAGGTTACAATAAATATGAGGTTTCCTGATGAGGTTACACGTGAGAAATATATTAATTCTTTTATTGGATATGTTTGTATTAATTGTGATTTTGATTCTCAAAATTTTAAGGAATTTGAGGATGCTCTGCACAATGAATCAAAGAGATTATATCCTGATTATGAGAATTCTGAAATTGATTTTAGTACAAAGACAATGAAAGAACACTTAGAGAGTATGTATAAAGATGATTGAGCCTGTTGCATTCTCTGTTTTTGGATTGAAGATTTATTGGTATGGACTCTTCTATGTGTTTGGGTTTTTCTTTGCTTATTTGTTTATGATTTATTTTGCAAAGGATTTTGGGTTTAAGAAGAAATTCATTGAGGATGTTTTTCTTTACTTCATGATTTTTTCAGTTATTGGGGGGAGAGTGTTTTATATTATTTTTTATAATTTAGAATATTATATAAGCAATCCTCTTGAGATATTTGCAGTGTGGAATGGAGGAATGAGTATTCATGGAGGTATTTTTTTTGGGTGTTTAACTCTTTTATATTTTTCAAGAAAGGCTAATGTGGAATTTTTAAAGTTGACAGATTTGTTTGCTATTCCTGCATCACTTGGGGTTGCATTTGGAAGGTTGGCTAATTTTATTAATCAGGAATTAGTTGGCAATGTTACTAACAGTGAAATCGGAGTAATTTTTCCTCTTTATGATAATGAGAAAAGATTGCCGTATCAGTTATTTGCAGGATTTAAGAATCTAATTGTGTTTAATATTTTGCTTTATATTCAGTTTTTTAAAAAGGTTAAAAGTGGTGTTATTACAGCATTGTTTTTAATTTTTTATTCTTTTGGTAGATTTTTTATTGATTTTTATAGAGAACCAACAATTGTACTTGGCATAATTTCAATGGGGCAGTTGCTAAATTTGATTTTTGGTTTGTTTGGATGCTATTTGCTTATAAGAATTCTAAAGAGCAAATGATTATTTTAAGAGCCTTTTTATGAAATATCCTGTAAATGCAATAGTTCCTAATATGTAGAAGGCTGATAGGAATATGAATCTTATGTATTTCTCATTGAAAATGATTGGGTTGTATATGTTCTGGATTTGGATGAGGTAAGGGATTTGACTGAAATAAAATATTGAGGTGTAAATAATGAAAAATACTAATACTATGATTGGTATTAATTTGTGTTTTAGGTTTTGAGATTTTGAATGAACTATGAAATAATAAACTTCAATGTTAACCACTATGAAAATAATTAGAAAGATCAGCAGATTGAATATAGTTTTTGGTTCAATTATATTATTTGTGATTAGATTATGTGTTTTTATTTCAACGCCTAATATTCCAGAAGAACTATCAAGGACTCCTATTGTCAAGGGTGTATCTAAATCAGGCAGAAAGATGATTGCAAGAAAGAGTAGGGACGATACCAAGAATAGATATCTTATTAGAATTGGAGTTTTTGATTTTTTTTGAATTATTTTATAGATATAATAGAGAGGACCTGCCATGATTAGAAAGAAGAAGAGAATTGCACACAGATACGCAAGTAGAATTATGGCAGATAAAGGGATTGAGTTTACAGTTTGGAAATCATAATAGATTTTACTTTTTTCAAAATCAAAGATGTTAATTATTGGTTCATTTAGCAATTGAGAGTACAAAGGGTTTCCATTGCCTAATGTGTATGGGACAAGATAAACCCCTATGTCAACAACTAAATGAAGAGCCAAGATTACAGATACTCCAATCATGAATGTTTTCTTGTTTGAGAAATAAGATATTAGAGTTTGATAGAATGAGTTTCCTGTGTTCGAGATTGTTTGCAAAAAATTAGATGTGTCTGATTTGGTATGGTGTGCTATGTATTTTGCAAGATAGTAAATTGAGCCAAGTATTAGTATTAGAGAATCAACTGCAAGTGCAAACCATTCCATAAAGAAGTTAAATACTGTAATGCTAAAGAAACTTAGAGTTAGAATCAGGATAATGTATTCTCCGATTGCTCTTTTTATTTGAAAACTTCCAATTAAAGAGTCTTTGGTTGGTGTGTATTTTCTAAGTAAGTGTATTGCTACAAGAATTATGATTGCTAATCCTAGTATGAAGAGGCTTTGCTCAAATTCAGCACTGCTTTTGGCAGAAATTGACTGAAAGAAATTAATTACGAAACTGAATATTATAAAGTCCGAGTTTAATATTGATTCTAAGTTTACATAATGTATCATTAGTTTGGGTACTGCCATCATAGAGAATGAGATTATTAGGATTAAGTCCATTAGTTTGTCTTTTGTTCCAATGAACATTTTTGTAAAACTTGCTTTGTAGAATATGTAACCTATTAAACCCCATGATAGAAGTTTTTTAAAGAAATCCAAATCAGCCAAGAGGAAATTCAGGAAGTCAAATATGTTTAATAGAATGAATAATGCAAAATAAAATGAGAGGATGAGTTTCTTTTGGATTGTTTTTTTTGGTTTGGAATCCCTGTTCATTGTGTGTTTGCAGTAAAAAATCTTTATAAATTTGGTTTACTACTTAGAAACTATGTTTAGTGTTAGCAGTAGGTTATGTATGGAGAGAAGGTCTGTTTTTTTAATTAATTTTTTTTTAATTTTTATTATTCTTTTCTTTTTTCTTTATGACATTTCTGTGATGTATCTTTTTTATTTTATATTAATTTTTACATCTGTTTTGTCATATTTATATTTTAGAAAATCCAAGAGTTTAGCCAGAGCATTGATTACAACTAATTTATTTATTTTTTTCTATTTTCTATATCCATTTATTGCACTCTTTATGCATGAGATTTTTGAGAGTTTCTGGTATATTTTCATTATTTTTTATCATATTTTGATTGGATATTTGTTTTTGGTTCTCAGTGGGAATTCAAAGAATTTGTTAGGTAATATTGAGAAGTTTTCTTCAAAGGTTTTTTTGTTGGTTCTGTTATGTGGTATTGTTTTCGGATTTTTGTTTTTTCTTGTAGGTGAGCCAATTTCTCAAGAAATACTAAAGGGAGAAGGCATGAATTCACAAGTTATCAGTTTTATTATTCTTTCTTCTTTTCTTGTGGCTTTTTCTGAGCAGATGATTTTCAGTGGTTTTTTGTTTAATACATATAAAGGGCTTAGTCCAAGGTATCATGCCTTTTATCAGACGGCAATAATTTTTGTTCTGTTTCATTCGCTGAGGTTTGAGGTTTTATTTGAAGCGTATTTTAAGAGTTTTGGCGAGTTGTTTTTATTGTATATTTTTCTATATTATGTTTTGTTGTTTTTCTTTATGATTTCAGCATTGTATTTTTATTCTTTCAAGCATAAAGAGGTTGAAGGTAATTTTATTTATCCTTTGTGTTTGCATTTTTTAACGGATTTTGTTTGGTTATTTTTCTATTTTACATAAGTTCTTATGTTAAGTTTTGATGAATTGGTAGTAAATCTGAAGAAATCTTTAATGTAAATGGTTCTTCGCTAAGTTTTAAAAAGGAATATTTATTAACTTTTTTATGAAATATCTATTTTATAGTTTATTTCATGTGTAATTTAAAAAGATGACAGAACTTAAAAGGGAATATGTAGTCCCGCTAAGGCGAAAGATGAGAACTGCGCCAAAGTGGAGAAGAAGTAAAAAGGCAGTGTCTGTTTTGAAAGATTTTATGCGAAAACACATGAAAACGGAGGTTGTTGTTATTTGCTCTGATTTGAATGAGTATATATGGAAATGCGGCAATAAGAATCCTCCCGGAAAGGTGTCTGTTGTTGCACTGAAAACAGATGTTAATGGCACAGAGAAAACTATTGTGAGTTTAGCAGATGTTAATATTGATAAACAGTTGGAGTCATATGCAGAGTCTAAACCTGGGGTTGCAACTTCTGATGAATCCAAGGATAAAGGTGTTGAGGATGCAAATGTTAAAGAGATAGATTCAAAGGATGAGAAAAATAAGTCTGAGGAGAAGCAGACTGAAGAAGCAGATTTAGAGGATAAGATAAGTGAGAGTAAGGATGAACCCCAAATTGAAGATGAAATAGAAATGAATAAGGAGAAAAAGGAACAGGAATCAGGAAATGATGAAAAGGAGGAAAGTAAAGAGGTGAAGAAGGATGAGTAAATTAGTAACTGAGTTAAAGAGTGTGAAGGAGATTAAAGCCCCCATTTGGGCTCCTTTTGTTAAGACTGGTTCAGGTAAGCAAAGGCCTCCACAGAGGTTAGATTGGTGGCATGTCAGAGCGGCATCTGTTTTAAGTAAGATTCATAAGTTTGGTCCGATTGGAACAAATAAGTTATCAAAGCAATATGGGTGTAGGAAAAATAGAGGTCATAGGCCTGAGAAGAAAGTTGATGGGTCAAGAAATATTATAAGAAAATGCATCCAGCAACTTGAAGCGGCAAATTTAATAAAACAAGTTAAATCTCCAAAGGCAGGAAAGGTTTTAACGAAAGAAGGGACAGAATTCTTAAAGAAGGTAAATAAAAATGGTTGATGGTATAATTGTAAATTATAGAAGGGGAAGAAGAACCCAGACAACTAATCAGATGATTATTTTAGTTCCGCAATATGATAAGGAGAAGGCTAATACTCTTATTGGAAAGGAAGTTGTTTATGTTTGCTTGGGAAAAAATAAAACTCAGATTAAGGGTAAGATAACATCTGTTCATGGTAATAAGGGAGCAGTTCGGGCTTTGTTTGAGAGAGGAGTTCCCGGTCAGGCGATTGGAGATAAGATAGAGGTGAGGGTGTAAAAAATGGCAAAGTTGAGAAAGTGGTGTGCTTACAGGAAGGTTGAAAGACCTTATACAAGATGGTCTAAGGTTAGAAAGAAAGCATTTGTAAAGTCAAGACCAGGTAAGAAAGTAATCAAGTTTGATATGGGAGATATAATCGGAGGATATAAGCAATTTGATACTCATTTAACTCTTGTTTCAAAGGATTTAGCTCAGATTAGAACTAATGCAATTGAGGCTTCAAGAATTACAGGTCTTAAGAAGTTAGAATTAAGACTTGGTAGAATGGGGTTTTATTTTAGAATTAGAGCAGTTCCTCATCAAGTTATTCGAGAAAATGCATTAGCGGCAGGAGCTGGAGCAGATAGACTTTCAACTGGTATGAAACATTCTTTTGGGAAAATGATTGGAACAGCATGTCAGGTTCAGAAAGATAAAGTGATTTATGATTTGTATGTTCCTCGTGAGCATGAAAATCTTGCAAGAGAGATTCTAAAGAAAATGTCCGGAAAGTTGCCAATTAGAACAACAATTAAGTGTGAATATGTTAAAGCCATTGAGCTAACTGAGGAAGAGAAAGCCGCAAGGGATGCTAAGGAAGCAGCAAGGATGGAAGCTAAGGAGGATATCGAGGAAGAGGAAGGAAAAGAAGAAGTGGCAAGTGATGAAAAAAGTGATTCTACAAATGAAAAAGAAGTTAAGGAAGAATAGTATTCTTTCAATAAGTTTTTTAAATGTTTAACACTAATTTATTGTATTGGCCCTGTGGTCTAGTCTGGATATGACAACAGCCTTCTAAGCTGTGGATCGCCAGTTCAAATCTGGCCAGGGTCGTTAATATATAAGAGGTTTTTAGTTTGTGTGCAAAAAACTTTTTAAAAGGAAAAGTTTTTCCTCTTATAAATCCCCCTGTGGTGTAGTCCGGCCAATCATTTCGGCCTTTCGAGCCGAGGACCTGGGTTCAAATCCCGGCGGGGGGGCTTTTGTTTAATTCTTTTTATATAAAACCCAATAACTTCAATTTTCAAGAAAAATATAAACTAAGAAATCACCTGTAATATGTATCTTTTAAATAGAATTCTAATGCTCATTTTGTTTGTCTTTATCTTTGGGGATTTTAATTTCTTTATGAGGCAGAAGAGCTGCTTCAAGAATTTTTGAGCGTATTTCCTGTGTGCGTCTTAATTGTTCAATATAACTTGCAGATTCAATTAGTTCATCAAAGAATTCCATTATGTTTTCATCTTTTATTACTGAACCATCTTTAAAACTCATACTGATAATGTAGTTTTTCTCATCACAATCTATTAGAAAGTAATAGTCTTCTAATTTTACATAACAAGCCTGAACCAGAATTTCTTTGGGATAAATGTTCTTGTTGATTTTAATAGTTGCAGTTTTGCCATCAATTGAATAATTTTTCTTCATGATAGTACATAAAAAGAAATGTTTATAAATATTCTTCTTGTGGAAATAATATGTTTCTCAAAAAAGAAGGAGAAGATCACATTCTGAATTTTTATAGGCATAAATTATATGATAAAAAAAGAAATCTGTATCTTTTAACAGTTGATGATGGAAATTTCATATTTTTAAATAAGGAAAGTATGACAAATCTGAAAAAGGGATTGGTAACAAATGAAGAGATATATGAAAAATTATTAGAGAGGGGAATAATTATTAATGATTCAAATTTTAATGATATTGTTAAGAAGACAAGAAAGAGATATGCTTTTCTTATGAATGGAACTTCACTTCATATTGTTATTCCAACGTCAAGGTGTAATCTTGGATGTACTTATTGTTTTGCATCACCTGACCCTATAACTGCCCCTCGTGACGAAAAGGATTTAGATGAGAAAACGGCAATTAAGATAGTTGATTTTATTATGAATTCTCCGTCTAATGTAATAACTATTGAGTTTCAGGGCGGTGAGGCAACTGCAAGATTTGATTTAGTAAAAATTATGGCACAACATGCAAAGAAATTAAATGAGAAACTAAAGAAGGATTTGAGATTAACTATTGTTTCAAATTTAACTCTTATGACAGATGATATGGCAAATTGGTTAATTGATAATGATGTTAGTATTTGCACATCACTTGATGGACCAAGATATGTTCATGATGAAAATAGGTTTATCCATGTAAGAGAGGGGAAAGAGGTTGGAACTCATGATAAGGTTATTTACTGGATTAAAAGGATAAATGGTTTCTATAAGGAAAAGAAGAAGCAGGGACAAGTTTCTGCTCTTATGACTATAACAAAGCACTCTCTTCCTTATTATAAGGAGATAGTTGATGAGTATGTTTCTCTTGGGATTTATTTGCTTGATATAAGGCATTTAACGTTTGTTGGAAAAGCAACACAGACTACTCTGCCAATTCATTATAGTGAAAATGAGTTTATTGATTTTTATAATAAGTCTTTAGAGTATATGAAGGAGCTTGAAAAGAAGGGAATTAGAACGGTAGAACGAATGAGGGATATGTATTATACAAAGGTGTTAGTGAATAGACCAACATATCATGCTGATTTTGAAAGTCCATGTGGAGCGGCAACAGGACAGATTGTATATCATTCAAATGGAGATATTTATACTTGTCATGAAGCGTTAGGGCGTGATGAGTTTAGACTTGGAAATGTGTTTTCTGATTCTTGGCAGGATATATTCACAAAGGAAGAGACATCTAAAGCTATACTTAATTCAATGCTTGAATCAAATGTTAAATGTGATAGGTGTGTTTTCAAACCATATTGCGGAACATGTATGGTTGAGAATTTTTATCATTTCGGAAAGTTTAATTTTTATCCAACAAAGACTGCAAAGCATAGTGAGACTATAATGCAGTGCACAAAGATATTTGATGAGGTTCTGGAAAAGGCACTGAAAGTTGATTAATACAATATGAATCAATTATTCCTATTTCATATAGAGAACCTAAAAGATTATATAATAGCAACCAAAGATTTAAAAAGAATTTAGATATTCTATATTTACATGGCTGAATTTGATAAGAGTTTAGATGTTGAATTATTCGGAGAAGAAGTTGATTTCGAAACGACTAAAATTAGAGTTTCTGTTATGAGTTATAATGAAGGAAGACCTAAAGTCCAAATTTCAAGAGAGAATTTTGATGCTAATTTGGAGGAGTGGAGATGGTCAAAACTTGGCAGAATGACAAAGGAAGAAACCTTAGAGGTTATTCCATTGCTTCAAAAAGCATTAGAGAATATACCTGAGTAAGTTCAATTAATTAACTCAAATTTAAGTAGTGTTATAGGTATGGGAAATATGTTCTCTGGTGCAAGTTCATTTAATTGGGATTTGAGCGGTTGGAATATAAGTAGTGTTACCTCCTGTAATATATTAAGTGAGAGTGCTACTTCATAGACATCCTATAATAAACCAACTTTTCTTTCACATCTATCTTGTTGAGTTTTATTTTTTATTCTTTTTTTGGAATTATTTATGATGCATTTAAATAGCAGATTCTAATCATAGTGGGACTTCTTAAATTTATTATTACTTTGGAGTTTAAACTAACTTATATATATTTTTCAAAGGGGAATTTTTCATGGTTAGAAGGAATTTATTTGGAATTTTCATTAGTATTTTTGTCATTTTTTTTGTTCTTACGGGGATAGAAGTTCTTGTTTTTGCGGATACAAACAGTGTTTGGCATAATGCCTCTGACGTAAGAGGAGGGGTTTTAGGAAGTGACGAAGGTTTTCAGGATTTTATTTTAAACAGTACATTGAGTTTGAGAGATTCTGGGAAGATAACTGATGTTCCAACCCCGATAAATGGAAGTGATGCAGTTAATAAAGATTACGTTGATGCCCAAGTTGGAGGAGTATGTAAAAAAGGAGTCTGTACTTGGACGAGGGGCATAGTTTGTCCATCTAGTTGGACAAAGGTTGGTTCAGGGGAATATGACACTTATGGATTTAGATTAGATCCAAATTTTAATAGCAGTGATAACAATAAAATGGGATCCTTTTGCTGTAGAAATTTTATTTCTTTCCCTGCTGAAGACGGATTATGCGGTTCGGGTAAAGACACTTGTATTATTGGTAACATTTACAACTCCTCTTCCAATTCAACTCATCATATATGGTATTGCAGTGGAGTTAATGGTGGAACTAACTCAAGTATGTGTAGCAAATTAATCCCTTCTACTCCTGTGAATGGAATATGCAATAATGCGGTAAGAAATGGCTGTACAAGTGGGACATCTAACGATGGAGCATACTCTGACACCCCCACCCACTACAGATGGCGTTGTGATGGTTTGAATGGGGGAAATAATTCGGGTATGTGTAGTAAGGCAAAACTGTGTGGAACCTGTCAAGGGACTTGTTCTTCTCCTTCCGGTGTATCATGTGGAACTTCAATACCGGCTGTATCTGGCACTTGCTCCATTAGTGGTGCATCTTGCACCAAGACCTGTGGCACAGGCACTTATTGTTCATCTGGGACTTGTGTCGGTGGTTTTTGTATTAGTCAACCAGTAGGAGATTGTGATAATTCTAGGAGAAATGGGTGTGGAGTTGGGAGTGCTAATGATTACGCATATGCTGATACAACTTGTGAGCACAGATGGCGTTGTGATGCATCTGGAGGTAATTCAGTAATGTGTAGTATAGTCAAACCAAGCGCTAATACATGTAATGCACTATCATGTCCTTCCCGATCAAATGTATCATGTGGAAGTCCAATACCAGACCAATCAGGCACTTACTCTTGTAGTGGAAACTCCTGCGCTAGAACTTGTTCAGGAACAGGTACCTACTGTCCATCTGGGACTTGTACTAGTGGTTCTTGTCGTTGCATCAGCTCTAATACAGCATGTTCAGGAGGTAAATGTGATTATCAAATAGATAATTGTGGTAATAGTGTTTTCTGTGGTGATTGTCCAGTAGATGGAAATTGGAGTGATTGGAGTTCTTGTTCTGCAACCATTTGTGGTAGTACTGGGAATCAAATGAGAACATGTACAAATCCTTCTCCACTATATGGTGGGGCTCAATGTAGTGGTAGTAATTCTAGGAGTTGTACTGCGCCAGGTCATCTTGTGAATGGAAACTGGAGTGATTGGAGTGCCTGTTCAGCAACTGCATGTGATGTAGATGGAGCTCAAACTCGGTCGTGTAATAGTCCCTCTCCTGCTTGCGGAGGGTCTGATTGTAGTGGTTCAAGCAGTAGGTCTTGTACAGGAACAAATCGAAGGGATGGTGGTTGGAGTTCTTACGGTGCTTGGAGTAATGAAGGTTCCTGTGGTCAGTATGTAAATTGCAGACAGCGCGAAGAAAAAGAGCGAACCTGCACTAACCCTAGTCCTGGATGCAGTGGTTTAGCCTGTAGTCCTAATTCTCCCATAGAAACACGTGACACCAAATCCTGCGGCAGGGTTAATGGAGGCTGGAGCACACTCCTTCCCCCAAGTAAAGTGCCATGTGGTGAAACTAGAACCGCTACTTGCAACAGTCCGCATCCGCAATGTGGAGGGACCTGTCCTGAACCTAGACCATCTGTAACAGGTACCAAATGTTCATCAGGAATCTGTAAAAATGGTGTGTGTAAAACATGTGATGTGATACCAGAGTGTGGAAGTAGTGCAAACACCTGTTCCTCTGGAGATCATAATCATCATCCATCCGATACTGGTACAAGATTTCTTTGGACTTGTAGGAGTGATCCATATGATAGTAGTATATGTACCCCTCATAGAGTATCGTGTGGTGCAGATAAGCCTCCCTGTGAGGTGTGTAATTCCTGTGGACAATGTAATACAGGGCGTGAGGCTGGTGATGGTAGATGTTATGCTACTACCGATCCTTATCCACTTATTACTGCTCCTCCTGATTCATCTTGTCCTGTAGTAAATTGTGAAGGTTCCTGGAGTGATACTAATGTGTGTAGTAAGGCGTGTGGTGGTGGATTTTTGCAACAGGTATTTACTATAACTCAGCAACCACAAAATGGAGGAACTGCATGTCCATCTTCACCACGGTGGGGAACAACGTCTTGTAATACTGGATGCTGTCCTGTGAATGGAGTATGTTATTACGTTGATTTTGCCATTGAGGGTTATCACGGTGGATGTACTTTTGGAGTGTTAGATGGAGATCCTCATTCTTCTGCTAATTGGTATTGTCAAGGGATTTGTGGTGGAAGTTTTGCCACGTGCGATTCTTGCACGGAAGAGTTTGGTTGTACTTCTCCGTCTCCACCTCCACCTCCACCTCCTCCACCTCCACCTCCACCACCGAGTTGTGGTGGGTCACGTTGTGATGATGATGGTTATTGTACTGCAGATTGTCCTTGTAGTAGTGGAGAGGGTGATTGTGATGGACCTAGTCATTGTTCTCCAGGTTTAGTGTGTTGTAACGATGTTGGGAGTCAATATAGTTGTCCAAAGTCTTACACAGATATTTGTTTGAGTTCATGTCCATCTCCACCACCTCCACCTCCTCCACCTCCACCTCCACCACCGAGTTGTGGTGGGTCACGTTGTGATGATGATGGTTATTGTACTGCAGATTGTCCTTGTAGTAGTGGAGAGGGTGATTGTGATGGACCTAGTCATTGTTCTCCAGGTTTAGTGTGTTGTAACGATGTTGGGAGTCAATATAGTTGTCCAAAGTCTTACACAGATATTTGTTTGAGTTCATGTCCATCTCCACCACCTCCACCACCTCCACCTCCTCCTACAGGGGGTTGTACACCAGCTACAATAGATAATTGTGTCCTTAGTGCTTATGCCACTCACCAACAATTTGAGAGTGGTCATTGCACTGTTGGTGGAGGTAATTGTGAATATCAATGTTTTAATGGGGCGTGGATAGTCCAAACTCATTGTATAAATTAGCCCTTTGGATGATGTATATAGATAGGACTTCATATCCAATATTATGGAAGACTTTCCTGACAATGAGGTGTGATTTTTCAAATTCTATAAATTTTTGAAGTTTGAATATCATAATCCAATTTTTTGGTGGTGCAGAGGATCATATGGTGGAAGTAATATTCTTTGCAGTCAAAGTCCTGACCCTCTTCCCTAAGAAAAATAGTTCCATTCGGTCAAAATAACTGCAATCTTGCTCCAACCATATCATACAATAAATAATATAATTAAAACAATTAAAAAATAATCTAAGCCTTCTTCCCTTTCTTACTTGACTTCTTCTTATCTGATTTCTCCTCTGCTTCAACATCAACGACATTGTCATCAGGCTTTGAACCCTCCTTAGAATTCTCTTTTGAGGAACTTGCCTTTGCTTGCTGCTCCTGAGCCATCTTGGAATACATCTCCTGAGCTTCCTTTTGAATCTCATCCATTTTTTCCTTGATCTTTGAAACATTCCTTTTCTCAGCCTTAAGTGTCTCATCCAACTCATTAATCTTTTCAATAACACCTGATGCAACTTTCTGATCCACCTTATCCTTATTTTCATCAAGAGTCTTCTTAGTCTGGTAAACCAACTGCTCTGCAGAATTCACAGTTTCAATCTCTTCCTTTCTCTTCTTATCTTCATCTGCATGCTTTTCAGCTTCCTTTTGCATTTTCTCAATTTCCTCCTTAGAAAGATTTGTTGATGCTACAATCTTAACCGACTGTTCCTTTCCTGTTCCCAAATCCTTGGCGCAGACATTCACAATACCATTAGCGTCAATATCAAAAGTAACCTCAATCTGTGGAACTCCCCTTGGAGCAGGTGGAATACCTTCAAGATTAAAAGAACCAATAGCCTTGTTATCATTAAACATAGCCCTCTCTCCCTGTCCTATACGAATAGTTACAGCCGCCTGATTATCCTCTGCTGTTGAATAAACCTGAGACTTCTTTGTAGGAATAGTTGTATTCTTTTCAATCATCTTCGTAAAAACACCGCCAAGAGTTTCAATACCAAGACTTAACGGAGTAACATCAAGCAATAAAACATCCTTAATCTCTCCTGCTAAAACTCCTCCCTGAATAGCTGCTCCTAGTGCAACCGCCTCATCAGGATTAACAGACTTATCCGCCTGCTTTCCACTTATCTCCTTTACTAAATCAGAAACTGCAGGAGTTCTTGTTGAACCTCCAACTAAAAGAACCTTATCAATCTCTGATAACTTCAACTTTGAATCCTTAATTGCTTGCTCTGTTGGTTTTCTTAACTTATCTAAAATAGGAGAAATAAGTTCATTAAACTTAGCCCTTGTAATCTTCATTTCAAGATGCTTTGGCCCATTAGCATCTGCTGTAATAAAAGGCTCACTAATCTCCGTTTCCAATTTAGATGACAGCTCAATCTTTGATTTCTCTGTTGCTGTTTTCAGCCTCTGAGCTGCCTGAGGATCTTCTCTTAAATCAATCCCATGTTCCTTCTTGAACTCATCTGCAACATAATCAATAAGAATCTTATCAATATCATCTCCTCCCAAATGATTATCTCCTGCTGTTGCTTTTACTTCAAAAACTCCATTATCAAGTTCAAGAACTGAAACATCAAAAGTTCCACCTCCAAAATCAAACACTAAAACATTATGTGCACCAGTTTTATCTATACCATAAGCAAGAGCTGCCGCAGTTGGTTCATTAATAATTCTCTCAACCTCAAAACCTGCAATCTTACCTGCATCCTTTGTTGCCTGTCTTTGCGAATCACTAAAATATGCCGGAACTGTAATTACTGCCTTTTTAATATCTTCTCCAAGATAATCCTGTGCATCCTTTTTAATCTTGCTCAAAGTCATTGCTGAAATCTCTTGAGGTGTATAATCCTTTCCATGAATATTTACCTTATAATCCTCTCCCATATGTGTTTTAATTGATAAAACTGTTTCATTGGGCTTAACTACTGCTTGTTTCTTAGCAGGCTCTCCCACTATTCTCTCCCCATCCTTTGAAATATGAACAACAGATGGAGTGGTCCTTGTCCCTTCCAAATTTGGAATAACTACCGGATTTCCTGATTCAATGATTGAGAAACACGAATTTGTTGTTCCCAAATCAATCCCTAATATTTTTTCTTTTGCCATTTTCTTAAATATCATTAAATTTTACGTTTTTGATAAAAGCAACTAATTAATTTTAATTTATAAATCTTATTATTTTTTAACAAAACTGAAAAAAACAAAGAAAAATAAGAATTTGTGATAATACTAATATGATCTACTTTAATTCATAATTTGCAAAATTAGAAACTCGACATAATTATTAAAACACTAAATTTATATACTGATTTAAACTTTTTCTAAATAAAATGACAATAGAACGAACATTTACCATGATTAAGCCTGATGGCGTTCAGAGACAAATAGTAGGAGAAATAATCACAAGATTTGAGAAAATAGGATTAAAACTAGTTGGTATGAAATTCATCCATGTAGATGCAGAATTTTCAAAAAAGCATTACTCAGAACATATTGGCAAACCATTCTACAAAGGACTTGAAGACTTATTAGTAAGCGGTCCCGTTGTTGCTATGGTTTGGGAAGGTGCTAAAGCAGTTGAATTAGTTCGTAAAATGGTTGGTTCAACTGAACCTGCAAACTCCCAGTCAGGTACAATTAGAGGAGATTATGCCCATATGAGTTATGCAAGAGCAGACGAATTAAACATAGGAGTTCCAAACTTAATTCACGCCTCAGACTCTTTGGAAAATGCCCAGAAAGAAATATCTTTGTGGTTTAGCGAATCTGAGATATTTGACAATTACGAAACAGTGCATTCAAAATTCATGTAAACTAAATTGAAAGGAAGAATAAATTAGGTTATACAATCATTTCTATTTTTTAAACTTCTTAACAATGCCATATAAAACCAATCCAAAAATACAACCTTGGATAGCACCGTAGATAGCACCCAAAAAAGCACCAAAAATAGCAAGAATAATTGTAATAGTAACTGAGTAAGCAACATCTACTCCTGTAGCAACAATAAATGCTAAGATAAAAACGGTAAAAATAAGAACTATGATAACACTAATAATTGTTTCAGTAATGCAGCAAACCATAACACATCTTCCTAATGAATCCACTTTATATTTATAGCATAAAAATCCAAGAACAGCACCAAAAATAGCAGCAGAAACAATTCCAATTATAGTAGCAATAATATATACAGCAGAATCAAAAGAAATAATCATGTAGATAAGATTCATAATAACTCCGAAAATAACGCTTATTATAGCGTAACTAATAGCACCCCATATAGCACCGTCCCAACCATTCCTGAACAGAAATTTATTTTTATTAACCATAAAACTCTATACAACTTTACTAATTAATAAACTTTTCCTCTCTATGACGTAGACGTATAAATCTGTCCAAAACAAAACCTTACTCAAACTCCTAAACTTATCAGAATATAATTAAAGTAAAGAGTTACAATAATTAACATAAAAATAAGTTTAATTAAAACAATACTCGCCAAAACTCTCTGCCATATAGTTTTATAATAATTCTTTAAATTAACTACTAAATTGACGAAATAATACACAAACAGAATAGACATTAAAATCTTTAAAAATAACAAAATTTCATCATTGTATATCATATTCATCACCAACCATACAACATTCAATAAAATAATAAAATGCATTGAAACAACAAAAAATACTAAATACCCTTCCCAGAAATGATAAGGCTTGCCCTCAAAAGCAATAAGAAATAAATTCAGAAGAAAATAAACTATAAAAAGTGCTATTGGCACACCGATAACACCTAAAAGAATTTGATTCATTACAGAAACATATGTACTAAGAGCGATTACAACATTAACAATAGCAAGAACTCCAAGCAAAACCAAACAATAAATAAGCAGATTAGAAGTTCTAAACTTGCTTGCAAATATTTTCATATTGTATAATGACTTAAAAAAATCAAAAATCCCTAACTCTTTTTTTAAAGATTTCACTACCATAAACAAATTATAAAAGATTATTTTATAAACTTTTTCTTTCTAAAGTATTAGTTAAATGAAAAAAAAGGCTCAGGTTAAATTTGGAGAAACAATAGGGATAATAATCATAGTATATATTGTTTTAATGCTTGGACTTCTTTGGTATAATGATGTCAATTCTGATAGTTTAGATGAATTGTATAAAGGAGACCAAAAAAGCAGAGGATTTGAAAAATACTACTATATCACAAATAACCACATGCTCCGTGAGGCTCAACAAGGTTCTATTGATGAAGAATTTAATCTTGAATCAATTCATGCAATGAATATATACTCTAAATCTAAAAATGGAAATGATTACTTATATAAATTCTTAGGATATTCAAATGTAAGTATAAAATATTATGATGCTAATCTGGAAAATCACCAAGTAATAGAAATTTATTCAAATGTTCCAGATAGCAGTAACATAAATGACGAAGAAATATTTAGAACATTAATTCCAATAGTTGATAAATCAAATAATACAGTACTAATTGGAGTATTAGAATTAATTAATTATGAACTTAAAAGATAGTTTAAATTTCTCTATAAAATATTTAATAAACTCTTAAAATTTCAAAACCTGAATAAAAAATCATACTTAATTATAATTTTCACATATAATTAATAAAAAATTATATATAATACTTATCATAAACTCTTTTATGGCTCAAGCATTAGATAGCAAAAAACTAATGAAAGAATTTCATAATTTCTTTGAAGAACATATGAGATCACAAATTAGAGAAGCTATTCACAGTGAGAAAGATACACTTCACATAAATTTCTTTGACATTTCAGAATATGACATAGAATTAGGAGACCAACTTCTTGAATATCCACAAGATGTTCTAAAAATTATGGATGAAACACTTAAACAATTCTCTGAAGATGATAATTCAAATCACTTAAAAGCAAGACTTACCTCCCTTCCTAAAACAGAACACCTAATGATTAGAGACATTCGCTCAGAGCATTTGGGAAAACTTATATTAGTTGAAGGACTTGTAATAAGGAAAACAGATGTAAGGCCCAGACTAACGCATATTGAATATCTATGCACAAACCCGGACTGCACTTACTCACAGGAAAAATTAAGAATTCCCCAGATTGAAGAAAAAGCTAAAAAATTGAAAGCATGTGTTAGATGCAAAGCCCCAATTGAAATTGTAAACAGGGTGCTTGTAGATTCTCAGAACCTTCTCTTAGGTGAAATTCCCGAGCAGTTAAAAAACTCAGCAGACCAGCCAAGAAGAATAAATGTATTACTAAGTGAAGATTTAGTTAGTCCTTTCAAAGATTCTCGAACAAACCCAGGGGCAAAAGTATATGTTGTTGGGACAGTTAAAGAAATTCCAAAACAAACCAGAACAGGAGCAGACAGTGTAAACTATGATATTATTATTGATGGGCATTATATAGATTTATCCCAGAAAGATTACTCAGAAATTAAAATTAGCAAAGAAGAAGAAGAAAAAATTAAAGAATTATCAAAAAAAGATAATGTGTATGATATTTTAACAGAGAACTTTGCTCCTTCAATCTTTGGGTATAACAGGGTTAAAGAAGCTATCCTACTTCAGTTATTTGGAGGTTCTCCTAAGGAGAAAGAAGATGGAGTAAGAGTTAGAGGTGATATTCATGTATTATTAATTGGAGACCCAGGGGCCGCTAAATCGCAAATGCTTAAAGCTGCAACAAGAATAGCCCCCAAATCATCATTTGTATCAGGAAAATCAGCAACAGGTGTTGGAATGGTTGCAGCGGTTGTGCGTGATGATTTAACAAAAGGATGGGCATTAGAAGCAGGAGCCTTAGTTTTAGCATCAGGCGGGCTTGCCTCAATAGATGAAATGGATAAAATGTCTGATGATGACACATCCGCTATGCATGAGGCATTAGAACAGCAAACAGTATCAATCGCTAAAGCAAACATTCAGGCAACATTAAGATGTCAAACAACAGTATTAGGTGCGGCAAATCCCAAATTTGGAAGATTTGATCCTTATGGTGATATTGCAAAACAAATTGACTTTCCGCCAACTCTACTTTCAAGATTTGATCTTATATTTGTTTTAAGAGACATTCCCGATAAGAAAAGAGATGACTTAATTGCAGACCATATTCTTCAAACAAATAAGGATACATCAAAAACAATTACAGATCTTGAACCTGATTTTATTAAAAAATTTATTGCGTATGCAAAAGAGAATTGCAATCCCATTCTAACTCAGGAGGCAATAACTAAAATAAGAGAATTTTATGTGAAAATTAGATCAAGTGGTGCTGATAATGAAGAGTCAGGCGTTAAATCTGTTCCAATTACAGCAAGACAACTTGAAGCTATTGTAAGACTCTCAGAAGCCTACGCTAAGATTAAACTAGATAATATCATTAAAGTTGAATATGCTCAGAAGGCAATTGATATGATTATGTATTGCTTAGAAAAAATCGGAATAGACCCGAAAACAGGTGAACTTGATATTGACAGAATTACAACAGGAGTTACAGCAACAACCCGAAATCAATACAAAACAATTAATGATATTATTGACAGACTGGAAACAGAAAAACCAGACATTAGTTATGACGATATTTGTGAGCAGGCAGACAAAACAAATGTTCCAAGAAAAGAAGTGGCGAGAATTCTTGACAAATTAAAACAAGAAGGAATAATTTATGAACCAAGAAAAAATATTTACAAAAAACTCTTATAGATTCAATTATAAAATAAAAACTTGTAATTATTCATAATGGAAAATGCGAGAATCCTGATTAAATCAGAATTTATTTTCATATTTTTTAAGAGCATAAGGAAGTTGAGAATGCAGATTAGAAGGAAGTGAATCCTTTGTAAACCAACCTATATCATCAAACTTGTGGGGTTCACCTATTTTTACCATATCTCTATCAACAAGAACTTTAAAATCAAGTGCAACCCAATGAGTTTTAGTGCCATCTCCTAATTCCCTATGAACATCCCTATATCCTAAAAATTCATACTCAATAACATCTGTGCAATATTCTTCCTTTATTTCCTTTCTTAGAGTCTCTTTAATAGAATCTCCGAATTCAAGTGCTCCACTTCCACAATCCCATTTCCCATTTTCATCTCTACAATTTGCACTTCTTTTAGCAAGTAATAACTTCCCATTATTATCAAAGCAGAAATAAACAACACAAATTCCAGTATAATCCACTCCTTTTTTCATAATAAAAATCCCCAATAAATTATCAATTATAAGCTTATCCTAATTAGTAATATTTTACACATTCCTTTCTTATCTAAAGAACTTAATAGCCAATGGATAATCCCATAACTCACCATTAGTTGCTTTAACAATTGCAATAATTGGAAATACAATATTAAGTATTACAAGTGCTATCACAAGAAAAATCCCAATTAATACAAATGTAAGTATAAATGAGATGACAAAATATATAAGAAAACTAAATTGCCAGTTCAGAGCTTTTTTAGAATGTTCTTTCAAAGAATCATCTTCCGCCACACAGTATGTAATTAGAGGCCCAATAAAACCTGTAAGAATTCCAAGCAGATGAGCAAGAAATCCTAAGTCATTATTTGAATTATTTTCTGCCATAATGATTACTATCAATAATATTTATTATAATTCTTTCTATTCACACTTAGGTAAAAATCCCTTAAATAAGCATTTGATAATTAAAATTTCATATTTATTTCAATATTAGATATTTTATAAGTTTGAAAATTTTTAATGAATAAATTTTATCTATCACCTAAAAAAATTAATCAAATAATTTCCTTATATGCTTAATCAGAAGTACTATCAAAAGTTTTATAAATATATTAGCATTAATTTTACCTTAGAAGGTTCATATAGCTTCGGGTTACACCTGTTCCCATCTCGAACACAGAAGTTAAGACGAGTTAGCCCAAATGAGTACTGTTATACAACGGAAAAATTTAGGTGACCTTCATTTTGAAAAACTAATTCTAAAATTTGTGTTCAACATACTATATATCTATCTTAGAATACAAACTAAAAATAAAAAATTATAAAAAATTACTCCAGAAAAAAATTTCCCTTTGCAAATACTTAACTACAATTTCTTAACTTCTCTCATTAAAATCTTATTAACAATCTGGGGTTTTGCAGTTCCCTTAGTTTCTTTCATAACAATTCCCACAATAAAATTTAATGCCTTATTATTCCCATTCTTATAATCATCAACTGCCTTGGGAGAACCCAAAAGAGCCTTCCTAACCAACTCCTCAATTAACTTTGTATCCTGAATTAAAAGCAAACCTTTCTTATTAACATACTTCTCAACATCAAACTTCTCATCATACAATTTCTCTAAAACTTTCTGGGTAGTTGTATATGAAATACTTTCCTTTCCTAAAAGTTCAATTAGTTTTGTAATTTCTTCTTTAATATCTTTCTTTTCCAAATCTATAAAGGACTCACTATGATAATTCAAAACCCTCAAAATTTCTCGCCTTAAAAACAATCCAACCTCTTTTGGATGCAAATTCTTATCAACAGCATGCTCAAAAATCTGAGTTAAATACAAATTTGAAACAAGAACCTCGACTGTCTCATCATCAAAACCATATTTAGAATACTTCTCTCTTTTAACACATGGCAACTCTGGAAGTTCACTTTTAAGTTTTCTAATAATTTCATCTGATATAACAAGATTGGGAAGATCAGGTTCTGGTGTAAACATATAATCTTGAGCATTTTCCTTTGATCTCATAAACTCTGTTTCATCAAGTTCCTCATTATAACGTCTTGTTTCCTGCAAAACCTTCTTCCCATTAGAAACTAACTCTTTCTGCCTTCTAATCTCAGCTTCTGCTGCAGCAACAATATTACTATATGAATTCACATTCTTAATCTCAACCCTTTGGAATCCTGATTTCTTTATTGAAACATTAACATCAGATTTAATACCAAATTCTTCATTATAAATATCTAAATACTTTCCAATAAGAATTAATTCTTTAAGCCACTTCTTTAACTTATCTGTTGAATGAAAATCAGGCATTGTAACGATTTCAGCCAGAGGAAAACCAGCCCTGTTATAATTAATCTCTCCGGTTTTAGGGTCCCATGCTGCAGGATTTTCTTCAAGATGAATTTCGCTCATTCTAATTCCATTTAACTTTCCAGAAATTGCATTCTCCTTAATATGCCCTCCTGAAACAGTTCTCTGATACCCAGAAGGCATATCTGGCCAGACATAGTGTTTTCTCTGAAAATTAGTTCTCTTTGTAATCTTTGAATTGCATACAAGTCCAAGTTTTAAAACTCCAAAAAGTGCTCTCTTATTTGGGAGCATTGGTTTTGAACCTGGTTGGCTTGTGCACCTTGGACAAATTGTTGTATTAACCTCTGTATTCTTACTTGGAATCCTACAATTGCAGAAAAGTTTCTCATTTGTTTTAAGATGCATATGAACCTCAAGCCCAATCTTAACATCATGTGAACTTTTTTCACTCATAAATTTCCCAATGACAATTAATTTATATATCTTATTATACAGAATTTATTTAACAGAATTAATAATATTGGTGATGAGAAGAGTTTCCTCCTCCCATCTGGATACCTTAGTAACAAACAACAATTTATAAATTTATTCTTTAAGTTTTGCGTTCTTATATAAATAAATAATTATTTTTATAATTATGGATAAAATAATTCTCAAACAGCAGAAAAATGAAATTACTGAATATCACATCTATTTAAGACTATCTGAACTAGCAAAAGATGAACATAATGTCAGGATTTTAAAGAAGATTGCTAAGCAGGAATTAAAACATTATGAATTCTGGAAATCAATAACAAGAAAAGAAATTGCACCAGACAAATTCAGAATTTCATTATATGTCTTTCTTGCAAGATTCGTTGATTTATCATTTGCTCTAAGGTATATGGAAAAAGGGGAAGAGAGGGCAAAAAAATTCTATGAAGTAATGAAACATAAATATCCCCAAGTTAAAAAAATCCAAAAAGATGAAGAAGAACATGAGAACAAACTAATAGGAATTCTTAATGATGAAAGATTAACTTACTCAAGTTCAATTGTCCTCGGATTAAACGATGCATTAGTTGAATTAACAGGAACATTAGCAGGTTTAACATTTGCTTTTGGGAACTCTTTAATAGTTGGAATTACCGGACTTATAATGGGAGTTGCGGCGTCACTTTCAATGGCGGCTTCAGAGTATTTATCAAACGAAGAGGAAGAAACCAAAGACAAAAAATCATCTATAAAATCAGCCTTATATACTTGGATGGCATATATAATATCTGTAGTTCTATTAGTTTCTCCATATTTCATATTTGATAAAATAATGCATGCCTTTGCAGTAATGCTTACAATGACAATATTAATAATATTTAGTTATACATTCTACATATCAGTTGCCAAAGGATTAAGCTTTAAAAAGAAATTCTCTCAAATGGCATTGATTTCACTAAGCGTTGCATTAATTAGTTTCATAATAGGAAGACTTGTAAGCATTTATTTTGGAATAGAAGTATAAAATTTACAAGAGAACCTTTAACATACTTATTAATTCTTTATATTTATACGACTCTTATACAACTCAAGTGTAATATAAAACTATATAAACTAAAAGTTCGTATAGCACATTATGGATATTGAATCACTTTCCCAAATATTAAAAAAAATTGAAACTGAGATTAAACTTAGGGGATTTTCAAAACAGACATCTAAAATGTATGTCTTATACAATCGTCAGTTTTTAGAGCGTACAAAACTTAATCCTAAAAATGTCTGTGATGATGACATTAAATTATTTCTTGCAGAAAAGTTAGAAGAAGAACTTAGCACCAAATCAATTGCTTTAATTAAAGCCGCTCTCATTTTTTATTATAATGAGATTTTAGGAAATAACTTTGACATAAAAACTCCAAAAATTAAAAAATCAACACCAGTTGTTATGACAAAAGAAGAGATTGCAAGATTATTTTCTGTAATTAAAAACAAAAAACACCTTATCATAATGAAACTATATTATGGCTCAGGCTTTCGTTTATCTGAGGCAATTAGCCTAAAAAAGAAAGATATAGATTTTAATGAGAATGTAATATGGATTCGTGATGGTAAAGGAGGAAAAGACAGAATGAGCATAATCTCCCAATCTATGTCAAAACAGTTAGAGGAATTCACAGAGCATATTGGAAAAGATGATTTTGTCTTTACAAATTCAAGAGGAGATCCCATATCGCAAAGACAGGTCCAGAAAATAATTGAGAAAGCTAAAATAGAAGCAAACATTCAGAAAGACGTTCATATTCACACATTAAGGCATTCTTTTGCAACTCATTTATTAGAAGCAGGAACGGACATAAGAAAAATTCAGGAACTCTTAGGACATAGCGATTTATCGACAACACAGATTTATACAAGAGTAACAAATGAAGAACTAAAAAAAGTCAAAAGTCCGTTAGATTAATTCTTGCAGAAGATTTTATTTTCCCTAAATATTATTAAGGAACTTTCTTAAAACTTTTAATTCCATAGAATTGAGCATAGAATATAATCCTATTATTTAAATAAAAAGACTCAATTAAAAACATTGTAAAGATTAAATATGTGACATTTATACTACTTCATTTTTAGGATATGAAGATGTATCTCTATGTCCATTCTGCATTCTGAGAACCTATGTACTTTCCAAGGCACAACTATCAGGTGGTGGGATTATAATATCTCTACTATATTTTCCTCTACATCTCTCTATTTCTTTCAACACAGCACGTGGATCATCATGTGTGGAAAGAAGATATTTTTTGGGTGTTAAAACTGTTAGTTCAAGACTATTACATTCTTTAGGAATGGTATTATGATGGTTTGTGAGACATACCAAATTTATCTCTGACATAGCATTTTTATTTTTATTTTTAAGATGTGTGAATATCCTCCTTGCATTTTCTATTTCATTTAAAATAGATGATTTTTCATTAGTAGCTATCACTTTAATATAGCGTTTAATCGTTAATTCTTCAAAATATAAATCTAAAATAGCAGGAAATCCATTATCAATGTTTAATTTAAGGTCTTTGCAAGAACTACTAACCGTATCTTGTGTTATATTTTTTTGATGAGAATAAAGATAGTCTTGTATATGGTTATGTATAGAATAAGGATAATCTGACCTGAGAATATAACCTCGTTCACAAATCTCATAAAGATTTCTATCTCTTCCTAACATAACTATTAAGTAATAACATTTTATTTATAAAATTATGTATTGATTAATCTTAAATTATCTGCTAAAAATTCCAAAATTACTTTTCATTTTCCTAACTTAGCATATGATTTATCTACAACGCAGATTTACACAAGGGTAACAAACGAAGAATTAAAGAAAGTCAAAAGTCCATTAGATTAATTCTTACAAGAATCTAAGGTTATAACCTTTCTATTGTTTTCAGTACTTTTTTTATCTCTAGGTCCATTATTTTTATCACTTAAGAGCCCCTTCAGGTATAGGAATTCCAATAAACTTTAGGTTATTATTATTATTATTATTTTTATCATTATTTCTATACACTTTATCTGCTGCTTCTTGGTCACCCCTTGAAAGAATATTGTAATTAAAACTTATAATTCGTACATCAATTTTATTACATTCTTTAGAGAAGGGTTCAATTAGATGTACCAAATGTCCATTTATTTTATTATTATTTTTTCCATCTGCAATTCTCTTATATCCCTTAAATATATTTTTCATTCCACATATGTGAGCTAGGCGATCATTAGTGGCTACAATTTCAGCGTAGTGTATTTTCCCTCCTATTTTTCCAATATATAGATCGAAAAAGATATTTGGTTCCCCAGATTTTTCTAACGTGGCATTTGTACTCTTAAATGTAATATCCACTCCATTAATTAGCATTTTATGTGGATTATGGTATAAATGCTGTCTTATAATTTCTTGTAATTTATGATTATAATCAGGCTTCGTTACATAATAACGTTCACAATTATCATAAGTTTCTTCCTCTATCATGACTATTATGTATCTATCTTAGATTTATAAATTTATTGTATTGATGGCTCTGTCCGAAAATTCAAGAGAACTTAAAATGTTATATAAATAAAGCAATTTTTGACAAATATTTTTTTTCTTTGATTGAATATAGTTAGCATAAATTTTGGAAAAAACAATTTTCGGACAGAGCCGTATTGATTGACTTTGTTCAAAAAGTCTATATTTTGTGTTATAAATTTTTAAAATATACTATATATTGATATTTTAACTACTTTTTGAACAAAGCTATATTGATTATTCTTAAATTTAAATAAAAAAATAAATAAATATTTATCTTGTGTAGTAGAAACCAGCGCAGAATATATGCTCATTAGATCTCTCACAATATGTTGATTTAAACGCTTCTTCATTAGTTCTTGGAACTGTGAATATATATTCTATCCATTTTCCTTCTTCTGTAGTATTAGAAATTTCCTCTCCGTAACGATTACCTAATCTATCTACTAAATGAGATATCTGATTATTCTCCAAATCTTTTCTGAAGGGATGAGCAACATTATTTCCTCCTTTAATCACAGATACATATATATCATCTTCTACATATACTCCATCGCTAACATCTTTTAATGTTTTCTGAGGATCTTGGTTGAAATCTTCAATTGACCTTTTTACCAAAGCAACAGACTGCTTTGCCTCATATGATTTATATCCTTCCCCATCTGCAATTCTCTTTGTTCTCTTATCTAAGTCCGAAGGTTCATTCATGTCATATTTCTTTATATGTTTATTGTTACAATATTCTTCCCTATTCCATTTTCCTCTTTTGTCAGATATGCATTTCTTATCACCATACCCTCCTCCGTAACATTTCCCTTTCTTGTCATCATAATTATCGTGAACTGAACTAAAAACAAAAATCCCAAACAATAACACATGTATGACCACCAATACTACTATAATTTCTTTAAAGTGTTTCATTTTTATTTCCTAATATTACATAAGTTAAAATATAAGAATAACTTATAACAATTCAGGGCAACAACAAGTATTTAAACTTTTTGTTTATTGAGAATTAGATTTCAAAATACTCTTCTTCCTAATACAAATAACAAAATTATATAAACAAAACTCTTTGAAAAATATTATGAACTTGAAAAACTTTGGTGTGGAAACAAATGAAGAAAAAAACAAACCAAAAGAAATAATTGACTCTAAACTGAACCTTAACACCAAAGAAATTGCCCAAAAATTTAAACTCCAGAACACTGAAACATATCTCCCTTGGTTTCTTAAATATGAACTAAATGATTACAAAGACCTAATAATAACATCTCAAATTCAGAAAATAATAGACTTCATTGAAACCTTTCAAACCAAAAACAAAAAAAAAGCAATCCTTCTATATGGTCCTGCCGGCTCTGGAAAAACAACAACACTAACTCTTTTTGGAAACCATTACAACTACGAAGTACTTGAACTGAACGCATCAGATAACAGAAATAAAAAATCAATTGAAGAAACCGTTGGAATTGCAGTAAAACAAAAATCCTTATTTGGAAAAAACAAACTAATACTGATAGATGAAGCAGACGGAGTTTCAGGCAGAGATGACAGAGGAGGAATAAGTGCACTTGCAAAAATAATAAAAGAATCAAACTACCCAATAGCATTCACAGCAAACGATGGAGAATCCGAAAAAATAAAAGTCCTAAAAAAATTATGCATTTACATTGACTTTGAAAATCATTCACAAGAACTCCTTCTAAAAATCGGAATGAAAATCCTAAAAGCCGAAAATATAAAATACAAAAAGGAAGAACTAAAAGAATTCATCTTAAAAAGAAATGAGACAGACATTCGTGGTTTCATAAACGACTTACAGGCATTATCATACAATAACGAACTGAATGTACAGGAAGACTTAGAACTAAGAGATTACAAAAAAAAAATAGAAACCCTTCTAAACAAAATCTATTTCTCATACCCAGAAGACTCATTTAAAAGCGGATATAACACAGATGTAAACTTAGACGAACTATTTCTTTATCTTGAAGAGAACACTCCAGATGTATACTCAAAAACTGCTTTAATCACTGCTCTAAACGAAATATCAAAAGCAGACATTTTCAGAGGCAGAATAAGAAAATGGCAGCATTGGAGATTTTTAGTATACGTAAACTTTTACCTAACATACGCAGTATCCAATGCAAAAGATGTTCCCAAAAAAATAGACAAATACAAAAGAAACAGAAGAATACTTTCCAAATGGATTTATGCAAACAAAGTAAACAGCCTCTCACAAAGAACCAAACTTCAAAAAAAAAACAAAGACCCGGAAAAACTAATAGAAAAACTCTCAAAACTATACAAACGCTCAGCAAAAAAAACAAGAGCGGAAGACTTATTTTACTTTGCAAAAATATATCAAAACAATGAACAATTCCAAAAAGAAATGGACAAAACACTTCAAATAAACGATTCCGAAAAAAAAACATTACTTGAATTATGAATAATCAAACCTTAAATAACTCACACAAAAAAATTAAACACAGATTTAATCTGCTTGATAATACCCAGCGCAGAGTATATGTTCCTCAACTTTCCTACAGTATGTTGATTTAGGCGCCTGTTTATCAGTCTCGGGAATAGTGAAAACATAATTTATCCATTTACCATCTTCTGTTGTAGTAACAATATCTTTCCCAAAATAATAATCATTAACATCTTTCAGCTCTGTCACTTTAGTATTTTCTAAATCCTTCCTATATGGATGTCCTACAATATATTCCCCCTTAACTGCAAAAACATACAAATCATTATAAATATAAGTATCACCCCTAATACCACTTAAAGTGCTCTCCTTGTCAATATTATAATCTCTAATTGCACTATCAATTAACTTCATTGCCAGCTTTACTCTCACAGAATAATCATCATAACTATCTCTCATATCATCTCCATAATAATCCATCTTTCTATAAGAATTCTTATCATGAGCAGAAATTACCACAAAAGCCCCTAAAAGCAACACCACTAAAACTAACAACACTACAACTGTTTCTTTAAAATGTTTCATCTTGATTTTTCCCAATATTATTGCACTACATTATTGTATACAAAAATATTATACAAATATCCATTCAACTTAATATTTAAACTTTTCCATTAAAAAATTATAATAACAGACGCAAAACAATTTTAATGTTTACAACTAAATAAAGAAATAAAAAATACTCAATGAACTAGAACACATATTCACTAAAATTTTTGTTCTATTCCAATAATATCAAAATAAGTGCTAAAAATTTCAAGTGTAACTTAAACTACAATTTTAATCATAGCATTTTTACTAAAAAAAATTATGCCTGAATTGCAATTTATTAAATCAGAAACCCTGTCTCGATGCATTTTACTATCTTTAAATTTAGCAAAACTCTTATAAATTACAGGAATTGTTACAATGATATATAAAAAGAAGGAAAATCAAGCAAAATGAACAGAAATAACACCTTACACCACCCCCCCCCCCCTGAGAAAATGAAAGCACTATTAGTATTTGTTCTGACATTATTTGCTGCACTTTCAGTTATATCTCTTCTATCAGAAGGTTCTTATTCTGCAAACTTAAGTTCTCCCGGACCTAAGAATCTTACCGTTGAAATAACCGGCTCTGTTATTTTAGAATGGGATGCACCTGCCAATAACACTGAAACAATCACGGGGTATCAGATTCTACGCAGAACCCCCCTCAGCGGCGAAAGCACCTTACAGATATTAGTCAATAACACAGAAACAAACGAAACCGCATACACAGACCTAAACGCTACAGAACCCCGAGAGTTTTATGTTTACAGAGTGAAAGCGTGGCGTAACCAAACTTTAAGCAGATGGTCAAATTATGATAGTGTGTATCTTCCGTCATCTTTTGGTGCACCGACTAATCTCACTGTAAATCTTGTGGATGGTTATGTAACTCTTAACTGGAATGCTCCCTTAGGCAATGCCCAATCCATTACAGGATACGAAATTCTTCGCAGGAAACCTCTTAGTGGCGAGAGTACTTTAATGACCTTAGTCAATGACACAGAAATAAACGAAACATCTTATATTGATTTAAACGCCACAGAACCAAGCGCGAGATATGTCTACCGTGTCAAGGCTTTGCGTAACGGTGAGAAGAGCCGTTGGTCAAACTACGACTACATAAAACTTCCGGGGAATTATTCTGCACCGCCAACAGTTACATTCACTTTAATTAATTCTACTATTGAGGGTATTTTCATTAATAATTCAGATGTTTCAGAAGACTATCAATTACCACTAAATTCTACTATAGATTATAACGATTATAACAATACCATTAAATTTTTGAGAAACATTAACATTAGTATTGAAGATGAAGAACTTGTTTACATGGAATCATCAGACAACATGCCTCCCTCTTTCGCAACTTTTGAAACCTTCATTTATAACCTTAATGAGAACGTAAATGCAAGTTTAGAGCCTATTGTAATTTACACTGCAACTGCAACTGATCCTGAGAATGATACCATAATGTACGATATGAGCCCCGTACCGGGTTTTGAAATTAACGAAACATCTGGTGTAGTTACGTATGTTGGGGAAGGTTTTGATTATGAAAATCTTTCTGAGAGGGAATTTCACCTCTTCATTAAACCATATGATATGTTTACAGTTTTACATGATAATTCACCTTTTGTACTTATTAATATAGTAATTAATAACGTAAAGGAGGCTCATGAATTCAAGCAGGCTTTTTATGATTTTAATCTCAACGAAAATGCAGATGGTAGCAGCACAACACCTGTTTTTGTTGGGAATGTAAGTTCAGCTGTTCCTGAGACCTATAATTTAACATATTTCATTACAGAAGGTAATACTAGCAAGTTTAGCGTTAATGAATCAACTGGCGAGGTATATTACATTGGCGGTGGGGAAGATTTTGAGAATGGACCTGCGTTTTATGATTTAACAATTTACGTTAGTGACGGGTCGCTTAATTCTTCTGCTGATGTACGTGTTGAAGTTGTTGATGTGAATGAGGCTCCTGAATTTCCGAGAGGTAGTTATATCTCTGTTAGTATTAATGAGAACATAAATGGAAGTTCAAATCATATATTTATTAATGATTACGCTGCAACTGATCCTGAGAACGATAATTTAACATATTTCATTACAGAAGGAGATACATCAGGTAATACAAGTAAGTTTAGAGTTGATGAATCAAATGGAGAGGTATTTTACATTGGAAGCGGAGAGGATTATGAGGGCTTATTACTGAAACTTGGAGGAGCCCAGTATCTCCTTACAATCACAGTTAGTGATGGTGAATATAATGATTCTTATATTTTTACTTTAGAGATTAATGATGTGAATGAGGCTCCTGAGTTTTCTGAGAGTTCCTACATCTTCAATCTTAGTGAAAATAGAGATGGCAGCACAATGCCAATTTCTCTTGGATTTGTAAATGCAACTGATGATGATGGCAATAGTTTAACGTTTATTATAAATGAACAAGAAGTATCAAACACGTTTGCCATTAATTCATCGACCGGTGAGATAACGTATATTGGCGGAGGGGAAGATTTTGAGAATGGACCAGCGTTTTATGAATTAACAATTTACGTTAGTGACGGGTCGCTTAATTCTTCTGCTGATGTACGTGTTGAAGTTGTTGATGTGAATGAACGTCCTAAGTTCTCTGAGAGTTCATATAATTTCAGTCTTGATGAGAATGTGGGCGGCAGTCCTATGAATCCTGTTTTTATAGGGAATGTGACTGCGACTGATGAAGATGCTGGCGATATTTTAAGATATACAATAATATTAAATGAAACGAATTATCAAAGTAACCATCCCTTTAGGCTTAATGAATTGACCGGTAAACTGGTTTACATTGGGAGTGGAGAGGACTATGAGAATAAATCAGAATATGAGTTCCAAGTGTCAGTGAAAGACAACGAGCTTTTTATAAGAAATGTCCCTGTTCGCATTGATATTAATGATGTAAACGATGCTCCTGAGTTTTCTGAGAGTTTATACACCTTCAATCTTAGTGAAAATAGAGATGGCAGCACAATGCCAATTTCTCTTGGATTTGTAAATGCAACTGATGATGATGGCAATAGTTTAACGTTTATTATAAATGAACAAGAAGTATCAAACACGTTTGCCATTAATTCATCGACCGGTGAGATAACGTATATTGGCGGAGAGGAAAATTATGAAAACAGAATATCACACACGGTACTTGTGAACGTAAGTGATGACTCTCTTAGTGATAGTGCCGTAGTTTTCATTAGGATTTTGGACGTAAACGAGGCTCCTGAATTCAATCAGGGTTCATATAATTTCATTCTTAACGAAAACGTAAACGGCAGTTCAACGCCTTTTCCTGTTGGAACGGTAACTGCGACTGATCCTGAGGAGGATACTTTAACATACTCAATCACATCTGGCAATACAAACAACAAGTTTGACATTAATTCAACAACTGGTGAAATAACATATATTGGAAGTGGAGAAGACGGAAGCACGCCAGAATATCTCTTAAACATTAGCGTAACTGATACAGAATTTTCTGCCCAGACCACTGTTCAGATTACCATTAACACAACAGTCAACAGTAACAACCCTCCCTCATTCGTGGAAATTTCTCGTGTAGCTGTACTCAGAGAGGACAAAGTTGGCTCTGTATTTCTTGGCGCAGTCTCTGCCAATGATGCTGATAACGATACCTTAACCTACTCCATTACAGAAGGTGATAAAAGTAAATTTAGAGTTGATACTATTAATAATGTAGGTAATTTGTATTACATTGGAAGCGGAGAGGATTATGAGACAGGACCAAGAAGTTATAATTTAACAATTGAAGCGAGTGATGAGACAGACAGTGCGTCTCTTCTTTTCACGATTAATATCAGGGACGTAAACGAGGCTCCTGAATTCAATCAGGGTTCATATGATTTCATTCTTAACGAAAACACAAGCGGTAGCACAACGCCAGTTCCCATTGGAACAGTAACTGCAACTGATGAAGACGGTGACACCTTAGAATATTCCATCACCTCCGGTGCCACTAACAAATTCAACATTAGCTCCGAAAATGGTGCAATCACATACATTGGCAGTGGAGAAGATGGAAGCACGTCAGAATATTCCTTAAGCATTAACGTAACTGACACTGAATTTTCTGACCAGACCACTGTTCAGATTACCATTAACACAACAATCAGTATAGTCAATCCTAACAATCCACCTGTATTCACTGAGATCTCTCATCTCTCTCTTGCAGAAAACCGAGACGGAAGAACAACTGCTGTTTATGTTGGAAATGTAACTGCAACCGACCAGGATAATGACACTTTAACATATTCCATTACTGAAGGCGACATAAATAAATTCAACATTGATTCATCAGTCGGGGAAATTACATACATTGGAAGCGGGGAAAATTACGAAAGCGACCCAAAACAATACAACCTGACAATTCAGGTAACTGATAACTCATGGAATGTAGCTGGCAATATTACAGTTAGCATTGCTGACGCAAATGACGCTCCTGTCTTTATTGAGAACTCCTACACTTTCACTCTTAACATAAGTTCCACTTCTGTTTCTATTGGAACCGTGACTGCAACTGACGAAGACGGTGACACCTTGGGATACTCCATCACATCAGGCAATGCAGACAACAACTTTAATATTGACGAAACAACCGGTGATATAACATACACTGGCAGTGGAGAAGACGGAAGCACACCGCAATATCATTTAAACGTCAGAGTTCAGGACAATGATTCCGCTTCTGCTTCAACTGATGTTTATATTAATGTTGTTAATAATTCAGATGATATCATTCCTCCTCAACTCGGTCTGGGTACTTATGTAAATATCTGTGATCGAACATGGTGGGTTCGGAACAAAATACTGGACCTAACTCCTTCCTCTGATGCTTGTGCGAGTGTTGATTTATCTGAGCTGGCGGCAATCACTGAACTTGATTTTAACGGATACGGGAATGCTATTATGAAAGTAGGAGATTTTGATGATATGGTTGGATTGCGAAGATTGGATTTGAGTGATCTTGGTATCGGTCTTATATTAGATGATGACGGCAGTTATCTTGATGGTGTTACTGATAACCTTGGCGGACTTTTCAGAGACTTAACTAACCTTGAGTATTTGAGTTTGATGAATAATAATTTGCATCCACATCTTCCTGATGACTCATTTGCGAACATGGGTAATCTTCGTGAATTAGACATGCGCGGTTATTCGAGGAATCTTGAGGGTCGTGATGGTAGTTTGACTGATGGTAATTCACTGGGTGCTTGCTGGTCTTTAGAAGAAAAGGCTCAGTCTCACCCGCAATATCCATGGGATGCGCGAAAGAACTCACCTAACGCTTTCAAGCCATTAGTGAGTCTTGAGACTTATAACTATGAGTATGATTTCAACACAGAAAACATTTTCTCATTAGGGGAAGAAAGAAACATAATTTTTTCAGCCACAATGATTTCAAAGACGAGACCATATTCTGGTGTTTTAAACGCTACAGGGTATGGTTCGCTTTATCCTGGCAGTTCTTTGACTCAGACCAGTTTCACGTTTAAATCCAGAGAATACACTGTCAAAGAACTTCAACTGGTCAATGGAGATTTAGAACTAGAATTCAATAAAGATTTGACGGACAGAGCACATTTTTCTCTGGTGCTAACTATTGGTCATAGAGAATTCAACTTCAGAGACTCATCATTTACTACTGGTAATGGGAACAGGAGGTTGACAATTCAGAATGTGAATTTTTTGGATAGTCAGCCGGTTAACATCTCAATTGCAGCCACTGAAATCATTGACTATGAGTATGAACCAGAACCATATGCAACAAACAATTACATCCAGCCGCCGGCATCTCCACAGAACATTGGAGTATCGGAGAATGAGAGGGTTTTCACTATCACATGGGATGCTCCAGAGAATGAGGATGTTACGCATTATCGTATAGAAAGGGGTTTGAATTCATGGAAACATCAGGCTATGAAGAGGACGAGCGGACTTAGTTCCTCAGTCGGGTCTAATGTTCAGTGTGTTGATCACATGTCAGATTTCTATACTGATTTCAGCCACTTTGCCAACCACGTGGATACCGTCACCGCAAGCCAAAACAGTTACACTGACGACCTGTCAGGCAAACTACCATTAAGCTACAGTAGCATATGGTCGCTCAATTACCACGTATACGCAATCACTGAAGACGGTGAGAGCATGCCTGTGACAATAAAAGCAAGATAGTCATTTTATGACTTCTTTTTACTTTCCTATACCAGCATTTCAGACAAACATAAATTTTGCTGTTTAACCCGTTATCATAGCATTAACAAAATCAAACCAGAAAACCCGGAATAAACAGCAATGCTCCCCAACCTCTCTCATCAAAACACAAATGGTGAAACACTTTCGCTATCAGACAAAATCCGTTTTCCGATAATGTGAAAAAAGTAAATTCCTTTATAGATGAATATATATTACGACTCTGTCCAGAAATTCAAATCAAAGATTACTAACTAAATCAAGATATAATTAATAGATTGTAAAGTTGGTAAATTTTTAGGAAAAAGATTAATTATCAATGTAATTGCAGGTTCTCTCCGCTTGTTCCATTACTAATGTTAAGACATTTTGTTGTTGTTTTGGTGGGTATTTGTACTTTCTTAGTAATTTTTTGATTGTTAGTCTCATTGTGGCTCTTGCATTTTCTCTGATGTTCCAATCAACAGATTTGTTTTCTCTGATTGTAGTCACTAATTCTTTTGCAATATCTTTTAACACTTTTTCACTCATTACATCTCTGACTTCTTTTTTATTGCTTAATGCATCATAAAACGCAATTTCATCTTCGTTCAGGTTTAGTCCTTCACCTCTTTTGTGCTCATCTCTGAGTTTTTTTCCAAGTTTAATTAGTTCTTCTATTATTTTTGCAGTTTCAATGGTTCTGTTTTGGTATTTGTTCTCATTTTTGCACTTAGTTTTAATTTTAGCTCTCAAAACCATAAGAAACTTCTGGATATGACCATTTATAAAGTTTTAAGTCATCCCTCTAAAAATGACCAGAACCCAGAAAAAGAAAAATTTAAAAGAGAAGAAATTGCGTATAATATAAAATGCAAAGGGATTATATAATATATCCGAAGACTTTAGAAAAACTTAGAAACTCTGGAATAGAGAGTAGACTTGAAGCACTAAGAAAAAACCCAGACAATGATTTTCCATTTTTTGGTGGATATTACGATTCCTCTGCAATTCAGGAAATCATAAGAGATTTAGAACAAATGAGATTTTACAAAAATGCTCCAGGAGATTTTCTTGATGATAGTCAGATTCTAAATCAAATATTTCAAAACCCGCAAGAGTACAAATGGAAAATGCAGAGAGCTAATGATACAAAAGAAGTGCCCTGCATTTTAGAAGAAATATTATTATTTTGCGGTTACCCCGCTTCATTTGTTTTAAAATCCGAAGAAATTAATGATTACTCTAAATTTGGCTTCTCATCTCCTATGGAGTTTATCACAGCAATTGGAGTCTTTGTTGCGCAATCACAAAGAATAACATTTCATGAAGGCTATAAATGGATTAGAGAAAAAGAAGATGGCTCTAAAATAGAAACTGAGGTTACCGGAAATATGCACTGTGACTTAAGAATATATCAAAGAGATGTCTCATTATATGAAACAACATCTCCATTAGGAAAAGAAATTGGCATAAGACCGATAACAGATTTTTATCGGGGGATTTCTGCATATCATTCAACTGAACCTGCATTGTTAGTTGCAATTATGAAATACATTGACCAGCAGAAAATTAATGCAGAATTCTTAAAAGATAAAGGACAAGAACTTATCAACTGGGGAAAATCTCTGGAGCAAAGAGGAGGGGCATGTGCAGAACATTTATTCCCGCAGGATTCAGAATCAAGACTGCTTTTTGTCCCCTATGAACTTTCAATTCCTTACTTAAATGAAAGAGATGAAACAGAAGAACTCTCACGCTTTGCATTAGGCAGAGAATATCGTGGTTGGTATAGTACATACATTGCATCAAATGGAGATTTAGTTCTTGCTCAAGCAAATGAATCATCAGAAAGAAACTCCAGAAAAATAATTAGAGCAAGATTCTCTCCTGATGACGCAGAAGAACTAATTAAAGGATTAATATATCAATCTGCAAACGGACTTGGGAGAACACCTGCAAGAAACCTTTTAAGTTTAATAGATTACAGATTTTCAGATTCCTTTAAATCTGATTTTCATTCCGCTCTAATTAATAATTAAATAAAACATAAGTTATTCCTTTTTCCTCTTAACCCTGCACGTTTTCAAATCTTTTGTTATGCCATACACTGCATACCCCAAAATTGGAAGCGAAAGAAATTTAAGTTCCATTCCCTCATATGGCAGAAACGCAATAAAACCTACAAGCCCAAAATATGAAGCAATAGTTACAGAACAACTTGGACATCCTACAACAATTAATCCCAAAAATGCTCCAAATACTCCTATTGTACTCTTTCCCTTAGAAAACTTCCTAAAATAATTTATCTTGTAAACTGAGACAGTTAAAAACATTGAAAACAAACCAGCAATAAATAACTGAAGAAAAATCTCAACATATAAATAAATTCTTCCTAAATTTCCCTCAATAATATCATAATTTGAAATCCACATAAACAATCCTATAATAATACTAAAAAGAATAACATTCAAAACCAAATACTTCCATTGCGAATAAACTTGGGATAAATTTTCCCAGAATTGAGAATCCATAAAATAAATGAAATTATCTTCTTTATAAATCTTATTTTTAAACAATTAACTTAACTGAATCCTCCCTTGAATTTTTTTGTGAGCGATATTATAAATTAAAATTAGGGATAAAACAACAAACTAATTGGAAAATTAACAACCACTTTTAGAGTAATTTAGATTTTTATATGAAATCCACAAAACCTAAGATTTATATACTACTTTATTCTCCTTATTTATTAGAATGACAGATTATGATGATGTAAAAGGGTCAAGTTCGGGGCTAAATGATGACCCGCTATACAGTATTTCATTTGAAAATGCACGTTTAGAAGAAGAAAACAAGAATCTAAAAAGAACAGTATCATTTTACCAGACAGAACTTGAAAAATTTCGAACACCACCATTTGTTGTCTCTGAAGTCATTTCTTTAACTAAAAATAACAGAGCAGTTGTCAGATTACCAAACCAAAGTAATTTTGTGGTAGACATTGCCCAAAACGTTAAAGATTTAAAGGTAGGAGATATGGTTCTAAACGAACAAAAATCCCTTGTTATAATGAGTAAAATTGATTTAACAAAAAACTATGCAGTCGAGAATTTCTTAATTGTTAATGACAAACCTGATGTTAGATGGAAAGATATAGGAGGATTATCCAATGAAGTTGAGAAAGTTAAAGAAGTTTTGGAAATGCCTCTTCTAAAACCACAAAAATTTAAGGAAATTGGTATCACTCCTCCAAAAGGTGTTTTATTACACGGACCCCCTGGAACAGGAAAAACCATGATTGCAAAAGCTTTGGCTCAAGAAACAAACTCAACATTTATAGAATTAGTAGGCTCAGAACTTGTTCAGAAATTCATAGGAGAAGGAGCAAAACTTGTAAAAGATTTATTTGAACTTGCAAGAAAAAAAGGACCAAGCATTATATTCATTGATGAAATTGATGCAATTGGAGCAAGAAGAATTGATACAGGTACATCAGGAGAAAGGGAAGTCCAGAGAACATTCATGCAACTGCTTGGAGAAATAGATGGATTTGATTCACTTGATAACGTTAAAATAATTGCCGCAACAAACAGATTAGACATTTTAGATGAAGCAATACTAAGACCTGGAAGACTTGAAAGACACATTGAAGTTAAAAAGCCAGATGAGAAAGGAAGATATGAGATCTTAAAGATTCATACAAGAAGGATGAAATTTTACAAAGGTGTGAATTTAAGTGAAATTGCAGCAAAAACTGAAGAATTTAGTGGAGCAGAACTTAAAGCTCTTACGACAGAAGCAGGTTATTTGGCAATAAGAAGAAATGAAAAGAAAATTTCACATAAGGACCTTGAATCCGCTATTGATTTAGTTAAACAAGACGTTCAGGAATATGAAATAATAAGTTCTTCATTTAATTAATTAAACATAAAGTCAATATTTTTAAACAAACGAATTTAGTTTATATATAATGGCAGTACCTATTGATGAACAAATTGCAAAAACTATAATCTGGATATTATACTTTGTAGGTTTATATTTTTCTCTATTTTGGATTAGTGTTTTCCTTTTTGACCCTCAGCCCAACACACGCAAAAAAAGAAAAGTCTGGCCCCAAGTTACAATTGTTATGCCAATGTATAATGAAGAAAAACACGTTGAGTGGACAATGGATAGTGTCTTTGCAATGGATTATCCTCAAAAAAAACTCAAAGTAATTGCTGTTAATGATGGCTCTACTGATAGTACACTAAAAATCCTGAAACGACTTAAAGAAGAATATGATTTTAAAATAATTAATAAAAAAAACGGCGGAAAGCATACTGCACTTAATGCCGCTCTAAAACATATAAACACTCCCTACTTTGCATGCTTGGATGCTGATTGTTATGTTGAAGCTGATGCAATGAAGAAATTAATTGAAGAATTTGACGAAGAAGATGTTGGAGCAGTTATGCCTATAATGAAAGTCCATAAACCAAAAAATATTTTGCAAAGAGTTCAATGGCTTGAATATACTATGAATATTTTCTACAAACATATAATGGGCAAACTTGATTGCATTCATGTAACCCCGGGTCCCTTATCTACATACAAAACATCAGCAGTAAAAAAATTAGGAGGATTTAGAAAAGGACATATGACAGAGGATTTAGAAATGGCATTAAGACTTCAGGACAATAACTACAAACTAAAACAATCCCTTGATGCAATAGTTTATACTGCGGTGCCTAAAACAACCAAAGCATTTATTTCTCAAAGGACAAGATGGTATCAGGGCACACTGCTTAATGTGCGAGATTACAAACACTTCCTCTTTAACAAAAAATATGGGGATTTTGGAATGTATCATATGCCCTTGGTTGCAGCAACAGGATTACTTGCTCTTCTTGGAGTTTTAACAGTAATCTATTTATTTTTCAAAGGAACATACTTTACAATAAAAAGATGGTATCTAACTAATTTTGATTTTGCAACCTATATCTCAAATTGGAGTTTTAACACAACTCTGCTTGATTTAAGTTGGCAGACTTTATTTTTGGTTACTGTATTATTATTATTAGTGTTTGTCATAATGTATCTATCTTTTATTGGAACAAAAGAGAAAGTAAATGTTTTAAACAGCATTAAATATTACTTTATGTTCATATACTATTTTTTCATATATAAACTCATTATGGGATATATATGGGCAAAAGTTGTTTTAAAGCTTAGTTTGAAAAAAGATAACAAATGGGAAAAAGTAAATTAAATACAAGATATATTTTTAAATGAACATAATTTTCTTTTTACTATGAGAGAGAGAGTTAAAGTTATCAGATACCTTGGAGTTTTATTTTTAACCATTTTAATCTTTGTTATTGGAATTTTCTTAGGTAGTAGTGTTGAAGAACTTAGAGTTGAGAATTTGTATAATCAACTTCAAGAGCAGGACTTAGAATACCAGACAGTTGTTACAGAAAGTACATATATTGATTTTTTAGTTTCTTCAAAAGAGGAAAGGGGAAACATATCATGTGATGCAATAAAGGGAACTTATTATACAAGTATTGGCAATTTAGATGATGCCAGACTTAAACTTGAGAATTATATTAATTTTGGCAAAGTTCGTGAAGATGAATTTTACAGACTAAGAGAACACTATTCAAATGTTCAGATTAATTATTGGATATTAGCAAACAGAATTAGTTCACTATGTGATTCTAATATGAATACAATCTTATATTTTTATGCAGATAAGAAAAAGTGCCCTGCTTGTGAAGATCAAGGAATTCATTTAAGTTATGTTAAACAAAGATTAGGAGATGATATCTTAATATTTGCCTTTGATTCGCAAAGTTCAAGTGGCGTACTTAAACTGCTTTCCCAGAGATACTCAGTAAGTGAGAGAGAACTTCCTGTTCTTGTAATTAATAATGAAATATATGGCTTTATGCATAATTCTCTGATTTTTAAGATTTTATGTGAAAAAGGACTTGACAACGAAGAAGTTTGTAATTCTTAATTATTCCAGTTAAAAGTTGATGTAATATATGCTTGTTAAACAATTTCAATATTCTTTAAACATCAACAGTTTTACTCTTTTATATGTTATTTATTAGGAAAAAAGAATAAATTTTATATACAAGAGATTTTATTGAATTGTATGGAAAATTCTCAGGATATAGGGACATTTATATTAGGTTTAACAAAACTTATAGAAAAACCATTTATGAAGGAAGTAAGATTTGATTACAAAGGTTTCTTTAAACTCCTATCAAAAAATAAAGAACTCCCATTATTGCAAGTTATTTTGAACCAGAATCAGATAAATTTTAACTCGGGATATAAAGTAGATTCAAATGAAACTCTTGAAAGAATATTTAAGCAGATACTTGTCAAACTCATAGAGAAAGATAGTATCACCTTAAAGAATGAAAATTTAGAGGACATAGTTTCAACATTATTTCAAAAAATAAAAACCCTAAACTTTGAGGACTTAATCAAACTCTTATTATCTCGAGTAAACCTATCAAATTTTGAAAGATTAAAACTCTTCTTATTAAAGGATCTCAATCTGAGCGGTAAAATATCTTTAATAACACTTGTAGGAGCATTTTCTTTTTCTTCTGGATGTGCAAATGATGCAACTCACACAGGATATAATAACACACCAAATACACATGTAGAAGAAGTCGTTGAAGAAAGCACTACTCATGGAGTGCTACAAGAACTAACACAATGGCAAAAGGAAATATGGGGAATTGGAGAAAAAAATGGAATGGATGAATGGTACTTTGAACAGATTCCTAATTTAACTGATAATCAGGCTTGGGCGTTTAAGGTAGGAGTAGAGAATAAGAAGGAAAGGTGGTACTTTGAATTAGTTCTTAAAAATCCTAATTTAACTGATTATCAGGCTTTGGCATTTAATGCAGGAGTAGAGAGTAAGAAGGAGAGGTGGTACTTTGAACAAATTCCTAATTTAACTGATAATCAGGCTTGGGCATTTAATAAGGGAGTAGAGAGTAAGAAGGAAAGGCGGTACTTTGAATTAGTTCTTGAAAATCCTAATTTAACTTCATCTCGTTTTATGGAATTAATGCAGGAGTAGAGAATAAGAAGGAAAGGTGGTACTTTGAATTAGTTCAGGAATAGATGCACTTGGAGATTTGATGAGAACCATGCGAGAGTTTGTATCAGAAGGAAAATTAGTGACAAACCCAAGCATATTCGTTACTGGCGATGATGGTAAACCTATTAAACTTATTTAGCAAAAATACAAATACAAATAAATTAACCTCTGTACTTAAATACAAAACTATTTATATATTAAAAACATGCAGACAATTAGGTCAGGTCTATGATTCAAGTATCAAAACCTAAGACTATATGATCTTAAATGTGTGGGTATTGCAAAAGCAATATTATCTATGACTAAATAAAAAATCTAAAGTTTGCTGTCTTAGGTACCTGACCTCATTATTTATCTTCTTTATTAATGTACTTTTGAATATAACTATTATACCAATGTTCAAATTCTAAAAATATCTTTTTTGAATCAAGTACTCCATATTCATTATTAATTCTCTCAGAGATTTTATGAAACTGATCATTTGCATCAATAACAGGTTTTGCTTCAAGTATCTCATCACATTTGTGCTTTATAGAACAATCTACCTGCAATTTCTTTACCTTAACTCTTAACTGTATATTATCCCATATGGCATCCCAGTTTCCTGCCCACTGCTTAACATTTCCACCTATTGCTTTTAAAATATCAGAATCACCATTAATCAAATCATCTGTCATCTCTAACTTGTCTTCTATTGAATTATATTTAAACAAATCCCCAAACCCATTCTCAAGCATGGGATCATTCTCCCAGTGCTTCTTAACCTCAGTTATCTGAGTGATTCTACGAAACCTGTGCAGTCCATCCGATGACTTAACAGGATTTGCAATAATCACTAAATCAGTAGCTTTAAACGAAGTATTAGGAACTTTCAAATCATTTACTAATCTATCATACACACCAAAAGGAGAATCTCCATGAATAGTTCCTGCAACAACATTTGCCAAAGCCCCAATCCGCATAGCTTCATATAACGCAAGAGCTTCTGTGCTTCTTACTTCTCCCACAATTAAACAGGAATCTCCTAGTCTTAAAGTGGATCTAATCCCCATATCGGCAGACATGCCCTCCTTACCAATTGACAATGCTGACCTAACTCTCATAGATTGGAGGTTATACCCTAAATCTGCAAGTTGAAGAGTTGGAAGTTCAAGTGTATCCTCAATAGTTATAATTCTGTATTTTCTCATAATTTCAATCATAACAGCTACTAAAAAAGAAGACTTACCCGAACCTCTTGTACCTGCTATTAGAATAGTTCTTGCACCATCAATTATAAATGAAAGAAGTCCTGCCGCATCAGAAGTAATCATATTATTTTTGATAAACAGAGGAAGAGTCCAAGGTTTATCTCTGTGCCTTCTAAAAGAAAACCCAATCCCATAAGGATTTAATGGCTTCCCAACAGCAGAAACCCTTGCTCTTGCTTCTGGAGTTTCAATTTCGGCATCAAGAAGAGGATTTGATGCATCAAAAGGTTTCCCTGAAATCATTCTAAGCCTTGATGCCCATCCCTCTATTTCATCCTGTTCAGGAATAATATTTGTTTTACAATCTTCAAAATCTGAATGTGTTAAAAATATGGGTGTCCTATTTGCAGGAGAATTTATTGAGATATCCTGTATCTTTTCATCTTCCAAAAGAATTTCAACAAGTCCAAACCCAACAGTATATCTTATAAGAATATGTGCCAAATCATCAACCTCTCTATGATTCAGTTTTATATTTTTGAACTCAGCAATTTCTTCGACCAAATCCTTTGAAATATTATAAAATATCTCTCTTAGTTTAGTGGGATCTATAAAATCGGACGATTCAGGTTTATGTTCAGAGATTACTTCCTTTGCAAGATTTAAAATATTATACTTATCTTCAGACAGAGTAAACTCAAGAGGTATAATATGATATAAATTATATGCTTCATTATCCATCTCAAAAATTGTAACTTTAGCATCAAGCAGATTATACGAATCAACTTCTTTGGCTTCAATTGGAATCCTCTTTTGAAGTGATGTATATATAAAATTTGGTTTTATATTTGCCTCAAAGAATTTTTTGTATATCTCTCTGCTTCCAATTTTATGTCCAAAAAGTTCATTTTTGCTTAATTTGATTATAGTCATATCTTCAAGCTTTTCGCCAATATATTTTAATGCTCTCTCATACTTAGAATCAACTTCTTCACATTTATTATTTAAGTGGGTTTTTTCAAATTTATAATCTCTTAGTTTTCTCTTTATCCTAACATAAGCTCCTATTGGGTCTGAGGTTAGACTTTTCACAATCGTATTCTGTAAGAAAGTATATCTATTAAAAAAAAGTTTGACACATTCCTCATCTTTATTAATTAGTTCTCCTGATGTAAAAAGTTCTTTTTGTTTGCTTAGCAAAGAATACATCTGTGCAATTTCATTTAAATGTTTAACTTGTTCAAAGTCATATTCGTAATTTTTATTATGAACAAATATTATTTTGGTTATAGATGGTGTTTGAACTAATCTCTTAATTACATCGCGCATAACAATTCCATCATCCTCAATTGTGGGGAAGTTTTCTTTTCCAAGATAGTTTAATTTAAGAATGTTTTCAACTCCATGTTTTATTATTTCAAAGTCCTTATCTTTTGAGAACATATTTCTTCTCAGAACTTGGAATTTAAATAATAATTTCGCTATTATTAAGGAGTTAAAAACTGTTTCCTAGAATTTATAGGATTTAAGCGTTATTTCCATCAATTTGATGAAAACTTTATAAATGGTTTCTTCCCTAAATACATACTCAATTTGATATTGAGCTTGACAACTTACAACACCTTGTGGTTTAGATAATACTTGCCATAAGGTTTCAATATTATATTTCTAATGATAAGTAAAGATAAACATTTATATATAAGTTTTCTTCTAAATTACAAACTTAATATTTGTATCTATTTCTCTAAACTTGTAGCCCAAAAATTAAAAACCAAATTAGTTTAGTAAATATACTCAATCTTTTACAGAGTTTTCATTCCATTTCAAACATAGTTTCTAACTTACTTAATTTATTTATCCGAAATGAAACTAAAATTTTTTAAAGTTTAAGAAATACTACATTTATACTAAGACATAGAGCCTTGGTGGTTTTTCCAGTTTTATCATATAAATGATCTTGGCGCATGTTTATTTTGCCTTGCCGAAAAACTGGTTAAATAGGACATCAAATAGGAATTCAAATATATAATTTATATAGGTTACAATAAATATATTTTTGAAACTATTTTATTAAATTATTAATAGGAGGAATTAAAATGAGTGAAGAAGTGAAGGAAGAAGATAAGCAAGAACTAAAAGAAGAAAATACAAGAGAAGATAAAGAAACTAAACAGAGTAAAGAGAAGGAATTAACAATATCTGATTTGCCGGGAGTTGGGCCGAGCACAGCAGAAAAATTAGAGGCAGCAGGAATTGACACATTACTTGCAGTTGCGGTTTCATCCATAAGAGTTCTAACAGAAGAAGCCGGAGTCTCTGAAAGCGTTGCAAGAAAAATGATTCAGGCCGCGCGTGATATGATGGATATGGGATTTGAAACTGCTGATTCAGTACTTGAAAGAAGACGCTCAATAAACAAAATTACAACAGGCTCAGAAGGATTTAATGATGTTATGGGAGGGGGATTTGAAACTGGAGCTATAACTGAATGCTTTGGAGAATTTGGTTCAGGAAAAACTCAGATTGGACATCAGCTTGCAGTTAATGTTCAGTTGCCTCTGGATAAAGGAGGACTTAATGCAAAAGTAATTTACATTGATACAGAAAATACGTTCAGACCTGAAAGAATTATTCAGATGGCTAAAGGCAAAGGAATTGATCCCCAAACTGCTTTGAAAAATATTAAAGTAGCAAGAGCATATAACTCAGATCATCAGATGCTCTTATCAGAAAAGGCAGAAGACTTGCTTAAAGAAGGGGAATATAAGGTCTTAATTGTTGATTCCCTAACTGCTCATTTCAGGGCTGAATTTATTGGACGGGGAACATTGGCAGAAAGACAGCAAAAACTAAACAAGCACATGCACACTCTTTTAAGATTATCTGATATGTATAATTGTTGCGTCATTGTATCCAATCAGGTTATGGCAAGACCAAATGTGATGTTTGGAGATCCAACTCAGGCAATTGGAGGACATATTGTAGGTCACAGTTCAACATTTAGAATTTATCTAAGAAAAGGGAAAAAAGGTTCAAGAGTTGCAAAATTAGTTGACAGTCCCAACTTACCTGAAAACGAATGCATGTTTTTTGTAAATGAGGGAGGAATTTCAGATAAAGAAGAATAAAATAAGAATTATTCTTTTCTCGTATTTGCTTCCCATTAAATTATCATTTATATACTTTTGAGTGTCTGAAATTTGAGTACTAATTTTTTTTAAACTTAAAAAATCAAAAAAGCCTATGGACTTATTTGATAAAAAAGAAAAACTTGCAGATTTAATTGAAGAATACACATCTGATGAATCTAAAGAATCCGAGCTTATAGATTACGTTAAAGAATGCTACGATGACCCAGACTTAAAAGACATTGAATTATTTAAAAACATACTTGGAGAACTTGACAAGTACCTAAAAGACCTCTCAAGAAAAGAATTAAAGCAGAGAGTTCTGCTTATTCGTTCGTACATTGAATGAAAATACTTCAATTCATATGCGTCATTTCAAAATTGGTTTTAGAAACTGACCAGTAAAACTTTTCTTTACCTTAACAATCTCTTCAGGAGTTCCAACTGCAATTATTTCTCCTCCATTCTCACCGCCCTCAGGACCCATATCAATAACATAATCACAGCACTTAACAACATCTAAATTATGCTCAATGACAATAATTGAATTCCCTTTCTCAACTAAACGATTCATAACAGAAAGAAGTTTTCTGACATCCTCAAAATGAAGCCCCGTAGTTGGTTCATCTAAAACATACAAAGTATTTCCTTTCTTGAACTTAGCAAGCTCACGGGTTAATTTAATCCTCTGAGACTCACCGCCCGACAAAGTAGTTGAAGACTGCCCAAGTTTAATATACCCAAGCCCTACATCTGCAAGAGTTTTCAGTTTCCTATGAACATTTGAAATATTTTCAAAGTAAACAACTGCCTCATCCACACTCATATTAAGAACCTCTGCTATATCCTTGCCTTTATAAGTTACCTCTAAAGTTTCACTATTATACCTTTTGCCTCTGCAATCCTCACACTCAACAAACACATCGGGAAGAAAATTCATCTCAATCTTAATCATCCCATCACCCCTGCAAGTCTCGCAACGCCCACCCTTAACATTAAAAGAAAACCTTCCTTCCTTATACCCTCTAACTTTGGCTTCCTTAGTCATTGCAAAAATTCTACGGATTTCATCAAAAATTTTAGTATAAGTTGCGGGATTTGACCTTGGTGTTTTTCCAATTGGATTCTGATCTATTACAATAATATTATCAACATCTTCTGGAACTATTATTTCTTTATGCAATCCAACCTTTTCATGACTTTGAGAAAAATATTTCTGCAAACCACGGACAAGAGTCTGATTAATCAAAGTAGACTTGCCAGAACCTGAAACTCCACAAACTCCGCATAAAATTCCCGTTGGAATTTTAACATTTGTATTCTTTAAATTATTTTCCTGTGCTCCTCTTACCTCAATAAAATTTCTTGGTTTTAACCTCTCCTTTGGAACATCAATCTCCAACTCCTTTGACAAATATCTCCCAGTTAAAGATTTGCTGTTTCCTGCAATCTCATCGGGAGTTCCTGTTGCTATAATATGTCCCCCATTAATTCCTGCCCCTGGTCCTATATCAATAACATAATCCGCAGCTTTTATAGTATCCTCATCATGCTCAACAACAATTAAAGTATTTCCTAAATCACGAAGCCCGCAAAGAGTATTAATCAACTTGGCATTATCTCTTTGGTGCAACCCAATTGAAGGCTCATCTAAAATATATAGAACTCCCATCAAATTTGCTCCTATCTGAGTTGCCAGTCTTATCCTCTGAGCCTCTCCTCCTGACAAAGTCCCAGCAGAACGCGAAAGATTCAGATAACTTAACCCCACATTGTTTAGAAATGTTAATCTGTCTATTATCTCTTTTAAAACCTGCTTTGCAATAAACTTTTCCTTATCTGTTAATTTCCTTTCAAGATTTGTAAAAAAACTAAGTGCATCTTTAATAGATAACTCTGTTATATCAATTATTGACTGCTTCTGAATCTTAACTGCAAGAATATTGTCCTTTAACCTTTTCCCTGAACATGCCTCGCATTTAGAACTAACCATTAATTTCTCGTAAATACTTTTCCTGTAATCCGATTCTGACTGTTTATACAATCTCATAGTCTGCGGAATTACTCCCTCCCAGCCAGTTTCCAAATTCATTCTTGCACCATTTGACCAAAAAGCCTTAATCGGTTGCTTTGTTCCATACAAAAGAACTTTCAGTTGAGTTTGTGTAAAATCCTTGATTGGAGTAAATATATCAAACCCAAAATTTCTCCCAACAGCACTAATTTGCTGAGTTCTAAACTTTAAATCCATCCTGCCATACACACTTATAGCACCATCCATAATAGACAACTCTTTATCTGGAATAATTAAATCAGGAGAGATTTTCATTTTCTCTCCTATTCCCAAACATTCACGGCATGCTCCAAAAGGGGAATTAAAAGAAAACATTCTTGGCTCTAACTGTTCAAATATTATATCACTGTGATTGGGACATGCTCCAAATGTTGAATAAGTTATCTCGCATTCTCTTTGAATATCCTTTAAATCTTTCTCTGTAATCTTTGAACCGAGTTCATCAACCTTCTCTTTTGCTTTATCATAATCCAAAATATTAAGAGTTCCTCCCCCAAACTTTAAAGCCTGTTCAACTGAATCAGTGATTCTTAATCTTTCATCATCAGAAATCACAATCCTGTCAACTACTGCCTCAATCCAGTGCTTCTCATACCTCTCTAACTTTAATTCATCTTTTATAGTTTCCAAATCATAAATATGCCCGTCAACTCTTGCCTTTGTAAACCCGTCCCTTTTCAAATCATCAAACACTCTCTCATAAGTTCCCTTCAAACCGCGAACAATTGGCGCTAAAATTACAATTCTCTTCCCCTTATCTGAAATAATAAGATTAACTATATTTTCAGCAGACTGAGGTTTAATAGGAGAATCACATTTAGGACAATGAGGAGTTCCAATTCTTGCAAACAATAATCTTAAATAATCATAAATCTCTGTAACCGTCCCCACAGTTGATCTTGGGTTTTTAGAAGTTGTTTTCTGTTCTATTGATATAGCAGGCGATAATCCTTCAATTGAATCAACATCAGGTTTATTCATAAGCCCTAAAAATTGCCTAGCATACGCTGATAAAGATTCTACATATCTTCTCTGCCCTTCCGCATACAATGTATCAAATGCAAGAGTTGATTTACCCGAACCTGAAAGTCCTGTAATCACAATAAATTTATCTCTTGGAAATTCTACATCTATGTTTTTTAGATTATGTTCTCTTGCACCTTTTACAATAATATTTTTGTTCATTCTGTAATGTTGAGAGCACTTAAAATAAACAAAATACAATTCCTTTATAAAATTATTTTAAGATAGTTGTTAAGAGGAATTATAATGGCAAGCACAAAACAAATTTAATAATTTGCAACTTAAAAAAAAACTAAAACACATATTCATTAAGAATATCAAATGTAACTTTAATCATAGCATTTATACTGCAGAAAAGTTCCACCTGAATTGCAATTTATTAAATCAGAAGATGAATCTGAAATCAAAACTTGAATTAATATGCTACTCATTTTATACTATGCAAAGATTTTTAAAGATTTAATGCTAAGAAAATATTAATTAGTATTTACAACTAACTCTTAGTTATAAATTTGGCAAAAAAATGGATAGTATTATCAAAAATGCAGTAGATAATTCAGATGCTCAAAAGTCATTTGTATCAAGCAAAGAGGATGAGGAACTTTTGGAAGTTTTAAAAAAGCATCAAGCAAGAATTAAAGTAGTTGGAGTTGGTGGTGGTGGAAACAATACTCTTGACAGAATTTCAGAAATAGGTATTGAGGGAGCAAGAACCATTGGAATTAATACTGATGCTCAGGATTTAATTGAAACAAAGGCTGATAAGAAGATATTAATAGGTCGTGAATTAACTAAGGGATTAGGAGCAGGATCTGTTCCAAAAGTAGGTGAGGAAGCCGCCCGAGAGTCAGAAAGTGATATTAAAGAAGCTCTTAAAGATTCAGATATGATTTTCATTACAGCAGGAATGGGAGGGGGAACTGGAACAGGCGCCGCTCCATTTATTGCTGAAACTGCCAGAAAGTCGGGAGCTCTTTTAGTTGGGGTTGTTACAATTCCTTTTTCAATGGAAGGCTCAAGAAGATATGATAATGCTATATTAGGACTTGAGAGAATGGAAAGACATGTAGATACTCTAATTGTTATTCCGAACGAAAAACTCTTGGAGATTGCACCGAATTTACCACTTCACACAGCTTTTAAATTGGCTGATGAAGTTCTAACTAATGCTGTTAAGGGAATTACAGAATTAGTTACAAGAAATGGATTAATCAATCTTGACTTTGCAGATATAAGAACGGTTATGACAAGTGCAGGTATGGCAATGATTGGTCTTGGAGAATCTGATTCTGAGAACAGAGCAGAGGAAAGCGTTGAGAGAGCATTAAACAATCCTCTTTTAGATGTTGATTTATCTGGTGCATCTGGCGCTCTTGTTAATGTAACAGGGGGTGCTGATATGACATTAGAAGATGCAAAGAGAATTGTTGCAAGAGTTTCCAAAACTCTTGATGAAGATGCAAGAATTATATGGGGGGCTCAGATTATGGAGGATTTAAATAGAGTAGTTAAAACAATGGTCGTAATTACGGGCGTTAAATCTGACCAGATTAGAGGATCTTCAAGAGTTTCAAGAGAAAGAGATGACGACTATGATGAAAACGATTTAGGAATTGAATTCGTAAGATAAGTTTATATTTATTTATATTAGAAAATTAATATAACAATTAGAATTTAAGAGTAAATTCTAAATTAATCTGGTTCTGCAACAAAAAGGGAATTTTTGAAGGATGGGGGCAAATTGCCACCTTCCTTGATTTTCAGGCATTAAGATAATTTCATATAATAGTATAAAATTTAATTTTTAATGAAAGAAAATAAGAATTCCCTTAATTCCTCAAAAGGTTCAAGAAGCGATAGCAGAGAAAGTCGCAGATAGTCATAATCTAAGAAAACAAAGCAGACAACTTTTAGAAGAAGCAAAAACAGAAGTGAAAAGATAAATAAAAAAATAAAAGTCCCTATTTTGTTACAGAAACAACTAATCGGCTTTGTACGAAAAGTAACTAAAATATCAATATGTAGTATATTTTAAAATATAATAACACAAGATATAGACTTTTCGTACAAAGCCCAACTAATCATAAGATTTATAAATGTTAGACACGAAACGAATATATGAAATTAGGATATATTTTCTATTTAATTGGTATTTTTTTTCTTATACTTACTATCGGATATTTTGTAATAAAGTATCTTGAACATTTTCCTACAAGTATTAAAGCAATATTATCTTTTATAACTGCGATAATACTATTTATCATAGGGGATTATTTAAGGAGGCTTGACAAATGAGTGAAGCAGGTTGGTCAATAGCATTGGGGATTCTGGTATTTTTAATTGCAATCATATTTGCCGCAATATACTACTTCCGATACAAAAGAATCTACTTAGTAATACTTATCACATCAATTGCAACATATATATTTGCAGTATTTTACACATGGGAGGTTTTTGAATTAAACACAAACTGGATACTCCTTATGCTTGTTATGTCCACAATTATTATGACACTTTTAGGGAGATATTTCTCTAAAATCAGATTAGTACCTGACAAAGCGCATACAACCTTAAAAGAAAAGGAAAAATGACTGAAAATGAAAATAATAGAGGCACTCTCTATCTCATATTAATAGGGGTTTTAATCTTGGTTTTTATCGGACTCTTATTTCTATCATCGCCAGATAACACAAGTATTAAATATAAATTTGAAGATGCAATAGTTGTTTCAGACATCTCTTCATTTACCGCCCAAATTGGAAATGTTAATGTGAAAAACTACAATATCCTGCCAGCAAAAATTGAACTCAAAGATTTAGTTGCATGTGTATTTGACGATAACTTTGATGGTAATTTGGATGTTACATACGGAGCAGTGAGAAATTATTATTATAATAAACATTTTATTGAATTAAAATCAAAAGAAGAAAAGTCAATTTCAATTATTCTTGAAAATATGAAATATTATAAAGAAACAGAACCTAATAATAAAGGAAATTTTAAACTGTATTTATTTGAAAACCCACAAGAAGAATATTATTTTGATAACAGTCTTTGCTATGAATTTAGAAAAGCAGATGCAATAAAAATTATAGATATAAATGTTGGGAAATAAAAAATCGCAGGTTTCGACGTATTTATGGGTTGCTTTAATAGTTTTTATAATACTTCTTGGGCTTTACTTCCTATCTCAAAAAGTATCAATATTTAATTCGGCTCTTGGATTAGAATGAATGAGTTAAAAATATCAGACTTTTCTTTGGAACATACATTAAACTCAGGGCAGTTTTTTCTATATGAATTAAATGAAGAAAACTTCTATGAAATAATTCATTCAGACAACAAATTTAAAATAAAACAAGGCAAAGACACTTTAATTTATGAGGGGATAAATGAGAAAGATTTAATTCATTTTTTATCCTTAGATATTGACTTGAATAAATTAACAGATGATTTTAATGACAAATACTTACTAATTGCTCTTGAAAAATATTGGGGACTAAGACTTCTACGACAGGATTTATGGCAGTGTCTTATTGGTTTTGTATGTTCAAGCGCCTCAAACATTCTAAAAATTAAAACCAACCTAAGACTAATGATTAAAGAATTTTCAGATGATGGAACATTTCCAAAATCTTCTCAATTAAACAATCTAGAAAAACTAAAAAAATGTAAAATAGGTTATAGGGCTAAATATATCTATGAAATAAATAATATGATAAAAGAAAATCCTAATTTCTTAGAAGAAATAAAAAAACAAGATTACAAGAACTCAAAAAAACTTTTAATGAAATTCCCTGGAGTTGGTTCAAAAGTTGCAGATTGCGTCTGCTTGTTTGCTCTTAATCATAAAGAAGCATTTCCTATTGACACATGGGTTAAACAAATCATTGAAAAACTTTACCTAAAAAAAGAAACTGAAAATATTAAAGAAATTGAAAATTTTGTAAATAAATATTTTAAAGGACACAAAGGAATAAAACAACAATATCTCTTCCACTATGCAAGACATAACTTGAAATAGAAATCCAAGAGAATTTATTAAAGTTTATTTATCTGTTATAATTTTTTGTAATTAATGTTATTGCGTGTGCAGACCTCCCCTTAACCTTAACTGACTTATTATGCATATTCTCTCTCTCAAAAGATAACTCATATGTTCTCATATCTATTATCACCAATCACACTGAAAAATGCAGATCTCCTCCCAAGACATGCAACCCCATAAACAGTATTTGCCACGCTACCGCCTGCACATTCTTTAATATCATGATTTGATAACTGTCTTAATATTTCCTCTGCCTTTCCTCACATGTTAAAGCCATAGTACCTTTCTTAATTTCAAGTTCCTCAAGAAAATAATCTTCAACTTCAACAAGCAAATCAAGAATAGGGAAACCAATCCCTAAAACATCAATATATTTATGTAAAACTTCTTCTCTTCTATTGGACAATACTCTATCTTCCAATGTCTTATCACCCGTCCTCATTTAAATATGACTTTAACTCATCTACTTTATCTAATCTCTCCCAGGTAAAATCAGGTTCATCACGTCCAAAATGTCCATATATTGCAGTCTTTGAGAAAATTGGTCTTCGCAGTTGCAAATGTTCAATAATTTTCCCTGGAGTTAATGGAAAAATCTCTACAATAGCATCCCTTAATTTTGAGAGACTGACCTTCTCACTGCCAAAACAGTCTACATGAACAGATGTTGGCTCTGATACACCTATTGCATAAGATAACTGAACAAGACACCAGTCTGCAAGATTTGCCGCTACAATATTTTTTGCTATATACCTTCCCATATATGCCCCTGACCTATCAACTTTTGTAGGATCCTTACCTGAAAATGCTCCTCCTCCATGAGCACCATGCCCTCCGTATGTATCAACAATAATTTTTCTTCCTGTAAGCCCTGCATCTCCCTGAGGACCTCCAATGACAAATTTACCTGCTGGATTTATATGATACTTTGTATTCTCATCTAAAAGTTTCTGTGAAACAATAGGTTTAATCACATGCTCTAAAATATCAAATTTTAATTGACTCTGTGTTACATCCTCACTATGCTGAGTTGATACAACAATAGTATCAACCCTTCTAACCCTATTATTCTCATCATACTCAACAGTAACCTGAGTCTTTCCATCAGGTCTTAAATACGGAAGAGTTCCATTTTTTCTAACCTCTGATAACTTGTGAGACAACTTATGAGCGATATCAATTGTATAAGGCATATAGCTACTTGTCTCATTTGTTGCATATCCAAACATAATTCCCTGATCCCCTGCTCCTATCTCCTTATGTTCCTTCTCATTTTCATCAACTCCCTGAGCAATATCTGGCGACTGCTGTTCTATTGCAACAAGCAAATTACAAGTCTTGTAATCAAATCCTTTCTCTGAATCATCATATCCAATCTCTTTAATCTTATCTCTGACAATTGACTGATAATCTAACTTGGCTTTTGTTGTAATCTCCCCAAAAAGCATAATCATTCCTGTCTTAGTAGCACACTCACATGCAACTCTTGAATTCGGGTCTTCCTTCAGACAGGCATCTAATATAGAATCAGAAACTTGATCGCAGATTTTATCCGGGTGTCCTTCTGTTACAGACTCAGATGTAAAATAATAATTAGCCATAAAATATCCTCTAAGCATTAGTATATAAAGAAGTGTATAATAATTATTCCTAAAAGAATAACCCTTCTTTCTTTATTATACATATATTAAGCATAATTTCTATATTATCACTATTTTTAAATGACTACAAAAACATAATACTTATAAATAAAGGAAAGTTGAATAATAATTATGAATAGAAAAGGACTTGTAAGAGGTATTAGCATTTTGGAGGATAGAATATTGTCTAATGGAAGAGAAGAAGTTTTAGATGATTATATAAGATTATTTAGTATTTCTAATTCAAAGGGAGGAGATTTTGCTAAAGTATTAATAAATGCTCTTGCAGTAAGTGAGATATTAAATTCAGAAAAAATTGATGACAAGTATTATTACATAGGAGGTTATGCAACACTATTTCATATAGCTAATGCAAGAGGAGTAGAAGCTTTGACATCATGGAGGGGCTCATATGATTTAGACATAGTTACTGATAGTTCTAGGGTGAAAGATACCATAAGGGCAAACTTTGAAACTACTGAAACTAACTCTTGTTCAGTACGTGGAAAAAAAAACTTGTCAATTATGGTTGATAATTCAGATATTCCTGTTAATGTTGATTTATACAACACACAAGAAAATAATTTTGAATGGCTTGATTTAGGAGAAAAAATAATGGAGAAATCTCAAATAATTGATGTTTTAGGAGTTAGGGTTAGAGTGCCTAAAGTTAAGTATTTATTAAGAATGAAATTAGACGTGTCAAAAAAAAGAGACGGTCTTCCAAGAGATAGTGATAAAAGTGATATATTTAATCTATTGGGTGTTCTTGAAAATTACGAAGGATTTTCTCACAAGTATTCAGGAATTGATGACAAGTTAAGATATATTAGTGATAGTGTTATTGAGAATAATGAAAGGAGGTACAAAGCGCTTTGTGACACACTATCATTATATAAAGGAGAAGATCTACCACATATACTTTCTCCGCCTTCTAATGCATTAATTCATCAAATACTTACTTTCCCTGATGTATTTATAGAAGAAGAAAGGGATTCATCTATGGAAGAATATAATGCAAACCAGTTTGCGGGTGTAAATATGGGTTCACTTGAAAGAAATCCATATGCGGAAAGAGTTATTCATTAAAATGAAAAGAGCCTTAGTAGTTACAGACATCCATAAATGGGAATACAACGTACACAAGTTAATTAATAGACATTCACCACATTTAGTTTTAGATTGTGGAGATCATGACGATGGATTTTTTACAGATAAGCCTATCCCTTGGTATTTTATTATTGGAAACCATGAAGATAGAGAAGTTATTTTTAAAATGAGAGAAGGTAGAAATCCTTATGAGAATCTAAATCTGATACAAAATGGTGAAATTGTAGATATTGATGGAACAAAAATATTAGGTTTTGGAGGTAATTATTCGCCAAATTCTTTTGAAAATTCAGATCGTTCTTCACGTCATTGGACTCATATATCAAGAGAAGATTTAGAAAAAGTAAAAAAGAGAAAAAAAGAAGGAGGTATTGTAGACATAATAATGATGCATGAATCAGTACAGGAAATATGGGAAGTTCATCCTAATTTTGACGGTGGTGCACCTCCCTGTTCTGAAATATTTAGATTATATAAACCAAAATTAGTAGTTTCAGGACATCATCATCATCCAATGGTTGGAGTTATTGATAAAAATTTACAAATTTCATTAAATACACCCAAGGAATTCAATCACATTTTACTTGAATTAAGGGAAGGTGATGTAAAAATTTCAGACTATTGTAATACCTATGATGAAAATTATAGTAGTAAATCACATTCAAGGCCACATACGCCTCCTATTCCTGAGAGATTTTATGCAAAGAACTCTTGAAGTTGTGAAATTTTATGTCCTCTTTAAACTCAAACTCAAATTTATAAATCTATCAACTTTTAAACAAATCAGATTTCGTTATTAAGCCAGAAATCTTTCCACTATCTCCAACAAGAACAAATTTTGTTTTCCTGTTCTGAAAAATGTACGACAAATCCCTGCAATTATAATCCTTTGGAATTATTATAGGAGATGTCTCTAAAATTTCACTTACCTGAACTTTATTAATATCTCTTTTATTTTTTATTGCATCAAGTATTGACTTTTCATATATTGTGCCCCTCAATTTATTTCCCTCCATAACAAGCAATTGAGAAAAATCATTTTCCCTCATTAATTCTAATGCTTCAAAGATTGGAGTTTTCTCTGATACAAATAGTATATTTTCAACCATTACATCTTTTGCCTTGACATTTGAAACGGTCTCTTGTTCTGATAATGCTTTCTCTATTTTTAGAAATGTTGAGTATGTAGGGTCTATCTTTCCAGATTCAAACTTATTTATTATTGACTGAGATAAATTTGCAAAATGTGAAAGTTTTAGTTGGGAAAGTCCTAAAAACGTTCGTCTCCTCTTGAATTCTCTTGCAATCTCCAATATTTCATTTTTTGTGAAAGAGTCTTGAAGTTTTCTCATAAGAATAACTATTCCTTAAAGAATTATAATATTTTCGGTTATTAAAACATACTCAAAAAAATACTTCTATAAAGAAAATCCTTACAAAAATATATAAATACTAATCTTTGAAAAAATCTTATGAAAAAATCATATCTCTTTTTATTTTTGATAATAGGCATACTTTTATCAGGTTGCACAGGAGGAAGTTCAAAAACAGATTATCCAAAAGAGGACAATACAGGATATGGACTTGAAGTTGATTTTAGGATTAATGATGAATGGATTTCACAGCGTCAACTTAATTATTACATCTCCCTTAAAAACTCTGGAAAAGAACCTATTACATTATCACAAGAAAATTTCAGATTAGGAACAGTTCAGAGAGATAGTGATAGCACTGAGTCTATAGTTTTCACCCAAGAAAGTATAGAATTGTTTTATAGAAGATTACTAGGGGAAGATAATAGTTTAAAAATTTATCAAAACACCCCTGAAATAAACTCAGATGGACAATTGAAAATAGAAGAAGATTTTTTTAACGATGTATCAAATTCTAAATTAGATTATTTTTTAAAGATTGAATACTCTTACAGAACTGAATTTAGTAATAATGTTGTAATTGACTTATCCCAGATAAGAGATAAAATTGATATTGTTGATAGATTAGATCAAGCCGCCCCAATTAAAGTGGAAAAAATAGATTTAGTGCCTAACTATGAGGGATATAAAATACTTTATTACATAAGAGACAGAGGACTGTCATCAGATGACAAGTTAATTACGCTTGGAAATTTTGAATTTGAATTTGGAGCAAGAAATAGACTCTCTTCATGCGACTTTTTTTCAGAAAATGACAGAGGAGACATTCAAAAAGATGGAGAAGAAATTATAATAAACAAAAAGCAAAGTGGGATTATATATGCATGTGATGTTGATTTAACAGATGTGGATCGCAATGAGCCAACAGGCTTTGTAACATCAGGAAGTTTTGAATATGATTATATGATAACTATTAGAGGTTCTCAAAGACTCCCAGAAAAAAGAGGGGAAAATTCATTTTTTATTCCTAATTAAATAATACAACCGTAAAGAGCACTCATTTTATGTGATTTTGTGAGGTATAGTGACAAGAAAGTTTTATATAATTTGCTGTCTTATATGTATATCCTTTTGTTTAAGGATAAATATAAAAAATTTGTTACTTCATTAATTAAAAATGATGAAAGACTATTATGAAATATTGGATTTTTGGTTTGAGGAATTAGAACCTGATGATTGGTTTAGAAAGGATTCTAAATTAGACGATAAAATCCGAAATAAATTTGAACATGTTTACAATGATATTACTTGTGGACGATACAATCACTTAATGAATTCTCCAAAAGGAACACTTGCTATTATTATTGTTCTGGACAGATTTTCAAGAAACATGTTTCGTGATACTGAAAAGATGTTTTCTTTTGACTTAATGGCTTTAAAACTGACTAAACATGCTATTAAAAATAAATTTGATAAGGAATTAGAACCTATTGAGAGATTATTTTTATATATGCCTTTTATGAACTCAGAAGAATTGGAACATCAGAACAAATGCATTAAATTATTTGAGAAACTTGCAAAAGAAGAAAAAGAAATTGAATCTAATTTAAATCTTGTAAAAAAGAATATATCAATTATTGAGAGATTTGGCAGATTTCCTCACAGAAATGAAGTTTTAGAAAGACCAAGCACACAGGAAGAAATTAAATTCCTAAAACAATTCAGAACAGGTTTTCCTATTTAATTCAAGAATTACTATTTTTAACCAATCATATCTTAATCTCATTTATTATTTCTCCATCTTCATTATAGTCTGTTATTTTTCCCTCACTAACATAAGTTCTTAATTCCCTATCTTTTAATTTTTTACATTTAAATTTTCCTTCTTGTATTCGTTTTATGTTCCCATTTCTATCATAAAATGTTATATTTCCTCTTATTAATTTTCCTTCTACTCTTAATATTCTGTTTCTTTTGTTTCCATTCCAATCGTACTCTGTTATACTTCCTTGTATTAATTCTCCATTTGAATTAAATTTTCCTTTTTTTCTCGTTGCTATTTTTCCATCTCCATAACATATTACTTTCTCTTCAGGTTTAACCTGCTCTCCTACTTTTTCTTGTTCTTTATTTTTCTTCTCCATTGTTCAATTTCTCAACTTTAAAGTGCGAATTACAATATGGTTTTAGTTGCATATAAACTTTCCTAATTACTATAAGTAATAAAGTAAATATTAAATTATTTAGTCAGAAACTTAATTAGTTTTATGTGACTTCAACTTCTTAATTTTAGAAAAATCTTATTGCATAAACATTATCGTCTTGGCTTTCTCTTTTTATACTCCTTCTTTACTTTAACTTCTTTAAACTCAGGAATTTCTTTCTCTTGCACAATTATTTTATGATTTTTCATTATATCTATGAATGGAATTATATCATTTTTTGATATAAAATTATACACCTTTCCGCTATTTCCTGCTCTGGCGCATCTTCCAATCCTGTGAATATATTTCTCGTCATGCTTTGGAATATTATAATTATAAATATGAGTTATTCCGTCTATATCAAGCCCTCTCGCTGTCAAATCAGTTGCAATAAGAATATCAAATTTCTGATTCTCAAGATCCCTTATAATCTTAGCTCTTTTGCCCTGTGACATTCCCCCATGAGTTGATTTAATAATTAATCCAGTATGCCTTAGATTTTTGGATAGAAACTCAGAAACATCCTGCCTGTTCACAAAAACAATAGATAACCCTGCCCTCTCATTTTCAAGAAGATATGACAAAAGAGATAACTTCTTATTCGCTTCCACCTCAAAATAATATTGCTTTAACTTTTTTGGACTCACAAATTCATCTAACGATATCCTTTTAGGATTACTTAAATACTTTTTAAGAATTTTAAGAGTATCCTTTGAAATCGTTGCAGAAAACACCATAGTCTGCCTCTTTTTAGGCATTTCTTTTATTATGTAATCTAATTCTAATCTGAATTGATTTTGCATAATTGAATCTATCTCATCTATAACAAGAAGTTTAATCTTTCCGAGTTTAAACAAATCCTGCTCAACATAATCACTTATCCTTCCAGTTGTTCCAACTAATATATCATAATCATTTATCTCTTTTCTTTGTTTCTTTAATGAAGATGAACCATAAGTTATCATAATCCTAAGATTTTTGTATGAAGAAAATTTCTTTAACACATCGCCAACCTGAATAGCAAGTTCTCTTGTAGGAACTAAAACTATTGCCCTGATTCCATTACCTGATTCAATACTCTGAATTAATCTCGTTGCATAAATTAAAGTTTTTCCTGAACCAGTTTTAGAACAGACAATTAAATCTCTTCCTGAAAATATCTGAGGAATTGCTTTATTTTGGATTCTTGAGGGAGTCTTAAAACCTTCCTTCTCAATAACTTCTACAATCTCATCGCAAATTCCTAATCTCTTAAAATCACTGTCCATTAAATTACCTAATTCAAAATCATTTATAAGTTCTTAGGCTTAGCTAATAAAGGCATATAAACTGCTATGAGAGTTTATAGCAAAAATTTAAATAGTTCAAAGTTTATTATGTATTAAAATGAAAAATAATAAAGGTAAGAAGGATAAGAAAGTTAAAACTAATAAATCTCCTATTAAACGCTCCTACTTACATTTTTTATGGATAGTTGTACTTATTGGGTTTATATTATCTCTTGGGATGATTCCATCAGATAATTCAATATACACAAGATTACTAATAAGTGCTATGTTTATGGGAGTTTTTCTCTTGTTTGGAATTTGGGTTCTATTCTGGCTTAAACAATGCATAACTAAAAAACAACGAAGAATAGTTTGGATTGTTCTTGCAATAATGAGTCCTTTTCTCTTGTATGGTGTACTTATAGGAGGTCTTCTTGGAATTATAGGAATATTTATTTTACTTTTTATTCCTGTTTTTGTTGTTCTTCCTCCACTTGTGTACATCTTGCGTAAAGAGTGGGTTAAATTTTTCATTTCTCTTATTATTGTTTTAGTTTTAGCTTTTATAATTGGGTTGAAATTTCAAAACTCAGACGAACAAATTGAATCACGTTATAATTTTTGTACCTCTCATTATAATGAGGAAGAAGCAGTATGGAATGAAGAGAATAAAAAATGTGAGATAACTATTAAAGGTGAAATACGACAGAGATTTGTAGGTTCACAAGTAAGTTTACCAATTGAAGGAAAACCAGTAGAACTCTATGCACAATATGACGAACCTAATCGCAAATATTCTTTAGAAGGGGAATTTTCTAGTAATGGAAATTCAGGAAGGGTTGTAATGCAACTTTCACATAGAATTACAATTGTAGAGGAGAGGGAGAAATCTTATGTTTTCCTTGTTCCTTTTGATGTTGATTACAAGCAAGGAGAAGATTTTTCACATGTTGGAGTCTTTTACTTTGATGGAGGTCTAAATATCATACATATTAAAACTTTAGAACTTTCTAATGCTAAGAGTATAGAAAATGTGCAAGTAGAACCTCTTGATTCAAAAATGAGAAAGTATAAAGTAATTGTATCCTACTTGGGAGAATCAAATGATTTAAAGAAGACTGCATTCACTCTAACACTTAAAAATTAAGTTAATCATACATTGTAACATTAAAGGGAGTTAATACTTAAATATTCCTCCTATATTTGTTGGGTCTGTAAATGTACGGACTTGTGAATTTGTAGATTTTTCTATTTTTTTTGCTAATTCATCTAATTTTTCTCTGCTGGTTGCATTGAGATTAAATCCTGGAAATGGTTGATACAACAAAGGGTATAAATGAACCTCACAGGGTTTTATTTCTTTAATTCTCTCTTCATAATCTCTCAAATTTTCCTCAGATAAATTACCGTCTTTTCCACCCACAACAATAGTTTGAATTATCCTTTTTTTTTACAGGCGCATCTCTAAGTTCTCTGATTAAATCCCTAAATTTTACTCCCCTTGGTCTATTAAACCTCTCAAATGTTTCTTCATTTCCAGCATCTAATTTCATAAAAACACAATCAAGCGGTGCCAAATTTTTATCTTTTAATCTTGTTCCATTAGTAAAGAGGGATGTTGATATTCCAGATCTATAAGCATCTCTCATCTCTACTATTAAGTCAACAATTTCATCAAAATATGGACTTAAAGTGGGCTCTGTTGGTCCACTTAAAGTTATAGAGTCGTAGTGTTCATTAGAAGATAATCTTTCCACTAAGCCTTTTCTGATTTCTTCAGGAGTAGACATCCTAATTCTTCCTTTTTTTATTGATTCATCTAAACTTTCTGCTCCATATTGACAATAAATACAACTAAAATTGCAACCAAATCCTCCTTGAATCGGGTTGATACCTAAAGACAAACCTAATCTCCTTGAATTTATTGGTCCGTAAACTACACCTTGCTTTATTTCTTTAAAATATTTTCCAGCCTTTTGGGGTTTCCACCAGTCAGTTCTAATATTCCTATCCATAAAAAGAGTAAGAAACGGATCTATAAAATAATTGTCTTCCCCTAAGGGGGTTGAAATAGAAAGAATTAAATATACAAAAATATACCAATAATTATGTATGAAACACTATTGAAAGAAATTGGATTAACTAATGGAGAAACGGCTCTGTTCAGTTTTGGAAGGATAGATAATATTTAAAAACTTTCCTCAACAGTGGTACTGGTTGTTTTTAGGGGTAGTTAATAATTAACTCCCAGAATATATCTTTATTGATAATTTATTTCATTAATTAATATCCCCTTTCTATATTCTCCTGAACTTATTATATTCCCATCTTCATCATAAACTGTACCCTTACCATCTCCTCTTTTATATAATACTCCACTTCTTAATGTTCCTTCTATTACTTTCTGTATATTTCCATTCTCCCAGTAAACTTTTACTTTTCCTTCTCCTCTTAAAAATCCGTTTTTAAAAGTTCCCTCTTCTACTCTTTTAACATTTCCATTCTCATAGTAAAATGTTACTTTTCCTTCTCCTGTAAATTCTCCAAATGTATTTAATGCTACTTCTATTACTGACATTTTATTTCCATTCTTATAATAATACGTACCTGTTCCTTCTCCACTTAATTTTTCAAACGCATAAAATTCTCTTTCTCCTACATACAATATATTTCCATTCTCATAGTATGTTGTTATTTTTACTCCTTTCATATAACCATCTTTAAATGTTCCTTCCATTACTTCCTTTATATTTCCATTTTCATAGTAATATGTTATATTTACTTCTCCTTCTTGTAATTCTCCAGACCTATTAAATATTCCATATATTACTCTTTCAACATTTCCATAATCATCATAATATATTTTTTCTTTTTTTTCCTCATTTTGTTTGTTCTCCAAGTCTTCAGGTTGTTCTATGTTTCCATCTTCCTCATAAATCATTGCTTTCCCATCAGTAATATTAGAGCCTCTACTTTCAAAAACTTGTTCCCCATTTGTTTGTGGTTCACAACCTCCTAAAAATAATAATCCCGTTACTCCAAATATTATTGTCAATATTATTTCTATTCTTTTAGTCTTTGTCACTTTGTTAATTAATAATGTTTTAGTCTTTTTATATTTTGTTATAAAAATTATATATCCCTCTCAAATTGAACAGAACCTGGAGAAACAAAGGTTTATCTGTCTCTAATTAGGATGGGTGAGAGTACAGTAGGTCCTATAGCAAAAGAGGCAGATGTATCACTTTCTAAAATCTATGAAATACTTGAAAACTTAATAAAAAAAGGATTAGTTAGCCATATACTAAAAAATAACACAAAATATTTCTTAGCAACTGACCCTGAGAGATTAATTGATTATCTAGAAAGAAAAAAGAAAGAAATTATGGATTCAGAAAATCAAATAAAAGAAATCTTGCCTTTATTAAAAGCTCAAAAGGAGAAAAATGAAGGAAAAACTAAAGCAACACTGTATGAAGGTTTTAGGGGGATAAAAAGTTTTTATGAATCTGTATTGAGAGATTCAAAATCAAAAGAAGAAATATTTGTTATTGGCCTTCCAAGATATGCAACGGAAAGATATGAAGGATATTTTTTAGATTGGAATAAGAGAAGATCTAAAAAAGGGGTGAGAATAAAATTAATTTTTAACTATGATGCTAAAGATTTAGGCAAAAAAAGAGAAAGAATAAAATTAACAGAAGTTAGATATCTAACTAAAGAGTTAATAACCCCTGCTTGGATATTAATTTACAGTAAAGGGGTAGCAACGATACACCTCACAAAAGATCCAATATGCACATTTATTAAAGATGAAGAAGTGGTAAAAAGTTACAAAAACTTTTTTAATTTGCTTTGGGATATCTCAAACACAAGATAGCTTAATTAAGTCCAGCCACTTATTAACTCCTAACCTTAATTGAGCAATCGCAATTTCTGCAGGTGTTCTTTTTCCCGAAGACATGTGTTTTCTATTAAAATTATAGTTAATCTGTCCAAAATGCAAATCTACACGATGGGATAAGCCACCAAGAAAGAAGAAATAATTTTTTTGAGTCGGATAACTCCAGCTTACGTTACAATGTAAGTTAATCAAAAAACTTATATATCATATTTTTCAAAGAATTTTTAAATACACAAAGAAAACAAAAAATATGATAAAATTCTACAATACCCTAAGCAGAAAGAAAGAAACCTTCAAAACTATAAAAAAATGGGAAGTCAAAATCTATTCATGTGGTCCTACTGTTTATTCTTACGCACATATAGGGAATTTAAGAGCAATCATATTTACAGATGTCCTGAAAAGAACTCTAAGACACTTAGGCTATAAAATAACTGATGTAGTGAATATAACTGATGTAGGACATCTCGTATCAGATGATGACTATGGGGAAGATAAGATGCTTAAAGCCGCAAAAAAAGAAAAGAAAAATCCTTATGAAATTGCAAGATTCTATGAGAATGATTATAAAAAAAGTCTAAAAGAACTAAACGTAAAACTACCCAAATACATGCCAAGGGCAACAGAACATATAAAGGAACAAATTGAAATCATAAAGAAATCAGAAAAAAACGAATTTACATATAAAACGTCTGATGGGATTTATTTTGATGTATCAAAAATAAAAGATTATGGCCAACTGTCAGGACAATCACTTGATGAGAAAAAATCAGGGGCAAGAGTTAAAATAGATGATGAAAAAAGAAATTCTTGGGATTTTGCTCTTTGGAAATTTCTGACAGGAGATAACAAGAACCATATTATGAAATGGAATTCACCTTGGGGGGAAGGCTTTCCGGGATGGCACATTGAATGTTCTGCTATGGGGTATAAATATTTAGGGGATGAATTTGACATACACACAGGTGGAATAGATCATATCCCAATTCACCATGAAAACGAAATAGCTCAGAATAAAGGTTCAAAAACAATTAAAAAAATAAATTTCTGGATGCATAATGCATTTGCCCTTGTTGATTCCCAGAAAATGTCAAAATCTCTTGGAAACATCTATACTCTCAAAGACTTGGAAAAAAAGGGATACAATCCCCTGTCATTTCGTGAAATATGTTTGAGAACCCATTACAGGAAGCAATTAAACTTTACATTTAGATCCTTAAAAGCTGCCCAGTCAAACTTAAAAAAATTAAATGACTTTAACGAGAACCTTAAAATTATAAAACCAATCTTCAAAGAGAACAGATTACACAAAATTTATGAAAAATACATAAAAGAATTTAACGAAGCATTATCAGATGACTTAAACACACCTGTTGCAATGGCTTGTGTGTACAATTTTATGAATGAGTTCAATAAATTAGGGGAATACTCAGCAAAAGACATTAAACTATCAAAAGATTTCATGCAAAATACGAATGAAGTTTTAGCCTTAATAGAAGATAATAAAGTACCTATAGAAATAATTGAACTTGCCCAAAAGAGAAAAGAAGCAAGAGAGAAGAAAGATTACAAGAAATCTGATAAACTAAGAAATGAAATTAAAGAAAAGGGTTACGAAATTAAAGATTGGGAAAAATCAAAAGAAGGATATATTATAACAAAACTCTAATTTAAAATGGAATATGAAATATTCACAGATGGAGCGTCAAGAGGAAATCCAGGGCATGCAGGAATTGGAATAGCAGTATATAATAAAGATGGTGAAATATTTGATGAAATCTCACATTATCTTGGAACTAAAACGAATAATGAAGCAGAATACACAGCAGTAATAAGAGCGCTTGAATATGTGAAACACAGAAACATCAAAGATGCAAATATATTTTGCGACTCTCAACTCTTAGTAAGACAACTAAATGGAGAATACAAAGTAAAAGCCAAAACATTAATTACATTATACAAACAGGTAAAAGAACTAATGGATGAATTAGAAGGTGTAAAATTTCATTGGATTAATAGAGAAGAGAACTCTCACGCTGATAGTTTAGCAAACAAAGCTATTGATGAGAAATAATCTCATTTAGAACTATAAAAACTGCTGCAATTGTTAAATAAAAATCAGCAATATTAAAAACAAAAAAGCCCTCAATTACAATAAAATCACGGACAAATCCAAAAAATATTCTATCAAACAAATTTCCAATCAAACCCGAAATTAAAAAAACATAAACAAAAAAGAGCATGCAGTTTTTCTTGAAATACTCCTGCTTGTAAAACATAATAGCTAAAACAACAATAGATAAAACAATAATTAAAAGATTATAATACTGAGTATTTGAGAAAATCCCAAAAGCAGAACCATAATTTATAACATAATTGATATTTATAAAAAACCTATCAAAAAATGACTTATTCATAAAAAAAGATTTAGTTATTAAATCAATGCATACTAAAATTACAATAATCAGAATAGAAAATCCATTGAATTTCCCTTTAATCAAGTTGTTGCAGAGTTTCACCATATCTTATTTTATCAAACTTTCTTATTAAATCTTTCTAAAAATTATAAAGTTTGTAACTCTTCTATTTACAGAAAATATTTAAAAACAAAAAAATATAAAGATAATATGTTGGTTATAAAATCTAAATCTGCTAATATAGAGATTTCTCTCTCATGGATATTTATGATAATAGTCGGGATTTTTTTTATTGTTTTATCATATAATATTGTTTCAAAGTATCAGGAAAATGAAGAACAAAAATATGAACTTGAACTTAGTCTATCAATGAGAGAGATCCTAAATAAAGTAGGGCACACGTCAGGTATTGAGAAAGCAAAAATTGAGAATGCGCCAGATGTATTTGAAGAATTAGAACTTGAGGTTGTCTGTGTTGCAGATGAGCCCCTTCTTAGCATAAACGAAAATATAAATCCAAATAATCAATTTTTAGAGAATTACCCTACTTTTATGTCAAAAATACATAAGGGAAGTATAAACACATATATTATTGTTGAAAACTACAAACTGCCATTTAAAATAACAAACCTGTTAGCTATTGTTTCAACTAAAAATATAATTGTGCTTGATGAAGACTCAGAGATTTTTGAGAAACTTTTATTAAAGTTTAATAGAGAATATAGAGGAAATATTAAACCAATTAAGAAAAACTTTTCTGAAAGAGATTTAGTAGGTACTATTTGGGATGGTATTAAAAAT